>JAEWHP010000016.1 GCA_023387735.1 Pseudomonadota bacterium | reverse complement strand
GTCTCCCGTGTTTATTGCTGGCGTGATCAACAACCGGGTTAGCCAGGACATCGACATGGTCACCGTCCGCCTCAACTACCGCTTCGGCGGTTACGGCGCGCCGGTCGCAGCGAGATATTGACCTCGCCCAATTACATTGCCTCCAATAAAGTAGGCCGGCAGCAATGCCGGCCTATTTTGTTGGAGGGGTCTATGTCTAACAACTCGGTCAACGCGACCCGCCCACAATCGGACCCCCGACAAGCGGCTGTCGATCTCATAAATCAAGCGTTCGAGAAATCGGATATCGCCGAAATTTGTCACGCTATTGGCGCCGCCACTCGCCTTTACAATATCTCCGACCTTGCGCAGAAATCTGGGCTTGCGAGATCGAGCCTTCATCGTGCGTTTGCAGGCGATCCAATTAAGCCCAACTTTACGACTGTTTTTAATGTTCTCGATGCGATGGGGTTTCAGTTACATGTCACGGTACGACACGATGCTCACGCACGGGTGGCGCGCTTCTCCAAGCATTCAGAATTCGGCCAGGGTGGTATAGGGTGACCATTTGCATGAACTGTCTCGAGCACCACGAGGGTATATTCAGGCCCGTGGGGTAACGGCCGGCTGCCGCTTTGAACGAAAAAACGGCCCCAGCTCTCTCAAAGCCAGGGCCGTCGATCTTACTTCCGGGAAGGGGGCTGGGGGCTGAAATTCCCGAAAGGCAGGGTAAGCCTGCCGCTGGTTTGTGAATCTTTGAAGACGAGAGAGGGGCGAAGCCTTGGCAATTAAATGGCTCCTGCTGGCGGTGAAGTGTCAGCGGTATTCCCCGCCCTTGTTCCCTCCGTCGTTGCCGCCATTGCCCCAGCCATTATTGCCGGGCTTTTGCCGACCGCGCCCGCTCCCCGAGTGCGCAATTGCCTCGGAAGTCAATGAAGTGGACAGCAACAGCGTCATGGCTGGAGGCGTAACGGCTGCAAACTTGCCGGCCGAAATCAGAAACTTCCGGCGGTCTTCGATCTCGTGTTGTTCTTGATCGGTCATCACTGCCTCCGCCCAATATTACTTGAGGTAGAATGACAGCGATTTAATTCGGGTAAATATGATAGTTAACAGAGAATAATCACAAGTTGTTGTTGGAACCGACCTAACCTGTGCGCGCAGCTCAGTACCACGCGGCGGACCTGATGCTTCTTGGCATCGGGATTAAAGACGGGCTCACCGCGCGGGTACAGTGCCAGCATAATTCCGATCCTCGCGAACATTGTCGGACCATTCTGGTTCACGACCACCAGCAGGGCTTCCGTGGCGACCTGCCAGGCATGTTGCTGTTGCTTCGCTTTCGACAGCGAGTGGATGTAGTTGCCGGCATCCAGAAGGGTGCGCAGCTCGCCGCCACCGGGCAGGGGGATCGGGTCCTCAAAACTTCGCCGCCAATCGATCTCAGACATCAGGTGCCCATCGCCGCTTTCTCGAACAGCGGCCTGACATCGGCGCCGCGGCGTCCGCAGACCTTGCAGGAGAAGCGGGGCTCCAGATCGCTCCCATGTGTGCAAGGTGTGTGCACGTGGCAAAATGAGGCAGAAATGGAGACTTAAAATCTGCTGTAAGTAGTTGATTTATTTTGGCTCCCCGGGCTGGATTCAAACCAGCGACCATTCGATTAACAGGATCCTGCCCCTTACGGCTGAGCGGCAAGCCAGCATCTGAATGGCAACGCTTTCTGGCTCATGCTGGGAAAGGATGGAAATGGGATCGCGTTCGAAAGCCGCCGTGGGTTGCTACCCCGCTAGCTACCCGAGATACGAGACAATGACGGCCCCCGCGTTAAATGATTGGTCTCTTTGTGAGCGGCCCGAGACATAGGTGACAAATCGTACCGGACACATGGGTTACACTTTCCGCTTTTGTTCTGCGGGAGGTGTGGATGCCGTGGAAAGCGAGTTCGGTGATGGAAGAGCGCCTTCGCTTCGTAGCCCGCCTGCTGGACGGGGAGGCCATGACAGACGTCTGCCGGGGAACACGGGTTGGCCGCCCTGAGCGACCGGTCCAGGCGGCCGGTGCGCTATGCCAATCAGCTCCCCGAGCAAATCGAGGGCCTGATTGTCCGCCTCAAGGCCGAGAAGCCGCACTGGGGCGCCCGCAAGATCCGCGAGCTGCTGGTGCGGCGGCTCGATGGCGATGTCAGGATTCCCGCCAAAAGCACCATCCATGCGGTGCTCGATCGCCATGGCCTGGTCAAGCGCGGCGGGCCGCGCCACCGCGCGCGCGGCACGCCGCTGTCGCAGGGCGTAGCCCCCAACGATCTGTGGTGCGCCGACTTCAAGGGCGAGTTCAAGCTTGGCAACGGGCGATATTGCTATCCGCTAACCGTCACCGACCACGCCTCGCGTTTCCTGCTCCTCTGCGAAGCCCTCGATTCGACCCGCGAAGAGCCTGCAATCACTGCTTTTGAGCGACTGTTCCGTGATCGCGGCCTGCCGCTGGCCATTCGCTCCGACAATGGCGTGCCCTTTGTCAGTCCCAATGCCCTGTTCAATCTCTCAAAGCTCTCGGTGTGGTGGCTCAGGCTCGGCATTGACATCGAACGCATCAAGCCGGGTCATCCGCAACAGAACGGCCGCCATGAGCGCATGCATCTCACCCTCAAGAAGGAGGCCACCCGCCCGCCGGGCTTCAACAGCCTGCAGCAGCAGGAGCGCTTCGATGCCTTCCTCCGCGAGTTCAACACTGAACGCCCGCACGAGGCGCTCGACATGAAGTGCCCTGCCGAGTCCTACATCGCCTCAGCACGGTCCTATGCCGGGCTGCCCGACCTGACTTATCCTTTCCACGACCGTGACGTCATCGTCACCGCCTGTGGCCGCCTCTGCCTGCATCGCAAGCGGATCAACATCTCAACCGTGCTGGCCGGGCAAAAGCTCGGCATCAAGGAAGTCGATGAGGGCATTTGGCTCGTCAGCTTCATGCACTACGATCTCGGATATTTCGATCTGGAGCAGAAGACCCTGCAACCTCTCGACAACCCGTTCGCCGCAAAGCCGGTCACCAATGTCTCAGCGATGACCGCGACACCTTGATGGAGACGCGCCCTTGTGCATTCTTGGCATGACAGTCCGTTGCTTGGCTCCGCTGTCGCGGTCAACCCCCGAAGCCCGCAGGGGCGCGGCACGCGCGGGGTTGACGGCGACAGCGGAGGCCGAGCAAAAATGGTCGTGCGATGGGATGCGTCACGCCGGAACGCAACAGATCGGATGCGATCGGCGTCAAACTCAATCAACTTTGGAGCAAATGACCTTGCAACCGCTCGACAACCCGTTCGGCACGAGGTTGTCACCCATGTCTTAGGTACGTTCCGTTACCTATGTCTCCGGGCTGGACACAAAATGGACATGGTGAGCGCGGAGGGACTCGAACCCTCGACCCCATGATTAAAAGGCAGTTGCCATGTGGGGGCGGTATGGACGGGAGGCTGCCGGGGCATCTGCCTAGGCTGATTGGTCGAGCCCGGCTGACCGCTAATGGACCGCGCTAACAGTCTTGATCGTCCTCGCGGTCCCAAGGCATTGGGCCTCGCGGCGGCTCCGGCCGACGCCCAAGGGTCTTCGGATCGATCCTGCTCTGCGGCGCGAGCCGTAGCCGCATGCTCAACGACACCATAGCACGGACGCACTTTTCCTGGACAACGATCCATGGGCTCGGCTTTCCGTCGACCACCGCACCATTGCGCAGCTCTACCGCTGCCTGCTCGGCCAAAACGGCAGCTTCGCAATAGCGCGACAGAAGGGGGAGGTCGGTCTCTCGGAAATGTCCGGCGTCACAGCCTCCGACAATGGAGCAAAATAGTTCGAGCTCCGGTCCCGACAGACAGGCCGGAGGTGGGAGCCTGGCTTGCTGGACATCTATGTCGCTGACCGACAACTCTGCCGCCGATACTCGACCCCGCTTCATGCCCGTTACTCCTTCACTGATTTCTAGGAAGATCGTTCTAGGTGCTAGGATACGCGTTCATCGCGGCACCCCGTCGAGCCAATCGAATAAATGATAACCTCCCGACCATACTAGCAATTGAGGGCCTCTGCGGCGATGCCTAAGAAGAAATGACCTTTAGCAAAAGAAGGCCGACAGCCGCTCAGTTGCTCAATTGCCTTCGAATTTAGACCTGCCCCCCCCGTGATCGGTCCGGAAGACGAGGAGGGGACCACCCTTGCGATCTCGAAATAACAAGGAGCTTCCCACATCGCGACCTTTCTACCGCTGCACCAAGCCATGGATGTTTGGTTGTCCGTTTAAGGTGCAGCCAGTGACTAAGGTGTGCGGCGGTCAGCAGCTCGCGAAGAAGCCCATTCGTGTCCCGAATATAGCGGTGCAGCGCTCACCCCCGTGAAAGAATAGAGCGGACAGCGCCTGGCGCTGGCGATCAGAGCCAGCGGGTCGAGTGATGGCCGGCCCAGGGTCCCCCGCCGCGGGCCCGCACGCTTCATCTGGCCACCTCGACATCTGAAAGAGCGACCTCGACGGACGCGCGAGCGACCTGGGAGCGACCAGCCGGCAGGGCTAAGCCCTTGGCCGAATAGCCTATTGATCGACCTGAGCGACCTGAGAGCCCAATAGTAAAACTTTGGCCAGGGAGCGGCGCATGCGCTGCTGCTGCTATTGCGCGGGCGCGTATAGGGAATGTGCCTCCCAGGTCGATCTAGCCGACCAGGTCGCTCTTCAAGCGGACGGCTCATTGTACGCCCCGCCCTTTAATTGGGCCGGTTGCCGGTGTTTTTGGAGTTTCGGGCGGCTGGCGCGTGCTCCACCGGAAATAGCCCTTCACGCGCTGGCCTTTTATCGTAACGTAGCCGTTGGGGTGGCGCATCCAGCCAAGCGCTCGCATTACGTTTGCTAGCCGCATCGGCAACGCCGGCGTCATCTGTTTCGCTTCGATTTCGAGAAATTCCAGGATGGAGGAAGTGGCGATGCGCTCTTCGCCATCAGTAATGTGGTTCGTTCCAAGATCGGCGAGCGTGACTTCCCACGGGTCTTTGACGCGGCGTTGATCCTGTTCGATGGCAGCAGCAGCCCACAAATCCTGGTCGAGCACAAGGCTTTCGCCTTCGCGCTGGCGGTGCGCGGCCTCGCCCAGGATCTGCATTCGATCTTCGGCTAGTTTCTCGATGTCGATGGCAGCCAAGACTTTCATCGGCCAGAAGCGGCGATTGCCCGTCTGGCTTTGCAAATATTCGCTACTGTTCGTCGTGCCGACCATGATGCAGCGGCGCTTTTGTTGTTTCAAAAAGCGACCATAGGCCGGCCGCGCCCGATCAACTTGACGGCTGGCGAAGGTCTTGACCGTTTCGACTTCGCGCTTCTGCATGCCGGCGAGATCTGCGGATTCGTGTATCCAAACGCCGCTGATCTGCTCCTGCACTTCGCGGCTGTCGCGCCCGATGATCGGCTCGTCGGAGAAATTTTCATCGCCGGCCAAGATGCGCCACGCGGTCGATTTGTTTAGACCTTCATCGCCTTCCAACACTGCGATGGTGTCGAACTTGCAGCCGGGATTGCGCACGCGGGCCGCGGCGGCAATCAGCGTCTTGCGCATGAAGGCAGCGTTGAGCGGGGTGTCTTCGGTGTTGAAGTGATCGGCCGCAACGCGGTCAAGCCGCTCGATGCCATCCCAATTTGCCTCGGCCTCGTCGAGCATGTCAGCCATGGGATCAAACCTATTTTCGTAGGCCAGTGTCAGCACGGCATCGCTGACGCTTTTGTCGCCGGGGTCAAAGCCATGTTCGCTGGATAGTAACTGCCGCAGCGCCGTTAGGTTGGCGTCATTGACCTCGCCAACCAATCGCTCGATATCATGCGATCTACCGCGATAAAGCACGAGGATCTTGTCATGGAACACATCGTGCTTGCACTCGATGCCGAGCGACAAGATGGCCTCGCGCGCATTGTGTAGTGTAGGCATCGGCGTTCGGTCCCGGTGCCGCTCGCGCCAATTCGGCTTCCGAACCAAGAGGCCGGACCGCGCCGCCTTGGCTTCTCGCGTCTCTTCTTCCATGGCGACGATTTCGCTAGGTGCCGGCTTTTTCTTTCGCTTGCGCATCGGCGCCTCGATCAACAATTCGCCGAGCGCATTCGTCGGCGCCGCTTTTCCCTTATCACCATGCCCGTTGCGAGCCATAAGCTTGCCCCCGTCATCTTCTGAAGCCGCCTTCGCTTTGTGTCTCCCATTTACATGCTCCCACGGGCGCGGCGCTTCTTCGGCGGTTCGTTGCGGGCCCCTTTGCCTGGTCGGCGACGGCCAGGAGGGAGGCGTTGCGACGGATATAGGGGAAGCCGCCGACATACACGGTTCGCAAGTTCATCCGCCGCACCGTGCGGTCATCGACGTGCAGATGCTCGCTGGCGAAGATGTCGCGGGGAATGAGAACGTCGCCATCAGGCAACGGGATTTCGGTCGCACGCTGATCGCGCCGGGAAGTCTTCTGTAACTGCTTGGTCATGGCTGCCTCCAAATCGGACAGCCGCTTAATATTCACGCCCAAAGATGATTGTCTGCAACAAAAACGTCGGCGAAGTAATCTTACTTCTGCGACATCCTGCGCCGGATCACGTCGCGGACCACGGCCTTCGTCACCTTGAACAGCTCGGCGGTCTTGCCCACCGCCTGCGGGGGCGACATGGTGCGGGCGCGCAGCACATAGGCGTTGAAGATTCCAACATCACGCGAAGCGATGTTCGGGTCGGTCGGCCGGTTGTTCGGGTAGGGCGGATCGACCAAAGCGACCAGCACCTTCAGGCACTCGTCGGCGTCGAGTGTCACGACTGCACCTTCGCTCCCGGCCTTCAGGCGCTGGCGGATATCGGCGAGCACTTCGCGGGTATGCTCGACCACTTCCCAATCAGTTGGTTCACGCATCGACGTCACCATTCACAGCACTGGCATTGCCGATGATGTTTCCAACCTTGGCCACGGCGGCGCGCTGCACCTCGTCGAACAGATGCGCGTAACGCGCGGTAGTGCTCGGCGTGGTGTGGCCTAAAAGGCTGCCGATCAACGGCAGGCTCATGCCCAGCGATGCCAGATGGCTGGCGAACGAATGCCTTAAATCGTGGATCCGCAGGTTCTCGATCTCGGCGCGCTTGCACAGTTGCTCCCATGGATGCTTGATGTCGCGCAGGTGTCCGTCACCGTCCGGGAACAGGAAGCCGGTCTTGATCGTGGCCGTGATCGACTTCAGCACCGCGACGGCTTCCACCGACAGCGGCACGACATGGTCGGTTTTCTGCTTGGTCGTCGCGCCGGGCTTGACCCAGATGCCGGCCTTCAGGTCGAGTTGTTCACGACTCATCGAAAGGACTTCGCCCTTCCGCGCGCCGGTCAGCATTAGCAGCATCACGACGTTGACGAATTGCTTGTCAGGGGTTTCGGCCAGGGCGGCAGTCAGCCGCTTCAATTCGTCAGCGTTCAGGTAGCGCTTGCGCTTGGTCTCGGCGTTGCGTTCGACGCCCTTGCACGGATTGTCTGTGCGCATCTCCCACTTGACGGCCAGCGAGAACATCTTGCTGCACAGGGCGACGACGCGATTGGCGACATAGGTCGATCCGCTCTCCGTCACCTTGCGATGCAGTTTGTCGATGTCGTCGAACTTGACGTCAGCGGCCTTGGTGTACTTCCCAAAATGCGGCTTGATGTGCTTCTTCAGCATGCCCTTGTAACTGCGAGCGGTACTCGGCCGCTTGCGGGGCAGGTACTGCTTTTCGAACTTCTCGATCAGGTCGGCGACGGTCTTGGCCTCGCGCTGTTCCTGGTCGTCGCCAAGCGGATCGCCGCCACCATCCACGATGCGCCGCAGCCGCTTGGCTTCGTCACGGGCCGCCGATGCCGACCAGCTCGACGTCGCCCCAATCGTCTTCCGGCGTTCCTGGCTCGTGTCTTTTACCCGGTAATTGAAGATATAGGACCGAGCGCCGGCTGCGGTGACGCGGCAGCCATACCCGGCAACGCTGTCATCCCAGAACAGGGCTTGGCCGCGCGCCGGGGGCGGCAGGCGCTTCACCAGGGCGTCGGTCAGGTGTTGGGGGCCGTCCGCTGGCGCGGGCCTCACGGGCTTTCGCAGGCGCTCCAGGGCGGCTTCTGCGGCGGCTTTCTCGCCGGGCGTGCCAGCCCGCTTGGCCAGCGCTTTTACCTTATGAATTCGGGTCTTGGCGGTCATGGCGTCGGGCTTCCCGTGTCAGCACTGTGTCAGCAACAGCAAGGGCTGTCGCTGTCCATGGCATGTAAGGGGCTGTCCAGTTTTGTCCAGAGGAAGTGCTTGATCTTCAGAGGGTTATCACTGCTTCCGATGGAAAACGTGGTCGATCAAGAGGTTGGCAAAAGCGCCAAATCAAACTGTAAATCAGCCGCCGTATGGCTTCGAAGGTTCGAGTCCTTCCTTCCCCACCAGCCTTCGCTTGCTCTGCAAGCTACGGCTCGGCAAGCCCCCTCGTAGCGAAGGCTGCCGCGGCGAAGCCTGAAGGGCGTAGCCGGGCTTTGTGCTATTGTCCTCGCTCGGCGAATTTCAATTGCATCATCATGTCGGGCGGTCGCGCCTGATGCAAATCGAGCGGTGCCTGCGAACGCTGCCATCGGCAACAGCTCTCGACAGGAACATTTGCGATCAACCGCCGTTGATGGCGAGACCAGAAATACGGGAGACGGCCATGGCGAGACCGATCATCTTCCTTGGGGCGATTGCTTTGATATCCACGCTGGCTGGCCCGGCCGCAGCGCAGCACGTCATCAGCAATCCGGGCTGGTGTGCCCAGTTTTATCCGAACGCCAATTGCCAGAATTACGGCCGGGGCAATCCCTACACCAGCTACGGCTGGCGGCGTTCCTATAATTCGTCATATGGCTACCGAGGACACCCCCGTTACTACGGCACTCATCGCTACCGTCATCACGTAGGACGGGCCAACCTGAGCACCTCCTATTGGTGAACCAATCCAGTCAGGCTAGTGCGATCACCGCCTTTTTTTAATTTCCGCAAGCTATCTCGCCCCGCCAGGGCAACAGTGCCGCAATCGCTGGCAGACCTCTCCCTGCGATTGCGTCGCAAGCATGGGGCCATTGGTCAGCCATTCTGACCGTCGTGGCGCCGCTCGCCGCTCCACCCCACGGCTTGATTCAGATCAACACCCGCAGACGCATCAGCGATTGATCTGGGGCGGCTTGCGCGTTCGCGTGCCGTCATTTTCCAGCCATGTCCTGCGATGGCATCTCCGCCATCCGTCTTCCTGCGCCGCTAATCCCTCGAGGTCTGTCGTCATGCAGTTCGCGAGAAATGGTGGAATTGGTTCGATACCGAAGGCTGCCGGCGGGATCGTCCGGATGGCGTGCACGCGGCTGGGCGAGATGGGGAAGGACCCGGCACCCGTCCTCGCGAAGGCGGGGATGACGGCGCAGCAGGCCGGCAACCCGGCGATCTGGCTCGAAGTGCGAAGCCAGATCAAACTGCTGGAATTGGCCGCCGCCGAACTGCAGGACGACCTGCTCGGCTTCCATCTGGCGAAGAGCTTCGATCCCCGCGAGATCGGGCTCCTGTATTACGTGATGGCGTCGTCGGACCGGCTCGAGGACGCGCTGCAGGGCGCCGAGCGCTACAGCCGCATCCTGAACGAAGGCATCCGCCTGCGCTTCAGCCTGCAGGATCGCGCCGCGACGATTGCGCTCGATTACGTCAATGTCGATCGAAAGGCCGATCGGCACCAGATCGAGTTCTGGCTGGTGGCGCTGGTGCGCATCTGCCGGCAGGTGACGGACACGCGGCTGGCGCCGTCGCAACTGAAGATGAGGCATGTGCGAAGCGAGACGCCGGAGGAGTTCAGGGCGTTCTTCGGCTGCGACGTCGAATTCGGCGCTGATGCCGACGCGGTGTCATTTCCTGCGCAGCTTGCCGAACTTCCCGTTGCCGGCCGCGACGAATACCTCAACGAACTGGTGCGGCAATTCGCGGAGGAGGCGCTATCGCGCAAATCCTGCGACCGGCCGGTGCTTCGTGCGAAGGTCGAGGAAACGCTGCCGGGATTGCTGCCGCACGGCAAGGCCGTGGCATCGGAAGTGGCGCGGCGGCTGGGGATGAGTTCGCGAACCCTGTCGCGCAAGCTCGGCGAGGAGGGGACATCCTTCGCCGAAATCCTCGACCAGCTTCGCTCGGTGCTTGCCAAGCACTATCTCGACGACGAGTCGCTGCCGGTTTCCGAAATCGCGTGGCTGCTCGGCTATCGCGAGGTGTCCTCGCTGACGCATGCATTCAAGCGATGGACCGGCACGACGCCCCGGCAGTTTCGCTCGCTCGAGGCGGGAGCGGTCTGAACTACCCGCCGGTCGCCTGGCTCAGTCTGCCGCCGTCTCCGGCAGCGCCTCGCCGGGAATATAAAGCCGGATCGGACGGATCTCGTAGACCGCGCTCGGATTGACGCGGCGCAGGTCGCGGGCAATTCCGATCGCTTCCGCCTCGTCGGCGCAATTCAGCACATACAGACCGAGCAGTTGCTCCTTGGTCTCGGCAAACGGCCCATCGAGCACCATGCCGTTGCCCGGACCGCGCAAGGTGCGGGCATCCGCCGTCGCACCGAGCCGCGCCGCCGGCCCCAGCAGCTTTTTCGCGTTGAGCCGTTCGTGCACTTGAAGCAGGTCGGTCATCAGCGCCGCGTCCTCTTCCGGCGTCCAGGACGTGACCTCGGCTTCGACGTGATAGGCCAGCATGGCGTAGAGCATCGATATCTCCCTTATGCGCGCCGGATCGGCGGCCCTCCCAAGGACGATCCGTCGCGGCCGATCCCGACAACGCGACAGCCGACGAAACCGTCCGGAAACACGATAAACCCGAACGTCCTTGAACGCGCCGCATCGGGCCCACGACTGATGAGCAGAACGCGAGCCAACGCGCACCATTTACGGAGACGGTCATGCGACGCAAGCCAGCCACGATCATTTGCGATGCTGCCAGGTCCCATGCCGGGTCCTGCGCGACATCGTCGCAGGCCGGCGATTGGCACGACGTCTCCGGCCATCACCGTTACTACGGTGCGTCGGCCACCAATGGCGGCGAGCAGATCGTCGAAACCCGCCGCGGCCCGCGCCCGCGCTTCGTCAACCTCTGTGGTTTCTAAGGCATCCCATCAGACGAGACATGCCTCCATAAGGACATGCCCCCCTAAGAAAGGCGCGGCAGGATTGCTCCCGCCGCGCCCCAACTTCGTGCTCGCTGGTCCAGGGCTGAGAGCGCCCCGATGCCAGGCTCTGTACTCAAAAGCCTAGCGGGCGATCCCAGCGAGGTGACAGCGCTTGGTATAAGACACTGGATCACCTCCTTTCGTTGTTAGTGGAAACATCAATATAGGCAGCGAATCAGCCCCTGTTAAGGCCCGAACCGGCCGGATGCCTGCCGTCATACCCCGCGAAGGCGGGGTATCCAGTACGCCGCGGCTTCTCGGTCCGTTCACTTCTGCCTCTGGAATACTGGATCCCCGCCGGAGCGGGGATGACGACTGAGTGGGTGGAACAGGGCCTTGTAGGCTGCACGAGCAGGCCGGCCGGGCGGGTTGAGGCCGCCAGCACGGCGTGTTAGGTCAACGCCAGCGCGGGTGTAGCTCAATGGTAGAGCAGCAGCCTTCCAAGCTGAATACGAGGGTTCGATTCCCTTCACCCGCTCCATCGAATAGCCAAAATATTACATACGAATCAATGCGCTGCGTTTGGTGCGGACTCCGGGCGCCCATTCTCTTGGGGCGGGCACATAGGCCGTATCTCGGGCGCACATGCTTTTGCGTTCCATTCATTTGCCTTATGCTCGCAGGCAAAGCTTGGCGCATCGTTACCGATTTGCGTGGCCACGCGTGGTCCGTGACTTTCACACCTTCACATCAACAGATTGCGCTAACGTTTGACGTCCTCGATTGCGTGAGCGACTTAACAAGTGCTACCCAAGGTCGCTCGGTCGTCGGCCGCATGGCTGCATTGAGGGAGTTGAAGGGTGACTTCACCAAGTGGTTCGGAGCCTGAACCGGCAAACCCGGCTACACAAATCGCTTTGACCATAAACCTTGATAGTATTCTCTCGCAAACCCAGGGCGCTGTTGTAATAAGCAGCGAGGTCGTCGACTTCATGCTCGATGCCATGGGCAAAAGCGATTTGAGCTTGAAGCCCAATAACCCTGGTGCGCAGTACAAGTTTACGTCGCCGCCTATCACAGCGGACGAGCGCAGAAACAGTTTCGAAAGTTGGTAAGGCGATCTCTGACCTCATGAGAGGCGTTCGCTCATCGTTGGAACAATCTCATGTAGCTTTGCAACTATTGTCCGGGCCGATCAAAGCACCTTCATTGGCGTCGAACGAAGCGAGATTGCTTTGAGAAGGAACATCACGGTCAGCCATGGTGGTCGAACCATTAGTGTGGGTTGGATTTCATTCCAGCCTGATGGCTCCATATCCTTTGGTATCAAAGACAGAGCGTACGTTTCACCGAGATTTCGTGAGCGGCAATCTATCTGGAATGCCTACAATCGGATAACGATCGAATATGTTCTACCTTCTGATCCGCGAACGCTCCTGCCCGTAAAGAACCCCCATTTCACGTTCCATCCTGACGTGATGTTCCATCTCAAATCTAACGCTGATCGCAAAGTAAAGGACGAGGCCATATTCGAAGGAATTGCCGATGTCGGCATCGTTCTAGAGCAACAAGGCGAGATGCCTTGGATACGGGCCACGTCTGCGCCTTTGCGCACGCTACAACCTTCATCCAACGCAAGAAATGACGGTATCGAAACATTTGACCTTGAAGCGACGGCCCCAGCAATCATGTCTGATTGTTCAACGAGAATGGAGATTGATTTTATTCGACCGGAAGACGTAGTCGACCGTCGCGATGGTTCAATTTGGGAGTTCACGTGGAAGAAGGTTGGAGTGCGCGTGAGAGTCGGGCACATTGCCCCACAGATTGCCACGCTGTCGTGGTTTCACTCGGCGTAAACCGGGAGTGGAGCAGGGGTCAGGGAACGAAGTGATAAAGACAGCGCCATGGGGTGTGGTGGTCGCCTTCCCGCCAGTGTCGGCTACGACATATGGTCCGGCGATCCAATCAGGATTTCTCAATCTAGCTTCAGCATCTGGCTCCACGCACAGGCCACGACGCCGGAGCGCGTACGGGCATGAACACTACCGTCAGACGACCTGCGCAGCGTTGAGGGTGGTGTTGTAGTCGACCATCGTGGTCCTTACCCTGAGCCAGGCCCCAATGCGTGCGCCCAGGTAGAGCGCGTGCCTCTGGACCCAGCCGACATTGAGCAACTCCATGGCTTCGAAGAAAATACGGTCGGCATCGGCGCGCGTCGGCGCTTCGGGGTGGGGATCGTTGACCGCAATCTGGCGGCACAAATAGTCATGAATGACGCCGGCGCGGCCGTAGCTTCCCCAGACCGGCAGGATCCACCACAACCATCGTGGAATGGATGGGCCGTCGGTGACGAAGTCCTTCGTAACGCGGATGACGCGACCGGAGCCGCGGCCTCCGACCTCATAGACCAGGGGCTCTGCCAGGCGCCACAAGCGCCAGCCATACTTTGCGTTACCGGAGAGATGCGTAATCGTCAGTTCGCTCGTGAATGCGCCCACTGCTCTTCCTCCCCTTGCTCAAGCCAAATTAGCGATCCCGTCAGTTGATGATGCGAGGACGCTAGGGGAGATCAGTTTCCCGGACTGTGATGAACGTCACCAAGCTCGGGGCCCGCAGGACGCGCCCTGAAATCCAGGTGTTGCCGGCCGCGGATCATCACCTTGCTGCTCTGCGTCGGCGCAAAGCCCGAGGTAAAGGGGCGCGAGAGGCTTGTTGATCTATCTCAAGCCTGCGAGCATCAGGGTCCAGAATCTGTCGCGGATTGGCTCGAAGTTCCCCAGGCTTGAAGAGCAGGCGAATGGCCGAAGCAACCATGGGAAGCGCAAGGTTCTTTCGCCGAAGCGGACCGCATCCTCTTGCGGTTGTCGTGGGAGCGGCACGCGGGGTTGCCAGCGAGGGCGATCTCCTCGTCGAAGGCGTGGCACCCCTGCAGACGGCTGGCCCCAACGAGGTGAGTTTTCTGGATAATCGCCGCTATGCATCGGCGCTGGACCAGACATTGGCCGGTGCCGTGATCGTGCATCCCGATATGGAAGCGCGCGTGCCTGCGAGGTCGGTGGCGATCGTCACGCCGGAGCCATACGCGGCGTGGGCGCGTGTCGCGTCCCTGTTCCATCCGCTGCCGCCGGTTTGTCCCGGTACCCATCCGTCCGCCATCGTCGCGGCGGAGGCGCT
The DNA here is from genome assembly GCA_023387735.1 of Pseudomonadota bacterium. GTDB lineage: Bacteria > Pseudomonadota > Alphaproteobacteria > Rhizobiales > Xanthobacteraceae > Bradyrhizobium. The sequence continues at coordinate 12,041 of JAEWHP010000016.1, read as the reverse complement.
CGTCGATCCTTCGGCGGAGGTCGGACCGCTGTCCGTCATCGAGGCCGGAGCGGAGATTGGACCCGGCTGCCGGATCGGCGCCTACGCCCATATCGGAAGCGGCGTGATCGTGGGGCGGGACTGCCGCATCGGGTCACATGTGAGCCTGAGCCATGCGATTTTGGGGGCGCGAGTCTACGTCTATCCCGGTGCGCGAATTGGGCAGGAAGGGTTTGGATTTGCCTGCACGCGCGATGGATTTCTATCGGTCCCGCAGCTTGGCCGGGCCATTCTGGAGGATGACGTCGAGGTCGGCGCCAACACGACGATCGACCGGGGATCTTCGCGAGACACGGTGATCGGCGCCGGCTCCCGTCTCGATAATCTGGTGCAGATCGGCCACAACGTGATCCTCGGCCGATGCTGCGTGATCGTGGCGCAAGTCGGTATTTCCGGTTCGACCGTGCTTGAAGATTTTGTTCGCGTCGGCGGGCAGGCGGGGATCGCCGGGCATGTACGGATCGGTCAGTGTGCGGAGATCGGAGCGCAGGCGGGCGTCATGTCGGATCTGGCTGCCGGCGCCAAGATGGTTGGAAGCCCTGCACAGCCAATGAAAGAATTCTTCCGACAAATTGCCACGCTCAAAAGGATGGCAAGGAATCGGGGGGATTGACGGGCGGTTCTGTTGAGCGGCGAGCAGGGGGGGGGAGCTTGACGTGCGTTTATTGTCCAATCTGCTGCGAGGCTTTATCCGCCAGGGCACGCTGCGCGTTCGCGACGCCGAGGGAAAGGTCCATGCCTTTGGCGAACGCCAGCCCGGACCCGACGTCGCCATCCGCCTCCACGATCGCAAGCTTTACACCAGGCTGTTCATCAATCCGGAGCTCTATGCCGCCGAAGCCTATATGGATGGCAGCCTGACGCTGGAGGACGGTTCCGAAATCCACGACTTTCTACTGCTGTTCTCTGTCAACCGGGCCGGGCTTTATTCGTATGGCTCGCAGAAGCTGATGCGGCGGGTGTGGCGCGGCCTGCGCCGCTGGCATCAGGCCAATCCGATCGGGCTCGCCGCCGCCCATGCCCGCCACCACTACGATATCTCGACCGAACTCTACCGACTGTTTCTCGACGACCAGATGCAATATTCCTGCGCCTATTTTCGCGACCCCGAACATGAGACGCTGGAACAGGCGCAGCGCAACAAGCTGATCCACGCCACCAGCAAGCTGCAACTGAAGCCCGGCATGAAGGTCGCCGAAATCGGCTCCGGCTGGGGCGGCTTTGCCATTCACCTGGCGCGCGAGACCGGCGCCCATGTCACCGCGGTCAATGTTTCGCCCGAGCAGATCAAGGCCGCGCGCGTTCACGCCGAGGCTGCCGGCGTTTCCGACCTCGTCACGTTTCGCGAGCTGGACTATCGGCAACTCACCGGCCAGTTCGACCGGGTGGTATCGGTCGGCATGATGGAGCACGTCGGGATCGGGCATTTCGACGAGTACTTCCTCAAGATCCGCGAGCTGCTGGTGCCTGACGGCTACGCCTTCATTCACTGCATCGGCCGGATGTCGCAGCCCGGCACCACCGGCCCCTTCATCCGGAAATACATCTTTCCGGGCGCCTACGTGCCGGCGCTATCCGAGACTTTCGCGGCAACGGAGCGCTGCGGTCTCTGGTGTTGCGACATGGAAGTGCTGCGGCTGCACTACCGCTACACGGTGAAGCACTGGCGCGAGCGCTTCGCCCAAAATAGAGCCCGTGCTGCCGAGATCTATGACGAGCGGTTCTGCCGGATGTGGGAGTTCTATCTCGCGGCCGTCGAACTCGAATTCCTGCATGGCTCGCACATGGTGTTTCAACTGCTGCTGTCGACCAAACGCGATGCCGTCCCGATCACGCGCGATTTCATGATCGACTTCGAGCGGGCGGCATGGGCGAAAACGAACGGCTGAATCACGCCGGAGAACGCCCTTATTCTCTATTGCGCAGCGAGCCGTCCCGAAGGATGCTCGCGCCCTTCGCAAGTCTGCTCAAGGTACCCATCATGTCCGTCGACACCCAGTCCGCCACCGATCGCCTTATGCGTTTCCTCGCCGTCGAGGGCGTGACCGGAAAGGAGGCGGCGATCGGGCGCGAGCTCAGCGCGGCGCTGCAGGAGAGCGGGGTGCCCGAGAGTGCGATCCGCCTCGACGATGCCAACACGCGCATTCCCGTGCCGACCGAGACCGGCAATCTCATTGTCGATCTGCCCGGCCGCGGCGCCATGCACAACCAGCCGCGGATCATGTTCATGACCCACATGGACACCGTGCCGCTCTGCGCCGGCGCGAAACCCAAAGTTAAGGGGCGCAAGATCGTCAACGAGGCGAAGACCGCGCTCGGCGGCGACAACCGTGCCGGCTGCGGCGTGCTCGTGACGCTGGCGGCCGAGCTTGCGAAACAGCAGCTCGATCATCCGCCGATCACGCTCTTGTTCTGCGTGCGCGAGGAGAGCGGGCTCTGGGGCGCGCGCCACGTCAAGACCGCCGAGCTCGGCTCGCCCACCATGGCGTTCAACTATGACGGCGGCGCGGCCTCCAACGTCACGATCGGCGCCGTCGGCGCGGACCGCTGGCAGGTCGAGATTTTCGGCCGTGCCTCGCATGCCGGCGTCGCACCCGAGCGCGGCATCAGTTCGACCATGATCCTCGCGCTGGCGCTTGCCGACGTGAAGGCCGGCGGCTGGTTCGGCAAGGTGGTGAAAGGCAAACGTCAAGGCACCAGCAATGTCGGCCCCGTGACCGGCGGCGAGGGTCGCCCCGCTGGCGACGCCACCAACGTCGTCACCGACTATGTCCACGTGCGCGGCGAAAGCCGCAGCCACGATGCGAAATTCTCCCGGGAGATCACCAAAGCCTACAAGGCGGCGTTCGAGAAGGCCGCCAAGCGCGTGAAGAACAGCGACGGCAAGTCGGGCCGCGTCAAGTTCAAGGCCGAGACCGACTATTATCCGTTCCGCATGAAGGACAGCCTGCCCGTGGTCAAACGCGCGGCCGCAGCCGTGGAAGGCATCGGCGCCACGCCGAACATCCGCTCCGCCAATGGCGGGCTCGACGCCAACTGGATGGTCCGCCATGGCGTCCCGACGGTGACGTTCGGCGCCGGGCAGAACGAGCCGCATACGATCAACGAGTGGATCAATCTCGACGAATATGACCGGGCGTGTGCACTGGCGCTACAACTCGCGACGATGCGGTGAACATCAGGTGTCCGGGTTGAGAAGGCGGCACGTCTGATGCGCATCATCTATTTGGGCCTCGGTTGGGTGATGGTCGCGCTCGGCGTGATCGGCCTCGTGGTGCCGCTAATGCCGGGGGCCGTGTTTCTGATCGTCGCCTTGTGGTGCTTTGCGCGCTCGTCGCCCCGTTTCGAGGCGTGGCTGCTCGATCATCCGACCCTGGGCAGGCCGCTGCGGGACTGGCGGGCCGCGGGAGCCATCCCGAGGCCGGCCAAGGCAATGGCCTGTGCGGGAATGTTGATCGGGTTTGTCGTGTTCTGGTACAGCGTCGATCCGTCGCTGCCGCTTGCCGCAGGCGTGGCAGTGGCGTTTCTCGCCTGCGCCGGCTACGTCGTATCGCGTCCGGCGATGGCCGATGAGGACTCATCAGCCTAGCGGTCGGTTTTCAGCATGTGACGAGGCGCGGTCTGCGCGGCCGGTTTCTTTGCGCGCCATAGTTGAGAGACTACAAGAAAGCACCAATGTCGTGAAATTTCGAGGCTGAACATACGCTTGACTAACCATGTCGCAGAGAACGCGCAGACTCGTCACAAAATCAATCCGATTGGGACACAATGTTGGCGAGCAGCGCTGAAACGCTGACCACTCGTCCTTTCAGGACACAACAACCATCATACAGACTAGGCAGGGGGCTGCGATGCGGGCTGGGTTCAACAATCATTGGCGTATGGGACAGGCGTCCGGGCAGGCGGCCCGCGATGCTGTGCGCCGATTCTTCAACACGCCCCGGCGCAGCGCTGCGATGGCACTGGCGGTTGCCGCCGTGGCAGGTTCGGCGCTGTCGGCCCGGGTCTACGCGGCGCCTCCGGCCAGCAACGAAATCCGCGTTGGCATCACCGCTCCCTTGACTGGCCCGGCGTCCGCTTACGGCGTCATCGCCAAGGTCATGGCGGCCTATGCGGACAAGGTCAACGCCGAGGGCGGCATCAACGGCCGCAAGCTCAATCTCGTCGTCTATGACGACGCGTACGATCCCAACAAGGCCATGGAGATGACGCGCAAGCTCGTCGAGGAGGACCAGGTTCTCCTGACCATGGCGACCGTCGGCACCAACACCAACGCCGCGATCCAGCCCTATCTGAATTCGAAGAAGGTGCCGCAACTGTTCGCCCTGTCGGGCGCGGCGGCCTGGGACCAGCCGCGCGAGTTTCCGTGGACCATGGGCTTTCTCCCGAGCTACACGGCTGAAGCCCAGATTTTCGGGCAGTATCTGCTGGAGACCCATCCGCGCGGCAGGATCGCCGTCCTCTATCAGGACGACGGCATGGGCAAGGAATATCTGAAGGGCCTGAAGGACGGCCTCGCGGGCAAGATGCCGATCGTGGCCGAGGCCGCCTACAAGGTCTCGGATACGACCATCGATCCGCAACTCGCCAAGCTCAAGGCCTCGGGCGCCGACGTCTTCATCGAGTTCACCACGCCGAAATTCGCGACCATGGCGATCCGGCGCATCGCCGAGCTCGGCTGGAAGCCGCTGCATTTCATCCCGACGATCGCGAATTCCTATTCGGCCGTCATCCAGCCCGCGGGTCCGCAAAATGCGGAAGGCGCGTTGTCGGTGGCGTACCGGCTGGAGGGAGAAGACGCGGCGGGCGCCGGCGAGGTGGCATTCCGCGAGTGGAGCGCGTTCATGCAGCGCTACGTCCCGAGCGTAAGCAAGGTCAACGGCCAGGCCGTTCTCGGCTATCTCGTCAGCAGGACGCTGGTCGAGGTCCTGAAGAACTGCGGCGACGACCTTTCGCGCGAGAACGTCATGCGGCAGGCCCGCGGCCTGAAGGGCCTGCAGCTTCCCATGATGGTGCAGGGTATCCTGCTCAATACCAGCGCGCTGGATCATGCGCCGATCGAGCAGATGCGAATGATGCGTTTCACCAACGGCCAGTGGCAGCACTTCGGCCCGGTGCGAAGCGGCATCGATCCGGGCACCGTCAGCGATTCCTTCAAGACGATCTTCAAGTACGGCACCGCCACCAAGCGTGACCTCGCGAACCAGCTCAACGCCAATACCGTGAGCCTGATGACCGGTTCGTTCGGCAGCACCTACGCCCAGGTCGGCGCGGATATGGCCTCGGCGCTCGACAGCGGCACCAGCCTGCGGATCCTGCCCGTGATGGGCCGCGGCTCCGTCCAGGCGATCTCCGACATCCTGCTGCTGAAGGGCGTGGACGCCGGCATCGTGCGCAAGGACACGCTGGCCTATCTCGACCGCAAGGACTTCGCCAAGGACATCCGCAACCAGTTCGTCTACGTGGCCAAGATGTTCAACGAGGAAATGCACGTGATCGCGCCGCGGACGATCGCCAGCATGAAGGACCTCGACGGCAAGACCGTGGTGGTCGATCTGCCCGACAGTTCCACCTTCGTGACGGCGATCAACGTGTTCGAACGGCTCGGCATCCGGCCGCATCTGATCTATCAGGAGCCGCGGCTCGCGGTCGACATGCTGCGCAAGGGCGAGATCGACGCGATCGTGGCGATCGAAGGCAAGCCGTTGCAGTGGCTGAGCCAGATCAACGACCGCAACCTGCATCTGGTCCCGGTCGAGTACGCCAAGCCGCTGCAGGAGGAGTATCTGCCCTCCAAGCTTTCCTCGGCGGACTATCCGAACTTGGTGCCGGAGGGCAGGCCCATCGAGACGATCGCGGCCGAGGCGCTGCTGGCGTCGTACAATTGGGCGCCGAACAGCGACCGCTACCGGCGCCTGTCGCTGCTGGTGGAAACGATGTTCGACAAGATCGGGCAACTGCAGCGGCCGCCGTTCCATCCGAAGTGGAAGGAGCTGGCGCCGCGGGCGACGGTAGCCGGCTGGACCCGCTTCAAGGCGTCGCAGGACTGGCTCGACCGCAACATGCCCGTGGGTGCGGCGGTGTCCGCGGCATCGGGCGCGGCGCCGGCACCTGCGCCTGCGCCATCGGCTGCAGCCGAAATGTCGCCGCAGCAGCGCGATCCGCTGTACCGCGAATTCCTGGAGTGGCGGGCCAGCCGCGCCAAGGCCAGCGGCACCCGGTAAGGCACGCTGAGATACGGGCGCGCGCTGTCACGGCGCGCGCCCGCTTCAATTCGGCGACGGAAGCAGTCTTTCCGGTTGTCGTGCGCCAATGCTGCGCGTGAAAGCCGCATTTCGGCGCCTGTTCCCTGACCATGATCCCTTGCCACCTCCATCCACCTGCGCGCAGGGCGGATGGCGGGCGGATGGCGTCATGCCGGGAATGCAGGGCTCAACGGCGCAAAATAGTGTATCGGCTGGATGTCGCACCGCGCCCGGCAGGTCCGCGCGCCACCAATCAAGATTCGGAGGAAGTTCATGTCGGCTCTGCCACTTTCGGGCATCAAAATTCTCGACCTGACGCGGGTGCTCGCAGGCCCCCTGTCGGCGCAGATGCTGGCCGATCTCGGCGCGGAAGTGATCAAGATCGAACGCCCCGGCGGCGGCGACGACGCCCGCGCCTTCGGTCCGCCTTACCTGGCCGACCCCGAGGGCAAGGCGAACAACAACAACTCGTTCTATCTGTGCGCCAACCGCGGCAAGAAGTCCGTCACCGTCAACATCGCCACGCCCGAGGGGCAGGACATTGTCCGCGAACTCGCCAAGACCTGCGACGTGATGATGGAGAACTACAAGGTCGGCGATCTCAAGCGCTACCGGCTCGACTATGAATCGATCAAGGCGCTCAACCCCGGGATCATCTACTGCTCGGTGACCGGCTTCGGCCAGACCGGCCCCTACGCGCCGCGCGCCGGCTACGACGCGATCCTGCAGGCGATGGGCGGGCTGATGAGCGTCACCGGCCACCTCGACGGCGAGCCCGGCGCGGGACCGATGAAGGTCGGCCCCTCCATCGTCGACTACATGACCGGCATGAACTCCTCGATCGGCATTCTGGCTGCGCTCTACCATCGCAAGGCCAATGGCGGCGAGGGGCAGCATGTCGACGTCTGCCTGTTCGACACCGTGATCGCCTCGCTGTCGCACTACGCGCAGATCTTCCTCGTCAACGGCCAGACGCCGCCGCGCCGCGGAACCTGGGGCAATGGCGGCATGCCCGCCGGCGTGTTCCGCTGCACCGATGGCGAACTGATGCTGGTGGTCGGCAATGACGGCCAGTTCCAGCGCACCTGCGCGGTGCTGGGCGCGCCCGAACTCGCGACCGATAAGAGATTCCTCAAGAACAACGACCGCGTCGTGCACGGCAAGGAGATCATGGCGATCTTCGCCGGTCACTTCCTGAAGAAGCCCGTCGCCTACTGGCTGGGAGAGCTGGAGAAGGCCGGCGTGCCGTCGGGCCCGATCAACGATTTCTCGCAGGTGTTTTCCGATCCGCACGTGCAATCGCGCGGCATGCGGGTCAAGGTCAACCACCCGTTCGAACCCGAACTCTCGCTCATCCGCAACGCCATCACCTTCTCCGGCACCCCGGTAAAGGACTATCGCGCCCCGCCGCTGCTCGGCGCCGACACGAAGGATGTGCTGGCGACGATCGGTTACGACGACGCCAAGCTGGAACAGCTGAAGGCGCAGAAGATCGTCTGAGCTCTTTCTGTCATTCCGGGGCGCGCGCAGCGCGAACCCGGAATGCATCGAGCCGCACGCTCTGACGTGAAATGGATTCCGGGTTCGCGCTGCGCGAGCCCCGGAATGACGAGTGGTTGGCGGCGAGCGCTCGTCGCTCAGCAAGCGACTATTCACCGCGCGTCCAGCGGTCACGCCGCGAACCGAAGATCAGCAATCGCGACTCACCGAAGTTCCGAAATTGTTCGGTCACGCATGACCGATTCCGATTTCCCATGAATGGTCACGATTGCGCCAACGACTGATCACACTCGGCCAATAGCAGGGAAATCAGATCGATCGCGAATGGTCCTTCAGCACATCGTCATTTGTCATCACCCTGCGAGGACTTCGTCATGGCGCAGCCGAGTACCTATGAGCAATATCTTCTTGAACTGATCAATGCCGAACGCGCGAAAGTCGGCGCTCAGCCGCTTGCCTTCGACGGCGATCTCAACGAGGCCAGTGAAGGCCACAGCCAGTGGATGATCGGAACGGACACGTTCTCGCACACCGGCTCGGGCGGATCGAGCGCGGGGCAGCGCATGTCCGCGGCGGGCTACGCGTTCACCGGTTCCTGGGCGTGGGGCGAGAACATCGCCTACGCGACGACGCGGTCGCCGGCAGGACTCCAGGATGAGGTGCTGCTGCTTCATACTAACCTGATGAACTCGTCGGGCCATCGCGCCAACATCCTCAACGACAATTATCGCGAAGCCGGACTTGGCTTCGAGACAGGTGATTACGGCGGGCGCGATACCGCTTTCGTAACCGAGAATTTTGCCAAGTCCGGTTCGGGCGTCTTCCTCACCGGCGTGGCGTTCGACGACAAGGACGGCGACCGCTTTTACGATGTGGGCGAGGGGCTCGGCGGTCTGACGCTGACCGCCGTGAGCAGCAGCGGCGCGACCTACACCACGACCACGTACGGTTCCGGCGGCTACGATCTCGTGCTGCCGCCCGCGACCTATACGGTCACGTTCTCCGGCGCCGGCATTGAAACGACGACGATGCAGACGACGGTAGGCAGCAAGAACGTCAAGCTCGACCTGATCGATCCCGCCACCGGCGGCGGCACCGCGCCGCCTCCGCCCTCCGAGCCACCGCCTTCCGAACCGCCGCCTCCCTCGTCGGGCGTGATCGCAGGCACCGCATCGAGCGAGACCCTCAACGGCACGGCCAATGCCGACACGATCCAGGGCCTCGGCGGAAACGACAGGCTTTACGGGCAGAGCGGCAACGACCAGCTCGATGGCGGCACCGGCAGGGACTACCTGTATGGCGGTGCAGGGGACGACACGTTGCTCGGCGGTTCTGGCAACGACCGTCTCTACGGCGGCAGCGGTCGCGATGTTCTCACCGGTGGTGCGAACAGTGACAGCTTCTATTTCGACACCAGTCTCGCCGGAGCCATCGACAAGATCCTGGACTTCTCGACCGTGGACGACACGATCGTCCTGGAGAACGCGGTTTTCACGGCATTCTCGCGGACCGGCACGATGTCCTCGTCGGCGTTCCATGTCGGTGCGGCAGCCCACGATTCGACCGACCGGATCATCTACAACAGCAACACCGGCGCGCTCAGCTACGATCCGGACGGAACAGGTGCGGCCGCCGCCGTCCAGTTCGCAGAGCTCTCGACCAAGCTGCCGCTCACCTATCAGGACTTTCTGATTACCTGATCCGGAATGCCCGGATTGCGCGCGCTGGCAGCCCGTTCATTCTCGCTTGCGCGCGACGCGCTTCGGCCGCTTCGACTGGATCGCTTTCACCAGCGGAGTGGCCGATTCTGCGAATAGTCTGGCCACCGGGCTGAGCGAACGATCCTTGAGTGCGATCAGGCCGATCGCTCCGCGCGTGGTCGGCAGCCGCACGTCGACGGTGGTCAGTTGCGGATGTTCGTTCGGCATCGTCAGCATGGCATGGGGATGGATGCCGAGGAAATTGCCGTTGCCGACCAGTACGCTCAGCGAATAGGTGCAGGCCGTCGTCACGGTGGCGCGGGGAAATTCTAGGCCTTGCTCCTCGAAGGCGCCGCGCATGATTCCGGTGAGGAAGCCGGTCGGCGGAGGAAATACCCATGGCTCGCCGACGAGGTCGGCCAGCGATACGTTGCGGCGACGGGCCCATTTGCTGTGCTTGCTGCAAAGCACCGCCAGTTCGTCGTAGAATAGCGTTTCGACGCTGAGATCGTCGTTGCCGGCCATGGAGGCGAGCCGGCTGATGACGATCTCGACGTCGCGCTGACGCAACTGGCGCAGGAGCAGGTCGGTCGGACCTACCGTCAGCTCGAACCTCATGCGCGGATAGCGCGGCACCATGCGGTTGAACACGGCGGAAGCGACCGCCGACATCGGCGGTGTCGTGCCGATCCTCAGTTCTCCGACTTCCGGGTCGGCGAGCGATGCAATCTCGCTGATGCCGCTCCTCAGTTCGTTGAAGATGACGGCGCTGCGCGCGAGCAGCGCGCGTCCGTAAACCGTCGGCGCGACGCCCTGCGACGAGCGATCGAGCAACGGCATGCCCACGGCGTGCTCCAGTTCCGAAATCGCATATGAGACGGCGGGCTGGGTTATCGCCAGCGCCGCCGCCGCTTTAGCCATGCTGCCGGTTTCGGCTGCGGCCTGCAGCACCTGGAGATCGCGAAGCTTGATGCGTCCGTCGAGGGCGGCGCTTCGATCCACGTTGAGTCTCCATCAATGGATTTTATTGCCGTATAAGAAAAACCATACTTCCTTTATGGATCATCGCGGGGGAGGCTGGACCGGTCAAGATCACAACGGACACGTGTAGGCCGGAGGTATCATGCCAGGTATCCGAATTGCATTGGCTGCGGCCCTCTGCCTGTTCGCAATCAATCACGGTCATGCACAAAACAGCGAAGCTACGATCCGGATCGTGAACCCGTTTCCCGCCGGAGGTGTAGGGGACACGGCGGCACGCATGATCGCCGATTCCATGCGCGCGCGGCTCAACCGGACGGTCATCGTCGAGAATAAGCCGGGCGCGGCCGGTCGCCTCGGCGTCCAATCGGTCAAGGAAGCTCCTGCCGACGGCACGGTCCTGCTGTTTACGCCGATCGCACCGATGGCGGTGTTCCCGCACGTCTACGACAATCTCGCCTACGATCCAGTGCGCGACTTTCAGCCGATCTCGCAGGTCGGGACATTCGATCTGGGAGTAGCCGTCGGCGCGAAAGTGCCCGCCAAAGATCTCAAGCAGTTGGTGGACTGGCTGAAGGCCAATCCTGCGCAGGCGGTTTACGGAACCCCGGCAGCGGGATCGCTGCCGCATTTCTTCGCGGTGCTGTTCGCCCGCCATGCCGGCATCGACCTTCGTCACGTTGCCTACAAGGGTAACCCGCAGGCCATCACCGATCTCATCGGCGGGCACCTGCCCATGCACTTCACCTCGACGCAGGATCTCGTCGAGGCGCACAAGGACGGACGTATCCGTATCCTTGCGACATCGGGCGGCAAGCGTTCGGCCGCGCTCCCCGATGTACCGACCTTCGCGGAAAGCGGTTACGGCATTCGAGGCGAGGGTTGGTACGGCGTTTATGTTCCCGCCAAGACACCTGTCGAGATCGTCGCCCAGCTGAATCAGGCGGTTGTCGAAGCCGTGCGTGCGCCCGAGTTCAGCAAGCGCCTGTCGCCGCTCGGTGTGCAGACGACCGGCACATCGGCCGAGGAATTTTCGAAGATTGCGAAATCTGATTCCGATCTATGGGGACCGGTGGTGAAGGCCTCGGGTTTCAAGGGCGAGTGAAGAGGACGGCGCAGGCCCGGATTCTACGCCTCGCCGCGCTATGGATTGCCTCGCGGAGCCTGTCATCGGGCGCGCGTACGCGCGACCCGTTGGCTTGCAATGACGAATGCGGTTTTCTCCTGCGACAAAGCAACGCGACGGGCAAATCAACAGAATCCTGTCCATCCCCTTGCGCAGAAATATTCCGCTCGCGCCGTCGGGCAAATCAGTGATTGAATCTGCGCGTCTCACCCGACGAGAGGGGCGCTCGCGATCGTCACGAACGTGCGGTGAGATGCGGTGGACGCGGATTGCGCGCAAGACGAAGGCGCATGATGCGTACGGCGAAGTCGTGTGGTCCTGACGTCGCGGTGCTGGCGTCAAGTTTCACGAGTTACATCGTGGAGCGACGGAGGCAAAAGAGCCGTTCTCCGGGGAGATCACGTTATAAGCCGTAAGGCCACTGCGCAGGGAAGGCCGGGATGCTCCCGC
>JAEWHP010000015.1 GCA_023387735.1 Pseudomonadota bacterium | reverse complement strand
TGTCGCTGGCGCGGTTATCGAGCGAAGCCGCGGTGAAATAGTTGGTGGGGTTATCGAGAGCCGTGTTGACCTTCTTGCCGGTCGACAGACGGTTCTGGGTGGTCGCCAGCAGATCGGCAGTCGACTGTAGCGAAAGGAGGTTCTGGCGAACCGAGGCAGAGAGCACAATACCGGACATGTTTCATACCTTTCTGGTGTGAAATAAAACGAGCCACAGTCCCAACCTTTCGATCGGGCGACGCCTCACTCTGAAATCAAGTCTCTAAGAAAGAATGAATTTGCGCCCGTGCGCTGCTCACAATGACGGTGAACGTGAAATTAACGGAGAGCGCGCGATTCATCTCCGTGTTTCTACGGGCCGCATGCAAGCAAGCGGCATGGAATGGGCACAACTCGCACGTTCACGATTGGTTAACCATCATCAGAAAGGATGCTGGTCTGCCGGCGGGCAACGAGAACTCGAGCCAATAACGGAGAACAGGCATGGCCTTGAAAGTCGAGCTCAAGCCGCACGAGCGAATCATCATCGGCGCCTGCGTCGTCACCAACACCGATCAGCGCGCAAGGCTTCTGATCGATGGCGACCGGATTCCGATCCTGCGTGAAAAGGACATTCTCACGCCGGCGACCGCGGATACACCCGCCAAGCTGGTGTATCTGGCCGTGCAGCTGATGTACCTGTCACCGGATCCGATGGCACATCACCCGACCTATTTCACCCTGGTGCGCGACATCCTGACCACGATGCCGAGCGCGTGGCCGTTCATCGAGGGCATCAACAATTACATCCTCAACGGCGATCTTTATCACGCGCTGAAGGAATCCAGGAAGCTGATCGGCCATGAGGAGCAGATCCTCGAAAACGCGCGACAGCAGCAGGCGTCAACCGAACCCGACCGCAAGTCGGCGTGACCACCGCGACGCTGCCAAAATAAAAGGCCTCCGCTGAGAGGCCTTTTCCTACCGACAGTTTCGCAAGCCAGCCCATTACATCGGCAGGAACTTGGTCAGCGAGGTCTGGTAGAGCATCGAAGTGGTTTGATACGAGGCCTGCAGGCTGGTCTGCAGCGCCAGGATCTTGGTCGCCACCTCGTCCTGATTGATGCCTTCGATCTGGTCGAGCATGGTCTGCGCCATGCCCTTGAGCTGAGTCTGCCGATCGGTCGCCGCCTTGATCGCGGTCTGCGCGCCGGCAAACTCCGCCTGCATGTCCTGGATCGATTGCTGCCCGTTCTGCGGCGCAAGGTTTGCCGAAATGCGTTGCTGCAGCGCGTTCACCTGCGCCTTCGAATTGGGGTTGTTGGCATTGGTGGTGACTGCGGAATAAACGGCAATGTTCTGCAACTGATACCGCAACGCCTGTTCATTGGCGCGCGCACCATACTGCACCGTGACCGATTGATCGACGCGAGCGACCGCAGTGCCGCGCGGCGAGTCGGTCCCCACTTCGCCGGTGTACCACGACACAGTATTGGCGGACGTGCCGCCGATCAGATTGGTAGCGGTGGCGAACGGGGGACCATCGACGCGCAGCGGCGCCGGGTTTGCGCTCGCAGTGCCGCTGAAGCCGAGAGCGGCAAATGCCGCCGCGTTCGAACTGGAGATCGTCAGGCTGTCGCCGTCGCCGCCGTGCAATGCGATCGCGCCGCCGGTCACCGTCGACGGCGTTCCCGTGCCGGTGATCGAATCGATCTTCGCCAGCAGGGTCTGTACGCTGTCGGTGATATTGAGCTGATTGCCGGTCGCGCCGGAAGCGACGAACGTGATCGGCGTGCCGTTGACCGTGATAGTATCGCCCGCGGCGAAGCTTGCAGCCAGCGAATCCGTCCCGGCTGCGCCGGATAGCAACGTGTTGCCGCTGATCGGCGCCGGCACTGTGTCCTGGTTGTTGACGGCGCTGCCAACGACGGTCGCCGACGGATTGAAGAAGTTGTTCGAAGCCGCGATCGCCGACGCGGCGACGAGCGCAGTGTCGCTCAGCGTCTGGACCGAGGACGTCAAAGCAGCCTGCAGGTTCGCCGTCGTCGCGGCGGTGTCAGCGCCAATCAGGAACGAGCCGGCCGGTGTTGGGGTCGTCGTGGTCGCCGTCAGGGTGATCTGCTCGCTGGTTCCGTCAGGCAGATTGAAGTTGAACGAAATCTTGTCACCATCGTTCGGATTGACGGCGCCGAGATCCACCGTCACTGCCGGCGGCGTGCCGGCCGGCTGTGTCACGGTCGCACCGGTCAGCGATGAAGTAACCGCGCCGAGTTTCAACCCAAAAGACGAAGCGTCTTCGGCGAGACTGGTCACGGTCGTCGTCAGCGGCGGCGACGAGACTGTGAGGTGCGCCATGTTGCCGACGCCCTGATCCGCCTGGCGGCGCTCGTTGATCAATTGCTTGAGGCCCGCCTGAGTCCCGATGCCATTGAGCATGACGTCGGCCGGCACCGTCGCGGCCGCGTCGGTGGTGCGGCCGGAAAACAGATAGCGATCGCCCGACTGGCTGTTGAGCAGCGAAATCGCATTGGAGAACGCCGCCTGCGCGGTGATCTGGCCGGAGGTCTGGCCGCTGTCGTTGAGCACGATGGTCGATGTGCTGGCTGCGCTTTTGACCGACTTGCCGATATCGACCATTCCCTGCAGCGCGAGGTTGACGACGCTGAGCCGCGTATTGACGTTGGTTGCGGTGTCCTTGAAGGCGTCGAAGCTGCTGACCTGGGCGCGCAGGCTGAGCGCAAAGCCGCGATTGGCGCCCTGCCCGGCATAGGTCGTCGAAACCCTGCCGCTTGCGAGCTGTTGCGTCAGATCATTGAGCTGGTTGCGCAGGCCAATGATCGAAGTACCGATGTAGGAGGTCCTGCCGTTAACGCCATCGATAGACATGAAACCCTCACATCGCCTGGATCAGCGTGTCGTACATCTGCTTGATGGACGACATCACGCGCGCATTCGCGGAATAAGCATTTTGCAATGCCAGCAGATGCGCCATCTCGTCGTCGATGTTGACGCCCGAGGCATCAGTTACCTTTTTCTGCAGGGTGTTGAGCACGACCGACTGGCCATCGGAGAGTTGCTTGGCTGCAGTGGCCGCTTCGCCCTGCTGGCTGATGAACTGCTTGGCAAAATTGGTCAGCGTGCCGGTAAACGGAGCGCCCGTCGTGCCGATACCCGTCTGCGGCGAATAGCGATAGCTGCCGTTCTGCAGCTGGTTGAGAATGAAGTTGGCGCGCGTGGTGTCGCCGGCCGCTGTCAACGGGCTGGTGGAGAACACGATGGTGCGCGAGGGATCGCCGAGCAGTCCAAGGTTGACGCTGATGCGCCCCGCGAGACCGACCTGCTGGGAGCCGTTGGCGGTGATCGCACCGCTATAGAGCCCGCCATTGTCGGTGAACAACGCGAACTCCGGACTGCCGCTGGTGAGCGACGACATCGTCGTGGTGACCGACGCCGCGAGAACGTCCGAGCGGTTCGGCGCGCCGTCGTCGAGGACGCGCAGCGTCGAGCCGGAAGGATTCGAAAACTGAAGGTTAGCGCTCGTCCCAAGCGCCGCGTTGAGCTGGGACACGACCGAGCTCATGCCGCCGGTGAAGTCTATACCGAGGACCCGGTCGTTCGGATCAAGCGTCGCCGTATTGCTCAGCGGCAGCACGCCCGGATCATCGACGCGCACGATCGAGAGATTGTGCGTGACGCCGGTGGTGTTGTCCTTGTAGGTGAGATGAACGACGTTGCCGGACTGCAGCCCTGCAAGGTCGAGGTCATAGCCGGCCTGGGGCAAAACCGAAGCCGGAGCGGCGGTGCCGGCGGTCGTCTTGTCCGACAGCGCGCTCGCCATCGATGCCGCAAACTGGTCGACCTGTGCCTGCGCCTTGACCAGCGTGACGTCGCGCAGTTCCAGAAAGGCCGCGATCTTGCCCGAACGGATCGAGTTGGTGGACACCAGATCGTAGCTGCCGCCGTGCGGAAAATTGATCGTGATGGTGCCGACGTTACTCTTGCTCGGATCGGTCGGATTGTACAGCGTGTTGGGCGTTACCGTGCCCTGCGGATTGAAGGTCAGCTGCGCCGCCTCGGTGCCGACGAGTTGCACGCCCGAATTCGTGAACACCGTTACCTGGTTCAGGTCGTTGACGACGGTCCTGATGTCGACCAGTGCTGACAGCTGCGTGATGTACTGATCGCGCTGGTCCAGTAGCGAGGCCGTCGCCGCGTCGGTCTTGCCGTTGTTCTGGAGTTGGTTGTTGATGAACGCGATCTGGGCCATCGCGTTGTTCGCCGTGACGATGGAATCGTTGATCCCCATCTCGGCGTTGGCGCGAAGGTTCTGGATGCCCTGGGTCGTGGCGTTGAGCGTCTCCGCCATGGTCTGCGCGGCGGCCACCGCACCGATCCGCGCCGACTGCGAGTCCGGGCTGGTCGACAGCCCCTGGAAGGCGGTCAGGAGCTTGTTGAAAGAATCCTCGATGGTACCGGTTTCGCCCGGATTTCCGTAGACGTTCTGCAGGTTGGCGAGAAACGTCGCACGGATATCGGCATAGGCTGCGCCCGACGTTTCCGTGCGCAACTGCGTCTGCAGATACTGATCGAGTTGCCGGTCGACACCGTTGAGGAGAACGCTCGACCCGTAGTCGCCGGTCATGCCGGCGACCTGGATCACCGACTTCCTGACGTAGCCCGGCGTCTCCGAGTTGGCGACGTTCGATCCGACCAGCGAGATCGCAGCCTGCGTCGCGCGCAGGCCAGACATCGCGGTCGAGAGAGCTTGGCTCAAACCCATGACTAATTGTCCATCTCAAATCGCATCGCGAACATCGCGGTCGAAAGTCAGCGCAGCACGTTCAGGAGATCCTGCACCATTGTGTTGGAGGTGGTGATGACCTTGGTGTTCGCCGAGTACGCCTGCTGGGTGACGATCAGCTTGGTGAACTCGTCGGCGATGTCGGTGTTGGATCCTTCCAGCGACGAGCCGACGATGGTGCCGGCCTTGCCGTACAGCGCCTGGCCGGATGCGTCGGTCACCTCGAACGCGCCGCCGTTGACGCGCTTGAGGAAGTTGGTGCCGTTGAAGGTCGCCACCGAGATTTCGGCGAGGTCGAGGTTGCGGCCGTTGGAGTAGTTGCCGATGATGCGGCCGTTGGTGCCGACGCCGACGGACTGCAACTGGCCGGCCGGGAAACCGTCCTGCTGAATCTGGTTGACCTGGACGTTGCCGTTGGCATCGGCGAACTGGGTGACGCCGCCGGTGCCGAAGTTGATGACGGGGCTGCCCAGCGACACGCCGTTGACCACCGCATTGTTGAGCGTGATGTTCGGTATCACCGGCGACATCTGGCCTGAGGCCGAGAAGGTGAAGTTGGTGTTGACGTTCTGCCACGCGACCTGGGTGCCGGTTGCGTTGGGATTGACCTGGTAGAACAGGTTCCAGGTATCGGTATGGCCGGGGCCGAGCGAGGCCGAGTCGGTCTTGGCCCAGCGGAATTGCAGGTTCACCGGCGCGCCCGACACGTCGTAGGTCGTGACCGCGCCGCCCGCGACCGACTCGTTGAGGAACGTCGAGGTGTCGTTGCCGATCACCTGACCGGTACCAATCGTGCCGCCGCCGCCGCGCGTCGCCGTCGCGGTACCGGTGAAGCCGAGCGCTGCGAATGCGGTGGTGTTGTTGCTGGTGACCGACAGATCCGAGGTCGTGCCGGAATGCAGCGTGATCGCGCCGCCGCTGATCGAGGATGGGATTGCCGTGCCCGTGAGCGCGTCGATCTTGCCCAGCAAGGTGCCGATGTCGTCGCCGATGTTGATCTGGTTGGGGCCGACCGCGCCTGACGCCATGAAGGTGATCGTGTTGGTACCATTGACCGTGATGGTATCGCCGGCGATGAAGTTGGCCGAGATCGAGTCGGTGCCGGCCGCGCCGTTGAGCAGGGTCAGTAGCGTGTTCGCTACTGACGGCGTGGCCTTGTTGCTCTGAATGGTGCCCGGGGCGATGGAATCCGTGTAGGGTGCCGGGGGCGTCCCCACCACCAGCGGATTATATCCCGACGTGTACGAGCCCGGCGCAATCAATTCCGATCCGGGAACGGAAACGTCGTGCCTGGTCGTCAGCGGATAGCTGGCGAGGTTGGCGCGGTAGTCGATGCGGGTGGTTTCCTGTGCCGGCAGGAAGTCGTTCTGAAACCTCAAAACCTGCGGCGAACTGCCGGACGGGTTGCCGGTGGTCGGGTCGATCGGAACGCCCTGCAGATAGTAGCCGGCGCCGTTGACGAGATAGCCGCTCTTGTCGATCTGGAAGTCGCCGCGGCGGGTGAAGCGGTCGACGCCGTCGAACACCGGCGTGCCGTCGGTGAAGTTGCCGGGCTTCTGCACCGCGAAGAAGCCGTTGCCGTTGATCGCCATGAAGGTCGCGACCGATGCCGTCTGCACGTCGCCCTGCACCGAGTTGGTGGAGCGCGATTGCGTGGTCACGCCGCCGGCAAGCTGCGCCGTCGACGAGGTCTGCGGAATGAGATCGAGGAAGGAGGTGTCGACGCGCTTGAACGCCGTGGTCTGCGAGTTGGCGATGTTGCCCGAGACGTTTTCCAGCGCGTAGGAGTTCGCCCGAAGGCCACCGACCGCGGTGGTAAGAGCGCCGAAGATACCCATGACATGTTCTCCAAATTCGATCCGGGCGGCCAGCCGGTCTCAGTGACCCCAGGCCGCGTCGGGAGAACATGTCGCAAGCGTCGTGCCAACCTGTAAAATATATACAAATCAATGATTTAATAAAAAAGCCCCGGTCCGGAGACCGGGGCACAATTGCCGGGCGGGCAACAATTGCCGGGCGCGACGGGCTAGGACGCCGACGGACCTGCCGGGTGGAACACCAGCCCGAATCCGTCGATGCAGTAGCGCAGGCCGGTCGGCTGAGGCCCGTCGTCGAAGACGTGGCCCATATGTCCGCCGCAGCGGCGGCAATGAACTTCGGTGCGGGTCATCCCCAGCGACGTGTCCCTGGTTTCGCCAATGGCATTGTCGAGCGGCTTCCAGAAGCTCGGCCAGCCGGTACCGCTGTCGTACTTGGTCTCCGAGGAGAACAGCGGCAGGTCGCAACCGGCGCAGGCGAAGATGCCCTTGCGCTTTTCCTTCAGCAGCGGGCTCGACCACGGGCGCTCGGTGCCATGCTTGCGCAGGATTTCATATTGCTGCGGCGTGAGCTGCGCACGCCATTCGGCGTCGGTCTTTTCGATCTCGAATTTGCCGGCAGCCTCAGCCGGCGTCATGCGCAGCCAGCGGAAGGCGGCTAGGCCAAACAGGCCGGCGACGGTTGCGAGCAGGATGCGGCGGTCGATCATGGAAGTCTCCGTGCGGTGGCGGGCGTATCGGTTCGCCATCAGGTACGGCCCGCCCGTCGCGAAGTTACACGGATCCGTCCCGAATTTTCTCACTTTCCTGCGAGGGAACGGCGGACGGCGCACTTTCCGGCGCCGCCACCGGCCGCGGCGGCTGCGGATGCACCGGACGCGGACCGCCCGGCGGTTGTCGCGGAACTCTTGCACCGGCCTGCCGGTTGGCCTCCGCCAATCGCGCCTCGCGGACACGTTCCCGCGACCGCGCGCCCTCGCGATAACGGGCCAGCGCGCCCGCCGCGGCGGAACTGCCGCGGCCCCACAGGCCGATCAGATGCCCGGCGACCCGGCCGGTCGGGCCGCCGGCCCAGACCAGTTCGAACGGTGAAAACAGCCGCCAGCGATCATCACCCCAGAGGATGCTGCGCGCGATCAGTTGCCCCGCCATCGCCGACGTGTTCAGCCCCTGACGGCCGAATCCGCTCGCGACCCACAGGCCTTTGCGCATCTGTCCGATCTGCGGCATGCCGTGCACGGTTACGCCGACCGCACCGCCGAACACGTCGGCGATCGCGACCGGTCCGAGCCGCGGATAGATGGTCGCGATCCGGCGGGCAATGGCGGCTGCGAAGCGCCGCGGCCGCGCATCCCAGGTGGTCTCCGGGCTCGCCCACATCAGCCGATCGCCGTCCACGATCCGGAAATGATCGATGCCGTCGCTGTCGGCTACCGAACCCCGGAATGAAATGACCTCGCCAAGACGCTCGCCGAGCGGCTCGGTCACGCCTGCATAACGCCAGACCGGCAGCAGCGTTTCCGACAGGCGCCGCAACGTCGCGCCGAGATGAACGTTGCCGGCCAGCACGATGTGGGCAGCACGCAGCCGTGCCGATGGAGTCACGATGCGCTTGCGAATGCCCGAGGAGTCGATGCTGACGACGGGCGTATCCTCGAAGATGCGCGCCCCTGCCCGCTTTGCCTGATCGGCCAGGCCGTGGATGTATTTCCGGCCGTCGATCTGGAACGCGCGCGGAAAATGAATCCCGTGGAAATACCGTGCCGTGCCGAGTTGCTCGCGCACGCGGTCGACCTGCCATCCCTCGACTTCGGTATCGAAATCGGCGCTCAGCGTCTGCAGGCGACTGATCAGCGTTTCGCCGGCGTCGACATTGGAAACTTCCAGCGCGCCTTCGCTGAGCGCAATGCCGGGCATCCCCTGCTCGGTGGCGGCGGCGCGAACATATTCGGCGCCCAGCTTCGACAGCGCCCACAATTCGCGGGCATCGTCGAGGCCGACGCGTTCGATCAGTTCGGCGACGGGAAGGCTGTATCCCGGCATGACCGTACCAAGCTGATGGCCTGAGGCGCCCCAGCCGACATGCCGGCCCTCGAGCACGGCGACACTGGCGCCGAGGCGCGCGGCCTCCAGCGCCACCGTAAGACCGGCAAGCCCGGCCCCGACCACGCAGATATCGACGTCCAGGTCGAAGGAGAGACGCGAGCCAAAAGGCGCGTCGCCGTCGAGGCCGTTGGTCGCACTTGTGAAAGTCTCAGCCATGTCGTTTTCTTACGGACCGCTGCGGCGCTTGTCACCTTGTCCCAGCCATGAGCTTGTAGATTAGTCCAAACTGAGACCGAATCGAGATTGCGCCCATGCGCCGTTTGATGCTGCTGCGTCACGCCAAGACCGAACACGACGCGCCTTCGGGCCGCGATCACGACCGCCGTCTCGACGACCGCGGCCGGCGGGATGCCGCCATCATCGGCGACTGGATCGGCCACCACCCGCCCGTTCCGGACGTCGTCCTGGTGTCGACGGCGGTGCGGGCGCACCAAACCTGGGAAATCGCGAACGAGGCGATGAAGGATGCAATGCGGGAACCGGCGCAGCAGCCGCAGGTCGAACTTCTCGATGAACTCTACGGCGCCGATCCGGCGGGACTGCTGAAGATCATCCGCATGGCCGAGGTCAACGATCCCAAGCGGCTGATGCTGATCGGCCACAATCCCGGCATGCATGAACTGGCGCTGATGCTCACCGGCAGCGGCGACGCGTCGGCGAAGACGGCGCTCGAGGACAATCTGCCGACCGCGGGCCTTGCCATCATCGATTTCGCGACTAACGACTGGAGCGAGGTGGCGTTCCGTAGCGGCAGGCTCGTGCGTTTCACCAGCCCGAAATTGCTGAAGCACGCCTCGGACGATTGAGGCTCACGCAGGAGGCGCAGATGTTCAAGTCGATTCTCGTGCCGATCGATCTGACCGATACCGACCTGACCAAGCCCGCGATCGCCACCGCCGCAACGCTGGCGCAGACCTGGCACGGCTCGGTGCGCCTGCTCAACGTGATGCCGATGACGCCGGTGATGCTGGCCGAATATGTACCGGCCGATTTCGATGCCCAGCAACGGGCGACCGCAGAGGAAGCGCTCGCGATCGTGGCGCGCGAATCCGGCATCGAGGCGTCGCGCATTTCCATCGCGGTGCGGCAGGGCGGCATCTATCACGAGATCCTCGAAGAGGCCGCGGCGATCAAGGCCGACCTGATCGTGATGACCTCGCACCGCCCGGCGATGCGAACCTATTTCCTGGGCTCCAACGCCGGCCATGTCGTCCGCTACGCCAAGTGCTCGGTGCTGGTGGTCCGGCACTGAGGCCGCGAACAGCCCGGACAAAAAAACCGCAAAACAACCCCATGCAAAGTAGAAACGGCCCGGTCGATCGACCGGGCCGTCTGATTGCATTGCGATCAATCGAGGCGATTCACCTGATGCGCCCGAACTCCGGGTCGATGCCGCCGCGCACCGCCGCTTCGATCCGGCTGCGCTCGATGCCGATATCGCGCAGCGCACGATCGTCCAGTTCGCTCAGTGTTTTGATGGCTTCGCGGTGCGCGAAATAGGTCACGATGCCGTTCACCACGCTGCCGAGGGCGCGGACAAATCCGCCCGACAGGTTTCGGGAAGCAGGCTGGCCTGCCGTCGAGGCAATGGTGGTCGTCGTCATCGTTCTTCTCCAGTTGGCTTTCGTGCCGCAAGGCGATGCCGCCGGCACAGATGCTCCGAACAGCACCTGCACCTTGGGTTCTGATTGCTTGCACCCCTCTCAGTGCAATCTCAGGCTTGATGGGTTCAAAATGATCCGATACATTTCTCGGTGCAAGTAAAACATTGCTCTCGGTGCAATAATGTCCAAATTCGAGTACCTGAAGCTGGCCGATACTGTCGCCGCCGAGATCGCCAATGGCGCGCTGAAGCCCGGCGACCGGCTGCCACCACAGCGCAGCTTTGCGTATGAGCGCAAGATCGCGGTCTCGACCGCGAGCCGGGTCTACACCGAGCTGTTGCGCCGGGGCCTCGTGGTCGGCGAAGTCGGACGCGGCACGTTCGTGTCGGGCGAAACGCGGCGCGGCGTCGCGATGCCGATGGAGCCGCGCGGCGCGCGCATCGATCTCGAAGTCAATTATCCGATCCTGCCGACGCAATCGGCGATGATCGCAAGGAGCCTGGAAGGACTTGAACGTCCCGACGTACTCGATGTCGCGTTGCGGCACTCCTCCACCATCGGCACGCAGGCCGCACGCGCCATCTCGGCCGAGTTTCTCGCCCGCGAGGACTGGTCACCGGCTCCGGATCAATTCGTCTTCACCGCCAACGGCAGGCAATGCATCGCTGCAGCGCTTGCGGCAGCAGTGCCCGCCGGCGGCCGTTGCGGCGTCGAAGCGTTGACCTATCCCTTCATCAAGGACATCGCCGCAAGGCTCGGCGTCACGCTGGTGCCGCTTGCGATGGACGAGCACGGCATTCGACCGGACGCGATACAGAAGGCGCACCGCGAAGCGCATCTGACGGCGCTGTACATCCAGCCCACGATTCAGAATCCGCTCGGCATGACGATGCCGGCCGCGCGCCGCGCCGATCTGCTGCGCGTCGTCGAAAAGCTCGGCCTCGTCGTGATCGAGGACACCGTCTACGGTTTTCTCGACGAGGGAACGCCGATGGCGGCGCTTGCGCCCGACCATTGCATCGTGCTCGACAGCCTGTCGAAGAAGGTGGCGCCCGGCCTCGCGCTGGGCTTCATCGTCTCGCCGCCGCGCCTGCGCGAGCGCATCATGGCCGCGGTTCGCTCGGGCGGCTGGACCGCCGCCGGATTTGCGTTTGCCGCGGGCCAACGTCTGATGGCAGACGGCACGGTCGCCGAACTGTCACGGCTGAAACGGATCGACGCCGCGCGCCGGCAGCAGATGGCGGCAAAACACTTTGCCGGCTTCGAGATCCAGGCGAACCCGAAATCCTACCATCTCTGGCTGACCCTGCCGCCGCACTGGCGCTCGCAGACTTTCGTCACCGCCGCGGCGCGCCGCGACATCGCGCTGACGCCGTCGACCACCTTTGCCGTGGCTCCCGGACATGCCCCCAACGCCGTCCGCCTCGCCCTCGCCGCACCGACCAACGAACAGCTCGACGTGGCGCTGCGTACGCTTGCGGGAATGCTGACGGCGAAGGAAGATCTCGACACGACCGAATAGGACTATTGGCCGCGCACCCTTGGCAGCAGCACGTCGGGAAGCTGATCGAACGTGTAACGCTGCGGCCGGTTGCGCTTGATGAAGCCGCCGACCGTCCAGGCGAACCAGACGGCCATGCCGACCAGAAACAACGCCCCGGTGAATTGGGCAGTCGTCAGCGCCCGCACCAGGAGCCCGGCCATCGCAATTGCCAACAGCGCCACGATGGTCACCGCCGTGAAATAGTGCACCGGCCCGATGCCGCCGATCAGCGCAGCCTTGCTGCCCGCCGCCTTCATCCTTCGGTGCAATTCGATGATGAACGCGCGGTAGCCCTCGTCCTGCGGCGTCACCAGCGCCACCGTCTGCCAGGTGGTGGAGAGAATCGTGATGCGCCCGCCGCCAGCCTTTTCGATGTCGGCGCGAAAACGACGCGACTGCATCGTCATCGGCCGATAGGACAGACGGACCGAAGCGATTTCGGCATAGGGCCAGACGCCGGACCGGCTGCCGATGTGCCACGACAATCCGGCGTCCGTCAGGTCGAACTGATAAGCCGCTCCGACCAGCGAGGCCTTGTAGGTGTACTGGGTCACGGGCGGCGCACCCTCGCCTTCCCTTGTCAATGCATTCGGAAGTGATGTCGGCAACTCTAAAAATCCCGTTGTCGGTAGAAGCCGCCTGCTTGCGCGGCGCGCCAGCTTTACCTTACAAGCGAGCCATGTCCGAGACGACCTATTTTCCACGCCGCCTGATCCTGGCCGGTGCGATTGTTTCAGGTGTGCTGCTGGCGCTTGCCGTCCACATGCTGGGCGCGCGTTACGGCCTCGATCTTGGTGGCCTGTGGCGATCCGACACAAGCGACTTCATGCCCGCTGGTGCTGCGATTGCCTGGTGGCTGATCGCGACCGTCGGTTTCTCCGGCGGCTATTTTACCGCCAATCTGATGGACAGCGCGGTCTCGGGCCAGATCCCGCTGCGGATGCGGCAGTTCCTGATCGCGGTCGGCGTGCTGATCCTGGCCGGCGCGGGACAGGCCGCCTCGGCGCCGAGCCCCCTGCCGACCGTTTCAGGCGTGCTGGCGGGCCTTGCCGCCCTATGCCTCGGTGCGGCCATGGCGTTCTGCGGCGCGCATTTCGCGCTGCGCAAGGTTTAACGTAGCGTTTTCGAGCGAAAGCCTGCCCCGGACTTGATCCGGGGTGGACACCGGTTCGCGCAAAGACAGCGCGTCAAAAATAACTAGGGCGTCAACTCATAAGTGCGTAGCCAAATTCGGATAGATGCAAGTTTGATGAAGGCGAGGTAGTTTGCCGCGAGTTAATCGTACCTAGTCGCAACACGCCGACACTGCTTCGAGGTGAACGGGCAATCCGTTGGTATCGACGCAGGATGTATTTTGGTCGTTAACCCACCTCTCGACCGGCCCATCAGTCTTTTTCGCCTCCTCCCGCGCAACCTCCATGCTGGTGGACGCGAACAATGGAAGTGTCAATCATGACCCAGAGCGGACGCTCGGTCTCATGGCCCGGCGCTAGGCACACCCTCCGTTGATTTAGGTCAACGTCAGCGATCCTTTGGCGCTGCTACGTTCAGCCGCGCCTGCGGCGGCTCCCGTCATCTCTTGGTGCCGCAGCGCGACGAAGAAGGTCCGAAGCGTCTTTCTATCAGATCAGCGACAGTTGCAGGTATTGCAGCGAGCGTCTTGTTGGGCAGTCATCGATACACGGTCAAGGGGAGTAGAGACACAATGGTAGACAACATCATCGTGGCGACATTCAGCAACGTCAATGCTGCTCACGATGCCGCCCGCGCAATAAAGGACCTCACGGAGGCAGGCGGTACAAAGTTCAAACTCAAGTCCGGTGTCATCGTGACCAAAGACGATCAAGGATCGGTGTCAGTTCTTGAGTCCGACGTCCATTTTTTTCACGGAACCAAAGTCGGCGTTGTAGTTGGCGGGCTGATCGGTTTGATCGGCGGCATACCGCTCGCCACGCTGACAGCACTCCTCGGAGCTACCGTCGGGCTGATCAACGATGCCGGCATGGCAATACTCGGGTCTGCCACCGTGACTTCGATCAAGTCCGAGATGCAACCAGGAAGCACAGCTGTCATCATTGAAGCGGACGAAGCCAGTCCCAGCGCAGTCGATGACATTGTGGCCCAGGGAGGAGGACGCGTCTTTCGTCACCCCAAAGGCGATTATTAGAGGGCCGTCAAAGCTACACGTTGTCCGCAAAAGTCGCTCGGCTTCGCTGTGCTACCGAGCTGGCCAACCGCTGAAGTGATCGAGTGAGGTTGCGGCTTCCGGTTTTGGTCCAACTCGGACATCGCGCAGGTCAACTTCAGATCAAGAGACGTAGAACTCGGTTGATCTAGGTCAACATCGCTAGCTCGTCTTCAGGCAGAAGCTTAAAGCGATGATGGAGGATTTTGGCATGCTCAAGTTTCCATTGGCACTCTCAGCCGTTTCTGGAGTGTTTCTCACCCTCGCGACGCAAACCGTCGCCCAAACAGTTCCTCCCAACCTTCCAGCTGCCATCATGTGCTACGCCGAAGCGGACCAAAGCTGGCGAGTCGGATATCTCTTCAAGGTCAACAAGAATGGCGGTGCGGAGTACGTTTCGGCCAACGGAAGACTGAGCGCAACACTTAACGCCAAAGGCGTAGTAGAAGCGCCCACCAATCGGCCAGCTGGCGTCGATTGCTACGGCAAGACATTGGCCGAGCTGCGCTCGAGCAGCCGCGTTATGGAGTTCCAACCCAAGAAGTAGTGTAGTGTCGGCTACCGTGAGCGGGTGTGTTGATATCACCGTGCGGCGCTGCTTTATCTGCTGCCTCCGGACGATAGAGTAGCGTGCGTCACGTTCGTTTGTAGCTTTTCGGACCTGAGGCGATGTCCGGGTTGAGTCCGCAAAGCATCGGATAGCGGACATCGTTCGCAGCTGCGGTAGTGAGTCTCGATTTATGAGTACAGGGCCTAAGCAATCATGCGCCGGCGCGGCGGCGTCAGCATCTTTTCCACCTCGGCGGCGGGACGCGGCTGGCTGAACAGATAGCCTTGCGCCTACGTGCACCCTTCCTGACGCAACAGTTCGAATTGCGCATCGGTCTCGACGCCTTCGGCTGTCGTGACGATGCCGAGGCTCTTGCCGAGGCCGGTCACGGCGCGGACGATCGCCATCGAATCATCGCGGGTTGCCAGTTCGCTGACGAACGAACGGTCGATCTTGATCTTGTCGAACGGGAAGCTGCGCAGGTAGCTCAGCGAGGAATACCCGGCTCCGAAGTCTTCGAGCGAGATCCTGACGCCAAAGCCGCGCAGTTCGTGCAGCCGCCAGCGTTGCCTCGCTGTTCTGCAGCAGCACCGATTCCGTGATTTCCAGTTCGAGCCGGCGTGCCGGCAGGCCGGAGGCTTCGAGCGCCTGCTTCACCATCGAGACCAGGTTGGGGATTCTTGAACTGCACCGGCGAGAGGTTGACGGCAACGCCGACATCCCGCGACCAGCCGGCCGCATCGATGCAAGCCTGGCGCAACACCCAATCGCCGAAAAAGTGTCAATCATCTGGACGGACCCATGCGGCCCCCTCAAAGTCCGTGAGTTCGCATCATGATTCGAGGCCCCGGTTTGAGAGCTTGAATCACGTCGATCCTCGGTGTTCGCAACGAGGAATTGCAAGTCCGAGACGGGCCGGATAGCGGACATCCTGCTGATGCACAAAAGCGACGCGATTGACCCTCAGCAGACATCCGACGAGGCGAGAGGCAAGGCGGGCTGGTGCAGCCATCTAGCCAGAAAGTACAACGGCACCAATCCGACCAAGTGAATTGTTGTGCCGGCCATCAGTGGAACAGCGCCATATACCAGACCCAGGTAAAAGGTGACCACAACCACGTAAAAGATGACCGGAAAGAGAGTAAAGATGAGCAGAGAGATGATAGTCAGAAGCGTCAGAAAGATGCAGATAGGGACGCCGACGAAGTAGCGGGCGAGCATCCATTTATCAATTGCGTTGCGCTTTCGTGTCACGCTCATCGCCTGGCCGAACGCGACGAAGAACGCGATGATCGGTGTCAGCGTCGGAAGCAACCCCAACGCGCCGATCCAAACCTGCACCAGGTCGGGATAGAGTGGCCTAATGGTCACCACAGCCAGATATGCCACGGTCGTGGTCCAGATCGTCAGGTAGGTGACAAGGACTATCTTTGTTCGAACGTTCATGACCCGTCCGTTCATGCGCGGAGAGTACGAAGTATTCCCGATAGCAAGAAATGTCCTAACAGTGACCCTCGTTCGACGAAGAAAAGTTATGTCAAATTCGAAATTTCCATAACGGGCTATAGCGGATTTGAATCAATGCTCTTCGGGAGGTCAACTCATGGCCCTTTTCGGACCTGAGGCAATGTCCAAGTCGAGTCCGCGAAGCGTCGGATAGCGGACATCGTTCACAGCCGCGGTAGCGAATCTCGATTTATGAGTACGCGGCCTAAGCAATCCTGCGCTGGCGCGGCTGCGTCAGCATCTTCTCCACCTCGGCGGCGGGACGCGGCTGGCTGAACAGATAGCCCTGCGCCTGCGTGCATCCTTCCTGGCGCAGCAGTTCGAATTGCGCATCGGTCTCGACGCCTTCGGCGGTCGTGACGATGCCGAGGCTCTTGCCAAGGCCTGTCACCGCGCGGACGATCGCCATCGAATCATCGCGGGTTGCCAGTTCGCTGACGAACGAACGGTCGATCTTGATCTTGTCGAACGGGAAGCTGCGCAGATAGCTCAGCGAGGAATACCCCGTTCCGAAGTCGTCGAGCGAGATCCTGACGCCAAAGCTGCGAAGTTCGTGCAGCACCGCCAGCGTTGCCTCGCTGTTCTGCAGCAGCACCGATTCCGTGATCTCCAGTTCGAGCCGGCGTGCCGGCAGGCCCGAGACTTCGAGCGCCGCCTTGACGGACGATACCAGGTTGGGATTCTTGAACTGCACCGGCGACAGGTTGACGGCAACGCCGACATCCCGCGACCAGCCGGCCGCATCGATGCAGGCCTGGCGCAACACCCAATCTCCGATCGGAACGATCAGGCCGGTTTCTTCCGCCAGCGGAATGAAGCTGACCGGAGAAATCATGCCGCGCAGCGAATGATTCCAGCGCACCAGCGCTTCGAAGGCGACGACCTCGTCCCTGGCGACATCGCGGATCGGCTGGTAATAGACTTCGAACTCCTCGCGCGGCAACGCCGCACGCAAGTCGATTTCCAATAGCCGCCGCGCCTGTGCGCGTGCGTCCATGCCGGTCTCGAAGAAGCGGTAGGTGCCGCGGCCGTCTTCCTTGGCGCGGTAGAGCGCCAGATCGGCTTTCTTCAGAAGTTCGTCCGGATTGCTGCCGTCTTCGGGCGCCAGCGAGATGCCGATGCTGACGCCGATGACGAGTTGATGACCGGCAACATCGTAAGGAGCCGAGAGCCGCTCGACCACCTGGCTTGCAAACATGGCGACGGCAGACGGCTCGCAATCGCGGCAGAACTGCACGACGGCGAATTCGTCGCCGCCCAAGCGCGCGACCGTGTCGTTCTCGGTGACGCAGCCGGCGAGACGCCGGGCGACTTCCTTCAGCAACACATCGCCGACCGGATGGCCCAGCGAATCGTTGATGCCCTTGAAGTGGTCGAGGTCGAGGCAGAGTATCGCTACCTGATCGTTGCGCCGAACGAGCCGCAGGGCCTTTTCGAGCTGTTCACGGAACAGCGTTCGGTTCGGCAGGTTGGTCAACGCGTCATGGCGCGCCATGTGCGAGATCTGCTCCTGGGCCGCCTGCCATTCGGTGATGTCTTCGAACGTGGCAACCCAGCCGCCGCCGTTCATGGGCTGTTCGACCACGCGCAGCGAGCGTCCGCCGCGATCGATCGTCCTGGTCACGATCCTGCCGGCCCTGGCGTTTTCCACCAGCGTATCGACGAACTCATCGGGATCGTTGTCCCATGCGCCGGCCGCTTTCAGCTCACGCAGGACATCGATCAGCAGGCGGCCCTGAAGCGGCATGCCGGTCCGGTCCATGAGTTCGACGTAGCGCTGGTTGAACAGGAGGATGCGGCCCTCCGCATCGAACATGCAAAGTCCCTGCGACATGTTGGTGATGGCGGAATCGAGCAGGATCTTCTGCGAGTGGAGTTCGCCCTTGGCGCGGCGATCGAACATCGCCGCCAGCAGCGATATCCCGAGAATGGCAAAGGCGCCGACCGAGGTCAGAAACGAAAGCGCGGTGGGAGAAATCGTCAACGCGTCGGAGCCGAGCGTCGGATCGGGGATCAGCGTGACGGCGCCCATGGCCGTGAAGTGATGCGAGACCACCGCAACGGTCAGCAGGCCTGTGGCGATAACGGTGTGAACGGTATCGTCTCGGCGCGCGGCGACCAGCATGGCAAGGGCCGCGAATATGCTCCCGAGGACGATCGAGGTCGCAACGATACCCGGCGCCCATACGATGTAGGCCGGAAGCTCCATGGCAAACATGCCGGTGTAGTGCATCGCCGCCACGCCGGCCCCGATGATCGCGCCGCCAAGCGCGACAACCGACCGGTGCGCGCTCAACAGCGCCACGCAGAGCCCGACGGCGACGATGGCGACGGCGAAGAGCAACGACAACAGCGTGACGGGTATGTTGTAACCGGCGCCGGCGCCGGGATCGTAAGCCAGCATCGCCACGAAATGGGTGGCCCAGATTCCGCAACCGCCGACCGCCGCATCGAGGCAGACCCAGATCGCGCGGGTTCGGCCGCTCGAGGCCCTGGCACGGTGAAACAGGCTGATGGCGACCGCGCTGGCGAACCAGCAGATGGCGCCCGCCAGCACGACCAGACGCCAGTCGTGCTCCGTGGCGAGACAGGTCAGGACCCGATACATTGCAAACTCCCCGTTGGGCCTGCACGTACGGTTCCAGTTGTATATTTGAGGTAACTATCGCGTCCTGGCTTGCACGGATGGTGAACAAACGCTTGCAGGGGTTGAAGGTCGCGCCAAATGCCCGCGGAAATGGGACGATTGGCGACGGTTCGATAGGAGCTCGGCTGGGAATCGCTTTGGGCAACAAAGCTTGAAAACGCCGCGCATAATGTCCTGCGCGGCGTTTTGCCTCATTTTTCGTTGGGGATCAGCTGGCGGCGCGAAGGTTCACCTTGCCCTCGGCCAGCGAGGTCAGCTTCTGGTCGGTAATCTTCTCCTCATCGAGCGTCTTCTGCAGGACGCTGGCGCAATCGCTGCGTCCGAGCTGACGCGCCCATGCAATCAGGCTGCCGTAGCGGGTGATTTCATAATGCTCGGCAGCCTGCGCTGCATTGATCAGGGCGGCGTCGAGCACGTCCTTGTCGGCGACCTCGCCTGCCACCTCGTCGGCTTCCTTGATGATGCCGTCGATCGCGGGGCAGTTGACCGCCTTCACTTCGGCGCCGTGCATCCGGAACACCTCTTCGAGGCGCTGCACATGTGTTTTGGTTTCATCGAGATGGGTCAAAAAGCCCTGTTTCAGCTGCTTGTCGGTGGCCTTTTCGGCCATTTTGGGCAGCGCTTTAACGAGTTGCTTCTCGGCATAGTAGATATCCTGCAGCTGGTGGACGAACAGGTCGTCCATGGTCTTGATGTCTTTGGTGAACAGTCCCATTGCGTGGATCCTCGTCGTTGGGAACACGAAAGCGCAGCGGCTTCCGATGCCTCACGCACGCCATCATGTTCGATGCTTGGTGCGGGGCTAACCGGCTTGCGATCGGGATGTTCCTGAGGCCTTGAAAACGCCGCGATGGCACGTCGTGACATTCGTTCCATGCGGAAAGGACCTGGAAACGGACCTTGATGCGACTCAAATCGTTAACGAAAAGACATATGTAGGGCGTATGACAGCGGCGGCGAACCGGGCCACAAGGCGGGCTTGTCAAGGACTGCACAACGGCCCGGTTTTAGCTTATGGGTCTTCGCGCGCGGTGCCTCTGACCGTCGACTGTCGCCTGTCGTGACAGACCTGAAATCTAACGTATTGCCGCCCCGCCGGGAGGATGAATGCATCGGCTGCTGACCACGCTCGGGCGTGGCTTCAAGGAGAAGATCGGCTGGAAACGGCTGGGGATCGCTGCGAGTCTCCTCATCATCATTCTTGCGGTCACGCACCTGGTTCGCACCCTGAAGGGGGTCGATACTGCAATCATTCTCACCGCGCTGACGGAAATCGAGCCGCACCGCATCGGGCTGGCTGCGCTCTGCGTGGTCGGCGCATTCTTTACGCTGACCTTCTACGATTTCTTCGCGTTGCGAACGATTGGCAAGAACCACGTCCCCTATCGTATCGCCGCGCTTTCAAGCTTCACCAGCTACACCATCGGCCACAACATCGGCGCCACGGTGTTCACCGGCGGCGCGATCCGGTTTCGGATCTATTCCGACTACGGCCTGTCGGCGATCGATGTCGCCAAGATCTGCTTCCTCTCGGGCCTCACCTTCTGGCTCGGCAACCTGTTCGTGCTCGGCATCGGCATGGCCTGGCATCCCGAAGCGGCAACGGCGATGGACCTGCTGCCGCCGGCGGTAAACCGGCTGATCGCGCTCGGCTGCCTTGCCGGCATTGGCGCCTATTTCGTCTGGCTGCTGATGGGCAAGGATCGCCGCGAACTCGGCCAGAACGGCTGGAAGGTGGTATTGCCGTCGGCCCGGCTGACGCTGCTTCAGGTCCTGATCGGCGTGGTCGACCTCGGCTTCTGCGCGCTGGCGATGTACCTGCTGATGCCGACCGAGCCGCATATCGATTTCGTGTCGCTGGCCGTCGTGTTCATTCTCGCGACGCTGCTCGGGTTTGCCAGCCATGCGCCCGGCAGCCTCGGCGTGTTCGATGCCGCGATGCTGGTGGCGCTGCCGCAGTTCGGCAAGGAGCAATTGCTGGCGACGCTGGTGGTGTTCCGCATCCTGTATTTCCTGATCCCGTTCGGCATCTCGATCTGGATCATGGGAACGCGCGAGCTCTGGCTGAGCCTGCTGCAACCCTGGCTGGAACGCCGCCGGCTCGGCGAGGCCTGCACGGCCAAGGCCAGAGTGACCCAGCAAATCAAGGGCCGCCAATCCTGACGCCGGTAACAGCGACGTTATCTGCGTCGGGATGTCTTTTGGGCTGGCGCACGCCAATTCTCTTATTTCTGCCTTACCGCTAACGTCAAAACGCGCCATGGCCGGAACCTGTCTACGCCCACTGATATCAGTCGCGCTGCTCGCCGGCGCGCTGGCCGGGCTCACCGCGTCCACTGCGGAAGCCCAGACCGCCGGCGGCTACGGGCCGCTGCAGATTTCGTGGGAAGTGCGCAACCGTTTCCGGCTGTTCCGCGAGGAACGGGATTTCATGCTGCACACGGAGGCCGGTCGCGGCCGCAGCGTGCTTGCCGCCGAACAGGCGCTGGCGATGCAGAGCGATGGCCGTGGCTGGGCGCGCAACACCGTGAACCGGCTCTGCATCGATCTCGCCGGCCGCGTCAGCGAGCCCTGCACCCGCGACAACGTCAAGGAAAGCTATCTCACGCCGATCGATCATCCGGTCGCGGTTCGTTTGACCGGCCCGGTTCCGGTTGGCGCCACCTGCGCCTGGTCGTTCGACGACGGCGACGGCCCGCAGACCTCTACGTTCGACTGCGCCGAACCGGTCAATCTGAGGGTTCGCTATGGCCGCGCCACGGTCGCGACCGTCGATGTCTCGAGCGCGGAAGGCAACCAGCGCGCCACCACGGAAATCTCGGTGCGCGACATTTTCATTGCCGGTCTTGGCGACAGCGTCGCTTCCGGCGAGGGAAATCCGGACCGGCCGATCGCGCTGACCGATGAAGGCTTCTGCTTCCGCTCCTATCTCGGCACGGCAGCGGCGCAATATTACCGCCCGAGCAGAGCCGGCTATAAGGGCGGGCGCGCCTGCGAGGCGCCCGATTCGCTCGCCGTCTGGCAGCGGCAGAGCGCGCTCTGGTTCAATCCGGCCTGCCACCGCTCGCTGTACAGCTACCAGACGCGCACCGCGCTGGCGCTCGCCGTGCAATATCCGCACATCGCGGTCACCTATCTGCCGCTGGCCTGCACCGGCGCCACCATCGCCGACGGGCTGTTCGGCTCGCAGCGCGCCCGCGACTGCCTGCCGTCGAAATCGGGCGGTACGTGCCAGGGAAAGGTCAACGGGCAACTGGCCGAACTGCGCGACGCCGTCAACGCCGCCAAGCGCCGGCAACCCGATCGCAACCTCGACCTCGTGCTGCTGTCGGTCGGCGCCAACGACATCTATTTTTCCGGGCTCGTTGCCGACGTGATCGTCGACACGACGACCGAGCGCGCGCTGTTCCGGCGCAGCGGCGTCATGGCGTCGGTGGACGACGCGCGCTCGGCGATGACGCGCGACCTGCCGCAGGGATTTGCAAAGCTGCGCGACGCACTGAAGCCGCTGGTCGGCGGCGACCTGTCGCGCGTGGTCTTTACTTCCTACGCCAACCCGACGCTGACGGGCGGCGGCGCGCCCTGCCCCGGCGGACGCGCCGGCTTCGATATCCATCCGTCCTTCAACGCACGGCCGCAGCGGCTCGCCGCCGTATCGAACTTCGTCGAACACGAATTCCTGCCGCAGTTGAAGGGGATCGCGCTGTGCCAGAGCGGCATCCTGTGCCGCGATCCGCGCGCCGATCGCATGACCTTCGTCGACAGCCATCAGAGCAGTTTTGCCGGCCACGGTTTCTGCGCCCGCGCCGAGAGCGATCCGGAGTTCGACCGGGCATGCTTTTCGGCGAAAGGCGACAGCTTCGATCCTGATATCGTCACCGCCGCCAGCCAGCCGATGCTGTGCGGCCGCAGCGCCGGCGAGTACCGCGCCTACCTGCCGCGCGCGCGCTGGATCCGCGACGCCAATGACAGTTACTTCGCGGCCATGACCTATCCGCAAGGCCTGCCTTCGTCGCAGCAGCCCGCCGATATCCACGACGCGACCTGGGGAATTCTCTCCGCGGTCTATGGCGGCGCGGTGCATCCGAGCGCCGAAGGCCACGCCGCGATGGCGGATGCGGCGACGCCCGCCGCAGCATCGGTGCTGCAACTGGATGCCGCGGTACCTGAAGTGACCTCGCAACCAGTGCCGCCGATCCCGGATGCACCTGGCATGCTGCGGCCGCCGGGCGGAACCGGACTGAACTAGCGCGCGGGTGCCGGCACGGGCGCGGTCGTCTTCTTTGGTGCGGCCGGAGCCTTCTGCGCACCGGCAGGCGGCTTCAGCGCCGCGGCCTGCGCCGGGAGATATTTTGCAATGATGGCGGGATCGACCTGCGCCATCGCCGTATCAGGCAGACGGGTCCAGACCTCGTCCCTGCCCAGCAGCGAGATGCCGAGATAGCCGCGCATGGTCAGCGTCTGCCCGTCGGGGCTGAGCGTCATCTTGGCCTTGTAGATCTTGCCGTCGCGCGGATCGAGCACGTTGCCGTTCTCGTATTTCAATCCATCGCGCTTCATGTCGCGGATGAAGGAGAGCCCGAGCCACGGCGCATCCTTGCGATCGTCGGTGCATTTCGAGCAGGTCGGATTAGGCGGATCGCCGGGCTCGAGAAACAGCTTGGCAAACGCGCCCTCGAACAGCCCCTCGCGCTCCACCACCAGGAACCATCCGACCGATTTGCCCTTTTCCATTTTCTGCCACAGCCCGGCCGCCGACGGTTCCGCCGGCTGTGCCGCGAGTTCCGGGGCAAACGCCAACACCATCGCGATCGGCAGTATCAATCGAAATCTGGATAGTATGTTGCGCATGGTCGCCACCTGACTAATCCACAAATGAATAGGCATAGACTAAGGCCATTTGGCGGACGGTGCCAGTAGCCGGACCATGATGGAACACGCCGCGGCAAGCGCGCCGCAGCGTGTTCGGTCAGTTGCTGGTTAACATTAATTGACGCCGAGCTTCTTCTGCAGGCTCGACGAGGATGTCGTGTACTGGAACACCAGCCGCTTGTCCGGATAGACGTAGCGATGCGCCTTCTGTGACATCAGCGCGCCCTCGTGGAAACCGGACAGGATCAGCTTCAGCTTGCCGGGATAGGTGTTGATGTCGCCGATCGCGAAGATGCCCGGCACATTGGTCTCGAACGCCGCGGTCTCGACCGGCACCAGGTTGTTCTCGAGCGCGACGCCCCAGTTCGCCACCGGGCCGAGCTTCATCGTCAGCCCGAAGAACGGCAGCATCGTATCGCAATCGACCTTCGAGACGGCGTTGTCGTTGCCCTTCATCATGGCGCCGGAGAGCTTGCCGCCCTCGCCTTCGAGCGAGGTCACCTGACCGATCTTCAGATCCATCTTGCCGGAGGCCACCAGCGCGCGCATCTGCTCGACGCTGTGAGGCGCGGCGCGGAAATCGTCACGACGATGCAAGAGCGTCACGCGCTTTGCGATCGGATGCAGGTTGAGCGTCCAGTCGAGCGCGGAGTCGCCGCCGCCGACGATCAGGATGTTCTTGTCGCGGAACTGCTCCATCTTGCGCACTGCATAGAACACCGAGGTGCCTTCATAGGCCTCGATGCCCGGCACCGGCGGACGCTTCGGCTGGAACGATCCGCCGCCCGCGGAGATCACCACCACCTTGCATTCGAACACCTTCCCCGCGTCCGTCGTCACGCGAAAGGCGGGATCGCCGATCTTCTCGATCGTCTCCACCATCTCGTTGAGATGGAAGGTCGGGCCGAACGGCTTGATCTGTTCCAGCAGCGCGTCGGTCAGGCCCTGCCCGGTGACGAGGGGAATGCCGGGAATGTCGTAGATCGGCTTTTCCGGATAGAGCTCGGCGCACTGGCCGCCGATCTTGTCGAGGATGTCGACCACATGCGCCTTCATGTCGAGGAGGCCCAGTTCGAAAACGGCGAACAGTCCGCACGGGCCTGCGCCAATGATCAGCACATCGGTTTTGATCGCTTCGCTCATGTCAGCTTCTTTTCGGTTGAACCTGGTGGGAAGGCCGAAACTGTCTAGCCAACACGGGCCTGACAGGAA
This sequence comes from Pseudomonadota bacterium, assembly GCA_023387735.1. GTDB lineage: Bacteria > Pseudomonadota > Alphaproteobacteria > Rhizobiales > Xanthobacteraceae > Bradyrhizobium. Next base: position 149,090 of record JAEWHP010000015.1, on the reverse strand, counting down.
AGCCAAATATGACGTCCGTGGCCGCGGCAACCCCTTGCCGTGGCTCGACAAGTGGGCTGTAAGGGTCCGAGGTTTTCGGAGATTTGCCCTGTGAATGCCCCCTTGCGTTCCGACGCTGACCCCCGTCTGGAAGATTTTCCCTACCGCCTGTCGGACAATGTGAGGTTTGCCGACCTCGACCCGAACCACCACGTCAACAACGCGGTGTATGCGACCTATTTCGAGACCGGCCGCGTCACGCTGATGAAGGATCGCAGCTACGGGCTGATGCCGGACGGCGTCGCCTGGATCATGGTCCGGCTCGACATCCATTTCCGCGCCGAACTGCGCTGGCCGGGCACGATCGAAATGGGGCTCGGCGTCGTCAAGTTCGGCCGGACCTCAGTCACCTTCGACCAGGTCGTGTTCTCCGAAGGCAAATGCGTGGCGTCGGCGCGATCGGTATCGGTGCTGCTCGACGAGGCCACCCGCAAGCCGACGCCGCTGACGCCGGATATCCTGGCCAACCTGCAGCGCTGGATTCGCCGCGGCGTGAATCCGAACTGAGAATTACGCCTTAGAATTACGCCTGCCGCTCGGGCGTCGAAACGACGAGACCGTCGAGGTCGTCGGTCACCTTGATCTGGCAGGACAGACGCGAATTCGGCCGCACGTCGAAGCCGAAATCCAGCATGTCCTCTTCCATCGGCGTCGGAGCGCCGACCTTCTCGCGCCAGGCTTCGTCGACATAGACATGGCAGGTCGCGCACGCGCAGGCGCCGCCGCATTCGGCTTCGATGCCCGGAATGGCGTTACGGATCGCGGCTTCCATCACGGTCGCGCCGTTTTCGACTTCGATCGTTCGTTTTTCGCCGGAATGGTCGACAAAGTGAATTTTGGCCATGGTCGCTCGTGCTGCCGGAAGACGTAAATGAGGCTACTGGCAGTCCTATAACGGGTCGATCCGCGCAGCGCCAGCGGTCGGGACGAAATCCTTGAGGTGGCAATTCCACGGCGGCTTGCCGATATCGGCGGCGTTCCGCTCAGGAACGGCGCAGGAGCGGCTCGATCGCCGCCTGCGTCAGCGACACCGCATCGCCCAGTTCGGCGAGCGAGGCGCGCGCGTCGGAGCCGCTGCCTATGGCCGCCTCCAGCCGGCCTGCAGCTTCCGCCACGGCAAAGGCGCCGATGGCGCGGGCGGAGCCCTTCAGCGTGTGAGCCAGCGCGGCAGCGTCGGAAGGCATGGCGGCAAGGGTAGCGACGAGCCGGGCCGACTGGGCCAGGAACATCGCCAGGACCTCCTGCTCGAGGCCGGCATCGCCGAGCGTCATGCGTTGAAGGTGTTCGAAATCGATCGGGCCATCATCGGGGACGAGCGGCGGCGATGGCATCCATTCAATCCGTTCGAGATGCAGCGTCATGACGGGAACCCAGATCGCCCTGCCGCAAACATTCCGCGGGGGCCGATTACGGCCGAGCCAACACCAGATTAGTTAACGGAACGTTCTCAGACTCCGCCCCAAGCCTGTCCTGTTTTGGCCCATCCACCGCCGTTATCCACAACCCCTACGAAAAATCTGTGTATCCGTAAGGCCTTATGCAACAAAGCTATTAACGATGATTAAGGATGATTAAGAATGTCTTAACCGTGGCCATTTCATTCGCATCGCTCACCCAATAGGATGTTTGCGGATGTTGCGGACGAGCGGCCGGCGGGGGCGCTCGCATCCATTGGGGGTTATGGTCCGGTTTTGTGCTTGCGGGGGCACTTTTTTGCAAGAACGGCCGGATGCGTAAAGGTTAAGAGGGCTCGGACTGCACATGGCGAACAATCCGAAGAAGGTTAAGGATCCCACCGAAGTCGCGCTTTCGGCCATTCAGGAGGCGCTGAACATCGGCGATACGCGCGCCGATGGCGGCAGAAATTCGCTCGGCAGCGACCTTGCGCCACCCATTCCCTCGGCACCGCCGTCCTATTCCGAATTGTCGTTTGAAGCGCGTGGCGCGAGCGCGGAAAGGCCGGTGTTCGAGCCGATCGAGGAGCCGCGCGCGCCGCGGCGCGCCGCCAATGACGACCGCGAAACCATCGGGCAGATTCTGCAGGCGATCCAGAAGGGGCGCCCTGCCCGCAGCGTCTATACGCTGGCATCCATCTTCGGCGGTGTCTGGGTCGTCGGCTGTGCGCTCCTCACCTTCGCCTTCCTGCCCTCGCTGCAGGCGGCGATCGGACAGAGCGGCGGCGTGCTGGTGCTCGCGGGCCTTGCGGCGCTTTTCTTCGCGCCGGTGCTGCTGTTCTATTTCCTCGCGAGCCTCGCCTGGCGCGGCCAGGAAATGCGGATGATCGCGCAGTCGATGGCGCAGGTCGCGATCCGCTTCTCCGAGCCGGAGGCTGCGGCCGCAGATTCCATGGTGACCGTCGGTCAGGCGATCCGCCGCGAAGTCGCCGCGATGGGCGACGGCGTCGAACGCGCGATCGCGCGCGCCGGAGAACTTGAAACGCTCGTCGCCAACGAGGTCGCAGCCCTCGAGCGCGCCTACAGCGACAACGAAGTGCGGATTCGCGCGCTGCTGCAGGACATCGCCCATCAGCGCGACAATCTGGTCGGACAGGCCGAACAGGTTCGCAGCGCGATTTCCGGCGTCCAGATCGACCTGCGCCACGATATCGCGCTGATCTCGGACGCGATCGCCTCGCGCGTCGACGAAGTCGCAAAAAGCATCACCGGTGCGCTGGAAGAGCGCGGCCAGCACATCACCAGCGCGCTGAGCCATGCCGGCGACAACATGATCCTGGCGCTCGGCGAACGCGGCGGCGACCTGCTCGATCGCCTCGAGGAAGCAAGCAACGAGACCACGCGCGCCGTGCTCGACGCCTCCGAGCGGCTGACCACCAGCCTCAACTTCAAGACCGGCCACGTTCACGACGAGTTCGTCGATCTTGCCGACCGCGTCCACGAGATGCTCAACGAGCGCATCGATCGCATCACCAGCGAATTCGAGCAGCGCTCCTCGACCATCGTCGACGGCATCTCCGACCGCACCGAGCAGGTCCACGACTCACTGAAGAACTCTTCCGACTCGCTGCTGCTCGAACTCGAATTGCGCTCGGGCGATCTCGTCAACAAGATCGACGAAGCCGGCAAGTCGCTGGCGACGCGCATCCTCACCTCCGGCGACAAGGCGGGCGACGCGCTCGATGCGACCGTCAACACGCTCGTCGCGAGGGTGATCAGCCAGACCGAGACCGCGCACGACAGCCTGTCGCTGCAGATGAACGCCTTCGACGAACTGGTAAAGGATCGCGGCGGCGAGCTTGCGGAAAAATTCGCCCGCGACAGCGGCACGCTGGGCGCGCTGATCACGCGCCACATCTCGGAGTTCGACCGCACCGTCAAGACGTTCGGCGGCGAGATCGTCGAGCGCATGGGGCAGCGCACCCAGGAGATCGGCGACAGCCTGAAGAACTACGTCGACACGTTCGACAACCGCCTGAGTTCGAACGCCGGCGAGATCACCGCCTCGCTCGATCAGCGCCTGCTGCAGTTCGAAACCACGATCGGTACCCGCGTCAGCAATCTCGACACCTCGCTCGACGGCAGGATCAAGTCGTTCGACGAAGCCATCGACGGCCGCCTGAAATCGCTGGAAGTGACGTTCGATACCCGCGCCAAGTATGTCACCGAAACCATCGACGGCCGCCTCGGCACACTGACGTCTTCGCTGACCGAAGGCGCGGCCCAGGCGATCCAGTCGATCGACCAGCGGCTCGGCCAGCTCACCACCTCCCTCACCGACGGCACCGCGCAGGCGATCGCAGCCGTCGACCATCGCATTTCCAACGTCACCGAGACCATCGAGGGCCGCAGCGCGCAGCTGACCGACACCATCCAGGCGCGGTTCCAGGACATTCAGCAGGGCATCGAGACCCGCGTCGGCGCCATCGCCGGCGACATCGATACCCGCGTGGCGCAGTTCGAGGACCTGCTCGGCTCGCGCATCGAAGCGGTGGCCGGCCGCATCGAAAGCAGCGGCCGCCAGGCCAGCGAAGACCTGATGTCGCGCGCGGAGATGCTGTCTTCCGGCATCAAGTCGCATGTCGAGGACGCCGAACGCGCACTGACCAACCTCGTGGTCAACACCGCAGAAACCATCCAGACCGGCGCGCGCACCGCGCAGCAGTCGCTGCTGACGGTTTCCTCCGATGTCGGCACGCAATTGAAGCTGGCATCGACCGAGGTCGAAAGCGCCCTCACCGCCGTGGGTACCGTCGCCGCAGGCTCGATCCTGACCAGCGCCCGCGACGCCCAGCAGACACTGGTCGCGGCCTCGTCCGAGGCGGCCTCGCAAATCAAGTCGCTTGCCGCCGACGTCGAGCGCACCCTCTCGGCCGCGGGCGAAGCCACGGCGGCATCGGTACTGGCTGGCGCACGCGAGGCCCAGACCACGCTGGTGACCGCGTCCGCGGACGCCGCCAACCACGTCAAGTCGCTGGCCGCCGATGTCGAGCGTTCGCTGTCGGTCGCCGGTACCGCCACGGCCGAATCCGTCACCGCCGGCGCCCGCGAGGCGCAGAGCACGCTGGTCGCCGCCTCCACGGAAGCCGCCAACCAGGTGAAGTCGCTCGCCGCCGACGTCGAGCGTTCGCTGTCGATGGCCGGCACCGCGACCGCCGAGGCCATCACCTCGGGTGCGCGCGAAGCCCAGAATGCGCTGATCACCTCCTCGACCGATGCTGCGAGCAAGGTCCAGTCGCTGGCGGCCGACCTGCAGCGTTCGCTGTCGATGGCCGGCAATGCCACCGCCGAGTCGATCACGATGGGCGCCCGCGAAGCCCAGACCACGCTGATCACGGCATCCACGGAAGCCGCCAATCACGTCAAGTCGCTCGCGATCGACGTCGAGCGCACGCTGAGCGCGGTCGGAGCGGATACCGCCGCTTCAATCCTCGGCACCGCGCGGGAAGCGCAGACCTCGCTGACGTCGCTCTCGACGGACTCGGCCAGCCAGATCAAGGCGATCGCCGCCGACCTCGAGCGCTCGCTGAGCACCGTCACCGCCAACACCACCGACACCATACTGGCCACCGCCCAGAACGCGCAGAACGCGCTTGTGGCCGCAACGACCGAAGTCAGCTCGAATTTCAAATCGACCTCGGTCGATATCGAACGTTCGGTGCTCGCCGCCAGCAGCAATTTCGGCGCGACGATGACCGGCAAGACCGACGAGATCGTCACCTACGTCCAGCAGCAGACCGATCGACTGGCGCAGATCGTCGACAGCCGCCGCGGTTCGCTGGTGGAAGCGCTGAGCGGCAAGACCACGCAGTTGACGACCGACATCGACCGCGTCACCGGCGACGCGCTGAAGGCGATCGAAACCCGCGGCCAGGTGTTCTCGCAATCGATGTCGGCGCACGGCTCGGAAATCGCGCGCAGCATCACGACGGCGGGCGAACTCGCCACCGGCTCGGTGGCCAAGTCGCTGAAGGATATCGAGGCGTCGACGCGTTCGGCGATCGACCAGTCGCGTCAGGTTTCGATCGCGGCCGTCACCGAAATGCAGGAGACCAGCAAGATCCTGCGCACCGACACGGTCGCGCTGTTCGAGCGCCTGCGCGAAGGCAACATCCTGCTGCAGGAAGTGCTGACCGGCGCCCACGACAACCTCAATTCGCTGGAGCGCGCGCTGGTGACCCGCGTGGCCGACTTCGTGTCAGCGATGAACGACGTCACGTCCCGCAACGGCGTCGCGACCCAGACGCTGGAAGATCAGTTGACCGTTTTCAACAGCAAGACGTCTCGGGCGCTGGAAGATCTTGGCGCGCTGTCGAGCCAGTTCGAAAGCCACGGCAAGTCGCTGGTCGAAGCCGCTGCCCTCGTCGAGGAAGCCAACCGCACCACCACGGCGTCGGTCATCGATCGCAAGGATCAGCTTGAGTCGCTGGTCACCACCATCGATCTGCGCACCACCGACCTCGAGCAGCGCCTGTCGCGCTTCTCCGGACTGCTCGACGAATCGCTCGCCGCGGCCGAAGAGCGCGCCCGCGACATCGCGCGCGTCGTGGCGGAAACGGCAGGCGCCGGCTCCGCTGCGATCAGCCGCCAGTTCGAAGCGGTGCGCACGGCGGCCGAGAACGAGCGGCAGCAGACGCTTCACGCCATGAACGACCTCTACCAGCAGAGCACCCAGGAAACGGATGCGATGTTCAAGCAGTCGACCGAGCGGTTCGGCACGATGGTGCAGGCCATGAAGCAGATGGCGGCCGAGATGCACCAGGAGCTCGAATCCACCCGCAACGAGCTGCGCCGCGGCGTGCTGGAAATGCCGCAGGAGGCGGCCGACAACACCGCGCAGATGCGCAAGGTGATCGTCGACCAGATCGAGGCGCTCGCCGAGCTCAACCGCATCGTCGCCCATCACGGCCGCGGCCTCGACGTCGTGACCGCCAGCCGCGCCGGCGCGCAGCGTCAGGAAGAGTCCATCGTGATGGCGGCGACCGGCGGCCGCAATGAAGTCCGCATGCGCGACAATGGCGGCAACAGCGCCTCGACGCTGCCGCCCCCGGATCTCGGCATTTCGTCCTCGCGCCGCACCGACGCGCCGCCGGTCTCGCCGGCGACGAGCCAGGACTCCGGGCGCGACGGATGGCTGTCCGACCTGCTCAATCGCACCGATGCGGGCAGCGGACGCGACGCGCCGCGTGGCCGGATGCCGCCGAGCGCGGTCAACCCGCTGGAGTCGCTGTCGCTCGACATCGGCCGGCTGATGGACCGCAATCTCGCCGCCGAGATGTGGGACCGCTACCAGCGCGGCGAGAGCAAGGCGTTCAGCAAGCGGCTCTACACCCCGGCCGGCCAGAAGGCGTTCGACGAGGTCGCCCGCAAGTATCGCGCCGACCGCACCTTCAAGCAGACGGTCGACCGCTACATCGCCGAGTTCGAGCGGCTGCTCGACGAGGTGGCGCGCGACGAACGCGGACCGCAGGCGCTGCGCGGCCACCTCACCTCCGAGACCGGCCTCGTCTATACCCTGCTCGCGCACGCGGCGGGAAGGCTGGGATAAGCTTGCGAATGGCGAGTGGCGAATAGCGAATGGAACGGAGGCAGTGATTCCTCCGTTTTTCGTTTCAGCATCGCGGTCGTAGGGCAGATTAGCGAAGCGTAATCCGCCGCCAACTTCACACAGAGTCAGCGGCGATGCGTTGCCTCGTTGGTCGTGGTGACCGATTCCGCAAGTTGCTGGCGCCCTGGTCGTTGGATTTGGTCGTGGATTGTCGGCGGATTACGCTTCGCTAATCCGCCCTACGCCCTGAGAGTGCCCGCCCTACTGCTTCTTCTGCCCGCTCGGCGCCCTCGGCGGCGCAGCGGCTGCCGGTCTCTGCGGGACGGCCGCAGTTGCGGCCGGCTCGGGCGGTGGCGCGGCGTTGTTGCTGCCGCCAAAGATCACCCGGCTCGGGTTGCGGTCGAAATTATTCACCGCGCGGCTGATGTCGGCGAGCGTGCGGCGGCCGTCGGCCATCAGCGCGCCCGAGCGCTTGTCGAAATCCTCGGCGAGTTCGCGGATCGACTTGACCATCAAATTCAGTTCGCCGCCGGCGGCGCCGCCCGCGATGGTGTTCAGCCCGAGCATCAGGCTGTCGGCCTTCCCCATCACGCCGTCGACCCTGAGCATCACGTTGTCGATCTTCTCGGAGTTGCGCGCGAGCGCTGCGGTAAAGGTCTCGAGGTTTCGCAGCGAGTTCTTCACCGATTCCTGGTTGTCGGCGACGATGCGGTTGACGTTCTGGAGCGTGGCGCGAATCGATTCGGTCACGTCCTGCAGCGCACTCGGGTCGGCGGTCAGCACCGGAACGCCGTCCTCGTCGAGCGGCACCGATGGCGCGGACTCCTCGCCGCCTTTCAGCGATATCGCAGCGACGCCGGTGAGGCCCTGGAACTCGAGGCCTACCAGCGTGTCCTTGCGGATCGGCGCGTTGTTCTCGACCATCGCCAGCGCGACCACGCGCCGCGGATTGTCGAGCTTAACGGAGATCACTTCGCCTATCCGGATACCATTGAAGTTGACGCTGCCGCCGTTGCGCAGGCCGGACGCCGCGCCCTCGAACACGATGCGGATCGGGCTGCGCTGCTTGGTGGTGTGCAGGCTCTGGAACCACAGCACGAAGCCGAACGCGGCTGCGATCACCGCCAGCGTGAAGGCTCCGATCAGGACGTAGTTCGCCCGCGTTTCCATGTCCAAACGTACTCCGGTTCAACCCATGACCGCGCGGGCGCGCTTGCCGTGGAAATATTGCCTCAGCCAGGGGTGCTGCGAGGCCTGCATATCAGCGACCGACCCTGCGGCGATGATCTTGCCGCTCCCCAGGACCGCGATGCGGTCGCAGGCCGTATAAAGGCTGTCGAGGTCGTGGGTTACCATGAAAACCGTCAGGCCCAAAGTGCGCTGCAGGGTGCGCACCAGTTCGTCGAAATCGCCGGCGCCGATCGGGTCGAGCCCGGAGGTCGGCTCGTCCAGGAACACCAGTTCGGGGTCCAGCGCGAGCGCGCGCGCCAGCGCCACGCGCTTGATCATGCCGCCCGAGAGTTCGGAAGGATAGCGGTCGGCGACCTCGGGCCGCAATCCGACCATGCCGAGCTTGGCCATCATGATCTCGTCGAGCAGCCGCTGCGACACCCTGAGATATTCGCGGACCGGGAACTGGATGTTCTGCCGCACGGTCAGCGAGGAAAACAGCGCGCCCTGCTGGAACAGGATGCCCCAGCGCCGCTCCACGCCGCGCCGCTCGGCCGCGCTCGCCGCGTCGAGGTCGATGCCGAACACCTCGATGCTCCCGGCAAGCTTGGGCACCAGACCGATGATGGTGCGCGTCAGCACGGATTTGCCGGCGCCCGACGGGCCGACGAATCCCAGGATTTCACCGCGCCTGACGTCGAGATTGAGCCCGTCGAGCACCCGCGTCTTGCCGAACTGCACGGTGATGTCACGAACGCGGATGATGGGGTCGGTCGTCTCGCCCACCATGGTCACATTCCGATCGATGCGAAGAAGATGGCGAACACGCCGTCCATGACGATCACGAAGAAGATTCCCTTCACCACCGAGGATGTCGTGTGCTGCCCGAGCGATTCGGCGCTGCCCTGCACGGCCAGCCCCTCGACGCAGGCAACGATGCCGATCACGGCCGCCATCACCGGCGCCTTGATGATGCCGACGACGAAATGGTCGATCGAGATGGCGTCGCGCAGCCGCAGCAGAAACGCCTCCGGCTCGACGCCGCCATAGAGCCAGGCGACCAGACCGCCGCCATAGAGGGCGGCCATCGCCCCCAGAAACGCCAGGATCGGCAGCGCCAGTACCAGCGCCAGCATCCGCGGCAGGATCAGAACCTCGATCGGATCGAAGCCCATGGTGCGCAGCGCGTCGATCTCCTCGCGCATCTTCATCGAGCCGAGTTCGGCGGTGTAGGCCGAGCCCGAGCGGCCCGCCACCATGATCGCCACCAGCAGCACGCCGATCTCGCGCAGCACCAGCACGCCCAGCATGTCGACGACAAAGATATCGGCGCCGAATTTGCGGAAGTGGAAGATGCCCTGCTGCGAAATGATGCAGCCGATCAGGAACGTGATCAGGACCACGATCGGCACCGCGCGCCAGCACACCTGCTCCAGATGATGGATGGTCGAGGTCAGGCGGAAGCCGCGAGGCCTGATCAGCACATGGCCGGCCGCGGCGAGCACCGCCCCCAGCATCTCGATGAGCCCGACCAGCGTGCCGCCGACGCCGGCCACGCTGCGGCCGATCTGCTCCAGCATGCCCGTGATCGTCACCGTATCGCGGTCGACGGCCGGCTCGGCCTTCACGCGGCGCACCTCGTCGACCAGGCTCGAATAATTCTCCGAGAGCCCGGCGATCTCCGTCTCGACGCCGCCCTGGGTCAGGCTGCGGCGAAGCCGCTCGATCAGCCAGGCACCGAAAGTATCGAGCTTGGAGACCTGCGAGACGTCGATGAAAATGTCGGGGCGGCTGCCGCTGAGCTTTTCGGCATCCGCCACGATCCGTTCCAGCACCGGAGCGAACCGGGCCGTCCACGAGCCCGACGCACACAGCGCGAGCGCGTTGCCCCGGGCGATCCGCTCCAGTGTGGGGTTGCCGTTCACGATGCCTATCCCTTAGGTCAATACCTGCCGATGCAAGGCGTTCGCACGCCGCATGGCCTCGTCGAGATTGATCCAGATCATGATCTGGCCGTTACCAATTGATCTGCTCGGAAAACCGGTGTCCACTTTCCTGAGCATGCTCCAACCAGCCACAATCGGTGGTACCGGGCAAGCTCACGGTTCGGAATTTGCCAGATTTCAAAATGACTTCCACCCCTTCCCGAAAGTTTTCCGCAAGCATCGAACGCTGGCCGATCGCCGGTTCCTTCACGATCAGCCGGGGCGCCAAGACCGAGGCCGTGACCGTTGTCGCGACCGTTACCGAGGGTGGTCACACCGGCCGCGGCGAATGCGTGCCCTACACCCGCTACGGTGAGACGCCGGAAGCAACGCTTGCGGCGCTTCAGGCGATGCAGGAGGCTGTCGCCGGCGGGCTGGACCGGTACGCGCTGCAGGCGGCGATGCCCGCAGGCGCCGCGCGGAACGCGCTGGATTGCGCGCTGCTGGACCTTGAGGCCAAGCGCCGTGGCCAGCGGATCTGGACCGTGCTCGGCCGTCCCGCGCCGCGTCCCTGCACCACGGCATACACGATCTCATTGGGGACGCCGAAGGCGATGGCCACAGCGACCGCCAAGGCCAGACATCGCCCGCTGCTCAAGATCAAGCTTGGCGGCGAAGGCGATGGCGAGCGGATTTCGGCGGTGCGCAAGGCCGCCCCCGAATCCGAATTGATCGTCGATGCCAACGAAGCCTGGACGGCGGACAATCTCGAACAGAATCTCGCCGCCTGCGCCCACGCCGGCGTGACGCTGGTCGAACAGCCATTGCCGGCAGGACAGGATGAGGCGTTGGCCCGCATCAGGCGAAGGATCGCGGTCTGCGCCGACGAAAGCGTGCACGATCGCGCCTCCCTCGCAGGCCTTCGCGCGCGCTACGACGCGGTCAACATCAAGCTCGACAAAACCGGCGGACTGACGGAGGCGCTGGCGATGGCGGACGCCGCGCAAGGGCTCGGTTTCGAGATCATGATCGGCTGCATGGTCGCGACGTCGCTGGCGATGGCGCCCGCGATGCTGCTCGCGCAGCAGGCCCGGTTCGTCGATCTCGACGGACCGCTGCTGCTGGCCCGCGATCGCGACCACGGCCTGCGCTACGACGGCAGCCTCGTCTATCCGCCGGAAGCAACGCTCTGGGGCTGATGCGTCAATGATCGCCGGGCGAACCACATGATCACGGCGGCAACGAGCGCCATCGCCGCCATCACGAAGTAGACCCGCGCGCCGTACCCCGCATAGACCATGCCCGACGTGATCGATGCCGCCATCGAGACCATGCCGCCGCAGGCCGCGAGGTAGCCCTGCCCGCGCGCCATCATGTGGATCGGCACGCGGCGCACCAGCAGGCTCATGGTGCCAACCTGTGTCAGCCCATAGGTGAGCCCATGCGCAAGCTGGACCACTGCGAGCACCGCGACCGATGGCTCCTGCGCGGTGATCACCCAGCGCGCGACCGCGCTGAGCGCGCCGATCATTACCAGCAGTGCCGGCGCCAGCGTAAAGCGCGGCGACAGCGCGAACACCACGATCTCGGCAAGCACGCCCAGCACCCAGAGCCCTGCGATGGTCAGTCCGCCCAACCCGGCTGCCTGCCAGCTGATCGACGCAAAGGTGTAGTACGCCGCGTGGCTGCCCTGGATCAGGGCCGAGGCGACGATGATGGCGAGGAGCCCGTAATCGCGCAGCAGTGCGCTCGCACTCTTCACCGCCGTTGGTGCGGCCTTGGGACGGTCGAGCGGCTGCAGCCCGAGGCTGGCAACGGCGGCAAGAAGCCCCAAGGCCACGATGACCCAGATCAGGTGTCTCGCTTCGAGAACGTCGACCAGCATGCCGCACGCCAGCGCCCCCACCACGAAGGCCGCCGAGCCCCACAGCCGCAGCGGTCCATAGTTCAGGCCGAAACGCGCCACGCCGCGCAGCGCATACGCATCCGTCAGCGGCAGCATCGGCGTCCACAGCGAACAGGTGACGACATAGATCAGCAGCACGGCGAGCGGCAGATGCTGGGTGCCGATCACGGCAAAGCCGAGTGCGGTTGCGAGCGCCGTCACGGTCAGCGCGCCGCGCAGCGAGTACTTTTCCGCAGCACTGGTCACGAGGGGAAGAATCGTGAACCGGGTCAGCGCCGGCACGGCGCCGATCACCCCGATCCACCAGGCTTCGATGCCGACCGCCTTCAGCCAGACCGTGAAAAACGGCAGATGGGTTCCGATCATCCCGAAGGTGGCACCGTAGAACAGCGCCAGCCGCACGGCGAATCGCCTCGAAGCGCCCTCGGATGCAATGGGGATTTCTGATTCGCTCGGCATCAATTCAATTGCGATTCGGTCGATATCGTGGTGTTTCGTTATCGTAACGCGCGGTGATTTGCGCGAAGAGTTTAGCATGGCCGACGATGCATTCGCCCTTTCGCCGATCTCAGCACGCGCCTCGCTGCCGAGCGAGGAGGACTATGCCGCGATCGCCGAAGCCTTCATGGAGACCTCGCGCGGCCGCTGGTTTCTGAACGAATACGCCAAGCGCAACCGCAATGCCGACACCCGCATGGTGCTCGACGCGGTGGCGCGGATCGAGCAGGGCCTCGCCGCGCAAAAGGAAGAGAGCCTTCAGAAGGAAGCAAATTCGCACCGCGAGGAGAACCTGCTTCAGGAAAGCCTGGCGGCGCATCAGCAGCAGGCCGTAGACGCTGAAGCCGCTGCAACCGCCGCGAGAAGCAAACTGAACGATGCGCTCGCCGCCTTGCGCGTTGCGATCGAGGCGACCCAGCAATCCGCAGCAGAGGCGCTCGACAACCTTGCGCTGGAAGCGCGCCTTGCGCCGGTGCGCAAGGGTGCGCGGGTGCTGCGGGAGATTGCCTGGCGGCTGCGCGAGATCGGCAATGACGGGCGCATTTGCGACCTGATCGATTCGCAGGTCGCCGTCATTGAAGCGGGGGCCGAACAGATCACCTCCTACGATGCGAAGGCCGCTCTCGGGGCAGCATTCGCCGCGCTCGAGGGGCGGTTGTCGCAATTCGGCGGCGATGATCCTACGCCTGCGCCCGCTGCGGAAACCGAGGCGGCGGCCCCCTCGCCCGCTCCGCAGGAAATGCCTCCGGCTGAGGTCGCCGAGACGGCCTTCTCGGCGCATGCTGCCGAAGCGTTTTCCGCTTCACCGGCTGCGCCTGCGGAAGACGTGCCTGCGCCGGCCGCGCAGGCCGCGCCGGTGGCCGAACAAACCACTGCAGCCGCCCAAATACGGGAAACGGAAATCCGGCGCACGGAAGTCCACGAGCCGGACGTCCAGGACGCCCAAGCCTTGGAAACAGAAGCGTTCGACGCCGACGCCCATGATGAGGCCCTCCTCGACATGGTCGCGATGGAAATGGGCGCGCCCGACCCGATCAGCGACGAGGAGATCGCCGCAGCCGCCGCCGAGCAGGCCGGCCTGCAAAGCCAGATGCGAACCAATCTGGCGCAGCCCGCGCCGGTCGAGCCTGCGATAGCGCCCGTGCCGGTGCCGCCGATCCCGCAGGCGGTTCAGCCGCCCCCGCCCCGTGCCATCGAACCGGCACCGGCGCCTTCGCCTGTCCCTGAACCTGCAGCCCCGACGGAAGTGTCGCTCGGCTCGACCATCATCGCGAGCGGCATGTTGCGAAAGCCGGTCAATCCGGCCAATGACCCGCTGGCGCCGATCCGGCGCATGAGCCAGGCCGAGAAGATCGCGTTCTTCTCCTGAGGCACAAGCTCAGCGGCCTGAAGCGCTGCTCGCACAGTCAGCCGCAAGTCCTTGTTGCAACTGCGAACAATGCTCTTTCCGATTGATTTGGCCGTCCGCCCCGATCAAGCTGGCGCGAATGTCTTTCGGGGGGAAGGCCGTGAAAACCAGGATCATCGTCAATCCGATGGCGAACAAGGGCCGATGCGGCCAGCGCTGGCCGCAGTTCCGCGCCGAACTCGAAAGGCATCTCGGCCCCCTCACCGACGATCACATTGCGATGACGCGCGAACGCAATCACGCCATCTCGCTGGCGCGGCTGGCGCTGGACGACGGCTGTCGCCGCCTGGTGTGCGTCGGCGGCGACGGCACCTTCAGCGAGGTGCTGAACGGGGTGATTTCCGACGACCGGCCGATCGCGCCGGATCTGGTGCTGGCGCAACTGCCCGGCGGGACATCGAACGAACTCTCGCGCTCCTTCGGCCAGCTCTCGCTCGCCGATGCCTGCAAGGCCATCGCTCTGGGGCAGACCCGCGAGGTCGATGTGTTCCGCGCCGAAGCCAAGGGCTATGCGGGCCATCAGGTGACGCGCTACGGCTTCGTGCTCGCCATCGTCGGCGCTGCCGCCACGATCTCCTGGCGCGCGCAGCGGGTGCCGCTGCTGAAACGGCTCGGCCCGATCAGCTACGTGCTGATGACGGCGATCACGTCGCTGACCTACAGCCCGCGTCCCTATCGGATCAAGATCGACGACGAAGCCGAACAGCATCTGCCGATGTGGTCCCTGATGCTGTGCAGTTTCGACGGCGCGGGCGAAGGCCTGATGCTGGCGCCGGGCGCCGATCCCGGCGACCGCAAGCTCGACCTGATCATGGTCGGCGAGATGGGGCGCTGGGAGAGCCTGACGAAAATCGTTCCCAATCTCGGTGACGGCAGCTACCTCGCGCACCCGAAAGTCTCGCGGCGTCATGCGACGCGGATCACGATCGACAGCGACCAGATGGTCCGCGCCGACGTCGATGGCGAAAGCATCGGAAAATTGCCGATGTCGGTCACAATGCTGCCGTTCCACCTCAAGGTGGCGGCATTGGATGCTTCTCCCGCCAGGGCGTGAGGGTGACAGAAATCACGTACAGCCGGAACGCGCGAACCTAACGTGCTCCGAAATCCCGCATTGGGCTTTCAAGGAGCGCGCCATGTCCCTTTTCAAGTCACACATATGCGCCGGGCTGCTGGCAGGCCTGTTGGGCTTCGCTGCTGCCGGGGCGGCCTTTGCCGAAGCCCCGAACTCCGATATCCGCAACGGCATGCAGGCGCCGCCGCCGGCCGACCAGCGGGTCGCGCTGGTGATCGGCAACTCGAATTACCAGACCGCGCCAAAGCTCGCCAATCCCGGCAACGACGCGCAATCGGTGGCGCAGCTCTTGAACTCGGCGGGCTTCGAGGTGACGCAGGCGATCGACCTGTCGCGCAACGAGATGGTCCGGGCGGTGCAGGATTTCTCCGACAAGATCGCCGCCCGCGGCCCCGGCGCGGTGGCGATGATCTATTACGCCGGCCACGGCGTGCAGCTCGCCGGCGAGAACTATCTGCTCCCGGTCGATGCGAAGATTTCTTCGCCGTCCGATCTCGACGGCAACTCGCTGCGGCTGGTCGACGTGATGGGCACGCTGGAATCGATCCCGAGCCGGATGCGCATCGTCGTGCTCGACGCCTGCCGCAACAACCCGTTCCCGGAGATCAACGACGCCGGACGCGGCCTCGCCATCGTCGATGCGCCGCGCGGCTCGATCGTCGGTTACTCCACGGCGCCGGGCATGGAAGCGCAGGACGGTGACGGCAGGCATAGCCCGTACACGTCGGCGTTCCTGAACTCTGCCCGCACGCCGAATTTGCCGATCGAGCAATTGTTCAAGCGCATCCGGCTCGAGGTGAACAACCTGACCGACGGCCGGCAGACGCCATGGGAAAGCTCGTCGCTGACCTCCGACTTCTATTTCTTCGGCGACACGGCCGTCGCAGCCAGCCGCACGCCGGACCGCAGCCCGGTCGTCCGGACTGCGTCTGACCTGCCGTCACGTTCGGTGCGCCAGGCCTATGACTACGTGCTCTCGGAAGGCTCTCCCGAATATTATGAGGAGTTCATTCGCCTTTATCCGCACGATCCGCTTGCCGACCGCGTTCGTCTGCTGCTCGGCAATCTGCTGGTGGCAAGTGCGTGGCACAAGGCGGTGCTGGCGAACTCGCCGGTCGTCTACAAGTCGTTCCATGACAACTACGGCAACAGCCCCTATGCCAAGTCCGCATTGATCCTGCAGGCGAAGCCGAAAGCCGTGCCGTTGATGCAGTTCTCGCATCTTGCGAAGTCACCGGTGTACAAGCCGGCCAACATGGGCTTGTCGCCCAAGCTCGGCATCTCGAAGGACAATCTCGGCGCACATGCCAACCTGCCGATGCAGTCGAAGATCATCACGCTGCCTGCCAAGGGGGGGATAAACAACGGCAACATTGGCAACAACAACGGCGGCCCGTTGGGCAAGATCACGACCCTGCCCGGCAAGCTTGACCCCAGGATCACGAACGGCGGCAATAACGGCACCGTTGGAAGGGTCACCACCCTGCCCGGCAAGATCAAAACCAATCCAATGACCGGTGCTGGCAGGGTCACGACCTTCCCCGGCAAGATCAACGCCAATCCGATCCGGGTGCAGAGCCGGCCAGCGATCAAGATGGCGCCGCGCAACTTCGGCAGTTCCTTCGGTAGCGGCAACTCCAGCCCGCGCTTTGCGACGCAGTCGCGGAGTTCGTTCGGTGGCGGCGGATTTGGCAAAAGCGCCGGCTTTGGCGGAAGCGGAGGTTTTGGCGGCGGCTTCAGGCGCTGACGTCAGCGTTGAACGCAACAAAAAGCCGGGCAGAGCATCCGATGCTCTGCCCGGCTTCGTTTTAGGATCGATTGATCAAGCGACGAGTTTGGCGAACAAATCGGCGTCGACATTGCCGCCGGACAGAACGATGACAACGTTCTTGCCCTTGGCGTCGATCCGGCCGGCCAGCAAGGCGGCGAGACCGACGGCGCCGCCGGGCTCCACCACCAGCTTCAATTCCCGGTAGGCATAGGCCACCGCCGCGCCGACTTCCTCGTCGGAAGCGGTCACGCCGTTTGCCAGCAGCTTGCTGTTGATCGAGAACGTCATCTCGCCGGGCATTGCCGCCATCAGCGCGTCGCAGATGGTGCGGCCGGCGGCATGATGCGCCTCGCGATGGCCCGCGCGCAGCGACAGGCTGTGGTCGTCATAGTCCTTCGGCTCGGCGACGATGACTTGGGCCTGCGGAAACTTCGCCTTCACCGCGGTCGCAACGCCCGCGATCAACCCACCACCGGATGCCGGCGCCACTACGATATCGGGCGTGAGCCCGAGCGCCGTCATGTCTTCGGCGATCTCGCGACCCACGGTGCCCTGGCCTGCGATCACGAACGGATCGTCATAGGGACGCACCAGCGTCGCACCACGCTGGCCGGCGATGCCGTTGGCGATGGCCTCGCGGTCTTCCTTGTCGCGGTCATAGAGCACCACCTCGGCGCCATAGGACTTGGTGCGCTCCCGCTTGGTCAGGGGCGAATCCGCCGGCATCACGATGGTCGCCTGCATGTGAAGAATCTTCGCCGCCGCTGCCACGCCCTGGGCGTGATTGCCGGAAGAGAACGCGACCACGCCACCGCTGCGCTGGTCCTGCGGGATCGACGACAGCTTGTTGAAGGCGCCGCGAAACTTGAACGATCCGGTCCGCTGCAGCATTTCGGGTTTCAGGAAGACCTTGGTCCCGACGCGCTCGTTGAGGACGGGGAACGACAGCAGCGGCGTCCGCACCGCGAATGGCGCAACCACCTGGGCCGCCGCATCGATATCCGCAGCGCCGACCGCTGCAATTGGGGCTTTTTCGGTCATGCCCGTTTGTAACGCGGCGCCGCAGGCCCGGGCAATACAGATTCAGGTGATCTTCAAGTGGTGTCCGGCGGCAAAATGCGGGTCTTCCGCCACAAATTCGGCCACCTCGCCTTCCGGCTCCACCGGGCGGACATTCAGGGCATGATCGGCGAAAACCTGGGCCGAAGACTGCCAGGTATGGGCGGCGGCGAATTGGACGCAAGATTCGGACGAAATCCGCAGCGCCTCAAGACACGCCGTTCGCAAATCATCGTTCAGGACGCCGACCGGCTCGGTGCCGATCACGTCGCGGGGACCAGCGACCGGGAAAGCCGCAACCGGCAAGCCGCTGGCCAGCGCCTCGAGCAGCACGAGGCCAAAAGTGTCGGTCTTGCTCGGGAACACGAAGACATCCGCCGCCGCGTAGATCTCGGCCAGTTCCTCGCCATGCCGCGCGCCCAGAAACACGGCATCCGGAAACCGCCGCTCCAGCGCCGCACGCGCCGGGCCGTCGCCGACGACGAGCTTGGTGCCGGGCAGATCGAGTTCGAGGAAGGCTTCGAGATTCTTCTCGACCGCGACGCGGCCGACGCTGAGGAACACCGGCTTCGGAAGGCAAAGATCGGTCGCGCGTGGATGGAACAGCGCGGTATCGACGCCGCGCGAGCACAGCACCACATTGCGAAACCCGCGCATACGCAGTTCGGCTGCCAGCGCCGGCGTGGCCGCCATCACCGCCTGGCTCGGTTTGTGGAACCAGCGCAGCATGCGCCATACCCAGCTTTCCGGGATCGGCGATCGCGCCGAGACGTATTCGGGAAAGCGGGTGTGGAAGCTCGTGGTGAACGGCAGCCCGTGCTTGCGGCAATAGCGGCGCACCATGAAGCCGATCGGGCCTTCGGTCGCGATGTGAATGCCGTCGGGCCTGGCAGCTTCGATCAGGCGGGCGACTTTCGATGGATCGGGCAAAGCGAGGCGCAGATCCGGATAGCTCGGCATCGCAAAGGTACGGAACGGCTGCGGCGTCAGGAAACTGATGTCGACGCCAAAGCCTTTTGCCGCGTCCGCCATCATCGTCAACGTGCGGACCACCCCGTTGACCTGGGGATGCCACGCATCGGTTGCGACGAGGATGTGCGTCATGCAGCGCGCGCCGCAACCCGGGGCGCCGGCAGGGCCCGACGCAGCGGATTGGCCCAGGTGATGATCTCGAACCGGCCATCCTCGTGCTCGACGAGCGCGGTGCAGCTCTCGACCCAGTCGCCGCAATTCATGTAGCGGATGCCGTGCTCGTCGCGGATGGTGGCGTAGTGGATGTGGCCGCAGATCACGCCGTCGGCGCCGTGCCGCCTTGCCTCGCCGGCCAGCGTCTTTTCGAACGCACCGATATAGTTCAC
The DNA here is from genome assembly GCA_023387735.1 of Pseudomonadota bacterium. Taxonomy (GTDB): domain Bacteria; phylum Pseudomonadota; class Alphaproteobacteria; order Rhizobiales; family Xanthobacteraceae; genus Bradyrhizobium. Next base: position 129,879 of record JAEWHP010000015.1, on the reverse strand, counting down.
GGCGTTCTTGACCTTCTGCTTGGCCCATTGCGACAGCGACCAGTACGGCACGCCGAACATGCGTCGGAAGAAGTTTACCAGGCGATTCATCTGGATCGCGAAGTCGTAGGCCTTATCGCCCAGATGGGCGAGCCAGCGCGCGTTCTGCACCACGAGATCGAAGATGTCGCCGTGAATGACGAGATAGCGTTTGCCGTCGACGCCTTCGTGGATGGTGTTTTCCACCACGTCGATGCCGCCGAAATGCGTGCCATAGTAGTTGCGCAGGAATTCGTCGTGATTGCCCGGCACGTAAATGACCTTGGCGCCCTTGCGCGCCTTGCGCAGCATCTTCTGCACGAAGTCGTTGTGCGATTGCGGCCAGTACCAGCTGGACTTCAGCGCCCAGCCGTCGACGATATCGCCGACCAGATAAATGGTGTCTGCGTCGTGAGTCCTGAGGAAGTCCAGCAACTGCTCGGCTTGCGAGCCGCGGGCTCCGAGATGCACGTCGGAGATGAATAAGGTACGAAAGCGCCGCTCCGGGCTTTCTTCGCTCAGGGAGTCACTACCCATGCCTGTCCACCTGACAGATTTATGTGACAGGGCAATGACTGGCGGCGCGGCCGATAGCCCCGTGAGAATCAATGCCGCGCCCTTGGCTTTGCGGATAACAGCGGCATACGACAGGCAAGCGACATGGCAGGGGCAACTTCGCAGCAGCGCCTATGGTTAACTCGTGTCCCGGACGCGGTGCAGCCCAGGCGATGCGTCCGGGACACGGATTGTGGCCCCTGACACCTGATTTGTGGATTGTGACATCGGTGCTAAGTTGCGGGCGGTTGGCGGCCGGAGCCTTTTTGTGCCCATGCGTATCCTCTTTGCGTTGTTCCTCGCGGTCCTGACCGCCCTGCCCGCATCAGCCCAGATCGCGCCGACCGAAGCCGAGCTGCGCGCCTATGGCGGGTTGCATGCCGCGGCCGCCCGCGGCGACGTCGCCGACATCGAAAAGCGGATCGCCGCAGGCGAGAACAAGGAGGCGATCGACAGCCGCCAGCGCACCCCGCTGCACGTCGCGGCCTTTCACAAGAAATACGACGCCGCCCGCGCCCTGATCCGGCTGGGCGCCGATCCGAACAAGCTCGAAATCGACCGCTACGACATCATCACCATCGCTTCCGTCGCCAACGACGCGCCGATGCTCAAGATCGCGCTCGATGGCGGCGGAAATGCGCGAGCCGTTACCAGCCGCTACGACGGCACCGCCCTGATCGCGGCGGCCCATCTCGGCCACGCCGAAGTCGTGCGCATGCTGATTGCCGCCGGCGCACCGCTCGATCACGTCAACAACCTGAAATGGACCGCGCTGATCGAATCGATCGTGCTCGGCGATGGCGGCAGGAACCATACCGATACCCTGCGCGCGCTGGTCGAGGCCGGCGCCAACGTCAACATACCCGACGGCACCGGATCGACGCCACTCAAGCTCGCGAGGGATCGCGGCCATCGGGAGATGGTCGGCATCCTGGAAAAAGCCGGCGCGAAGTGACCGCCGCCTAATAGAACCGATGGAAGTGATGGACCGGTCCGTGCCCGCGGCCGACGCTGAAGCGGTCCGCTTCCGCGATCGCGGCGCTGACCCAGGCCTTGGCGCTGCGAACCGCGGTTTCCATGTCCTCGCCCTTGGCAAGCCCGGCGGCGATCGCCGATGACAGCGAGCAGCCGGTGCCGTGGGTGTTCTTCGTCGCGATGCGCGGCGCGGCCAGCGTGATCGTGCCGCTCGCTCCGACCAGATAGTCGGTGCTCTCAGCGCCCCCGCCGTGACCGCCCTTGATCAGCACCGCCCTGCAGCCCAGGGCGAGCAACCGTCGACCCTGCTGCTCGACCGCCGCTTCGTCGTTCGCGATGGGCTCATCGAGCAGAGCGGCGGCTTCCGGCAGATTGGGCGTGATGACCGAGGCCATGGGAATGAGCTTCTTTCGCAGCGCATCGACCGCTTCCGGCGCGAGCAGCCGGTCGCCCGAGGTTGCAACCATCACGGGGTCGAGCACGACATGTTTCGGCGACCAGCGCTTGAGACCGGCGACGATGGCATCGATCACAGGCGGATGCGCCACCATGCCGATCTTGACCGCGCCGATGTCGAGGTCGGAAAAAACCGCGTCGATCTGTGCGGTGACGAACTCGGCCGGCACCTGATGGATGCCGCTGACGCCGGTGGTGTTCTGCGCCGTCAGCGCCGTGATCACGGAGGCGCCGTAGACGCCCAGGGCTGCAAACGTCTTGAAGTCGGCCTGGATGCCGGCCCCCCCGGAGGAATCGGAGCCCGCGATGGTCAGCGCGATCGGCGTGGTCATCAAAAGTCCCGTGAAAATGCGATGTTAAGGGCCTCGATTTGTCCTAGCGCGTGGCGCCATTGGCGACAAGTTGGCTTGCCCTTGCCCGCGGTTTTTGAGCTATTGTGTCCGGGATTTTCGGAGACAACAGCGATGGTTCCCTTCTTCGTCCAGTTCAAATGCAAGCTCGGCCAGTCCTATGCCGTCGCCAACGCGCTCGCGGAAGCCGAGATCGCCTCGGAGATCTATTCCACCGCCGGCGACTACGATCTGCTGGTCAAGTTCTACGTCGACAACGACACCGACATCGGCCACTTCGTCAACGAGAAGGTGCAGGTCATTCCGGGTATCCAGGACACCCACACCATCATCACCTTCAAGGCGTTCGGCACGGGCTAAAACGGCCGGCGAACCTGCCCACTTCGCGCCTCTCAACCTCAGGTTGGATAAAAGCCTCGTCACGCCGCGATGCGGGCGTCCGAAGGCGCCTCCCCGAGCGGCAAATTCCACCGCACGGCAACGAACGGCTCACGCAGCTTCCAATGGCATGCTTTTGCCATAACTGGATCATGCTACCGCCCAGATATTTTTGATTCGTAGGTGGTCGTCAATCGGAGGCTCCGCGGCGGGAGATTTCCGAGGGGGAAACAGTCGCGAGTACCACCATGGGGACGCTGTACGATTTACTCGGAGCTCTTCCGAGTGATGATGCCGAGGGCTTGCGGACCGCGTTCCGCAAGGCTGCCAAGGCAACCCATCCTGACATCAATCCCGATAATCCGGATGCTGCACTCCGATTCCGGGAACTCGTGCGCGCCTATGACATCCTGACGGATGTCGACCAGCGCGCGACCTACGATGAATTGCTCGCCATTGCCCTTCAGCCGTCGCCTGCCAAGCAAGTGCCATCGACGCGTACGTACGAGGTGGTCGGCAAATACGCCTCCAACACGATGGCAGCGACGATCATTTCGGCGGTGCTGGTCGGGGGCTACACCGTGTTCGGCCTGTTTTCCAAGCCGCCGAGCGCCGCGGAAATCGAGGCCGAGAATATCCCCGGCGCCACGCTCCAGGCCTTTGCGGCTGCCCTGCCTGTGCTTCCCAACCCGGCCGAAACGCGCGTTCAGCATGAGCGCAAGGCATCGATCGACGGAAACGTCGCGACGCCTGCGACCGTCACAACGCCTGCGGCCAAGGAAGCAGCCGCCGCTCCAATCGGCCGTTTCGAACACCCCGTCCCGGCGTTCGCCTCGTACAATCTGGCAGTTCAATATTATCCGCGCTTCGCAGCCGCCTATCTCGATCGCGGCATCGTCCTGCACAGTGTCGGCGTGCTCGATCGTCCGCCGACCGACATGTCCCCGGTCAAGCGTCCGGCCGAACCAAAGAAAACCAGGAATGTCACGCCGGCGCCGCGCAAGCCACTGTCGATCGTGCCGCCGCCCGCGTTCACGCCGATGCCGGACCGGCGAATGCCGATCACGGCGGCCCTGACCCCGGGATAGCGCGCGGGCCGTCACGGACTTGATCCGTGGCTGGAAGCTTCTTTCGTTCTGCTTCAAGCCACGCCGGCAGCGCGTTAGCTCTGCTTGGCTTTTTTCGGGCGGGGCGGTCCCTCAACCGGCGGCAGCGACTTCAAATACTCCGCCATGGCCGTGCGATCCTCCGCCGATAATTGCGACGTATTCCGGATCACGCGCGCCATCGATCCGCCGGCGGTGTCGCCTTCAGGCGTTTGCCCGGTCTCCAGAAAATAAGCGATATCGCTGACGCTCCACTCGGCCAATCCGCCCTTCTGGGTGATGTTGGGCACCCAGCCCTCGCCTTCCGGATTGGGACCTCCGGCGAAGCGCTGCGCCTCGACGATGCCGCCGAGGAAGTTGCGCGGGCTGTGGCACTCTGCGCAATGGCCGAAACCGTTGACGAGGTGGGCGCCGCGATTCCACGACGCCGAGCGCGAGGCATCAGGCACAAAGGGCTTGTCGTCCATGAACAGCCACTTCCAGATACCGACGTTGCGACGGATGTTGAATGGAAACGGCAGATCGTGATCGCGCGTCTTGCCGGCCACCGGCGCCAGCGTCTTCAGATAAGCGAACAGGTCGCGCACGTCCTCGACCTTCGCATACTGGTAGGATGCGTAGGGAAAAGCCGGGAAATAGTGCGCACCGTCCGGCGAGGTCCCCTTGAGAACCGCCGTCACGAAATCACCCTCGCTCCAGCGGCCGATGCCGTAGGTCGGATCGGGCGAGATGTTGGGGACATGGAAGGTCCCGAACGGCGACGGCATGGCAAGTCCGCCGCCGAGTTTCAGCCGGTCAGGCTGGTTGGGCACGGCGTGGCAGGAGGAACATCCACCGGCATTGAACGCCATGAGGCCGTTGGCGACGTTCGGTGTGTGGGGCGGCAGCGAAGCCGCCGTAACGACAGCCGGAGTCGTGAGCCACCAGAAAATGCCCGCGCCGATCGCGCCAACCAACATCAAGCCAAGGAGAATTCGTCGCAGCATTTACCGATCCACGTTCCAAAGCCCAGTATGAGCGAACTTTGCGTTATGCACCTCGATCAAATCCCGCAACGCTCGCGAGCGTTCCGGGATAAATCCGGATTTCGTCATCTGACTGCAGACAAAAAAGAGGGCGGGCGCTTCCGGCGCTCGCCCTCTGTGCCTGGACCGAACCGGATCAGCTGTTCTTGAGACGGAACGTCTCGTGGCAGGCGCTGCATTCCTTGCCGATCGCGGGTACGGTCGCCTTCAGTGAATCGAGGTCCTTGATCTTGGTCTTGGCTTCGGTGACGACCTTGGCGTAGCTGTCGATCTTCGCCGCGAAGCCGGCCTTGTCTTCCCAGATCTTCGGCGACGATGAGTAGTCACCTTCGATCTTCAGGCCCTTGATGCTCTCGGGAAACATCGTCGGCAGCTTCTTTGCGGTATCCTGCAACTGCGTCAGCGCCGTATCGACGGCAGCCTGGTCGTACGGCTTTTCGCCCTTGACCATGGGACCGAGCGTAGCGCCCATGGCCCTTCCGGTCGCCTTCATGGCCGTCTGCGTCTGGTTGGCCACATCCTGGCTCGCCACGACCGCGCCTGCACTCAGCAACAAGGCTCCTGCTACCACCAAAACACGCTTCATTGGCTAAACCCCTTCCTGGCTATGACGCGCGTGAGCCCGCGCGCGCCGCGGGCCCACCGAAAACTTCCAACCCCGCAGGCAGCCTGTCATTCCGCCTGCGACAAAATATCAGAGATTATGGCGCTTCTGCGCTTCCCGGATTGCGATCCAGACCCGCTCGGCCGTGGCCGGCATGTCGATATGATCGATCTTGTACTCGCGCCACAGCCCCTCGACGATCGCGTTGACGATGGCAGGACAGGAGCCAATCGCCCCCGCCTCGCCCGCGCCCTTCACGCCGAGCGGATTGGTCGTGCACGGCACGTTGTGCGTCTCGAAGTGGAATGACGGGCCGTCGGCGGCACGCGGCAGCGCGTAGTCCATGAAGGTGCCGGTGACGAGCTGGCCGTCGCTTGCGCTATAGACCGCCTGCTCCATCAAGGCCTGGCCGATCCCCTGCATCGCGCCGCCATGCACCTGGCCGGCGAGCAGCAGCGGATTGAGCGTCACGCCGAAATCGTCGACGATGACGTAGTTGACGATCTTGATGATGCCGGTCGCCGGATCGATCTCGACTTCGGCGAGATGCGTGCCGTTCGGATAGGTGCCGTCGGCCTGCGCGAAAGTCGCGCTCGCATTCAGCTTCGACGGATCGGTGCCCGGGCGCTTGGCGAGATCCGCAAAGCTGATCGAGCGGTCGGTGCCGGCGATGCGGATCATGCCGTTGCTGATCTCGAGGTCGCCCGCGCTGGTTTCCAGCGCTTCGGCCGCGACCTCCTTCAGCTTGCCGCCGAGTTCGCGCGTGGCGCGCTCGACGCTGACGCCGCCGGTCGGGATCGACGCCGAACCGCCGGTGCCGAGACCGGTCGGGATCTTGTCGGTGTCGCCCTGCAGGACGTGGACGCGCTCGGGCGGTACCCCGAACTGCTCGGCGACGAGTTGTGCATAGGCGGTCTGGTGCCCCTGCCCGCTCGACTGGGTGCCGATCAGGATGTTGATGTCGCCATTGGGATCGAGCGCGACATTGGCGGTCTCCTCGCCCATGGTGCCGCAAACCTCGACGTAGCTCGCCATGCCGATGCCGCGTACGAGGCCCTGCTTCTTCGCCGCCTTGGCGCGCTTGGGAAACTCCTTCCAGTTCGCGACTTCCATCGCGCGTTTCATGTGCGCCGTGAAATCCCCGGAATCGTAGACCTTTCCGGTCGCGGTCTTGTACGGCATCGCCTTCGGCGGAATGAAGTTCTTGCGGCGGATCGCGTCCGGCGTCATGCCGATCTTGCGTGCAGCGGCATCAACGAGGCGCTCGATCACGTAGGCGGCCTCGGGGCGGCCGGCGCCGCGATAGGCGTCGACCGGCACCGTGTTGGTGAACACCGTGCGCACCCGGCAATGGAAGGTCTGGATATCGTAGAGGCCGGGCAGCATGCCGGCGCCGCCGTGCGGAATGTACGGCCCGAAAGTCGAGAGGTACGCCCCCATGTCGCCCATCAGGTCGACGTCCATGGCAAGGAATTTGCCGTCCTCGGCGAGCGCCATCCTGGCTGTCGTGACGTTGTCGCGGCCCTGCGCGTCGCCCATGAAGTGGTCGGCGCGGTCGGCGGTCCACTTGATGGTCTTGCGCAGCTTGCGCGCGGCCACCGAGATCAGCGCGTATTCGCGGTAGGGAAACAGCTTTGTGCCGAAGCCGCCGCCGACGTCGGGACAGATCACCCGCATCTTTTCCATCGGCATCTTCAGCACCATGCCGCACAGGATTTCGCGCAGGCGATGGCTGCCCTGGCTGCCGATGGTCAGCGTCAGGTGATCGCGCTTGGCGTCGTATTCGGCGACCGCGGCGCGCGTCTCCATGAAGTTGGTGATGACGCGCGGGTTGACGATCGACACTTCGGCGACCGCATGCGCCTTGGCAAAGGCGGCATCGGTTGCCGCCTTGTCGCCGATCGGCACGTCGAACAGCACATTGCCCGGCTTGTCGGGCCAGACCAGCGGCGCGCCCGGCTTGACCGCATTGACGACACCGACCACCGAGGGCAGCGGCGTCCAGTTCACTTCAATCGCCTCGATCGCATCGCGGGCCTGGTCGATGGTGTCGGCGACGACGAAGGCGATGGCGTCACCGACGTGGCGCACCTCGTCCCTGGCGAGGATCGGGTATGGCGGGCCGGTGAAGGGATCGGTCTCCAGGTTGAACAGGCAAGGCAGGTCGCCGAGATCGGCCACTTCGGCCGCGGTCAGGATCAACGCCACGCCCGGCATCCCGCGGGCCCTGGTGACGTTGATGGTGAATTTCGCATGCGCATGCGGCGAGCGCAGCATCAGCGCGTGCAGCGCCGGCGCCGGCGAATGGTCATCGGTATAGCGGCCCTTGCCGCGAATGAGCGCGTCGTCTTCCTTGCGGAGGACGCTTTGACCGACGCCGAATTTGATGGGAGCTGCCATCGTTTCTCCAATTGTCGTGGAGCATGACGACGGTCACACGAACCGTCATCCTCCTCCCTCTTATGATTTGCGCATGATCTTTTCGGGGATCACACTCTGGAAGCGTTCCATATTGCAGTGGTTCGCGCGCCAGCGCAAACAACATGCAGCCTGCCAATCGAAGCCGCTTCGGAGATCGATCATTGGATCGGCCCTTCGCGCCTGCACAAAAGCCCCCGGTCGGTACGGGGCCTTGATTTGCGGACGAGTGGCTTGATCAATATTTCGCGACCGCGGGGGCCAACGGTGCTCGCAAAAGCCGCTCGACAACGTGGCATCGCTCCTGAGATTTTCTTTTTGTGCCAGTCATTTAGCTGGAATGTTTGCGCTCGCGAACCAGCGTGAACAGCCATCCCCGGCCGAACAGCAGCAGGATCAGGACCCCGTACGCGAACGCGCCGGTGGCGATCAGCAGCAGCAGCACCGTCTCTTCGCGAAAGATGTGCATCTGCGCAAAATAGACGCTCGCGAATCGCGCGGTGCCCCACAGGGCGGCGGCGAGCAGCACGCCGGCCGCGGCGAACTTGGCGAGCGAAATCGCCCAGGCGCGGTCGAGTTCCAGATAGCCGGCCCGCACCGCGAAGAAGAGCACCAGCAGCAGATTGATCCAGGCGCCGACGGCGGTGGCGAGCGCCAGGCCGATTTGCGCGAGCGATCCCATCAGCGCGACTTTCAGGGCGATGTTGACGGCGATGCCGGTCAGCGCCGCCTTCATCGGCGTGGCCGTGTCCTTGCGGGCATAGAAGGTCGCGACCGCGCTGCGAATGGTCACGAACGGAATGAGCCCTATCGCATAGGCTGCCAACGTAGCACCCGCCGCCACCGCATCGGCCTTCGAGAACGCCCCGCGCGCGAACATCGCGCGCATGATGACGTCGGGCACGGTCAGGAAGGCCGCCACGAACGGCACCGAAAACAACAGCGAGAACTCGAACGCCCGCCGCTGCGCCGCCGAGGCGCCGGTAACGTCGTTCGCGGTAAGGCGTCGCGACATTTCCGGCAGCAGCACGGTGCCGATGGCGATCCCGATCACGCCGATCGGCAACTGGTTCAGGCGGTCCGCATAATACAGCGCCGACAGCGCACCGGCCGGCAGGAACGTGGCAATGATGGTGTCGGCGAACAGCGCGATCTGCGTTCCCATCGAACCGATGGTCGCAGGCCCCAGGGCGCGGAAAAACGCCCGCACATCCTCATCGAGCCTTGGTATGGCGAACTTGGGCAGAATCCCGCTCCTGGCCGCGTCTCCGGCCAGCAGCAGGAATTCGAGGATTCCCGCCAGCAGCACACCCCACGCCGCCGCGTAACCGACGCCCGGAAAGAACGCCGCCAGCGCCAGCGTCGCCATCATCGACAAATTGAGAAAGATCGGCGCTGCCGCGTAACTGGCGAAGCGGTGCATCACGTTGAGCATGCCGCCGTAGAGCGTCACCAGCGTGATCAGCAGCAGATACGGGAACGTGATCCGCGTCAGAGAAATCGCGAGTTCACCGCGGACCGGATCGTCCTTGAACCCTGGCGCGAGAACGGCAATCACCTCCGGCATGAACCACCACGCCAGTACGAGCAGGATGATTTGCGCGGCAAACAGCAGCGTAAAGATGCGGTCGGCGAACAAGCTCGCCGAGGCTTCGCCCTGACCGCGAAGATGCGCGTAGGCCGGCACGAACGCGGCGTTGAAGGCGCCCTCGGCGAAAATCGCGCGAAAATGATTGGGCAGCCGCAACGCCACGAAGAACGCGTCCGCCACCGGCCCCGCGCCGAGAATCGCGGCGAGCATGATGTCGCGCGCGAATCCGGTGATCCGCGAAAGAAGCGTGAAGCCGCCGACGGTGAAGATGCGTCCGAGCATGCGCCGCTTCTAGCGCATATCGGAAGTATTTGTCTTCATTTGACGCGTTTTCTTCACGCCAACCGAAGTTCACTTCGCTTGAAAACGCTATGTGACGGCGAAATCAGGCGGAAAGCGCGCCGCGCACCGCCTCGATCACCCGCTGCTGCGTCGCCTCGTCGAGATAGGCGTGCATCGGCAGGCTGATGACATCGTCCGACAGCCGCTCGCTTGCCAGCAGCCCGCCGCCGGCGACCGGGAAATCGCGATAGGCGGTCTGCTGATGCATCGATTTGGTGTAGTAGATCGCGGTCGGAATTCCCTGTGCCCGCAACGCTGCGGCGAAATCGTCGCGGTTGGTGCCCTTCGGCAGCCGGATGGTGTATTGCGCCCATACCGAGGTGCAGCCGGAAGCAAGCCGGGGCACGGTCACGACATTGCCGAGCCCGCGCGCATAGCGCGCCGCCACCTCGTTGCGCGCCGCGATCTCGTCCTCGAAGATCTTCAGCTTCTCGATCAGGATAGCGGCCTGCATGGTGTCGAGCCGTCCGGTGATGCCGAGCCGGACGTTGTCGTATTTGTCCGCGCCCTGACCGTGGACGCGGATGCTGCGCAGCGTCTCCGCCAGCGCGTCGTCATCGGTGAAGATCGCCCCGCCGTCGCCGAAGCAGCCGAGCGGCTTTGCCGGAAAGAAACTGGTGGCGGTGGCGAGACCGAACGTGCCGAGCTTCCGGCCCTTGTAGCTGGCGCCAAAGCCCTGGGCGGCGTCATCCAGCACGAACAGCCCTTCGGCTTCGGCGATCGCGCCGATCGCGTCATGGTCGGCGCTCTGCCCGAACAAATCGACCGGAATGACCGCGCGCGGCTTCAGGCCGCGCTCGCGTGCGGTGGCGATGCCGCGCTTGAGCGAGGCGGTATCCATGTTGAACGTGGCTTCGTCGACATCGACGAAAACCGGCGTCGCGCCGGTCAGCGCTACCGCCTCGCCGGTCGCGCAGAACGTGAATGACGGGCACAGTATCGCATCGCCCGGGCCGACTTGCTTCGCCATCAGCACCATCAGCAGCGCGTCGGTGCCGCTGGCGCAGCTCACGACATGTTTGGCGCCGGAAAATTTCGCAAGCGCCGCTTCCAGAGCGGTGACTTCCGGTCCGTTGATGAACTGGCAGTGCGTAAGCACACGGGCCACCGCCTCATCGATGGATTTGCCGAGCCGTCGGCGCTGCGCGGCGATGTCGATGAAAGGAACGGGTTCTGGACGCATGTGCTGGTTCATGGAGCCTTGCTTGGATCGTTATTGAAGTTCAGCTGGCGATACGGCGCGGTCCCTTGCGCGCGGCGGAGGCCGCGGGCTTGGCAGGCTGCTCGAGGCAGCGGATCGCAATCTCGAGGCTGGCGACGCCTTCGTCGCCGGAGACTGCCGGCACGCTGCCGCTGCGAACTGCCTCGAGGAACGCGATCAGCTCGGCCCGCAGCGGCTCGTCATGGCCGACCGGCAGATGGCGCATCGAATAGCTGCCGTCGGGCTTGAAGCCGAAACACTCCGTCACCTGCCGGGTCAGGAGATCGCCCATCACATATTTGCCGCGGGTCGCGACCGTGACGCTGCGCGCCTTGAACGGCGTCAGCCAGTTGGTGTTGATGTGGGCAAGGACGCCCGAAGCGGTGCGGAATTGCAGCAGCGCGATGTCCTCGCGCTCCGCGACCGCGCTCGACAGCTGCGGCTGCACCTCGACGATGTCGGATTCGGTGAACCAGCGAATCAGGTCGATGTCGTGCACGGCGAGATCGATGACCACGCCGACATTCGACATGCGCGGCGGAAACGGCCCGACCCGGGTGATGCCGATGGAGAGAATGTCCTCGCCCGCGATCGCCTGCTTGATCGCGGCCACCGCCGGGTTGAAGCGCTCGACGTGGCCTACCATCAGCGTCACGCCGGCGCTGCGCGCCGCATCGACGATGTCGTGCCCCTCCTCGACCGTGGAGGCGACCGGCTTTTCGACCAGGATATGGATGTTTCGCGTGATGCAGGCGAGCGCGATCTCGTGATGCAGATGGGTCGGCGCCGCGATGGTGATGGCATCGACGCCTTCGTCGAACATCTCGTCCAGGCTCTCGAACGCACGGCAACCGACCATTGCCGTGGCCCGCGCGCGATGTTCCGGCAGCGGATCGACGATACCGACCAGCGCCACGCCGGGCAGACCCGACAGCACGCGGGCATGGTTGCTGCCCATCACGCCCGCGCCGACGACGCCGACGCGCAGCGCGCGTTGTGCATCGGCCGGTGCGCCCGATACAGCCTCTCTGGAACTCATCTAAATCAACCCCAACAGAATTGTGCCCGTCAACATCCCGACCGTTCTCTAGCACGGCGCCACAAACGTGGCGAATGCCATTGGCCGTTTCCGGACACGTTTTGATTCAAAGAGTTACATTGTCTTGGCGCAGTTGGGCCGCCCGCCCGGTAAAACTACCGCCCTTTACGTGCGGCGGTAGTCATCCTCGATACGGATGATGTCATCCTCGCCGAAATAGCTGCCGGTCTGCACCTCGATCAGCTCGAGCTGGATCTTGCCGGGGTTTTCAAGCCGGTGCACCGCGCCGATCGGGATGTAGATCGATTCGTTCTCGTGCACGGTCTTGACCGTTGCGTTGACCGTCACCTGCGCCGTGCCACGCACCACGATCCAGTGCTCGGAGCGGTGATGGTGCTTCTGCAGCGAGAGCCGGCCGCCCGGCTTCACGATGATACGCTTGACCTGGTGGCGGTCGCCATTATCGACCGATTGATAGGAGCCCCAGGGCCGGTGCACCCTGATGTGCTCTTCCGTCACCTGCGGCGCCACGCTCTTCAGTTTTGCGACGAGCCGCTTCAACCCGTTGGCGTCCTTTTGCCGGCTCACCAGCACGGCGTCCTGGGTCGCAACCACGACGAGATCGTCGACGCCTTCGAGCGCCACCAGCGCGCGGTCGGTCGAGACGTTGCAATTGCGGGAATCTTCGAACACGGCGACGCCACGCGCCGCGTTGCCGTTGCCGTCCTTGTCGGACAATTCCCACACCGCATGCCACGAGCCGACATCGGACCAGCCGCATGCGACCGGCACCACGGCGGCGCGCGAGGTCTTTTCCATCACCGCATAGTCGATCGAGATCGATTTCGCCGATCCGAACGCCGCTTCGTCGAGCTTGACGAATCCGAGATCGCTTCCAGCCTTCGCCACCGCATCGGTCACGGCCTGCACGCTTGCAGCATCCAGCTTGCGGTATTCATCCGAAAGGACCGCGGCACGGAACATGAAGTTGCCGCTGTTCCAGAGATAGCCTGACTTGACGTAGTCGGCCGCGGTGGCCGGATCCGGCTTCTCGACGAATTTCGCGACCGCGCGCACCTTGCCGGAAATGGTCTCGCCGGGATTGATGTAACCGTATTCGGTGGCGGCGCGCTCAGGCTGGACGCCGAACGTCACGATGTGCCCGGCTTCCGCCGCGGCAAGGCCCTCGCGGCACGCGGCGAGAAACGCTGCCGTGTCGGCAACCACGTGATCGGCGGCAAGCGCCAGCACGATCGCGTCCCTGTCGCGCGCCTGCGCGAAGGCGGCGCCGGCCGCGATCGCAGGCCCGGAATCGCGCCGCATCGGCTCCAGCAGCACGTCGGCCTCAAGGCCGATCTCCGCCAATTGTTCGAGCACCATGAAGCGATAGGCGTTGTTGGTGATGACGACCGGCCGCTCGAACAGCGCAGCGTCGGAAACCCGCAACAGCGTATCCTGGAACGTCGAGCGCGCGCCGAACAGCGACAGAAACTGCTTCGGATGCACTTCGCGCGATGCCGGCCACAGCCGCGTCCCGGCGCCGCCGCACATGATCAGAGGGATAATTCGTCGATTCATCGGCGTCTCAGATCCTGTGGTAGTCGCGATACCAGGCGACAAACGCGCGAAGGCCATCCTCGATCGATGTCTGCGGCCTGAAGCCCGTGTCGCGCATGAGTTCCGCGACGTCGGCGAAGGTTTCGGTCACGTCTCCGGGCTGCATCGGCAACATCTCCCTGACCGCCCGGCGGCCGAGTTCCTGCTCCAGAACGGCTACCACATGGGTGAGTTCTTCCGGATGATTATTGCCGACATTGTAAATTTTTGCCGGCGCGCCGGCGGCCGGGCCGCCGTCGGCGGGCACGTGGTCGACCAGCCGCGATACGACACGGGTTACATCGTCGACAAAGGTAAAATCGCGACGCATCCGGCCATGGTTAAAGAGCCTGATCGGCGTGCCCTCCAGGATCGCCCTGGTGAACATGAAAATCGCCATGTCGGGCCGTCCCCACGGCCCGTAAATGGTAAAGAAGCGCAATCCCGTCGCTGGAAGCCGGTAAAGGTGGCTGTAGGAATGCGCGATCAGCTCGTTGGCCTTCTTGGTGGCGGCGTACAGGCTGATCGGCCGATCGGTCCTGTCGTCCACCGAAAACGGCAGCTTGGTATTGGCGCCGTAGACCGACGACGACGATGCATAGACCAGATGGCCGCATCCGTGATGCCGGCAGCCTTCCAGCACGTTGAGAAAGCCTTCCAGATTGGCGTCGGCATAGTCGTGCGGATGATCGATCGAATGACGCACGCCGGCCTGCGCCGCAAGATGGACCACTCTTGGAAAGCGGTGCCTGGCAAACAGGCGTTCCATTGAAGCGCGATCGGCGAGATCGATCTGTTCGAAGGCGAAGCGCGGCTCGCCGCGGAGAATTTCCAGCCTGGCCTGCTTCAGCGCCGGATCGTAATAGCTGTTGAGATTGTCGAGACCGACCACGGTCCGGCCTGCGGCCAGCAGCGCGCGGGAAACGTGGAAGCCGATGAAGCCGGCAGCTCCGGTAACCAGTATGGATTGATCCGACATCATGTCCTCAAACCTGGCGCCGCTTGCGCCTGCCGTTCCGCCAGCGCCTCTTTACCCGCCACGTCGAGGGGGCTGCAATACCTACCGGCGCGGCTATTGCCAGACCGGTCCGAAAACCATACCAAGGCGGCGAAGTTCGAAGCATGGCGCCGAATTTGCGCTGTTTACCCCTCTCAAACCCAAGCACGGGCGAGATGCGCCGGATCCTGGTTTCGTTACTGAAGATTCTCGTCTCGGCGGCGCTGCTGTATTTCTCGCTGCGCAAGGTAGATCTGGCCGAGTTGGCTTCGCGCCTCGACGTTTCCAGTCTGGGGTGGATCGGGCTCGCGATTGCCATCACGTTCCTGCAGATTCTGGTCGGCGTGTTGCGGTGGCGTGTGATCGGTGCGGAGTGCGGGGCGCCACTGCCTACCAAACAGGCGATGCGCTTCAATGTGATCGGAACCTTCTTCAATCAGACGCTGCCGTCCTCGATCGGTGGTGACGCGGTACGGCTGTGGCTCGTCGCACGCAACGGCGCCGGCTGGCGGGCCGCAACCTATTCGATCTTCGTCGACCGCGCCATCGGCCTGATCGCGCTCGCCGTCATGATCGTCGCCAGCCTGCCCTGGAGTTATCGCCTGATTACCGATCCTCACGGCAGGTCGGCGCTGCTGCTGATCGATTTCGCCGCACTTGCCGGCGGTCTTGGTTTTCTGCTGCTCGGCAGGTTGCCCTGGCCGTGGCTGAAACGCTGGTGGGGAACCCATCACATCCACGCCTGCTCTGTCATCGCCAACCGCGTGCTGTTCAGCCGCGCCCACGGACCGAAAGTCGTGGTGCTGTCGTTGCTCGTGCACGTGCTCGCCATCGTCATAGCATGGTGCGTGGTGCAATCGATCAACGCGCCCGTGGCCTTCGGGCAGATCTTCCAGCTTGTCCCTCCGGTGATGCTGATCACCATGCTGCCGATCTCGATTGCCGGCTGGGGTGTCCGCGAGGCCACGATGGGACTGGCATTCGGATATGCCGGCCTGATGGCCAACGAGGGAGTCAATATCTCGCTGTTGTTCGGCGCGGTATACTTCGTCGTCGGGGCGATCGGCGGAGTGGTCTGGGTTCTCAGCGCTGAGAAGGCAGCGCAGGGCATGACGCCGATCGAGGTTCCCAAATAGCCTTCGCGCAATCATCACGTCACCTTCTAGCAAATTTCGACGGCGGGTAGGATGGCACATTCGCAACTCTTGCTGTCGTTTGCAGCCGCGGCAGCAGCAGGGCTGTTGTCGGGCGTCGTGACGTCGGCGATCCGCCCGCTGCTGCTGCGCGTCGCGCTGGCAAAGCCGAATGTGCGGTCGTCCCATCATGTTCCGACGCCGCAGGGCGCGGGCATCGCCGTGATTGCGGCCACGCTGGTGGTCGCCGCGGTGGCCATCGCTTTTGCCGGTGAGGCCGGGGTGAAAATTCCCGTCGCGGTTTTCGGCGCCACGCTGTTCATCGCCGCCGTGGGATTTGCCGACGATATCAATTCGATTCCGGTGCTGCCGCGGCTACTGCTGCAGGGGCTGGCTGTCGCCGCCGTGATTTTGACCGCACCCGAGCATCTCAGGATCGTTCCCGCCTGCCCGCTCTGGCTCGAACGCGGCCTGTTACTGGCGGCGGGCCTATGGTTCGTGAACCTCGTCAACTTCATGGACGGATTGGACCTGATGACCGCAGCCGAGATCGTACCGATCACCGGAGCGGTCGTGCTGCTCGGCTGGCTTGGCGATGTTCCGCCAGACACGACGATTGTCGCTGCGGCGCTGTTCGGCGCGATGCTCGGCTTCGTGCCTTTCAACCGGCCGGTGGCGAAGATCTTTCTCGGTGATGTCGGCAGCCTGCCGATCGGGCTTTTGGTTGGCTGGTGCCTGCTGCAGCTTGCCTGGCATCAGCAGTTTGCAGCCGCCCTGCTGTTGCCGCTTTACTATCTGGCTGATGCGACCGTCACCCTGCTGCGGCGGATGGCGAGGCGCGAACCGTTCTGGTCCGCACACCGTACGCACTTTTACCAGCGCGCCACCGACAACGGCTTTTCGGTGTGGCGCGTGGTGAGCGAGGTCTTTGCGCTCAATATCGTGCTTACCATATTGGCGATCGGCTCGGCGATGACCTCTTCGGTTGTAATCTCCGGCCTGCTCCTCGTCGTCGGAGGGGCCGCGACGGTCCTGGTGATGTGGCGCTTCTCCAGCCGGCAATCGTACTTGGGCTGAGCAGGTTTGGCGGTCGCGCTGGATTGGCCAATAGTGCTGGCTGACGAGCTGGACATCATGGCTTTCGAACAGCTCGTTGGGGCATGGAGGCAGACTGCATGTTCGAGCGATGCGGAGAGCCGAAATAAGATCAGGCGGCGTTCGATCCAAATTCGGGCACGGCATCCTTGAGAACCGCCCTGATGGTCGGCCGGTCATCCTTCGCAATCGCCTCCTCCAGCGTTGCGAGCCATTTGCGCAATGTTCGCATCGGCGGTTCGTTTGGCTTGGCCGCCATGATTCCGGCGATACCTATTTCCATAGTTGGCTCTTTGCTCGCAAAGAGGATCTCGTTCAACCGCTCACCCGGCCGCACGCCGGTGAACACGACCTCAATGTCAATACCGGGCTCGAGACCCGATAACCGGATCATCCGCTCAGCAAGTTCTACGATTCTAACAGGCTGCCCCATATTGAGCACATAGACCGAAACATCGGGCCGCGGCGGCGTCAATGCATGGGTGGCCGCGGTGATCACCAGGTCGCAGGCTTCGCGAATGGTCATGAAATACCTGACCATGTCCGGATGCGTAACTGTGACCGGACCGCCCGCTTCGATCTGCGCTTTGAACTTCGGCACCACTGATCCGTTCGACGCCAGCACGTTACCAAACCGCACAGAGATAAGGCGCATGCGCGGCTTGCCGTCCGATTGCGTCATCAGGTTGTGATCGAGCGCCTGGCAATACATTTCGGCAAAGCGCTTAGTTAGACCCAGCATCGAGACCGGCTCGATCGCCTTGTCGGTTGAAATCATCACCATGGCTTCGGCGCCCGCCGCCAGCGCCGCATCGGCGACGTTGACCGATCCGAAGATGTTGGTCTTGACGCCCTCGCTCCAGTCGCGCTCGAGGATCGGCACGTGCTTCAGCGCCGCGGCATGGAACACGATATCGGGCTTGAATTCGCCCATCAGGCGCATGATCCGCTCACGATCGCGGATGTCGGCAATGCGGCCCTCGATGACGGCGGTGGCACGCTCGGCCAGCGCCTCCGTCACCGCGTAAAGCGCCGGTTCGGAATTCTCGATGACGAGCAGCCGCGAGGCGCCGAACGTGGCGATGCGGTCGCAAATTTCCGAGCCGATCGAGCCCCCGCCCCCAGTGATGATGACCGCCTTGCCCTTCACCAGGGCTTCGAGGCGCCCGTAGTCGATCTTTGCGCTGGGCCGCAGCAGCAGGTCCTCCACCGCGACGTTGGTTAGCCTCGGCGCGTCGCCGCTCTCGAGCGACGGCAGGCGGCTGACGAGCACGCCCATCCGCTTCGCGCGCATCAGAATCGCTTCGGGACGCGCCTCGGGTTCGAAAGCCGAAGGAGTCATGACCAGCCGCGATATCGGCTTCCCGCGCCCGGCATAGTCGCGGATCACATCTTCGACATCGTCGATGCCGCCGAGCACGGGCACGTTGCGGATCGACTGGCCGCGGTCCGAGGCCGCCGGCGACAGCACGCCGACCGGCCAGAGTTGCTTGACGGCGCCGCTCTCGATCCCGCGCAGCAGCACCTCGGCATCGGCGGCGCGGCCGACCAGCAGGGTCGACGACGCCCCCTCGGTCTGGGCATGGCGACGGACGCGCGTGTAGCGGAAATAGCGATAGCCGAACCGCAGCGCGCTCAGCGCGAACACCTGGAGAAACCAGTAAAGAATGATGGTGACGCGGCCGAACAAAACCGGCGGCTTGCCGCTCGGCTCGACAAAAAAGAAGGCATAGTCCAGCACAACAAGCGCAACCGTCAAAACCGTCGCCGCGCGCAGAATGTTTAAAGCATCCGGTAGCGAAATGAAGCGCCATTTCGTCGTCGTCAGATTGAATAGGAAGCAGATCACAATGCTGAATGCGACAAAGAATGGCAATAGCAGCAGCAGCAGCGGCAGGCGTGCGAAGAAAGCTTCGCTTCCCTCAAAACGCAGGTAAAAACTTGCCAGAAATGCAAAGGCGGTCGCCAACGCGTCATGCGTTGCGATCAGGTAGTTGCGCGGGGTCAGTTGCGAAAAGGGCGTCATTCCAAAAGCCAGCAACGGACGATACAGGGATGATTCGCTGGGCATCCCGCGCTTGCTGATATCTTATCCGCGGCGTGCATTCCAGCAATCATGACCAGACAGTTCCAGGCCGCTCCCCGGCCATGCCGCGGGCTCTCTCTTGCAGCACCATTCCGCCGGCGACACCTACGCCGAGCACGTACATCCATCCTTCATGAAAATCGAAGATGTGCGAGTTGAATAGTGAGGTGAACATATTCTGCACGACGACTAATAGTCCGATCCAAGCCACCAGTCCCTCACCACGAAACAGCAGCAGATGTGCGAGCCACATCGCGTACAAGACGATGATCCCGATAATACCCCACTGCACGGCGATATTCAGCGTCTGGTTGTGTGGATTGCCAATAACCTCGCGGGTGGCACTGGAGATCTCGCCGCTGGCTGCCCGCTCGAATAAGCCGCGAGTCGAACCGGTGCCGTGTCCAACGATCGGCGCCTCGGCAAAAAACCCGAGGGACTTCTTCCAAAATTCGAGCCTCAGTCCGATCGACGTAGCAGCATTTTGGGTTCTGTAGAGCTGATATTCTGTCAAGAAGGCATCGGTCTTCTGCTGCAATTGCGGCGAAGTCGCCCAGGTCAATGCCACCAAAATAGCCAATGTTCCGAAGATCATCAGGCTGGTTCGCCATTTTAGGTGCAGCACCGCAAACACCGCAAGCATAATCGGGATTGTAACCATCGCGGTCCGCGAAACGATCACGAACGCCATGTTAACGGCGAAGCCGAGTGAGAGTGTGCCTAGCGCCAGCGCGCGCCACGGCTCGTTCGCCCTGAGCAGACCGATGATCGGATAAACCAGCGCTACTGCGGACAACGCGAACTCTTGGCTTTGCGCGATGTAATTTTTGACAAAGATGCCGCGGCCCCCCGGTTCGCTAGCCGCCTTCAATGAAAGGCTGGGATCGATTAAAACGATCCAGGACATCAGCATCAGCAGGGTGCAGGACACCAGGAATGCAATGAAGACCCACATCCCTCGCTTCGATCTCTCGAAATGATAAAACAAGACCGGGAGCACCAGCAGCTTGACCGTGGGGTTTACGGCGGAGAACCGCGTACCCCAAGCAGCGTCCGACCATAGGGTCCCAATCGCTGCCAGACCGACCAGCCCTAGCGGCAAACAACAAATCGGCTGTTTCAGCAGCCGCCCGAAGGCGCGCCAATCCATCACCCAAAGCACCGCGCCGAGCCAGAGCACCAGGAAGATGGCGACCAGCGAGGTCGACCACGGCAGCGTGAGCGCGGCGAGGATGGCGTAGACATCCGCAATCGTTGTCCATAGCGCCCGGTCCCGCCAATACCGCCGCAGCGGGGAAATCGGCGCGGCTTCGACACTCACATTCACAGCTTGCCTCCCCGCGCACGGTCGACCAGCGACGTCGTGCTGTGGCCCGGCAGAATATCGACCAGCACGATCTCGCCACCGGTGGCCTCGACGATTTCGTGGCCGACGACCTGTTCGCGGGTGTAGTCGCCGCCCTTGACGAGCACGCTCGGCCGGACCCGCGTGATCAGGTCGATCGGCGTGTCTTCCTCGAACAAGGCGACGAGATCGACCGCTTCCAGCGCCGCCAGCACTTCAGCCCGCGCGCGCTCATCCTGCACCGGACGGTCCTCGCCCTTGAGGCGCTTCACCGAGGCGTCGCTGTTGAGTCCGACGACCAGGCGGTCGCAGGCGCCGCGCGCGGCCGTCAGCACCTTGACGTGGCCGGGATGCAGGATGTCGAAACAGCCGTTGGTGAAGCCGATCCGCAGTCCCTGCCGGCGCCACTCCGCCAGATGCGTGGCGAGGTCGCCGCCCGCCGCCACGATTTTTTCCTCGGCCGCCAATGATGCATGCGGCAGGATCTTGCGCCGCAATTCCGCAGGCATCACCGTAGCCGTGCCCTTCTTGCCGACGGCAACCGCAGCGGCCGCATTCGCCATCCGCAGCGCCGTCTCCCAATCGGCCCGCGCGGCAAGCGTCAGCGCCAGCATGGCTGCGACCGTGTCGCCGGCGCCGGAGACGTCGCGGACCTTGACTGGAAGCGCCGGCACGTGGATCGCCTCACCGCCGCGCACCACCAGCGTCATGCCATGCTCGCTCTGCGTCACCAGCATGGCCTCGCAATCGGCGAGATACATGGCGTCCTGCGCGGCGTCGGCGATGCTCTTGTCGGTATCGGCGCGGCTGCGGGTCGCTTCCGCAAATTCCTTGCGATTGGGCGTCAGCAACGTCGCGCCGCGATAGATCGCGAAATTGGCGCTCTTGGGATCGACAATCACCCGCTTGCCTAGCTTTTTGGCGGCGTCGATGATGTTGCGGATCACCCGCGCCGTCAGCACGCCCTTGGCATAGTCGGACAGCAGCACGATATCGGCGCGGGCGAGTTGCGGCAAGATCGCGTCGATCAGCCTTTGCTCGCTCGCAAGCGGCGCGGGCTGCGCCATCTCCCAATCCGCGCGCAGCATGTGGGTGGAAAAATGCTCGGAGACGAAGCGCACCTTGCGCGTCGTCGGACGGCTCGCATCGGAAACCAGCACGGCCTCGATCAGGCTTTCCCGCGCCAGTTCCGCCTTCAGCCTGGCGCCTGCCTCGTCCTCGCCGACCAGGCCGACGAAGATGCATCGCCCGCCGAGCGAGGCGATGTTGCGCGCGACGTTACCCGCGCCGCCGACATTGGTCTCGCTGCGCTGGACCGCGATGACAGGCGCCGGCGCCTCCGGCGAAACGCGCGACACCTCGCCATAGACGAATTCGTCGAGCATGAGGTCGCCAACGCAAAGAACGGTCTGGTTTCGGATCGCCTCGCTCAGTGCTTCAAAATTGAACATGGGAGTACCTTCAGCCCTTCAGCGAAAGCGATCGGCGCAATCGAGGAAGCCCTTCACATAGGCGTCGACCGCGTCTTCCAGCGCAGTGAAGCCGCCATTGTAGCCGGCGCGCTGCAACCGGCCGACGTCGCTCTGGGTGAAGTATTGATAGCTGTCGCGGATCTGTTCGGGCATGTCGATGTACTGGATGTTCGGCCTGGCCCCGAGCGCGGCATAGGCCGCCAGCATCAGGTCGCGGAAACTTCGCGCGGTGCCGGTGCCGACGTTAAAGAGCCCACTGACGCCGGGCGAGGCCAACAGCCACATCGTCACGCGCACGACGTCGTCGACATAGATGAAATCGCGGCGCTGGTCGCCATCGGCGATCCCGTCGCGATGGGACTTGAACAATTGCACCGGACGGCCGGCCTTGACGTCGTCGAAGCGCCGCGCCAGCACGCTCATCATCGTGCCCTTGTGATATTCGTTGGGGCCGAACACGTTGAAGAACTTCAGCCCGGCCCATTGCGGCGGCAGGCGTTCGCCGCGTGCGGCGCGCTCGGCCACCGCCATGTCGAACAGATGCTTGCTCCAGCCATAGAGATTCATCGGCCGCAGCTTCTTCAGCGCTTCCATCGAGGGATCGTCGCGAAACCCCTGTTCGCCGTCGCCATAGGTCGCCGCCGAGGAGGCATAGATCAAAGGCGTGGCGTTGGCCGTGCACCAGTCGAGCAGCCGCATCGAGAGGCGGAAATTGGTCTCGATCACCAGATCGCCGTCGGTCGCAGTCGTCTCCGAGATGGCGCCGAGATGGATGATCGCCTCGAGCCGGCGGCCCTTCAGCCACTCCATCAGTTCGGCCGGCGGCACGAAATCGGCAAGCTGGCGCTTGGCGAGATTCCGCCATTTGCCGTCCTGGCCGAGCACGTCGCACACGGCCACGTCGCGGGCGGCGGCGTTCAACGCGGCCACGACATTCGATCCGATAAAACCGGCACCCCCGGTTACCAGCAGCATGCCGTCCCCTGCCAAGATTGTTCAGCGGCCAGCTTTGCCCCAGACCCGCGCTTCAGGCAACTTGGCTGATCGCGACTTTACCCGCCGCCGCGGAGCAGATACCGACGGGGCCGGAATCGCGTCGTTAAGGCCCATCAAGAGATGAATTCATATTCACAGGACCGGATCGAGCCTGAGGACGCCGCCGACACGCGGCCAATCCTGATCATCCCCTATATGTGGATCGGCGACTTCGTCCGGGGTCATACGGTCGTTCGGGTCCTCAAGCAGCGCTGGCCGAATCGGCCGGTCGACCTCCTGGTGACCTCCCTGTGCGCGCCGCTGGTCGACTATATGCCGGGCGTCCGGGCCGGAATCGTCTGGGACCTGCCCCGGGGCCGGCTCGCAGTGGCCAAGCAGTGGCGCCTGGCGGCGGAGCTGCGCGCTAGGAACTATGGGACCGCCCTCGTCCTGCCCCGTACTTGGAAGGCCGCGGTTGCCCCGGCACTGGCCGGTATCCCGGAACGGGTCGGCTTCTTCGGCGAAGCCCGTTTCGGGCTGATCAACCAGATGCGCTGGGGCGAGAAGGCGCTGCCGCGCTTCATCGACAAGAACGCCGCGCTGGCCCTGCCCGCGCGGGCACTTCTGCCGCCGGAATGGCCGGTGCCGCAACTGTCCGTTCCGGCCGAGGAAACGGCCCGCTGGCGCCAGGCCAACGGCCTCGGCACCGGGCCGGCGGTGGCGCTCGGGCCGGGCTCGGTGGGCGCCTCCAAGCGCTGGACCTATTACCCGGAAGCCGCGCGGCTGCTGATCGAGCGCGGCATCGACGTCTGGGTGGTGGGCGGTCCCGGCGAAAAGGCGCTGGCGCAGGAGATCGTCGCCGCCGGAGGCAGCAGGGTTCGAGACCTCACCGGGCCGGACCTGCGCAACGGCATCCTGGCGATGGCGGCGGCCGGCGTCGCCATCTCGAATGATTCGGGGCTGATGCATATCGCGGCCGCGATCGGCACGCCGACCATGGGCATTTTCGGGCCGACCAGCCCTTATCTGTGGGCGCCGCTGAACGGTCTCGCAGCCACGGTGCTGCAGACCAGATCGCAGCTTTCATGCCAGCCCTGCCACCGCACCGCCTGCACCATGAACGACCATCGCTGCATGCGAGACATCGATGCGTCCTATGTCGCCGAGATCGCGCAGCGCCTGCTAGTGAGTCCCCCGAAAACATGAGTGGCCAGACGATACAAAAGCCAGCGGCCTTTCTCGATCGAGATGGCGTTATCAATTACGACGACGGCTATGTTGCCACGCGAGAACGCATTCGTTGGATACCAAATGCATCAAGAGCAATCCGGCGGCTGAACGAGGCTGGTTATTTCGTGTTCTTGTTCACTAACCAGTCGGGCGTAGCGCGCGGATACTTCACCGAATTGGAAGTTAATGTCTTGCACGACTGGATGCGCGCCGAGCTCGCTGCCCAAGGCGCCGTGATCGACGATGTCAGGTATTGCCCGCATCATCCTGCGGGCTCCGTGCCCGGCTATCTCGAAGACCATCACTGGAGGAAGCCACGTGCTGGGATGATCCACGACCTAATGCAGCACTGGCCAGTCAAGCACGCTGGCAGCTTCGTTATCGGCGATCGCCCGAGCGACATCGAGGCTGCGCAGGCAGCGGAACTTCCTGGCTTTCTGTTCGCAGGCGGCGATCTCGATGCCTTTGTCGCTGAAGTGATGTCTCAGACCAGGGTAGTGTAGACCGCGGCGATCGCGTCCGCCTCGGCATCCAGGCTGAATTTCTGCAGTACACGTTCTCTCGCCCGCGCCCCCATCGCATTCGCCGACGCCGGGTCGCGCATCAAGGGTTCCAGCGCGGCGGCCAGCGCATCGACGTCGCCCGGCGGGACCAGCACGCC
Source organism: Pseudomonadota bacterium (assembly GCA_023387735.1). Lineage (GTDB taxonomy): Bacteria > Pseudomonadota > Alphaproteobacteria > Rhizobiales > Xanthobacteraceae > Bradyrhizobium. The sequence goes on along the minus strand of JAEWHP010000015.1, from coordinate 105,231 downwards.
GGTGACGCCGTCCTCGACCACGAATTCGGCCGCGCCCGCCCGCGCCGCCACCAGCGCCGCGCCTGACGACATCGCCTCGATCAGCGTCAGCCCGAAACCCTCGTTGCGCGAGGTAAAGGCGTAGATCGTCAGCCGCTGGTACCAGCGCTGCACGTCCTCGATCTCGAGTTCGCCCGTGATGACGACGCGCGACTGCAGCCCGGCGGCCTCGATTTGCTTCTTCAGCCCGTTGGCAAAGCCCTGCTGCTCCGGCACCACGGCGCCGACGATGACGGCCGTAAAATCAGGATAGCGCGGCAGCAGGCGGCACATCGCCGCGACGAACACGTCAGTGCCCTTCTGCGCGCGCACGCGACCAAAGCACCCGATCGCATAGCGACCGGGCAGTTTCGCCTCGGCAAACGCCGCCGCGCAATCGACCGGCGGCGCGTAGCGATCGGTGTCGACGCCGTGCATCACCACGGTGGCGTCGCGCATGAGAAACGAGGCTGACAGTTCCGACGTCGCGATGATCGCGTCCATCTGCCGGATCAGCCAGCGCGTCAGCCAGGTGTGATGCCGCTGCGCAGCAGAAGTGAACACGAGTTTCAGCGGCCAGCCGAACGCGCGCAGCAGGACGCCGGCAATCATCTCGTCATTGCGCCGCGCGTGCCAGATCAACGGCGTGCGGCGGCGCCAGAGTTTCAAGATATCCGCAAATCCCATGCGCGCGATGCCGTCGGGCGCGTGCGGCCCGAGCCACGCCGCCCGGTACATCCGGGCAAGCCTCGGCGCCACCATGCGGTTGGTCGCCGTGACGCCCGAGTAACGCCTGTGCAGATTCGGCACGATCAGTTGCAGATCGCGGCTGGAATTGTTGTCGATGGGCACGCCCGGCTCCGTTTCCGAACGCTCCTATACGCAACATTAAGCATAGTGGCCAGTTCAACTCCACCGAAACTCCCTCTTCACCGGTCCTGCCTAGCATCGCGCCCAATAAATGGGAGAGTTGAACTGATGACCGTGCTCGTCACCGGTGGCGCCGGCTATATCGGCAGCCACATGGTTCATGCGCTGGTAGAAGCCCGCGAAAGCGTCGTCGTGGTCGACAATTTGTCCACCGGATTTTCCAGCTTCCTGCCCGAAGGCGTGCCGCTGTTCATCGGCGATGCCGGCGACGAAAACCTCGTCGAGGGCGTGATCGCCCAGCACGGCGTCGAGAGCATCATCCATTTCGCAGGCTCCGTCGTGGTCCCGGACTCGATGCGCGACCCGCTCGGCTATTACCGCAACAACACCATGACGACGCGGAGCCTCCTGAACGCCGCGGTCAAGGGTGGCGTCAAGCGCTTCATCTTTTCATCGACGGCTGCCGTCTACGGCAATCCCGAACAGGTGCCGGTCCCCGAACATGCGCCAACGCGGCCGATGTCGCCCTACGGCTCCTCCAAGCTCATGACCGAGATCATGCTGCACGACGTCGCCGGCGCCCATGACATGAACTATGTCGTGCTGCGCTATTTCAACGTCGCCGGCGCCGATCCGTTCGGGCGCGTCGGACTCGCCACCGTCGGCGCGACGCATCTCCTGAAGATCGCCGTTGAAGCCGCGACCGGACAACGCGCCAAGGTCGACGTGTTCGGAACGGACTATCCGACCCGGGACGGCAGTTGCATCCGCGATTTCATCCACGTCTCGGATCTGGCGCAGGCGCATCGCGCAGCGCTTTCGTATCTGCGCGGCGGCGGCAGCTCGGTCACACTGAACTGCGGCTACGGCCGCGGCTACTCCGTGCTCGAAACGCTGGAGGCGGTGCGTCGGGTCTCGTCGAGCAATTTCGCGGTCCAGTATGCGCCGCGGCGGCCCGGCGACATCATGACCATGGTCGCCGATACCAGCCGCTTCCGTACCACGCTGGACTGGAAGCCGCGCTATGACGATCTCGACACCATCGCCGCCCACGCGCTGATCTGGGAAGAGAAGCTGCTCCGCGAACGCGGCGTTCCGCAGCAGGCGCAATCGGCGTGAAATCAAGCACTTATTTGGCTTGAAAAACCCTGCTTTAGCAGGCATGGAGGCATCGAAGCAGCCCTGACGCGCTGGCCCATCGGCCAGGTGCCGTCAATGGAACGCGGATGACCGACCTTCCAAGCGAAACGCCCCGTAAAATCACCGACGACCCCTATGGCGCGGCGATCCTGATCCGCCGTCTGGTCGCCGAACAGGGGCTGGCCTACTGGCGGCGCTATTTGCTGGCCTTCGCGCTGATGGCGGTCGCGGCGGCGACCACGGCCGGTGCCGCCTATCTGCTCGGCGAAGTCATCAACAAGGCCTATGTCGACAAGGACGTGCGCGGCATCGCGATCCTGTCGCTGGTCACCATCGTCATCTTCACCGTCAAGGGTGCGGCGACCTACGGGCACACCGTGATTCTGTCGCAGATCGGCAACGCCATCCTCGCCAACAACCAGCGGGCGCTGTTCGCCAAGCTGATGAGCGAGAATATCGCGTTCTTCTCCGAGCGGCATTCCTCGGAATTTTTGGCGCGGCTGACCGCCGGCGCCACGTCGGTGACGCAGGTGCTCAATCTCCTGATCAACGCCATCGGGCGCGACCTGCTGTCGCTGATCGCGCTCGTCACCGTCATGGTGATGACCGATCCGATGATGGCGCTGCTCGGCTTTGCGGTGGCGCCGCCGGCGATGATCGTGCTGCGCAAGCTGGTGAAGCGCATCAAGGGCCTTGCCCACAACCAGTTTTCCGGCACCGCCGACATCATGGAGACGATGCAGGAATCGCTGCAGGGCATCCGCACGGTGAAGGCGTTCACGCTCGAACAGGCGATGCGCGAGCGCATCGACGCCAGCATCACCGCGGTCGAGCGCAACGCCAACAAGATGGCGCGCGTGTCCAACCGCTCCAGTCCGCTGATGGAAACGCTCGGCGGTTTCGCGATCGCAGGTGGCCTGATGTATGGCGGCTACCGCGTGGTCGCGATGGGCGCCTCTCCCGGGCAGTTCTTCTCGTTCCTGACCGCGTTCCTGCTGGCTTACGAGCCGGCCAAGCGGCTGGCGCGGCTCAACATCGAGCTCAACAGCAACCTGATCGGCGCGCGCAAGCTGCTGGAAATCGTCGACAGCCCGCCGAGCGAGCCTGATGACTCTGACAAGCCGGCGCTGAAACTGAGCGATGCCCGCGTCGAGTTCCGCGACGTCACGTTCGGCTACCGGGCAAGCGAGCCGGTGCTGCGCCGCATGAGTTTCGTCGCCGAACCCGGCAAGACCACGGCGCTGGTCGGACCGTCCGGCGGCGGCAAATCCACCGTGCTGGCGCTGCTGCTGCGGCTCTACGAGGTCAATGGCGGCGCGATCCTGATCGACGGCCAGACGATCTCCGACGTGTCGCGGCATTCGCTGCGCGCCCAGACCGGCTATGTCGGGCAGGATGTCTACCTGTTCCGCGACACCATCGGCGCCAACATCGCGTTCGGCAAGGTCGGCGCCACCCGGGACGAGATCGTCGCGGCCGCGAAGGCGGCCTGCGCGCACGACTTCATCATGGGTTTTCCGCTGGGCTACGACACCCCGGTCGGCGAGCACGGCACGCAGCTCTCCGGCGGGCAGCGCCAGCGCATCGCGGTTGCCCGGGCATTGGTCAAGAACGCGCCGATCATCCTGCTCGATGAAGCCACCGCCGCGCTGGATTCGGAATCCGAAAAAGCCGTGCAGGAGGCGATCGAGCATCTCTGCCAGAACCGCACCACCATCGTCATCGCCCACCGCCTGCACACCATCATGCATGCCGACGCCATTCTGGTCGTTGAGGCCGGCGAGATCGTCGAGCGCGGCCAGCACGACGATCTCTTGCGCCGCGGCGGCCGTTACGCCTCGTTCTTCCGCCTGCAGCAGCGCGGCGGCGGCACACCCAACCTGGCGCCGATCAGCGCAACCGCATAAGGCTTCCATCATTTCCAACTGCAACCCGTCGAGACCCTTTCATGACCGCAGCCTCCTACGTCATTCCCGCTCCCCCGCAAGCCTCGCTTCCCGTCGTCGGCGAGACCGGCTCCTACCCGGTTCGCCGCATCTGGTGCGTCGGGCGCAACTATCTCGAGCACATCCGCGAGATGGGCAATGACGAGCGCGCGCCGCCGTTCTTCTTCGCCAAGCACGCCGACATGCTGGTGCCTGATGGTGCCACCATTCCCTATCCGCCGCTGACCAAGGACCTGCATCACGAGGTCGAGCTGATTGTCGCCATGAAGAGCGGCGGGCTCAACATCCCCGCCGACAAGGCGCTCGACCATGTCTACGGCTACGCGGTCGGCATCGACCTCACCCGCCGCGACCTGCAGATCGCCTCGCGCAAGAAGGAGCGGCCGTGGGAGATCGGCAAGTCGTTCGACTATTCCGCGCCCTGCTCCGCGATCCAGCCCGCCGCGAAGATCGGCCACCCCGCCAAGGGCAAGATCTGGCTGACCGTGAACGGCACCGAGACGCAGAAGGGCGACCTCACCGAGCTGATCTGGAATGTGCCTGAAATCATCTGGCAGCTTTCGCAGCAGGTGAAGCTCGCCGCCGGCGACATCATCATGACGGGCACGCCCGCCGGCGTCTCCCAGCTCAAGCCCGGCGACAAGCTCGAATGCGGCGTCGACGGCGTCGGCACGCTGAAGGTGAACATCGGCAATCCGGAATAGCTTGGAATGACTGCGTTCGACGGCACCGCAAGTGCGCAAAATTCACCCGCGGGCGTAGCGCTCGACACCAACCTGCGCGAGGCGGTCGAGCGCAAGGACGTGCCGGGCGTGGTCGCGCTGGTCACCGATCGCAAGCGCGTCCTCTATCAAAGCGCCTTCGGCGTCGCCGATGTCGCGACCGGACGTCCGCTCACGGCGGACGCGCTGTTCCGTATCGCCTCGATGACCAAGCCGATCGCCTCGGTGGCATTGATGCAGCTGGTCGAGCAAGGCCGCGTCGGCCTCGACGACCCGGCCGAAAAATACCTGCCTGAACTCGCAGGCCTGCAGGTGTTCGAATCCTTCGACGCCGCGACCGGCGCCTATGTGCTGCGTCCGGCATCGCGGCCGGCCACCGTCCGGCACTTCCTGACGCACACCTCGGGACTGGCCTATCCCTTCACCAGCGAGATCTGGCGCGATTTCAGGCCGCGCGCCGGCGAGACCTATCCATTCGGCGGCCCGCTGCTGTTCGATCCCGGCGAGCGCTGGCACTACAGCACCAGCACCGACGTCGTCGGCAGGCTGGTCGAGGTGGTGTCCGGCCAGAAGCTGGAAGCGTATTTCCGCCAGCACATCTTTGCTCCGCTCGGGATGGACGACACCTCCTACAACGTGCCGGAAGCAAAGGGACCGCGTCTCGTCGCGCAACAGCAGCGCGGCGGCGAGCGCATGGACGGCGCCGTCGAATTGCAGGAGCCGCAACTCGGGCTCACCATCGCAGCGCCGATCGGCGGCGGCGGCCTCGCCTCGACCGCCGACGACTACGGCCGCTTCGTGCGCATGCTGCTCAACGGCGGCGCGCTGGACGGCGCGCGCGTGCTCAAGGCCGAGACGGTGACGCTGATGGGAGAGAACCACATCGGTGCCGTCACGGTCCCCGCGCACAAGAGCGCGCTGCCGCGCAGCGCCGACTTCACCTTCATCGCCGACGGCCGCGACAAATGGGGACTCGGCTTTCTCATCACCGCCGACCAGGTGCCGGGCAAGCGCTCCCCCGGCAGCCTGAGCTGGGGCGGCATCAACAATACCTACTTCTGGATCGATCCCGCCCGCGGCATCGCCGGCGTGATCATGATGCAATACCTGCCGTTCGCCGACGCCAAGGCGCTGGCGACCTACGACACGTTCGAGCGCGGTGCCTATCGGCTCGTGAACGGCGAGCGGTAGAAGTCTCGCCGTTTATTCCCGCCATGTCTGGCCGGCCTCATGCCGGCCAGGCGCGTTGGAAGGCACCCTTATCCGATCTGTGCGCTTCGTCACATACCCGCTGTCCCACTTGTTGGACCTTCGCGGCGTTCCCTCGACCCAGAATGGGCTTGGGACCTTCAGGAGGTTCGGATGACAAAGCATCGAAGGATTACCGGGTTCGTGGCCATCGCCCTGCTCGCTGTCGCCACCACCGCTATCAGCAAGAAGCCCCACCCGACCGACGGCGCCATTTTCTCGAAAGGCTCCACGGTCGACGCGAGCGAGCTTGCGGCCGCAAACTTTGACGAGCGCTGGTCCGCGATAGCCGCTTTGACGCCGAGTGAACAGTCACGGCCGGAATGATCATCGCGCCCGTTCAAGCTACCGGTGCGGCATGCACCGATACGTCGACATGCAGCCCGATCGGGTCGTCCGCGTTGCCGACGAAGCCGCCAGATATCGGGCTTGCCTGCTCCGCCTCCCGGGTCGCGCCGACGCGGATCAGGTTGGCGCCGGCAATCAGGCCATTGGTCGGATCGTACTCGGTCCAGCCGGCGCCGGGCAGATAGACGCTGCACCAGGCGTGCGTGCTGCCGCCGCCCACCGTCGTGCCGGAGGAATCGTCGTACAGATAGCCGGTGACGAAACGCGTCGCGAGGCCAAAACTCCGAAGCGCCTCCATCATCAGCACCGCAAAGTCGCGACAGGTGCCGGAGCCGAGCGCCAGCGTCCGGGCAGCGGTCTGCGTGCCCTCCTCGTAGCGGGCGTTGTAGCGGAATTCCTTCTTGATCGCGAGCGTCATCGCTTCCAGCACGCGTAGCGTCTGCTTGCCTTCCACTTCCGACACCACACGACGGGCCCAGGCGTCGACGCTTCGCTCGGGATCCGGCATCTGGCGTTCGGCGAGGCGCGCGAGGTCCGGGATCTCATGGGCGGCGTAGGAAAAAGGAAATGCCTCGGCGGTCGCATCCAGGCTGTAGCGAGGAAGCGGCTGGCCATCGGGATGATGCGTCATGTCGAGCGTCGACACGATGCTGAGCCGCTTGGTCCTGAGCGCGTCCGGCCATTCGAGGTAGCAGATGGAATTGTTGAAGACGTCGTGCTTCCAGTAGACCGCCCTCGGCTCCGGCTCGACCTTCAGCATCGCACTGTGCAGGCGAAGATCGTGGCTCTCGTCCGGCCGCACCATCAGTTTATGCCGCAGCAGGCCCACCGGGTTGCGGTAGGTGTATTCGGTGGTGTGGACGATGCCGATTTTCGCCATACGAGCCTCCTGCGACCGGATTGACTCCATTGCATCTGGCGGGCTCGATGGTCTGAGCGCCCGACACCCTCTACGATGAACGACGGTAGCCAACTTGCAGATCGGTGGCTAGGCACCGCCGCCGATGGAAAGAGGTCCTGATGAGTTTCGAACTCGCCCTCATCCTGCTCATGCTCGCAGCCGCGATCGCGATGTTCGTCGTCAACCGGCCCCGGATGGACGCCGTCGCGCTGCTGGTGATGGTCGCGATGCCCTTTACCGGCGTCGTCACCATGAACGAAGCGCTGGCGGGGTTTGCCGATTCATCGATCATCCTGATCGCTGCGTTGTTCGTCATCGGCGAAGGCCTGGTGCGGACCGGCGTCGCGCGACGGCTCGGCGATTGGCTCGATGCCACGGCCGGCAACAGCGAGAACCGTCTGCTGATCCTGCTGATGGCGGCCGTCGGCGGCCTCGGCTCCCTGATGAGTTCGACCGCCGTCGTCGCGATTTTCATCCCGGTGGTGCTGCGCATCGCGCAAAACCGCGGCATGGCGCCGAGCCGGCTGATGATGCCGCTGAGTTTCGCCGCGCTCATCAGCGGCATGCTGACGCTGGTGGCAACGGCGCCCAACCTGGTGGTGAACGCCGAATTGATCCGGCAGGGCGCGCAAGGATTCAACTTCTTCAGCTTCACCCCGTTCGGGCTGCCGCTGCTGGTACTCGGCATCGTCTACATGCTCGTCGCACGCGGCCTGCTCCCCGGGAAAAGTTCGCCAACAAAGGGGGACCAACGCCCAAGCCTTCAGCGCTGGATCGAGCAATACGGCCTCGCCGATCGCGAAAAGCGCGGCCGCATCCATGCCGGCTCGGCGCTGGCCGGCAAGCGTCTCGCCGAACTGTCGCTTCGCTCTGCGGGCGTGAACCTTCTCGCCATCGAGCGTGGGACCGGGTTTGCCGCGCGCGTGCTCCGTCCCACCGCGCAGACCGAACTGCAGGCCGACGACATCCTGCTCGCGGACGTCGACATCTCCAACGACGGCGCCAGCGCATTGTGGCAATCCCTCAAGCTCGAGCCGCTGCCGCTCGGGGATATCGGCAGTTACTTTTCCGATCGCTCGCAGGAGATCGGCACGGCGGAGGTCATCCTGCCGGCCGAATCCGCGTTGATCGGCCAGAGCGTGCGCGAAGCCCGTCTTCGCTCCGAGTACGGCCTCACCGTCATCGGGTTGCGGCACGGCAACAAGGTCGTCATGGGCGACCTGTCGGAGGAGAGGTTGAAGGTCGGAGACACGCTCTTGTTGATCGGCTTCTGGTCCGACATCCGGCAGCTCCAGTCCCACACCGAGGACGCGGTCGTCCTGAACATGCCGGTCGAGCTGGAGGAAGTCCTTCCTGCGGCGCAGCTGGCGCCGCACGCGCTCGCCGTGCTCGCCCTGGTGGTCGTGCTGATGGTCAGCGGCCTCGTGCCGAACGTCCAGGCCGCGCTGATCGGCTGCCTGCTGATGGGGCTTCTGGGCTGCGTCGATTTCAACAGCGCCTATCGTTCCATCAGTTGGAAGACCCTGATCCTGATCGTCGGCATGCTGCCGTTCTCGCTGGCGCTGCAGCGGACCGGAGGGGTCGATCTTGCCGCCGACGCCGTCGTCGGCCTGGTCGGAGAAGCCGCGCCGCGCCTGGTCTTGGCGACCCTGTTCGTCATTACCGCCGCACTGGGCCTGTTCATCTCCAACACCGCCACCGCCGTCCTGATGGCGCCGGTAGCGCTGGCCATCGCCAAGGACCTCGGCGCCTCGCCCTATCCGTTCGCCATGATCATCGCGCTGGCGGCTTCAACGGCTTTCATGACGCCGATCTCCTCGCCGGTGAACACGCTGGTCGTGGGTCCCGGGCAATACAGTTTCGGCGATTTCGTCAAGGTGGGCACGCCGTTCTCGATTATTGCCGCCATCGTGAGCGTGCTGCTCGTTCCCATTTTTCTTCCGTTCTAGGGACAGGCGGCGGGTGCGGAGGGAGGCAAGCTGACAAAAGCTCTACGCGGCCGAGCCCCCGGGGCTCTCCTCGGAGGCAGATCCCGGAGATCGGGCAGGCAGGCGCATGACAAGCCGGCTGCCTTGCCACACTTCCACGCCATAACCGGTAAGGTGCCAGGCCTTCGTTATCGCTGCCTCGTCGTCCGGACAGACCATCTCATGCGGTGGACCGAAGAAGTTTCCGGCGGAATCCAAAATATACGCGCGGTATTGAGGCATCGCACTCTCCGGTCGATCTGCCATTGAAGCCGCGGCACGTCGCGGACTGAACGTCCGGCGTCATCACTCGGCCAGCCGGCCGGCAGCGATCGCCAGCGATTCCGCCTTGAGCGCTTTGCGGAGCAGCTGGTCCTGTTCGCGGCCCGGCGCAACGAGGTCGGCCGCGGCGCGGGCTTCCCTGGCAAACCTGAGAAGACGCTCTTCCAACCAAGACGTGGGACGTGCGCGATCGTGCGGAATCACCATGACAGACACTCCACCTGCTGCCTGCCCGTCGTATCAATTCATCGAGGGAAACAACGTTCCAGCAAATTGCCTATTTTTCCCGACTGCGCGAACAGATCGCTTTGCGTGACTGCAATCCGCAAGAAAGGGCCTTGGAGAAAACTCCACCTCAGGCTCGTGCGGTGCAGCAGAGAGGATCGTCAATCCCCGGACGCCATAGCGGCTACGTGGTTGCAGTATCCGCAAAACTGACGCAGATTTCGGGTGACGCCGGAGGTCAAGCGGCGAACGTCAAAACAGGGAGGCAACCATGATCAAGGTAAGCGTTATGTATCCCAATTCGCCTGGCGCGCGCTTCGACCATACCTACTACAAGGACAAGCATATGCCGTTGGTGAAGGCCCGCCTGGGCGATGCGTGCAAATTCTACACGATCGACAAGGGCCTCGCAGGTGGGGCCCCCGGCGCTCCCGCGACCTATGTCGGGATGTGTCACATCTACTGCGACTCGGTCGAAGCCTTCCAGAACGGCTTTGGTCCGCACGCCAAGGAGATCATGGGAGACATTCCCAATTACACCGATCTATCTCCAATCATTCAGATCAGTGAAGTCGTCGTAGGTCAGTAGCGCAACGCCCAATTCCTCGCGCGCTTACGCGATGGATGTCTTGGACGCATATTCGCAGGATGGATAGAGCGCGCTTCAGCCCCGCAGCGCCTGCAGGCCCTTGAAGGTCAGGCGCTTGGGGTCCCGGACGCCGGCCAGATAGAATTTTCGGATAAAGGCGACGGCTGCCTCGCGGTCGCAATCGGTCAACGCCACGATGGCATCAACGGCTATTCGCTGGGCGTCCATGGGGCTTCCTCGTGCTGTCAGGTGCCACCGGCCCGCACAGCTTAAGTCCACGTCGGTTAATCCGGCGTTAACCGTGAAGGCATGTTGGACGATTCGCCGGGGGTTACGTATACGCAAAATAGCGCATGGGGCGTCCGGACGCACCCCGGCGGCGCAGCCTCACGAATACTGCATGACGCCGTCGTCGACCTTGCCGTAGCGCAGCGTGACGATGTCGAGCGCGTAGTTCTGGTACAGCCGCCACGGCCGTTTCGAGCCTTGTTTGGGCATCTTCGCAATCGAGCGCTGCACGTAGCCGGAGGAGAAATCCAGCGACGGCAGTTCGGTGATCGAGGGATCGACGTTGTGCGGCATGCACTGTTTGTAGCCGTGCCGGTCCATGTAGTTGATGAGACGGCAGACATATTCGCAGGTCAGGTCGCATTTCAGCGTCCAGGACGCGTTGGTGTAGCCGAACGCCGAGGCAAAGTTCGGGATATCCGAGTACATCATGCCCTTGTAGTTGAGCGTGCGCGCGAAATCGACCGCGCGGCCGTCGACGCTGACTTCGAGGCCGCCCGCCACCTGCAGCACCAGCCCGGTTGCGGTGACGATGATGTCGGCTTCGAGTTCGCTGCCGTCCTTCAGCTTGATGCCGCCTGTGGTGAAGGTATCGATCTCGCAGGTCGCGACGGAGGCACGCCTGTCGCGGATCGACTTGAAGAGATCGCCGTCGGGCACCAGGCAGAGCCGCTGCTCCCACGGATTGTAGCGCGGCGTAAAGTGCTTGCCGACGTCATATTCGGGGCCCAGCGCCATCTTGACGCCGCCCAGGATCAGCTGCTTGGCGCGGTCGGGCTTGCGGCGGCAGAGCTGGAAGAAGTACATGCCGAACAGCACGTTGCGCCAGCGGATCAGGTGATAGGCAAGCTTGGCGGAGAGTTTCTTGCGAAGCTTGTTAGCGAGTGCATCCTCCGCCGGCCGCGCCACCACATAGGTCGGCGAACGCTGCAGCATGGTGACGTGTGCGGCGGTCTTGGCCATTTCGGGCACCAGCGTCACCGCGGTCGCACCGGAGCCGATCACGACCACGCGCTTGCCGGCATAGTCGAGGTCTTCGGGCCACTTCTGCGGATGCACGATCCGACCTGCAAAGTCACTGCTGCCGGAAAACTCCGGCGTGTAACCTTCCTCGTATTTGTAATAGCCCGAGCACATGAACAGAAAATTGCAGGTCAAGCGCACGATCTCAGTCGCGCCCTCGCCCACGGTGCGTTCGGCCTCCACGGTCCAGCGCGCATCCGGCGACGACCATGACGCGCGCTTGACGCGATGGTGGAAGCGGATGTGCTTGTCGATGCCGTTATCGGCCGCCGTCTCGCGGACGTAGTTCAGAATCCGCGGCCCGTCGGCGATCGCCTTCGGCTCCGTCCACGGCTTGAACGAATAGCCGAGCGTGTACATGTCGCTATCGGAGCGGATGCCGGGATAGCGAAACAGATCCCAGGTGCCGCCGATGCAGTCACGCCCCTCGAGGATGACGTAGCTCTTGCCCGGACACTTCTCCTGCAGGTGATAGCCCGCACCGATACCGGACAAGCCCGCGCCGACGATGAGCACGTCGTAATGTTCTGCCGTATCCGTCATGGCGTTCTCCCTGCCGCCAGATGTAATGGGCAGCAGGCAGAAATTGCAACTCGCATTGTGCGCTTACCGCTGCGATACATCATGTATCGAAATGCTGGCAGCCCGTGCACGCGGCCAGCAAAAAGCCCCGGATCGCTCCGGGGCTTTGCGAGGCTCTTGCGTTTGCTTCAGCGCAGCGTGCGCGCCGCAGCGCTTCCGAAATCAGTACCGGTAATGATCCGCCTTGTACGGACCTTCCGGCTTCACGCCGATATAGTCGGCCTGGTCCTTGCGCAGCTCGGTCAGCTTGACGCCGATCTTGGCCAGATGCAGCCGGGCCACCTTCTCGTCGAGCGATTTCGGCAGCACGTAGACTTCCTTCTTGTACTTGCCGTCCTTGTTGTTGGCCCAGAGTTCGATCTGCGCCAGCGTCTGGTTGGTGAACGACGCCGACATCACGAAGGACGGATGGCCCATCGCGTTGCCGAGGTTCACCAGGCGGCCTTCCGACAGCAGGATGATGCGGTGCTTGTCGGGGAATTCGATCTCGTCGACCTGCGGCTTGATGTTGGTCCACTTCAGGTTACGCAGGCCCGCGATCTGGATCTCGTTGTCGAAGTGGCCGATGTTGCAGACGATGGCACGATCCTTCATCGCGCGCATGTGCTCGATGGTGATGATGTCCTTGTTGCCGGTCGCGGTGACGAAGATGTCGGCGCGGGGTGCGGCGTCTTCCATGGTCACGACTTCATAGCCTTCCATCGCCGCCTGCAGCGCGCAGATCGGATCGACTTCGGAGACCATGACGCGGCAGCCGGCCTGGCGCAGCGAGGCGGCCGAGCCCTTGCCGACGTCGCCGAAGCCGGCGACCATCGCAGTCTTGCCGGACATCATCACGTCGGTGCCGCGACGGATGCCGTCGACCAGCGATTCACGGCAGCCATAGAGATTGTCGAACTTCGACTTGGTGACGCTGTCGTTGACGTTGATCGCCGGCCACAGCAGCGTGCCGGCCTTCTGCATGTCATAGAGGCGATGCACGCCCGTGGTCGTTTCTTCGGAAACGCCCTTGATGCTCTTGGCGATCCCGGCGAAGTAGCCCTTGGGCTTTTCCTTCAGCTGCTTCTTGAGCAGCGCGAAGAAGACTTCCTCTTCTTCCGAACCCGGCTTGTCCAGGAACTTGGTGTCGCCGTTCTCGGCGCGCAAACCGAGATGGACATACATGGTGGCGTCGCCGCCGTCGTCGAGGATCATGTTGGGGTGACCGCCGCCGTGCCAGTCGAACAGCTTTGCGGTGTAGTCCCAGTATTCGGCCAGCGTCTCGCCCTTGACGGCAAACACCGGGATGCCGGCAGCGGCAATCGCCGCCGCTGCATGGTCCTGCGTCGAATAGATGTTGCAGGACACCCAGCGGATGTCGGCACCGAGCGCGGCCAGCGTTTCGATCAGCACGCCGGTCTGGATCGTCATATGCAGCGAACCCGCGATACGCGCGCCCCTCAAAGGCTGTTTGGGGCCGTATTCCTCGCGTGTTGCCATCAGACCCGGCATCTCGGTTTCCGCCAGGGAGAGTTCCTTGCGTCCGAAATCGGCGAGCGAGATGTCCTTGACGATGTAGTCAGTGAAGCCGGGCTTGGTGGGGGCGTTCATGGTGTTTTCCTAGTCGGTGAGTCCAGCGTGTCAGAAATAAAGCGAGCCGTACGCATTGCGGCGCGGCCTTCCCCCTCTCCCCGTTCTTACGGGGAGAGGGACGGGGTGAGAGGCTGCATCCGCATACTGCGTTCGCGGAGAGTCCCCCTCACCCGCCGCGTCGCGGCGACCTCTCCCCGCAAGCGGGGCGAGGTAAGAGAATTAGACAGCGCGCTTCAGCGTCTCGGCGAGATCGGTCTTCTCCCAGGAGAAGCCGCCCTCATTGTCCGGCGTGCGGCCGAAATGGCCATAGGACGAAGTCCGCGCGTAGATCGGACGGTTGAGATCGAGGTGGGTGCGGATGCCGCGCGGCGTCAGATCGACCGATTCGGCCACGACCTGCTCGAGCTTGTCCTCCGGCACCTTTCCGGTGCCGTGGGTGTCGATGTAGATCGACAGCGGCCGCGCCACGCCGATCGCGTAGGCGAGCTGCAGCGTGCAGCGATCGGCAAGACCTGCGGCAACGATGTTCTTGGCGACATAGCGCGCGGCGTACGCCGCCGAACGGTCCACCTTGGTCGGATCCTTGCCCGAGAACGCACCGCCGCCGTGCGGGGCTGCGCCACCATAGGTATCGACGATGATCTTGCGGCCGGTCAGACCCGCGTCGCCATCGGGACCGCCGATGAAGAATTTGCCGGTCGGGTTGATGTGCCAGATCGTCTTGCCGTTGATCCAGCCTTCCGGCAGCGCCTGTCGCACATAGGGCTCTACGATCTCGCGGACCTGGTTCGAGGTCATGTCCTCGATCAGATGCTGATGCGAGACCACGATCTCGCGGACGCCGACCGGCTTGCCGTTCTCATAGTGCACGGTGACCTGGCTCTTGGAGTCCGGGCCCAACACCTTCTCCTTGCCGGAGTGACGGGCTTCCGAGATCAGGCGCAGGATCTTGTGGGCGTAGAAAATCGGGGCCGGCATCAGGTCCGGCGTTTCGTTGGTGGCGTAGCCGAACATGATGCCCTGGTCGCCCGCACCCTCTTCCTTGTTGGTGCCGGGCTGCAGCGCGTCGACGCCCTGCGCGATGTCGGCGGATTGCGGATGCAGCAGGATTTCGATGTCGGCCTTCTGCCAGTGAAAACCTTCCTGCTCGTAGCCGATGTCCTTGATGGCGGCGCGAACGACGCTTTCGATCTGGTCGTTGGTGACCGATTTCGGTCCGCGGGTTTCACCGGCGATCACCACCTTGTTGGTGGTGGCGAGCGTTTCGCAAGCCGCGCGGATCGCCCAGGGGTCGATGCCGGCCTTGGGACCTTCGCGGAAAAACAGATCGACGATCTCGTCGGAAATCCGGTCACAGACCTTGTCCGGGTGACCTTCGGAAACCGACTCGCTGGTGAACAGATAGGACGCGCGCATCAACCAACCCCTTGTTCCCGCCGGATATCGGCGGCTGTCTATGTTATGGATCCTGGAATGTCAGTCGCGACGGCGCGAAATGACGTAGGATTCGTCGTAAAACCAAAGCCCATTATGCCTTCGCAGAACCTCTCTGGTGGCATCGAGGGTTCGGCTGCTTTCTGTCATTTCCGTCAACCGGTCGTCTTCGATCTGGGCGACATACACCGCCGCGTTCCACGCTGCAAAGGCCGTCGAGGTTCCGATCGAGCCGGTGACCTCGTTGGGCAGCGCTTCCATATCATAACGGAAGATGGAACGGTTATCGGCGTAGGCATTAAAGTTAAGGTCACGCCCGGCCGATCCAAGCTCGTATTTTACCGCGCGCAATAGCTCATGGCGGCTCACAGCGAAAGGATTTTCTCCGGGCCATACCGACTGGATGATTTCAAGGCCCGGATCGTGCCCGTGGGAGTGAATTCCAATCAACCGGCCGCCTGCCCGCAACGCCCGCGCCAGTGGCGCGATAATCCGCTTGGCGCGGAAATTCACAGAGGATTTTGCCCGGTAGGGCTGCGAAGCGATCACCAGGTCAAAATTGGCCTCGGTCCGACCCGCCCTTGGGATGATCGAATCAAGCAGGAACCGGTGGTCTTCCCGGTACACGACCAGCGCCACAGGGCGTTCATAGATCGGCATGCCCGATTTGGGGCTGATATTGGCCCGCCAGTTCTGCTCCAGAAAGGGCCCAAGCTCTGCGATCTGGGTCTCGAATTCGCCCGAAGACGCCCCGCGCAAGGCGATCTCGTGCCAGATCATGCCGGCAGCCGCGGTGGGCGATGCCGGCGTAAGCCAGGGCGCCTCGGCGTAGTGCATGTTGGTCAGGACGACGACGGTGGCCGGATGCTCGAACAGCCGGTCCGGCACCTTGTCGAGCGTCAGACGGACGTCTTCCAGGCTCAACTCCTTGCCGGCGATATAGAACGGCATATGCGGAAAGCGGCCGTGCATCGCGCGCATCACCCGCGCCAGCACGGTGCCGTCGCCGACACCGGCGTCGAACACCCGCAGCGCAGGCGGGCGCGGGTGCAGGCTGGATAGCTCCAGCGCCACCCGTTCGGCGATAACCCGCTTTTCGCTGCAGGTATGGACGAACAGCAGGTATTTCTGGCGGTTCTCGAAGAAGCGGAAATTACCCCGCGGATCGCGCTTCTCCGGCGGAACCGTGAGACCCCGGGGCGGCGGGAGCGCGCCGGTGGAGGCTGCGATATAGGCCTGGATGCGATCCAGCGTGTCGACGGTGATGCGTTTGCCCTCGCGCAGACGGTGCACCAGCTTGCCGTCATTGACGACCCGGCGTCCGAACGTCGTCTCCGCCATGTCGGCCTGCCGACAGAAGTCGGAAATCTGGCTGAGAATCTGATCGTTCTTCATCGGGTCGGGGCACTGGAAGGGATGGGAAATATCGGTGGGCAGCCTTGGCTGGCCCAAACGTCCTACCACGATCTGCCCACTGAGGAAAGACCCATCCCGCCCCTGTGGAACCGCCGTGCGGCCGTGAACCCACATCGCGCCGGGGGCAACAAAGCGATATCCATGACTGCGACCGCCAATCACGGGGACCTGATGCGCCGCACGATCCTGACACTCACCCTGCTCGTCGCCGCACTGTGGTCGGGGCCTTCCCTCGCCCAGCAGCGCAACGGCGATCTCGACGGCGCACTCGCCGACATCAACGCGACGATCCGGCTCGACCCGAGCTTGCCGCAGCCGCTGATCAACCGCGCGGTGATCTGGCGCGCCAAAGGTGATCTCGATCGCGCCATCGCCGACACGTCAGAGGCGATCCGGCTGGCCAGGCCGAAGGCGCCGGCCAACGTCACGACGCCGCCCGGCAGCGTGCTGATTTCCGCCTATACGCAGCGCGCGCTTGCCTAAGAGGCCAAGGGCGATGTCGACCGCGCCAAACAGGACTACGCGGCCGCGCTCGAAGGCAACGCTACCGACGCCGGCAGCAAGGCCAGCCAGGCGACCGCGAAGATTCGGCTATCGCTGCTGACGGAGGCGGTCGTGCCACCCGCGCCGCGAACTGCAAAGGCAGCGACGGCAGCACCGGCGCCGGCCGGCGCAGCGCGCGACCGCCAATCGCCGCGGAGTGAGGAGAGCCCATCCGCGCCTCCTGCGCCGGTGCAGGCCAAAGCGACCGTAAGGCGCGTCGCGCTCGTGATCGGCAACAGCGCCTACGCGCATGTACGCGCGCTGCCCAATCCGACCAACGATGCGCGTTCGATTGCCAAGAGCCTGCGCAACATCGGCTTCGTGGTGACGGAAGGCGCCGACCTCGACCGCACGGCGATGCAGACCATGATCCGCGACTTCCTGCGCGAGGCGGCGCGGGCGCAGATTGCCGTGGTCTATTACGCAGGCCACGGCATCCAGGTCGACGGCCGCAATTACCTGGTGCCGGTCGATCTCCAGTTACGCGCCGGTAGCGGCATGACCGATACGATGATGGACATGGATACGATCATGGCCGGCCTCGACGATCAGGTCCGTACCAACATCCTGATCCTCGACGCCTGCCGCAACAACCCGATGGCGCCGAAGGTCGCTTCGACAGGCCCTGCCCGCGACATCGAAGCCGGATCATCGGGGCTGGCCGCACCGTCCACGCTCGGCGCCGGCGCGACGCTGGGTGCGGGAACGCTGATCGCGTTCGCCACCGCGCCAGGACAGGTCGCGCTCGACGGCGAAGGCCCCAACAGCCCGTTCTCGGCGGCGCTGACGCGCCACATCGGCACGCCGGGGCTGGAGGTGCAGCAGATGCTGACCCGCGTCCGCGCCGAAGTCGTCGCCGCGACCAAGGGCAAGCAGGTGCCGTGGTCGAACTCGTCGCTGCTGGGCGAGGTCTATCTGGCGGAGAAGTGACGGTGCGTTAGTTGCGTGGTCATTCCGGGATGGTGCGTAAGCACCAGACCCGGAATCTTGAGATTCCGGGTTCTATGCTTCGCATAGCCCCGGAATGACGCTGCGCGTCACTTCCCCCAGACCTCCTCAGCGACCTCCACCGCCAGCCGCAGCTTGGCCCACTGCTCCTCCTCCGACAGGATGTTGCCTTCCTCGGTCGAAGCAAAACCGCATTGCGGCGAGACCGCGAGCTGGTCGAGCGGAACGAATTTGGCGGCCTCCTCGAGCCGGCGCTTGATGTCGTCCTTCTTTTCGAGTTCGCCGAACTTCGAGGTAATGACGCCGACCACCACGACCTTGTCGCCCTTCGGCAAATACCGCAGCGGTTCGAAGCCGCCGGCGCGATCGGAATCATACTCGAGGAAGTAGCCGTCGTAATTGGTGCCGGCCAGCATGGTCTCGGCCACCGGCTCGTAGCCGCCGGACGAAATCCAGGTCGAACGGAAATTGCCGCGGCAGACATGCGTGGTGACCACCATGTCGGACGGCCGCTCCGCCAGCGCGTAGTTGATGATGCGCGCGTAGATCTGCTGCAGGCCGTCGGGATTGTCGCCGCGATCGCGCGACTTCTGCAATTCCTCCTGCGAGCAGAGATACGCCCACACGGTGTCGTCGAACTGCAGGTAGCGGCAGCCGGCGTCGTAGAACGCCTTCACCGCCTTGCGATAGGTCTTGCCCAGATCGGCATAGAACTCCTCGAGATCCGGATAGACCTCCTTCGAGATCGCCTTGCGGCCGCCGCGGAAGTGCAGCACGGCGGGCGACGGGATCGTCATCTTGGCCGTGACGTGCGCCCTGTCGGCATGCTTCTTCAGGAAGCGGAAATGATCCAGCATCGGATGGTCGTCCGGGAAGTCGAGCTTGCCGATCACGCGTACGGCATCGTGCCTCGTCTCCACGCCGGCAAACTGGATGCCGGTCTCGGGGTGGAACAGTTCGCAGCCGGTGAGCCTGGCGAGGAAGTCGAAATGCCACCACGAGCGGCGGAATTCGCCGTCGGTCGCGAGCTTCAGGCCGACAGACGCCTGCTTGTGCACGACCTTCTCGATCTCCATGTCCTCGGCCTTGCGCAGATCCTCCGCCGTGATCTCGCCCTTCTCGAGCCTGGCACGTGCTTCCTTGATGCGCGGCGGCCGCAACAGGCTGCCGACCTCATCGGCGCGGAACGGAGCTTTGGTTCTCTGCATGGTCAACTCCCAATCAATCCAGATGCCCGGAAATTCTAGTGCACGGCGCCGGATACGCCGAGGTAGCGTTCGAGCACCGCGGGATCGGCCTTCAGCGCGCTACTGGCCGCATCGTGCACGATCGCGCCGCGTTCCAATATCACAACACGATCGGCGAGCCCCAGAATCTTTTGCGCATTCTGCTCGACGATGATCGAGCAGATGCCACCGGAGCGGGTAATCGCACCGAGCGCCCTTAACAGTTCCTCAACGATGATCGGCGCCAGACCCTCGGTCGGCTCGTCCAGCAGCAGAACTTTGGGATTGAGGGTCAGCGCGCGGCCGATCGCCAGCATCTGCTGCTCGCCGCCTGAAAGCTGGTTGCCGAAATTGCTGCGGCGCTCCTTCAGCCGCGGAAACATCTCGTAAACCTTGTCGACCGTCCAGGGGCCAGGCTGGGCCACGGCGGTCATGTTTTCCTCCACCGTCAGCGAACGGAAGATGTTGCGCTCCTGCGGCACCCAGCCGATCCCCGCCCGCGCCCGCTGGTCCGGGCGCATCGCCGTGATGTCCTGCCCGCCGAGTACGATC
The DNA here is from genome assembly GCA_023387735.1 of Pseudomonadota bacterium. Classification (GTDB taxonomy): domain Bacteria; phylum Pseudomonadota; class Alphaproteobacteria; order Rhizobiales; family Xanthobacteraceae; genus Bradyrhizobium. Next base: position 85,391 of record JAEWHP010000015.1, on the reverse strand, counting down.
GTTCCGCCGAAGCGGCGGGTGATGCCGACGATCGAATTGATCAGCGTGGTCTTGCCGGTGCCGTTGCGCCCGAGCAGCGCCAGCACCTGCCCTTCGCCCAGCGTCAGCGACATCGAAGGCAGCACCACCGCCTCGCCATAGCCGGCGCGCAGGCTGTCGATGGCAAGGAGGTCAGGCATGGACGGCCTCACCGAGATAGACCGCCTTGACTTGAGGATCCCGAGCCACCTCGCCGGGCGGGCCTTCCACCAGCATCGCGCCGTTAACGAGAACGGATATGCGGTCGGCAAAGGAGAATACCAGGTCCATGTCGTGCTCGATCAGCAGCACCGTGACGTCGCGCGGCAAGGCCGCGACCGCCGCCAGGATATCGTGGCGCTCGCTCTCGGGCACGCCGGCGGCGGGTTCGTCGAGCAACAGCACGCGGGGCTTCGTCGCAATCGCGACCGCGATTTCGAGCAGCCGCTGCTTGCCATAGGGCAGCGTCGCGGTGGGTTCGTTCATGACGTCGAGCAGATGAAAGCGCGCCAGCGTCTCCGCGATCTCCTGGTTGACGTCGTGACGCGTGCCCATCCGCCGCCACCAGTCGCCGCCGCGGCCGAGCCGTTCGGAGACCGCCAGGCCCACGGTTTCGAGCGGGGTCAAATCCGGATAGAGCTGGTTGATCTGGAACGTCCGCGAAAGTCCGCGCAGCACCCGTGTGTGCACCGGAAGGTCGGAGATGTCGTTGCCCTCGAGCACGATCCGCCCGGCATTGGGCTTGAGGACGCCGGTCAAGAGGTTGATGACCGTGGTCTTGCCGGCGCCGTTCGGTCCGATCAGGGCGTGGCGGGCGCCCTGCTCCACCTTCAGCGACAGGTCGCGCGTGACGCGAAGACCGCCGAAGGATTTTTCCAGACCCTTTGTTTCGAGCGCGATCGTCATGGCGCATCGCTTTCGGGAACAGCAACGACGGCCTTGCGGCCGAAGACCCGGCGGATAACGAGGTTCGGTCCCCACAGCACCCAGCGATGGATGCGCTCGCGGCCGACCAGCACCATCACGACCAGTACCAGCCCGATCCAGAACATCCAGTATTGCGGCGTGATGGTCTGAAACAGTTCCTGCAGCATCTTGAACACGACCGCGCCGATCAGCCCGCCATAGAGATAGCCGGTGCCGCCGATCACGAGCACCAGCATCAGGTCGGCCGAGCGTTCGAACGAGAACACGTCGAGCGAGGCCAGCGCCGTGGTCTGGGTAAACAGCGCGCCGGCGATGCCGGCGTAGAACGCCGCGACCGTGTAGATCGCGATCAGGCGGCGGTTGACGGGGACGCCGATCGCGGCCGCGCGCAACGGATTGTTCTTGATCGCGCGCAGCGACAGGCCGAACGGCGAATTCACGATCCGGCGCGCCAGCAGGAACAGCAGGAACAGCACGGTCAGCGAATAGAAGAAGCCGGTCTTGCCGAACATATCGAACGGAAACAGGCCGAGGATCGGCGCCATCTCGATGCCCTGCAGCCCGTCGGTACCGCCTGTGATGTTGGAAAAGCGTTCCGCCAGCGCCTCCAGCAGGAGCGCGATGCCGAGCGTCACCATCAATCGCGTCAGGTCGACGCCGCGAATGACGAGGAAGCTGGTCAGAAAGCCGAGCACCATGGCGGCGAGGCCCGCGACAACAAGTGCAATGACGGGCTCGGTGATGATGCCGTGCAACGCCAGCAGCCCGGCCGAATAGGCGCCGACGCCGAAGAAGGCGGCGTGCCCGAGCGAGACGATGCCGGCATAACCGAGGATCAGGTCGAGCGACAGCGTGAACAGCGCCAGCCGCAGGATGTCGGTCATGATCAGATAGCGCGACGGAAACAGGAACGCGCAGGAGGCTGCGAGAACCCAGAACGCGATTTCAGCCGGGCGCCAGCGGGCTCGGGCGATGGCATGGGATGAGACATCGGAAACGGCGGTCATTGCTGGTTCACCGCGCCGCAGTGCGCCCGAACAGCCCGTTCGGACGCCAGATCAGGATCACGATCATGATGGTGTAGATGACGAACGGCCCCATCTTCGGCACGTAATATTTGCCGGCGACGTCGCCGATACCGAGCAGCAGCGAGGCAAGGAACGGTCCGGTGATGCTGGATGAGCCGCCGACGGTGACCACGATCAGGAAATAGATCATGAACTTCAGCGGAAAATACGGATCGAGCCCAAGAATTTCGGCGCTGAGCGCGCCGCCGAGCCCGGCCAGGCCGCAGCCGAAGGCGAAGGTGAACGCGAAGACCTGCGGCACGTTGATGCCGAGGCCGCTGGCAGCCCGGGGATCATCTACCGCCGCCCGCAGGCGGCTGCCAAACCGGGTCTTCGCCAGGATCAGTTGCAGCGCCACCGTGAGCAGGCCGCAGATCACGATGATCATCAGCCGGTAGCGGCCGATGCCGACGCCGAAGAAATCGAACTGGCCTTCGAGCGCTGCCGGCAGCTTGATGAAGATGCGCGACGAACCCATGATGTAATCGACCGCCGCCACCGACATGAATGTAAGGCCGATCGTGAACAGCACCTGGTCGAGATGGCTGCGGGTGTAGAGATGGCGGTACAGCGTACGCTCCAGCGCCACGCCGATCGCGGCGCTGACGACGAAGGCCAGCGGCAACGCCGAGAAGAACGGCCAGCCCTGCTTATTGACCAGCACCGCGCAGACGTAGCCGCCGGTCATGGCGAAGGCACCGTGGGCGAGATTGACGAAATTCATCAGCCCCAGCGTCACCGCCAGCCCGCACGCGAGCACGAACAGCAGCATGCCGTAGGCAACACCGTCGAACAGGATGGTGAACAGCGTGGTCATGGGATGGAGACCTAAGGACTCTCAGAGGCCGTCATTCCGGGGCAGCGCGATAGCGCTGAACCCGGAATCTCGAGATTCCGGGTTCGATGCTTCGCATCGCCCCGGAATGACGCCGAAGACGGCGTCACTTCTTGGTCTTGCCGGAATCCTTCACCGCCTCGAAGGTCGCGAACTCGACGTTGTAGAGTTCGCCGTCGACCTTCTCGACCTTGCGGATGTAGATGTTCTGCACGATGTCGCGGGTTTCCGGATCGATCATGATCGGGCCGCGCGGGCTTTCCCACTTCATGCCCTTCATCGCCTCGATCAGCGCATCGCCGTCGGTCTTGCCGCCGGTCTTCTTCAGCGCCTCGTAGATCAGGCGGATGCCATCGTAGCCGCCCACTGCCATGAAGCCCGGGCGCTGGCCGAACGCCTTCTTGTAGGCGGCGACGAAATCCTTGTTGGCGGCCGAGGGATGCGCGGCGGAATAGAGATGCGCCGTCACGGTTCCGAGCGCGGCGTCGCCCATGCCGTTGAGCAGGTCGTCGTCCATGACGTCGCCGGGACCGATCACCCGGATGCCCGCCTTGTCGAGCCCGCGCTCGGCATACTGCTTCATGAAATTGCCGCCCTGTCCCGCCGGCACGAACACGAACACCGCGTCCGGCTTGGCGTCCTTCATGCGCTGCAGAAACGGAGCGAAATCAGGGTTTTGCAGCGGCACCTTCACCTCTTCGACGATCTCGCCGCCGCCGGCGGTGAAGTTCTGCTTGAAGAAGTTCAGCGCGTCGTTGCCGGGCGCGTAGTCGGAGGTAAGGGTCGCGACCTTCTTGATGCCGTTCTTGGCGGCCCAGTCCCCGATGATGGTGGACGACTGCGCCAGCGTGAAGGAGGTGCGGACGATATAGGGCGAACGTTCGGTGATGATCGAGGTGCCCGCGGCCATCACGATTTCGGGAATCTTGGCCTGCGTTGCCAGCGGCGCGGCCGCGAGGGCGGCGGGGGTCACGCCGAAGCCGGCGATGAAATTGACCTTGTCGTTGACGATCAGTTCCTGCGCCAGGCGCTTGGTGTTGTCGGGAACCGCAGCATCATCCTTCAGGATGACTTCGATTTTCTTGCCGGCGACCGTGTCGCCATTCTGCTGCATGTACAGCTTGACCGCATTGTCGATCTGCTTGCCGGTCGAGGCCTGGCCGCCGGTCATCGGCAATATCAGCCCGATCTTGACGGTCTCCTGGGCGTGGACTGGCGCGGTGGCCAGCATCCCGGCGACGGCTGCCGCCAGCAGCATTTTACTGCAAATGGACATGAACGTGTTCCTCCCCTGATCGGTTTTGTGCCTCGAACCGAGTCCCCCGGTTTCTGCGGTACCATAACGCAGATATTCCGCCGCGCGGCGCGGCAACTTGGCGTTCCCCGGTGCGAAATTGTCAATCGGGACGATGGTTCTGGTCCGGCGGGGCGCCTCGCGACGCAAACCCCACGCCGGTATCATAATATGGATCGCGCCGGCGAAGAACCTTATTTGTACGATTGTACAAATGAAATGACTGTCAACAAAGAGGCGATAGATCCAGGGCTGCCCCAAATCCATCACCCTGAAAGGTTTAAGGTTGTAGCTTGCTACCGATGTCGACCAGCGCGCGCCATATTGCCACCCTCCTGACCGTTGCCCTCGCGGGCTGCGGCGTGAGCGGTTGTGGAACGATCAACGAGAAGCTGGCCGCAGGAATCAGCGACGCCATTCCGGCGGCGGTTGGCGGCCTTCCTGCCGATGCGCCGCCACGTCCCGGCACCGCCAAGTACGACGAGTACATGCGGGAGCGCGAAAGAAAGCGGCTGTTGCCGGCTAATGAGCGTGGCGACGAGACCAAGCCCGCGCCCTCGGCCCAAGGCGCAGCCCGCTAATCCATGAACACCACGGTCTTGCGCCCGTTGAGGATCACGCGGTCCTCGAGATGATGACGCATGGCGCGCGCCAGCACGCGGCGTTCGATGTCACGACCCTTGCGCGAGAGATCCTCGGGCGTGTCGCGATGGCTGATGCGCTCGACGTCCTGGTCGATGATCGGGCCTTCGTCGAGGTCGCGCGTGACGTAATGCGCGGTGGCGCCGATCAGCTTGACGCCGCGCTCATGCGCCTGGTGGTAGGGACGCGCGCCCTTGAAGCCCGGCAGGAACGAGTGATGGATGTTGATGCAGCGCCCCGACAGTTTGGCCGACATTTCGTCCGACAGGATCTGCATGTAGCGGGCCAGCACCACGAGATCGGTGTTGGTGTCCTGAACCAGTTTCCAGACCGCCTCTTCCTGCTCCCGTTTGGTCTCCTTCGTCACCGGGAAATAGTGAAACGGGATCTCGCCGAAATCCAGCGCGCCGTAGGTCTCGCGCGGATGGTTGGAGACGATGGCGGTCGGGATCATCTGCAGTTCGCCGGTCCGCCAGCGATAGAGGATATCGACAAGACAATGGTCCGATTTGGACACCAGCAGCATCACCCGGCGGCGGCTGGCACGGTCGCGCATCTGCCAATCCATCGCAAAGCGGTCGGCGATCGCGGTGAAGCCGGTCTGCAGCGCCTGCAATTCGACCGCAAGATCGGCGGCGGTGAACACCACCCGCATGAAGAATTTCCCGGTTTCGATGTCATCGAACTGCTGGGCGTCCAGGATATTCTGTCCATTGTGGGCCAGAAAGGTCGACACCGCGGAAACGATGCCGGGGCGGTCCGGGCAGGACAGGGTCAGGACGAACTGGTGATCGGGCATGGCGACTTGATTACAATTCAGGCAGAAGGGTGAAACCATGGGAGTTGCGGCCCTGCTCTATCACTGCCGCCGCGCTTGCGCCAATCCGGAAACCGGGGTCAGGATGAACAAAGCGCAAAGCCAAGCGTTGGAGCATGATCATGGCTGACAGACTGAACGGTTACCGCATCCTGATCCTGGAAACGCGCGAGGAAGCGCAGTTTTCCCGCCTGCTCACCGAGCAGGGCGCCGACGTGCTGCAGTGTCCGATGTTCACCATCCGCGATGTGACGGACCCGGCGCCCGTTGAAAGATGGATCGTGCGGACCATTGAGAAACCGCTGGATGACATGGTGCTGCTGACCGGCGAAGGCCTTCGCCGGCTGATGAAAGTGGTGCGGCTCATCGGCGTCGAAGATGCGTTCGTCGCCGCACTCGGCAAGGCGCGCAAATTCGCGCGCGGCCCCAAACCCGGAAAGGCGCTGCGCGAGATCGGGCTGGAGCCGCAGGTCACGACGGAAAAGCCGACCTCCGAGGGCGTCGCCGAGATGCTGTCGCGCGTCGACATCAAAGGCCATCGCGTCGGCCTGCAACTTTACCCGGACAAGGACCACGGCGCGCTGATCGGCGCCATCGAGGCGATGGGCGCCGAGGTCGATACCGTGCTGCCTTATGCCTATGACGCGCAGGCCGCCGATGCCAACATCGTCAGCGCCATCGACGAGATGGCGGCCGGCCGCATCGATGCCATTGCGCTGACCAATCTCGGCCAGATCCGTCGCCTCATCGAGGTCGCGCGCGCCCGCGGCTGCGAGGACAGGTTACGCGAAGGGTTGGACCGCACGCCGATCGCTTCCGTCGGCCCGGCGGTGTCGGATGAACTCAAGTCCCACGGCCTGCGCACCGACATCTATCCCGCCGAGGACGCCTTCTTCATGCGGCCGTTGATCTCCGCGATGGCCGTCGCGCTTGCAAAAAATCCGCCGCGTGCGGCGGCGCGGACTTAATCCACCTTCGCTCCGGCGAACTTGACCACCTTGCCCCACTTCTCGGTCTCGTCCGCCACCAGCTTGCCGAAGTCCGGCGCCGAGCCCGGCAGCAGGATCGCGCCGAGTTCCGCGAAGCGTGCCTTCGCCTTGGGATCGGCGAGGATCTCGTTGACCGCCTTGTTGAGCGTGCTGACGATCTCGGGCGGCGTGCCCTTTGGCGCCGCGAGGCCGTACCACGCGCTCGCCTCGTAGCCGGGCAGGAAGTCGGCGACCAGCGGCAGATCCGGCAGCACCTCTGAACGCACCGTGCTGGTGACCGCAAGGCCGCGCAGCTTGCCGGATTTGACGTGCTCGGCGCAGGTCGGAATATTGTCGAACATCACCTGCATCTGGCCGGAAAGCATGTCGGTCAGCGCCGGCGCACCGCCGCGATAGGGCACGTGCACCATGTTGATCCCGGTGATCATCTTGAACAGTTCGCCTGACATGTGGATCGTGGAGCCGTTGCCGGACGATGCCATGTTGAGCTTGCCGGGATTGGCCTTGGCATAGGCGATCAGTTCGGGAATGGTCTTGATCGGCAGCGACGGATGCACCACCACGACGTTCGGGAAACGAATGATGCCCGCGATCGGCTCCATCTCCTTGATGAAATCGAACGGCAGCTTGTCGTAGAGCGTGGCGTTGATCGCATTGGCCGGCGCCACCAGCAGCAGCGTGTAGCCGTCAGGCGTGGCGCGCAGCACCTGCTCGGTGGCGATATTGGTGCCGCCACCCGGCCGGTTCTCGATCACGAAGGATTGCCCGAGCTTTTCCGAAAGCCATTGCCCCATCAAACGCGCCGTCATATCCGCTGAACCGCCGGGGGTGTAGCCGATCACCAGCCGCACCGGCCGCGATGGGTAGGCCTGAGCATGCGCAATGCCCGATACGGCGGGGAGCGCAGCCGCACCGGCGGCGAGCTGCAGGAAATGACGGCGTGGAAATTTCTTCATGCTTCCTCCAAAGAACCCGCGCTGGCGGCTCTTTGCGGCCGCTCGGGGGTGCCGCGCATCCTAGAGCATGATTTGAGAATGTGTACTGGTTTTCCCGGAGAGCGAAGTCGTCCCGTCAGGCCTGAACCCGTCATTCGCCGTAGGAGCGCAGCCGGTCGAGGTCGATGATGGTGACGCCACCATATTCGAGCCGCAGCAGGCCCAGCCCCTCCAGCCGCTTCAGGCACTGGTTGGCATTCTGCCGCGAAATGCCGGACAGCGCTCCGATTTCCTCCTGTGTGATCTCGAGGTGGCGCGTCAGGTCCGGGTAGAGGATCGGGTTGAACAGCGAGGCGATGGAACGCGCGACGCGGCCGGTCGCATCGAGCGTGCGGTCATATTCCATCGCCCCGATGAACTGGCCAAGCCGCTCGTTGAGTTGCCTGACCAGGAAACGGTTGAAGGCGACGCTGTTCTCGAACAGCCAGAAAAAGGTGCTGCGGTCCATCAGCGCCAGTCTCGTATCCCGCAACACCACGACGTCATAGCGACGCGGCTCGTTCTTGAGCACCGAGCCCTCGCCGAACCAGGCGCCCGCGGTAAGGCCAGCGAAACTTGCGGCCTTGCCGTCCTTGGTCACGATGCTCATCCGCGCCAGACCGGTGACGACGCCGGTCCAGTAGTCGAAGGTATCGCCGCGCATGAAAATATGCTCGTTGGTCGCGTAGGATTTCTCGACGATCCCGGCGCAGGCAGCCTCGATCTCCCGCTCCTTCAGTTCGCGCGACCATGCCGCGATGCGCTTGAGGTGATCCGCAGCAATCATGATCGCGTTGACCGTCGCATCCCAATCAATCTCTTGCTGCAGTGCAACAGAAATGAAGCCCTGGCAAAATTTCCCGACCAATTGTCAGGCAAATGACATTTCAAACTATCCCATTCCCTTATGGAGGACCACCTTGGCACGTGCGGCCCACGGCACGATGACAAGGTGCGGCGTTACCACGCACGCGGACATTGGCCGTCAGGCGGATAGTCCGCAGATCGCCGCCGATGTAGGATTGTGGGCGCGAGTAAGAGATAAAGAGCGCCGCTCAAGCGCCGTATCCGGAGGGAATGAGTGGCTTATACGTTGGAAGTGCGCGATGTCTCGCTGCGCTTTGGTGGTGTCCGCGCGCTGACCGAGGTCAGCTTCGGCGTGAACGATGGCGAGTTGTTCTCGATCATCGGCCCGAATGGCGCCGGCAAGACTTCAATCGTCAATTGCATTTCCGGCCGATACAAGCCCACCGAAGGGAAGCTGTTCTATCGCGGCAAAGATATCACGGGCCTCAATCCGAATGCGCGGCCTGCGCTCGGAATCGGCCGCACCTTTCAGAACCTGGCGCTGTTCCATCATATGAGCGTGCTCGACAACATCATGGTCGGGCGCCACCACCTACTGAAGAACAATTTCATCACGGGATCGCTGTACTGGCTGACCGGCGCCCGGCGCGAGGAGCTCGAGCATCGCCGCAAGGTGGAGGAGATCATCGATTTCCTCGACCTGCAGTTGGTGCGCAAGGCGACCGCCGGCACCCTGCCCTACGGCCTGCGCAAGCGCGTCGAACTGGCGCGGGCGATGGCGCTGGAGCCGCAGCTGATCCTGCTCGACGAACCGATGGCCGGCATGAACTTCGAAGAAAAGGAGGACATGGCCCGCTACATCGTCGATCTCAATGAAGAGTTCGGCATGACCGTGATGATGATCGAGCACGATATGGGCGTGGTGATGGATATCTCCCATCGCGTCATGGTGCTGGATTTCGGCCGCAAGATCGCCGAGGGCGATCCGGCCTCCGTGCTCGCCGATCCCCACGTCAAGCGCGCCTATCTCGGTGAGGAAGACGAGGTTCTGGTCGATCCCGACGACAAACCGGCGGAGAGCGTGGCATGATGGACTACGCCGGACGCGCCGCCCAGGCCGACACCTACCCGAAGCTGCTGCGCCTCAACGCGAAGGAGCACGGCGGCGAGATCGCGCTGCGCGAAAAGGACCTTGGGCTGTGGCGCGTCTTTACCTGGAACGACTATCAGCGCCGGGTGCACGACTTCGCGCTCGGCATGGTGGAACTGGGCCTCGGGCGCGGCGACGTCATCGGCATCATCGGCGACAACCGGCCGGACTGGGTGGCAGCCGAAATCGCCACCCACGCCATCGGCGGCATGAGCCTCGGCCTCTATCGCGACGTGCTGGATGAGGAAGCAGCCTATCTGCTCAGCTACGGCGAAGCCAAACTCGTGTTCGCCGAGGACGAAGAGCAGGTCGACAAGCTCTTGGCGCTGGCCGACCGCGCGCCCAACCTCAAGCACATCGTCTATTCCGATCCGCGCGGCATGCGGAAATACGACGATCCGCGGCTGATGGCAGCCGAGAAGCTGGCTACTATGGGACGCGACCGCGCCTCGCGTGAGCCTGGTCTCTACGATCGCCTGGTCGATGCCACGAGCGGCGAGGACGTCGCCATCCTCTGCACTACCTCCGGCACAACAGCCAATCCCAAGCTTGCGATGCTGGCGGCCGGGCGCGTGCTGAAACATTGCGCCACCTATCTCGCCTTCGATCCCAAGGGGCCCGACGACGAATACGTCTCGGTGCTGCCGCTGCCCTGGATCATGGAACAGGTCTACGCGCTGGGCAAAGCGCTGCTTTGCCGGATGAAGGTCAACTTCGTCGAAGAGCCCGACACCATGATGCACGATTTCCGCGAGATCGCGCCGACCTTCGTGCTGTTCGCGCCCAGGGTCTGGGAATCGATCGCCGCCGACGTGCGCGCCGGCGTGATGGACTCCTCGCCGCTGAAACAAAGGCTCTTCGATATCGGCATGAAGGCCGGGCTTGCGGCGCTGGCGAAAGGAAAGCATTCCGTCCTGGCCGACCAGCTGCTATTCCGCGCCCTGCGCGACCGGCTCGGCTTTACGCGGCTGCGCTCGGCCGCGACCGGCGGCGCGGCGCTTGGGCCGGACACCTTCAAATTCTTCCGGGCCATGGGCGTGCCGCTGCGTACGCTCTACGGCCAGACCGAATTGCTCGGCGCCTACACGCTGCACCCCGCGGATAATGTCGATCCGGACACCACCGGCGTGGCAATGGCCGATGATATCCAGATCCGCGTCGACAACCCCGATGCCAACGGCGTCGGCGAAATCGTCGTCCGCCACCCCAACATGTACCTCGGTTATTACAAGAATCCGGAAGCCTCGGCCGCCGACATGAAGGACGGCTGGATGCACTCAGGCGACGCCGGCTACTTCAACGACAACAGTCAGCTCGTCGTCATCGACCGCATCAAGGATCTGGCCGAGACCGCGCGCGGCGAGCGCTTCTCGCCGCAATATCTGGAAAACAAGCTGAAGTTCTCGCCCTATATCGCCGAGACCGTAGTGCTCGGCGCCGGCCGCGACTCACTCGCGGCAATGATCTGCATCCGCTACTCGATCATTTCGAAATGGGCGGAAAAGAACCGCATCTCGTTCACGACTTACACCGATCTCTCCTCGCGCCCCGAGGTCTACGCGTTGCTGCGCAAGGAGGTCGAATCCGTCAACGCCACACTGCCGCCGGCGCAACGCATCTCCCGCTTCCTGCTGCTCTACAAGGAACTCGACGCCGACGACGGCGAACTGACGCGCACCCGAAAAGTCCGCCGCAGCGTCATCAACGAGAAATATGCCACCATCATCGATGCGATCTACAGCGGCGCCCACGAAATTCCGGTCGACACCGTGATCCGCTTCCAGGACGGCACCACCCAGCGCATCCGCACCACGCTGCGGGTGGTCGATCTCGTCCGCGATGTGCCGATGGCGGAGGCCGCGGAATGATGGTGCAGGAACGAACCCGCGAACTGCCAGCTGATGCGCCCTCTCCCCTTGTGGGAGAGGGCATCACTGGCGCTAGCCACGAACTCACTCCGGTGAGGGGTATCTCTCCACACCTGCGAACGCGGAGAGAACCCCTCACCCGTCTTCGTGGAGCCTGTCATCGGGCGGCGCTTCGCGCCGACCCGTTGGCGAAGCCACCCTCTCCCACAAGGGGAGAGGGAAAGCAGCCCGCAACTCAAAGCGACAAGACCGCATGAACACCCAGCTCCTGATCCAGCTCCTGGTCAACGGCCTCGTGGTCGGCACGCTCTACGGCGTGGTCGCGATGTCGTTCGTGCTGATCTACAAGGCCACACAGGTCGTGAATTTCGCGCAAGGTGAGTTGCTGCTGGTCGGCGCCTGGGTGTGCTGGTGGCTGCTCACCAAATACCAGGTACCGTTCTATCTGGGCATGCCGATCACCCTCGTCTTCATGTTCCTGCTCGGCATCGCGATCCAGGTCGTGATCCTCAGGCCGATGATCGGCGAGCCGATCATTTCCGTGATCATGGTGACGATCGCGCTGTCGACGGTGTTCTCCGCGCTGATGAAATGGATGTTCGGCGTCAACCTGCAGCCGTTCCCGCGGATCTTCCAGACCCAGAACATCAACATCCTCGGGCTGCAGGTGCAGACCGTCTACCTGATGAGCCTTGCGGTCTCGGTGGCGATGATGATCGGAATGGCGTGGTTCTTCCGCCTCTCAAAATACGGTCTCGCGATGCGCGCGACCGCGTTCAACCAGCAGGTGGCGCAGTCGCTCGGCATTTCCGTCAAAAGCGTGTTTGCGATGGCGTGGGCGATCTCCGCGACGGTCTCCGCCGTGGCCGGCGTCGTGGTGGCCGTGGTCAACGGCGTCTCGGCCGGGCTGTCGGCCTATGGCGTAAAAGTGTTCCCGGCGGCGATCCTCGGCGGTCTCGACAGCGTCGGCGGTGCCGTGCTCGGCGGCATCATCATCGGGCTATTGGAAAACGTCGCGCACTTTCTCGACAGCGAGTATCTGCACTGGGGCAATCTGTACGAGATCGCGCCGTTCTATGCGCTCATCATCATTCTCATGATCAAGCCGTACGGCCTGTTCGGCACCAAAGACATCGAGCGGGTGTAATCAATCATGGCTGGTCAAACCCTCATTCCCGCCGGCGACTTCCGCACCACCTACGCGGCGGATACCACCGTGTTTCCGACCGCGACCAGCCGCAACGCCATGATCGCAGGCATCGTCCTGATCTGCTTTGCGCCCCACATCGTCAACGAATACGTCCTCAGCCTGCTGATCCAGATCGGCATCTTCGGCATCGCAGCCCTTGGCCTCAACATCGTCGTCGGCTTCACCGGCCAGATCTCGATCGGCCACGCCGCGTTCTTCGGCTTCGGCGCGTTCACCTCGGCCTATCTCAACAACCGCTTCGGCATTCCGGTCTTCTTCTGCATCCCGCTGGCCGGCCTCGTGACGGCGGCGGTCGGCCTGATCTTCGGCCTGCCCGCAGCACGGCTGAAGGGACTCTATCTCGCGATCGCCACGCTGGCGGCGCAATACATCCTGCTCGACTTCTTTGCCCGCGCCGAATGGTTCACCGGCGGCAGCGTTCCCGCCAGCGCCGAGCCGTTCTCGATCTTCGGCTACTCGCTCCGCGGCGACAAAAAATACTTCTACGTCGTGCTGGCCTATGTCGTGGTCTGCTATCTCCTGGTCACCAATTTGATCCGCTCGCGCGACGGCCGCGCGCTGATCGCGGTGCGCGACCATTATCTCTCCGCCGAGATCATGGGCATCAACCTCACCAAGTACCGGACGCTGTCGTTCGGCCTCGCCGCATTCTTTGCCGGCGTCGGCGGCGCGCTCTATGCGCATTACAACCAGGTGGTTTCCAACGAGGGTTTCGGCATCGACCGCTCGATCATCTTCCTGGCAATGATCATCATCGGCGGGCTCGGCTCGATCATGGGCACCTTGATGGGCACCGCCTTCATGGTGCTGCTGCCGGAATCGATGGAATGGCTCAGCCACGCGCTCCGCGGCAGCCCCATCGATATATTCCTCGGATTGAAGAACAACATCGCCTTCCTGCGCGAGATGGCGATCGGCCTGATCATCATCATCTTTCTTGTGTTCGAGCCTGATGGACTCGCGCATCGCTGGCGGCAGATCAAGGCGTACTGGAAACTCTACCCGTTCTCGCATTGAGGTCGGAACGGGACGGACAATAGGAAGACCTCGAGAAGAAAACCGGAGGATAATGTCCATGACGATGAAGACACTGCTAAGCACCGCTTCGCTGGCCCTGTTGTTGGCAGGTGCTGCGACGGCGTCCCAGGCCCAGGTGAAACTGGGACATCTCGCCGACTATTCGGGTGCCACGTCGGACGTCGGAACGCCGTTCGGACAGGGCGTCGCGGACACCTACGCCTGGATCAACAAGAACGGCGGCATCGACGGCAAGAAGGTCGACATCGATACCGTCGACTACGGCTACCAGGTGCCGCGCGCGATTGCGCAGTACAAGAAGTGGTCGGGCGCCGACAAGGTCGCGGCCATTCTCGGCTGGGGCACCGCCGACACCGAAGCGCTGACGGGATTCCTGGCCGAGGACAAGATCCCTGACATCTCGGCCTCCTATGCCGCAGCACTCTCCGACCCGACCGGCGCCGGCGGCAAGGCCAAGCCTGCGCCCTATAATTTCTTCTACGGCCCGAGCTACTCCGACGCGGTTCGCGGCATGCTAACCTGGGCGGCCGAGGACTGGAAGGCCAAGGGCAAGCCCGGCAAGCCGAAGTTCGTTCACATGGGCGCCAACCACCCCTATCCGAACGCGCCGAAGGCGGCCGGTGAGGCGATGGCCAACGAACTCGGCTTCGAGTTGCTGCCGCCGATCGTGTTCGCATTGACGCCCGGCGACTACAGCGCCCAGTGCCTGACGCTGAAGAATTCCGGCGCCAACTACGCTTATCTCGGCAATACCGCCGGCTCCAACATCTCCGTGCTCAACGCCTGCAAGGCGGCCGGCGTCGACGTCCAGTTCCTGGGCAACGTCTGGGGCATGGACGAGAACGCCGCCAAGGCCGCCGGCGCGGCCGCCGACGGCGTGGTGTTCCCGCTCCGCACCGCGGTGGCATGGGGCGGCAACGCACCGGGCATGAAGACCTTCATGGAAATCTCCAAGATGTCGGACGCGTCAGGCAACGCCTACCGCCCGGTGCATTACATCGCCGGCGTCTGCACCGCGCTCTACATGAAGGAAGCCGTCGAATGGGCCGCCAAGAATGGCGGCGCCACCGGCGAGAACGTCAAGAAGGGCTTCTACCAGAAGAAGGATTGGGTGCCCGCCGGGGGCGAAGGCGTCTGCAACCCCTCGACCTTCACCGACAAGGATCACCGCGGCACACTCAAGGTCGATCTTTATCGCATGAAGGTCGCGGGTGCGACCGATGCGCCGCTCAACGATCTCATCAAGAACGGCGGCATCAAGCTCGAGAAGGTGAAGACGATCGACCTGCCGCGCAAGCCCGAGTGGCTCGGCTGGTAATTTCCCGGGGCGCCCACGGGCGCCCGCAACACTCCGTCGTCATCCCCGCGAAGGCGGGGATCCAGTACGCCGCGGCTTCTCGGTCCACCCGAGACACCTCTGGAATACTGGATCACCCGCATTCGCGGGTGATGACGGCAAGAGGTGATCAGGCATGACTGAAGCAACTCAAATGGATCGCGCACCTTCCGCGCCCGCCGCCGCGCCACTGCTCAGCGTCCGCAACATCGAGGTGGTCTACGACAA
Source organism: Pseudomonadota bacterium (assembly GCA_023387735.1). Lineage (GTDB taxonomy): Bacteria > Pseudomonadota > Alphaproteobacteria > Rhizobiales > Xanthobacteraceae > Bradyrhizobium. The sequence continues at coordinate 70,191 of JAEWHP010000015.1, read as the reverse complement.
GGTCATCCTGGTGCTGCGGGGGCTGAGCCTCGAAGTGCCGAAGGGCGCGATCGTGGCGCTGCTGGGCGCCAACGGCGCCGGCAAGTCGACGACGCTGAAGGCTATCTCCGGGCTGCTCAAGACCGAGGACGGCGAAGTCATCCGCGGCGAGATCATGTTCGACGGCGAGCGCATCAACGGCATCGACCCGGACAAGATCGTCCGCCGCGGCGTCTTCCAGGTGATGGAAGGCCGTCGCATCATCGCCGACATGACCTCGATCGAGAATTTGAAGCTCGGCGCCTTCACCCGTAGCGACAACGAGATCGCCGCCGACATCGACATGGTGTTCAGGTATTTCCCGCGTCTGAAGGAGCGCACCGGGCTTGCCGGCTATCTCTCCGGCGGCGAACAACAGATGCTGGCGATCGGCCGCGCGCTGATGGCGCGCCCCAAGATGATCCTGATGGACGAACCATCGATGGGCCTGTCGCCGCTGCTGGTGAAGGAAGTCTTCGGCATCATCAAGGAAATCAACCGGGACCTCGGCGTCACCATCCTTTTGGTGGAGCAGAATGCGCGGGCCGCACTTTCGGTCGCGAGCCACGGCTACATCATGGAACAGGGCAAGGTCGTGCTCGACGGCTCGGCCGACGAATTGCGCGACAACGAGGACGTCAAGGAATTCTACCTCGGCGGCGCCGGCGACCAGCGCAAGAGCTTCAAGAACCTGAAGAGCTTCAAGCGGCGAAAGCGGTGGCTGTGAGTCATAGCGTTTTCAAGCGAAGTGGGGACCGGTTCGCGTGAAGAAAACGCGTCAAAATGGAACTCAGGCGCTCAGCCGAGCACCTGCTCCGCTTCCGTAACCGCGCAGAGAACATGATAGAACGAAGACGCAGGGATGGTGGCGACCAGCGAGTTGCCCTCGCGGTCGAACTGATCGTACCAGCCGCCCGTGACGGGATGGCTGAGATAATGCCGTTCGAGCCGCGCCAGCGCCGCGCGCGCTTCGTCCGCGGCACCCGCTTCGCCCGCTTCGGCCTGCGCAATCCACGCCTTGGCGATTTCGGTCTGCGGCCACAGCCGCCGCGTATGCCGCCGGATGTTGCCGGCGGCATCGCCCTCGTCGACCAGGCAGCCGGTCGCCTCGTCGCGATAGCGCAGCGCCGACGCCAGCAGTTCCCCGCGGTAGCGCCCGGTCGGGCAGCCGGTGATGCGTTCAAATCCCTTCAAGAGCCAGGCCCATTCGGCCTGGTGCCCGGGCTCGACGCTGACAGGCTCGATCTTCGAAAAGTCCTCCTCGAAATACTCGCCGAGCACCTGCCGCTGCTTGTCGTAGAGATTGGCCAGGAACAGCGCGAAGAAATCGCCGGCCCGGGTCTGGAACACCAGGTCGTGCGTCGCGTCGAACGCCGCAATCATCGATTCGAACAGGTGCATGTGCGGATTCTGCCGCCGCGGCAGCGACACCGGCAGGCCTTCGTGAACGCCGCCATGGGGCGAGCGCAACTGCGTGTCGACGAAATGGCACAGCGCATCGATCTCGGCGCGGATCTGCGCGTCGCGATCGAGCGCATGGACGCTTGCCAGCGCCAGCAGCACGAATGCGTGGTCGTAGGAATCGCGCAGCGGATCGAGCACGCCGCCGTCAGGGTTCAGGGTGTGCACAAAGCCGGGCCTGCCGTCCGGGGCTTTCGCCTTGGCCAGCAAATGCTCCAGTCCCTTCAGCGCGATCGCGCGGCCGTCGGGATACCAGCCCATCTGCGCTGCCTTGGCATAGCAATAAATCTGGCGGGCCTGCACGAAAACCCGTCGCGGCGCCGCCGTATCGGCGCGCCCTTCCGGATCGAGCCGGTCGATGAAGCCGCCGGATGTATGATCCCAGCCTTCGCTCGACCACAGCGGCAGGCAGTGCTCGATCATGCGACGCTTCAGCCTCGCAACGACATCGGCCGAATCGAGCAGGTCCGCCGCGCTTTGCGTTTCAGCCATTGGGTTCCCTGGAACATCTCCGACACCGGCAGCCGTCTGATAGCACGTCAGAGGCGGCGCGCAATCGGTGTGAATCGAAGGCATCAGCCATGACCGAACACTACGACGCCCTCGAAACGCGCGAGCCTGGCATACGCGAGACCGAGCTGTTTTCGCGCCTGCCGGACGTGCTGCGCAAGGCGATGGCCGCACCGGCCTATGCCGAGCGCCTCAAGGGCTTGGATCCCGCTTCCGTCACCAGCCGCGCCGCATTAGCGTGCCTGCCGGTTCTGCGTAAATCAGAACTCCCCGCCCTGCACAAGGCCGCGCCACCTTTCGGCGGCTTCGTCGCAGGTCCGCTCGGATCGTTCGGGCGGCTGTTCACGTCGCCGGGTCCGATCTTCGAGCCCGAGCCGGCTCATGCCGATCCCTGGCGTGGCGCGCGGGCGCTGTTCGCGGCGGGCTTTCGGCCGGGCGACGTGGTGCTGAACACCTTCAGCTATCATCTGACGCCCGGCGGCTTCATTTTCGACGCCTCGGCGCGCGCGTTGGGTTGCGCCGTCATTCCGGCGGGACCCGGCAATACCGAGCAGCAGTTCGAGCTGATCGAGGCCTATCGCCCGGTCGGCTACTGCGGCACGCCTGATTTCCTCAAGATCCTGCTCGATGCCGCGGCGAGCGCCGGCCGCGACGTCTCCTCGATCAAGCGCGCGCTGGTTTCTGGCGCGGCTTTCCCAAAATCGTTGCAGGACGAAGTCCGTTCGCGCGGCATCGATGCCTATCAGGCGTTCGGCACCGCCGATCTCGGCATGGTCGCGTTCGAGACGCCGGCGCGCGAGGGCATGGTCGTCAACGAGGACCTGATCCTGGAGATCGTGCGTCCCGGCACCGGCGACCCCGTCGCGCCGGGCGATGTCGGCGAAATCGTCGTGACCTCGCTTGACCCGCAGCATCCCTGGATCCGGCTTGCGCTCGGCGATCTCACCGCAGCGCTGCCGGAAGCAAGCCCCTGCGGGCGCACCAACATGCGGATCAAGGGCTGGATGGGCCGCGCCGACCAGACCACCAAGGTCAAGGGTATGTTCGTCCGCCCCGAGCAGGTCGCCGAGATTGGCAGGCGCCATCCCGAACTCGGACGGCTGCGCCTTGTGGTGACGCGGTCCGGCGAGAGCGATCTGATGACGCTGAAGGCGGAAACGTCATCGCCCGGCGAAGCACTTCAGGACAAACTCACAGCAAGCCTGCGCACCGTAACGAAGCTCGGCGGCAACGTCGAACTGGTTGGCACCGGGACGCTGCCGAATGACGGCAAGGTGATAGCCGACGAGCGGACCTGATTGCGTAAAGCGGTAGCCTGCCAGCGCGAGCCGGCAGGCTTCGTGTCTCGGAGAGATTACTTCTTGAGACAAAGTCCGACGGTCGGATTGGTGGCGCACTTGGCGCCGTCGGCGGCGCCTCCGGCCGGACAGAACACAGACACCAGCGTCTCGCTGGACTCGCAGCTCACGCTGCCTTCGGTCTGTACGACACGAAGCCCGGTTTGACCGGAGTCGCCCTTGTCCCCTTTGGGACCAGGCGTGCCCTGCGGCCCCTGTGGACCTTGCGGACCCTGCTGCCCCTGCGGCCCTGGAACACCCTGAATACCCTGAGCGCCTTGCGGCCCCGCCGGACCCTGTGCTCCGGTCTCTCCTTTCGGACCCGCCGGACCCGGATCCCTGCCGCAACCAAGAAGCCCCAGCGACAATCCGATCGCCATAACCAACACCAGCTTCTGCATGTTCAATAGCCCTCCCTACATCCACCGCCTCATTAAAAAGGGACGACATCGGCAAGGCAATAGAAAGCCCGCGAGGCGAGCGTAGTGTTACCAATAGCCCGGCCCTCGCCACGTGGCGTTACCGTCACGCGGCCGCAGCGACCGTGCTTGCGCCATCCAGGAAGACTGGCCTTTTGGTCCGGCGAGGGCGATCTCGGGTGAAAACGTCATCGCGCCGCGAAGCGCTCCAGAGCACATTCACAGCATGCCTGCGCGCGGTGACCAAACGGCGGCCAAAATCGATTAGGGCGGCGCCGGATCCTTGCGAAGAGACGGCAAGGTAACATCAGATGAACGCTAACTCTCTCCCAATAGGTCTGGTTCTGCGAGTGATATCAATTCCCTGGTATCAGGGATATGTCGGGAAAACAGTCGCGCTTAGTCGCTTTAGGTCGGCTTCCTGCTGCCGCAATCGGGTTATGGCTTCGTCGCGTTTCATTACACAAACATAACAAGCTGGAGCCTTCGCTTCCACGACCTTAGCCCGACCGTCGTAGCGGATGCCGGTGCTTGATCGTCGTTGCTCAAGTGCCGCCGCGTCATTCTCCGGCTCAATTTGTGGGGCTTTTCTTTTCTCGGTTTTCGAAGCCTAACACCGGGGCCACCGCCGTTTTCGTCGATGAACTCGACGCCGGCGGATTCCTAGGTCAAACTTAGCGGTATTTCGACACGACGGTGTCTCTCCCCTTTGTGAAGCACTATTTGCGTTTTGGTCGCCTAGACTTGCGGAAGCGAACTCCCAGTCCGGCGCCATTTTCATCTAGAAACTCGAGTCCCGCCGCTTCGAGCGCCTGCTGCAATCGCAACCGTGATTCCTCAGAAACGTTTGGTCCAAAACCGCCTTCAACGCGCTTTACCGTCGGCAAGGACAAACCAGCTCGCGAGGCGAGCTCTGTCTGAGACCACCCCAAAAGCGCACGGGCCGCCCGAAGTTGTTCAACAGTCGTCAAAGATTTTCCTTGATCCCTTATGGATCATTGACTATGATCCCTTTTGGATCGTTCCTGGGAGGCTTCCCGGGTGTTGATGTTACGCGAAACATTAGAGGACGTAATGTTAAGAACTGCGGGTCACATCCAGATATCTGTGGACCGCCGCGCTTTTATCGGCGGCTCCGACGCTCGAATTATAATGGGCAGCGATGAAGCCGCCCTGCTCCGACTATGGCAGGAGAAGCGCGGCGAGGTCGAACCCGAGGACTTATCGGCAAACCTAATCGTCCAGCTCGGGACCGTGACTGAGCACCTCAACCGGCGCTGGTACGAGCGGACCACCGGCCAGATCGTGACCGAGGTACAGCGACACGTGTTTCATCCGGTCAAGCGTTGGATGGCGGCAACACTGGACGGCATGGTCGAGGGGACCGGCGCGGTGTTCGAGGCCAAATTCATGCTGCCGTGGTCGTTCTCGAAGGAAGGGGCGGCCGAGAAGCACATGGCCCAGCTACAGCACAACATGTGGGTTACGGCCTCCCGAACGGCGGTGCTGTCGATTATTACCGGGGGCGGCAAATGGGTCGAGATAACCATTCCGGCCGATCCGCTCTACCAGCACTTGCTGTTGACCGCCGAAAAGAAATTCTGGCACTGCATCGAAACCGGCGAAGCCCCTCACCTATTTGGCGTCGAGCCGCCACGGGCACGGATCGAGGCGGTCCGGACCGTCGACATGAGCGGGTCAAACGCCTGGGCCGAGTTTGCCGGCCTGTTTCGGGCAACTCGGCAGGCGGCACAGGAGCACGAGCGATCGAAGGCCGAATTGAAGTCGCTGGTGCCGGAGGATGCCAGGGAAGCCTCGGGTCATGGGATTCGTGCCAAGCGCTCGAAATCCGGTGCGATCAGCTTTGACATTCTCGGAGGGGAGTTACGCGATGCAGCGGTCCAGCAATAAAATCGGCACGCTGGCGGCGGCACTCGCCAAGGCGCAAGCCGAAATCGCAAATCCGGAGAAGTCGCTCACCGGCACCATCGAATCCCCGTTCCCGCGCGAGAGTCAGCGGACCTTTTGCTACGCTTCACTCTCCACGGGCCTCGACATCGTTCGCAAATGCCTCGGCCAGCATGAGATCGCGACGGTCCAAGCCACAGCGATCGAACGCGATACCGGCCTGATTAAACTGACGACCACGCTGGTCCACGCCTCCGGTGAATGGGTGTCTTCGGACTGGCCGGTCTGTCCGGCCTCAGAGACGGCGGCTCCCCATCGGATGGGCGCGGCCCTGACCTATGCCCGGCGTTATGCCCTGTTCACCCTGGTCGGGATCGCTGGGGAGGACGACCTTGATGCGCCCGACCTAGCCTTTCAAGCGGTCCCGCCAAGCCCGAAAAACGGCCCGCCCGCGTCGAAGTCCGGTTCAAATGGTCAGATGCAGACCGCTACCGAGAAGACGTACGCGCGCAGCAAGGGCTCCAACGGTGACCGGTCAGCCGCCCTGTCGCGTGAAGCCTCAGCAATCCTGAAAAACCAGTTACTGGCCGAGATCGCAGGATTGGAAGCGCATGACGATCTCGACACTTGGACACTGCGCGCATGGCCAAAGGCAAATAAGCTGACGCCGGCGGATGGGAACGATGTCAGGCTGGCGTTTCAGGCGCGGCTCGGCCGATTACAGTCGATACCGGATGAGGACCCCTCGCCAGCCGAACGGGACCAACCAACGGCAAACCAAGAGATCCGCTCCCGCATCGACAAGAGCGTGCTGGCAATCCCCGTTGCGCGTCGACTGCGCGACAAGACCCACCTGCGGTTCGTGGCCAAACAGCCTTGCCTCGTTTGCGGGCGCCAGCCCTGCGATGCCCATCATCTGCGGTTTGCGCAATCCCGGGGTCTCAGCCTCAAAGTCAGCGACGAGTTTACCGTCCCGCTATGCCGGACACACCATCGCGAACTGCACCGCACCGGCAGGGAATCGGACTGGTGGGCGAAAGCCGGTCTCGAGCCCATCAGCCTGGCTCGCAAACTTTGGGTGGAAACACACCCCCTCGCCGCTTCTGCAGATCTCCCGGGCGACGACAGCGAGCAACCCGGAGCGGCGAACGAAGTGACGCCGATGTCACGTAGCGGTGCGGGCCGCGGATTACGAAACGAACCCAGTTGCCAGGCATCTCGACATGACTTCGCTTCGACAGATTGAATCCAACCGCCGCAACGCCCAGAAGAGCACCGGTCCGAAAACGCAAAACGGGAAACAGCGTTCTTCACAGAATGCCGTTCGCCATGGATTGACCGCGGAGACCGTGATCGGGCCGCTTGAGAATCCAGCTGACTACCTGGCGTTCGAGCTGGCGGTCACAACATCCTATGACGCGGAGACTACCGTGGAACGCGAGTTGGTACTTCGGCTGGCAAGCCTGTTATGGCGATTAAGGCGCGCGACTTCAGTCGAGACCGGATTGCTCGAGATCCAATGCGATGCAAGCACAGCACCTGATCCTGCGCGTCCAAAGCTCCCCGGAGAAGTGTCCGAGGTCATCGAAATCTTCCAGTCCGGGAGCGACTCAGGTGGACGGAGGCTTGCGCACTGCTTTGTTCGTCTGACCGACCTCGATAGTGGAATCTTCGAACGGCTCGGCCGCTACGAGGCGGCGCTCTGGCGCCAGGTCATGCAAACGATTTTCACGTTGCAACACTTGCAGTGGCGCGCGCCAGGCGGTCGTTTTCGGCGGCCACTGGATCGCTGGCAAAGGTAATGTCCGGAATCAGCACTGCGACGCTCGCACATCATCAGATCGATCAGATGACAGATGCGGTGGTCGTGACCGGCGACAACATTACCGAACTGGCGCTGTTGCTGCCACCTCGTGATATCGGTGCCGGTACAGAGGGCTAGCCCATCTCCAATTATGCTCCACTGATTAACTCGATCTTCGGAGCCAAAAGGGCGCCCCTTACTGTGGTCGCGCTGCGCGAACACCGCGGGAAGTATACGCCGCCATCCCCACCATCGAGCATTCGTCGCCTTCCAACTAGTATTTTACGGCCTTGGCGGACAAGAACGAATCCGTCGCGTCCATTAACTGCATAGCGCAAATGTCGGGCGAAAAGCTGACTACCGACGGCAGCCACCGCACTGCGGCTGCCTACAGGTCCTGGCTGAATGCCAGGGGTCGGCGCCGTCGAGCGAAAACTCGGCTGCAACACCGGCGACAATTAGAACAGCTTTCGGCTTCCGTGAACGGCGCTTGCCGATCTGGAGTAAGAAATCGTCACGATCACGGCGGCAGTCTCATACTCACGTTGTATTCACTGTCGTCTCGAGCGACGTCAAATGCGTGGCATCTCGTCCAAAATCATCATTCCGTAGAGCCAGCTGCAGCCCGATTGGCTCTGTGCGAAGCTCCGACCGCCCGCAGGCCGCTCTCGGTTGAAACTATTGGGCGGAAACCTGCCTTCTGAAGCTTCGTGGAATCGACGACGAAGTCCTGCCCAACACGATTCCATATATCGGACCGACCGATGATCCGGAGCAGGCGCTCGAGAAGAATTGGAGGTATTGGAACGAGGCAAGGTCGCCTGCCAAGGCCGCGGCGAAGATGAGCGAAGATCGCGGAGACAGAGATTGCTTCAGGATCGGCCACGAGGAATGTCTTGTTCAGGGTCGCATCGCTGTCGACACAGACGACGACGGCCAAGATTAGGTTCTCGATCGCGAGAAGCGATCGACGCGCTTTAAGCAAGCCAAAGGGAAGCGGTAACGAGGAACGGGCGAGCTGGACGGCCAATGCGAAATTTGCCTTGGCACCAACACCATAGACGACGACTGGCCGAAGAATAGTATATGGCGCGCCGCTATCCGTCACTGCGCATTCCGCTGCGACCTTCGCGCGGTCATATGCAGTCACGGGATCGGGCGTGTGACATTCTGACACGACAGCCTTCGAGGCGGTCCCGGCATGCACGCCGGCTGACGACATGAAGATCAGCCGCTTGACTCTGTGCCGCTGGCAAGCAGTCGCAAGATCTGCCACAGCGGCCCGGTTAATGCTGTCGATCGCGCCACCGTGTACGCCACTGCGATGAGCCACTCCGGCCAAATGAACGACAACATCCACGTTCGCCAACAGCGAAGACCAATCGACCGCTTCGCGCAGATCGGGGAGCTGAACCCACTCGACCTGTCCCGGCAAAGAGTTCGCGCGCTGCCGCGAAGCGGCGCGTACCTGATAACCTGTCTTGACCAGAGCCGGAACAAGCGCATTCCCGATAAAGCCGGATGCTCCGGTCACTAACACGCGCAAAGTCATTAAATCACCCAGCGGCACCGCGGCCGACCGCGCCAGACTTTGCAATAAAACAGTGCGCTTTCAACCAATAATTTGGCGCGGCCGAACTATCAACAGCGGCGCCAAATCATGCCTGCATGCGGCTGACATCGACGGCACGTGAGCACCGAACTGCTATGCGATGTTGATCAGCCAATGCGCAGCTCTAGGATGGTGCGGGCGTCCACACACATCTCGTCATCGGGTCGACCTAATGCTCAAAATTCTTGCACGCGACTGCCGGCGCCTCGATCGGCCTACGCGCGGATTGAGACCGTCATGACCACAGACCCCACGACATTCGGCATACAAATCCTATTTGCCAGATGGAGCATTCCGCAGTCACGAAATCATTTCTGCCAGCACGAACAGTTTACCGACGTGGACCGCCTCTCGCACTATCGTTAGGTTGTTCTTCACTAGTCGAGAGGTCGCGATACTTTCTCCTCTGCCAACCTAGGAAAGAAGTTATTCTCGAATGCATTGCGCTAGGCTACAATCGCGATCTCGTCGATAAGATCGTTGCGAAAGCCGAGTCAAACTGCGATGTCCTGATCGGAGTTCATATCCGGCACGAAGATTTTGGCTCCCTGTTCGTGCCAGCATGTCGCCAGCTGACAACCTCACGTTGCCATCGCAATGCGATGGCGGCATAAGGCTGCCAGTCCACCTTCGCCACCTGGGCATTTTTCGAGCGAACTTTCGATCGAGAGCGGAAGGCCGTTACGCAAATTCACAGTACCAATGAATTTCGGGACAGGTGACCAATGAGTCTAGCGCGTGTCATTTAGCCGCCTTTCAAAACTCGTCGGTAGATCGATGCATACGATTTCGCCATCGCCTCAGCCCGGAATAGCCTCTCGAACCGCTCGCGCGCGGCTCGCCCCATTTGCGCGGCTAATTCTCCATCATGCCACAACCGCTTCATCGCCGACGCAAGTGCCATCGGATCGGCGGGAGGTACGGTGATTCCAGTTTCGCCGTGGATATTGACGTAGCTCGTTCCGGTGCCAATGGCGCATGAGATCATCGGTCGGCCGGCACGTGCCGCCTCCAACAAGGCAACCCCGAAAGCTTCGGAACGCAGGTGCGAGGGGAAGACGAAACCGCAACATAGATCGAGCAGCGCAGCTTTTTCGGCGTCGCCGACGGGTCCGACCATATGTAAATTGGGCAAGTCCGCGTTCTCGATCGCAGAGCGCTCCTCGCCATCGCCAACGAGGACGAGCGGCAGGCCGCTCTGCCGTGCAGCCTCGATCAAAAAGCTTACGCCTTTGTAGTAGCGCAGCACGCCCACGAAAAGGAAGAAGCGCGGCGGTAAACGCGTTGCGAATGCGGCCCGTAGCGCCGTGTCGATGCGCCCAGGATCTGCTTCAATGCCGATCGGAACGATCTCGGTCGTGACCGGAAATCGACGCAACACAGGACTGGTTTCGACGTAATTCGGCGACGTCGCGACAATTGCGTCCAGCGAACTTAGAAAGCGCATCATCAGCGGCCGGTAGAGAGACAGCAGTGCCGACTGACGTACGATATCGGAATGATAGGTCGCTATTGCCGGACGACCGCGCCCATAGGCGAGGTGCAGCAAATCCATGAACGGCCATGGGAAGTGATAGTGAATGAGATCCACGTGCTGGATGCGATCGCGAAATTGGCGAACCGCGGAGTAAGACAATCCCGTGGACGCAACATATGCATCCTGGCGAGCACGAAAAACGCGGGCACCATCGACCTCGATCTCCGCAGGCTGAGGCGACGGGCTGACGGTGAACACCTCGCCCTCGATGCCAAAAGCCCTGCCGGAGCGGATGATCGCATGAATCACGCGTTCGATACCGCCGAACGTATCAGGAGCGTAGGTCTTGAAGACGTGCAGCACCTTCAACCGTCGATCGGTGGTGTCGGGGGCTTCGACGGATCCATCGGCGGTTGTCGTCATGCCAAGCCCTGCACGGTCAGCGCCACGCACGTAGAGCCTTGTACCACACCGCATAGGGCTGCAGCAGCCACCATTTGATCGGAACGTGGCCCGCATGCCGTCGCACCACCGCGATCGCTTCACGATAGTGCTGACGGCGATAGATGTTGGTCTTGGTGTCTGGATGATTGCGATTGACGGCAACAAAGGAATTCACGTGCGCGAGCGCGCCACTATCGCGATAGAGCCGCCACCATAGGTCATAGTCCATCGCCATGCGCAGCGAAACATCGAGCCCGCCTACACGCTCCCAGGCTGAGCGGCGGATCAATGATGCTGGCTGCGAGACGATGCAACGCTTGGCCAGACGCCGCGGTTCGAAGGGTTCGACCCAGACCGGCGTGCGACGGCCGGTGGCCTCGTCATGATTCCAGGCGCAACCATAGGCGGCGGGAGCGGAAGGCGCGGCTTCGAGGGCATCGACCAGACTGCGTAGACCGCCGGGTAACAACAGATCGTCGCTGTTGAGCCAGGTCACAAAGGGTGCGCTCCCGCATGCGACGCCTTCGTTAATTGCCGACGACTGCCCCTCGTCCTTGCGGCTGCGCCAGTCAGTCAGATGCGCAGCGTAGCGCTGCAGGATATCCACCGAACCGTCGGTCGATCCGCCGTCCATCACGAAGATCTCGATCGGCACGTCCTGATCCATCAGGGACTTCAGCGCCTGTTCGAGATACTGCGCTTGGTTGAAGGACGGGACCACAACAGTGACGAGCGGATTCACCATGCGTGATGGCTTAGGTAGCAACCTGGTGCCGCGCGAGAAAGTCAGCATAGGCGTTGCGGATACCGTCTTCCAGCGAGATTCGAGGGGACCAGCCAAGCTGCTGGAGACGGTCGATGTTGAGCAGCTTACGCGGCGTGCCGTCTGGCTTCGACGCATCGAAAACGATGTTGCCGCGGAAGCCAACGATCTCCATGATCGTCTCGGCGACTTCACGGATCGTGACATCGGTGCCGCGGCCCATATTGTAGAGGCCACCCTCGATGCCCTTTTCCATCATGAACACGCAGGCGTCGGCCAGATCGTCCACGTCGAGGAATTCGCGGCGCGGCGTGCCGGAGCCCCACACGACGAGTTCGCTCAATCCCGCGAGCTTGGCCTCATGCGTCTTGCGGATCAGCGCCGGCAGCACGTGACTGTTCTGCAGATCATAATTATCGTTGCGACCGAACAGATTGGTCGGCATTGCCGAGACGTAGTGCGTTCCGTATTGCCGATTGTAGCTCTCGCACAGCTTGACGCCGGCGATCTTTGCGATCGCATAAGCTTCGTTGGTCTGCTCCAGCGGACCGGTCAGAAGGTATTCCTCGCGAATGGGCTGCGGACAATCCCGCGGGTAGATGCAGCTCGATCCCAGGAAAAGCATTCTCTCGACGCCCGCCTCCCAGGCGCCGTGGACCATGTTCGCCTCGATCATGAGGTTCTGGTGCAAGAACTCGGCACGATAAATGTCGTTCGCGTGAATGCCGCCCACCTTGGCCGCGGCCATGAAGATGTAGTTAGGTTTTTGGTCCGCGAGAAATCGCGTGACGGCTGCAGAATCGGTCAAGTCAAGTTCGGACCTCGCCCTGGTCACGATTTCCTTGTAACCAGCGGCAGCTAGCCGACGGACGATCGCCGAGCCGACCATCCCACGATGACCAGCGACATAGATACGAGCACTCTTGTCCATCGCACCTTCCAAAAGCATCGCCGACCAGCACCGGCCCGGACGGTCAATTGATCGAACACATCACGTACGGCAGTCGCATCTCAAACCCTGGAAGTGCCGTTGCCAAGCCTATTCCCGACGTGAGGCGGCGCCGCTCTGATCGTTATCAAATGTGGCCCGCTTTTTAGAGCACCTAAGCAGCAACCGAAAGCCTATTCGTGATAGTTCATGGACTTGAAGCCGTGGCGCTTGACAAGTTCGTCACGCTCGGCCGACCGCAGATCCTCGCGGACCATCTCCGATACCAGTTCCGCGAACGTAGTCTTCGGCTCCCAGCCGAGCTTGTTCCGCGCCTTGCTGGCATCTCCCAACAGCGTTTCAACCTCGGCAGGCCGAAAATAGCGCGGATCGACGCGGACGATCGGCTTCGTCGGGTCGCCGCCTACACGGTTCTCCCAATAACCGCGCTCGTCAACTCCCTTGCCTTCCCAGCGAATGGAGATGCCCAATTCCTTGCCGGCCGCATCGACGAAATTGCGCACTGAATATTGCACGCCGGTTGCGATCACATAGTCCTCGGGCTGCTCCTGCTGAAGCATCAGCCACTGCATCTCGACATAGTCGCGAGCGTGCCCCCAATCTCGAAGCGAATCGAGATTGCCGAGATACAGGCAGTCTTGCAGGCCGAGTTTGATGCGAGCCAGCGCGCGCGTGATCTTGCGTGTGACGAACGTCTCACCGCGCACAGGGCTTTCATGGTTGAAAAGGATGCCGTTGCAGGCAAACATTCCGTAGGCATCACGATAGTTGACCGTAATCCAGTATGCATACAGCTTGGCCACCGCATAGGGCGAGCGCGGATAGAACGGCGTGGTCTCCTTTTGCGGTGTCTCTTGGACGAGACCGTAAAGCTCCGATGTCGAAGCCTGGTAGAAGCGGGTCTTCTTTTCCAGGCCGAGAATGCGAATAGCCTCCAAGATGCGCAGTGCGCCAAGGGCGTCAGAATTGGCTGTATACTCCGGTTCCTCGAAGGACACAGCAACGTGGGACTGCGCGGCCAGGTTGTACACCTCGTCCGGCTGCACCTGCTGGATAACGCGCAGCAGGCTGGAGGAATCCGTAAGATCCCCATAATGCAGGATCAGGCGGCGGTCGTCGTCATGCGGATCTTGGTAAAGATGATCGATGCGGTCCGTGTTGAAGAGCGAGGCGCGGCGCTTTACGCCATGCACCTCGTACCCCTTCTGAAGGAGCAATTCGGCTAGATAGGATCCGTCCTGTCCGGTGATACCAGTAATCAAAGATTTCTTTCTTCTCATCTTGTCAAACTATCTCGCAATGCACGAGCGAACTGCCTGTCCGCCTGCTGGTGGGCCAGAATAAAGGAGCCATGCGATGCCAAACGCTGGAGGTAGTTCCCACTTTGTGCACCTTTTTGCAATCGCAAAAATCGCATCTCGCCGACCCCGCGAGCCTCAAAATCGGCCTGAGTTTTCTGTGCGGGATGGACGCGGAACAACCCGAACAGCCAAGGGAGGTGACGAAATTGCGCTCCTTCATCGAGAAATCGAAGCAGCAAGTCCCAGTCCATCGCAAAGGAAGCACTCTCGTCGAACCGCGCGCCGCAACGCTCCCAAATCCTGCGGCGCCAGAACATCGTCTCCTGTGGCACATAGTCGATCTGCAATAGGACCCGCGCATCGTGCCGCGGCAGTATCCAGCGACCGATCTCGCGCGCTTGATCGTCGATCACGAGTCGATTGCCGTAGACCACATCCACCGACGGATTGTCCCGGAAGAAGCGGCCAATTCGATGCAGGGTCCCCGGCAGATACATATCGTCCGAGTTCAGATAGGCTAGCACCTCGGCGGAAGTGCGGGCGAAGCCGCGATTGAGCGCGTCGGACTGCCCTCGGTCGGATTCTACCATCAAGGTCACGCCGCGATCCGCAAAGCGGGGGAGAATATCGAGCGTGCCGTCCGTCGACCCGGCATCCTGAACGACATATTGCAGAAGCGGATAACCCTGCGACAACACACTTTCCAAGGTCGCTTTCACATAAGCGGCCTGATTAAATGAAGGCGTCACGATTGCGATGGATGGCAGGTTCTCGTCCGATCCGGGGGCGGCAATTGAGGGTATCGACAAGGTGCGCGGCGGATACTGGAACAACCTGCCGAGCCGGATGCCCATCGCCCGGCGCAGCGCCGTCCCGAAGCCGAGCGCCGAAAGTCGCGCCGGGATCACCGCATCTGCTCAGCGCGATACCACGCGACATAGCGGCGAAGACCCTCCCGCCAGTCCGTCCTGGGCGCCCATCCCAGTTTCGAGGTCCGCGTCATATCGGCTTGATAGTCGCGGGGATCGCCGGCACGTGTCGCGCCCGAAAAGCGCGGGCCCTGTTTGGCGCCAAGCAAGGTCGCAAGCTCGTGCAGAATCGCGGCAATCGTAACGGCCTCACCTGAACCGCCATTGAAGGTTAGGCATTCGGGCGATGCGACCTCTCCCGCGCGGATCAGCAAAGCAGACGCATCATCGACATGCAGCCAGTCGCGCGTCTCGTCGCCTTTGCCGAAAAATTCACGTTCGCCGGCGAGGATTTTGCCGCAAGCATCCCACAGGAGCTGCTTTCGAAACCCCTCCCCGTAGATCGAGAACAGGCGGACGATCGAAGCCCTGAGGCCGAACATGACACCATGCGAGCGGATCAGGTCCTCGGCGAGCTTCTTGTGAACGCCGTAGGGAGAGACGGGACAGAGCGGCCCATCCTCCTGCATCGGCAGCCGCTCGGCATGGCCGTATACAGCCGCGCTCGAAGGATAGACCAGGGCAGCACCTGGGCAGTCGGCCCGCAGATATTCAAGCAGCGCGGCCGTCGATCCCACCGTGCGCTGAAAATCGGCGAACGGATCGACGATCGAAGCGCCCACCGATCCGCCGCCGGCACAATGCACAATCAGATCGGGCTCAAGTTCAAGGCCGCGCAGCGCAGGCAGATTCACTGTGCCAGCATGCCAACGATGCAGACCGGCTGCGGCAGTCGCTTTGGCGCTCCATTCGCCATGGCCGAGACCATGCACCTGCCAGCCGGCGGCAGACAGCGCCTGCGCCACATGCTGACCTATCGAGCCCCGCGCTCCCGTCACAAGCGCCACATGGTTGCTTTTGATCACAATCGCCTTTCGTCAGAGAGGTCCGGCCGATCGAGGCCGCTACCAATTTCAGGCGCTCGCGTAATCACGCTTCGACGGTGCATCGACAGGCAGTCCCTTGCCCTCGATATGCTGGCGGGACCAGCATTCGAGCAGAACCAGTTTGTACTGAAAGAACAGGTCATAGCCGCCCAGTCCCCTCCCGTTCAATGCTTCAGGCGCAACAAGCCCCTGCCCAACCAGCGAGCCATCGACAAGAAACGGCCGATAGCGCTCCACGATGCCACTCATCCATTTGCCGATCGGAGGCGTAAATCCCTGCTTCTTGCGCGAAAGGACATCCGCGGGCAGCGCATCCCGCAGTGCTTCAACCAGCAGCCACTTGTGCGGCTTTTGCCAGTCCCCAAGGCCGGAATTGCGCATACCGGTCACCCGTTCGACGAGTTGGACATCGAGCAGCGGCAGCCGTCCCTCAACAGAATGGGCCATCGTCATGCGATCAATGAGCGCCAGGCAGTTCGAACGCAGCCACGTCCGGTTCAACAATTCCGACGTGGCAAGATGCAGCGGCAACAACGTATCGAAACGCGTTTCGGTGAGCCACAGATCCTGCGGCAACGCATTGCGTGCAGCATCCGTCATGATGCGCCGCGAGTTGGCGTCGCCGTTGCGCAAATCGGGATGTACGCCGAAGAACTCCAGCTTGGTCGGCGCTTCGCGGCCAAGCAAACGTTGCCACCAAGACTGCCGCAGGGCCTTGCCGGACTGCAGCGCCTCGTTGCGCGTCATGGCCTCACGCACCCACTGATAGCCCCAAAAGAATTCGTCGCCGCCAAGGCCAGACAGAAGCACTGGATAGCCGGCGGCGCGCGCGGCTTCGGCCACAGCGTAGTAACCGAAGGCCGCGATATCGCCGATTGGCGTGTCCATGGCGCAGATCAGTTGCGGGAAGCGGTCGACGACGTCGGCCATGCGCAGTTCGACTTCGGTAAAGCCAATGCCTAGATCGCGCGCCAGCGCCTCGGCAAAACTGCGCTCGTCGCTTTCGGGCCTGCCTTCGTAGCCGATTGTGAAGGCGTGGATCTGGTTAGGGAAATGCTTCGCCGTCAGCGCAGCCACCAGACTGGAATCGATACCACCGGACAATGCGACGGCGACAGGCACGTCTGCTGTGCCCATGAGCCGGCAGGCGTCGTCGAGAATTTCCTCGGTAGTGCGCACCGGGTTGGACGGATCCTCGCGCGCCGCCACGAGATTCCAGTAGGGGACCGGGCGTGCGTCGAGCGTGTTGGGTGTCAGTTCTAGATAATGGCCCGCGGGGAGCTGTTCGAGGCCGACCAGCGGCGTGACCGGTTCCGGCACATACTGGAACGTCAGAAACAGGTTGAAAGCCTCGGGCGAGAGGCGCAGCGGCCGCGGCATGACGTGGGAGACAGCGGCGAGTTCGCTGGCAAACCAGAGCCGGCTACCATCGGGCGAGCAGTGCAGGAACAGGGGCTTCTCTCCGAGACGATCGCGGGCGAGAAGTAACTTGCCGGAGCGGCCGTCCCAAAGCGCAAAGGCGAACATGCCGCGCAGGCGAGCAAGGCACTCGTTGCCCCACTCCTCATAGGCATGCACGATGGTCTCCACGTCGCTCATGGACGAAAAGTTATGGCCGAGCGACTTTAGGTCGTCACGCAGCGCCGCATGGTTGTAGATCTCGCCGTTGCAGACGATCGCGATATCGCCGGTCTCATTGAAAAGCGGCTGCCGGCCGCCGGCCAGATCGATGATCGATAGGCGCCGCATCGCCAGCATGACGCGATCGGTCTGGTATTCGCCGTCGGAATCCGGCCCGCGATGCAGCAGGCGCGCATTGACGGCCCGCACCGCTGCGATATCGTCCGCCGATAACTGGCCGGCCGAGATGACACCGCTAATGCCGCACATGATTCCGGCTCCCGTTGCCTGCAATTGGCCAAATCAGGCCACCGACTGCACCAGCGCGACGAAGGCGCGTGCGAGTTCCAGCCGCCGGTAGACGAGGCCCGCGGCGGCGTGCCTTTCCTGCCCGAGGTCGGGTCCCGATGCAAGCTTCGGCCACGCCTCCTCGAGGGTCCCGGCCAGCGCCACAGCATCCGAAACCTTGAAGATGCGGCTGCCCGGAAAATCCGCAAGCTGTTCAATATGCACGGTAATATCAGACGCGATGACCGGCCGTCCCAGCGCCCTGGCGTCCTCGATCACGGTACTCCAGCCCTCGAACCGGGACGGCTGCACCAACGCCGCCGCGGCCCGGAACAGTTCCACCTGTTCAGCGCGCGGCACCATCCCCAGGAAATGGACCTGGCCGCCAAGTCCCTGCTGCTCGACCCGCCGGCGCAGCGCCGGCACGTGGTCGGGGTCACGCCGGTCCTCCATCAGTCCGGTGCAAACCACCGGAATCACGACACCGCGCTGGCGAAGCAGATGCAGCGCCTCGAACAGGGTAGCGTGGTCCTTATGTCGCCAGAAATGGTTGGCGACGTAGAGAAATTTTTCCGGAAGCTGGTGTCGAGCGAGGACCGCGCTACACCGCTCCGCACCCCCGACCTCGAGGGTGCTACAGAAAGACCAAATGACAGGCCGCACAGAGGCGTTGGGAAAAAAAGTCCGAAAATCGTCGAGGGCGGCACGGCTAGACAGAAGCAGCGTCCCGTGCGTCCTAGCGATCCCGGCCATAGCTGCGGTACGCACGCGGCGCTCTTCTGCGTCGAACAACTCAGGCAACCGCAGCGGCTGGAAATCCGGTATCCAGTAGAGGTTGCGGCGACTCGGCAGGGACGCATCGAACACAGGAAAGACCACCTCGCCTCGCTCGCTCGGCAATATGGCGGCGAGGCCTGGAACGCGGCGCAGAAACGCGTACTGGAGCCGCCGGGCGCGAGCGAGCAGCCGCGAAGCGCTCGTCTTCCCCGTCGCCACCGGAAAGGAGAGCAGACGCCGAGCAAGTGGCGTTGTCGGGTCGGACAGAAAGCGCATCGCAACGACCGGCCTCTCATCTGGAGGCAGGGCCGACAACGCAGCAAGGAGGTTCTCGATGTAAATCGAACCGCCCACCCAGCGGGCGTCCTCGAACATTTCAATCGCGATGTTGGTAGATGTCACGTGAGGTGGCCGCACAGAGACTAGACATTCCAACGGATCTCAATCTATCGGGCTCGGCGCCTTTTACCACGTATCCACAGTGTAGGCCGGCGGCACAGCGTTTCATTTGGTCAACTCGGCAAAAGTATTCAGATCTGCCTGCGTGTAACGCGTGTCAATTCCCATAAAAATCTGATGATCCGACTCTCCGTATTCGTGGAACTTAACATTACTGAAACCTAAGTGGCGAGCAACAAGTTCAAGCTCCGCCTTCGAATAAAAATGAACATGGTCCCAGAATGCATAGGCTTCAAATTCGCCCTCGCGAATGCGCATTTCTGTCGGCGGCGTATAGTGCCGCTTGAGGACACCCTCCAGACCGGGAAAGCTGACTCTAAATACACCGCCGCGCGTCAATGTCCTGAACACCTCGGCGAGGAAGAAGATCGACTGGCCCTGCTCAAGGTGTTCAAGCATATCTTCGCAATAGCCGTACTCGACCGCGTCGTCATCAAATGGATGCTGCTCGAGTAAGTTCACCGAACGATAAAGCGGCGAAGGATTCTCGTGGAGATCTATATTCAACCATCCCTCCTTGAGCGTTCCACCGCAGCCGTAGTGAACCTTTAACCCTTTTTTCCCGGCGAATTCCAGCTGTGGCCGTGGAGTCTGTGCAGACAGACTCTGATGTCGCCATATGCCTCTTCCGGCAAGATAGCAGTGTTCCTTGTAAACTTGGATCTTGTTTTCCCAATACGGAATACTTGCAAGCCGTGCCACGAGAGCTCGCTGTGAAATCTCGTTGGCCCCCTTTCCTTCTAAGATACGGATGTTAGATGACGATTTCGATTCGATGCGCCTGATTAGGCGTCTGACAATCCTCTTTAGCATTCACATCTCCGTCTGCGTTGCTCGCTTCGCGTTGCGGCGGCGACCCAATCTGCGGCGCGCCACTAATGCATTGTTATGACCAGCTCGGCTTCCCGCTACGTATCGCTTCTCTCGCGATCGACATGAAGGCTTTGCCAGCTTCGAGGACCAAGCTATGCAACGTTTCCGTCGCTTGATATTCCGCGACCCGGTCGGGACCAGGCGCGAGCTTGTCCCATGCCCCCCCAAGCAGCCCGGCCAAGGCGGCGGTGCCGGTGGGATTGAAATAAGTACAACGCGGCGGAGCTTGCTCGCGGTGCACCGGAATATCTGACAGAAAGATCGGACGCCCGATACCACGCACGTCCTCGACGACCGTGCTCCAACCCTCGAACAGCGAGGGCTGTATGACAGCGGTCGCATGACGAAACACATCGATTTGTTCGTTTCGGGCGATGAGACCGAGCATGTGGAGCTGCTGCGCGATCCCGCTCGTCTGGGCGAGCGTTTGCAGCATGCCGAAATGCGCCTCGTTGCGGCGGTCCGAGATAGCGCCGGTGCATACCAGCGGTATCGCCGGACCGCCCTGCGCGCGTAGCAGCGCTAGCGCGCGATACACCGTCTCATGGTTCTTGTGCACCCAGAACTGGTTTGGGAGGTACAGGAATTTCTCCGGCAGTCCGTATTTGCGCAGCGTAGCGGGATCGGCCGGCGCCGACGTGTCGAGCAACGACCGGAATCGCCAGACACGCGGGCGGGCACGATGGCCGGGAAAGAACTGCGCGAAGTCCTGCGCGGCCGTTTCGCTGCTCAGGACGACGAGATCGGGCCGATCAGCGATGGCGCCGATGGCTTGGTCGCGCGCGGCGATCTCAGCCTCGCCGAACAGATGCGGGAGATGGCGGTGTTGGAAGTCCGGGATCCAGCGCAGCGTAACCGCGTCCGGCTGGGTTACGCCGAAGCCGGGATAAACGAGATCGACCGGCCGCGCGCCGCGGTGCTGCGACACGAAGCGCGACAGGATACGATCCACCAACCCGCTTCTGGCCGCGCCGCCTCCGCCGATTTCGGCGGCGACGCGATCGACGGCGCTCGCCGGCCCGAGCAGGCGCAGTTCGGGCCGCTCGGCGTCAGGAAGCCGCGACAAGCAGATAGCCAGATTGCGCAGATAGAGGACGCCGCCCATCCAAGCAGGATCGTCGATCAGTTCAAGGGCAATGACGGGGGAAGCAGTCAAGGCGACCTCGTCGCGCGGGCCCGACGCCAGGCAAGCGCATTGGAGATCTTGCGGAAAGGGTTCCAGGCCATCGACCGAAGGCGCGCGAGTTTGCGTGCCTGCGGATGACCACGGAAAAAAACCGTCCGAAGGGCAAACCAGTCGCCACACTGGAGCTGGTGCAGCGTCCCGTCCGACAGCAGTTCTTCGGAATTGAGCCCGCAAAGCACCACCATCTCTTCGCTGATCGGTCCGGGCGAGAGGAGCAGGTAGACGGGCGCGCGCAGGAACGCCGGAAATTCACCGGGAAAGCACAGCACATCCCAACCATGGCGGTCGATCGCGACTCGCAGACTACCGAGTTTTCGCCACTGACCCCGGGTAATCACGAAGACCCGACTAGGCAACTGCACTAGCCAGAACAAGGGCAGAAATAGTGGTCGCAACTGGCTCCGCAAAGTGAAATCGAAAAGCACACGACGTGCCAGCCTGCGCTTGGTCCGACCGCGCAGCTCGTAGGGCGCGTGGCGGCTCACGAAGCGCCAGTGGTCGCGGACATTGTTCATCGACCGGCGCGAGAAAGCCTCTCGCCATAATTGCCGCAACGTCGAGCGGCCGCCCGACGGCACGAGGCCGGTCTCCTCGACATGGGCAAGGATCCTCGTCTCGCAAGACACCCCCAGCCGGAAGCCCGCGCGCTTGAGGCGGGTGAAGAACTCGTAGTCGGCGAGATAGTGCGGCAGCAGGTCCGCGTCGACATTGCCGGCGGTGCGGATCATGTGGAGCGGCACCAGGCTGCCGCGTCCCGGCAGCACGTCGACATCGCCGATGAAACGGTCTCCGACCTCGATGAAATTTTTCACCGGGAACGCATACTTCTGCCAATCGATAAATTCGCCCGCGTCGAGAATCCGGTCGGGATCGCGGCTGTCGACGATCAGCCCGCAGACGGCCGCATCGAATTCGCGCGAGGCCATCACCAGCTGCTCGACATAGTCATCGACCAACCGGGTGTCGTTGTTGAGCATCAGCACATAGCCGTCGGCGCCGGAGCTGCGCGCGAGCACATGCGCAATGCCCATCTGCATGGCGCCGGTCCACCAGAGCTCTTCGTCCGTGGTGAGCACGGTGACATCCGGAAACTCGGCCCGGATCGCCTCCACCGTTCCGTCGGTCGAGCCGCCGTCGGATACGATGATGTGGAGCGGCGCATAGGTCTGAGATCTGAGGTCGTGGATGCAGGAACGCGTGAAGTGTAGCCGGTTGAAAACAGGAACGACGACATAGACCGGAGCCGGCGGAGCGGTGGAGGCGTCAGCGTCCGCAAGATCCCACACGCGACGGCGGCGAACGTCGAAAGACGCGCCGGCGAGGCTGCGATCCTCCCCCGTTTGCTGGATCTCGACGCAGAAGGTGCGGCCGGGCGTCAGCGCGCGGAGATCGACCGAAACCTGTATCCAGCCTTCCGCGGGCACGACATGCTGCTGGACTTCGATGCCGTCGAGAAAAACACGAATGTTGTCGACCGCCGAACCCGGCGCGCGTGCCAGCTCGAATGTCAGACGGTCGGGATCGGGCGGCGCCGTCAGGAACCAGCGACCGCGATGATAGGCGGTGCGCGCTTGGCGATACGCGACCGGGCGACGCCAGCCGTTGAGCAGTTCGAACTTGCTCCCCCGCTGTCCGGGAAACGGGAGGTCTACTAGGTCGGGCGAGAGTTCGGGCGTCAGCCGGCTGAGTGCCGTGGCTGCCGATTCCATCCAGGAAACGTAGTCGTGGGCCGACACTATACCGGCGGTTTGCAAACGCGCGGGCGTTGGCCAGGCCTTCGTCAAGGTGACCCTCATCGCGATAGATCCGCTCCTGGCACCGAGGCGGGCGATGTCGCGCGGATATTTCCACCGGGTTAGATCGGTCAGCGTACTGCCGCCTGGGCCGCCATAAAGGACATGGGTGTATAGCTGGACATCGACGGCATCGGGGTAAGCGGAGAACGCGGACACAAATTCGGAGAAGCGCGGGACCCCTTCGTTGACACCGAGCAAGACCACGGGATCGGCATCGAAAATGTCGAGCTCGGCATCGGCCGGCGAGTTCGCCGGCCTGAAGGAATCACAAGTGGTTACGAGCGTTCCGCCAGGCCGCAGCACCCGGAGCGCTTCGGAGATCGCCGCGGGAATGTCTCGCATATGATGCAGGGCAGCGTTGCAGAACACAGCGTCGAAGCTTTGGTCCTTGAACGGAAGGCTATGTGAAAATCCGCCGATCCACCTGATATGCGGGAAGTTGACTTGGCCCGACTCCGCCAGAAGCGGAGAGAACTCAAGCGCCGTCACGCTTGCACCACGGCGTGTCAGGCGATGGCTATCGAAGCCGAGACCGGCGCCGACGTCGAGCACGTCCTTCCCCGTCAAATCGAGGTTTCCGGCGAGCGTCTTTACCTCCAGCCACTCGCCATAGCGATTCTGAAAATAAGGCGCATGCCCCTCCGGCACCTCGTCGAGAACCTTCTGCTTATCGGCTGCTGCGTGATATCGCGAGAGGCGGTCATCCCATTCCTCGACCACTTCGGGCGTGACGCCGAACTGGCCGCGGTTTACAACATTGGCGGCGATCTCGAGTAAGCCGAGGACATCCTCCGCCTCGAAGTCGCCGAAGAAGGGCACGCCCAGGACGGCACGATACACTCTGTGGCATTGCGCGCACTCATAGATTTCTTCTCCAGACGGCGAGATCGGATCGCCCGAACAGCGAACGCATCTCAAATCGCTATTGCGCATGTTGCCCATGTTACGCTTGCGAGCTGTCGTAGATGCCGCCGTCCTTGTCTATAACCAGGAACTCTATGCGATCGGCCCAGTGATATGAGGTGAAGAAGAGATCACGGTTACGTTCGAAAAAGCTCTGGAATTGGTTCGAATACTCGCTGTGCAGAGCGTTGAAGAATTCGTTGCCAAGTTCCCGGCGCTCACGCTCGTTCCACTCGGTCAGGAGCAGCGTTTTGCCCTGCCTAACGCTATGCCAACGGTGATGGTTCTTCAACCGAGTAAAATTGAACATGACGTCGGAAAGCCGCGTCGGGATCTCGAGGTAACCGCGCTTAGCCACGCGCATCAGTTCGCGCATCGCCCTCCCTGGATTGTCGAGATGCTCCATTACGTGCGAGCAGAAGACGAAGTCGTATTCCTTGTCTTTGAACGGCAGATTTTCAATATCGACCTCGAAGAACATGCGGCCGTCGCGCACCATCGCCTCCATTCGATGGGTGGTGTGATCGGGAAACTTATCGGCAAGATGGTCAGCGCGGCGGAACGGCCATCCACCCGAACCGACATCCAGCACCAGGTCGCCTTCACGGATGTCGAACTCCATTACCTCGTTCTGGTAGGTCCACGTGCTCATGACCGGCGTTTCGCGACGCTCTAGCGCCGGTACAAGCTCCCAGGCATCCCGAGGCAACTGGTCGATCAGCAACTGCCGGGCAGCAAGCCGCAGCGCATCGCCGCTCTGCGGCGATTGATCGGGCGTGGCGAGACGCTGCCATGACGGTAGCAGTTGCTGCACCCGCGCAGCGCCGTTGCCTTCGGTAGCGATGCTTTCGATCAGCGCGCTCGCCAGCCTGACCTTGAGGTCCCTGAGGCGAACTCGCCGCAGCTTCTTTGCGAGCCGTTCCATCACTGCCCGCCCTCCCCTGGAACCTCAATGGGCGCCATCAAGTCCCGCGTGACTGCCAGCGGCGCGACCCGTGGCGCCCACTCGGCGAATGTCTTGAATTTCCAGAACCCGTTAGCCCCCAGGAACCGGTCGAGCTTTCCGTCCGCCTCGACGATCGCGACCAGGCCTCCAGCCCAGCAGATGCGTACGAGCTCGGCCACGACGCACTGCGGATATTCCAGGTGCTCGAGTACGTCCGTGCACGAGACGACATCAAATGAGGCCGCCCCATCGGGCAGCGAACGATTGATAGCGACCTGCTGGAACTGTCCCTCCAGATAGATGCGTTGCAAACTCTCGACGGCCTTGCCAGGAAAATCAACGCCGGGCACACGGACGCCAGGTCGACTGCGCCGGATCTCTCCCCGCAGATCGCCAACCCCACAACCGATATCGACGACGTTCGCGTCAACAGGGATCCGGTCTTCGATGCGATCGACAATCTCGACCTTCAGCTTCTCACGCGCGCTGTCTCCTTCGAGAGGATACCGATGCAGGTTATCGGCCTCACCCCAAAGGAGGTCGTAGCCTTCCGAACTGTCGTCCTCGGTGATCCATCCGACGGCAAGTTCCTTCTGCCCTTCCTGGCCCGGAAGAGGCACTCCGCGATATCGATTCTTGAGCGCCAGCACGAACCGGTCGGCGAGGCCAAAAACATGTGTTCCCTTGGGCACGTAGTCATACTCCCCTTTCGGAAGATGATCCCAGGCCGTCAGCCGAATAGGGTACGCGAAGACGCTCGGGATGCTATTCGACGGATCAGTGCCACCGAAGCTGCTCCTTGTCACAAATAGAGGCAAGAGCTACGGCATCGCCGGCGTTGTGGTCGCGCATCGTCACGTTGCCCGGGGCTGCCGGCCGGCGCCGTTCTGTTATGCGCATACGGCTGTGGAAGATAGTGCCGCCATATGTAAAGCGACCTCATGCTTTCACTAGTCCGCTCGAGCATTGTTAGGCAACCGGCGCGCGGTTTCGACACTTACCGCCGCAACGGGCTCAAGTGCAAAGTTGCTGTTGATGAACATAATTGCGTTGGGGTCCGAATAAAGAAATTTATCCGATGGATGCAGCACCACCATACGGGCCGCACCGAACCAATAGAACAGGTGAACGCCGACCGCCTTGCACGAAATTGAAACATTGAACGTATAGGCCCCGGGTCGGAAGTTGGGATCCTTCATGACCACCCTCAGTGCATATCGTCCGGCCTCAACACGCCTCCATTCCAGCCCCTGCTCATAGTTGTCGATCGTCACGATGAATCGGTAATGAACCGCATCAACCGTGAACCTTATCAGCAGGTCTTCGAGCGTCTCCTTGATCTCCACGTCGGCCGTGATGAGGACCGGCTCACCGAAACCGAACTCTTCCTTAGGCTTCTCCGTACCAACATCGCGCAACACCACGTTGCTGCATATCGCATCGCCGGTGCCGCCCTTCTTGTGGCCATAGGAATTCGGGATGACCTCCTCGGCGCCCGCGGCGGAATCGTTATCCGACGCGGCTTTCGCGGCGTGTGTGCCGGCAGCGATCTCGAACTGCGCAGCCGACGATTTGGCATTACGCGAATTCTGATCGTCGTATGCGCGGATAACGTCCTCGACGGGCCCCTCGACCAGCGCTTTGCCCTTGTCCATGAAGAGGCCGCGGTCGCAAACCGACCAGATCGCCCCCGGCGAATGCGAAACAAGAATGATCGCTGCACCCTCCCGCTTTAGGCGCAGGATATGGTCGTAGCACTTCTTTTGGAAGTTTATGTCGCCGACGGCGAGCACCTCGTCCATCAGCAGCACGTCGGGACGGCTGAGTGCGGCGATGGCAAAGCCAAGGCGCACATACATACCACTCGAGTAGTTTTTCACCGGCAGATCGATGAACTGACCCAGCTCCGCAAAGGCAACGATCTCGTCCATCAGCCCATCAATCGCACGCGTCGACAAGCCGAGCAGCGCACCGTTGACGTATACGTTCTCACGGCCGGTCAACATCGGCGCAAAGCCGGCCCCGGCGGCAATTAGCGCGCCGACACGCCCCTTCATCTGCACGATGCCGCGATCAGGCGCATAGACGCCGTTAAGGATTCTCAGCAGAGTCGTCTTACCGCTGCCGTTGACGCCCATGATGCCCAGCGCCTGGCCACCACACAGCTCGAAGCTGACGTCGTTAACGGCCCAGAATTCACCTTCGCGCAGAGTCTCGCTATTGGAGCGCCCGAGCAACCGCGCACCGATATCGCGCAGGCCATAATGCATCGACTGACGGAGTGTCAAGCCAAACTTCTTCGACACTCCTTTCGCGCGGATAGCCCAATCTTTGGTTGTCACAGGCGCTCCGAGACCTTGTCCTTGATGAGATAGAAAGCGTGGATGCCGGTCCAGAGGACCACCACGGCGAATATCGTCGCGAGCGTGAAGCCCACTGGATCAGGAACCCTGCCGAGCACAACAAGCGAGCGCGGCGTATCGACAAGATAGGTCAGGGGATTCCAGCGAACGATGAACTGCAGCACCGGATGCTCGAACTTGGTCTCAAAGATCACCGGAGTGACATACATCACGAGGTTGATTACGGTCGTGGCTATCCCGGTGACGTCGCGCGCCACCGCGCCGACGACGGAGAGTATCAAACCCATGCCGACGCCCAACAGGATGATCGGCAGCATCGCGAACGGATAAAGAATCGCCCATGGCGACGGCAGCATTTGAACCGTGATCATGACGATCGCGAGCACGACGAAGCCCACTATGATCGAGTAAGACAGCGTCGCGAGTCCAGTGACGGCAAGACCTATCTTCGGGATATTCGTGCGCATGACGAGATCGGTGTTGCCGATCAGGCCATTTGCCACGTTGCCCATTGCAGCCATGAAAATCGTCCACAGCGTGGTGCCGATGAAAACAAACACCGTATATGGGTAACCAATGTCACCAGGGTTCAGAATGCCGGTCGATTGCATGAAGACGAAACTGGCAATGCCAATCAGGGGGACCAGCACGATCCAGAGATAGCCGAGCAACTTCTGCCGAAAACCAACGACAAAGTCACGTCTGAACAGATGCCACACGACATGGCGCGACCAGTACAGTTCGCCGAAGGCCTGGCGCAAAGAAGCCAACGGGCTGAGCGACGAGCCCATTGCGGTATAGGTCCGCACCAGCGTCGGCGATTGCAGGTCGCCCTGGACTTTGTCCGCCATCAGGTGTTCCCATCTTTCGGCCTAGCGGCAAGGAAAGAATAAAGTCGCCCGGGCGTATTGTCGCGCGCATTGATCGCCGCGACCAGACGCTTGAACAAAAATCTGCCCAACGGGTGCCTACGGCTGAACAGCGCGTTCGTCAGCGGTTGGCCGATTTTCTCGGCGACCGGGCGCGTGCAATGCACGAACTGCTGGTCGACCGTCATCGGAAAATAGTTGATGGGGGTGTCGAGCGGCGCCATCACCTTGTAGACCCGCAGCCCGGCCTCACGCATCGCACCGAGGTACTCATCGAGCATGAATGCATTTTCTCCACCATAGAATTTGTGGAGCGCGTGCTGCTGAAGGAACATGTCGAGATCGGCGCGCGTCGTCAGCACATGCTCGCGTGTTGCGATCATCACTCCGCCGGGTTTCAGCACGCGAAAGATCTCTGAGCATGTTTGCTGAAGATCACGGGCATGGTGCAGAACCTGTCGGCAATTGATGACGGCGAACGTCGCGTCGGCGAATGGCAGTTTTTCCGAATACTCCGCTACGATATCGATCGTGTAGCCGGTATCGCGCACGAGAGCACGGATAGCGCCTGCTCCAACCAGATCGCTGGGATCCGGCTCGAGCGCAGTGACCTGCCAGCCATCGCGGGCCAGAGCATAGCTGCTGATGCCGCGTCCAGCGCCCATGTCGAGCGCACGCCCGGACGCCGGAGGTAGCAACGTAGCTAT
The DNA here is from genome assembly GCA_023387735.1 of Pseudomonadota bacterium. GTDB lineage: Bacteria > Pseudomonadota > Alphaproteobacteria > Rhizobiales > Xanthobacteraceae > Bradyrhizobium. Next base: position 41,546 of record JAEWHP010000015.1, on the reverse strand, counting down.
CGCTTTCCACTCCTCGCTGTGCCAGAACCGTTCAGCAGCTTCCGCGAGCGGATCGTCGAAATAACAGGCGCGGACCAGCGCCTGTTGATCGGGGCGATCACGCAGCCACTGGACCGCTTGCTCCCAGCTCATGTCACTCATCGGTTCGGCGTCCCATCGTCAGGGCTACTAGGCTGAAGCGTCGCCTCGTCCAGGCGCCGCAACGTCGTCTGATTGCCACCAATGACGTCGATCAGCGGCACGTCCAAGATTTCCAGCCGACGGCTCGCGCCACCCAGAAAATTCAGCTGCCCGTTCTTGTCGCGAGAATCGCGAAACCGCGAGTCGACCCATGCCTCGCGCGCCGACAGCGGCTTGACACGGCCGAGACGATCATTGCGGACGAGGAAGATATTGTTGCCGACTGCGTTGGATCCGACGAGCGAATATCCCTTCTGCGCGCCGAGGTGCTCGAACGCGGTGATCGATGCTCCCCAGAACAAGTTCGAGTAGTGCGCTTCGGCGCGCTCGAACTTCGGGTCGTAGGGCACCGACACAGCGTGGTCGGGTCCGAACACGCTATTCCACTCAACGACCACAATCGCCGGGCTGACCGCGTCGATGCGCTCCCAAACCCAGTAGTCGTTACCGTCGATATCGATCACAAGAACGCCGATGTCACCGACAAAGCCCGCTTTGCGGAACAGGTCATTGACATTGTCACGGTCTATCCAGGCATTGACGGCAGTGACGTCGTGGCGCCAGTACATGTCGTCATTTCGCACGAAATCCATGTATTCTTTGCTGCCATCGAGTATCAGACCGCGCCAGTGATCGTTGACCATCAAGAACCGCGTGCAGGATTCGAGGTAGTTCTGCACACCGAACTCGATGAAGACCGACTCCTCGCGCGTGATGCCCGCCTCGCGGATTAGATATTGGAGGATGCCGTCTTCGCCATATTGCGAGAACACCTTGAACTCGGCATCGCTCAACCGCGCAAACGGAACCCGCTCGGCATTGGCAGTCGCCTGGATTCGGCCGGCGAGGACTGCAAGCGATTCGACCTGCTGGCGATTGCCCGCCATACTACGCTGCACGAGCGCTTCTAGATCCCGTGCGAACGGTGCAATGGCCGCACGCATGTATTTGCTGACAAGCGACAAGTCTACCCCCTCGGATTTTTGGTGATGGCGCCACTGGCGGCAGCTCTGCCGCCTGAATCCTTCAGCGGTGAGATGGTCGGCACAATTTCATTGCGATATTGCGAGAAAGGCGGCACGTCCCGCGTCACCATCGAGCAGGCTGCGATCACACTGCCTCGACCGATTCGAACGCCTCGCAAAATGCTGACTCCAAAACTGATCCAGACGTCATCCTCGATCACCACGGGCGCCGATTCAACACCTGGCACTTCCTCCACGCGCTGCGGGTGGCCCTTTTCGAGGATATGACGGTAATGCAGATGCCGCTCTACGGCGTTGGATGAATGCGCGGAGCCGTCATGAATGTTGACATTGTGGGCAATAAGCACGCGGTCGCCGATGATGATCGATTCCATCGACCAAATCTCGGTTCGAACGCCGATGTAGCACCACTCCCCGATCGCGATGCGACCGCCGTGGCCATAGGTCAGCAGCCGCCCGCGAACGTGAGAATTCGGACCGACCGAAATCATGTCCGGCGGTCCGGAAAAATTGTTGATCTCGGCTTCGGGCAGCAGCGAAGCTCCCGGTCCCAGCACGCAGGCCTCGGCGCCCGGCACGGAACGGACCGGCGCGGCCGCATGGCGTTGCGCCACCAGCCAACGCTTCAATTTAGCTAAACGCATGCGCGAGCCTCGCCTTGAATCTTCCAAGCCGCGACCGCCAGCCTAACCGTGTCGGCGGCAATCCTGATGGCGGCGTAGCCTCACCATTAACGAACACCTCAATCTGGCGCAGGTGCGCCGGCTCGAATGCAAGCCCCTCTGGAAACCTTGGAGGCTGCTGTAGCCGCCAGGCACCCGGATCGATACCCGCCTGCCCGGTGAAGTCACCTTCACCGCAATGAACACCAGATCCATCGAAGCCGCCGTTCCAGACCAGGGTCCGAGCGGGATAGACGACCAATCCGCGCCGACGCGAGACCGCGTACCACCACAAGATACCCCATGAATCGTTGCGGCCCGCGAGACGATCCTCCAGCATATTGGTGTAGAAGCCGGGACCGTCGAGATCGAACAGGCGCTTCCACTCGGTGTCGCTTCGTGCCTGCTCCAGTGCCTCGGGCTCCCACGAAAAATGCTCCCAGGCACGCTTCCACGTTGCCCAGCCCCAAGTCGTCGTCACCGGCAACAGGAATGCGTCGTCGGATAGCCCCTTTGGCGGACTGAGCGTATAACCTCCCAGTTGCATGACGGCCGCGTCGTCGGCATAGCGATCAAGCGCAGTGATCATGAAGTCTAGGAAGTCCGCGCCAAGAACGAGATCGTCCTCGACGACGACCACGCGACCATATCGGTCGCATAACTCGCTGACGCCTGAGTGAATCGAGCGGGCGAGGCCCAGATTTGCGGGGCGCTCCACAAGTTCAGCACCGAGACGTTGAGACCAATCACGCAGCACAGCGCGCGTGGCCTCGACCCTTTCCCTTGCCGACTCACTCTTGGACCCATCGGCGAACAGGAACAAATCGCACTCGTCGAAACGGCGACATGCAGCCAACGACCGCAAAGCACGATCCGCGTGCTCCGGCCGGTTATAGGCAAAAAAAGCAACTGGAGTACGCTTCATATTCGTTCAGCTTGACCAATGAGCGTCCTGCACACGGGTCCAAGATGATTTGCTTCGCGTGCAAGGAGGCGGATCGCCCCAATATATGGAAACCAAGTAATCCATCGCTCCAGTCCCCAAGCGAAGGCTTACCATTGCAGCCTTGAGTGCCCCGAAACAGACATGCCAGATGTCTGCCCCCTCATTGAATCATCACGGGGCAGGGCTTCCCGAATTTAGTTCTGTTGGCATGAAAAACACGTAATGTAAACTCCCCAGCGACACGAACAGCGATGCCAAAAACGAGCTTGCAGCGCCCATCTAGCGCCGCAATGGCGAGCAAGCCGCCAGCGTCAGCCTGCTTTAAATGGAAATGAATTTGCATCCCCCACCATTCCATTGAGCATATTGAGGTGGATTTCGATAGCGCTGCCCTTGGTGAACCCGTCGGCATGACGCCGATCCGAAGTATGGCATGTCGTTCCCGCCGTCATCGCAATTCCGAGACGGGCGCCTCGCAGCCCGGCCAAGTTATCGAGACCGTTGCCGTTTAGATGCTCGATCCCCACCACCGCGAGCGACCGCCCCTGGAAGCCGAGACTAAATCGATCGTCGCCTCCCGAGATTGACGACGAGGTCGAGTTCCCACGATCGGGGTGGGGCAACGCTAGACGGTGAGCCGTTCACCCGATCATGCTGTGACCGTTCTGATGGAATCTGCACGCAAAGCGAGATCGAGCAAATTGTATTCTAGCGGAGGATAGACCGTCACGGACTCTGTCCCGTGATGTGGTTGGTTGAGATTAACAGCTGTATTGATTCCTTATTGCACGTGGCTTCACTACGGCAATCCACCCTTTAAATGTGTTAGCGCATTCGCGGCGGCCTGGAATCAACCGATCGGCTCCCCAAACAGTCGGGCTGACTTCTGCATTCGCCCCACATATTTACGGAAGGCAAATAGCCTCCAATCTGCTTCGTCCTGTGGGCATCGCAATTATCGGGGTCGCAACAAATTCTATAGTTGGATGGAGTTGGACCGTTCTACTGCATCCGATTGTGTTTATATGTCAAGAATTGCTCGGCGTGCCTGTAACGGAACCAAAGCGAAACCCGCTAGCAATCTAGGCTGTTCTCGTTGCAGCAATCGGTCTATTTCACTACGCCCGCTGGCGCGGCCCAGCACCAGTTGATCGCGCCACCTTTATTCATTAAGGCAAGGACTTGTGAAGCTCGGCGGCATGCGGCGGCGGGAGGTATCCGACAGTTGCAGCCTTACCTAATCGCCTGCCAGCATTGGCAGCACTCCATACTCAGCGAACATGCAACACCTCACGCTTAGATCGCCTCAAACCGCTAATGCGGACCATATGACCAAGCCAATTCTTTCACAGCGAGCCACGAATAAATACCGCCCGGACATTGATGGACTACGGGCCTTTGCCGTACTTTCGGTGGTGCTCTTTCACGCCTTCCCAAAAGAAGTCGGCGGTGGCTTTGTGGGCGTAGACATCTTCTTCGTCATTTCGGGCTACCTTATCTCGAAAATACTTTTCAGTGAGATAACGGAACACCGCTTCTCGTTCACTGCCTTTTATGGACGGCGGATCCGGCGCATCTTCCCGGCACTTGCTGCATGCTTGGCCGCCGTATTGGTCTACGGCTTTGTAGTCTTGACCCCGCCCGAGCTGGCGCAGCTCGGCAAGCATGTGTTTTTTGGCGCAGGTTTCCTCTCCAACATCGCACTCTGGAGCGAAAGCGGCTATTTCGATAGCGTCGCCACTTATAAACCGCTATTGCATCTCTGGTCACTGGGTATCGAGGAGCAGTTCTATATCCTCTGGCCAGCCTTGCTTTGGGCGGTCTTTCGGTTGAAGGCCAAGGTGGGACGATTGCTGGCCGTGCTGTTCCTGGCCTCCTTTGCAATCAACGTCGCCCTATCCATCACCGACATCTCCGCGGCCTTCTACCTACCGGTCTCACGTTTCTGGGAGCTCTTGGCCGGGGCAGCTCTGGCCTGGCGGCGCGAGATTGTCCTTCCGTCCAACGTCCGGTCATGGATTTCCCTTGCGGGCTTAGCCGCCCTTGTAACATCGGTGGCGTTTTTCACGGCTGAGATGCGCTTTCCAGGCTGGCTTGCGCTGCTGCCAGTGGCAGGAGCCGCGGCAGTAATCCTCGCTGGACCCGACGCGGCGGTGAACCGGGTTGTCTTTTCGAACCGGGCCGCCGTCTTCGTCGGACTTATAAGCTATCCGCTTTATCTGTGGCACTGGCCACTGATTTCCTATGCCTATGTCATTCGCATGGGCAAAGTGCCGACGCCCCTGATGGCAACCGCAATTGTGGCCGCGAGTTTCCTGTTGGCTTGGGTAACCTACCGTTTCATCGAGCATCCGGTCCGCTTTGGGGCTCACCGCCACCGTCGCACCCAGATCGTCGCGGCTTCCATGGCGGCTATCGGTGCCTGCGGGCTAGTGGTGTGGACCAAGAGCGGTTTCCCAGAACGCTTTCCCGCCCTTCCCGGCATTGACATGCGGAAGATCGGCGAGGCCAAACTCGATGCGGAATTTAAGCTTCCCAAGGGCATGGATGTATTGCAGCTCGACTTCACGTTGGTAGCTCATCTGGGCCACGGCGAGCGCAAGGTGGCGTTTAGTGGCGACAGCGTGTTGTTTCACTACGCGCCCCGCGTGCCACAACTGGCCGACGAAGGGCAACTGGCGGCCAACACCTATTTTGTGACAGGCCCCCGATGCCCGCCGGTGCCGGGGGTGATTCAGCGGGACAAATTTGCACGGTGCGCCAAATTGCCGGACCTCTTACTAGACTTGATACAGCGTGAGAAGGTGCCGTTGGTAGTGTTAGGTGCGATCTGGGCGGGTTACAGCGACGAAAGCACGTTGATCGAACGAGAGGGCAAGCGTTTGCCCTTATACACAAAGGAGGGCGTGGACGCATTCTATGCCAATCTGGAAGACTATGTACGTGTGTTACAAAGTCACGGAGCCAAGGTCTATTTGATTCTCGGCGTGCCCGTTCACGCCCGCTTCAATCCCGGCGACATGGTAACGCGCAGCTTGACTGGATTTCGAATCGCTCCAGACGTTGAGAAGGCAATACCGATGGCGGAGTTGCAAGCCGTCCACGCCACCGCTGACGCCAAACTGCGTACCGTCGGCGCGCACACAGGCGCGACGCTGCTCAATCCGTTTCCCGACATCTGCGGCAGCGGAGACGGTTGCTCGCCGTTTTTTGGAGCTGGCGACCCGAAATTCTCGGACAGCACGCATCTGCGTCCCGTCTTCGTGCGGGAGCGCGTACGCTTCCTCGACCCCTTGTTGAAGTGATCGGTGGTCGCGAGGTTGCGTAGAGTTACGCCCGTGAATGGGCGGCTGAAGTTCAACACTGCGAAGTAACCGGCGAACTTGTGAGCAGAGCTTTCATGCGGTGGGCTGCCACAAACAAAGCGCGGTAACAAAATATCTCCTCGGTATCAAATCAGGGCGCACGCGCAACGTGAAATCACGCGACCTCACGGTTCGTTTAATACCATGAGAGCTCGAATGTCAGTGCTCGCGGTAACTCAATAGGATAATTTCGGCCATAACCCGCGACGGGCTTTCGCCACAAGGCCGGATGCGAGCTTTTTTGTCCATTCGCATTTGGGAACTTAGGAACGACCGTCGGATAGGGAGGCAATGGGCCTATGGGCGATCGGTCTTGGCGGGTTTGGCGCCAAGCGCTATGGGCCACATTCTAAGCTACGGCTGACAAGGCTCGGTTTTTGTCGAGCTGCGCCCGGTCATATCGCGCCAGCGCGGCAGCCTGTGTTTGGCGCCGCTTACCCGGTGTTCCTATCATGAGGTGCCACACGAGCGCCGCAGCTTAGAGCCACTGCTGAGACTTAGAGAAGAAGTACCAGAAATGAGAAGCAAGTACTAGGCGTTCCGAATGACGGTGTTTTCGAACGGATATGACTGCGGCTGAAGCCTCTGCAATATTGACAGTCCCGCAACCGAGATTGCCTTTCTGCCATCGGGAGTGGTTAATGTGCGCTGCGAAAGATGGCCGCGTCGGCTTGAGTTTGAGTTTTTCGTTCGAGCGCCCGGTGTAGGGTTTTCAGTGATGGAGAAATGGGAGGCCTTCGGCGAGAATAGGCGGTTTGTCGCCGTACTCCTGTGCGTAAGCTTGTCTGTTCACGTGTACATGGGACTGATCCTTGGAGCAAAATACTGGTTTGATTCCCTGATATACTTCCAATTGGCTGAGGGCCTGACCAGTCAAACTGCACTACGGTCGCTCTATGCCGGGCCGTTCGGAGTAATTTTTCAGCACTTAGGGCCCGGGCTTTCCCTCCTAATCCTGATGTTCGATGAGCTGTTTGGGCAGAACATGTGGCCTGCCTTCGCTGTTCTTCAAAATGCGATTGACGTTTTCGCGAGCATCTACTTGGCGACCGGTCTATCGAAGCACTTTGGCAGACCGGCCCAATTGGCGATCGTCATTCTCATTCCTCTTTTTCCTTACTTCTCCGCATTTCATAACGCTATTCTCACCGAGTCGCTGACGTCCTCACTTGTCATGATCATGGTTGGCGCCACCGTTCGATGTCTGGAGGGGCGTCTTGAATGCCTGCGCGGCATCGTCATCGTCCTCTTCCTTGGCGCTATCGGCGCACAGATTCGAAGTTACGTGATTGGCATTGGAGGTGGTTTGGCACTTCTGATTGTGTTTTTCAGCGCCCATAGCCGGCGACTTTGGCTCTACCTAACCGTAGGAACAACCATGGCGTTCGGGTTCCTCGTTTTCCCGCTGTATCGGGTAGCGGCGGGCATTGAATTCTTTCTTCCCAATGCTGATGCTCTGATGCTCATGCATGCCCATTATGTGAATTGGGACTTGGACGAGCGATCACGACGCGCGATCGAGCATGTCGTGCTGGATACCAGCATCTCGAGCAAATTGTCTACATCTGACGGCCAAGTGGAATACCACGATGTCGTCGAGATGGTCGACGCATTGGTTAAAACTGGAATGGGTCGGCAGGAAGCCATCCGCAAAATCGGCCGAGCTGGCTGGGTGGTGCGGACGCAATCATGGGCCGTGATGGCCCAGCAGTTGCAGCTTTCGATGTCTTCACTGGGATTTCAATGGCTTTCTACCTGTTGCGAACCAAAGCGTGTGCTTGCGTTCAATGATTTTACGGCCGAGAAGTTGTTGCTCCATCTGCAACATTATTATCGATGGAACGCTGGTCTTGATTCGAGCGACTATGCTGCGCTGTTTCAGACCTTCGGCCAAATGTATCGAGCTACTCCGTATTACGACACAGCTACGATCGACTGGTATATCGGCCGAGTCGGCCCCTTCATCGTGCCCCACCCCGGCACTATGCGGGATCCGCTTAAATTGAGCAAGGTCCCACCTGATATTTTCATATTGGCTGGCCTGGCCGGATTTTTTTTGATGGCGAGACGAGATCGCCGCTTGGTCTTGATTCTTCTTTTCATCATGTCAATCGATTTTGCCGCCTCGCTGTCCGCGGGTCTCTTGGGCGACAATCGATATTCTCACTTTCTTTGGCCGTTCTATGCAATTGGGAGCGTCGCCTTTTTCATTCGGACGGTTCAATGCTCCATCGAGTTAGCCGGTCGAGCATTCAGATGGAAGAAGCATCGACATGCCTGGCCGCCCAGCTAACGTAGTCCACAATCGGGCGAACCTGCCGCGAAGATGGAGATGAAGGCGGCGCCGTCCTGACAATCCGGAAGATAGCAGCGCGGTATCGACGACAAGGTGAACGGATATCGCGCGATTCACATCCACCATCGCCAGGGCAAGTTGTTCAAGCCTCCTATCCGCAGCGCTGGAGGCGGTAATGCGACGAGTGAAAAATTGTATTAGACTGGGTCCTGGCGTGAAAGTCGCCTTGATGCGGATTTCATCGGGCTGTGCCAGGGTTTTGCGGCGGTTGAATGCCCGATAGGGCGGCATTGAAAGCGTTCCGAAAGGTCGCGCGTCCTAAGAATTGGCGTCTTGCTCTAAGACCGTCGCCTGTTCCGTCTTGCCGTGACGGAGGGCGCCTCGACGCACCCCTATCGGTCGCTTGTCCGCGCCATGACGCGGTGACGGTGCGAGCCCTTGCCGGTGCTGCCGGTTCGGTGCCTGATGATCTATCGCTGCGTTGTTCGGTTCTGATACGCGATGGGCTCGACGCGGGCGCAATGCGTCTTGAGCCGAGTCTTGTTGCTCGCCAGATCATGGCGCAATCAGACGGGCCACCACCGCTTCGCAACACGGTCTTGAGGATCGGCTTCGTGCCGGGATCTCGGCAAGCACCAGCTCGCCGTCTTTGTCCTACAGCTCCTTGAACCGATCGAGTCCAGTATCGCTTTATTTGCAGAAGTTTTCATTGACGGAATGGTTTGCACCGATGGAAATGGAGCTGCGGGGCGGGCGGGAGCGCTTACCCGAACTGGCGCTCTCCCGCTGCCCCGCAGCGTCTCGCAAAGAGCAGAATGTCATTCGCGGAAGGCCGGCGTGTTGGAAATGGCCAAGCAACCCGGCAACGTCAGCCTGGCCGCAAGATGTTGGGATCGGTAGATGCGGGCTCCGCACAACCCGACTATGAATATAGTTGCCGCAGTATATATATTGCCGTTCGAGCCAGAATGTTGCCCATAACTCTCGGCCGAATGTTCGACGCGTATCCTATTCGAATTAAGCCCGATTTACCTCGATGTTGCCGACATAAAAAGATGTCCTGAGCACCGCAATAGCCGGGACAGCCGCTCTGGACTCGCCGCGTATCTCCTTCTCTATCTTGGCCTCTCCAGCGCGACGACCTAGGCTTCGGTGAGGACAAAGCCGTCCTGCGCCCAAGCCAAACTGTCAGATTATGTCGAAACTCTTACATCTTAGGCGTCGTAAACGATTGCCTTGCTTCTGGATATACGTTCATGCCCATCACGAGTCGGAGTAGTTCCCCGAAGATGATTAGGTGTATTTTTGCTCGTTGAACGCCCCGCGGTTCGTTGCTCGCAATCGGATAGCTATGCTAAGCAATCCGTCGCAAAGCGGACCGCCGCGGCGGCTACAGAGAGCGACGATAGAAGCCAGGTCGATAGGGATTGAACTGTGACAGACAACCCGATGAGCCCACGCAAAAATCGGTGGATGATATCTCTAGTGTCGACATGCTTTTTTGCTGTCCTTCTGATCTACGCAGTAGGCTGTCGCGCTTCCTTAAGGATGCCGCAGACCGCTCACTGGACCTCACCTTTGCTCTTATTCTTGGTCACCGCCACCTGCTTGGCCCTGTTGCTTAGCTATCGCTGGCAATTACTGATTGGCCCCGGTCTAACAATCGAAGCCGCCAAGGTCGGATCGTTGCTTTGCATAGCGAGGAACATGGTCCTCGCGGTGCGTGGCGGAGACCTGATCCGCGCTCAGCACAGCAGAAGTGCCACCGGCAATCCCTATAGCGAGATAATCAGCAAAGTGATCGTAGAAAAGATCACCGACCTGGCCTCCATCATCGCGATCGGCGCTGCGGGGCGCTTCATGCAATTTCCGCCGCGGGCCGGCTGCGGCCCTTTACCGAAGACCCACATCATTTCGCTGCTCCATGTTCATTTTCGTTTTCGAATCTGGCATGGTCGACTTTTGCCATGGGGCTCTTTCCATATACTCCCTCATATCTGGCAAGTGGCGCATTCATCGGCGCCGACATCAAATACGCCGAAGCACTTTTCGTATTGCGGGAGCAATAGGTCTCATCATCCCCGCGGCGCCCTTTTGACATCGGCACCTTGCACGCCTCGATCGTTCTCATCTTCGCCTTCATGGCTAGGCCGGCCTCGGAAGGCTGGTTGCTCGCGAAAGCCATCCACTTCCTGTTCTTGGTCGTCTGCATTGTTCCGGCCTCGGCTCTACTCTGGCGCTGCTCCAGCATGACAAAGGCTTCCTGATGAGGAGATACTTCTATTCTCTACTTCGCAGATACATCACCTTGTTCGTACTCGAGCGGAACACCGCCGTGGAGATTGACCCGATGACGGATGCCCTGATCGGGAAGCTCCCGCAGGGAAAAGTCGCGTTCCGCAAGGTCCAACAGCGCAATCTGCCTGATTTTCCTCTTCCACCAAACCGGGTTGTGACCTTTTCCAGCATCGCAGAACTCAAGCCGGATTACTTGGTAATCAGCAGTCTCATTCACTACGAGCGCGACGTACAGCGGATGCTGTCGGATGTTCGCGCCGTCTGCGCGCCCGCAACGCGGCTCCTGATCACCTATTACAGCAGCCTCTGGAGGCCTTTCATCACGATCGCCTCCAAATTAAAGCTCCGCACGAAAACGCCGGAGCTCAATTGGCTGGCACACGAAGATGTGGTCAATCTCCTGAGCCTCGAGGATTTCGAACTTGTCCAACTCGATCAAAAGATCCTACTGCCGTTCTACATTCCGCTTGTGAGCAACTTCGTCAACCGCTATTTGGCGCCGCTCCCCCTGTTACGCAATCTCTGCCTCGTCAACATTGCCGTGGCGCGGCCAATCACGGCCGACCAAGCGGGGAGCGCGTCTTCTGTCTCAATCGTTGTTCCGGCCCGAAACGAAGCCGGCAACATTGACCGCCTCATTCATCGCGTTCCCCGGATGGGGCCCGATGACGAGATCATCTTCATCGAAGGCAACTCGACGGATGACACCTGGGCTGCGATCCAAGCCGCGCAGCGCCAGCACGGCGACCGTCGCATCTTGATTGCCCAACAGGATGGCAAAGGCAAGGGAGACGCCGTCCGCAAGGGCTTTGCATTGGCGACCAGGGAAATCCTCATGATCCTTGATGCCGATATGACTGTGCCGCCCGAAGATTTGCCGAAATTTTACAATGCGATCGTTGGCGGCAAGGGCGAGCTCATCAACGGCACCCGCCTCGTCTATCCTATGGAAAGGCAAGCGATGAGATTTCTCAACTTGTTGGGCAACAAATTCTTCGCACTCGCCTTCTCGTTCGTGCTCAGCCAGCGCTACAAGGATACGCTGTGCGGAACCAAGGTACTTAGCCGCAGCAACTACGAGAAGCTGAACGCCAACCGGTCCTTCTTCGGAAATTTCGACCCATTTGGCGATTTCGACCTCATATTCGGGGCGACGCGCATGGGCCTCAAGATTGTCGAAGTGCCAATCATTTATCGCGAACGCGCTTACGGCGAGACCAATATCTCGCGCTGGAAGCATGGCATCATCCTCTTAACCATGCTCGCCTTTGCTGCCCGCAAGATAAAGTTTCGGTAATGGCGGCCAACCTTTACGAAGCTGACCTGAAAGAGACTCTCGCCAACCGGAAAAGGCTGAGATCCAACCTCAATCTAATGTACTGGTATGATCGCCTTTATCAGCATCAATTCGCAGCCGAGCCCAACATCGGCTCGGCGCATATTCTCGAGATAGGCAGCGGGACATCACCGCTCAAACACTTTGCGCCCAGCGTCATGACTTCCGATGTGCTCCCTCTGGATTATGTCGATGTTGTCTTTGATTGTCACACCATCAAGGATCTTGATGAGATCGACAACGGCAGCATAGACATCATTACGATGACAAACGTCCTTCACCACCTCAGGGATCCGCTTGCCTTCCTACGCGCCGCCGCTATCAAGCTCGCGCCCGGCGCCCGGGTCTACATGGCCGAGCCATATTTTTCCGCCATCTCCTATCCCATGTACAAATTGCTACACCACGAGCCGGTCGATTTCAGGATCAACCGTCCGATCTTGGAAAAGGTCGAGGGGCCGCTTTCCACTTCCAATCAAGCTATTCCGCACATGATCTTCTTTTCGCGGCCGGATTGGCTTGACGAGATTTCTGACGTCTACGACCTGGACAAGACCTCGGTCAGCTACTTCACCGGAATTTCCTATCCGATGACTGGCGGCATCTCCCGCCGTTTCCCTTTGCCGGCGTCGGTCTACAGAGCCGCCTTTGCCGTCGACTATGCCCTCTCGAACTGGCTTCCAAAGGTTTTCGCGTCATTCTTCATTGCTCGCTTGGTGACCAAGAAATGACCGCGAAATCCACGGCCTATCGGCTCGCTAACGCCCTCTTCACCCGTAGTTATCCGATTTACCAGCCACTCTATACGAGTTGGAAAGCTTTCGCCGACCGGCACGAGCGGCGCCTCCTGCAAACGATTCTTAAGCCGGGCATGACGGTCGTGGATGTGGGCGCGAATATTGGCATCTATACGCGTTTTTTTGCTCGGGAGATTGGTAGCACGGGCTGCGTCCATGCATTCGAGCCAGCACAGCAGAATTTTTTGCGCCTAGAGGACGCGGTGCGCGGGCTTGGCAACGTGGTAACTAATCACGCGGCCGTCGGCGAACGCAGCGCAACCACAACACTCTTCCTCTCTGATCAGCTCAACGTTGACCATCGCACTTTCGACATCGGCGATGGCCGCGCCCGCGTTTCCGTAAAGCAGGTCGCGCTTGACGATTACTTCCCAGCCGCCAGCCGTATCGACGTCATGAAGGTGGACGTGCAGGGCTTCGAACTCCAGGTACTCCAGGGCGCCCGCCGTCTCATGATGGAGAATGCGAGGCTCACTATTCTCATGGAGTTTTGGCCCTACGGCCTCGCGCAAGCCTCGACTCGACCCCGAGACCTGATCGACTTCGCCCGTGGGCTTGGTTTTTCGGCCCGCCCTGTTTCTAGCACCTCTTCACCGTCCATCGAACAGATGCTCGCCGCCCCGCAGGCGCTCGAAAACTATTGGAACATAGTGCTCGGCAGAAGCGGCGCGAATTGAGGATATTGGATATGATTTCAACCTCCGCGAAAATCCGCATCGCACGGGTCCTGTCGGCGCTCGTGCTGTTCTCCCGGAAACTCGCTCGTTTGACGCCCAATGTTGTGGCGCGACGCCGTGGCGTGACCTGGGAGCTCAACCTGGCGGAAGGCGTCGATTTCGCGATCTATCTGCTGGGCGGCTTCGAAGTGCGCACCCTCAGAAGCTACGAAACTCTGATCCGGAAGGGCGATGTCGTGCTCGATATCGGTGCCAATGTTGGCGCTCACACCCTTCCGCTCGCACAGCTCGTTGGTGAGACCGGTCACGTCTACTCCTTTGAGCCGACCAGATACGCCTACAGCAAGCAGTTAACAAATATTGGACTCAACCCGCAGTTGGCCCAACGCATATCCGCGCAACAGATGATGCTAACCTCGTCCAGCGCAGCGGAACTGCCCCCTGCTATCTATTCGAGCTGGCCATTGGAAAGCGCAGAAGACTTGCACGCCGACCATCATGGGCGCCTAATGGCCACCGAGGGCGCGCGTCCGTGCACGCTCGATTCCTTTCTCGCCGAAGAGTGTGTCACGCGCGTCGATTTTATCAAGATCGATGTCGATGGAAACGAGGCTACTGTCCTGCGGGGAGCCCAAGCGACGCTGCAAAAATACAAGCCCCAGATTATGATCGAACTCGCGCCCTATGTTTATAGTGAGGACTCGCGCGAATTTGACGACCTGATCGAGTCGATCACCGGTATGGGGTACCACCTTAAGGACATGGCCACGGGACGACTCCTGCCGAAAACCCCCCCGGCACTGCGTCGGTTCATCCCCGAAATGGGCGGGCTCAATGTTTTGGCCACAACATCGATCTAACTAAGAGCCGCTTCCAGCCAAGCGGCTGCTCATTGCCTCCCGGCACTTGCCGTATGGACTCATCATCGCCGTCTGATGGCATGCTGTCTTTGCTGCAATCCCCTAACTAGCGCCATTGAGCCGGACTGGTTCATGACCGGGGACGCGCCCAAGAAAATATCGCTGCACTGCGTTGGTGAGTAGTATTATCGACGATCGTGCTGTTCTCAACGCCGAATATGCTCGAGAAGTAGGCGGCGCGGCCAAGGCCCGCGCCGATCTCCATAAACTAGAAGTAGCGCCGCCCTTGGCGATCTGAGCAGTACGCCAAGCCTAGTAGATCGCGCGGATCGAAGCCGGCGATGCGGCAACTGGACGGCAGTCCAGCTCGTTTGGAAGGGTTTTGGGATCAGGCCGCCATCTAACAGGCGCAGTGCCGCTTCATCACGTTCCTCGCTGTGGCTGCCGGCCAAGCTCGAAGGGCAGATCGCGTTTGCGCGGAACAAGCGCCCGGCACTGAGCTATACCGCGTTCGGCCGCATCAACGAGACCGGCCGGTTGATCGAGGTGCCGGCCTCGTTTACTTGCGAGCAATTGCTCATCGATCGCGACATTGACGGCACTGTCGATCGCGACGTGGCCGGCAAGATCGCCATGAGGATGACGATTTCTTTCACTGGCTGAGATCGTCAAGCCCGGACATGCCGCCTACGGGCTCAACGAAGACCTCGCCCGCTATCGCGTACGGGGCAGTTCGGTATCCAGCCGTCCGGTGCAATCGACGGCTGGGTCTGGCACACCTATCGCAACGTCGAACACCTCTCGCCCGTCAATCAGCCTGAGGGTCTCAAGGAGACCCATTGCCTACTTCAAGCACGGAGAGAGCGGACGTCGCTTCACCGGGTGGCATTGTATTGCGCCGCCCTCATTGGACGATGAAGTGGCCGAACTTCAAACCTGCCAAATGGTCGCCTATCAGCCCATCCGGCGCGTCCACGACAGGTGCCAGCCAAATGGCCGTGTCGCCCGAGGTAAAGGCCTGAGCCCGACTGTGTAGAGCAATTTCGCCGATGTCGAAGCTGCTGTTGATGACATCCCCGCCTGGCACGAGAAGATCGGCCTTGAAGACAAAATTGTCGCCACTTGCTGATCCGGCTTGCAACAGGGCTGCGTGAAAGCCGATCGTCCCGTCACCGTTCAGGTCCTGCTGGAAACTCGTCTCGATCGATTGCAACGCGGTGCTGCTTGCCGACACAAAGCTGAGCGTAGTGGTTGCATAGTTGCCACTGCTGTCGGCATTCCATACATTGTACTGACCGGTGCCGGCATTTTTCCATGCCACATTGTAGCCGGCTGCGGTCTGCTCCGCGCCGATCGGGGCCCAACCCGTCCAGGTGCCGTCGGTTACCGGCGTGCCTTCGAATCTCAATTCGGGACCGGATCCCGCATTGTACAAGAAATAGGTGCTGCCGATCTTTATCAGGCTGGTCGAGCCGGCCGACTCGATCACCACCGCTGATACCCCGATTCGGCCATCGCCGTTGAGGTCCTGCTGGAAGGTGGTCTCCATCGATTGCAGCGCGGTGTTGCTTGCCGACACAAAGCTAAGCATATTGGTGACATAGTTGCCGCTGCTGTCGGTGTTCCACACATTGTACTGACCGGTGCTGGCATTTTTCCATGCTACATTGTACCCGGCTGCGGTCAGCTCCGCGCCGATCGGGACCCAGCCCGCCCAGGTGCCGTCGGTTACCGACGCGCCTTCGAATTTCAACTCGGGACCAGATCCCGCATTGTACAAGAAATACGTGCTGCCGATCTTGGTCAGGCTGGTCGAGCCGGCCGACTCGATCACCACCGCAGGCACCCCGATTCGGCCGTCGCCGTTGAGGTCCTGCTGGAAACTGGTCTCCATCGATTGCAGCGCGGTGCTGCTTGCCGACACGAAGCTGAGTGTATTGGTGATATAGTTGCCGCTGCTGTCGGTGCTCCACACATTGTACTGACCGGAGCCGCCATTTTTCCATGCCACACTGTAGCCGGTTGCGGTCTGCTCAGCGCCGATCGGGGTCCAGCCCGCCCACGTGCCGTCGGTCACAGGCGCACCTTCGAATTTCAACACGGGACCAGATCCCGCATTGTACAAGAAATACGTTCCGCCGATCTTGATCAAGCTGGTCGAGCCGAATGCCTCGATAACGACCGACGTCGTCACGGCCCCAACCAGATCGGCGGCGTTTATGGTTGCATCCCCGGTAAGGTCGATGGCGAAGTCAGCTATTCGATCTCCGTTCGTATCGCCTTGCAAGGTTACCGTGCCCAGCGAGCTGACGTAATTCAATTCTCCGGCAGACCCACCGAACGATGTGGCGCCTATGAAGCGGAATGTATCGAGCGCACTCGTCGAGGTTATCGCATCAAAACCTGTGAGGTCGATGCGATCGACTCCGGTTGTGAAATCCGTGATGCGGTCATGCTGGCCGCTGGCGGCAGAGCTGTCGCCCGGCAGGAATACGAAAGTGTCGGCGCCGCCACCGCCGGTCAGACTGTCGATACCGAAACCGCCGATCAGCCTGTCGCTTCCGGCGCCTCCGGCCAAAACATCGGCGCCGCCGCCGCCCGATAGCGTGCAGCCGGCATCGTTTGCAATCAGCGTGTCGTTGCCGTTGCCGCCGATCGCCTTTTCGATGATGGCGTTGAGCGCGATCCCGACATTATTGACGAGGCCGCCCACCGAGGAGAACGCGCCGGCACGCAGGTCGATAACCTGCGCGTTCGAATAGCCGGAGCAATCGAGCGTGTCGTTGCCGCCGTTGTCGTAGATCATCAGCGCGGGAGCCGGGCTGTAGGTGGAAAAATTGAAGACCGCGCCGGCGTTGCTGTTGAACCCGTAAACGGTATCGCCGGTCCGCGTGGAAGACGCCGCCCCGTAGATCGAGCCCATAGCGTAGATGTCGGCCAGTTGCGGCGTGACCACGTAGCGATATGAACTTCCCGAGTAATTGTTCTGCGAGAAGTACGACATGATCGAATATTGCCAGGTGTCGTTGGCATAGATCGCATTGGTCGAATAGGAAGCGCTGCCGTTGTACGGGCCCTGGTGGCCGAGACCGAGCGCATGTCCGATTTCGTGGATGTAGGTCTGATAGCCGTAGCTGTCGATTCCGGTCTTGCCGTCATAGGCGCCGCCGTCGTTCGTGATCCAGTCGGAGCTGATGACGACGTTGGCGTAGGCCATTGCGCCCGAGCTGTACCATGCCCCGCTGGTGTAGGCCTGCATGGTACCGGTGTTGCTGAACGTGATGTTCGCAGTGCCCGTCGTCTGGACGAAGTTGACGTTGGCGACGTCGTGCCAGGCCTGCATCGCCGACACCGCGAGAAACTGCTCGGCAGGGTTCAGCGCGCTGATGTTGTAGGTGATCGGGTTGGACGCGAAATGATGGGCGATGGTGCCGCTGTATTGCCAGTAGCCGTTGACTAGGTAGTCGGCGAGCTGCGCAATGCTTGCGACTGGCTTCGCGGTGCCCACGGCGAGAGTGGTCACAGCACCGGCATTCACCGCCAGTGAAAAGGGTTCTCCGTCGTCGATCACGAGCGCGACGTTCGTCCCGGCAGGCGGAAGCGTGACCGGACCCATTTCGAACCCATCCGGATCAAAGGCCCAGATTGCTTCGGAGAGCAAAGCGTTCTTCTTCATCGATCAGGCAGCCGATAGGACATAGGAGTGCCGAGAATCGGCAATCCAGCGGCAAAGGTAAAGAGGCTTGATTAATGCTTCGTCTTCTATCGGATTGGGACGATTCTGGCCCGCCAGCCGTACGGCTTTACCGGAGAGGATGTCTCGGGGCCGCAGGTGGATGGAACAGGATACGGCGCGCTGGTGACGCAGCGCGCCGGCGCGTTCGAGGCCAGAGGCGTGGTGGGGTGGTACCTGGGGCGAGGGCCCTCGCGGCCGCGCTGCCTCTGCCAGCGCGGGCAGCGGCTGCGACGGCTTGGCGTCGGGGGCGGCGGAGCAGCCGGTTTCAAGTCACCGAACAAGCAGTTGGAAATCCGCGCCAGATTGTCTAAGTCAGATCGCGGCTGCAACTTTCCGGGTCAAAAATCCAAAAAAGAAGGTTTCTCAATGCCTTTCCCACGAGCTTCGCAGGCCCTCTCCCGTTTCACCGTGCTCGATCTCACCCGCGTCCGCTCCGGCCCCACCTGCGTGCGGCAACTGGCGGACTGGGGTGCCAACGTCATCAAGATCGACGCGCTGCTGGAAGACGGGGGTGGCGAGCAGCCGGGCGGCCCGCGGCAAGGCTCCGACTTCCAGAATTTGCACCGCAACAAGCGGGCGATGACGCTGAACCTGAAGGATCCGAAGGGCCTCGAAGTGTTCAAGCGACTCGCCGAGCAGGCCGACGTCGTGGTCGAAAACTTCCGCCCCGACGTCAAGGCCAAGCTCGGCATCGACTATGAGAGCCTGCGCAGCATCAACCCGCGCATCGTCTATGGCAGCATATCCGGCTTCGGCCAGGACGGGCCCTATCACAAGCGGCCGGGCTTCGATCAGATCGCGCAGGGCATGGGCGGGCTGATGTCGATCACCGGCGCGCCCGGCGAAGGTCCGATGCGCGTCGGCATCCCCGTCGCCGATCTCACCGCCGGGCTGTTCTGCGCGATCGGAATCCTCACCGCGCTGCTGGAGCGCGACGTTTCCGGCGAGGGCCAATGGGTGCAGACCTCGCTGCTGCAGGCGCAGATCTTCATGCTGGATTTCCAGGCCTCGCGCTGGCTGATGGAAAAGGACGTCGCCAAACAGGCCGGCAACAATCATCCGACCTCGATCCCGACCGGCGTGTTCAAGACCTCCGACGGCTACATCAACATCGCCACCACAGGCGGCCGGATCTGGGAACGCTGCGCGCAGGCGATCGGCGCGCCGGAACTGATCACCAACCCCGATTACGCCACGGCGCCCGCGCGCTCGAAAAACCGCGATGCGCTCAACGCGACGATCGGCAAGCTCACGGAGAAGAAATCGACCGAGACCTGGGTCAAGGAATTGAACGAGGCCGGCGTGCCCTGCGGCCCGATCTATTCGATCGACCAGATGTTCGACGATGCGCAAGTGAAACACCTCGGCATCGCGCAACACGTGCCGAACGACGAGAACCGTCACATTCAACTGGTGGGCCAGCCGGTGACGCTGTCGCGCACGCCCAGCAGGATGGCGGCGCGTCCGCCGGAATTCGGCGAGCAAACCGAAGAGGTGCTTGCCGAATTCGGCTTCGACAAGGACGAGATTGCCGAGTTGCGGCAGCGCAAGGTGGTGTGAGCGGGACCAGTCGCGCCTTGCCCGGCCACATTGCCGCTGCATTGGAAGAGGTATACTGTCCGCTCTGCTCAGCCGGCTGAACGCTGGCCTTTCGTTCGATCCCGGGATACGTCGCGAAAAGAGGAGCATGACCAATGGCGATTACCACGCTGAAGGTATTGGCGAGCGTCCTGCAGCTCCACGGACCAGGCGCAACCGCACAGAGCGATCATCAGGGCATCGACGCATTGCTGAGCGATCTGCAGAATCCCGACCAGGCTGCAGCGACCGAAGTTTATTTCAGACGCGCCCGGTTTGTCCGCGCGCCCGGCGCGGGCGCCTTCCGCAAGGGCGGCGGATACTATCCTGGCGCGGGCGCGTTTCGCAGGGGCGGATTTATTCGCGGATACTAAGACCGATCATTGCTTCAGATCTCGTTGCTTCACCGATTCGATTCCGGTGCCGCCATGTCGGCTGACGCTTCAGACCCCGTCATCTTCCACGATCAGCCGATCACGCAGTTGCTGGTCAAGGTAGCAACGCGATGCAACATCGATTGCTCCTATTGCTACTGGTTCCGCGACGCTTCCGTCTACAACAAGCCGAAGCTGATGAGCGCCGACGTGCTGCATCGGTTGATGCAGCGCATCGAGGAGCATGTTGGCAGACACGCACTCGTCGATTTCCCGATCATCCTGCACGGTGGCGAGCCGCTGCTGTGGGGTGTCGAGAACTTTCGCCGCTTCGCACAAGGCTGTGCGGAGATCTCGTCTCGAACCGGCTGCGAAATACCTGTCGCCGTCACCACCAACGGCATTCTCATCGACGATGAATGGCTGGACTGCTTCGAGCAGCGCAACATCTCGGTCGCGATCAGCATCGATGGACCGTCCCATATTCACGACATTCACCGCCGCACGTTTCAGGGCACCGGCACCCACGCGGCCGTGGAACGCGCCGCCCGCCTGCTGGTGTCGCGCGACATCGGCGTCAGCGCGCTCGCCGTATGCCAGCCCGCCTGGCCGCCGGAGGACTATGTGGCGTTCTTCGCCGCGTGCGGAATTGCCAGCTACGACATCATGATCCCCGATGCGACGGTGGACGAGAAGCCGCCATCCATTGCCGCGTTCTACAAGGGACTGTTCGACCTGTGGCTCGCAGCCAACCGCGATGCGCCCACCGCAAACATCCGGATCATTTCGGACATGATCACGGCCCTGCTCGGCAACAACTCGCCGACCGAGGGCGTCGGCCACAAGCCCGTCGAACTCTGCACCGTGATGACCGACGGCACCGTGGAAGCGCACGACGTGCTGCGCATTGCCGGCGACGGCTCCAGCGCGACCAGGTTCAACATTTTCGAGCACGCGATCGACGAGGTCAGGAACGAACCGCGCTGGAAAGCCGCGCGCGACGCCTCGATCAACCTTTGCGCCAAATGCCGCCAGTGCAAGTTCATGAACGCCTGCGGCGGCGGCTACCTTCCGCATCGCTATTCCCAGAAGAACGGCTACGACAATCCATCAGTCTATTGCGACGATCTCTATGCGATGTTCGAGAACATGGAGTCCGTTCTGGCGCGACACATCTACGTCAGCAACCCAGGCGGCGAGCGCATCAGCCTTCACGAGACGTCGTAGTCGTAGGGTGGGCAAAGGAGCGCCAGCGACGTCTGCCACCCTACACATTGCCTGACGGGCAAATCACTTCCACATCGGACACCGTCGCGCCGTCCATCCCCTCGCGCAAAAATATTCCGCTCTGCCTGTCGGGCAAATCATCGCTATAATCCCGCCCGTCTCACCCGTTACGAGGGGCGGCTCGCGATCGTCACGAACGCGCGGTGGGATGCGGTGGACGCGGATGCCATGACTGACGTGTGTGGCGTGAAGCGTACGGCGAAGTCGTGTGGTCCTGACGTCGCGGTGCTGGCGTCAAGTTGGCGGTTGCGCATCGATCCAATTGGATCGAGCGCGGTGTCCCGCCGATGACGGAGGCAAAAGAGCCGTTCTCCGGGGAGATCACGTTATAAGCCGTAAAGCCACTGCGCAGGGAATGTATTCCGGAAAATAACACAAGCAAATCAATGCGCTGCGGTTGCAGTGTCCACATTTGTGTCTCGAAGGGTATCTGCGCTCGATCCGTAGTCTTACGGACGCTGGAGGCAAGCGCCTTGGCGCAGTCTGAGCGCTGATGGCAAGATTTGAGCGCCGAAAAGCGCCATGCCGACGCGTGTTCTCGGTAGAGCTACCTACGGACGGCTTGGTGTTCTCGGTAGAACTACGTCCAGCTCCTGGAAAAGGGCTTCCTTCACGAGTCTGTGCCAACCTCTCCCGATGGACGACGACGCTCATACGATTTCGCGCTGGCTCGGCAACTCCCGGCGGCGTTGGCCTGAGACGCGTTTCCCCGATCCATCGCGCTCGTGTCCCGAGCCCTCCCGAACCCGCGCGGTCGCCTGAGCCTGCACGACGCCCCCGACTAACGTTTCGCGTAGCGAAACTCCTAGCCTCTAGCCGATCCTGAGTGAAAACTGCACACTGGCCGCTCAGCGCAGGTTGATGCGCTGCTGGAATAGTTTGGGAATGCCGCGTAAGTCTCCCGATCGGTCTCGCCTTAGCGCGGCGCAACGGCGTGCACTGCTGGCGGCGCAAGCTGGCGAAGTGGTCCGGAAATTCCAGCATCGGAGCAGTGCTCTGACAAGTCCAGGGATCGGCGGGATAGCCCTCTGGGCGCTCGTTCGCGATCACCTGATCGAGAATGGTCCGATCGAGAACAACCGATGCATTATGGTCCTCACGCTGAAAGGATTCGTGAGCTTGATCTGATTTCGCGAGAGCGGCCTGCTGTCGATGATCGACTGGCTGTCACGATAGTAACCTCATAGGGGACACGCTAAACTTTCTCATTCATCGATCCGATGAGGCCAATGGCAGCATGGTTGAAGCGGGTTTTACCTGAGTCAGCCTAATCTCGCCTGCCGTTAACGTCAAAAAGACATTGCCCAATCATGTCGTCTCCTAGTCGAAAGCAACGCCGATTCGAAACGCGCCGCGCCACACCACCCGGCATGGCAGCTTCAGCCCTTCCTCAGGCAATATCAAACTAAACGCTCTCGGAATTTTTCCATTAAGCTCGGAGACGTCCAGCGCCGCACCCGTCTCCGACAAGTCATGAATCACGCACGAGGTTTCAATGCCGCCACATTCAATCTTGGCAGGCTTCATCGCTCGGTAACGAGGCGCGATGCGGGTCTCGACCTTCCCGGTGACCTTATCGACCAATCCGCGCGGAGGTCTGATGACAGGCATAGTTCACAGCTTCCAACGGCAATCCATTTGATGGCAAGCACGAAGCCGCCGCTGGGGGACAGCGACGGCTTATACGCGTTACACCCTCGCGGGGATGTCGCTCCGCGATTGATCTAACCATACCAGCCGACAGTTAAGGAAATCTTGGCCATCGTATTGGCAGAGCGCTAACGGCTCGGATCTCACCCAAACGGGTTAGGGTGACGCGCCCTTCGCACAACTCAAAGCATGTAGCTCCGACTCGGCGGCCCCAAGTACACTTGCCGCATGTCATATCTGGTGCAAGGCCGCATCGATGATCACAAGCTGTCGGTAGCTGCGGATACCGCGAAGGAAGCGTTTGCGAAAGCGATCGATTGGCATGTGGTCGAGAAATTCTTGGACGTCTCGATCTATGACGGCAGCAAGAACTATTCGATCGACGATTTTGCAACGGCAATGGCGCTTCAAGAGATTGCCAACACAGTCGCATTAGCGAACGACAATGAAGCCAGTGGCTAATCGCCGACGGACGTTGGCAGCGCGCGACCCAGTTTGCTGTGACGTCCTAACGTCGTCTTTTGGGGGGCCCGCCCTTCCTGGTACGAAGGGCTACCTGCGTCCAATCACGATAGTCATAGAGCCCGGTCCATTTGTGAATCGGAGTGGCGCATCTGCCGCAATGGAAAGCACCAGAGCATTTCTTCGGCTGCTCCTCTTGGCTCGCCGCATAGAGGGTCGAGCACTGCAGGCAGGCAAAATAGACGATCAACCGATAATCGTTCGTCATCCTTCATTGGTGGACCTTGATTCGATACTTTTTCAAGGCCGGGGCAGCATTGCGCCTGAGCGTCGGCAATTGATTCGAATTAGAGCCGGACTGATCCCACACCTCATCGTTCCGCAAAGGTTGCAGCAAGTAGCGATACAGCCCTGCGCTCTGCAAATATGTAACGCAGTTGAATGGGCTGATTAATACCTGTCGCGAGAGGGCAACAGCGATCGAGTTGTTTTGGCATACCGGATCTTTTTACTCTACAAATCTAACCAACCGAACCAAAGTCATAGTGCTGGGTCAAGCGGAGCGATCGTTTCATTACCATTTAATAGTTACCCGGCTGGCTGCAGAGCGCGTGCCTGCAGCTATTTTATTTTGCCGATGCCGGTTTGAGGAAATGGAGATATTCACGATCCACGCGTCAAAGGATGGGGACTGGGTTGAAACCCAACTCACCAGCCCGACACTGACGGTAGCCAGAGCGAACGGCCTTACGAAGTCCGGGTGGGATGTGCACATCACGGACTCGGAGGGGCGACGGTATGGCTTTGTCAGGTTCAACGACATTTTATCGTTTGATCGAAAACCTCGGATCAAATTTTAGCTCGGGGCATGAATGATCACTGAATTTGATCAGAACACCATTGCAAATATGACGGCTGCGCTGGACTACGTTTGCAAGAAGATTCCATCGGAAAGAGACAGCGCCGACCTTCGAAAGCGTATAGGAAACGAAATCATTCGTTGCGCGCAATCTGGGAAGCGCAACGTGCTTGAACTCCAACAGGCTGGTCTTGACGTATTGCAGGCAGAGACAAAAGCAGAGCGGAGTAATTGGTTTGGCTTACGCCGACTTTTATCGCGGTCGGGTATCTCGTAATTTCACCGAACTCAAACGCGGCAACCACGCTTATGCCTACGAGCTTCGCCGGTACCATAGCAATGTGGACTTACCTCATCGGCTATTGGTCCTATGTGTTTCTTGCCGGCATCGCGGTGTGGCCGCGGTTGTCTCTGGTGGCGTGGCTTGACTATGTCATAATCCAAGCGGTGCACGCTTTGTTTTGGCCTATTCTCGTCGCGTTGAAATAAATTGCTTGGCCAACCGCCTTCCCATAAAGCTAGGCTGAAGGAGGCCAAAGGCTGATTTCCCCTTTTGGGGGCATTGCTGCGGGTGCTAGATTTCCCTTGGAGCGGGGAATCTGGCGAATGGCAAAGCAGCGCATTTCTAGCGTCGATTTGAGTTGGCTTATTCTTGAGGGATTTGCTGATCATGGGAGCCGACGCGCCCGTACGTCCCTGGCTGTCGTGCCTGACGACAAACACGGCTGGCGGGTCATTGTTGCCAGCCGTGGCCAAAGGTTTCTGACGGCCAATGATAAGCGCCGGCTTGCTGAAGTGCAGCGACGGCTGCGATCGCTATACGAACTTCGGCCCTGAGTAGCGGCTGTGGAGGCTGTTTTCAGTTGCTCGACTCACGGGCCAGCGTTTTTTATTCCGCCGGGCTGGAGCAACTTCGCCCCCCAAAGCCTTCGCTCCGTTCCCGCAAGCCCCCGCTGCCTAGCATCGAGGGTTCTTGTTTGATTGGTATCACTTCTCGGATTGGTGAGCTCGATATTTGTCGGCAGGGTGTTCTTGACCCTTCTCGTCCCGCTTGATGCCCTGTTGGGCTGCGCTGCGATTTTCTGGTTTCGGCATGCCGGCTTGGCCGCCGTGCTTACCACCCATGTCCTGCTTGCCTTCGACGTCGTTTTCATTCGGCATCGTAGCCTCCAACCTTCTAATCATGCCTGTCGGCCAACGCGCTGTAGCCAAGCGCGGTTCCAAGCTAAGTCGTGGCTCGTCAACAGCCGATCGACTTACTGGCGGTATGAGCGATGATTCAGATGCCGTTGTGGTGGCTAGCTGGGACAGTGGAGAACCCAGAAAGCATCACCCGGGACCTCTATCTCGAAGTCAAGTGCGTGGGTAGCAAACGTCAATCATCCGACTGCCGAGTGTTCGTCCGGTTCGACCACCAGCACTACAGCCGCGGTGTCAATCCGGCCCCTTGGATTTTCGGCCTCGGTTCGGCTCCGGTACCAGTTTCGCACCTTCGCTGCGGAAGTGGTCGCGCCACTTTTGGAGGGTCAGCACTCCAATGTATCCAACAGGCCGCCCGGTGATTCCCTAAAGGTAAGCGAGCGCACCCGCGTTCCTGCATGGCCTTCGTGCGAAGAATAATGGAAAGTAAGCTCCGATCCACGGCATCATCTGCCGCTCGTCCGCGCGTGTGCCGATTTTGGAAGAACTCGATGCTAAAGAATTTTAAGAGCCGCCGCTTCGACCCTGCGGTGGATCGGGATTTTCCGCCCGCGATTGCCACCATTCCAGCGACGGCACAGCAGCGCCGAGCGGCGGTAAGCGTTGTAATTGCGCTGGTTATCACAACCGCCTTCGTCGCGCCATTTGCCAATACTCAGCTAGGCCGCGTTGACGCATTCGTCCCCGTATTGCAGACCGTTCTGGCCACGGCTGACGTCATCACGGCGGTGTTAGTGCTTGCGCAATATGTGATCCTGCCGCAGCGAGCATTGTTAGCCGTCGCCGCCGCCTATCTTTGCAGCGCATCATTTGCCTTCCTGCAGACCCTGAGCTTTCCCGGCGGCTACGCTCCGGCGGGTCTCATCGGAGACGGAACCAACACCTCAGCCTGGCTTTTCGTTTTCTGGCACGTGACCTACCCGCTCGGCATCCTGATCTACACCTTGTCGAAGGATGCGCCGGTGCGCACCATGCGATTGGATCGGTCGGCCGAAGCGGCCATCGGTGTGACGGTCGTCAGTGTGTTCGTGGTTGTCACCGGACTGGCATGGCTTGCGACAGCGCAGATTGGAAGCCTGCCGGTCTTCTACAGGGACAGCGTCACCCTGCAAACCAGACTGGGCAACCAGGTGAATCTCGGCTTCCTGCTCTGGTACGCCGTCGTCCTTGCGGTTTTGCTGGTGCGCAGGCGCACAATCCTCGACGTCTGGCTGGCCGTGATCCTGATGGCGTGGATGCCGAATTTCGTGGTGGCGATGCTCGCCAGCTCGGTACGATTTTCATTGGGCTGGTACGCAGCGCGCGGCTTTGCGCTGGTTGCCAGCTTCATGTTGCTAGTCGTGCTGCTGACCGAGATGACAGTACTGTATTCGCGCCTTGCCAATGCTTTCTCGTTATTGCGCCGCGAGCGCGCCAATAGGCTGATGAGCGTGGAAGCGGCCACTTCAGCGATCGCCCACGAGGTGCGAACCCCGCTCGGCGCTATCGCGCTCAATGCAGATGTTGCGCTCGCCCAGCTTGGTTCTGCCCCGCCTGAATTTGCGGAGGTCGGGGTCATTCTCAGGGACATCGAGGCGGACGCACTACGGGTAAACGAGGTCATCTCGGGCATCCGCGCGCTGTTCAAGACCGAGCCCGGCAAGCGCATACCCGTGAACCTCAACAACCTTGTCCGGCATACGGTCAGCTTGTCCGAGCCTGACTTGCTTGCAAGCGGGGTTACCGTGTCCACCGATTTCCGCGCCGATCAGACCGTCGTGCGGGCCGACCCCATCCAGTTGCAACAGGTGGTTCTGAACCTGATCAGGAATGCGATCGATGCTATGGGCAACACGGCCCGCGTTGATCGGCAGTTGAGCCTTTCGACCGCAATTAAGGACGGTTCGACCGTTGTGATGTCCGTGCGTGACACGGGTACCGGCATCGCCGAGGAGGATCACGATCGCATCTTTGATGCGTTCTTCAGCGCGAAGACGGCAGGCATGGGGTTGGGTCTCGCCATCAGCCGCGCCATTGTGGACGCTCACGGAGGAACGTTACACCTTGTGAAATCCGACCCGAAAGGATCAGAATTTGAAATCGAGCTTCCGTTGGCCTCGCTCGGTCGTGCCTGAGCATGTGTACCTAAGGCAATGCCGGTGATGCCGCCCTCCGGCGAGTAGCGCAACATTTGGATGCGCGCGCCGTCGGACGAGGCCAAGGCATTGCAGAAGGGCGCGAGTGTCGCGGTTTCGGTAGGACGCCGGGTCTCTCGCGCTTGGTGTGATCCGTGGCTAGGTCCCGAGAACATTCGGCAGCGTCTTTCCGCAATTTTCGAGGTGTTGTGATAAACCTTCATGGTATCGGCTTGCCATTTTATCCCTATACTTCACGATGGAGCAAGTCTGTCAGTTCTTGCCTCCGGTACATTCTGACGCCGCTCCGATCCCCAGTGCTCCCACGGGAGCCAAATTATCAACGACCGCTATCAGCCGGGGGCCAATGCGCGGACCTGAGGCCGACACGATCGTTGACTGACAGATATCCATTTTAAATTGAGGATCAAAAGCTAAATGAACCAATTGCCGTTGTTTGACCTCGGGCCCGACCTGCCGAACGACACTCTCGTTGAGATGGTGCGCTTACCCACTCGAATCAGAAACGCAGTGAAGTTTGCCGGACTGAAAACGATCGGCGATATCCGAGAAACCACAGATGAAGCGTTCGCCAGCATTCCAAATCTAGGACCTGGATCGGTCAAATGGTTACGCGCGCAACTTAGAGAGAGACGGTGAAAACAGCGGCTTGATCGAGCTGGGGCTGAGGAAAAAAGAATGAAGGTTGACGGCCTGCGGGAGCTAGATGAGATGGCAGCAAAACTGGAGTCTACTATCCACGAACTGCCGGAGATAAAGCGGAATGATCTACTCCCTGGACCACAGATGATGACGTACAGCTGCGGAAGCTCGCACAAGCTGGCTTAAGTTTAACAGAAATCGCCCGCGAAGTGGGCCGGAGCGAGTCCAGTGTTCGCGTGAGAGCCATCAGGCTAGACATCGCCGTCGCCCGCGATCTAGATGGCATGCAAAAGCGAAGGCTACGCGAACGCCCTTCGGAACCGGGATAGTCTTATGCTCTAGATTGCTTTCAACCAAAGCTGATGACTGGGCGATGACCGGCCCACCTCGCGCTTGCCTCTTGTCAGAGTTTCGCCTCGCTCTCGTCCTCAAAGCTTCACAAACTTGAAGCACGCTTAGTGAGCCTTCCGGGTTTCAGCCCCCAGCCCCTTTCCCGGAAGTCAGATTGGCGGCCCCGGCTCAACGAGAGCTGGGGCCGTTTCTGATTCGAATGCCGGCGAGCCGCCTAAGCTTGAGCTTATCCGACTCTCAGATCTTCAGCGGTCGTCTTATGCTTACTCATCTCTTCGTAGCCAATCTTGACACCCTCGTTGAGGCTGCTCAGTCTAGCCCTCTTGACGGCGAGTGTGCATGAATAGGGCTGGATGAAGTCATAGCCCTTTTGCTCGCCCTGAACCACTTCACTGTGCCTACTGCCCCTTCCATTCTCCCCATGGAAACGGAAAAACGGAATGATGGTGACGGGATTCTGGGCAAAAGAATGAGCGCGAGACCGCTCGCGAAAAAGCCGTCACTGGGTTGAGGATCAGCGACAGCTTCTTACGCATTACTCCAGCTGGGTGTGTCACCGCGATTAACCAAGCCGTACCGGCCGACAGATTGACCTGATGACCTGAGCCCCGGCATTTCCGCCAAAAATGGGTAGAGTCCATAACCCGGGTTGGGGGATGGACGATGAAGAAGAGCCGGTTCACCGAAGAGCAGATCATCGGGATTTTGCGCGAGCAGGAGGCAGGGGCTGCGACGACGGACGTCTGCCGCAAGCACGGGATCAGCAGTGCGACCTTCTACAAGTGGAAGGCGAAGTACGGCGGTCTGGAAGTCTCCGACGCCCGGCGGCTGAAGGCGCTGGAAGACGAGAACGCCAAGCTGAAGAAGCTTTTGGCCGAAGCGATGCTCGACAACGCCATGCTCAAGGACGTCACCTCAAAAAAATGGTGACGCCCGCCGCCAGGCGAGAGGCCGTCGCTCACCTGCAGAGTGCGTTCGAGGTGAGCGAGCGACGGGCGTGTGCGGTGCTCGGGGTGGATCGTACCTCGTGCCGTTATCGAAGCCGCCGGCCGGCCGATGCTGCCGTGCGTGCCCGCCTTCGCGAACTGGCGGCAGTCCGCCGCCGGTTCGGCTATCGCCGCCTGCTCGTGCTGATGCGTCGCGAGGGTCTGACCATGAACCACAAGAAGTTCCGCCGCCTCTATCGTGAGGAACGGCTGCAGGTGCGCCGACGAGGCGGACGTAAACGGGCGCTCGGCACAAGGGCGCCCATGGCGATCCCGCAGGGGCCGAACCAACGCTGGAGCCTCGACTTTCTGTCGGATGCTTTCGTCGATGGTCGCCGTTTCCGCATTCTCGCGGTCGTCGACGACTTCAGCCGCGAATGCCTGGCGCTGGTCGCCGACACTTCCTTGCCCGGCTTGCGTGTCGTGCGCGAGCTCGAGGCGATCGTCGCCCGGCGCGGCCGTCCGGCCATGTGCGTCTCGGACAACGGCACCGAGCTCACCGGCATGGCGGTTCTGCGCTGGTGCCAGGAGATCCGGATCGAGTGGCACTACATTGCGCCCGGCAAGCCAACCCAGAACGCTTTCATCGAGAGCTTCAACGGCCGCCTGCGAGACGAACTCCTCAACGAGACCTTGTTCACCTCGCTCGCACAGGCTCGCGCTGCGCTGGCTGCATGGAAGGACGATTACAACAACATTCGCCCACACAGCTCGCTCGGTGATCTCACGCCGAGCGAATTTATCGACCGCAGTGCTTGCCGACCGCAACGGGGCGAGGCGCTGCGCTATGCCGGGGGCTCCGCGCCCCGCCCCGTTGCTTCACCGAGCCCATTGGGCTCAAATGTCACCGGGACTCTACTTATCGGCGGATGAAAGTTGGGGCTCAGGTCACTGAATCCGCAGAATTGCCATTTTTTCCCAATTGCGTATTACGATCTCGGACCAGAAGAGAGTGAGATTCTGAGATTTTATGACGAGACCTGCCAAGTCGTTCGCCGGCTTACTAGCCTCCGTGACTGCCGCTTGTCCTCGACAGCTCTTTGTCTGTTTACAGGCTAGTGGCGTAGCGAGAGGCGGCAAGCGGTGGAGTTGAAGGATGGTCGGGGGCTAATCCACGTTATTGACGACGACCCATCCTTCCTAAGGGCTATGGAGCGTCGATTAAAGCAAGCCGGTTATGAGGTCGCGACCTATACTTCGGCTCTGCATTTCTTGGTCAATTTGCCAGCCGAAAGCATCCCGAGCTGCATCATCCTCGATGTACGGATTCCCGATTTGGACGGTCCGGCTCTGCAGAGGCGCTTGGCGGAACTCGGCTCATCGCTACCGATCATATTTCTCACTGGCTATCCCGACATTCCCGCCACCGTGCAGGCCATCAAGTCGGGCGCGCAGGATTTCCTGACGAAGCCGGTAGCGTCCGACGACCTCTTTCGCGCGGTCGAAAACGCATTCGCGCACCACCAAACACTACGCGATTTGAAGGACAAACTGGCCAGCGCGCGTGCCCGCCTCGGGCGATTGACGCCGCGGGAACGACAGGTCTTCGAACGTATCATTCGTGGCACCCCCAACAAGGAAGTCGCCCGCGAGCTAGGCTGTACAGAGCGTACCGTGAAGGCCCATCGCCACAGCGTGATGGAGAAAATGCAGGTAAAATCCTTGGCGGAACTTGTTTCCCTTGCGTCGGCTGCCCGACAGACAACCTAGACATTATGGCGCAAAGTGCCATTGGAAACCATTGATCTGCGTCAATGTTGATATGCGGATAGGGCTCAGTTTCTACGTGCCTCGACCTATCGATGACATGTCACAGGTTTTTGGATGCTAAAGCGAAACGTCGTTTTAGTGGTAGACGATGATCCGGGGATGCTGAGGAGTGTCCAGCGTCTGCTCCAGCATCACAACTACGATTCTATCCTGTTCTCCTCGGCGCAGGCTTTCAAGAGCCACACCGATTTCGAGACGGCTACCTGCGTCATCCTCGACATCAACCTGAAAGACGGGTCAGGGATTGAGTTGAGACACGCCCTCAACGACGCAGGGATTTCCGTGCCCGTGATTTATATGACCGGCAATGAAGACCCTGCCATTCGCAAAGCTGCAGTGGCATCCGGCTGCATTGCGTTTTTGACAAAGCCCTTCTCGACCCAATTGCTCATAGAGCCGCTCAGGAAAGCGTCGGCTGTCCGTTAGGGTCCATCACAGGTGGACAAACGTCGCAACTTTCTCGCCGACCGGAATACTGCGCCGCAGACGTTTTCAACAAGGTCCCGTTTTTTTCCGTCCGCCATCCAGTCGCGGTCTATACCGGGTTCGAGATGATTGCCGCGGATAGAGTGCCGGTGGGCAGGGGATAAACATGCGCATTCACTCAGGCGGTCGACAGGACGCGCGCCTTCACTCGCGGTGCCACCGATGTGGTGGATCGGTGCCTCGCGTTTGAAACGTTGCGGTAGCATTCATAGGCACACCGCCTAGAGGTGAGGCATGGTTAACCCCGCCTTAATACCGAAGGTGGAAAATATCCGGCGTCCGCCCACCTATGTGAGTGACCTTGATGGCATTCGGAATGTTTCGGAAACATCTGCCGGACGAGGCGGCATCTGCGATCGCGCCGCGGGTCTCTCAAATCGTCGCCGCATCTGAGCCCGATCCTCCCAGCGAGGGCGATGCGACCAAGGAAATCCTCGAGCTTCTGGAACTTGAGCTTGGAGGCATGATTCGACAGCTTGAGCGCGCCGCCAATGCGGTGGTTGCGGGTGCGGAAGCAACCGCGGCCAGGCTCGCGACCATTCGTGGGCGCACCGACGCGCTCGCCGGGCGCAGCAACGCGGCCCAATCGACTGCGAACACCTTTACCCATGCAGCCGACAAGTTCACGCAGTCAGCGCAGGGCATCGGCATGCAGGTCCGGGAGGCTGGCAAGCTCGCCGATCAGGCTTGCGAGGCCGCGCAAGAAGCGCGCGCCAATGTCGACCGACTGCGGGAATCCTCCGCGGCAATCGGCAGCGTCGTGCAGCTGATCTCGCAGATCGCACGGCAAACCACGTTGCTTGCGCTCAACTCGACCATCGAGGCAGCCCGCGCGGGTGCTGCCGGAAAAGGCTTTGCAGTCGTCGCCACCGAAGTGAAGGCACTGGCAGTGCAAACGCAGCGCGCAACCGAAGAGATCACCAAAAAGATCGACACGCTCCAGAAGGATGCCGCGGGCTCCGCCGACGCGGTGCATCGCATTTCGCAGGCGATCGACGGGATTCGTCCGGTGTTCGAGGCCGTTAATGGCGCGGTCACCGAGCAAAAGGCGACCACCAGCGAAATCTCAGGCAATGCCGCCACTGCCTCTCAGTTCATCGTCGCCGTCGGCGATAGCGCCGCGGAAATCGATGCCGCCACCAAGGCGGCGGAATTACATGGCGAAAGCGCCGCCGGTGCTGGCAAGTCTGTCACCACCTTTGCGCGCAAGCTGAAATCACGGTGCGCGGTGCTGCTGCGGCAGAGCGAACATGACGACCGCCGCAGGAAAGAGCGCCTGCCCTGCCACCTCAAACTCGAGATCAACGCTGCCCGTGGCGCGATGACGCTGCCAGTTTACGAGATCTCTATCGAAAGTATTTTGATCGGAGGGGCAGATGCGGCCAAGCTGCCGCTGCACGAGAACCTCAACGGGTTCCTCGAAGACATCGGCGCCTGCCGGCTACGCGTTATTGAGCTGTCTAAGGCCGGTGCAAGGGCGCAGTTGCAGATGGTAGACGCCGAGCTGCGCGAAAAGATCGAAGACAAACTGTGGACGATCCATGAGCAAAACACCGAGCTAGTGACCCGCGCGATGGAAGCCGGCAGCGCGTTGACCAGGATCTTCGAGCAGGCCGTAGCGCGCGGCGAGGTCTCGCTCGACGATCTCTTCGACACGGCCTATGTGGACATCGCGGGCTCCGATCCAGTGCAGTATCGCACAAAATATCTCGATTGGGCCGACGGCGCGCTGCCGCCCTTCCAGGAAACCTTCCTTGCAAAAGAGCCGCAGTTGGTGTTTTGCGCCGTGGTGGACCGCAATGGCTTTCTGCCGGTGCACAACAAGATCTACTCGCACCCACAGCGTCCGGGTGATCTCGCCTGGAACACCGCGAACAGCCGCAATCGCCGCATCTTCAATGATCCGGCGGGTCTTGCCGCTGCGCGAAACGTCCGCTCCTACCTGGTCCAGAGTTACGCGCGTGACATGGGCAATGGGCAAACGGTGATGATGCGAGAGATCGACGTACCGATCCGTGTGAGGGGCCGGCACTGGGGTGGCTTCAGGACCGCATACAAACTTTAGCGGGTCGGCATTATCGGTGCGTGCGCCTTGTAGGCCGCGCCAGCGTGGCGGCCATTTATGTACAGGATGAGGTCGGCCGGAATAACGTACAGACCACTCAAGGAAAACCCGACGCCTCGTGAGCGTCGGGTTTGAATGTCTAGCGGCACTCCGACTACTAATCGCAGCGGCGGACCCTGCGGACTGAACCGTCATCCCGCTCGATCGTGACAGTGCGGCATCCGCGATATCCGCGGTCATATCCGTAGGCGCGATAAGCGGGTCGGTCGTAATCGCGATAGTGGCGCGGCTGCGGGCCCACTCTCACGCCGCCAATCGGCGTATCAACAGCGACTTGAGCTGACGCGGGTGAAACCGAGATCGGTGTTGCGATCGCGAATCCAGCAACCGCCAGTGCACCTGCCAATAATAGAGTTCGCATAAGAGTTCCTCCTGAGTTGATTAGCTTGCTAACGTCCCAGGCAGGGCAACGTTCCTTCTCAGCTAACGTGGCATTGGAACTTGAAATGGCAAATCCAACGGCAGATTGCGAAGGCGTGGCGGTGCTGCTCTAAGAGTCATTTAGCTTGCTCCTACCCCCGAGCTTGGAACCTTTTCTCGGCTCGTTCTTAGCTCGTCAGTCGTGTCGCAATGAGATCACAGTTACGGAATTACATCAGCAATGCCACAACACAGATTCTGGCGGACATTTGAGCTGCATCAAATCACGGCTGCACTTTTGGCCTTTCAAAGAGGTGGCGCAACGCCAAGCCTCGACAATTAATTGCCATACTCAGCGGAAGTCCGCCGACTCAATTCCTCGAAGGCAGTATGTCAACGTGGTGCAGCAACCCGCGCATCGAGATAACAGGGGCGATACATCGCCTCCAGCTGCCTGCCTCGCAGAAAGATCATACGCGGACTCAAACCGCCGCGATTAGCGATCCACTGGCGGACCGGCGATGGGTACATCGAATAAAGCATCCGGGTTGCTCCCGGGTTGGTAACGGCTTGGCCATTGGCTCCAAAATCCCAGGCGGCGTGGAAGGCGAGGCTGGCGTTTCTAGTTACACAGATTTTTTCGTAAGGGATCGCGCCGAGGACAATGGTGCAGGACGAAGCGCAAAGACCATCTATCATTATTGTTTGGCCTGTGGCTCTCAATTGATTGTATCGATCTACATAACGGCCGATCTGTCCGCCCCGATCATTAGTAATTCGAACTACCGCATGACTTGTACTCGCTCCCGCCAGCAAGAGCATTCCCGCAAGCAGCCCCATTAGCAACTTCATGCTTCCTGCCTCCCCAGACGTGATGTGTGCCGGCGCTTGATAGCTGCACCAGATCAAGGAAGAATTATGGTAAGATGCGTTTTTACTGGCAAAACACGCCAGTCGTAATTGAGCGAAGGAACATCGTCCACAGAAGAGCCGCCGGTTCTGAGAGGCGATACATGGCCTGTAGCGGCTGTCCGCCCAAGGGTTGGTTTGAGCTGGCGGCGGTACATTGATGGCGAAGACTGGCGAGCCTGTCGCAGAACTGCGAGTTTCGACTTTCAAGCCAACCCGCTTAGCCGGGTGGCAGGAAGCCCATGGAATAAAAACATCAGGTGTCGCCCCGCCAAGATCCGTACTTAAATCACAAACGCTATTCTTGCGAACCACGCGAACCCGGTCGGTCATCGCGAGATCAACCATCATTGGGGAGGCCTATTCCTGACGAAGCGAATGCTCCAGAAAAAAACGAAGCATTTCTCTTGTTGCGTCGGGTCCTCGCGGATCGGTGTAGGAACCCAAAGGGCTGCCGCCGGACCATGCGTGTCCGGCTCCGTGGATATTCCAGTGCTCCAACACCGCGCGTCCGCGCGCGTCGTTCAAGATCGTCCGGGTGTAGGCATGCCCTTTAGGTACTTGCCCGCGATGCACCTTCTTCTGGGTTCGCATCGTTCGCACAGATTGCTCGAGAATCTGGCTGCCGTTGTCTGGATGCACGGTCGTATCCCGATCGCCATGAAAGATAATGGTCGGGACTGGTGGCCGGCTAACTGAAGTAACCTTGGGACCAGAACCGCCCTGTCGCATCGCGGCAAGCGCAGAGGGAAGATCCGTGGCAACCCCGCAGGGCAGGCCGGAATGTATCCCGATCGCAGCGTAAAAATCGTCGTAAGTTACCCCCAAGACAGCAGCAGCTGCTGCGCCGGCCGACAACCCGCCAACGTAGACGCGCTTTATATCGACCGAATAGTCGTCGATGATTTGGCGCGTGATACCCGCGATCAGCGAGGGCTCGCCACTGCCTCGCTGCTGATCGGCTGTGCGAAACCAGTTCCAGCATTTTGCCTGGTTGGCGTGGCTGGGCTGAGCTGGATAGACGACGAAGCAATTTTGCTCCTCAGCGATTAAGTTCATCCTCGTGCCGGCGGCGAAATCATCCGGCGACTGGGTACAGCCGTGAAGCATGACGACCAGAGGAAGCGGTTGCTCCTGATAGCGACTCGGGATGAAGAGCCTGTAGGATCGGCTCCCCGCCGGACTGCTGTACGTGCCTTCGATGAACCGGGCGCCGTCCGGCACGATGTCCGCTATGGACAGCGGCGCGCGCTTGATCACACCTCGCAGTTCGATCCCGAAGCGCCTGTCTTTGCGATCCTGTCGCGCCCGGAGCGTGCGCGGTTGTGCAGAGGTGGCTGGCTTTAATTGCGGATGACTATGCGTCTCCTCACCAGCATTGGCCTTCACGTCAATGATGCGCGGTTCGGGAAGAGCGATGCCACCGCCGGTACGCGACGGCGTGTCTGTCGCCTTCTCACAGCGAAGCATGCGTTGAAGGAGCGCCGTCGCCTCAACGAGTTGGCCGGCGCGCGTGAGGCGTGTCGCCTCGCGAATGATGTCCTGGTTCAGCATCGCGCTCACCTCGTCCTGTCGGCGAGAGCGGCCTTGACGGCCGGACTGGCATGCAATGCGCCCAGCACGGAGACCGAGGCAATGGTCGCGCGAGCAAGCTCGGGCGTGACGTCGTGGGAGATACTGGCGAGGCCTAGGACATTGATGTGAAGCATCTCGCCGGCCCGCTTGATTGCCTCCAGATCGTCGCGGCTGTAGTTCCGCAGACCGA
This sequence comes from Pseudomonadota bacterium, assembly GCA_023387735.1. Lineage (GTDB taxonomy): Bacteria > Pseudomonadota > Alphaproteobacteria > Rhizobiales > Xanthobacteraceae > Bradyrhizobium. The sequence goes on along the minus strand of JAEWHP010000015.1, from coordinate 4,468 downwards.
GATCCAGACTTTTGCGGGCGGTTGACTGTTTGACGACCTCGGCGTGACGTTCGAGCTGGTTTCGGATTGCCGTGCGTATGAAATCGGTACGGTTCGAGTAGAAACCTTCCTGAACCATAAGATCCACGTGACCAAGGTCGACATAGCCAAGGTTGATCGTGATTTTTTCTGTTTCAGGCGGCTTGGGCCGAAGCTCCCGCACGTTATCTGCCATCATCACCATCCTTCTACCATCTGTATGGATGTCATATGGATGTCAAAAGCGCCCCTTCAAGGGGGCCCGTGAGGAAATCGCAAAGAGGATTGCCCGCTGACCGCTTCAGTGTCCTCCTAGCGGAGTGCTCCAATCGTATAGCTGCCGCTCCTCGCGAACCTCCATGCGGTGCGGCCAGGACCGAACGATTTTCACAAGGCCTATTGCCAGCTCCGGTCACGCAAGTTGATGGCCGACTCGTTCAATATTGAATCGACGCGTGACCCGTCCGCTTCGGCCACGTAGCTAGGCCGAAATTATCACCTAAACTCTTCGATCAGCGCCTTCCAGCCGAGCGCATCGTTCTTCATCAGCAGCAAATCGCCAAGCGCCGCCAAGTGGTGGGGCAACTCGCAATCGGGACGGGCATTCATATTGTTGACGAATGAGGCGACCGCTTTTCTGAGGTCGCCTCGGTCGAGATAATCGAAGGCTCGTTGCTTACATCGCTCGACATATTTGTCGCGCGGAACGTCGGCAATCGTCGAACGATCCATCCTATTGGCTCTCCCCACCCACCAGACTGTCTCCCGGACTGATTCGCGCCAGAGTATTGAAGTGGAGCGCAATTGACCTGTCGGTTCGAAAAGCAACAAACGTCGCTCTTTCAATTGCGGTGTCGCGATTAGGACACAGACGGGCGCAGCCGGGCCGTACATGGCCGGACGGCCGGTGCTTCGAGTGCGACGCACTGCTTGCACTGTACGAGATACAGGGCGATGACGACATGGATCTGTACCGACCGCCTGACTGGCTTATCTATCCTCCGGCTTCATTGAGCCTGCCAGCCGTCGAAGGCGCGCGAGAATATGCCTCAGTAACCTGTAGCGGGACCTGACGCGATTCAATCCCGCATCACCGCCTCCCTCCCCCGTCCGCGCCCGCGCAACCCTGATCGTTTCCTGAGGCATCTGTGATGCGCTGCGAGTGTGACAAAGCGAACCGACGCCAGGCCCTGCTTGATGTTTAATCTTCGCACTTAATGGCGTTAACGACCATCGATGATCGACCCGCGCCACCCGGTTCGATATCGGGTGCCATCACTTCAGACGACATCACGGGCGAACAGCGGCCTCGTTGACATTCCCTTAACCGATGGGGCGGACCATCAGTCTCGTCCTTTATCTCGCAGAGACCAATTCTTTTGTCATGGCTCGGTGTTCATGGCTATTGGCGCTGCCCTGAAGTGGATACATCCTCGCCATGGCTGATAATTATCACGACAGGCCTTGTCCTACTGACGCCGAGCATGATCGTGGTGCTCGGCGAGACGAAAGTAGTCTGCTGGCGAAACTGGCGCAGCTGACCGGGCAGAGCAATCCGTTCGACACCGCGGCCAACAGGCCCCCTCCACTGCAATCGCGGGTGAGTGTCCGCCCGCCAAATGTGCCCGTGGATGCAGAAGCGAGCGCGCCCGCTGGATCGCCGTCATGGATGCAGCGCGCCAGGCAGGAATACGAAGAGCCGAAGCCGGAATACCCGAGCCCCGTGCTTCCCTTGGATCGCCACGCAGTCGCCTCAGAACGGGACCATCGCGAGCCACAAGCCGCCGACGAGCGGTATGGCCTGATTAGAACCTTCGTGCAGGAAAATGCTCGTTCTCCGGGCGATCCTTACGCCCATCAACACGGCTACGAAGAAGAGCCAGAGCCGCGCACACGCAGGGCTGGGGTGGGGACCGTTGCAGCGGCGCTGGCGCTCGCCGTGGTGGTAACTGTAGCTTTTGGAACCTATGTCGGCTCTCCGCGCAGCGGCGAGCCACTGATCATCACAGCCGATAACAGCGCGACCAATGTGGTGCCGGCCCAGTCCGATGGTGGCGCCTCCAAGAACCCTGATCGCATGCCGCCGGGCTATGAAAAATTGGCATCGCGCGACGAAGCGCCGGTTGACGTCAACTCCAAGTTCGGCGCGTCGCTCGATTTATTTCCGCCGCTGAACCAGGACAGGAGCCCACTACTCATTGCGATTTCTCCGACCGGCCCGCTGGCAGCCGCGAACGGCACAATGCCGAACAACGAGCCGCGCCAAATCAAGACGCTGGCCGTGAGAGGTGATCCCGCAGAAAACGGTGGGATTCCGACGGGTGCGACCTCAACCCGAAAGCCAGACCCGACTGCTCCATCGGCGTCGGCGCCAACTGCTCTGGCCCAGCGGAACCAATCGGCCGCCAGTGCCAGCGCCGCTGTCCCGGTAACGCCGAGCGCGCCAGCATCCGATCCCGCCCCTCCAATCCGGCTCGCTGCCTCCAATGCCGCCCGGACGCCTCCCGCGGCCGGCCGCGATTATCTCGTTCAGGTGTCCTCGCAGAAGAACGAGGCCGACGTGCACGCCTCCTATCGCGCGCTGCAAAACAAGTTTCCCGCCGCGCTGGGGTCCCGTCCGCCCGTCATCAAGCGCGCGGATCTCGGCGCCAAGGGTATCTATTACCGCACCATGGTCGGACCGTTCGGATCCACCGAAGACGCGGCCCGGTTCTGCGGCAATTTGAAAAGTGCTGGCGGGCAGTGCGTCATCCAAAAGATGGCGAAGTCATCTGATTAGCACCCGTCGGGCAGCCGGGGTGGGCGACCAAGAGCCATCCTGACCGGGTCGAGCCACTGAGGATCGGGCGCATCTTCCGTCAGTAGGGTTGCGCGCCTACCCCATCTCCAATAGCCCCCGCCTATCCAGCGGCCGCCGTGACTTCGTGACATCACCCGAAATGAAAAGTTACGCGCTCTAGCTGTGCCTTAGGTGTACTTAGACAAGGAGATTGGCGGGAGGTGCCCAATGACCCTTCTGTGTTTGCCCGCCTGGGTGGATATTCTGGTGAATGTGATTGGCTATGCCGGTTTCATCGGCATCGCGACGTTTTGGTCATCAGACGAAAATGAAATAAGACGTCAACAACAAGGAAAGCCCCGCCATTGCTGACGGGGCCTAATCGGAATTGACTGCGCGGCCCCTTACTTACGGGTAGCGCACATATACATGTTGATTTCCATGCCGACCGACACTTCGACAATTTTCGGTGCTTTCCAGGCCATTTGGCACTCCCTTCGCTTTAATTACCGAGCGAACTTGCCCTTAGCGTTAAGATACTACGTATCAAAGCATTCGCAACCCGGTTGGCCGTTAGAATAGCCTGGCGGACTCCATGGGCAAGTCGCCGGGCAGGTGGATGGTGATGCGCCAGAGCCAGAGGCTCGGCATGCGTTCAGTGGTCAAACGGACCCGGCCGATGCGCTGATAATCGCCAGGTTCGATTGAAGTGGCCCCGAGCGCCCTAAGAGCTACAACGCCGCTCATACAAAGCCCAACGAGATTTCCGGTCTAATGGCGAGGGCCAGGAAGCCGACCGCTGAATGATTGCGATTGCGGCCAGCCATCCCGGCTCCGAGGTCCTTGGTGGAGAGCAGTCCGCCGGCGCTGAGAATAGTGACATTGATTCAGGATACCTTGAGTGAGGGAAAAATGACGGACCAAAGCATTCTTAAATCACAAATTGGACCCACTACTCGGGGGTGATATCGGGGAGAAGGAGAACTTCGCAGGAAGCATGCTTCGTTCGTTCAGCATCAGCCGAAATTGGCCTTAATTTTCTCAGGCGCGCAGGTGAGCGCGGCCTAGGGAGACGACATGAAGCAACTGGTTGCCGGAAGTGCCTAATCGGCTTTGGAAAATGTAAATTTACCCTGGATCGCCCTGGCCGAATTCCGAATGCTTGGAGAAGCGCGCCAACCGGGGGGGAGCGTCGCGCCGCACCGTGACATGCAATTGAAACCCCATCGCATTGAGAACATTAAAAACAGTCGTGAAGTTGGGCTTAATTGGATCGCCTGCAAACGCACGGTGAAGGCTCGATCTCGCAAGCCCAGATTTCTGCGCAAGGTCGGAGATATTGTAAAGGCGAGTGGCGGCGCCAATAGCATGACAAATTTCGGCGATATCCGATTTCTCGAACGCTTGATTTATGAGATCGGCAGCCGCTTCCCGGGGGGCCGAATGTGAGCGGGTCGCGTTGACCGAGTTGTTAGACATAGACCCCTCCAACAAAATAGGCCGGCATTACTGCCGGCCTACTTTATTGGAGGCAATGTAATTGCGCGAGGTCAATATCTCGCTGCGACCGGCGCGCCGTAACCGCCGAAGCGGTAGTTGAGGCGGACGGTGACCATGTCGATGTCCTGGCTAACCCGGTTGTTGATCACGCCAGCAATAAACACGGGAGAC
>JAEWHP010000011.1 GCA_023387735.1 Pseudomonadota bacterium | reverse complement strand
TCCGACGACCCCGCCTGCCGCGGGTGCGCCGACTGCCACGCCGCCAACAACGCCCCCAGGCCGCCCGGGCGGACCACCTCCGGCTGCTGGGCCGGCGGGTGCAGTTCCGGCGCCGAATGCCGGCGCTCCGGCAACCGCGCCGGCGGCAACGGCTCCCGGCGCGGCGACCGCCGTGCCGGGCGTGCCCAACGCCGCACCGCCTCCCGGCCAAGTCAAGAATGCGCCCCCGACCGTCGCGCCGGCCTTCCGCCAGGCACCTCAGGTGACCACGGCATTGCCGCCGCCTCCTCCACCCCAGGAGGGCTTGAGAGTCATCGCACCGGGCGCGGCGCCTGCTGGGCCGCAACGCCTCGACGATTTCCGTGGCCAGCGCCGCGAATCGCAGCAGGGCGGTCGCACCATCATCACCGAGCCGGGCCGGATCATCATTCGCGATCCAGGCGGACAACAATACGTCCGTCACAGCGAGGTGGACCGCTTCCGCTACGGTGCGCGTGACATCCAGACCCGCACCGTCGGCAACGAGACCCGCACCGTCGTGATCAGGCCTGACGGCACCCAGATCATCACGGTGACCGGACGCGACGGGCAGTTGCTGCGGCGAATCCGCCGCGACGACCGCGGCCGCGAGATCATCATCATCGACAACAGCTACCGCGACCCGCGCATGGGCGGCGGATTCTTCGTGGCACTTGCGCCACCCGTCGTGCGCATCCCCTACAACCGCTACATTGTCGACGCCGAGGAAGCGGCGCCGGAACTGCTCTACGAGACCATGATGGCGCCGCCGGTGGAACGCATCGAGCGTCGCTATTCGCTGGACGAAATCCGCTACAGCCCGACGGTTCGCCAGCGGATGCCGAGCATCGACGTCAACACCATCAACTTCGCAACCGGCTCGTGGGAAATCCCGCCCGACCAGGCGGCGAAGCTGCAGGCGATTGCCGACGGCCTTAACCGTGCGATCCAGCAAAATCCGCGCGCGGTATTCCTGATCGAGGGGCATACCGACGCGGTTGGAAACGACGTAGACAATCTGTCGCTGTCGGATCGCCGCGCCGAGTCTGCGGCCACGCTGCTGACGCAGCAGTTCAACGTGCCGGCGGAGAACCTGACCTCGCAGGGCTATGGCGAACAGTACCTGAAGGAGCAGACCGACGGGCCGAGCCCGGTCAACCGGCGCGTCACCATCCGCAACATCACGCCGCTGCTCAATGGCGGACAGGCCTCGTTGCCGCCGCCCCCGCCCGGTACCGCGCCGCCGCGCTGATACGGGACGTCACCGAACGGAAATGGCCGGGAGCAATCCCGGCCATTTTTGTTGGCGCGTGCTAAAATGCGATCAGGCGCTCAGCGCTTGCAGCGGAACGCAGGCCTCGCAGACCGCTTTGGCGTGCCGATGATCGGTGCCGCAGCAGCCGCCAAGGATCCGCATCCTGGGGAACGCGCCCCTGAGATTGAGGTAGCGCCGCCCGAGATCGGCGGGATCGCCCGCATCGAGCGTTTCGGATTCGTCGAGTTCGGCGTGACTCTTGGTCGAGGCGTTGGCCCGGATGCCATGGACACGCCCGATCCAGCTCTCGCCCGCCTTCAACGCGTGATCGAAATGCGTCGGATGCGCGCAGTTGATCATGAAATATTCCGGCGCCCCACCGGTCTCGCGGTCCACGGTTTCGATCGCCTCACGCAGCGTTTCGCCCCGCACCAGCCGGCCATCGGTCTCCACGGTGAACGAGATCGCCGAGGGAATCCCCAGCGCCTTGGCGGCGCGGGCGACGCCGATCGCCTCGTTGATGCTGTTGAGCGTATACGCCGTCACCATGTCGGCGCCGCCCTCGACGAAGGCTGCGATCTGTTGGCCGTGATAGGCCTCGGCCTCATCGGCATCCATGTTGCCTGCCTTGTAGCCGTCGCCGCGCGGGCCGATGGCGCCGCTGATCACGCAAGGCGCGCCGCCCGGCCGTTCCCAGCCGGATCGCAATTCCTCGAGAAACGCGATCGAGCGGATGTTGACCGCCTTGAGCGCCGCCGCATCGTAGCCAAGTTTGGCGGCCCAATCCGGATTGGCGCGCCACGTCGGGCTGTCGAGCACGAAGCCCGTGCCATGGTCGCGCGCGACCGAAAGATAGCTCGCGTAATACTGCTTCAATTTCTGCCGGCCCTCGGGACGATCGAGCAGCACGAACGCGGCGAAGTGCGGCAGTTCGATTCCGTCGTGGAAGATCAGCGTCGTTTCCATGCCGCCGTCGGTGAGAAAAATGCCACCCTGGCGTTGCGGCAGGTCGTGTCGGTACTTGGTCATATAAATAACTCCGGAAATCTGGATACCGTCGGTAGGTCTCTCCCTCCGCGGGAAGGTCCGGCGATGTTGGTGCCTCAAAGTGTCGCGGCTTCCTAGGCTGCCCGTGGTACGGATGAACCTCGAGGCGTAAAATGATACGAATTCAAATGGTTGTATGAGAGGCGCAGGACACCTGCGGCGCCAGCGGCGGAGAAAACCATACCATGAGTACAGTTTTCGAGACCCGGATGGGCAAGGGAGAGGCGACGCGCGAGCGAATTCTCGAAATCGCGGAAGCCGCCGTGCTCGCAAAGGGATTCGGCGCCACCTCGATCGAGGAAGTGATCGCGGAAGCCGGCCTAACCAAGAGCGGCTTCTTCTACCACTTCAAGGACAAGAACGCCCTCGCCCATGAAATGCTCCGCCGCTATGTCGCGACCAACGACCGGCTGTTCGACGAGATTTTCGCGCGTGGCGGCGAACTGTCGGACGACCCGCTGCAGGCGTTCCTGATCTCGCTGAAGCTGCTCGCCGAAACCATGGCCGACCTGCCGAGCGGTCATCCCGGCTGCCTGATTGCCAGCATCTGCTACCAGGAGCGGCTGTTCGATCGCGAGGTGCGCGAACTTACCGCGCAGTCCGTGCGCGACTGGAACGCGCGCTTCCGCAGGATTCTCGACGGCATCGCAGCGGTCCACCCGCCGCGGGAGCCGGTCGATCTCGACGATGTCGCCGACATGCTGTCCTGCATCGTCGACGGCGCCATCATCATTTCGAAAACGCTGAACGATCCGAGCCGCCTCGAACGCCAGATCCTGCTGTTCCGAAGCTGCGTCAAGCTGATGTTCGCAAGCCCCTCGAACTCCTGACGCGCGAACCTACCGGCCTGCGGCGGCGAGGCCGAGCGCGTCCGCCATGATGCGGAACACGTCGGTGTTATCCAGCGAGCCGCGAATCCGATCGCTGCCCGGCCCGGTGCCGGTCAGGATGACGTCCTCTCCCGAATGCACGCTGGCGCGCATCATCGCCGGCAGATTGCCGAAGCGCAGCACGGCGCCCGGCACATCCTTGTACTTCTCGTTTGCCTTGGAGGTGCCGGGCTGATCACCCTTCTCCGTCGGCTCGTTGGGATTGTCGAGCTTGGGACGGAAGGTTTCGTAGTGGTCCGGCAGGCTCGCCGAAAAGATCGCGAGCCGGCGGCTGACGTCCACGCGCGACGGATAACCGTCCGCGTCGGGGGCCGGATAATTGGGAAATCCGGCCTTGTCATAGACGCCGACGCGTTCGCGCAGCGGTACGTTGGGCGTCGTGCTCATGTCGTCGTTGATGGTGCCGACCAGGCTGTTGGGATGATTGTGGTCAGCGACGACAAGGATCAGCGTGTCGTCGCCGCGTGCCTGGGCCCATTTGCGCGCAAGGCCGACCGCGTTGTCGAGCATGATGGTGTCGTAGACCGCTCGCTCCATGTCCAGCGCGTGGGCGTACTTGTCGATCATCCCGGACTCCACCATCAGGAAGAATCCGGCATCGTTCTTCGACAGAATATCGAGTGCTGATTGCACCTGTTCGGTCAGATCAGGCTGGTCGGGAAACTTCTTGACGCCGCCGCCCTTGAGGAATTTGCGGTCCAGCGCGCCGTCCATGTTTCCCGGCGCGAACAGCCCAAGCAACTGGCGCGTGTCGACCTTGGTGTTCACCACATCGAGCTCGGTCTTGGTCGTCGCGATCGCGTAGCCGGCGTCGCGGAATCTGGCGACGTAGTCGACGTCGTCCTTGCGCCTGGACCCGGGTGCGCCCTGCGGCAGGAAATATGCGGCGCCGCCGCCCATCAGGACGTCGGGCCTGGCCGCAAAAAACTGGGCGACGATCTCGCTATAGGCGCCGCGGCGGCGGGTGTGCGCCACCATCGCTGCAGGCGTGGCATCCTCGACTTCGGTGTTGGTGACGATGCCGATCGCCATGCCGTTTCGCCGCTTGGCCAGGCTGGCAATTGTCTCCACCTTCGGATCATCGAACAGGCTTGCAGTGCGGTCCGCGTAGACGCCCGTGGCAGCTGTGGCGGTCTTGTGGCCGGTGGCGTAGGCGCTCGCCGAATTCGCTGAATCCGTGATGATCGAGTCCGAGCCCGCGGTCGCCACCAGCGCCATGTGCGGCATGTCGTCGATGGCAAGCTTGCCAAGGCTCTTGCCCTCCGCAATGCCTTTGGACAGCAGGCGCGCAGCGACGCGGTGCGCCGGCGACAGCCCGTCGCCGATGAACAGGATGACGTTCTTGGCCTTGCGCGGCCCCGTATCGTAAACCGTCCAGGCCACGGTGCGGCTGCGCGTGCCGTCATTGACTTCCACGGTGACGTTGCCCGGCCTGGTCAGGGTGATGTCGCGAACAATGAGCGCCGACTGATCCTTGTTGTCCTCGCGCTCGACGAAGGTTGCGGCCTTGCCGAAGGCTGTGGCGTGGTCCTCGCCGTTCACGGTCACCTTCAGCTTCGACGCATCCACGCGGTCCGGAAACTCGACTTTGAAGTCGAAGCGTGAGCCGGCGAGAATGGCCGCGCGGTCGATCGGGTAGATGGTTTGCGCGACGCCTTGATATCCCGACAGCAGGACAATGAGGGCCGCGGCGGCGAGGGACTTGATCATGGAGCGTGCACCGGATCAGGGGTAAGGCGTGCCCTGCAGCAATTGATCGCAGCAAGGCGTAAGCCCACTCTATATCCTATCGCCCGGGAATGACGTTCCCGTTACACGAAGCCTGCGGCTAGTCCTTGTCGCTATCGAGCTTGGGGATGTACGCGCCTTCCCCGGCCGACAGCAGGCCGGTCTTCGTATAGAGATTGAGCTTGGCGCGGGTGTCGGCGATGTCGAGGTTGCGCATGGTCAGCTGGCCGATGCGGTCCGCAGGCGTGAACGCCGCATCCTCCACCTTCTCCATGCTCAGCCGCTCCGGCTGATAGGTCAGGTTCGGGCTCTCGGTGTTCAGGATCGAATAGTCGTTGCCGCGGCGCAGCTCCAGCGTCACCTCGCCGGTGACGGCGCGCGCGACCCAGCGCTGCGCGGTCTCGCGCAGCATCAGCGCCTGGGAATCGAACCACCGCCCTTGATAGAGCAAGCGGCCGAGGCGCATGCCGTTGATGCGGTATTGCTCGATCGTATCTTCGTTGTGGATGCCGGTGACGAGGCGCTCATAGGCGATGTGCAGCAGCGCCATGCCGGGGGCCTCATAGATGCCGCGGCTCTTCGCCTCGATGATCCGGTTCTCGATCTGGTCGCTCATGCCGAGGCCATGCCGGCCGCCGATCGCATTGGCCTCGAGGAACAGCGCGACGGGGTCAGTGAACGTCTGACCGTTCAGCGCGACCGGCTGGCCCTCCTCGAAACGCACCACGACCTTCTCGGCCTTGACGGCACAGTCGTCGCGCCAGAACGGCACGCCCATGATCGGATTGACGATCTTGATGCCGCTGTCGAGGTTCTCGAGATCCTTGGCCTCATGGGTCGCGCCGAGGATGTTGCTGTCGGTCGAGTAGGCCTTTTCGGCACTCATCTTGTAGGCAAAGCCGTTGGCGGTCATGAACGCCGACATTTCCGCCCGTCCGCCCAGTTCGTCGATGAAGAGCTGGTCGAGCCAGGGCTTGTAGATCTTCAAGCCCGGATTGGTCAGCAGGCCGTAGCGATAGAAGCGTTCGATATCGTTGCCCTTGAAGGTCGAGCCGTCGCCCCAGATGTTGACGCCGTCCTCTTTCATGGCCGCGACCAGCATCGTGCCGGTCACGGCGCGGCCGAGCGGCGTGGTGTTGAAATACGCGATGCCGCCGGTCGAGACGTGGAAGGCGCCGGCCTGGACGGCGGCGATGCCTTCATGGACCAGCTGGGTCCGGCAATCCACCAGCCGGGCTTTCTCGCCGCCAAACTCCAACGCCTTGCGCGGAATCTCGTCGTAGTCGGCCTCGTCGGGCTGCCCGAGATTGGCTGTATAGGCAAAGACGCGCGCGCCTTTCTGCTTCATCCAGAGCAGCGCCGCACTGGTGTCGAGACCGCCCGAGAAGGCGATACCGACTTTTTCCCCCTTGGGCAGGCTTTTCAGGATCGTGCTCATGAGCTTCCAATCGGTCGAAATGGCAGAATGCCGCGTGCGGCTTGAGGGCGCGAATAACAAATTTCTCGGTGGGGGGCACGCGTTTAATGCCGCCCCGCGCCGGGCTACTCGGCCGTGCGCCCGGTCCAGCGCCGCCAAAGGCGGTAGCCCGGCCGGCCCCAACGCGCCAGCGTGGCCTCGACGTGCATGTTCGTCAGCCTCGTCGACGGCCAGCGATAGATCAACGCATACGCCAGCCAGATCACGAAGAAGCTGACCAGGCCGGAAATGGCGACATCGGTAAAGAAATGCCCGCCGAACGCCATCCGCAAGCCGCTGGTGACGGTCCCGAACAGGGTCGCCGCCACATAGGCCAGCGGACGCCATGTCGGGGGCGTCAGGGCCGCGGGAGCATAGGTCCAGAAGGCGGTGGCGCCCTCGCCGGAGAAGAACGAGCAATTGCGCCCGCACTCGCCGCGCGGATCCCACCACGGCACGAATTGCCAGGGGCCGTTGAATTCGGTCACCACCACCGGCCGCGGCCGGCCCCAGTGGCTCTTGAAGGTGAGGTTGCTCAGCACGATTGCGGAGAGCAGGATCGTGAGCAGCAGGAACATCGCCGCGCGTCCCGGTATCAGCATCGGCCGGTCCGGCCGCAGCAATTTCGCGACGATCGCAAACAGCGCGGGCAAGGCAAGGGCCCAGGCAATCCACATCGCAGCATCGCGCGCGAAGGCGGCAAGTCCATTTTGCTTCAGCGGGAACGTCGCGCTCGCGGGATCGTAGAACAATGCCGCCAGCTTGAGGTCGAGTTCGGGATAGATTCCGAACAGCAATCCGATGATGAGCGACAAGCCGAGCGCTATAAAGAGTCCGGTCCGATTCATGGCGCGGGGTTTAGCCGAGGCGGCGGATGTTGAAAAGGCTCACGACGTCGGCCGCGAGTGCGATGGCAAGGGCGGTGGCGGCGGCAAGCGGCGCGGCGGTTCGCGCCAGGCGCCGGCGGTACGGCCCGCGATCAGCCAGTAGACGAGGCCCGCGACAATGCCCGCGCCCGTCATGATTTCGAGGTGGCGGCGCACGATACCGTCGAACTTCAGTGTGTCCGGGTCGAAGGGAACAAGCCCGAGATAGCAGGCCGCACCGACGACCGCGCCGCCGATCGCGTAAGCGAGCACGCTGCGGATATAAAACGCCTCGGTAATCAGCACCACGACCAGCGCCGGCAGCAGCGCAAAGCCGGAGAGAAAGATGAAGCCGAAGCCGAGCACGACATTGATCGCGCTTTCGTCGATCATTCCGGTGTCGAGATCGCTGAACTCCGGATACAGCACCGCGCCGACGACGATCATCCCCGCCGCCAGGCAGGCGGCCAGGAATGCAAAGAAGACCACGAAGAGGCGGCCGATCAGGGACATGTTTACACACCGTCATTGATCATGGATGGCGATGTTCTCTGCACCGTCATGCCCGGGCCTGTCCCGGGCATCCACGTATTCCCTGGACGAGATGAAGCAAAGACGTGGATGGCCGGGACAAGCCCGGCCATGACGTACTTTGACATGTCATTCTCAATCCGTCATCGCCATGGCGCGGAGCGCCTGGCGCTCGCGCGCGGACAGTTTTTCGGTTTCCGATTTCAACTGGCCGCAGGCAGCGAGGATGTCGCGGCCGCGCGGGGTTCGCACAGGCGACGAATAGCCGGCATTGAAGATGTACTCGGAGAACTTTTCGATCTGTTCCCAGTCCGAACACTCGTACTTCGTGCCCGGCCACGGGTTGAACGGAATCAAATTGATCTTCGCGGGGATGCCCTTGAGCAGTTTGACCAAGAGCTTGGCGTCATCCAGGGAATCGTTGACGCCCTTGAGCATCACGTATTCGAAGGTGATGCGCCGCGCGTTCGAAGAGCCCGGATAGTCGCGGCAGGCCTGCAGCAACTCGGCGATCGGATGTTTGCGGTTGAGCGGCACCAGCTCGTTGCGCAACTCGTCGCGCACGGCGTGCAGCGAAATCGCCAGCATCACGCCGGCTTCTTCGCCGATACGGACGATGTTCGGCACCACACCCGAGGTCGACAGCGTGATGCGACGGCGGGAAATGCCGATGCCTTCATTGTCTGATGTGATCAGCAGCGCATCGCGCACCGCGTCGAAATTGTAGAGCGGTTCGCCCATGCCCATCATGACGACGTTGGTGACGAGGCGGCTGCCGGTCGGCGTCTCGCGATCGGCCCAGTCGTTGAGGCGGTCACGTGCGACCATGATCTGGCCGACGATCTCGCCCGCCGTGAGGTTGCGCACCAGCCGCTGCGTGCCGGTATGACAGAACGAACAATTCAGCGTGCAGCCGACCTGCGAGGAAACGCACAGCGTGCCGCGATCGGTTTCGGGAATGTAGACGCACTCGACTTCATGCGCCTTCTGGAACGAATCGCCGCTCGGCAGACGCAGCAGCCATTTACGGGTGCCATCGTTGGAAACCTGCTCGGCGACCACTTCGGGACGGTCGACGGTGAAATGCTCCACAAGCTGCGCGCGCATATCCTTGGAGATGCTGGTCATCTCGTCGAACGTCGTGGCGCCGCGGACATACATCCAGTGCCAGAGCTGCTGCGTGCGCATCTTGCGCTGCGCCGGCTGAACGCCGATCTCGCCCAGCCGGTCGGCGATCTCGATACGCGACAGGCCGATCAGCGACGGCTTGGCCGGCGGCACATAGGCTTCGAGCGGGATCTTCTCGAGCGGCGCCAGGGTCGAGGTCGCGGCGGAATTCGTTTCGGTCGAAACTGCGGTCATCGTATTTCTGTTGCAGGGAGGTTTCTCCCTCATCCTGAGGAGCGGCGCCTTCGCCGCGTCTCGAAGGATGAGAGCCGGGCCTCATGGTTCGAGACGGCGCAAGCGCCTCCGCACCATGAGGGGAGAGAGCATCAAATAGGGCTTCCAGGGCCCGCAAACAACGTCAAATTGGGCCAAACAAGCTTAACGCTTGCAATCCTGCGCCAGCCGGTCGAGCGCCTGGGACAATCCCTTCAGGGAGAAGACGTCGACGGTGTCGGTGCCCTTGGCCGAGGTGCCCTTGACGGTCGCGTCGGCCCCCTTGCGCATGGCGCTGACCATCTGCTCTTCCTCCGCGGCGTTCTTGATCCAGAGCCCGTCGCCCTGGGTGTACATCGCATAGGACGAGCCGCCGACCTCGAGTGAGGATTCCGACCCCGGCTTCAACGCATAGCCGATCATGATCGAGACTTCGTTGACGACTCGCTCCGCCGGTCGCGTTGAGACGAAGGCATAGGCGGGATCGCGCGGACGATTCGGCGGATTTGTTTTCGATGACGAAGGCTTCGCCAGCGCGAAGCATACCTTCTTACCGTTCGGCGCCGCGGTGTAGGCACCCCAAGTGCCGAACTGCCCGATCAGCGTCGGCTCCGCGCCGCCTGCCGCGGCGGTCGCAGCTGGTTCCGGTTTCGCAGCAGGCTTTGCAGCGGTCGACTTTGCCGCAGGTGCAGGGGCAGGTTTGGGCGCTTCCTTTGCCGCATCCTTGGCCCCCTTCGGGGCAGCGCCTTGCGCATGCGCGACGGAAGTCACCCCGCACAACGCCGCAACGGCAACCAGAAATGTCAGCAATCGCAACACGGACAACTGGTTCCCTCATCATTGTGACTGGAAGATGGCCCGAGGGCGCATCGGCCGCCGGGGATGGATAGCCGGGAAATGCTTTTTTGGGAAGGCGCTTACGGCCTTGACCACCGCTCCTTACGTGATTCCATTCGAACCCTTTTCAAGTGATTCTGGCAATCGTGAAGCAGGCTGCGACCTCACGTTTTGGTGCGGCCTTCGCGCTGCCGCTGCCACTGCGCATCGGTCCATTGCAGGAGATCCTCGGCACCCGAACTGCGCAGATGCGAGCCGCCGTCCTGCACCACCATCTCGCCGTTGATGTAGCCCGCCTGATCGGAGATCAGAAAACTCGCGAGATTGGAAAGTTCGCGATGTTCTCCGGCGCGGCCGAGCGGATTGCGATGCGCCCAACTCTCGTCGCGCCCTTCGGGGCGAAGCTGACCCGAAGCGCCCGGGGTTGGAAACGCGCCGGGCGCGATCGCGACCGTGCGCACGCCCTTTGGTCCCCACTCCACTGCAAGACTTTTCGTCATCGCCAGCACGGCGGACTTCGCCATCGCCGAGGGAACCGTGAAGGCGCGGCCGGTGATGGTCGAGGTCGAGAGAATGCTCAGCACCACGCCCTTGTGCCCGCTGTCGATCCAGCGCTTGCCCGCGGCGAGCGTGCAATACATCGCACCGTGCAATGTAGGCGCCAGGATCGCATCGGCCGCGCGGAACGAGAGGTGCTCGGTCTGCGCGATGAACGTCGCGGCAGCATTGTTGACCAGAACATCGATCGGCGCGTCGCGCCAGATCTGGTCCATCATCGCATCGACCGCCGCGCCGTCGCGGATATCGCATCTGGCCACGGCGACCTTTCCGCCAAGCTCGTCGCGCATCTGTGCCGCGGTCGCCTCCAGCAGGTCGAGCCGGCGGCCGCAGATGATCAGTTCGGCGCCCAGTTCGACGAAGCGCCGTCCCATCGCGGCTCCGAGCCCGGAGCCACCGCCGGTTACCAGGATCCGCTTTGCCGCCAGCAGGCCTTTTTCAAACATCGTTTGAATCCCCCTTCACCACCGTCATCCGCATTTCCTGCGGTTTGGCATTCTTCCGAATCGGATTGTAGCCCGGCTTCAAATCCGGCATGAAGCATCGAGATTTCCCTTGTCGGTCCGAAAACCAGGTGCGTCCATGAAAGCCATTCTCTGCTCGCAATATTGCCAACCCGACGATCTCGTGCTGGCCGACATCCCCGATCCCATCGCCGAGCCGGGCCAGGCGGTGATCGCGATCAAATCCGCGGCGCTGAATTTCTTCGATATCCTGATGATCCAGGGCAAGTACCAGATCAAGCCGCCGTTTCCGTTTTCGCCGGCCGCCGAAGTCGCCGGCGTGATCGAAAGCGTCGGCGCCGGCGTGACCGACCTGAAGGTCGGCGACCGCGTGGTGGCGTCCTGCGGCCACAACGGCGCGCGCGAAAAGATCGCGCTGCCGGCCAACACGATCGTCAAGATTCCCGACAACCTCGATTTCGATCGCGCCGCCGGCATCATCATCATCTACGGCACCGCGCTGCACGCGCTGGAAGATCGCGCCAGTCCGAAGGCGGGCGAGACGCTTGCGGTGCTGGGCGCAGCCGGCGGCACCGGGCTTGCGGCCTGCGAACTCGGCAAGCTGATGGGGCTGAAGGTGATCGCCTGCGCCTCTTCGGACGAGAAGCTCGAATTTGCCAAGGCGCATGGCGCCGAACTCACGCTGAACTACGCCAAGGAGGATCTGAAGGAAGGGCTCAAGCGGCTCACCGGCGGCAAGGGCGTCGACATCATCTTCGATCCCGTGGGCGGAAGCTACGCAGAAGCCGCACTGCGCGCCATCGCGTGGGAAGGACGTTTCCTGGTGATCGGCTTCGCGGCCGGCGACATTCCGAAGATGCCGCTCAATCTGGCGCTGCTCAAGGGCTGCGATATCCGCGGCGTGTTCTGGGGCGCATGGACGAGGCTCAATCCGGAGAAGAACCGCGTCAACCTGGAGAAGCTCGTCAAGTGGACCGCAGAAGGCAAGATTTCCTCGCATGTCGACCGCACGTTCCCGCTGGCGCAAACCGCCGAAGCGCTGAAAGTGCTCGCCGGCCGCCAGGCGATGGGCAAGGTGATCCTGCATCCGTGACGGCCGCTGCGGCGGAATCGTCACACTTCATTCAGCGGTTTTCGCCTCCCAACCAATGATCACCCGTTGAGATTGCAAAAACAGCTGCAGGAACAAATGCAAGAACGGCCCGCGCGCGACGCGGGTCGGATTGCGGACGGCTTTCGTCGTTACACTTTGTGTCGTCGCTGCAACTATTTGTGTCGTTCAGGTAACGGCCTTGTCATGGATGTCGCAGCTCCGCCTCAATCAAACCAAAATATCTCCCCATTCGCAGCGGCCAGCGTCGTTTTTTGAACCCATTCCGTGTGCGAATTTATGTTCCCAACAAGCGGGGCCTTCGTACATCAAGAAGAGCAAAAACAGATGCAGGGCTGAGGGACGCCCGCCGTTGCGTTGGTAAGTGGGGAGAGCATCAAAATGGTGGACAATACGCGGCCGGTTCAAACAAGGGATCCATTCGACAGATTCGACGAAGCCATCAACGATCCCAGGTTGTATGAGACCAGCCGGTATGAGCAGCCCTACCAGCTGCCATATGAGCAGACAGAGACGTTATACGACGAGCGGCAGCCGCAATATGAGCAGCGGCGGCCACACGAGCCGGTCCCGCTGTTTCTCTCCACCTACGAGGAAGAGTCCAATCAACTGCTTTCCGAATACGCCTTCGCGGGCGGCCATCGGAAAAGAGTGCGGGTGGGACGTATTGTGACCGCGGGCGTCGTCGTGGCGGCGATCGGCGGCCTGCTTGCGCTGTTCTCCATCGACTCGACGCGCGCCGTGATCGTCAACGTCAAGGCCTCGCTTGGCGGCTCCGCGCCTGTCCAGTACGGCACGGCGGAGCAGGAAACGGTGCAATCCGCGGAGCAGTTGCCGCCGCGCGTCGCTGCCCCGGCAACGCCCGAACCGGCGGCGGCCATGCCGGACCCGCAGGTGGCCCGCCGCAACACGCCCCCGACAGCCGTCACGATTGCCAACGCTTTGGCCGCGGCAGCCCCGACCCGCGATGAAATCGCTGCCGCCTATCAAAGCGCGGCGAAGGGCAATGTCACGGTGCCGGAGCCGATCGCGCGCGAAGCCGCCCGTGAGGCCGCGCCGGTTATGCCGGCCGTCCGCGAGGCCGCACCGCCGCCCCGCGAAGCTGCGCCGCCGGCAAGACGTATCGACCGGGAAGAACTCGCAGCGCTGCTGAAGCGGGCGAAGGGTCTGCTTGCGATCGGCGACATCACGTCCGCCCGGCTGCTGCTTGAGCGCGCGGCGGACGCGCAGGAACCCGAGGCGGCGCTGATGCTGGCAGGCACGTATGATCCGCAGGTGCTGGGTAGCCAGGACCTGCGCAGCGTCGCCTCCGACCCCGCGACGGCGCGGCTATGGTACCAAAAGGCCGCCGAACTCGGTTCGGCCGATGCGAGGCGGAGGCTCGGCCAGTTACAGAACTAGGAAAATACACCCTGGATCAGCGCAGAGGGTTTTATGCGGCATTTGATTGGAATGGCATTGCTTGCCATGACAATGGCCTGTGCCTCGACGGCTCGTGCCGCCGAGGAATACGATCCGGCCAAGGTCAGCGATAGTCTGAAAGCGATTTTTCAATTCGGTTCGGTGGCAACCAAGCAGGCTCTGAACCAGAACACGGTCACTTTGATTTCCGGCACCATCGGCGGCACCTATGTGCAATTCGGTGCGGATCTCGCTTCCGTGCTCGACGACGGAAACAAGTTACGCGTACTTCCGATCGTCGGGCGCGGTTCGGTTCAGAGCGTCGCCGACATCCTGTTCCTGCAGGGCGTCGATCTCGGCATCGTACGCGCCGACACGCTCGACTATCTCGAGAAGAAGGGCTTCGCAAAGGACATCAAAAAGCAGTTCACCTATGTGACCAAGCTCTACAATGAAGAGATGTACGTGATCGCATCGAAGTCCGTTCGCGGCATGAGCGATCTGAACGGCAAGAAGGTCAGCGTTGACCTTCCCAATGGCGGCACCTTCGTCACTGCCGCGATCGTGTTCGAGCGGCTCGGCATCAAGCCGAACTTCCTCTACCTCGAACAACGCATTGCAATGGAGAAGATGCGGGCCGGCGAAATCGACGCGGTGGTCGCGGTGGGCGGCAAGCCGTACAAGTCGGTCAGCAACTTCAACGACAACCGCTTCCACCTGGTCCCGGTCGACTATGCAAGGCCGCTGCAGACCGACTACCTGCCGGCGACGTTGACCTCGAAGGATTATCCCAACCTGATCCCCGAAGGCGGCCGCGTCGACACGATCGCGGTGCCCGCGGTGCTCGCCGCCTATAACTGGGCGCCCAATACGGAGCGATATCGCAAGCTTTCGCAATTCGTCGATGCGTTCTTCACGAAGTTTCCGACCTTCCAGAACCCGCCATTCCATCCGAAGTGGAAGGAAGTCTCGCTGTCGACGCCGCTGCCCGACTGGCAGCGGCTGCCGGTGGCGGAGCAATGGCTCAAGACCCACAATGTCGAAGCGGTAAGTCGCGCCAGGTTCGACGAGTTCCTCAAGCAAAGCCCGGCGACCGCCGCAACCGTGAAGACGGAAACCGACAGGGAAGCGCTGTTCAGGCAGTTCCAGACATGGGAAGCCGAGCGGAGCGCCAAGGCGCAGGCCCGCGCGGCGCCGCGGTAAACTTTGCATCCAGGAGAGCCAGCGCTTCGGGTTTGATTGCGATCAGACCCGAAGCTGCGTCTATTCGTCCGCGGTCTTGATTCCGCGCTTCATCGCCGCGCGGGCGGCGTCGCGATGTTCCTGCGTGACGTGGCTTGCCACCATGCGAATGGCGGTGGCGAGCACAGCGGCATCGTCGGTGAATCCGAGCACCGGCAGCACGTCCGGCATGAAGTCGACGGGCAGGATGAAGTAGGCGACGGCGCCAAGCAGCGACGCCTGCACATGGCGCGGCGTCTGCTTGTCGAAGGCGCAGTAGTAAGCCGCAAGAAGGTCCTCCGCGAAGGGGAGTTTTGCGGCGACCTGTTTCATCTTGATCCAGAAGCGTCGACGCACGCTCTCGGGATCTTCCGCGAGCCGGTCGGCCGGTTCAAAACCCGCCGTATGATCGGACGTTGCCATCGCAGCGCTTGCCTCGGATCCGGCGCGGCGGATCGCCGCGGCCAACTTGGATCATCTGAGAATTGGTGATGTCCGGCCTCCACCGCAAGATCAGGGCGAGACCAACTCAGCCGGCGCCGAACTGGCGCGCGATCGCGTTCATGGCCCTGGCCAGATCGATGTCGAGCCGCGTGACGCCGCCGGCATCATGGGTCGCCAATACCACGTCCACGGTCTTGTAGACATTCTTCCACTCCGGGTGATGGTCGTTCTTTTCGGCCACCAGCGCGGCGCGGGCCATGAAACCGAACGCCTCGTTGAAGTCCTTGAAGGTGAATGTCCGAGCAATCGCGTCGCGTCCCGCCGCCTCCGACCATCCCGGCAGTTCCACCAGGGCCGACTTTCTCGCTTCCGCCGACAGAAGTTCCGCCATGATCGCCCTCCGTTTGATACGCGCTACCCTAACACCGAAGTCCTGTCCGGAGATCCCTGCCCAATCGCAGGGTCCCGCCCGCCGGTAACCATGACGCAGATGTAATCTCGGTTCGGCGGCAAATTTGGTAGATTATCGCTCCAAGCGTGCCCGCAGCGTGAAATTGCACTTCAAACGACAGGTTTTGATGACCGACGGCCACGATCCTGCGGAAAAGCCGGCCCCGCCTGTGCCGCGACCGGCTAAAAGACGGCTGACCTTCGTGCTGCTGGCCGGCGTGCTCGCCCTCGTCGGCGCGCTGGCCGCCGGCTATTACTTTGCGATGCGGCCGGTGACGCTGCGGATCGCCGTGGGCCCCGCCAACAGCGACGATCTCAAGGTCGTTCAGAACCTGACGCAGGCCTTCAACAACCAGAAGGGCAGCCTGGTACGGCTGCGCCCGGTGCCGACCGACGGCGCCGTTGCAAGCGCCAAGCTGATCGGCGACGGCAAGGTCGACCTCGCCATCATCCGCGGCGACCTCGAAGTGCCGAAGAACGCGCAGGCCGTGGCGACGCTGCGCAAGAACGTCGCGGTGCTGTGGGTGCCGGCATCCGGCAATACCAGGGGCAAGAAGGCCGCGCCTGCCATCACGAAGATTTCGCAGCTTGCCGGACGTCGCATCGGCGTCGTCGGCCGTACCGACGCCAACGTCAATCTGCTCAAGGTGATCCTGCGGCAATACGGCGTCGATCCGGCCAAGGTCGAGATCGTCCAGTTTCCGGCCAACGAGGCCGCCGAAGCGATCCGCAGCCAACGGGCGGATGCCTATCTCGCGGCCGGCCCGGTCAACAGCAAGATCACCACGGACGCGATCGCCGCCTCGATGCGCGACGGCGGCGCGCCGAAGTTCCTCGCGATCGACTCGGCCGAAGCGATTGCGCAAAACCACCCCGCCTACGAGGCTTCCGAAATCCCCGCCGGAACATTTGGCGGCGCGCCGGGAAGGCCCGAGGAAGAGGTCAAAACCATCAGCTTCGCGCATCACATCGTGGCACGCAGGGGCGTTTCGGAATCGACGGTGGCGATATTTACCCGCCAGTTGTTCGCCATCCGGCAAACGCTGAAGAACGAATTCCCGCTGGCCGCGAAGATCGAGACGCCGGACACCGACAAGGACGCTACGATTCCCGTGCATCCCGGCGCGGCCGCCTTTGTCGACGGCGAGGAAAAGACCTTCCTCGACCGCTACAGCGATTTCATCTGGTGGGGTTTGATGGGGCTGTCGGCGATGGGCTCCGCCGGCGCATGGTTCGCCGGCTATCTCAAGAAGGATGAGCGCAACGTCAACGTATCGCAGCGCGACCGGCTGCTCGACATGCTCACGACCGCCCGCCAATGCGATTCGATGGAAGAACTCGACAAGATGCAGGCCGAAGCGGACGCCATCCTGCGCGACACGCTGCTGTGTTTCGAACACGGCGCGATTGAGCAAGGCACATTGACGGCGTTCAACATCGCGATCGAGCAGTTCCACAACGCCGTCGCCGACCGCAAGGCATTGCTGATCAGCATGCCGCAGAATCTGCAGCGGGCGAGCGCGCAATTCCGCGCCGCCGGAAACGCCTGACCGGGTAATCGAACCGTCATCAATCCCCTCTAGGCCTGTCGCGGCCACGGTTGCTTCATCGGGCCGACCCCGAGGAGACATGCATGACGTTCAGGATTTCCCGCGGACTTTCCCGGCGCCGCCTTCTCGCCACCGCCGGCGCTGGCGTCATCGGCACGCTCGCGATGCCGTATCTGAGCCGCGCGGCCGACCGGCCGGTCGTGACGTCGGGCGTGCAGTCCGGCGACGTCGGCGCCGATGGCGGCGTCGTTTGGGCGCGCGCCAACCGTCCATCGCAGATGCTGGTCGAGGTCGCCACCTCGGAGTCGTTTGCCAATGTGCGGACGCTGCCGCCGGTCGCGGCGCTGCCGGAGAGCGACTTCACGGCCAAATTGCTGCTGCAGAACCTCCCCGCAGGCCAGGAAATCTTCTACCGCGTCCGCTTTCGCAATCTTTCCGACATCAATGTCGAGAGCGAGCCCGTGCTCGGCCGCTTTCGCACCGCGCCGGCCGACCGGCGCGACGTCAGCTTCGTTTGAGGCGGCGACGTAGCCGGACAGGGCTGGGGAATCAATCCTGACGACGGCGGCATGCTCACCTTCGCCACCATGCGCAAGCATCGCCCGGATTTTCTTTTGCACTCCGGCGACACCGTCTATGCCGACGGCCCGATCCAGCGCGAAGTGACGCTCGCCGACGGAAAGATATGGAAGAACGTCACCATTCCGGAGAAGGCAAAGGTCGCCGAGACGCTCGACGAGTTCCGCGCCGCGCACAAATACAATTTCATGGACGAGCATGTGCGTGCGTTCAACGCCGAGGTCCCGATCTTCGTGCAGTGGGACGACCATGAGGTCACCAACAACTGGTCGCCGTCGAAGCAGCTGCCCGCCGCCTACAAGGAGCGCAGCGTACCCTTGCTGGCCGCACGCGCAGCGCGCGCGTTTCACGAGATGTATCCGATCCGCGAGAACCTCACCGAGCCCGGCCGGCTCTACCGGACGCTCAATTATGGTCCGCTTCTCGACGTCTTCATGCTGGACGAGCGCAGCTATCGCGGCGCTAACGGCCCCAATCTGCAGGACGCTTACGACCCTGAAAGCCATTTCCTCGGCCCCGACCAGCTCGAATGGCTGAAGCGCGGCTTGCTGAATTCGCGCGCGACCTGGAAAGTGATCGCATCCGACATGCCGCTTTCCATCGTCGTCCATGACGATGCCGCCAACAGACGAGGCTCGGAAGCGATTGCGCAGGGCGACGGGCCGCCGCGCGGCCGCGAACTCGAGATCGCCGACCTGCTGCGCTTCATCAAGACGTCAGGCATCGTCAACACGGTCTGGCTGACCGCGGATGTGCACTACGCGGCGGCGCACTACTACAACCCCGACAAGGCGCAATTCCAGGAGTTCGACCCGTTTTGGGAATTCGTCGCGGGTCCGCTGCACGCCGGGACGTTCGGCCCGAACGCGCTCGACAACACGTTCGGCCCCGAGTTGAAGTTCATCAAGGCGCCCGGGCCCGGCAAACAGAACCTGCCGCCGTCCGCCGGCATGCAGTTCTTCGGCCATGTCAGGATCGACGGTGCCGGCGGACAGATGACGGTCACGTTGCGCGACCGCGCCGATGTCGCGCTGTGGTCGACGACGCTCGATCCCAGGCCGCTTTAGCTTCCTTTCAACGACTGAGGCAGTTCTGCAGCAAAGCCTGCAGCGCATCGGTCGAAAAGGGTTTTGGCAGTCGCTGCTTGCCGGCGAATGCAGTCGGAAGCAGCGTGTCGGCGCCATAGCCGGTGACGAAAGCGAAGGGGATTTTAAGCGCCTCCAGCCGTTCGGCAACGGCGTAGCTTTTTTCCCTGATCAGGCTGACGTCGAGCAGCGCGAATTCCGGGGGCCGATCGGCGATCAGTTCGAGCGCCCTGGCCACGTTTGCCGCGGTCCGCACCGTTTTCACACCAAAGCTCAGGATCGTGTCTTCGAAGTCGAGCGCGATGATCGGATCGTCCTCGACGACCAACACGTCGTTGGGCATGCCGTCGCCCGGGGCGGGTTCCATGTTCTGCCAGTTCAGGTTCGAATTTTCTGGTTTCGGGAGCCCGGGCCGAAGCCCCGGTACTGCGCGCCCCGCCGACGCCTGCGAAGCGCGCCAGCCGGTTCCGGAACTGAAACCACCACAAGACCGTTCTACCGTCTGTTCACTTGTGAACAGATAAGCCGATCTGGATCGATTTATTGTGTGCGGACGGGAGCGGGAAACCATCGATGACTTCGCGACAACAGGACACGCCCAATGGGCGGCCGTTCAATAATCTGCTGCGCCGGTTGAACGACGCCGATTTCGCGTTGATTGAATCGCACCTCGTCGCGACCGACGCCGACCCGAACGATTTGCTCTACAGCCCCGGCGACGACGTGGAGACCGTCCATTTCCCCTGCGGTCCGAGCCTGGTTTCCTACATGGTGACCAACGAGGACGGCCGGGATGTCGAGACCATCCTGATCGGCCGCGAGGGAGCGGTCGGCGGCATCGTCAGCCAGGGATTTCTGCCGGCCTATACCCGCATTACCGTCAAGTTCGCCGGCCCCTTTGTGCGCCTGTCGGTCGCAAAGCTCGACGCCGCAAAAGCGAAATCCCGCACGCTGAGCGGCATTTTCGCCCGCTATGCCGACTGCATGCTGGCGCAGATCTTCCAGTCGACTGCCTGCAACGCGATCCATTCGATCGAACAGCGGACGGCGAAATGGATCATCTCGGCGATGGAACGCACCGACGGCGAGGAAGTCGTGCCGCTGACCCACGAGCAACTGGCGACCCTGCTCGGCGTCGGCCGCTCCTATACCAGCCGGGTGATCCAGACCTTCAAGGCCGAGGGCACCCTGGAGACCCGCCGCGGCTCGATCCTGGTCCGCAACCCGGACGCACTCCGGGCCCGGTCCTGCCGCTGCAACGAGGCGGTCAAATCGCATTTCGACGAGGTCTTGCGGGGGGTCTATCCCGACCCGGAC
Organism: Pseudomonadota bacterium; assembly: GCA_023387735.1. Taxonomy (GTDB): domain Bacteria; phylum Pseudomonadota; class Alphaproteobacteria; order Rhizobiales; family Xanthobacteraceae; genus Bradyrhizobium. Next base: position 402 of record JAEWHP010000011.1, on the reverse strand, counting down.
AAGGGCAATTAGGTCCCCGCCAGGCCAAAAATCGACTAACCAAGTGCCAAACAAACCATTGTTTTTTGACGTTTTCTGAATATATTGCGCCGCAACGCGTAAGGTGTGCCCGGTCCTTTTGGCCGGGCTTCCTTTTTGGGGCCAAGTTAGAGGCTAACGGCCCCGTTCGCATTCCAGGTTTTAGAGCGCGATCCGGAAAAGTGGGTCCCGGTTTTCCGGTGAGATCGCGCATCCACCTTTGCACGACCAGAAGAAGAGCCATGAACCTTCGTAACGTCGCCATCATCGCCCACGTCGACCACGGCAAGACCACCCTCGTCGACCGCCTGCTGCAGCAATCCGGCACCTATCGCGAGAACCAGAAGGTCACCGAGCGCGCGATGGACTCCAACGATTTGGAGC
>JAEWHP010000044.1 GCA_023387735.1 Pseudomonadota bacterium | reverse complement strand
GGCGCAGCCTGGGCAGGCGCCGGAGCGGTGGATGCAACGGTCGCGGGGGCCGGAGCGGGCGCGGTTGGCGTCGCGGCGGGGGCGGCCGGCGGGGGTGCCTTCGCCTGCGCGGGAGCCGGCGCCGGTTGCGCCGGCGTGGTGTCGGCGACGTCGTCGTCCTTGCTCTTGGAGCCCAGGCCCTTGAGGTCGATATTGCCGATCGTGCCGTTATACCCGGGCGCCGTGATCTTGATGCAGGAGAGCGCGTTGCAGTTGCGCGGTGCTTCGACGCGAATGCGCTCGCCGTTGATCTGGAGCGTCATGCCGCCAGCCTGCGCCGAGGTGGTGGCCATCAGCAACGCGGCGATGATGTAGAGCTTCTTCATGAGGGCCTCCTGAGCGGCTTGTTAACGGTGGCGTTGAAGTTGCCCGGACCCTAGGCGTCGCCCGGGGGATCTTCAGTGACGTGCATCACAATGCCCTCATAGCCCGCGCGGTGGGATTCGTACGGTGATTCAAATCACATCGGCAAAACCCTCCGCCGCCTAGGTTTTCACTCGCGTGGTTTTTCTCCGGCATCACCAGCGGAGGGTCCGATGAAGCGATTGTGTTTTCTCGCCGTGCTGCTGGCGCTCAGTTCGTCCGCATCGGCCGGCGGTTCGGTCTCGTTCAACCTCGGCGGCCACCGTGTGCACATCGAATCATCGCGGCATTGCCGCTCGGTGTCCTGCGCCTCCGTGTCGGTCTCCGGTGTCAGTGGCCGAAGCCGATCCCTTTCAAGTCGCGAGGACGTGACGCCGGCGAAAGCGGCCGGAACGATGCCGCAAACCGCTTCGCCCGCACCGGTAACCGTTCCGGCGGCCACGCCGCCGGCCCAGACGGTGGTTGCCGCGCCGCCGGCCGTCTACAAGCCGGCCGCGTCGGAGACGCAGATCGTCGCTCCGGCGTCTCCGCCGCCGCCGGTCCCTCAAGTCTCCGTTCCCTTGCCGCCGCCACTTCCGCCGCCACCGGTGGCACAGCCGGCCGAACCGGTGCGAGCGCCGGCACCGGTCATCCGGGTCTCGCATGAAGCCGCGGAGCAGGTGTCCGATTCACCGATCGGCGACTGGCTGACGGAAGCCAGGGGCACGGTGCGGATCGCAAAATGCGGAAATGCGCTGTGCGGCTATGTTCTCAATGCATCCTCGAACGACAAGGGCGAGGCGATCCTGATCAACATGAAGCCGAAGGCCGACCGGCAGTGGACCGGCAGCATCTACAGCCAGAAATCCGGCGATACCTATTACGGGACGATGGCCATCAAGGGGATCAACACGCTTCGCGTCGAAGCCTGCGCGCTCGGCCGCTTCTATTGCTCCGGCAACAACTGGAGCCGCGTCGCGGGCCGTACCGACAGCGTGGTGACCACGCGGCAGGCATCGAGCGAACCGCGTTCATAGCCGTGACTGTGTTCGCAAAAACGCCCGGTGGAGTTACCCACCGGGCGAGAAGGTCCATATCTTGGACGGGGAGTCCTAGAACACGCCGAGCACAATAGCGCCGACGAAAGCGATTGCGACATACGCGGTTACAACGCTCAGTCTGCCTACGAGTGGACTTACGAAATCCATTGGGAATGCTCCCTGGTTCACGTCGTGCCCGCAAATAACTCCTGACGCTAGCGAGTCGTTCCCGGCCGAAAAAGTCAGCGTTGCTGTCCATCCCGCCATTTTCACTGCCGAAGGTTCCCGGCAACATGGTGAATAGTTCGTAAACTCAACATGTTGAAGAGTCTTTAAATAAATTGGTTGAGTCTGCGCGCGATGACGCGCGGAGTTCGTTTGTATCTCGTCGGCTCCTTCGTCCTCGTATCGCTGGCAGGCTGCGGCCGCGGATTCTTTCAATCCGCCGAGCGCGCCCCCTGGCGGGCCGAGGCCGAAGTCGCTTGTCTGAAGTCCGGCGCGGTCAAGGAGACCGCGGACGTGGTCCGCATCAGCCCGATTTCCGGTCCCGGCGTTTGCGGTGCGGAATACCCGCTCAAGGTCGCGGCACTGGGCGAAGATATCGGCGGCCTGGGGTTTGCCGACGAAAGCCTGCGGCCGCCCGGCAACATCGGCAACCAGCCGCGCTGGCCGGTCGCGCGCGCGCCCTCTGCGGCGCCGCCACAGGGAAATCATCAGGATAACTATCGAGGAAATTACCAGGGGAATAGTCAGGGAAGTTATTCGGGCGGCGGTTATCAGCCGGGTTACGCGGCGCGGTCCAGCGGGCCGATCTCGCTTTCCGCTCCCGGTGTCCGTTCCCAGCAAGATGAGATCGATCTGCCGGCTCAAGGCGTGCCGCATTCGCGCGACCCGCGCGGTAGCGGATACATGGCTGCACCGTCCTATCCTTCGCGTGAGCGCTACCCGGCGCCGTCGCCCGCCCCTTATTCGCAGCCGTCCTATTCGCAGCCGGTGGCCGCGCCGCCTGCCTTGCCCCGGCTCGGTCCCGCGCAGGGAAACTCCGTCAGCGCGTTCGGCCAGATCTCGATGAAGCCTGCGGCCACGCTGGCCTGTCCGATCGTTTCCGCGCTCGATCGCTGGCTCACCGATTCGGTTCAGCCGGCGTCGATGCGCTGGTTCGGCGTGCGCGTCGTCGAGATCAAGCAGATCTCCGCCTATTCCTGCCGCGGCATGAACGGCAATCCGCACGCGCATATTTCCGAGCACGCCTTCGGCAACGCGCTCGATATCGCGGCCTTCACGCTCGCCGACGGCAGGCGCATCACGGTCAAGGGCGGCTGGCGCGGCATGCCGGAAGAGCAGGGCTTTCTGCGCGACGTGCAGGCGTCTGCATGCCAGCAGTTCAACACCGTGCTGGCGCCGGGCTCCAATTCCCATCACGAGGATCACATCCACGTCGACCTGATGCGTCGCGCCTCCGGCCGCACCATCTGCCGGCCCGCCGCAGCGTCGGGCGACGCGGTCGCGGCACGGGCAGGGCAGCGCAACGGCTACGCCTCACGCGATCCCTACCCGACGGGGTCGGCGGGCCGAAAAACCGTATCGCGCTGGTTCGGCGGCAGCAGCCGGGTCAACGAGGAAGACGAGTTCGAGGATCATTAGAGGGCCTCGATCTGTAGGGCGGATTAGCGAAGCGTAATCCGCCGTCTTCGGCTCCCATACGGTAGTGTTGTGCTATCCTGAACCTCATGCCGAATTATCGTCGTGCCTTCGTGCCGGGCGGATGCTGGTTCTTCACGGTCAACCTACTAGACCGCGACCAAACGCTGCTTGTCGATCAGATCGAGACCTTGCGCGGAGCTGTTGCCGCGACGCGTCAGAGCCGTGCCTTTACCATCGACGCGTTTGTAGTCTTGCCTGATCACATCCATGCGGTTTGGAGTTTGCCTCCTGGTGATTCCGACTTTTCGACGCGCTGGCGACTGATCAAGAACCGCTTCGCAAGAGCATTGCCGAAGCAAGAGCCTCTCAGTGCGGTTCGTGTAGCGCGTAACGAACGCGGTATCTGGCAACGCCGGTTCTGGGAGCACCTGATACGTGATGAAGCCGATTACGCGCGCCACGTCGAGTACTGTTATATCAACCCACTCAAGCACGGTTTGGTTGCGCGCGTCTGCGACTGGCCGTACTCATCGTTTCATCGAGACGTTCGTGCAGGAATATTCCCACTTGATTGGGCAGGAGATATTGGAACGAGGGGCGAGTTCGGTGAGCGGGAGTGACCGCGGCACCTCGCTGGAAAGGCGGATTACGCTTCGCTAATCCGCCCTACGAACTTGCTGACATCTTAAATCTACTCCACCAGTCGCTCCAGCAGATCCTGCACGACCCCCTTCAGCAGATCGAGCTTGTATCCCGTCATCGGCAGCGGCTTGGCGCCTGCGGTCGCCTGTTTGGCGGCAACGGCGATCGTCGCCACGTTGGCGCGCTTGCCCTGCAGCGCCGCTTCCACCGCTGCGAGCCGCAGCGGCACCGGGGCGATGCCGCCGGCGGTGAGGCGGACGAAGTCGAACATGCCGTCCTTGATCACGGCGCGTGCGCAGGCCTCGACCAGCGGCCATTCCGCGTGGGTGCGGCTGATGGCGCGCTTGTACAGCGCGCGCTCGCCCTCCAGCCGGGAAGGCAACTCGATGCTCCCAATCATCTCGCCCGGAAGCAGCGCGTTATCGACGGTGCCGTCAGTGCCGTCGCCGAGGACGTCGCCGATCGCGAGTCCGCTTCGCTGGTCGGTCGTTGTCTTCGCATCATATGCAAGCAGCGCCGCCGCCATGGTGGAGGGGTGTGGTGCGACGCAGGGGCCGAGATCGAACGCCACGTGATAGAGATGATTGCCGGCGCGTGCGGGACAATCCGATCCGCCTTTCTTGAGGCAGGCGATGTGCGGATTGCGGTAGTACCAGCAGCGCGAGCGCTGCGCGAGGTTACCGCCCAGCGTCGCCAGGTGACGGATCTGCGGCGTCGCGAGGCTCAGCGCCGATGCAGCGAGGCCCGGATAGGCCGCGGCAACGCGCGGATCGGCGGCGATGGCGGCGATGGTCGTAAGCGCCCCGATGCGCAGGCGCCCGTCTTCGCCCCAGTGCATCCCGATCGCATCTGGTGCGGCGGATATGTCGATCAGCGGTCCGGTCGAGACGCCGCTGCGGCGCCTTTCGCTGAGGTCGGTGCCGGCGGCGCGAAATTCCGCTCGCGCGGTGGCGGTCATGGCTGCTTGTGTCATGCGGCGGCCCTTCCTTTGAGTGCGGCGACGAGGCGGTCGGGACGGATCGGAAGTTCGGTCAATCGGATGCCGGTAGCGTTGCAGATCGCATTGGCGATCGCCGGCGATGTCGGCACGGTGGCGACCTCGCCGATGCCGACGCTGCCGCCCAGCACGTGATCGAATCCGGCTTCGTCGAAATGCACGTCGATAACGGGCGTGTCCGCGATGCCCGGGATGCGGTAGTCCTCCATCCCGCCGCTGAGGATATCGCCGGTGCGGGGATCGATTTCGCGGGCTTCATGCAGCGCGTAGCCGACGCCCTGGATGACGGCGCCGGCCGCCTGGCTGCGCGCCAGCGCGGGTGCGGCGATCCGGCCGACGGCGATGCCGGTGTGAACGCTGATGACGCGCACATGGCCGAGCCACGTATCCACTTCCACCTCCACGACCTGCACCGAACTCGGCACGCCGGCGCCGATCGCAAGGTTGGAGAAGCGCCGCATCATCCAGCCGAAGATCATGCCGAGCAGGCCGACTTCCTTGAGCGGCGAGCGAATGCCGTGCGCCATCTGCTTTGAGTCCTCGGGCCGAACGCCGGAAGCGGCGAGGTCGGGCGAGGCCGCCAGCAGTTCGCGCCACGGCGCGTTGGAGCCGGGGACGGGCTTCCGCTTCGCGTTCTGCTGAATGCTTTCCTTCAACTGCTTGATGGCGAGCAGCATCGGCGGGATCACCGAGGCCGTGACCCGGCTGCCGCCCGATCCCGGTCCTTCCGGCAACCGTGAATCGCCGATCCTCACCTCGACCTCATGCGGCTCGATGCCGAACTCCTCGGCCACGACATTGGCGATCACGGTTCGGGTGCCGGTGCCGATGTCCTGCGTCGCGGTGCTCGCAATCAGCCGTCCGCCTTTCACCGCCACTTCGACCCTGGAGCCGGGCTGCCACAGATAGAGCCAATAGCCGGTCGCGACGCCGATGCCGCGGCGGTAACGGCCGCCCTGCAACGCGGCGGCCTTGCGGTGGCGCCAGACGTCGAGGTCCAGCGCCCAATCGTACAGCCGCTGGCGGTTGGGGTCGGGGTCCCAGCGTTTGCGCAGCGCTATCGGATCGGTCTTCATGCGCAGCGCAGCTTCGTCGATTGCCTGTTCCACGGCAAACGCCATCGGTGGTCCGCCGGGCCCGCGGAACGCCGCGCCGGGCGGCAAATTGCTGATGACGTCGTAATCGGAAAGCGCCTTGGCTTCGGCCGGATAGATCAGCCGGGCCAGTGTGGCGATGGTCGAGTTGGTCGCGGCTCCAGTGTCGGCATGGGCGGTCAACGACAGCGCCTTCAGTTCGCCCTGCTCGGACGGCAACAGCGCGATCTTCACTTCGGCTGCGGGCCGATAGCCGGTCACCGAAAGCTCCTCGTGCCGGTCATAGGCAACGCGCACCGGCGCCTTGGCGGCTCGGGCCAGTTCGATTGCCGTGGTTGTCTCGACGCCGAGACTGGCCTTGGAGCCGAAGCCGCCTCCGACATGGTCGGCAATGACGCGCACCTTGCTGTGGTCGAGCTTGAAGCGCTTGGCGATCAGCTCCATCAAATGAAACACCGCCTGCGTCGACACATGCACGGTGAGCTGGTTGCCGTCGAAACGCGCGACCGCCGCATGCGGCTCTAGGCAGGCATGCGACTGCGTCCCGGTCCGGAAGGTGCCTTCGACCAGCAACGGATTTTTTGCCTTGCGGGCATCGTCGACCCAGCTCCGGGCCTTCTTCGGCTTCTTCGAGAACGCCGCCGACGGGCCACGGATATTTCCGTTCCACGGCGCTGGCGCGCCGCCGCCTTCGGAGACGTTGCCGGCTTTCTTGCGCGCGGATTTTTCGAATACGACCGGCGCGTCCGGCTTGCGCGCTTCATCGAGGCCGATTGTCGACGGCAGGCGCTCGCTCCTGACGTCGATGGCGGCGATGGCGGCGAGCGCGGTCTTGCGGTCGACCGCCGCGACGGCCGCGATGGGGTCGCCGACATAGCGGACGATGCGATCGTCGCCCAGCAGCGGGATAACAGCGCTTACGCCGGATATTGCGCGCGCCGGCGCCAGGTCCAGCTCACCAATGCGGGCGTGCGCGAACTGCGAGCGCAGGATCACGCCTTCGAGCTGGCCGTCATGATGGATATCGACGGTGTATTTCGCTGAACCCGTCACCTTTTCCTGCGCTTCGACGCGCGGCGAGGCCGCAGCTTCGCCATCGAAGCGGCCGGCGCAGGCATCGGCCACGGCACGAAAGATGCCGTCATAGGCGCCGCAACGGCATAGATGTCCCGACAGCGCGGCGCCGATTTCCTCGCGCGACGGCACCGCCGCGCCCTTCGATGCCCGCCAGCCATCGTGGAACGCGGCGGCCTCGACGATGAAACCCGGCGTGCAGAAGCCGCATTGCAGGGCGTCATGCGCCATGAACGCCTTCTGCACCGGATGCAATCCGGCTGCGCCGATGCCCTCGACCGTCGTGATCGACTTTCCGGTCGCAGCAGCAGCCGGCATCAGGCAGCTCACGGCGGGCACGCCGTCGACCAGCACGGTGCAGGCGCCGCAAACGCCGGCGCCGCAGACGAGCTTGGTGCCGGTGAGTTCGAGCGCGTCCCTGACGACATCGACGAGCAGCGCGTCGGGATCGTCGGGGAGGGAGGCGGGCCTGCCGTTGATCGTCATCGTGCTCATCTGCGATCTCCAGATTTGCGGGAGGTGGATCGGGATACGGATTTTCTGGCGGATGTGGTCTTGACGGGACGCGGCTTCGGCACCGGAGCCGTGGCGCCCGCAACCAGCGTGCGCAGCATGATCTCCAGATCCTTCAGGAAGGCGCCGGCCGGCTGCATCGCGGGGTAGGCGGACTTGGTGCCGTTGATCGCCATCTCGATGCAGCGGGCAAAATCCTGCGGCGTCATGCCGGCGTTCAACTTGAGGCCCTGTTTGCGGCAGACGCGCGTGATCGTGGACGCCAACTGCGCCGCGTAGGCGGCGGAATATTTCTGGTAGAGATCGCGGGCCTGCAGCAGATGTTCGGAGAACAGCTCCTCGACATGGGGTGATCCGTCGAGCGACTCGGCCAGTTGTCCGAGCTTGGCGGTGACCGAAGCAACGAGGATATCGGCGAGGCTGCCGCCGGCCTTTTCCGCAGCGTCGGCCGCTTCGATCTCGGCGGCGAGCGCGCTCTCGTGCAGCCGTTCGATGACGGCGCGGAACAGCGCTTCCTTGGATTTGAAATGATGGTAGAGCGCCTGCCGCGTCAGGCCGGCGGCCTCCGCCGCCTGCTCGATCGAAGAGCGCCGGAAACCCTGCCGGCGAAATACCAGCATCGCGGCATCGAGAATGCGGGTGCGGGCTACCATTTGTCGATTTTGACAAAAGCGAAAGAAATGTCAAGTTTCGGAAAACAGGCTCACGAATTCCTGATCATGATGCCTTATGCGCCCCGCAGTCGTATCGGCCGGATTTGCCGCTCGCCGCGATGTTCGTCTTGAAATACTGGCCCATCGAAGGAGCGTTTAGAAACGCGTCGGCCACGCTTTTCGGCAGTTCGCAGTACTGGTCGTGGACCGCGCTGTGCCTGACGACCATGTGCCGGTTCGCCTCGTCGTAACAAACGCGCTCGATCAGGCTGCTCCGGGTGATGTCCTGGCAAATGAACGGCTGGAGGTTCACCGGCCCGAAATTTCTCACCGCGACGCTTTCGGCTTCCTCCCATGGGGCGGTGAAGAGCAGGGCGATGATGAAAGCAATACGCGACATGGTAGCAGTCTAACATGACAATGGGGCGAATGCGCCCCGACAGCGGGGTTTGCGCATTGCGCCGGGGCGCCTATCGTTGGGGTCAAGCGGGCCGGCAGATCAAATCCCGCGCGGGGAGAGCCAGCGATGAAGATCAAGCGTGTCCGTACCCACATCCTTTCTGCCGCGCTTTCGCAGCCCTTTGCCTATTCCCGCGCGTGGTACGACACGCGAATGGCGATGGTGGTCGAGATCGAGACCGACAATGGCCTGGTCGGATGGGGCGAATGCTACGGCCCGGCCCGGATCACCGCCGCCGTGGTCGAAGGCGTGGCGACGCTCCTGATCGGCAAGGATCCGCTGCGGATCGATCATCTGTGGCGAAAAGTCTATTCGACGCTGCGCGATCATGGGCAGAAGGGCGTGGTGATCGAGGGGTTGAGCGGCATCGACATCGCGCTCTGGGACATCAAGGGAAAGCATTTTGGCGTGCCGGTGCATCGCCTGCTGGGCGGCGGAATCCGCGACACGGTTCAGGCCTACGCGACGGGGCTTTACCGGCGCAAGTCCGGCGATCCGCTGCGCTATCTGCCCGAGGAGGCGGCGGGCTACGTCGCGGAAGGCTTCAAGGCGGTGAAGCTGAAGGTCGGCTTCGGTGTGGAAGAGGATGCGGCGGTGACGGCTGCGGTGCGGGAAGCGATCGGACCCGATGTCGCCTTGATGGTCGATGCCAACCACGCCTTTGATGCGACCGCGGCGATCCGTCTCGGCCGGATCATCGAGCGGCACGATATCGGATGGTTCGAGGAGCCGGTGCCGCCCGAGGACCTCGCGGGATATCGCGAAGTGCGATCGGCGCTTTCGATTCCGGTCGCCGGGGGCGAGTGCGAGTTCACGCGGTTCGGCTTTCGTGACGTACTCGCTACGCGCGCGATGGACATCATCCAGCCCGACACCTGCGCGGCCGGCGGACTGTCCGAATGCAAGAAGATCGCCGACATGGCCGAGGCTTTCGGCATCAGGTACAATCCGCATGTCTGGGGGACCGGCATCGCAATCGCAGCATCGCTGCAACTGCTGGCGGTGCTGCCCTCCCACACTCCGCTGTCGCTGGCGCCGCTCGATCCGATGCTGGAATTCGACCGGACCGAGCATCCGATACGCCAGGCGGTGCTGACGCGGCCTATCGAGCATGTCGGCGGTATGGTTGCTGTTCCCGATGGCCCGGGACTAGGCATCGAAATCGATCGCGAAGCGCTGGCGCGGTTCGCGGCAGGATGACGGCAGCCGCGCGATCAACTCGGATGCACAAAGAGCGCAACAAGAAGGATGATCGGCAGCGGGATTTCGACAAGCCATATCAGCGCGCCTTTCAGGAATTCCATGCCAACCTCCCTTCGAGGCTCACGACAAGCCGATCGCTGTTCATTTCACTGCCAGTTGCTTGCGAACCGCGGCCGCGCAATTTCCGACCTTGTCGATGGCGCGTTGAAGGTCTTCCTTCGAAACGTTGAGATGCCTGGTCCAGTGATGAACTTCTTGCGGCTGATGCATGTCGATCCTGCTGCGATCGGGCGCCGGCTTTCGGGTGAGGTTTTCGCTCATCTGTGTGACACGATGACCAGGCGACGGCGCTCGGCTGCGAATTTCCGGTAGGCATCGATCGCGTTGTTGGAGAGCAGCAGCCGCCGCCGCTCGCCCTTGCGAACCATTTGTTCCACCGCACCGAGCAGGAACCGGCTCGCCACCTCGGGATCTCCGAGATCGCCGGTGCGCTCGAGATACTCCCAGGCGATCTGGATCGAATTTTCCATCAGTATCGGCAACGGCTCATGCATGCTCATCTCTCCGGAGGAGCAACGGCCCTGCGATGGTTCTGTTCCTGGGAATATCCGATCGGCAGCAAGTCCCCCGGGAAGGGGGCGCGCCTATGCGGGTTTTGCCCGATACGTCCTGAGAAACATCCGCGTCGCGCTGTCGACCACGTGCGCGATGCGTGCGGCCGATGGCGCCGGCTCCGCCTGGAACACGAACGGCAGGAACAGCGTCGCCTGGCACATCTGCAGGAACTGCGCGGCGGCAAGTTCGCAATCGTCGATCGCCAGATCGTCCGGTCCGACATGGGCCTGCAGATAGTCGGCGAGACGGTTGATCGTCTTTGCGAGCACGTTCTCGTAGAACTGGCGTCCGACGTCCGGCATCCGCTCGGCGATTGCCATCACCGTGCGGATCGACGAGCCGCCGCCCGGCCGGCAGATCGACCCGATATAGGCCTGGCCGAACTCCCGCAATGTGGTCTCGGCGTCCCGCCGCGGATCGAGATTGTAGACGATCTTGCTCTTCTCGAGCGCTTCGTCCTCGACGATGGCTTCGAACAGCCGGCTCTTGTCGGCGAAGTAGACGTAAAGCGTGCCCTTGGAAACGCCCGCCGAGCGCGCAATCTCGTTCATGCTCGCCCCATCAAAGCCCAGATCCATGAACACCTTGCGGGCGCCGTCCAGAATCTGGCGGCGCTTCGAGCTGTCCTCGTCGCTGCCGGACTTGATAGTGCTGGGGTGAGATACAACCATTGGTTTATGTTTATGAAAAAGATTTCAACCCGGGATACGCTTTGCGGACGTTTCTCGCGCTATGATCCGTCCCGTATCCACGTATCTTGACCGAACCGTTCGGTCAATTATACATTTTGACGCGACGATGTCCCGCGCCCAGACTGGCTGCGATGGCATCGCGACATCTGAAAGGGGAGGCCGTTAATGGCCGCAGCGAGAGACCAGGCAGCACGCGTCGTTCGTGCCGGTCCGGAGTCGGCCAACGACGATGCGGTGCTGGAGGCTGCGGATCAGCCGCGCGCCCAGGTCGCCGAAGAATCCCGGCGCCGCCCCGCCGAGACGCCCGCCGAAGCCGAAAGGCCTGCTGCGCCTTCGGCCAGCCCAGCCGCGGCGAAGCCGGGCAACCGCAAGAAATTCGTGTTCATGGGGCTGTTCGCCCTGCTGGCGCTCGCAGCCGTCGGCTACGGCACCTACTACTTCCTCGTCGGGCGCTTCTATATCTCGACCGACAACGCCTACGTCCGCGCCAACAACACCACGCTCGGCGCCCGGGTAGCAGGCCATGTCGCGGCGATCCTGCCCGCCGACAATTCGATCGTTCGCGCCGGCGACGTCATCTTCAGGATCGATGACGGCGACTATCGTATCGCGGTGGACGCGGCGCGCTCCAGGATCGCGACCCAGCAGGCGACGATCGACCGCATCGGCCGGCAGGTCGTCGCGCTGGAAAGCGCCGCCGAGCAGGCCAAGGCGCAGCTGGCATCCGCCGACGCGGCGATGAAACGCGCCGGCCTCGACTTCGATCGCCAGCAGACGCTGAGCACCAAGGGCTTTGCCTCGCGCGCCGCCTTTGAAGTTTCCGAAGCCAGCCGCGACCAGAGTCTGGCGGCAGTCAGGTCGGCGCAGGCCGCCTTCGACACCGCGCGCGACAATGTCGAGGTGACGAAGGCGCAGCAGGCCGAGGCGCGCGCGCAACTTGCGGAATTGCAGACCCAGCTTGCCAAGGCCGAGCGCGACCTCAATTTCACCTCGGTGCGCGCGCCGGTCGACGGCAACTTCTCCAATCGCCTCGTCAATACCGGCGACTTCATCCAGGCCGGGCAACGGCTTGCGAACGTGGTGCCGCTCAACGACGTCTTCATCGACGCCAACTTCAAGGAAACCCAGCTCAAGCGCATCCGTCCCGGCCAGCCCGTGAACATCTCGGTCGACGCCTACGGCCATCGCAAGTTCGCCGGCGTCGTCGACAGCATATCGCCTGCGGCGGGCTCGGTGTTCACGCTGTTGCCGCCGGACAACGCGACCGGCAATTTCACCAAGATCGTGCAGCGCCTGCCGGTTCGCATCCGCGTGCCAAAGGAGGTGGCGAAGCAGAACCTGCTTCGCGCCGGCATGTCGGTCTACGCCACCGTCGACACCCGCCAAGGCGCGGCAGATGCCGACAGCGAGGCCGATCTCGACGCGCCGGGAATGGTTCAACCGCAGTAGTTCCCTTGCGCCAGCGGGCCTAGCAGATCATGGCTGACGCCACCACCGCCTCGCCCTCGATGATGAACGCCGCGGCCGACGAGCGCATCCCGCCGCGCCGGCTGTTTGCGTTTCTCATCATGGTGTTCGGAATGTTCATGTCGATCCTGGACATCCAGGTCGTCTCGGCGTCGCTGCAGCAGATCCAGGCCGGCCTTTCCGCCAGTTCCAGCGAAGTCTCCTGGGTGCAGACCTCGTATTTGATCGCCGAGGTGATCGCGATCCCGCTCTCGGGATTCCTTTCGCGCGCTTTCGGCACGCGATTGCTGTTTGCGATTTCCGCTTCCGGCTTCACCGTCGCCAGCCTGTTCTGCGGTCTCGCCTCGACCATCGAGCAGATGATCCTGTGGCGTTCGATCCAGGGATTTTTGGGCGCCGGCATGATCCCGACCGTGTTCGCCTCCGCCTACACGGTGTTTCCGCGCTCGAAATTCTACATCGTCGGCCCCATCATCGGACTGGTCGCGACGCTGGCGCCGACCATCGGGCCGACCATCGGCGGCTACATCACCGACCTGATGTCGTGGCACTGGCTGTTCTTCATCAACATCGTGCCCGGCATCGGCATCACCATCGGCGTGCTGGCGCTGGTCGATTTCGACAAGCCGAACTTCGCGCTGCTCGAGCATTTCGACTGGTGGGGCCTCTTGTTCATGGCGGGCTTTCTCGGCACGCTGGAATACGTGCTGGAGGAGGGGCCGCAGTCGCAATGGTTCGAAGACACCTCGGTGGCGGTGTGCGCGGCGATCTGTGCGGTCTCGGCGCTCGCCTTCTTCTGGCGGGTGCTCAGCGTCAAGGAGCCGATCGTCGACATCAGGACCTTCGGCGACCGCAATTTCGGCGTCGGCTGCCTGATCTCGTTCTGCGTCGGCATCGGCCTGTACGGCCTCACCTACATCTACCCGCGCTACCTCGCCGAAGTTCGCGGCTACAGCCCGCTGATGATCGGCGAAACCATGTTCGTCTCCGGCATTGCCATGTTCCTCACCGCGCCGATCGTGGGGCGGCTGATGGTGAAGTACGACATGCGCATTATTATCGCGATCGGGCTCGTTCTGTTCGCGCTCGGCTCCTATCAGATGACCTGGATCACCAAGGAGTATGATTTCTACGAATTGCTGGTGCCGCAGATCCTGCGCGGCGTCGGCATGATGATGGCGATGGTGCCGACCAACACCATCGCGCTCGGCACGCTGGCGCCGGAGCGGGTGAAGAACGCATCGGGGCTGTTCAACCTGACGCGCAATCTCGGCGGCGCGGTGGGATTGGCTGTCATCAACCAGGTGCTGAACCAGCGCACCGACCTGCACATCTCGCGCCTGCATGACAGCGTCACCTGGGGCAATGCCACCGCGGTCGAGACGCTCAAGATGTTCACGGAGCGCATGCAGGGCATGGGCGACGCCGCGCTGATGGCGCTGAAGCAATTGTCGCAGATCGTGCACCGCCAGGCGGTGGTGATGAGCTATGGCGACGCCTTCTTCATGCTGGCGGTGTTCTATCTCGGCCTCAGCGTGCTGGTGCTGACGCTGAAGAAGCCGTCCGCATTGGCCGCCGGCGGCGATGCGCATTAGTTGGGATGGCAACACGCGCACATCACGCGCTTGTCATGTTGCAAATCACCGGTGATGCATCTATAAGCATCGCATTGTCGCTCGAACCGGGGAGATTTGCATGATTTCGATGTATTCGCAGATCGCGCCCTCGCGTTCGATGCTTATGCTGGTATTTCGATCGCGCCACTAGGCGCGAGCCCCGCCGGCCCTGATCGGGATTAGATCCCCGATCTTCAAACTTCCCAACGACTTGTCGATTTTTCAACGACGCTTGCGTTCGGCCCGGCCGTCCGCGCGTCAACCAGATGGAACCGGCGTTTGCCTGAGCGCAGCCGGATGACGCCATGATCGCTTTGAAAGACAAAAAGCCCGCGGCGATACGCGTGGTGCTTCCCTTCGTGTTCCGGCACTGGCTGCACCAGCCTGGTCGCGCCGCCATCGTTACCGGCGGCCTTTTGGGTGCGACCGCGGCCGACCTGTTCATGCCGATCTTCTCCGGCCGGCTGGTCGACGCGCTGACATCCGGCGCTTCCGACCCGGCGGCGCAGCGCGCGGCGTTCACGGCGTTCGGCGCGATCGTCGCGCTCGGGCTGCTGTCGATGATCCTTCGCCTTGTGGGCCTGCAGGCGATCGTGCCGTTCACGCTGAAGATCATGTCGGACGTGTCGCGCGACGCCTTCATGCGGGTGCAGCGTTTCTCGACCGACTGGCACGCCAACAGCTTCGCGGGCTCGACCGTACGCAAGGTCACGCGCGGTATGTGGGCGCTCGACCTGCTCAACGACACCATCCTGATGGCGCTGGCGCCATCGCTCCTGGTGCTGGTGGGCTCGATGATCCTGCTCGGGCTGCACTGGCCCGTGCTCGGCGCGGTCATCGCGGTGGGCACTGTAATCTACGTGTCGATGACGCTGGCGTTCTCGGTGAACTACATCGCCCCTGCCGCGCGCGTCTCCAACGCCTGGGACACGAAGGTCGGCGGCACGCTGGCGGATGCGCTGACCTGCAACGCGGTGGTGAAATCCTTCGGCGCGGAAGCGCGCGAGGACGCGCGGCTGGCCAGCGTCATCGCCCGGTGGCGCACGCGCGTGCGGCGGACCTGGCTGCGCTACAACTACACCAGTACGGCGCAGCTCGCGGTGCTGCTGTGCTTTCGTGCGTCGGTGATCGGCGGCGCCGTCCTGTTGTGGATCGCGGGCCGCGCCACGCCGGGCGACGTCACCTACGTGCTGACGAGCTACTACATCATCCACGCCTATCTGCGCGACGTCGGCATGCACATCAACAACCTGCAGCGCTCGGTCAACGACATGGAGGAACTGGTTGCCATCCACGACGAGCCGATCGGCATCGCCGATGCGCCGGATGCGAAGCCGATCGACATCCAGGGCGGCCGCATCGTGTTCGACGCGGTGACGTTCCACTATGGCGGCCATCGCGCGCCGCTGTATGACGACCTGTCGGTGGAGATCCGCGCCGGTGAACGGGTCGGCCTGGTCGGACGTTCCGGCTCCGGCAAGACCACCTTCGTCAAGCTGGTGCAGCGGCTCCATGACGTCAACGGCGGAAGGATCCTGATCGACGGCCAGGATATCGCGCGCGCCACCCAGCAATCGCTGCGCAGCCAGATCGCGATCGTGCAGCAGGAGCCGATCCTGTTTCACCGCACGCTGGCCGAGAACATCGCCTATGGCCGGCCTGGCGCCAGCGTGGCGGCGATCGAGCAGGCGGCGCGGCTTGCCAACGCGCACGATTTCATCCTGCGGCTGCCGAAGGGCTACGGCACGCTGGTCGGCGAGCGCGGCGTCAAGCTGTCGGGCGGCGAACGGCAGCGCGTGGCGCTGGCGCGGGCGTTCCTGGCGGACGCGCCGGTGCTGATCCTGGACGAGGCGACGTCGAGCCTGGATTCGGAATCGGAAGGGCTGATCCAGCAGGCGATGGAGCGGCTGATGAAGGGGCGGACCTCGATCGTGATCGCGCACCGGCTGTCGACGGTGCGCAGCCTCGACCGCATCCTGGTGTTCGACCGCGGCGAAGTGGTCGAGCAGGGCAACCACGCCGCGCTGACGGCGCGTCCCGGCGGGATCTATCGCGGCCTGTTCGAGATGCAGGTCACGGAGTTCGGCCGGATCTCGGCGGCCGAGTGAGGTGCCTTCTTGCGGTCCTGTTCGGTGTCGGAATATGTTTCCGGCATCGAAAGGACTTGCGCGATGAGCTGGTTTCGCAAGGATCGGCAATGGGAAGTCTGGGAAATCGCCGATGAGCAGCCGCTGGGCGATATCGGCGCGGCTCACAAGATCCGGGAGATCTGTATCTCCGCCGCGACCATTGCCGAGGCGATGGCGGCGGCCGGCGGGCGCAATGCCGAGCAGAAGCGGGCCGCCGAGGGCGAGCGGTACCAGGCCGGCATCAAGCGCGCGATCGAGATTGCGACGCAGATATCAGACGATTCCATGCGCGATGTTTCACTCAGCCAGATCATCCGGCTGAGCGTGACGATGGGGCACCTGAAGACGGCGAGGGTGCTGCTTCGCGTCATCCGTTCGGACAGGATGAGGTCCGAACTAATTGCCGAACATCCAGTGCTGCTCGATCAGGACGCCGCCAGCTGAGGTGGCTCGCGGTCCTGCCGCTGCGGCGCCGGCGCCGGTTTTGCGCGCGTGCGGGTCGAGATCGCGACCGTCACCACCACGGCGGCAGCGAACAGCAGGATCTGCAGCGTGATGGTCTCGTCGTTGAAGAACGCCGCCAGCGCGAAGGTGACGAAGGGCTGCAGCAACTGGACCTGCGACACCCGCGCGATGCCGCCCATCGCGAGCCCCGCGTTCCAGGCGAAGAACCCGATCCATTGCGAGAACAGCGCGACATAGAGCAGCCCGAGCCATGGCTTCAGCGCGATCTGGCCGACATCGTGCGGCATGGTCAACGCAGCCGCCGGTATGGAGAGCGGCAGGCCGATGACGAGGATCCAGCTGATGACCTCCCAGCCCGGCATGTGCGAGGTGAGACGGCCGGAGAACGCGTAGCCGACCGCCGAGACCACCACGGCCGCGAACAGCAGCAGGTCGCCGGTCGAGAACGTGCCGCCGCCCTGGCGCAGCGAAAACGCGATCACCAGCGCAGCGCCTGTGATCGAGGCGATCCAGAACAGCGGCCTTGGCCGCTCATGGGTGATGGCGACGGCGACGAGCGCGGTGGCGATCGGCAGCACGCCCAGCACCACGCCGCCATGCGAGGCATCCACCCGTTGCATCCCCATCGACATCAGGAGCGGAAAGAAGACGGCGACGCAGAGCATCGCAATGACCAGTTGCCGCCAGAGCGCGCGCGGCGGCAGCGGGCGACGCAGCACGAGCAGCAGCGCCAGCGAGCACACCCCGGCAATCGCGGTGCGCAGCGCGGTCAGTGCAATCGGATCAATTTCCGCGACCGCGATCCGCGTCGCCGGCAGTGTGCCGCCGAAGATCACCATGCCGATGAAGCCCAGCAGCAGGCCGAGCCGTTCGCGCGAAGCAGGAGAAGACATGGCGCGAGTGGATAGCCGCTTTGCCGTTCAGCGTACAGCAATCTGCTCGGAGCACATGGCGGCCATGCGCTGCTACCTCGGAGCAATGCTGCTCCACACCAATCCGAGCCCCGACAGGAACAGCAGGCCCAGCACGATGTCGTAGAAGTTTCGGTCGTTGAGGGCGTGGTAGGTGCGCATGCCAAGCCGTGCGCCGATCAGCGTTCCCGGCATCGCCAGCAGCGCCAGCCAGAGCACGTCCCATTTGACGAAGCCCGTGGCAGTTTGCAGGATCAGTGCCGCGCCGAGCACGCTGCCGTTGAAGATCTGGAAGACACCGCGGCGCTGGTCCTTGGTCCAGCCGCGGATGCTGGCCCACAAGGTCGGAAGCGGGCCAGAGAGGCCGGCGAGGCCGCCGAGGATGCCGCCGGCGAATCCGACACAGCCATCGGCGATGCGGCCTCCGAAGGGAAATGCCATCGGCTTTCGGATGAAATAAAGCGCGGTCGGAAACACCAGCAGCATGACGCCGACGCTGAGCTTGAAGTTCTGCGGGTCGGCGCGTGCGACCAGCAGCGCCCCGATCGGCATGCCGACGAGGCCGCCGGCGACGAAGGGCAGGGCGAGCTTGATGTCGATCACCTTCCACATCGACGGCAGCGTCGAGATCTGCGAACTGACCGAACAGATCAGGACCAGCGGCACGGCAATCGGCGGCGGCAGGATGTAAAGCCAGATCCCCAGCGCCATCAGCGCCGTGCCGAAGCCGGCGAGACCGGAGACAAAGCCGCCGGCAAGCGCGCCGGCCAGCAGGATCGCGTAGGTGGTTAGATCCACTTTTGTCCCCCCGGTCATTCCGGGGCGCATCGAAGATGCGAACCCGGAATCTCGAGATTCCGGGTTCGATGCTTTGCATCGCCCCGGAATGACTGCATTGAATTTGCGCCGTCGTTTACACGACGCCACGGACGGGTACTATCGCAATTCAAGCCTTCAACAATAACTTCAGGAAACCGCCGCAATGAGCCCAGCCTCCTCGAAAACCTTTCTTGTCTGTCACGGCGCGTGGTCGGCGGGCTGGGCCTGGAAGAAAATGCACCCGCTGATGCAGGCGGCCGGTCACCGCCTGGTCACGCCGAGCTACACCGGCCTCGGCGAGCGCGCGCACCTGGCCAACCCCTCGATCGATCTCAATTCGCACATCGAGGACATGCTGGCCGTCATCAAGTACGAGGACCTGCGCGACATCGTGCTGGTCGGCCACAGCTATGGCGGGATGGTCGCCACCGGCGTCGCCGACGTGCGCGCGACAAGGTCAGGCAGCTCATCTATATCGATGCCTTCGTGCCCGGCGACGGACAGTCCTTGCTGGACCTGAACCAGGCGGCCGTGCTGCGGATGCAGGAACTGACACAGTCCGGCAGCTGGCGCGTGCCGCCGAACCCGACTCCATCGGATACCTCGGCTGCCGATGTGGAATGGCTCGCGCCGCGCCGCGTCGATATGCCGATCAAGTGCTTCGAGCAAAAGCTCAAGCTGCAGGGCGGCCCACTGACGCTGCCGCGCAGCTACATCTATGCCACGCGCATCACGCCGGCCGACACCTTCGGTCCGTTCGCGCGTCACGCCAAGAGCGACCCGGCCTGGAACTACCACGAGATCGACGCCAGCCACTCGCCGAACGTCACCGCGCCGGACGCGTTGATGGCACTGCTGCAGAAGATTGCAACGTAGTCGCGTAGCCCGGATGGAGCGCAGCGCAATCCGGGGCCGGTATCAGTTGCGGATTTCCGTTCCAGTTGTGATCGGCTGTGCGGGTAGAAGAATCCCGGATTACGCTGCGCTCCATCCGGGCTACAAGACCAGATGGCGAGGGGTCCGGCGTGTTTCGCCGAACCCCTCATTCACAAAGTATCAGCCGGCCTGTAAGCCGGGTTCTGGAGGGCACCATTCTTGCGAATGGTACGTGGCGGCCATTCCTCTGGGACAATGTTTGCACATTGCCTCGAGCAACCTACCCGGACGGCGAGCCTGACATAGCCCTGCGGCGTTATCGCTTGCGCGAACGGCCCGCGTTGCCGTCCCTATTCGGTTTTGCTCCCGGTGGGGTTTGCCATGCCGTTTCCGTTGCCGGATACGCGGTGCGCTCTTACCGCACCTTTTCACCCTTACTCCGTCCGGAGACGAAGCGGTTCGTTCTCTGTGGCACTTTCCCTGGGGTCACCCCCGCCGGATGTTATCCGGCACCGCATGTCGATGGAGCCCGGACTTTCCTCCCCCGCAGCCTTTCGACCATAGCGGGAGCGGCCGTCCGGCCGACTGACGTCCTTGTGATGGGCGCTCGGGGCCGCCACGTCAAGCCAAAGCGATGGTTAATCGGATCCGATCAGCTCTTTCTCGTTCGATCGTAGCCGAGCCTAATGCGCCGCCACGGCATCATAGATGTCTTCTTCCTGCGCGGTGTGAAGGCGAACCAGGGTCTCGATGGCCTCGATCAGCCGTTGCGCGTCGCGAATGAGATAGCGATCGACGTTCTCCGACGGCAGCTCCTTGGTCACGCTGGCGAGCAGCCGCGCGAGATGCAGGATCTCGCGGTGCGCCCGGCTCATCGCCGAAAGCCCGTGGGATTCCCTCAACACCTCGGCAAGCTGGGGATAGACATTGCCTTCGTCGTCGCGCTCATGCGCCACCACCTTGTCCTGAACCAGCACGTTCGCCTCTTCGATCAGCGCGGCGGCGCGCGCGGGGAGGGCATCGTCGAGCGCGTCCACGATCGTCCGCAGCCGGTCGAGACTGCGGAACAGGGCGAGATGGTTGTGATGCAGTTCGCGGCCCGCCGCCGCGGTCATGGTCTTGCCGCTGCGGATGCCTGCCGGTGTGAGCGCGCGCAGCGCATTGAGGATCACGGCAACGTCGATCAACTCCTGAACGATGGCGGCCGGCACCGGCAGCAGCCAGCCGAGCGCCGCGGCGAGCATGGCCAGCAGCGAAAGTCCCATTCCCACGATGATGCTTTGCACGGCGATGTGCCGGGCCCGCCGCGCGATCACGATCGCCTCGCCGACGCGGTCGAGGCGGTCGGCGAGAATGACCACATCGGCGGCTTCCGAAGACGCGCTGGCGCCGCGCGCGCCGAGCGCGATCCCGACATCGGCTGACGCCAGCGCCGGGGCATCGTTGATGCCGTCGCCGACCATGATGGTGGGATGAAGCCGCTGCTCGGAGCGTACCGCGTCGACCTTGTCGGAGGGAATTCGTTCGGCCAGCACGGCGTCGAGATCGAGCGCGGCGCCGATCGCCTGCGCGGCGGCGGCGCGGTCGCCGGTGACCATCAGGATGCGGGCGATGCCTGCCTCGCGCAGCAGCCGTATCGCCCGCGGCGTGTCGGCGCGGAGTTCGTCGGCCAGCAGCAGTGCACCGACCGGCTTGCCTTCGACCGCGATGAAAACGATCAGGGCGGATCGCCACGAGGCGCGACGGATCGCCCGCGTGGCCCAGTCGGAAACGTGCTCGCCGGTGAACACCATCTCGCGCGCGCCGGCAGTCACGCGCCTTCCACCGATCACGCCCTCCAGGCCCGAGCCCATGGTCTCCCTGACCCGTTCGGGCAGTTCGAGCTTGAGGCCGCGTTCAGTCGCGGCCTGAACGATCGCGTTGGCAATCACGTGATGCGAGGCCTGCTCCAGCGACGCGCCCAGCATCAGGATTTCGTCGGGACTCTCGCCGGGCGCCGCCTCGACGGAGAGCAGTCGTGCGCCGCCGACCGTCAGCGTGCCGGTCTTGTCGAACAGCACGGTATGCGCGCGCGCCAGCGCCTCCAGCGGCCCGCCGCCCTTGACGAGGATGCCGCGGCGGGCGGCCTGTGCCACGCCGGCGATGAACGCGACCGGCGCCGCCAGGATCAGCGGGCATGGTGTCGCCGCCACCAGCACGGCGAGGCTGCGCAGCAGATCGCCCGAGATCAGCCAGGCGACGAATGCGAGCGCCAGCGTGACCGGCAGGAAGATCAGCGCATAGCGGTCGGCCAGCCGCACGAACGGCGCCTTCGCGGTCTGCGCCGCGGTCACGAGCCGCACGATGCCGGCATAGGTACTTTCCCCGGCGAGCGCGGACACCGACATCTTGAACGTCTCGCCGGCGTTCAGCGAGCCGGAAAAGATGGCGACGCCGCGCGCCTTGACGACCGGAATGGGCTCGCCCGTGAGGGCCGACTCGTCGACGGTTGCGGCGTGCGAGTTGACGATGCCGTCGACGGGGACGACTTCGCCCGCGTGCACCAGCAGCCGGTCGCCGATCGCGACCGCCGCTATCGGCACGTCCTCGACGCGGCCCTCGGCAAGGCGATGCGCTTCCCGCGGCGCGCGGTCGACCAGCGAGCGCAGATCGCGCTCGGCGCGGGCAACCGCGATGACCTCGAGCACGTTGCCGCCGGAATACATCAGCGCCACGACGGCCCCTGCCAGCGGCTGGCCGAGCGCGATCGCCGCACTCATCGACACCAGCGCGATCGCATCGACGCCGAGCCGCCCGGCCAGCAGGTCGCGTACGATCGAAACCGCAAGGCCCGCGATCACGGGCAGGGTTGCCAGCGTCCAGCACAGATCGGCAAGCGCCGGCCGTCCGGCCAGCGTCGCGATGAGGCCGGCCGTCAGGCCGGCAATCGCGATCGCGACCAGCAACCATCGCATGACGCGCTCAAGTGACACGTGCAGTTTCAAGCCCATACCCGACTTGTCACCGAAAACGCATGAGCTGCAATTGAGCGAAATCAATCGCCGTTCGTCGCGCGTCAGCCGCTTTCGGTGGCCAGCGGTATCCGGCCGGACCGATTACCTCGCGGCGACGGTTGTCGACAGAACATCCGCCGGCAGGCTCGCCAGCAGCGCATGCAACGTGCTCATGGTCGAGTGATCGGCGATGCCGTCGACGCGCGCGGGGCGGAAGTGGCGCTGGAACGCGGCGATCACTTCCATGGTGGCGCCGTCGTACTTGCCGTTGATCGGGACGTTGTAGCCATACCGGCTCAGGGCGGCCTGCAGGCCCGCGACGTCGTCGCTGATGCTGCCGAGCTTGAGCGCTTCGCTGCGCACGATCGGCGCCGGCTGCACCCAATGGCCGACGCCGGAATTCGCCAGCGAGTGCCACGGGAATTTTTCGCCGGGATCCTTCTTGCGCGCGGGAGCGACGTCGGAATGGGCGAGCACGCGGTGCGAGGGCACCTTGCGGCGGAGCATGATGCCCCGGCAAAGCGCGATCACGGCGGCGATCTGCCGGAGCGGGAAGTCGGGATAGCCCCAGTCGTGGCCGGGATTGATGATCTCGATGCCGATCGAGCAGGAATTGATGTCTTCCTCGCCGGCCCAATAAGACATGCCGGCGTGCCAGGCGCGCTTGCTCTCGGGCACGCTTTGCACGATGCGGCCGTCCTCCAGCACGATGTAATGCGCGGAGACGTCGGTGCCCGCGGTGCAGAGCTGCGCGATCGCGCCTTCCGCATCCGGCATGCCGGTGTAGTGCAGCAGGATCATGTCGGCGACGCGCCCGTTGTTGCGCTCGCCGAAGTTCATCGACGGGATGACGTCGGACACGATCGAGGAATCGGGCGTGAAGGTCTTCATATCTGCGTTGGCCCCGGCAACGGGAAGGGCACGTTTATGTTTCAAATCAATACCAGCAGACGCGAACGAACCAGAACTCATTTCTTGAACTCAATCGGGGCAGGAGAACGGCAATGACGTCTTACGCAACAAGGTCTTGCGCAACACTGCTGTTACTATTCCTCCTGCAGCCCGGCGCAATCCGGGCCGGCGGGTTCCACCCAGCATTTTGACGGACTGTGTGCGGGAGGCACCACCGCACGGCCTTGAGAGGG
This sequence comes from Pseudomonadota bacterium, assembly GCA_023387735.1. Taxonomy (GTDB): domain Bacteria; phylum Pseudomonadota; class Alphaproteobacteria; order Rhizobiales; family Xanthobacteraceae; genus Bradyrhizobium. The sequence continues at coordinate 177,365 of JAEWHP010000044.1, read as the reverse complement.
CCGAAAGCCCGCGGCCTTCCATCAACCGTTTCTTAACGCTAAACGCCGTTACTGAGGGATGAAGAGCCGAACCGGGTATGGGGACGGCCGAGGCCCTCTTTCGCGTTCAGTATGTCATGGCAGCCCAGCAAATTCCGTCGGGGAAACAGGGGATGCCTGGCCGGACGCGAGATGGTATTCGCGTCTTGCGGCCTTTTGGCCGGAAAAGCCCGGCGAAGCGCAGAGATTTGAGGCGCAATGGGCCCGTTCGCGTCCATCTTCGAGTTAGCACGCTGGAAATCGCCAGGGGCCCGCGCATGAGCCCGGCCGCGCCACGTCATATTTCCGTTCTCGGCCGCGAGGCGGTTGAACTGCTCGCGCCCCGCGACGGCGGCATCTATGTCGATGCGACCTTCGGCGCCGGCGGCTATAGCCGCGCCATCCTCGAGATCGCGGGAACCCGCGTCATCGGCATCGACCGCGACCGCTCGGCGATCATGGGCGGGTTCGACCTGGTCGAGCGGTCGGACGGCCGGCTGACCCTGGTCGAGGACCGCTTCTCCAACCTCGCCAAGGTCTGCGCCGCGGAAGCGGCTCCCGCCGTCGACGGCGTGGTGATGGATGTCGGCGTTTCCTCGATGCAGCTCGACGAGGCCGAGCGCGGCTTCTCGTTCCGGCTCGGCGGACCGCTCGACATGCGGATGGGGCATGACGGCCCGACGGCGGCCGATGTCGTCGCCAGGGCCTCCGAGGCCGATCTCGCCAACATCATCTATATCTTCGGCGAGGAGCGTCACTCCCGTGCGGTCGCGCGCGCCATCGTGGCGGCGCGCAAGGAAGCGCCGATCACGACGACGAAGCAGCTGGCCGATATCGTCGCAAAGGTGGTTCACGCCAAGCCGAACGAAATTCATCCGGCGACGCGGACGTTCCAGGGCTTGCGGATCTTCGTCAACGCGGAACTCGATGAGCTGCACCTGGCGCTGGCGGCGGCCGAGCGCGTGCTGAAGCCCGGCGGGCGGCTGGTCGTGGTGTCGTTCCATTCGCTGGAAGACCGCATCGTCAAGGATTTCCTCAACGCGCGCGGCAAGTCCGGCGGCGGTTCGCGGCATCTGCCCGAACTGGCGCAGGCCGCGCCGAGCTTTCAGATCCTGACCAAGCGGCCGATTACCCCCGGCGATGCGGAGGTATCAGCCAACCCGCGCGCCCGTTCGGCAAAGCTGCGCGCCGCCGAGCGCACCGCAGCGCCGGCGCATGCCGCAGGCAGCCTGCCGAATTGGCCCGTCCTCGCCGACGTGTTGCGGGGGGGCTGAGCCATGCGGATCATCCACCTCCTCGTCATCGGCGCGCTGATTTTTGCCGCCGCCTATGTCTACCGCATCAAGATGGAATCGACCGCGCGCGTCGAGCGCGTGCTGCGGCTCAACGCCGAGATCCGCGAGCAGCGCGACGCCATCGCGGCCCTTCGCGCCGAATGGGCCAGGCTCGATGCGCCGCTCAGGCTGCAGGGCCTCGCTGAGCGCCATCTCGGGTTGAAGCCGCTGAATGCCGCTCAGTATGACCAGCTCAAGAACCTGCCGGAGCGGCCGCCGAGCTTTGCACGGCCTGGCGCTGCCGATCCGATCGGATCGATGATCGACACCATCGAGGCGGCTGCGGAAGCATCGTCCGTTACCGGCTCGGTTCCGGCACCGGGAGGTCAGCGATGACCGAGCGGGTACGCGCAACCGGAAGGCCCGTCGAGCCGTGGCGGCAGCGGCTGATCCGCAGCCTGCTCTACGGGCGCAATGTCGATCGTGCCGAGAAGGCGCGGGCGCGGGTAGGGCTCGCGATCCTGGCGTTCGCCGTCGTCTATGCCGTGCTGGCCGGACGCCTGGTGATGTTCGCGGTCGGCGCCGACGGTCACGGCGCGCGCCGCACCGCGTCGCAGGACGCGATCGCGACCGCGCGCCCCGATATCGTCGACCGCAACGGCACGGTGCTCGCCACCGACGTCAAGAGCCCGAGCCTGTTCGGTGAGCCCAGGCGCATCATCGACAAGGACGAGGCGATCGAACTGTTGACCGCGGCGCTGCCGGACCTCGACGAGGCGGAGGCACGCACGCGGCTGTCGTCGCGCAAGGGCTTTGTCTGGCTGAAGCGCGAGATCACGCCGAAGCAGCAGCAGAACATCCACAAGCTCGGCATTCCCGGCATCGGCTTCCTGCGCGAGAACAAGCGCGTCTATCCGACCGGCGCCTCGGTCGCGCACCTGATCGGCCTCGTCAATATCGACAACCAGGGCATCGCCGGGATGGAGAAATGGCTGGACAATAACGGTCTGGCCGATCTGCACCGCGCAGGCTTCGCCACCGATCGGCTGCAAAAGCCGGTGGAACTGTCGATCGACCTTCGCGTCGAGCACGCGTTGCGCGACGAATTGATGAAGGCAAAGGAGAAGTACAAGGCCAAGGCCGCATCGGGTCTCGTTTCCAACGTCAGGACCGGCGAGATCGTGGCGCTGGTGTCGCTGCCGGATTTCGATCCGAACAATCCGAAGGAAGCGCACGATCCCGATCGCATCAACCGCCTGACCACGGGCGTGTTCGAAATGGGCTCGACCTTCAAGGCGCTGACGCTGGCGATGGCGCTGGATTCCGGCAAGGCCAACCTCAACACTTTATATGACGGCCGCGGCGCGCTGAAATTCGGCAAGTTCACCATTCACGACACCCATCCGGTCGGCCGCAACATCACGCTGGCGGAAGTGTTCACCTTCTCATCCAACGTCGGCGCCGCCAAGATCGCGCTGGCACAGGGCGTCGAGGCGCACAAGGCGTTCCTGAAGAAGCTCGGCCAGATGGACAGGCTGCGCACCGAGCTGCCCGAGAGCGCGTCGCCGATCGTGCCGAAACGCTGGGGCGAGCTCAACACCATCACGGCGTCGTTCGGCCACGGCATCGCGGTGGCGCCGCTGCAGGCGGTGATGGGTATCAACGCCTGCATCAATGGCGGCCTTCTGATTCCGCCGACGTTCCTGAAGCGGTCGGAAGAAGAGGCGAGGGCCATCGCCAAGAAGGTGCTGAGGACGGATACCTCCGACAAGATGCGCTATCTGATGCGGCTGAACGCCGAGGTCGGAACCGCCAAGAAGGCCGACGTGAAGGGCTATTACATCGGCGGCAAGACCGGCACCTCGGAAAAGGTCGTCAATGGGCGCTATTCGAAGAAGCAGGTGCTGAATTCGTTCACTGCCATCCTTCCGGCCGACAATCCGCAGTATCAGCTCCTGATCATGCTCGACGAGCCGAAGGCGTTGCCGGAGACCCACGGCTTCATTACCTCCGGCTGGAACGCGGTGCCGACCGGCGGCAAGGTCATCGCCCGCATCGGACCGTTGCTGGGCATCGAGCCGCGTTTCGACCTGCCGCCGTCCGAGCGCCTTATTCTTGCGGCATCGAGGACAACCCAGTAAGGCGTAGGTACCCGCGCCGAGCTGCGCGGGCCGGACTGGAAGAACATGAAACTTCGCGACCTCTTCAGCGATGACGCTGCGATCGAACCGCGCGCGGAAGCTGTCGAAGTGCGCGGCCTTGCGGTGGACAGCCGCGCCGTCAGGCCGGGCGACCTGTTCTTTGCGCTGGCTGGCAGCAAGACCGACGGTTCGCGCTTCATCGACGCCGCGATTGCTGCGGGCGCCGTTGCGGTGGCCAGCGATCGCGCATCGCAAGGCGATAGCCGCGTGCCCTTTGTCGTCACGCCGAACCCGCGCCTTGCGCTGGCGCGCGCGGCGGCCCGTTTCTACCCGCGCCAGCCCGCGACGATTGCGGCCGTGACCGGCACCAGCGGCAAGACGTCGGTCGCAGCGTTCACGCGCCAGATCTGGGAGCGGCTCGGGCATGTCTCCGCCAGCATCGGCACCATCGGGCTGGTTTCGCCGAAGCGCACGGTCTATGGCTCGCTGACGACGCCGGATCCGATCGCGCTGCACCGGCAGCTCGACGAGATCGCCGGCGATGGCGTGACGCATCTGGCCTTCGAGGCGTCCTCGCACGGCCTCGACCAGTTCAGGCTCGACGGCGTGCGCGTCGCCGCCGGCGGCTTCACCAACCTTTCGCGCGACCACATGGATTATCATCCTGATGTCGCGCATTACCTCGCCGCCAAGCTGCGGCTGTTCCGCGATCTCGTCGCCCCCGGCGGCGCAGCCGTGATCTCGGCCGACCATGATTGCTCGCCGCAGGTGATCGAGGCGGCGCGGGCGCGGGGCTTGCGGATCGTCGCAGTCGGCCACAACGCAGATGGGGACGGGGAAGGCATCCGTCTCGTCGGCGTTGGTGTCGAGGGATTTGCGCAGAATCTTGACTTGGAAACCCGCGGGCGGCATTACACGGTCAAGCTGCCGCTGGTCGGTGAATTCCAGATCGAGAATTCACTCGTTGCTGCGGGGCTCGCGATCGGCACCGGCAGCGAGCCTGACGAGGTATTTGCCGCGCTCGAACATCTCGAAGGCGCCAAGGGCCGGCTCGAACGGGTCGGCGAACACAACGGCGCGCCGATCTTCGTCGACTACGCCCACAAGCCGGACGCACTGGCAAAGGCGCTGCAGGCGCTGCGGCCCTACGCCAAACGCAAGCTCGTCGTGATCTTCGGCGCCGGCGGCGATCGCGACGCCGGCAAGCGGCCATTGATGGGCGCCATCGCGACCGACAATGCCGATCATGTCATTGTCACTGATGACAACCCGCGTAGCGAGAATTCCGCAACCATTCGCGCCGAGATTCTCGCCGCTGCGAAGAATGCAACGGACATTGGCGATCGCACCGAGGCGATACGCGCGGGGATCTCGGCGCTGCAGCCGGGCGATGTACTGCTGATCGCCGGCAAGGGGCACGAGACCGGGCAGATCGTCGGCGACAAGGTGCTGCCGTTCAGCGATCACGAGGCGGTCGCAGCCGCGCTGGCAGCGAGGGTGGCATGAGCTCTGTTCCGTTGTGGACGATTGCCGAAGTCGCGCGCGCCCTCGGGCTTTCCGGCGAATATCCGGACACGCCGATCGATTTCGTCACGCAGGACAGCCGCCTTGTGAAGCCGGGATGTTTGTTCGTGGCGTTGAGCGGCACGCCGAGCGGCGGCTTCATCTCCAGTTTCGCCAGCGCGCGCGACGGCTGGGAATTCGCCGACAAGGCAGAAGCTGCCGGCGCGGTGGCGATGATCGTTCCGCATCGCATCGACGGCATCAGCGTTCCCCAACTCATCGTAAAGGACACGCTGATCGACGGGCTGTGGCGGCTCGCGCGCGCCGCCCGCGCGCGCTTCGACGGCCCGGTGATCGGTCTGACCGGCAGCGCCGGCAAGACCAGCACCAAGGAATTCCTCGCCGCTTACCCGAACGCCTATGCGAGCCCCAGCAGCTTCAACAACTTCTGGGGCGTGCCGCTGACGCTGTGCAATGCCAGTCCGTATGCAAGCGCGTGGGTCGTCGAGATGGGCATGAACCAGACCGGCGAAATCGCGCGGCTGAGCGAACTGACGAAGCCGACCGTGGCATTGGTAGTCAACGTGCAGCCGGTGCACCTTGAGAAGCTCGGCAGTCTGGAGGCGATCCGCCGCGAGAAGATGAGCATCGCACAAGGGCTGCCGCAGGGCGGCGTGCTGGTGTTGCCGACGGATGTCGAGGCGCCGGAATGGAACGGCAAGATCATCCGCTTCGGCGAGGGCGCCGAGGTGCGAGAGCTGAAGCATGCGCCGCAGGGCGAGAGCTGGGATGTCGTCGCTGAAGTGAAGGGCAAGCAGATCGCGTTCGGCCTGACGCCGGGCGCCCCGCACCGGCTGCAGAATGCGCTGGCGGCGCTGGCCTCTATATATGCCGCCGATCTCGATGCCGCGGCGTTGGCGAAAGAACTGGCCCATGTAGGCATCATGACAGGACGCGGCGTCGAGCAGACGGCCAGCGGCGTCACCGTGATCGACGACAGCTTCAACGGCAACCCGGCGAGCATGGTGGCGGCGCTGGGCAGCCTGAAGGCGCGGCCGGTGAAAGCCGGTCGGCGCATCGCCATTCTCGGCGACATGCTGGAACTGGGCGCCGATGCGCCCGCCTATCACACCAGGCTCGCCGGCGATCTGCCCGGCATCGATGGCGTCTACTGCGTCGGTCCGCTGATGCGCCATCTCTATGATCTGGTGCCCGCGGAGCGGGCGCTGGGCTGGCACGACGACCCCGCCACGCTCGACCCCCGGGAGGTCGCTGCCTTGCTCAGAGGCGGGGACGTCGTGGTGGTCAAGGGCAGCAAAAAGATGTTCTGGGTCAACAAGTTTGTGCCAAGGCTGCTGGCCGCCTTGCAGGCAAAGGCGTAAACTGCCGACGTTGCCGACCCGTTGTTGTCGCAAGGCGATTCGTCAATCCCCGTCGATGACCAAGATTTGCTTGGTTTGAGGATGAAAACGACTATCAAGGCTTTCCCGGAACGAAGCCGTTCGGGGAATGCTTCCCGCCAAAGACGGCGCAACCAAGCCGCGTGATAGGGCCTACTGAATGTTTTACTGGCTGATCGAGCTTTCCAATACCGTCCCCGGTTTTGGCATCTTCCGCGGCTTCTTCAACGTGTTTCGCTACATCACCTTCCGCACCGGCGGTGCGATGGTGACGGGCGCGCTGTTCGTGTTCCTGTTTGGGCCCTGGATCATCGACCATCTGCGGCTTCGGCAGGGCAAGGGCCAGCCGATCCGCACCGACGGGCCGCAGTCGCATCTGATCTCCAAGAAGGGCACGCCGACGATGGGCGGCCTGATGATCCTGTCGGGCCTCGTGGTCTCCACGCTGCTCTGGGCCAATCCGCTCAACCCCTATGTCTGGATCGTGCTTGCCGTGACGCTCGGCTTCGGCTTTGTCGGATTCTACGATGACTATCTGAAGGTGACGAAGCAGTCGCACAGCGGCTTCGCCGGCAAGCTGAGGCTTCTGATCGAAGGCATCATTGCGCTCGCCGCCTGCTACGCGCTGGTCCGGCTCGGCCGCGACGCCACCTCGACCTCGCTGGCGATACCCTTCCTGAAGGACATGGTGTTCAATTTCGGCTGGTTCTTCGTGATCTTCGGCGCGTTCGTCATCGTCGGCGCCGGCAACGCGGTGAACCTGACCGACGGCCTCGATGGACTCGCGATCGTGCCGGTCATGATCGCGGCCGCAAGTTTTGGTATGATCTCGTACCTGACCGGCAACGCGGTGTTCTCGGACTATCTGCAGATCCGCTATGTCGCCGGCACCGGCGAACTCGCGGTGCTCTGTGGCGCGGTGCTCGGCGCGGGGTTGGGATTTCTCTGGTTCAACGCGCCGCCGGCCTCAATCTTCATGGGCGATACCGGCTCGCTCGCGCTCGGCGGCATGCTGGGCGCGACGGCCGTGGCGGTGAAGCACGAGATCGTGCTCGCCGTGATCGGCGGGTTGTTCGTGCTGGAAGCCGTCTCCGTGATCGTGCAGGTGGCGTCGTTCAAGCTGACGGGAAAACGCGTGTTCCGGATGGCGCCGTTGCATCATCATTTCGAGCAGAAGGGCTGGACCGAGCCGCAGATCGTGATCCGGTTCTGGATCATCTCGGTGATGCTGGCGCTCATCGGCCTCTCCACGCTGAAGCTGCGGTGATGGGAATGGAGCTTTGTAACGGTCATTCCGGGGCGATGCGTCAGCATCGAACCCGGAATCTCGAGATTCCGGGTTCGTGCTTCGCACGCCCCGGAATGACGGGTTGAGAGTCGATGATCCCCGTCACCTCCTTCGCAGGAAAAACGGTCGCCGTGTTCGGCCTCGGCGGCTCGGGCCTCGCGAGCTGCCACGCCCTGAAGGCCGGCGGTGCGGAGGTGGTCGCCGGCGACGACAGCACCGACAACATCGCCAAAGCGGCGCAGGCCGGTTTTACCACCGCCGATCTGCGTACCGTATCGTGGGCGAATTTTTCGGCCCTGGTCCTGACGCCCGGCGCGCCGCTCACCCATCCGGCGCCGCACTGGTCGGTACTGATGGCGCAACAAGCCGGCGTCGAGGTGATCGGCGATATCGAGTTGTTCTGCCGCGAGCGGCGTCGCCACGCCCCGGACGCGCCGTTCGTCGCTATCACCGGCACCAACGGCAAGTCGACAACGACCGCGCTGATCGCTCATTTGATGAAGGTGGCCGGCTACGACACCCAGATGGGCGGCAACATCGGCACTGCGATCCTGTCGCTGGAGCCACCGCGGATGGGGCGGGTGCACGTGGTCGAGATGTCGTCTTACCAGATCGATCTTGCGCCTTCGCTCGATCCGTCGGTCGGCATCCTGCTCAACGTCAGCGAAGACCATATCGATCGCCACGGCACGCTGGAGCATTATGCGGCGGTAAAGGCGCGGCTGGTCGCCGGCGTGCAGCCGCAGGGCACGTCGATCGTCGGTGTCGATGACGGCTGGTGCCGCAACATCGCTGACCGGCTCGATCAGGCGGGCAAGCGCGTGGTGCGCATCTCGGTGAAGAACCCGCTGCCGGACGGTATCTACGTCGAGCGCGAAACCATCGTGCAGGCCTCCGGCGGCGCGCGCCGCGAAATCGCAAGGCTGGGCGGCATCGGCTCGCTCCGCGGCCTGCACAATGCGCAGAACGCCGCGTGCGCGGCGGCTTGCGCGCTGGCGATGGAAATCTCCGCTGAAACACTGCAAAACGGTTTGCGCAGCTTTCCGGGTCTCGCGCACCGCATGGAGCAGGTCGGCCGCCGCGGCAACGTGCTGTTCGTCAACGATTCCAAGGGCACCAATGCCGACGCCGCCGCGCATGCGCTGTCGTCTTTCGGCGAGATCTTCTGGATCGCCGGCGGCAAGCCGAAGCAGGGCGGCATCACCGGGCTCACCGAATATTTTCCACGCATCCGCAAAGCCTACCTGATCGGCGAGGCCGCACAGGAATTTTCCGGTACGCTCGGCGAACGCGTAGCCCACGAGATCTCCGAGACGCTCGATGTCGCGGTTGCCAACGCGGCGCGTGATGCCGAAGCCTCAGGACTTGCCGATCCCGTAGTGCTGCTGTCGCCCGCCTGCGCCTCTTTCGACCAGTACCGCAACTTCGAAATCCGCGGCACCAAGTTTCGCGATCTGGTAACGGCTCTGCCGGGCGTGAAGCCGGTGGTCTGACACACACTCTCCGCTGTCGTCACCCGCCTTGTGCGCAATTGCGCACTGGGGCGTGTGATCCAGTATTCCAGAGACGTCAGCGATCGAACCGATAGGCCGCGGCGTACTGGATACCCGCCTTCGCGGGTAAGACTTATTGCTTCGCGCGGCGTCCCGCCTCAAAGGTTTATGGGATGGGTAGAGCGTGCGCTCCACCCGTCCTACGTTCTGGCTTGGTTTGGCTGTTCGTGCTAGGCTTGACGCATGGAAACCTCGCACACTCGTAGCCTCCCCAAAGAGTTTTGGTCCGATCTGGAGCAAAAGTTTTTCTGGTGGGAGCCGGTCGGTTCACAGCCCCGTTCGGACGCCAGAATTCTGGCCCAGGCGATGTGCATGGCGGGGTTCGACGAGGTGAGGCGGTTGGAGCGAATGCTTGGCTGCGATCGACTTGTTGAAACCATGCTTCTAGCCGAGCCGGGATGGATTGACGAGCGGTCGTGGGAGTTTTGGCGTGGCCGTCTGATGCTGGCTACTGGCCGCCTGATACCCTCAGCAGCGCCGGTAAGGTCGTTCGATGCCGGACTCGTTTGATCCTCGTATCGATATCCTTCCACCGGCGCAGAAGGAAATCTGGCCCCAGCTTGCTTCCGCACCCGACCTTTCATTCGTATTGTACGGTGGCACCGCCGTTGCCCTGCAATTGGGGCACCGCGTCTCGATCGATTTTGATTTCTTCAGCGCGGAGCCGCTGGATAAGGCGCGCATTGAAACAAGCTTTCAATTTGTCCGGAATGCGCGGACGATTCAGGAAGACGAAAACACCCTTGTCGTAGCCGTGCCTATGCTGTCCGGCCCGGTGAAGGTTTCCTTCTTCGGTGGCCTCGGGCTTGGCCGCATCAACGATCCCCTCCGTACGAGGGATCGGGTGCTTCTGGTCGCTTCACTTGAAGACCTGCTTGCCACCAAACTGAAGGCGATCCTGGACAGGGCTGAAGCCAAGGACTATCGCGACATCTCCGCGATACTTTCGGCCGGCGTTTCGCTGGAGAAGGCGTTGGGAGCGTTTGCGAGCAACTATCGAAGAGATCCAGCGCTTCCTCTCAAGGCGCTGGGTTTCTTCAAGGACGGCGACTTGCCAACACTTTCCGGGGCCGATCAAGATCTGCTGCGTGCCGCCCGTGACCGTATTTCCGATGTGCCCGAGGTGCATCTGTTGACGGGATTGCTTCCGGGATGAAGCCGGTGGTGTGAGGCTCACCGCCGTCGTCACCCGCGAAGGCGGGTGATCCAGTATTCCAGAGACGTCAGCGGTAGAACCGATAGACCGCGGCGTACTGAATACCCTGAGTTCGCGGGTATGACGTCCTGTTGTGTCGCAGCGCTGCAGCTCACCTAAAAAGTTACCCACTCTATTAACCCCCTAGAAACCATCGTGCGCCACCAATGGGCGTTACCTCTGCCATTTGGGGACGCCCATGCTCCACCGTGACCAACGCACCCCGTTTTCGGACTGGTGGTGGACCGTGGACAAGCTGCTGCTGCTTGCGATATCGGCGCTGATCCTCGGCGGCGTGATCCTGTCGCTGGCGGCGAGCCCGCCGGTGGCGACCCGGATCGGTCTCGATCCCTTTCATTTCTTCGGCCGGCACGTGCTGTTCCTGCTGCCGTCCTTCATGGTGCTGATCGGGGTGTCGTTCCTGTCGCCCAGGCAGATCAGGCGCCTTGCGCTGCTGGTGTTCGTGGCCAGCATCGTCCTGATCGTGGCGACGCTGATGTTCGGCGCCGAGGTGAAGGGCTCGCGGCGCTGGATCACGCTGCTCGGCGTCAACATCCAGGCTTCCGAATCGGCCAAACCCGCCTTTGTCGTGGTGGCGGCGTGGCTGTTTGCGGAATCGACCAAGCGGCCGGAAATGCCGGCGACCTCGATGGCGATCGTGCTGCTGCTCACGCTGGTGGCGCTCCTGGTGATGGAACCGGATTTCGGCCAGACCATGCTGGTCCTGATGGTGTGGGGCGCGCTGTTCTTCATCGCCGGCATGCGGATGATCTGGGTCGCCGGTCTTGCGGGCGTAGCCGCCGCCGGATTGTTCGGCGCGTATCTTCTGGTGCCGCACGTCGCGGGCCGCATCAAGCGCTTCATGAATCCGGCTTCCGGCGACACGTTTCAGGTCGACATGGCGATGGAGGCGTTCTGGAACGGCGGCTGGTTCGGCCTCGGGCCGGGGGAGGGCATCGCCAAGCGCAGCCTGCCGGACAGCCACACCGATTTCGTGTTCGCGGTCGCCGCCGAAGAGTTCGGGATTATTCTCTGTCTGGCGCTGGTTGCGCTGTTCGCCTTTGTCGTGATCCGCACGCTGACGCGCGCCTATGCGAACGAGGACATGTTCGCGCGCTTTGCAGCTTCGGGACTTGCGATCCTGTTCGGCGTGCAGGCCGCCATCAATATGGCGGTCAATCTGCAACTGATTCCCGCCAAGGGCATGACGCTACCCTTTATATCCTATGGCGGCTCGTCGATCATCTCGCTGGCCTATGGCGTCGGCATGATGTTGGCGCTGACAAGGCAACGCCCGCGCACCGAGGTGGAATCGATGAATGCGGCAGGCGCGGCGCGCGGTTACGCCTGACCGCACGGACGTGGTGACGGCGGCGCCGCCGTCGGCTATTTGAGGGCATGGACAGGAACCAGCCTCTCATTCTGCTCGCCGCGGGTGGCACCGGCGGCCATTTGTTTCCCGCTGAGGCGCTCGGCGTCGAACTGATCAGGCGCGGCTTGCGGGTGCGGCTCGCCACCGACGCGCGCGCGCTGCGCTACAGCGGACTCTTCACCAGCGACAATATCGACGTGGTGCCGAGCGAGACCGTGCGCGGCCGGTCGCTGATGTCGCTGCTGCGCACCGCCTATACGCTGGGTTACGGCACGCTGGTGGCGGCAAAACTGATCCGGCGGCTGAAGCCCGCCGCCGTGGTCGGCTTCGGCGGATATCCAACGCTGCCGCCGCTGTTCGCGGCAAGGCTGCTCGGCGTGCCCAGCATCATCCACGACGCCAACGCCGTGCTCGGCCGTGCCAACCGCTTTCTCTCCAGGCGCGTCAACGCGATTGCTACCTCGCTGCCGGGCGTGCTCGATCGCGATCCCGGTCTGGCGGGCAAGACGACGACCGTCGGCACGCCGATGCGTCCGGCGGTTCTCGCTGCCGCCGCCGTGCCATATTCATCTCCCGAACCGAACGGTCCGCTGCGCCTGCTGGTGGTCGGCGGCAGCCAGGGCGCCCGGGTGATGAGCGATATTCTTCCCGGTGCGATCCAGGGACTGGAGCCTGTGTTGTGGAGCCGGTTGATCCTGACCCAGCAGGTGCGCAAGGAGGACATGGGGCGGGTGCGCGCGATCTATGACCGCATGAAGATCAACGCCGAACTCGCGCCGTTCTTCAGCGACCTGCCGGCGCGGCTGGCGTCCAGCCATCTGGTGATCTCGCGTTCCGGCGCCGGCACGGTGGCGGAACTTGCCGCGATCGGACGGCCCTCGATCCTGGTACCGCTGCCCGGCGCGATCGATCAGGACCAGTTCGCCAATGCCGGCGTGCTGGCCCAGGTCGACGGCGCGTTGCGGATTCCGCAGGCCGAATTCACGCCCGCGCGGCTTGCGGCCGAGATTTCGGGCTTTGCTGCCGAGCCCGCCCGGTTGACGGCGATGGCAGCCGCGGCCCGCAAGGTGGGCCGGCTGGATGCGGCCGAACGGCTGGCCGACCTGGTGATGAAAGTGGCCCGAATCTAGGCCGCTGCGCGCAAAATTGCCCCTTGTCAGCGCCTTCGAAAGCGGGGCATCCAGTATGCTGCGGCGCCTGATTTGAGCCTCGGCTTCGCGGAATACTGGATCGGCCCGCACCTGTGCGCAATTGCGCACGAGGCGGGCGATGACGGCCAAGGACAAATCCATGAGACTGCCGCGCGAGATCGGACCCATTCATTTCGTCGGCATCGGCGGCATCGGCATGAGCGGCATCGCCGAGGTGCTGTGCAATTTGGGCTATACCGTGCAGGGCTCGGATGCGTCCGAAAGCGGCAATGTTGCGCGGCTGCGGGAAAAAGGCATCACGGTGTCGATCGGCCACAAGGCCGAGAACGTCGATGGCGCCGATGTCGTCGTCGTCTCGACAGCGATCAAGCGCGACAATCCGGAACTGATGGCGGCGCGTGCGCAGCGCATTCCGGTGGTGCGCCGCGCCGAAATGCTGGCCGAACTGATGCGCCTGAAGAGCTGCGTCTCGATCGCCGGCACCCACGGCAAGACCACCACCACCTCGATGGTCGCAGCCCTGCTGGACGGCGGTAATCTCGACCCGACCGTGATCAATGGCGGCATCATCAATGCCTACGGCACCAATGCGCGGCTGGGAGCAGGGGACTGGATGGTAGTCGAGGCCGACGAAAGCGACGGCACGTTCCTGAAACTGCCAACGGATGTCGCCATCGTCACCAATGTCGACCCCGAGCATCTCGACCACTTCAGGACTTTCGAGGCCGTGCAGGACGCGTTCCGGAATTTCGTCGAGAACGTGCCGTTCTACGGCTTTGCGGTGATGTGCATCGATCATCCCGTCGTCCAGACCATCGTCGGCAAGATCGAGGACCGCCGCATCATCACCTATGGCGAAAACCCGCAGGCCGATGTGCGGCTGGTCGACCTGACGCCGACCGGCGGCGGCTCGAAATTCAAGGTCGTGTTCCGCAACCGCAAGACCGATGCCACCCACGAGATTGCGGACATCGTGCTGCCGATGCCGGGACGGCATAACGCGTCGAATGCCACGGCGGCGATTGCGGTGGCGCATGAACTCGGGATTCCCGACGAGGCGATCCGCAAGGCCATCGCCGGCTTTGGCGGCGTCAAGCGGCGCTTCACCCGGACCGGCGAATGGAACGGCGTCACCGTGATCGACGACTACGGTCACCACCCGGTCGAAATCGCCGCCGTCCTTAAGGCGGCGCGTGAATCGACCGACGGCAAGATCATCGCCGTGGTGCAGCCGCATCGCTTCACCCGGCTGCAGTCCCTGTTCGAGGAATTCTGCACTTGTTTCAACGATGCCGACGCGGTCGTTGTCGCGGAAGTTTATCCGGCGGGCGAGGCGCCGATCGAAGGGATCGACCGCGACCATTTCGTGCTCGGCCTGCGCGCCCACGGCCATCGCGAGGTGATCCCGCTGCAAGGCCCGGCGGAGCTTGCCAAGGTCGTTCGCGGCGTCGCAGGCAAGGGGGACCTCGTGGTCTGCCTCGGGGCCGGCAACATCACGCAATGGGCCTATGCCCTGCCGGGCGAATTGAAGGCGCTGGGGTGATGAGGGCACCACTCTCAATCCCGTCATGGCCGGGCTTGTCCCGGCCATCCACGTCTTTAGGTCGCGATGGTATCGAAAAGGTCGTCCCAATCCGGGTTCGTGGCGACAATCTTGCGAACCTTCCACGCTCGCGGCCAATGCTTGATATTGTGCTCGCGTTGGATGGCGTCTCGTATGTCTTCGAATTGCTCAAAATAGACCAATCGCTTCAAACCATATCGTTTGGTGAAGCCGTCGACGAACCCCGAGCGATGTTCGAATATCCGGCGGACAAGATCGCTTGTCACACCGACGTAAAGAATACCGTTCGGACGGTTGGTCAGAATGTAAACATAGCCGCCTGCCATGCGGATAGTCTGCAAGACGTGGATGGCCGGGACAAGCCCGGCCATGACGAGTTGAGAGAGCTTTCTTGACATTCCCCGACATTACCTCCGAACTGAAGGTCGCCATGCCGCAACTGCGGGGGCGGTTGCTGGCGAACCAGTCGCTGGCGGAGTTGACCTGGTTTCGCGTCGGCGGCCCCGCGCAGGTGCTGTTTACGCCGGCGGATCAGGATGATCTCGCCTATTTCCTCAAGCACCTCGCAAAGGAGGTACCGGTTTACGTCGTCGGCGTCGGCTCCAATCTGATCGTGCGCGACGGCGGCATCGCAGGCGTGGTGATCCGGCTGTCGCCGCGGGCGTTCGGCGATGTCTCGGTCTCCGGCGACGTCGTCAGCGCGGGCACGGCCGCGCTCGACAAGCGCGTCGCCGAAACCGCGGCCGCCGCCAACATCGGCGGCATGGAGTTCTTCTTCGGCATCCCCGGCACCATCGGCGGCGCGTTGCGGATGAATGCCGGCGCCAATGGCGGCGAGACCAAGGACGTGCTGATCGAGGCCACCGGCATCGGCCGCGACGGCAGCAAGCATGTCTTCGACAATGCCGGCATGAAGTTCGTCTACCGCAACAGCGGCGTCGATCCGTCCGTCATCTTCACCTCCGCGCGCTTTCGCGGCGCCATCGCCGACCCCGAGGCCATTCGCGCCCGGATGAACGAGGTGCAGACCCATCGCGAAACCGCGCAGCCGATTCGCGAAAAGACCGGCGGCTCTACCTTCAAGAACCCGCCCGGCAACAGTGCCTGGAAACTGATCGATGCCGCCGGCTGCCGGGGCTTGCGCGTCGGCGGCGCCCAAGTCTCGGAGATGCACTGCAACTTCCTCATCAATACCGGTAACGCCACCGGCCATGATATTGAAACACTGGGCGAAACCGTGCGCGAGCGGGTTAAGGCGAATTCTGGAATCGAGCTACACTGGGAAATCAAGCGGATCGGGATTCCGATCTAGGTCGTCATTCCGGGATGGTCCGAAGGACCAGACCCGGAATCTCGAGATTCCGGGTTCGATGCTGCGCATCGCCCCGGAATGACGGATAGGTAGAGGTCGAATGCGGATCACCATTCTCTTTGGCGGCACCAACAAGGAGCGCCTGGTTTCGGTCGCGAGCGCGCAGGCGCTGCACCGGGCCTTGCCCGAAGCCGATCTGTGGTTCTGGGACGTCGCCGATACTGTGCATGGGGTTGTTTCGCAGAAACTGCTCGCGCACACGCGTCCGTTCGAGGATGAATTCAAGCCGGACAGCGCCGGTCTGCCGCTCGAGGCGGCGCTCGACAAGGCGCGGGACGAGGATCGCGTGCTGGTGCTCGGCCTGCATGGCGGCCGGGCCGAGAACGGCGAACTGCAGGCGATGTGCGAACTGCGCGGGATTCCCTTCACCGGATCCGGCTCGGCGTCGTCGAACCTCGCCTTCGACAAGGTGGCGGCCAAGCGATTCGCGGCCTTTGCGGGCGTAACGGCGCCGGCCGGCATCGAACTGGCCAATCTCGACGCGGCGTTTGCCGAATACGGCAGGCTGATCGCCAAGCCGGCGCGCGACGGATCGAGCTATGGCCTGATCTTCGTCAATGCGAAACAGGACCTCGTCGCCGTGCGCAACGCCGCCAGGACCGAGGAATATGTGATCGAGCCGTTCGTCGCGGGCGTCGAGGCGACCTGCGGCGTGCTGGAGCGGCCGGACGGCACGGTGCTCGCGCTGCCGCCGATCGAGATCGTGCCGGGCGAGGGCACCTTCGACTACACCGCGAAGTACCTGTTGAAATCGACCCAGGAGATCTGCCCGGGCCGATTCGCGCCGGAGATCAGCGCGGCCCTCATGGACCAGGCGCTGCGGGCGCATCGGGCGTTGTCGTGCAGCGGCTATTCGAGGTCCGACTTCATCGTTTCCGCGAAGGGGCCGATTTACCTGGAAACCAACACGTTACCGGGGCTAACGGCAGCATCGCTGTATCCGAAAGCGCTCAACGCGCAGGGGATCGCATTCGTGGATTTTCTCCGCGAACAGGTCACGCTGGCCGAACGGCGCAGCCGCGCGCGGCTGTGAACGGGGGTGGCGGGCGATTAACGGCTCGTTAACCCGGAACTAACCTCACCCAAGGATTAATTGCTAAAATCCTAAGAAATGTGGGGCAAACCCCTCAAAAGACGCCCCAAAGCGCGTCGCGCCCTTCCCGAATTTACACTTTGTTTACCAGGAAGTCCGAAGGTTAACGCTGGCGGCGCATGTGGCGCTTGGCTGCCGGGCCGCGCTGTTCCGACTTCAGATCAGCACCAAGTTCCGGCAAGCCCGAGACGCTATTTGTGCCGAACCCGCAAAAAACCTTGCGGAAACAACACTTGGACAGGCTCGTGCAATGGATGGTGCAGGACGCCTCGCTCGGTCGAAAAGATCGCTGAGGCCCCAAGCTGACCTGAAAGCCGCCGCAATTGGGGCGGGCGTGCTGCTGCGCGAGCGGTTGGGCCGTCGTGCGCGTGTGCCCGCGAAGCCGCTGATCGATCGCGCGCCGCCAAATCGCCTGGTGCGTCTGGTCGAGCGTTACCTTCCGAACCGCACGGGTATCGCGCTGACCGTGCTGATGCTGCTCGGCAGCACCGGGCTTGGCATCGTCAAGGGCGGCCATGTCGATGAGTTCATGGCGGGGCTGAGCGATACCCGCAATGCGCTGGCCAATTCGGCCGGCTTCCGCATCACCACGGTCGCCATCAACGGCCGCAGGCAATTGAGCCAGGACGAGGTGCTCGCGATCGGCGGCGTCAGCGGCCGCTCGTCGCTCTTGTTCCTCGATGCCGAAACCGTGCGCGACAGGCTCAAGGCCAATCCCTGGATCGCGGACGCGACCATCCTCAAGCTCTATCCCGGGCGGCTGCAGATCGACATCGTCGAGCGCACGGCGTTCGCGCTGTGGCAGCAGGACGGCCGGCTGGCGGTGATCGCGGAAGACGGCGCGGTGCTGGAGCCCTATATGTCCCGCCGTTTCGCGACGCTGCCGCTGGTCGTCGGGAAGGGTGCCGATTCCAGGGCGCGCGATTTCCTCGCGTTGCTCGATCGCTATCCGCAAGTGCGTTCCGTGACCAAGGCTGCAATCTACGTCGGCGAACGCCGCTGGAACCTGCGGCTCAAGGATGGGCTCGATATCCGGCTGCCCGAGAACGATGTCGGCAATGCGCTGGCGCTTCTGAGCAAGCTCGACCAGGACGACCGGCTGTTCTCGCGCGACATCGTCGCCGTCGACATGCGCCTGCCGGACCGGCTCACCGTGCAATTGTCCGAAGACGCGGCAAAAGCCCGCGAGGAGCTGTTCAAGGAAAAGAAGCCGAAGAAAAAGGCCGGTGACGCATGACCGGCCTCGATCGCAACCAGACCCCGAAGACGCGCCCGGTCGACCACAAGCGAACCGCGCTGGTGGCGTCGCTCGACATCGGCACCCACAAGGTCGCCTGCATGATCGCGCGGCTGAAGCCGTCGCCGCCGAGCGACGCGCTGCGCGGCCGCACCCATGCGGTGGAGCTGATCGGTTACAGCCAGATCCAGTCGCGCGGCGTCAAGGCCGGCGCGGTGGTCGATCTCGCCGAATGCGAGCAGACGGTGCGCCAGGCGGTGGCGCTGGCCGAGCGCATGGCCAAGGTTCGCGTCGAGTCGGTTCTGCTGTCGGTTTCCGGCGGCCGGTTGCAGGGCCAGCTGGTCGAGGCCGCAGCCGACATTCGCGGCGGTTCGGTCACGCCCGACGACGTCATCCGGGTGACATCCACCGGCATGCGCCACGCCACCGGCGAGGGCCGCACGGTGCTGCACGCACTCCCGGTCGGCTATGCGCTCGATGGCGTGAAGGGCATCCGCGATCCCCGCGGCATGCTCGCGCGGCAGTTCGGCGTCGACATGCAGGTGGTGACGGTGGATGCCACCGTGGCCCGCAATTTGATGCTGGTGGTCGAGCGCTGCCACCTCAATGTCGAGGCGATGGCGGCGAGTCCTTATGTCGCAGGTCTGTCGGTACTGACGGACGACGAGGCCGATCTCGGTGCTGCCGTCGTCGAAATGGGAGCCGGTTCGACCACGATTGCGACCTATTCGGGCGGACGCTTCGTTCATGCTAGCGGATTTGCATTAGGTGGGCATCACGTCACGATGGATCTTGCACGCGGCGTCGGCGCATGCATTGCGGATGCCGAGCGAATCAAGACTTTATACGGCACCGTGCTGACCGGCGGGTCCGACGCGCGTGAGCTCATGTCTGTTCCCTCCGCAAGCGAGGAACACGACGGGCCGCAGATCGTCTCGCGCGCCACGATCGCGAACATCGTCCGGCATCGCGCCGAGGAGATTTTTGAAATGGTCCGGGACCGGCTCCGGGATTCCCCCTTTGCGGCAGAGCCGCGGGCGCGGGTTGTCTTGAGCGGCGGCGCCTCGCAACTCACCGGCACGGTTGAACTCGCCACCCGCATCCTCAACCGGCCGGTCCGGATCGGCCGTCCGCTGGGCTTCGGCCGGCTGCCCAGCGAGGCCAAGAGCGCATCGTTCGCGGTGCCTGCAGGCCTCCTGGTCTATCCGCAATACGCTCATCTGGAACACGTAGAACCGCGGCATACGCGGCAGCTCAGGACAGGGACTGACGGCTATTTCGGAAAGGTCGGACGATGGCTGCGCGAGGGCTTCTGATGACCGGACCAGTAACCAAACGATTTTCACCAAATGTCGCGGCCGCCGGCCGAGGCGAACCAAAGCGCGCGTCGTAAGAGAGGCAACCATGGCACTCAATCTGACACCCCCTGACATCAGCGAGTTGAAACCGCGGATTACCGTCTTCGGCGTCGGTGGAGCTGGCGGTAATGCCGTCAACAACATGATCACGGCCGGGCTGCAGGGCGTCGATTTCGTCGTCGCCAATACGGATGCGCAGGCGCTCACGATGTCGAAGGCGCAGCGCATCGTGCAGATGGGCACGCAGGTGACCCAGGGCCTCGGCGCGGGATCGCAGCCTGATGTCGGCGCGGCGGCGGCGCAGGAGGTCCTCGACGAACTCCGCGACCATCTCACCGGCGCCAACATGGTGTTCGTCACCGCCGGCATGGGCGGCGGTACCGGCACCGGTGCAGCCCCTGTAATTGCCAAGACCGCGCGCGAAATGGGCATCCTCACCGTCGGCGTGGTGACCAAGCCGTTCCACTTCGAAGGCGCGCGCCGCATGCGCACCGCCGAGTCCGGCATTGCCGAACTGCACAAGGTGGTCGACACGCTCCTGATCATCCCGAACCAGAACCTGTTCCGGGTCGCCAACGAGAAGACCACCTTCGCCGATGCCTTCGCGATGGCCGACCAGGTGCTCTACTCGGGCGTCGCCTGCATCACCGATCTGATGGTGAAGGAAGGTTTGATCAATCTCGACTTCGCCGACGTCCGTGCCGTGATGCGCGAGATGGGCAAGGCAATGATGGGAACCGGCGAGGCGACCGGCGACAAGCGCGCGCTGACGGCGGCAGAAGCTGCGATCGCCAATCCGCTGATCGACGATTCCTCGATGAAGGGCGCCCGCGGCCTGCTGATCTCGATCACCGGCGGCAAGGACCTCACGCTGTTCGAAGTCGACGAAGCCGCCACCCGGATCCGCGAGGAGGTCGATCAGGACGCCAACATCATCGTCGGCGCCACCTTCGACGAGAACCTGGATGGCATCATCCGCGTCTCCGTCGTCGCCACCGGCATCGAGCAGGCGCAAATCGCGCGCAACCAGACCACCGCGTCGGCTGTCGCGACCCCTGCGGCTGCTCCCGCTACTCCCGCGTCGCCGGACAACCGGCTGGCCGAACTGACCGCCCGTCTGCGCGCCGACAATGCCCGCCTGGCCGAACGCGCGCAGAAGCTCGAGCCGGCGGTTGCGCAGCAGGCACAGGCGCTGGCCGCGGCTGCCCCGCCGCCCGCCGCACCGCCGCGAAATGTGGAGCGCGCAGCGCTTGCCGCGATCGCTGCCGCGGTCTCGCCGGAGCCCGCGCAGCAGGCGCCGATCCAGCCCGCGTCGTATGGCGACGTCACGGTTCGCCCGATTGCCCAGAAGCCGTCGCTGTTCCCCGATCCGCACAAGGAGGCCGCCCGAGCCGAGCCGGTCGAGCCGGCTGCGCCGCCGGAGACCTTCATCCCGCAGGCGGCCGAGCGTGCGCCGCTCCGCACCCCGCGGATGCCCAAGTTCGAGGATCTGCCGATGCCGGCGCAGGCCGAGATCCGGCAGGCCCGCGGTGATGGCGAGGAGGAGCACCCGCAGAAGTCCAAGCTGTCGCTGTTGCAGCGCCTCGCCAATGTCGGCCTCGGCCGCCGCGACGAGGAGTCCGAGCCGCCGATCGCCGCACGCGCCTCCGGACCTGCCATGGCGCCGCTACCCGAGCGCAAGCCGCAGCGGACGGTTTCCCAGCAAATGGCGAATCATGACCCGGTATCGGAGTATGCAAAACGTCCCGCGCCCCAGGGTTTGGACACCCACGGCCGCCCCGCACCTGTTGCCCCAGCGCCACAGGGCGACGACCATCTTGATATCCCCGCCTTCCTGAGGCGGCAGGCAAACTGAAGTTTGTTACAATTCCGACGACCGGAGAGGGCCCCGCTGACACAGTTGGGGCCCTTTTCTGTTATGGGGGACCGGGCGGTGACCGGTCGCTCAACCAACTGATTTTAAATCATTAATTATGTATTTCGTGGTTAGCTATAGCCGTGGATAACCTGTGGGGCCGCGCCGAAACTTGATGAAGGCTTGGCGCGAATGCGGCAGAGATAGGGTAACAATCCGTAAAAAAGCGTGAGTTGTACGCTTGGGGGCAGTGATTATGGTCTGCCCAGACTTGGGGATGCCTAGAGCGCGAATCGACGCGAAAGCACGGTTTAAGTCTTTGGGTTAAGTCGGGTAGTGGGCGATTACGAATGAAATTCAGCCGTCAAACCACGCTTCGGTCGCAAGCCACCGTGACGGGTGTCGGCGTTCACTCTGGTTCACCTGTCAGCCTTACGCTCGGGCCTGCACCAATCGATGCAGGTTTTATTTTTGTCCGCACCGGCCTCGATGACGCCGACCGCGAAGTTCCTGCGCTTGCCGAATCCGTCATCGCCACCGACCTTGCTACCGTTCTGGGTGATCGGGAAGGCCCGTTGGTTTCCACCGCCGAGCATGTGCTCGCAGCCTTGCGTGGCATGGGCGTCGACAACGCCACCATCGAAGTCGACGGCCCCGAAGTTCCGATCATGGACGGCAGCGCGGCTGCCTTCGTCGCCGCCATCGACCAGGCCGGCATCGTCACCCAGTCCGCCGCCCGCCGTTTCATTCAGGTCCTGAAGCCGGTGCAGGTCGCGATCGGCGACAGCTTCGGCGAGTTGCGTCCCCATGTGGGCGGCTTCCGCGCCGAGATCGAAATCGACTTCGTCAATCCTGTGATCGGCCGCCAGAATTTCTCGCTCGATCTCAGCCCCGAAAGCTTCCGCCGCGAGGTTTCCCGCGCACGGACCTTCGGCTTCATGAACGACACCGCGCGGCTGTGGAAGGCGGGCTTCGCGCTTGGCGCTTCGTTCGAGAATTCGGTGGTATTCGACGACCAATTGCTGCTCAACCCGGAAGGGCTGCGCTACCGCGATGAATGCGTCCGCCACAAGGTGCTGGATGCGATCGGCGATCTCGCTTTGGCCGGATTGCCGCTGCTCGGTGCCTATCGTTCGGTACGCGGCGGCCACAAGCTGAACCACGCCGTCCTCACCGCCCTGCTGGCCGATCGCAGCGCCTGGCGGATAGTCGACAGCGAACCGGCACGCCGTCCCCGCAGCCAGGTCGAGGCCGGCGCCGGCATGGTGGGTGGTATGATCGCTCCCGCCTACGGCCCGGACGTATCCTGACGCTTGCGTGCGAAACGGTCTCAAGCGTTCACTTCTCTGAAACTGCCCTGAACTGTCCACAGCCCGGCAGTTCCAATTTCCCCAGTAACCACAATTGGTAACGACGGTTTCCTGCCGCCTTAATCCGGGCGAATTGCCTGCGTATTCGGTTGGTTGGGGACCACTTTTCGGCTACACAGGCCCGCGATGGCACGTTTGCAGCGTCGCGGGCGGGGGAGTTGTGTCCATGACCGCGGTTCATCGACGGACCGGTTCCGTTACCATCCGCACCAGAGGCGTCTCATTTCCATGTCGGCACAGCGTATGACGCTCGAACAACGCACTTCATTTCGCGCGCTGCGGCTGGCGGCGGGCCTGATCGTGCTGGCCATTCCGCTCGGTGGATGCGGCACGGGCGCGCTGTGGGACAAGTTCACCGCCAAGGACGACACCTTTGTCGAGGAGCCGGCGGACAAGCTCTACAATGAGGGCTTGTACCTGATGAACCAGCGCAAGGATAACAAGGCGGCCTCGAAGAAATTCGAGGAAGTCGATCGCCAGCATCCTTATTCGGACTGGGCGCGCAAATCGCTCTTGATGTCGGCCTATTCCTTCTACAATTCCGGCGACTATGACAGCTGCATCGGCGCCGCGACGCGCTACGTCACGCTGCATCCCGGCAGTCCTGACGCGGCCTACGCGCAGTACTTGATTGCGGCCTCGCACTACGACCAGATCCCGGACATCTCGCGCGACCAGGGCCGCACCGAAAAGGCGATCGCGGCGCTGGAAGAGGTGATTCGCAAATATCCGACTTCGGAATATGCGACCTCCGCCAAGGCCAAGCTCGAGGGCGCGCGCGACCAGCTCGCCGGCAAGGAAATGGATGTCGGCCGCTATTACATGCAAAAGCGCGACTACACCGCCGCCATCAACCGCTTCAAGACGGTCGTTACCCGCTACCAGACCACGCGGCATGTCGAGGAAGCGCTGGCGCGGCTGACGGAAGCCTATATGTCGATTGGCATCGTCGGCGAGGCGCAGACCGCGGCAGCCGTACTTGGGCACAACTTTCCTGACAGCCGCTGGTACAAGGAAGCCTATAATCTTGTGAAGTCGGGCGGTCTTGAGCCGAGCGAGAACAAGGGCTCCTATATCTCCAGGGCCTTCAAGAAGATGGGTCTCGGCTGACAAGGCTGGGATGACGAGCTCGGGCTGACACGTCTGGGCTGACACGTCTGGGCTCGCCAAGTAAGTGGGCATTCATTCTGTGTCCATAACGTGAACAAATATAGTACAAAACGCTCCCAAGATCTGCTAGAGATGTTTCGATTCTAACACCTGCAGAGTCGGCTCCGTACCGGGGCCGGTGTCAGAACCTGACCAGTGGGAGTTGCCATCACATGCTGGCGCGTCTGTCGATCCGTGACATCGTTCTGATCGAACGCCTCGATCTCGAATTCTCCCGCGGCCTTGCGGTGCTCACCGGCGAGACCGGCGCGGGCAAGTCGATCCTGCTCGACGCCTTCGCGCTGGCGCTTGGCGGCCGCGGCGACGCCTCCCTGGTGCGCCACGGCGCGGAGCAGGGACAGGTGACGGCCACCTTCGATATCCGCAACGGGCATCCGGCAACGAAGATCCTTGCCGGCAACGGCCTGGACGATACGAGTTCTCAAGGATCCTGCGAAATGATTCTCCGTCGCGTCCAGTTCGCCGACGGCCGCACCCGTGCCTTCATCAACGACCAGTCGGTCAGCGTGCAGACGCTGAAGGCCGTCGGCGCGACGCTGGTCGAGATCCATGGCCAGCACGACGAGCGCGCGCTGGTGGACGCCTCGACGCACCGGCAACTGCTCGACGCCTTTGCCGGGCTGGAGAAGGAAGTCACGGCACTGGAGACGCTGTGGGAATCGCGCCGCACCGCCGTCAGCGCGCTCGACGCGCACCGCGCCGGCATGGAGCGCGCCGCCCGGGAGGCGGACTATCTGCGCCATGCCTCCGATGAACTCCGCGCGCTGAAGCCGGAGGAAGGCGAGGAAACCGCGCTTGCTGCGCGCCGCACCGCCATGATGCAGGGCGAGAAGATTGCCAGCGACTTGCGCGAGGCGCAGGAGGCGGTCGGCGGTCCGCATTCGCCGGTGCCGGCGCTGGCGGCGGCGGTGCGCCGCCTCGAACGCCGCGCCGCCAACTCGCCGAACCTGATCGAACCGGCGGTGCGGGCGATCGATATCGCGATCAACGCGCTGGAGGAGGCCGACCAGCATCTCCACGCCGCACTGGTGGCAGCCGATTTCGATCCGGCCGAGCTGGAGCGGATCGAGGAGCGGCTGTTCGCTCTGCGCGCCGCCTCGCGCAAATATTCGACGCCGGTCGACGGGCTGGCGGCGCTGGCGGCGAAGTTCGCCTCCGACGTCGCGCTGATCGACGCCGGCGCCGACCAGTTGAAGAAGCTGGAAGGCGCTGCGGCCGAGGCCGACAAGCGCTACGGCGCGGCGGCGGCAAAGCTCTCCGCGGCCC
This sequence comes from Pseudomonadota bacterium, assembly GCA_023387735.1. Taxonomy (GTDB): domain Bacteria; phylum Pseudomonadota; class Alphaproteobacteria; order Rhizobiales; family Xanthobacteraceae; genus Bradyrhizobium. The sequence continues at coordinate 152,185 of JAEWHP010000044.1, read as the reverse complement.
GCAGCAAATCGGCCGACAAGCTCAACAAGGCCGTCAGCGCCGAGCTGGCGCCGTTGAAGCTTGAGCGCGCAAAATTCATGACCCAGGTGGAGAGCGACGCCAACGCGCCGGGGCCGCAGGGCATCGACCGTGTCGAGTTCTGGGTGCAGACCAATCCGGGCACCAGGCCGGGACCGATCATGAAGGTCGCCTCCGGTGGCGAGCTGTCGCGCTTCCTGCTCGCGCTCAAGGTGGTGCTGGCCGACCGCGGCTCGGCGCCGACGCTGGTGTTCGACGAAATCGATACCGGGGTCGGCGGTGCGGTGGCGGACGCCATCGGCTCGCGCCTCGCACGGCTCGCCGGCGGGGTTCAGGTGATGGCCGTGACGCATGCGCCGCAGGTCGCCGCGCGCGCCAGCCAGCATCTGTTGATCTCCAAGGACGCGCTCGACAGGGGCAAGCGCGTCGCCACCCGCGTCAACGCACTCGCCGCCGACCGCCGCAGCGAGGAAATCGCCCGCATGCTGGCGGGCGCCGATATTACCGTGGAGGCGAGGGCCGCGGCGCGGCGGCTGCTGCAGGCGGCCGGCTAGTTGCCTCAGCCGTCATTCCGGGGCGATGCGAAGCATCGAACCCGGAATCTCGAGATTCCGGGTCTGGTCCTTCGGACCATCCCGGAATGACGGAGTTAGTTGCAGATCGACTCGTACAAATCGTTCCACTGCGGGTTCTGCGCCTGGATCAACTGGACCTTCCAGCTCCGCTTCCACTTCTTCAGTTCTTTCTCGCGGGAAATCGCGGAGATTGGATCGTCATAGATTTCGAACCAAACGAGCTGTGTAATATTGTATTTGGAGGTGAAGCCGGGCACCGCTTTCGTTCGATGCTCGTAAATCCGGCGCACGAGATCGTTGGTTATGCCGATATAGATTGCTCCGTCCCGTCTGCTTGCGATGATATAAACGTAGTAGTTCATGATAGTTGCTCACAACCCCACGAAGCCGTCATTCCGGGGCGATGCGGAGCATCGAACCCGGAATCTCGAGATTCCGGGTCTGGTCCTTCGGACCATCCCGGAGTGACGAACCTATAGTTGCAAGATGGCTAAATCAAAATCAGTTCTGGTCGACATCTCAAAACTAACCAAGGCGCAGGCCAAGGTCGAGCACATGCGCCTTGCGCTGGAGATCGAGGCACACAACGAGCGCTACTACCAGAAGGACGCTCCGACCGTATCGGACGCGGCCTACGACGCGCTGCGCCAGCGGCTGGAGGCGATCGAGGCGAAGTTTCCCGATCTGGTCACGACGGAGTCGCCGACGCAAAAGGTCGGCGCCGCGCCGGCGCGCGGCTTTGCGAAGGTGCAGCATGTCGTTCCCATGCTGTCCCTCGGCAACGCCTTCAGCGACGATGATGTCACCGAGTTCGTCGACCGGATCCGGCGCTTTCTCAAGCTCGATGCCGAGCATATTCCGGCGCTGGTTGCCGAGCCGAAGATCGACGGCCTGTCGCTGTCGCTGCGCTACGAGAATGGAGAACTGGTGCGCGCGGCAACCCGCGGCGACGGCTTTACCGGCGAGGATGTCACCGCCAACGTCCGCACCATCAAGGACATCCCGCACACGCTGAAGGGCCGTCATATTCCAGCGGCCTGCGAGATGCGCGGCGAAGTGTACATGCTCAAGAAGGATTTTCTCGAGCTCAACAGGAAGCAGGCGGAAGCCGACGACACCGTGTTCGCCAATCCGCGCAATTCGGCGGCGGGCTCGCTGCGCCAGAAGGACGTTTCGATCACCGCGTCACGGCCGCTGAAGTTCTTTGCCTATACCTGGGGCGAGATGAGCGAGCGTCCGGCCGATACGCAGCATGGCATGCTGGCGTGGATGGACAAGGCCGGTTTTGCCGTCAATCCGCTGACGACGCTCTGCAAGGATGTCGAAGCCGTCCTCGAATTCTACAGCAAGATCGGGCAAGAGCGCGCCTCGCTTGGTTACGATATCGACGGCGTGGTCTACAAGGTCGATCGGCTCGACTGGCAGGATCGGCTCGGCTTCGTATCGCGCAGCCCGCGCTGGGCGATCGCGCACAAATTTGCGGCCGAGCAGGCGACCACGATTCTCAACGGAATCGATATCCAGGTCGGCCGTACCGGCGCGCTGACGCCGGTGGCGCGGCTGGAGCCGGTCACCGTCGGCGGCGTGGTGGTGTCGAACGCGACGCTGCACAACGAGGACTACATCAAGGGCATCGGCAACGACGGCAATCCGATCCGGGACGGTGTCGACCTTCGCGTCGGCGACACGGTCGTTGTCCAGCGCGCCGGCGACGTCATTCCGCAGGTCGTCAGCGTCGTCATCGACAAGCGGCCGAAAAGCGCCAAGCCGTACAAATTTCCGGACACGTGCCCGGTGTGCGGCAGTCACGCGGTGCGCGAGGAAGACGAGGCGGTGCGCCGCTGCACCGGCGCGCTGATCTGTCCGGCGCAGGCAACGGAGCGGCTCAAGCATTTCGTCTCGCGGCTGGCGTTCGATATCGACGGCCTCGGCGACAAGCAGATCCAGGAGTTCTACGAGGAAGGCCTCGTAATGTCGCCGGTCGACATCTTCACGCTGCAGAAGCGCGACGCGCGTTCCACCAGCAAGCTGATGGCGCGCGAGGGCTACGGCGAGACGTCGGTGCGCAACCTGTTCAATGCGATCGATGCGCGACGAAATATCGAGCTGCATCGCCTGATCTTCGCACTCGGCATTCGTCACGTCGGTGAGGGTAACGCAAAACTGCTGGCGCGGCACTACCGCACCATCGAGAATTTTCGCGACGCCATGCTGGCCGCCGCCAAGGGGACAAAGGACGAGGAGAACACCACCGAGGCCTATCAGGATCTCAACAATATCGGCGGCATCGGCGAGATCGTCGCCGACGCCGTGGTGGAGTTCTTCGCCGAGCCGCGCAACGTGAAGGCGCTCGGCGAACTCCTGCACGAGATCGAGGTGAAACCCGCCGAGCAGCCGCGGAAGAGTTCGCCCGTATCGGACAAGACCGTGGTGTTCACGGGCTCGCTGACCAAATTCACGCGCGAAGAGGCCAAGGCGGTGGCCGAGCGTCTCGGTGCCAAGGTGGCGGGTTCGGTGTCGAAGAAGACGGATTACGTCGTGGCGGGCGAGGATGCCGGTTCGAAGCTGACAAAGGCTCGGGAGCTTGGTGTTGCAGTGCTGTCGGAAGATGAGTGGTTGAAGCTGATCGGGGAGTGATGCGCGCAACGCAGATGTCGTCGTCACCCGCGCGCTCCTTCTCTAACGCGCTCATGACCACCCGCACGGTAAGGAAACTGCCCGGCAAGGATCACTCGGCCGAGGTCACGCGGATTTCGGATTGCACAAGCCTACATCCCTTCACTTCGGCGCAGCTGTCCATGGGAACGACGAGCACCTCCCGCAACCTGCGTTGCTTCTCTCCTTGGGAAAAAGGGGGCGCCAACTGGTCGGCCCTTCTTCGAAGCTCACTTTCCAATGCGGCTCGCTGATCAACAACAGGAGCCTTCCCAGTTGTCATCAAAAGGAAGCCAACCAAGTCATGCCGTCGTAAGTCCAAATCCAGAATGATGAGCCCGAAAGGACCATCGGGGATGCTTACCCGCTTGAAAACGCAATCATAGCTGTTCTGGCAAATCGAATATTGCTTCAACTTCACGTACCTCATGCTGCATTCCGGAGGCATATCCAGGCGAACGACGCAGACCGCGAGATCCGGCGGCGCATCTTTGTTCAGAATGGCAATGTTCGGACTGCGGCCCGGGCCCAGGCCAGGAATGCCGTCCCAAGGTTCTCCGTCGGCCTTCGTGTGATCAGCCGTCACCATGATCCTGATGGGTTTCCCTTCACCGGCAAGGCAGTGGGCGGGGAACAGCAAGATGAGCAATATGGCCCACAAAGATCGCATCCGATTGATTTTCCCCGACATGAAGTCGCGATTCATGATCCTTCTCCGCTAGGGAAGCCGGCCTTATCAACACTGTCGAGACCGTCGGAGCAGTACACCATGCCGGCCCTTTCGTTGCAGCTTCTCGTACTGCGGTACCCGCGTTAGCCACGAAGACAAGGAACGCCTTTGGTCACATCCGAAACCGCAAATTGCGTCAGTTGACGCGGTCCAGCGAAATGTCCGGAGGCGCGGGCGGATCGAAAGTGACCGACTTGCTCTCAAAGCGGCACGATTGACCCGAAGGCGACCTTGGGAAAATCGGCTATTGAGTCTGTTGGATGCAATTTTTCTCAGCGTCGGTCGTGTGACTTAGCACACACGGCAATATCCCCAAGATGCGCAACAGCTGCCGACCGCGCAACCGACGGCGCAACCGACTGCGCAACCACGGACCGCGCAGCCACGGACTGCGCAACCACGGCAGCCACGGACTGCGCAGCCACGGCAGCCACGGGCCGCGCAGCCGCGGCAGCCACGGGCCGCGCAGCCACGGCAGCCACCACGGGCGGCCAGCTGCACGCCGTTGCCAACGTTTTCTTTATCAAGAAGGTGGAACGTGGCGAGACTGACGTCGGCCATTTCCTCTTCGCTAAGTACGAAGCGCTGATTAGGAGGGGCATTGTCAGATTGCGCGATATCAGCAACGGGCGTCATGGACGCTGATGCGCTATCCAGCAGCGAAAAACTCAGTCCGGTAGCACTCAGCACCGTCACGGCGGCGGCTTTGGTTGTGCTTTTCTGCTTCGAAGCTTGCTTGACCCGTGGCATGGTCTGCATCCTCCGTAAGTTCTGCCTGAGGTGGTAGTGTGCGCTCGGCAAATCCGGCGCGCAAGGGTTGCTTGTGCGTTAAGATGCGAACTGCCCCATCGAGTTCCCATTCATCTTCATGAACGAAATCGACACATAGCCGCTTTTAGTTGAGCGGAATCTGTTTCTCGTGGCAGCGGCTCGATGACGGGGCGTTCTACGCGGTCTCGGGCGTCTCCGCGTTCTCGATGTATCCCGCTTATTGAACGTGACGCCCTGATGTGAGGATTGCTTCGTCCGCAATGACGAAATGACATCGCAGGCCGCGACCAATTGGCACGACGGGCAAATCACCGAAAGTCTGTCCACCCGTTCACGCAAATATATTCCGCTCGCGTCGTCGGGCAAATCAGTGATTTAACTCCGCGCGTCTCACCCGTTACGAGGGGCGGCTCGCGATCGTCACGAACGCGCGGTGAGATGCGGTGGACGCAGATTGCGCAAAAGACGAAGGCGCATGATGCGTACGGCGAAGTCGTGTGGTCCTGACGTCGCGGTGCTGGCGTCAAGTTGCGCTGGAATCATTTCCGCGCGGCGACGGAGGCAAAAGAGCCGTTCTCCGGGGAGATCACGTTATAAGCCGTAAAGCCACCGCGCAGGGAAGGCCGGAATGCTTCCGCTGAACCTGTATGCTCGTGTGCGCTTTTGCTGTGCGAATCTTGCACGCGAGACCGCGGGTGCAGCGCGCACCCGGTCTTCCCTGCGCCCTCCATTCCTTGAGGGAGCAAGCGAAACATGCATGACTCGGGCAGATCGTGCCGCGAGAACGCGAAGTCATGAAAGTCTCGTAGCCCGGATGAGCGGAGCGACATCCGGGATCACTCTCACGGCACCCCGGATATCGCTTCGCTCATCCGGGCTACAGGAGCGGCGAGAAACGAAACAAACATGTGCATGAGACCGTGGTTCGCCGATGCGGCCTCACAACATCCCGCTCTCTTCCTCCTCCGCCTTCTTCATCAGTTCTTCGCTCACCACGACGGTCTGCCGGGGCACCAGAAAGAACATCGCCGACGCGCAGGCGATCGACAGCGCGAAGATCGCGGCCGTCAGCGGCAGCGTGGTGGTGGAGTGGCCGCCGAGATAGGCACCGAACTGCGAGACCAGCGCGCCGATGCCCTGCTGCAGGAAGCCCATGGCGCCCGCGGCGGTGCCGGCGGCCTCGGGGCGGACGCTGATGGCGCCGGCAGCGGCGTTGTTCATCACGAAGGCGTTGGCGACCATCACGATCATCTGGGTGCCGAACAGCCACATCGGCGACTGGTTGGTACCGGTGAGGCTCAGGACGAGGTTCAGCAACGCGCCGCAAAATTGCAGCGCCAGGCCGAACCAGATCAGTTTTTCCAGCGAGTGGCGCGGCGCGAAGCGGACGCAGAAGAGGTTGCCGAGCAGGTACGCAAACCCGGTCGTCGCAAACCACGCGCCGTATTCGGCGGTGGTGCGGCCCATCTGGGTCACCACGATGTAGGGCCCGCCGCCGGCAAAGGTGAAGATGATCTGCGAGGCCAGCACCTGGCACAGCACATAGCCGATGAAGGCGCGGTCGCGGACCAGCTTGCCGACGTCGCCGCGGAAGCTGCTGCTTGCGCCGCGGTCGCGGCGCGTCTCGGGCAGCGCAAGCGCGATCAGGACCGCGACGCTGAGCGAGGCCACGGTGATGAAATAGAAGATCGCGCGCCAGCCGAACGCGGTCTCGAGCAGGCCGCCGACCAGCGCGCTCAGCATCTGAGCCGTCATCATCACGCCGATGACGAGGCTGATCATGGAACTGATGCGGTCGCGGCTGTAGAGGTCGCGGATGATGGCGCGGCTCACCACCATGCCGGAGGCGCCGCCCAGCGCCTGCAGGAAGCGCGCAGCGATCAGTTGCGGCAGCGTCTGCGCCAGCGAGCAGCCGATGCTGGCCGCCACCATCAGCGCGAGGCCGGCGAGCAGTACCGGGCGGCGGCCGAACTTGTCCGACAGCGGCCCCATGATGAGCTGCGAGCAGGCGATGCCGACCATGTAGAGCGACACCGTCATCTGCGCGACCGCGATGTCGCCGCCGAACGTGGTGGCCAGCACCGGCAGCGCCGGCACCAGCATGTAGAGCGAGATCGGCGCGACGCCCGTCATCGCGACGAGCATCAGCAGCATGATCTTCGATGTCGCGGCGGCATTGTTGTTCGCCGCCGCGTCGGGCGGCTTGCCCACGACGCCGTGCATTCCGATTCAATCCTGTTGTTGAAATCGACTGTAGCGTGATGGATCAGCGCGAATACGCATGTTTCGGCATGCGGCCATGCCGAATTGGGCAGGTGCCATTAATGTTTCATCCAGCGCGACAAACTCCGTTGTCGTCCCCGCGAAAGCGGGGACCCAGTACGCCGGGCCCTCTCGATTCAATCGCTGGCGTCTCTGGGATACTGGGTCCCCCGCTTTCGCGGAGGACGACGACGGCGCTTTAGGCGACGATAGTCAAAGCGGCAGCAGCGCCGCCGTCGCGTCGTCGAGCCACAGCTTCGTGGCATTGTCGTCGAGGTGCGGGCGCACCTCGCGATTGACGCGGGTGTGGTAGTCGTTCAGCCACTTCAGTTCGGTGGCGCTGAGCATGGCCACATCGATCAGGCGGCGGTCGATCGGCGCCAGCGTCAGCGTCTCGAACGCATTCACCGGCTTCTCCGCGCCGGCGATATCGGCCCCGATGACGAGTTCGAGGTTCTCGATCCGGATGCCGTAGGCGTCGGTCTTGTAATAACCGGGCTCGTTGGACAGGATCATGCCGCGCTTCAGCGGCGTGGTGCCGAGCCTGGAAATCCGCGCCGGGCCTTCATGCACCGAGAGGTAGCTGCCGACGCCGTGCCCGGTGCCGTGCTCGAAATCGAGGCCGGCCTGCCAGAGATATTGCCGCGCGAAACTGTCGAGCTGCGCGCCCGTGGTGCCGTCGGGAAATACGGCGCGGGCAATTGCGATATGCCCGCGCAGCACGCGGGTGAAACGGTCGCGCATTTCATCGGTCGGTTGGCCGATCGCGATGGTGCGGGTGACGTCGGTGGTGCCGTCCTCATACTGCGCACCGGAATCGATCAGCAGGAGGTCGCCGGGTGCGATGCGCCGGTTGCTCTTGCGGGTGACGCGGTAGTGCACGATGGCGCCGTTGGGGCCGGTGCCGGCGATGGTCGGGAACGAGACGTCCTTCAGCGCGCCGGTCTGCCGCCGGAAGGTCTCCAGCGCCTCGACGGTGTCGATCTCCGTCAACCCACCGGAGGGCGCTTCGCGATCGATCCAGGCGAGGAAGCGCGCCAGCGCCACGGCGTCGCGCTGGTGCGCCGTCCGCGTGCCGTCGATCTCGGTGAGGTTCTTCACTGCCTTGAGCAGGCTCACCGGATCGTTGCCGCGCACCGGCTTGCCGCCGGCAGCGGTGATCAGCCGGCTCAGCGCATCGGCTGCGGTCGCGGTGTCGAGGGCGATGGCCGCGCCGCTGCGCGCGAGTTCCGTCAACGCCGGCGTCAGCGCGTCGGGCTCCCGGACATCGGCCGACCGTTCGAGATGGTCGCGGGTCAGGTTCGACAGCTTGCGATGATCGATGAATATCGTGGGGCGGCCGTCCTTCGGCACCAGTGCGTAGGAAAGCGGCAGCGGCGTGTGCGAGACGTCGGCGCCGCGGATGTTGAAGGTCCAGGCCACGGCGTGGCTGTCCGACAGCACCAGCGCCTCGACGCCGAGCTTGCTGATCTCCAGCCGGATCCGCTTGAGCTTCTCGGCTTCGATTTCGCCGGAAAACTGTTCGCCGTGAATGGCGACAGGGCCGAGTGGCGGGGCCGGGCGCTCCGTCCAAACCGAATCCAGCGGGTTGCTTTCGACCGCGATCAATTCCGCGCCGGCCTTGGCGCAGGCGGCGGCCAGCCGCTCGGCTGCCGCAGAAGTGTGCAGCCACGGGTCAAAACCTAGGCGGTCGCCGGCGATGAGGTGGCGCGCCAGCCAATGTTCCGGCGGCGGATCGACCAGCGGCTCGATCTGCCAGGCCTTGCGGTCGACCTGCTTGGCCGCCTGCAGCGTGTAGCGCCCATCGACGAACACGGCGGCCTCGTGGACCAGCACGATCGCCAATCCGGCCGAGCCGGTGAAACCGGTCAGCCAGGCCAGCCGCTCTTCGGACGGCGGGACATATTCGTTCTGCTGCTGATCGGCGCGGGGGATGACGAAGCCCGTCAGCTTGCGGCGCGCCAGTTCCTCGCGGAACGCGCCCAGCCGGGCGGTCAGCGCCACACCGCCTTCGGGTTCTTCGAATGTCTGGAAATGAGCTTCGAACATCGCGCGATCACTTTAGGGTTGGATGCATGGCTTCGCAATCTGCCACAATTTGGCATAATCCGTGCTTCAATAAGTCAGTCCAAGAAGACTGGATGGAACGGTTTGGCATGCAGGCCGTTCGCTTACCGATGCTGGAGGACTCCAGGAGTGTTTCAACTCAACGAAGAGGGGATGCACGATGCCTGTTTTCACGTTTGAGAAAATTTCGCCTCCGGAAAATCCCGGTCCGATCCCCCCGGTCGCCAACAAGAAACAGCGCGGCGTTGTCGTCAAAATGCTCGATCGTTTCGCGGAAGCGCGCGTCCGGCGGTCATTGAAGAAGGGCGTGATTGCGCGCAATCCGCCACGGCCGACCAAATAATGTTTTCAGTCCACCTTGCGCAGTAACAGGCTGCTCCAGCCTTCGATGCGCAGATGCCGCACAGGTATCAGGCCGCGCGCGCGGTAGGCCGCGATCACTCCCCGCGCCTGAGGCGTCAACAGTCCTGACAGGATGACCAGCGCCGAAGGTGCGAGATGCCGCGCCATCGGCGCCGCCAGTTGTCGCAGCGGATTGGCGAGAATGTTCGCCAGAACCAGATCGAACGGGGCTGCCGACGCGAATTGCGATGCGGAGAAGCCGGTGGCGCGGATCGGCCGCACCAGATGTCCCGAAACGTTCAGCCTGGCGTTTTCGCGCGCGACCTGCACCGAGGGCGGATCGATATCGCTCGCCAGCACTTTCTCATGCAGCGCCCTTGCGGCGGCAATCGCCAGCACGCCGGTACCGGTGCCGAGATCGAGCACGCGGCGGGGGCGCCAGGCTTTCAGGACGTGATCGAGCAGCAGCAGGCAGCCGCGCGTGGTGCCGTGGTGGCCGGTGCCGAACGCCAGCGCCGCCTCGATTTCGATGCCGACCTTGTTCGGCGCGACGCGTTCGCGGTCATGCTGGCCGTGAACCACGAAGCGTCCGGCCGGTACCGGGACGAGGTCTTCCAGGCTGGCCTTGACCCAGTCTTTGGCCTCGATCGTATCGAAATCGATCGTCCTGGCGATTTCTGCGCCGGCCGCGCTGGTCACGAGCTCGCGCACCAGGGCCCGGTCCGGTGGATCGGCAAAATGCACCGTGACGTCCCAGCGGCCGTCCGGCCGCTCGAACGCTGCGATCGCAGCCTGCCCCTCAAAGAAAACTTCGGTTAGCAAATCGACAACGCGCCGGGCGGCCTGCTCGTCTCCGATGGCAAAGCTGGCACGGTGCGTGGGAACTATGGAAGTCATTGAAAAGCCGTATGAAACTGAGGGTCGGTAGGTCCGATTTTGGTCGATTGATTCAAATTTAAGCGAAATTCGCGGCGCGATTTCGCGAAAACTTACACCTCGTCCGTTAGAGCCACCTTAGGTTCGAGCCCGTAGGTTCCGCACAGGAACTGGGGGCAGGCCCCGTTCTGAGCATACCAACCAAGGTCGAACCAGCCATGAAGTCGCTCATTTCGAAGTTTTTCAAGGACGAATCCGGTGCCACCGCGATCGAGTACGGCCTGATTGCCGCCGGTATCGCGATCGCAATCATCACCGCCGTGAATGGCGTTGGCAGCCAGCTGAGCACGACGTTCAACAACATCTCCAGCTCGCTGAAGTAAACCGCGTCCCTATCGGGGCCAGGTCGGGGCCGGGCGTGTCGAACGCCTGGCCCCTTTCTTTTGGACCGATCGACTTGGTCCACCGGCTGTCCACAGCCGATCCGGAGCGTTGTTGGTCCGCCATCCACGAAGTCATACCGGCGATTTCCACCGCCCGTACGCGGGATTTCGACAGCCGGTCCACAGACTTTCCCCGCGGTTATCCACCTGTTTTGCCCGGCAAATCCACCGCATGGCCCGCGATCCGCAGCGCCGACCGCGCCAGCCTATTTGAACAGTGCGCGGTGATCGCCCAGGATCGCCCGCGCGGCGTTGTGGCCGGGCGCGCCGGTGACGCCGCCACCGGGATGGGCGCCTGAGCCGCAATGGTAGAGCCCCTTCAGCGGCCCGCGATAATCGGCGTGGCCGAGCATCGGCCGTGCCGAGAACAGCTGGTTGAGCGTCAGCGCGCCATGAAAGATGTCGCCGCCAAGCAGGCCGAACTGCCGCTCCAGATCGAGCGGAGACAGTACCTGGCGTCCGATCACGCTTGCCGCAAACCCCGGCGCGTATTTGTCCACCGTTGCGATCATGAGGTCGCCGACCTCGTCGCGATGATCGTCCCAGGACTTTCCGTCCGGCAGTTCCGGCGCGACATGCTGGCAGAACAGGCTCGCGACGTGCTGGCCGTCAGGCGCAAGCGAAGGATCCAGCGTCGAGGGAATCAGGAGTTCGACGACGGGCTCGCGGCTCCAGCCATGGGCGCGGGCGTCGAGCCAGGCACGGTCCATGTAGCCGAGGCTGGGCGCCAGGATGATTCCGGCGGTGAGATGATCGCCGGTCTCGGGCAGCGCGGTGAACGCGGGCAGGGCGGTGAGTGCGACGTTCATCCGGAAGGTGCCTGAACCGTTGCGCCAGCGCGCCATGCGTTCGAGAAATTCGCGCGGCAGCGCCCCCGGCGGCACCAGCCGCGTATACAGCAATTTCGGATTGACGCCGGAGACGACGTATTTCGCCCGGATGGTTGCGCCATTGTCGAGGATCACGCCCGCAGCGCGGCCGCCTTCGACGATCACCTCGCGCACGCCGGCTTCGGTTTCGATTTCGACGCCGCGCCCGCGCGCCGCACGCGCCATCGCCTGCGTGATCGCGCCCATGCCGCCGATGGCGTGGCCCCACACGCCCTTCTTGCCGTTCACCTCGCCGAAGGCGTGGTGCAGCATGACGTAGGCCGAACCGGCCGCGTAGGGGCTGGCGTAGTTGCCGACGATGGCGTCAAAGCCAAACAGCGCCTTCACCAGGTCGTTTTCAAAGCGTTCGTCGAGCATCTCGCCGGCGGAGCAGGTGAACAGGTCGAGCAGGTTGCGCTGCTGTTCGAGCGTGAGCTTGCGCAGGATGCCGGCCGTGCCCATTGCGTTGAGAGCCTCGCGAATGGCACCGACGCCAAATCCCTCGACGAGGTTCGGCGGCGCGCGCAGCACGAACTGGCGCAGCACGTCGGCGATGCCCTCGAGCTCGCGCGAGAACCCATCGATCGCGACCGCATCGCGCTGGCTGAGCCTTGCCACCGATTGCTGGGTGCGGCCCTCACCGGTGAGGAGATATTTGCCGTCGGGCGCGGGCAGGAAGTTCTGCGCGCGCCGCTCGACGATGCGCAGGCCGTGTTCGGCCAGATTCAGATCGGCAATGATCTGCGGGTTGAGGAGACTGACGGTGTAGGCCGCCACCGAATTGCGATAACCCGGATGGAATTCCTCGGTCACGGCTGCGCCGCCGACCACCTTGCGGCGTTCGACAACTTTTACGCGCAGGCCAGCCGCCGCGAGATAGGCCGCGCAGGTGAGGCCGTTATGTCCCGCCCCAATGATGACAACGTCCGTCTCGTTCATGCCAGCTTCAGTTTCAAAAAGGTTTGAATGGTTTGAATTCGTCATTCCGGGATGGTCCGAAGGACCAGACCCGGAATCTCGAACTTCCGGGTTCGATGCTGCGCATCGCCCCCGGAATGACACGTCTTAACCCGCATTGCTCGCCGTGTCGCCCTATGCTCCATTGCGGTCCTCCGGCAGCCCCTGCCGGATCCTGCCTCCGGCGCCTGCCGGTTTTCTGCCGGAGTTTTGATGACTGCTTCCGAATCGTCCGTCTCGACGGAGCCTTCCGAAGGCCGAAACCGGCTGGTCCTGGTCGTCTATACAGCGGCGATCTTCGTCAGCGCGCTGCTGCTGTTTTCGGTGCAGCCGCTGTTTACCAAGATGGTGCTGCCGCGGCTCGGTGGCTCGCCGGCGGTCTGGTCGGTGGCGATGGTGTTCTTCCAGTCGCTGCTGCTCGGCGGTTATGCCTATGCGCATTTTCTGATGCAGTTGCGCAACCGCACGCTCCCGGTGGCGATCCATCTGGTGCTGCTCGCGGTCGCGATTCTGACACTGCCGCTGTCGATCTCGAGCGGGTGGGGCGATCCGCCGAATTCGGGCTATGCGTTCTGGCTGCTGGGACTGTTTGCGGTATCGATCGGTCTGCCGTTCTTCGCGCTCGCCGCCAACAATCCGCTGCTGCAGGCCTGGTTCGTCCGCACCGGCCATCCCAACGGTCCCGACCCTTACTTCCTCTATGCGTCGTCGAATATCGGCAGCTTCCTGGCGCTGTTGTCCTATCCGGTGCTGCTGGAGCCGGTCTTCACGCTGCGTACGCAAAACCTGATCTGGACCAGCGGCTACGGCCTGCTGATCGTGCTGATCGCAACCTGCGGTGTCCTGCTGCTGCGCGCGCCGGCCAAGGCGGCCGAACTGAACATGCCGGCCGACGATCCCGAAGCGCCGGCGCCGTCATGGATCCTGCGCGCCCGCTGGATTTTCCTGGCAGCGGTTCCCTCCGGATTGCTGATCGCGGTGACCGCGCATATTTCCACCGACGTCGCCGCCGCGCCGCTGCTGTGGGTGCTGCCGCTGTCGCTCTATCTGTTGACCTGGGTACTGGTGTTCCAGTCGCGGCCGTTGCTGTCGCACAAATGGATGCTGCTGGCGCAGCCGCTGGCGATCGCGGGCACGGTGGTGCTGCTGGCATTCGGCGGCGAGCACAACCTGCTGCTGACGCTTGGCGGACATCTGTTGTACTTCTTCATCATCGCCATGGCTTGCCATGGTGAACTGGCGCGTACCCGGCCGGCAGCGAAATATCTCACCGGCTTCTATGTCGCGCTGTCGTTCGGCGGCATGGTCGGCGGGCTGTTCGCCGGCCTGATCGCGCCGTTCACGTTTTCATGGGTCGCGGAATATCCGATCCTGCTGGCGCTCGCGGCGCTGTGCCGGCCGCCCGGCGATGAACGCCTGCCACGCTGGAGCCGCTGGTACTGGCCGTTTCTCGCCGTGCTGGCGGTGGCGCTTATCATGCCGGCCTGGTCGGCCGGAAAACTGTTCAACTGGTTCGAGGAACACCGGGTCTGGGTGATCAGTGCGGTCGGCGTGCTCGCAGCGCTGGTGGCGCTCGGCCTCAATGCCAACCGCTGGAAGATCTTCGCTACCGTCGTGGTGGCTCTGGTGTTGCTGCGCGCCTACCCCTCGGACGACGGGCGGGTGGAGACCGTGCGCAGCTTCTTCGGCGTCCACAAGATCGTGGTGACGCCGAACGGCCAGTATCACGTGCTGATGCACGGCACCACGATCCACGGCGCTGAGAAATTCCGGAACGATGACGGCACGCCCGTCACCGGCCAGCCCGAGCCGATCACCTATTACCACAAGGACGGTGGCATCGGTCAGGCGATCACGGCGATCCGCGAGCGCAAGGGCGCACCGCTGCGCGTTGCCGTGATCGGTCTCGGCTCCGGCACGCTGGTCTGCGCCGCGGAGCCCGGCGAGGAATGGAAGTTCTTCGAGATCGACCAGACCATGGTCGATACCGCGCGCGACCCGAAATACTTCACCTACATCCAGTCCTGCCAACCGAACCTCGAACCCGTGATCGGCGACGCGCGCCTGACCTTCGCCCGCGAGCCCGACGGCGTCTATGATCTGATCATTGTCGACGCCTATTCGTCGGATGCGATCCCGATTCATCTGGCGACCGAAGAGGCGATGGAGATCTACAAGAGCAAGCTGGCACCGCAGGGCGCGGTCGTCATGCACGTTTCCAACCGGCATCTGGAACTGTCCAGCGTCGTCGTCGGCATCGCCGACGCCAACGACATGAAGAGCTGGGTCTACAGCGAGGATTCCGGCCGCGACAACGAGTACATCTTTTCCACCTCGGTCGTCGCCTCGGCGAGGGAGGAGGCCGACGTCGGCAAGCTGGCCTCGTCGGGTCAATGGGCGATGACGGAGGCCGAGGACGACCAGCGGGTATGGACCGACGATTATTCCAACGTGCTGGGCGCCGTGTGGCGCCGGCTCAGGAAGGGCGAGGAATAGCTGGGAGCCAGGCCGCAGTCGCCATGATCTCACTCGAGACGGATTTCATCGTCATCGCGGACCGTGCGCTGCTTGTCCGAAGGCGTAGCCTTGCTGGCCTCGAACTGGGTGAAGGCCTCCAGCGCGTGGCTCGCGTACATGACCGATGGGCCTGCACCCATGTAGATCGCCATTCCCAGGGTTTCGCTGACCTCGTCCCGGGTCGCACCGTGGTCGACGGCGGCCTTGGCGTGAAAGGCGATGCAGTCGTCGCACCGCACGGCGACCGCGATGCCGAGCGCAATCAGTTCCTTGGTCTTGCCGTCCAGCGCTTTTGAGACCGTCGCTGCTTTCGCAATGCCCGCAAACGCTTTCATCACATCGGGTGCAGAGCCGCGAAGGCTGCGAAGCAGGGCACTCAATTCGGTGGTCTGTTGCGGCCAGTTGTTCATCGGCTTATCCCACAGTTGGAGATCCCTCTTAGCGTGGAGCAAATCCGGCCGGCATTGCGATGGATCAAGGTTAGGCTGCCGTTGCGATCGGGCCGGAGGCGTTTATGATCGCGGGCCTGCCTGCAATTCGATGGAGTCCTGTCATGGCCAATTTCACGCCGCTATCGGCCGCCATCGGCGGCGCGCTGATCGGGCTGTCGGCGGTGCTGCTGATGCTCTCCACCGGCCGGATCGCCGGGATCTGCGGTATTTTCAGCGGCCTTCTGAAGTTGCCAGGTGAAGACAGCGGATGGCGAACAGCCTTCGTCGGTGGCCTCGTCCTCGCGCCCGTCATCGCTGGCTGGGTCGGTCACGGCATGGCGATGCCGGGGCTTCCGGCCAGTTGGGCGGTCATTGCCGTTGGAGGGCTTCTGGTCGGCTTCGGCGCGCGGCTCGGCAGCGGCTGCACGTCGGGTCACGGCATCTGCGGAATGGCGCGCCTGTCGCCGCGTTCGATCGTGGCGACGATCGTCTTCATGCTGACGGCCATTCTGACCGTCGCGATCACCCGTCATGTGCTGTGAGGTCGAGCCGTCATGTGGATCATAGCACCCCTGGCTTGCGGCCTGATCTTCGGCGCGGGCCTCCTGATATCGGGCATGATGCAGCCGACCAAGGTCCTCGGCTTCCTGGACATCTTCGGCGCATGGGATCCCAGTCTGCTGGTGGTGATGGCGTCTGCACTCGCGGTGTCGGTGCCCGGCTTCATGCTCGCCGATCGCAGCGCACGGCCATGGTTTGCCGGCCAATACTTTCGGCCGGGCAATGCGGGGATCGATCTGCCGCTGGTAACCGGGGCGGCGGTGTTCGGAATCGGATGGGGCCTTGTCGGCCTGTGCCCGGGGCCGGCGCTTGCGAATCTCGGGACGTTATCGCCGGGGATCATCGTCTTCGTCGTTGCGATGGCCATCGGCATCGTGGCGCATGACGCCTGGAAGGCGTCGAGGTCGATGGCTCAAAGCGACGGCCAGCTGGCGCGCGCGACGGACGGTTGAGCTTGCGGCCGCGCATGATAGCGCGGCCGATGCAGCTTCATCCGATTAATCCTGGTAGCTGTACTGGCTGCGCGGCTGATAATATTGCTGTCGCGGCTGATAGTAGTAGCCCTGCGGGGCCGGCGCATAGCCGCGGTTGGCGTAGTACTGCTGCTGCTGATAGGTCTGCTGCTGCTGATAGGCCTGGGTGTCATAGACGCGGCGGGGCGCGGGATAACGCGCTTCGCTCGACGAACCGTCGGCCGGATAGATGTAGCCATCGTTGACCCGGGCCTGCGGCGCAACGCGCTGCTGCTCCGGCGTGATCACGACGGGGTCGCCGGCCGCATCGTATTGCTGCTCATATTTCGGCTGCGGGGCACGGCGCGCGACCGCCGTGTTGGCGCGCCGCGGATTGCGCGCCAGCGCCACCTGCGACGAGCCGCTCAGTGTTACCGTGGTGTTGAGCACGCCTTGTTCCTTGACCAGCGCGAACAGCTTTGCGGCATGCTCGCGCGACAGCCGCACGCAGCCATGCGAGGCCGGGCTGCCGAGGCGGTTGACGGAATCCGTGCCGTGGATGGCATGGCCGACCTTCGTGAAGAAGATCGAGTGCGGCATCGGCGCCTCGTCGAATTCCTTGGAATAGTGGTCTTCTTCCATGCGGAAGGCGCGGAAGCTGCCGTTCGGCGTCTCATAGGACGGAAGGCCCGATGATACCGGCCACGTGTAACGCTGGACGCCGTCGACGGCGACGGTCATCTGCTGGTTATCCTTGTCGACGGTGATGGCAACCTTGGCCTGCGCGGCGCCCGAGGCGAGCAATGACAGGGCGGTGAAAGCAACGAGGAAGGAACGCATTTTACCTTTGGCCTCCGGGCCTCAAAATAACGCCGGCTCTCCGTCCCCGGCACACAATATGCCCGGAAAGCGGCACTGGTTCCAGTGGCCTGCAACCACAATCGTTAACGCCTGCCACGGCGCAAACAAGGCGCTGCAACGGCGCAATCGGCGGCAAAGTGCTGACATTTTCGCGAGCGGGGGCGCGTCGTCACTGGTTTGTCATTCCGGGGCGGCTCGCAGAGCCGAACCCGGAATCTCGAGATTCCGGGTTCGTGCTTCGCACGCCCCGGAATGACGCCACGCGTTAATTCTTCAGCCGGTATCCGGTTCTGAAAATCCACCAGATCAGCGCCATGCAGATGGCGAGGAAGCCGACCGTCATGCCGAGGCTGAGCGCCACGCTGACATCGGCGATTTCGTAGAAGCTCCAGCGGAACCCCGAGATCAGATACACCACCGGATTGAGCAGCGAGACCGTCCGCCAGCCATCCGGCAGCATGTTCACCGAATAGAAACTGCCGCCGAGGAAGGTCAGCGGCGTCACGATGAGCATCGGGATCATCTGCAGCTTTTCGAAGCCGTCGGCCCAGATGCCGATGATGAAGCCGAACAGGCTGAAGGTCACCGCGGTCAGCACCAGGAAGGTCAGCATCCACCAGGGATGCAGGATGTGCAGCGGCACGAACAGCGCGGCGGTAGCCAGGATGATCAGGCCGAGAATGATGGATTTGGTCGCGGCCGCGCCGACATAGCCGATGACGATCTCGTAATAGGAAACCGGCGCCGACAATATTTCATAGATGGTGCCGACGAATTTCGGGAAATAGATGCCGAACGAGGCGTTGGCGATGCTCTGCGTCAGGACCGACAGCATGACGAGGCCCGGCACGATGAAGGTGCCGTAGCTGACGCCCTCGACTTCGGTGATGCGCGAGCCGATCGCGGCGCCGAACACCACGAAATACAGCGAGGTGGATACGACAGGCGAGACGATGCTCTGCAGCAGCGTGCGCCAGGTGCGCGCCATTTCGAACAGATAGATGGCGCGGATCGCACGGTAGTTCATGGCGCTTTCACCAGGTTGACGAAGATGTCTTCGAGAGAGGACTGGCTGGTGTCGAGATCGGAGATGCGGATGCCCGCGTCGCGGAGATCGCTCAACAGACTGGTGATGCCGGTGCGGTCGCCCTTGGTGTCGTAATCATAGATCACGGCCCGGCCGTCCTCGGACAGTTCGAGATTGTAGGTAGCAAGCGAAGCGGGGATCGCATCGACCTTGCCCTGCAGATAGAGCTTCAGATGCTTCTTGCCGAGCTTCTGCATCAGCCCGGATTTGTCCTCGACCAGGATGATCTCACCCTTGTTGATGACGCCGATCCGGTCGGCCATCTCCTCGGCTTCCTGGATGTAGTGCGTGGTCAGGATGATGGTGACGCCGGCGGCCTGCAGGCCGCGCACCACCTCCCACATGCCCTTGCGCAATTCGACGTCGACGCCCGCGGTCGGCTCGTCCAGGAACAGGATCTGCGGCTCGTGCGACAGCGCTTTCGCGATCATCACGCGGCGCTTCATGCCGCCGGACAGCGTGATGATCTTGGAATCCCTCTTGTCCCACAGCGAAAGGTCCTTCAGCACCTTCTCGATGTGGGCAGGGTTCTTCGGCTTGCCGAACAGGCCGCGGCTGAAACTGACGGTCGCCCACACGGTTTCAAAGGAATCGGTGTGCAGTTCCTGCGGCACCAGCCCGATCATCGAGCGCGCGGCGCGATAATCCCTCTTGATGTCGTGCCCGTCGACGGTGACGCTGCCCTCGCTCGGATTGGCGATGCCGCAGATGATGCTGATCAGCGTCGTCTTGCCGGCGCCGTTCGGCCCCAGCAGCGCAAAAATCTCGCCGCGCTGGATATCCAGATTGATGTTGTTGAGCGCCTTGAATCCGGTGCCGTAGGTCTTCGAGAGATGTGAGACGGATATGATGGAGGGCATCGCGAGCATGGCAGTCTGAAAGGGGGCGCGAACGACACGGTGGCGCTTGGGCCGGGGTCAGCGCGGGGAGGGGCGGGAACCGGGAGATAGGAATGCGGTATCGCTTATTCAATCGCGCGCGGGGTAAAATTATGCCGCTTTGGGCGTTCCATCGAATTCCAGCCGGAAGCCGAAAACATCGACATTCTCCACCTGAAAGTCGATCGCGGGAAACCGGACGAAGCCGAGCACTTCATACATCGTCCAGGCCGTCTGCATGATCCTGGTCGTATGCAGAACTAATCGGGCCTTGCCCGTGTGCCGGGCGTGGTCGATGCAGAACTTGGCCAATCCCTTGCCGACGCCCCGGCCCTGGCACGCGCCGTCCACGGCGAGCAGGCGGACGCCGGCCGCGTTGGTGATCGTGGCAACGCTGCCGACGCCATACTGCGCCAGATCGTCGATGTAATCGATGCTGCCGAGCAGTTTGCCGTTGTCATCTGCCGCTACAAAAATCGTGAATGCCGGGTTGGCCGCGCGCGCGGCGACGTTCTCCAGCATGGCATAGTAAGGCGGCCATTCTTCCGGGGAGGGCATGCCCGGCAGGGCGGCGTAGGCCGAAACCAGCAGCTTGCCCAGCGCCGCAAATTCGTCTGGCCGTGCCTGGCGGATGCTCCAGCCCGATGCCGATGAACTCATGATCTGGCCGCCTTACGCGCGCTTGACGAAACTATCGACGACCTTCTTCTCGCCGGCCTTGTCGAAGGCGATCGTCAGCTTGTTACCGTCGATCTTCACCACGTGGCCGTAGCCGAATTTGTCGTGAAAGACGCGATCGTCGAGCGAGAATTCCGAAACGGTGCCGGTGGATTTCGCAACCAGTTCGCCTTCGATCACCATCGGGCCGCGCTTGTTGCGCGAAAAGCCACCCCCAAAGGTATCGCTGCGCGAACCTGAAAACGCCGACTGGCTTTCCTCGAAGCCGCCGCGATCCTGTCCGCCGCGGCCGCCCTGGTTGCGCGCGCGGTTGGCCTGGGCGCGCTGCCAGCCGGGCGTGGTGTAGCTGGAGCCGAACGACTCGACGTTGTCGAAGCGCGAGGGGCCGTAGCCGCCGCTGCCGCCCCAGCCGGAGCCGCCTTTCGATTCCGTGATCTCGACATTGGCGGATGGCAACTCGTCGAGGAAGCGCGACGGGATCGCGGTCGACCAGGTGCCGTGGATGCGCCGGTTGGTGGCGAAGTAGAGCTTGGCGCGGCGGCGGGCACGCGTCAGCCCGACATGGGCGAGGCGCCGCTCTTCCTCGAGACCGGCGCTGCCCTGTTCGTCGAGCGTGCGCTTGCTCGGAAACACGCCTTCCTCCCAGCCAGGCAGAAACACGTTCTCAAACTCGAGTCCCTTGGCCGAGTGCAGCGTCATCAGCGACACCGCCTCGTCCGCGTCGCCGCCGTCGCGGTCCATCACCAGCGAGATGTGTTCGAGGAAGCCCTGCAGGTTCTCGAACTCCTCCATCGAGCGCACGAGTTCTTTCAGGTTGTCCAGCCGGCCCGCGGCGTCGGCCGACCGGTCCTTCTGCCACATCTCGGTGTAACCGCTTTCGTCGAGCACGATTTCGGCGAGTTCCGTATGCGCGGTGACCTCGCGCTGGGCGCGCCAGCGCTCGAACTGCAGGATGAGTTCGCGCAACGACCCCCGCGCCTTCGGCTTCAGTTCGTCGGTCTCGACCACGGAACGCGCGGCCTCGAACAGCGGAATGCGGCGCTTGCGGGCGTGGTCGTGCAGCATCTGCACGGTGGCGTCGCCGAGCCCGCGCTTCGGCACGTTGACGATGCGCTCGAAGGCGAGATCGTCGGCGGGCGAATTGATCACGCGCAGATAGGCCAGCGCATCGCGGATTTCGGCGCGCTCATAAAATCGCGGACCGCCTATCACGCGATAGGGCAGGCCGAGCGTGACGAAGCGATCTTCGAACTCGCGCATCTGGAACGAGGCCCGCACCAGAATCGCGACCTCGTTGAGATTCTCGCCGGCGCGCTGCAGTTCCTCGATCTCCTCACCGATGGCGCGAGCTTCCTCTTCGGAATCCCAGGAGCCGGTCACGGTGACCTTCTCGCCGTCGACATCCTCGGTGCGCAGCGTCTTGCCCAGCCGGCCCTCATTGTGCGCGATCAGGTGCGAGGCGGCGGCGAGGATGTGGCCGGTGGAGCGGTAATTGCGTTCGAGGCGGATGACCTTTGCGCCGGGAAAATCGTGCTCGAAGCGCAGGATGTTGTCGACCTCCGCGCCGCGCCAGCCATAGATCGACTGGTCGTCGTCGCCGACGCAGCAGATGTTCTTGGGGGGCGGAGAGGGTGCAGCGACCGCGTCATTCCGGGGCGCACCGGCAGGTGCGAACCCGGAATCCGGGAATGAGTCCTGATCAGCGCTGGATTCCGGGTTCGCATCTTCGATGCGCCCCGGAATGACGGGCGTATCGATCGCGCCCGGAATTACCGCCGAGAGCGGCACGCCCGGCCGCGACGGCGCCTGCGACAATAGCCGCAACCACAGATACTGCGCGACGTTGGTGTCCTGATATTCGTCGACCAGGATGAACTTGAACCGGTTCTGGTATTGCCGGAGCACATCGGGGTTTTCGCGGAACAGCCGGATGTTCTCCAGCAGGAGGTCGCCGAAATCGGCGGCGTTGAGGATCTTCAGCCGCTCCTGGTAGCTCGCATAGAGCTTGCCGCCCTTGCCGTTGCCGAATATCGCGGCTTCGCCGGCCGGCACCTGCGAAGGCGTCAGGCCGCGGTTCTTCCAGCCGTCGATCAGGCCGGCCAGCATGCGCGCCGGCCAGCGCTTGTCGTCGATGTTCTCGGCCTGCAAGAGCTGCTTGAGCAGCCGCACCTGGTCGTCGACATCAAGCACGGTGAAATTGGATTTGAGCTGCACCAGTTCGGCGTGGAAGCGCAGGATGCGACCGCCGATCGAGTGGAAGGTGCCGAGCCAAGGCATGCCTTCGACGGCCTGGCCGAGCATCTGGCCGAGCCGCAGCTTCATCTCGCGCGCCGCCTTGTTGGTGAAGGTCACCGACAGGATCTCATGCGGCCGCGCGCGGCCCTGGCTCAGGATATGCGCGATGCGCGTGGTCAGCACGCGGGTCTTGCCGGTGCCGGCGCCGGCCAGCACCAGGACCGGACCATCGAGCGTCACGACCGCGTCGCGCTGCTCGGGATTGAGGCCGTTGAGATATTGCGGGCCGGCCGCGGCGCGCGCACGCGCGGCGATGCCGCCAGCCGCAGGCTGGTGCTCGGGGACGCCGCGATGGGGCAATTTGCTCGGCTCGGTCATTCTCGAATCGTCTCGTGCCCACGATGGCACCGCGGGACCGGAAAGGGGAGCCTTCATAGCAGGGATTAAGGGCCATATAGGGCCTGTCCGGCTGTTTTGACAGGTTTTATCCCGGCGCATTTTCAGGCCGGATTTGGCGGCCAATCGGCGAATTTGTTCCACGGGAATCGACAAATTTCGGCGTTTTGTCGCCCGGAACCTTCGTTCCCGGGCCGGATTGTTTCTGCAGTCGATGCACGACGACTGGGTCGCAGGCATCGGGAGAGCAACAGACAACAGAGGTCGTGTCATGCTGAGCTGGGTCGTAACGTTTCTGGTCGTCGCGCTGATCGCGGGTATTCTGGGCTTCGGCGGTGTCGCCGGCGTCTCCATCGAAATCGCCAAGGCGATCTTCTTCATCGCCATCATCCTGTTCCTGGTCTCGGCGGTGGTCGGACTGGTGCGTGGTCGCGGCAACGTCTAGCCGGCGCGCTGACGCGCAGATAGCGGCAGCGGCGGCCTGTTGCAGGCCGTCGCTGCTGCTTTTTTTTGGGGGACCGTCAGCGCTTGACGATGACGATTTCCAGATACTCGCTCGGCAGCACCATGGTGCCGTCAGTGGCGCGGTTCATCGATGCGATCAGCGCCAGGATATCGTCGGCGAGACGGCGCTGGTTGGTTTCATCGAGCGCTGCGAAGGCTTTCAGCGTCGGGCCGTAGTAATTCCTGAACACGTCGAGAAAGTGCAGCGGCGAGCGGTAGCGGAACGTGAAGTGCCGCCGCTCGGCGTCGATCGAGGCGGCCGACGCGCCGAACATCTCGGTGATACGCGCCTGCGTGCCCCACATCGCCGGTGATTTCGCACCCGCCGGCGGCGGCAGATATTTGCCGAGCGTCTTGAACAATTGCCCGATAAACCCTTCCGGCGTCCAGTTGGCGAGCCCGATCTTGCCGCCGCTCTTGCAGACGCGCAGCAGTTCGGCGGCCGCGCGGTCCTGGTCCGGCGTGAACATGACGCCGAAGGTCGAAACGACCGCATCGAAGGTCGCGTCGCCGAAGTCCAGTGCCTCCGCATCCGCTTCCTTGAATTGAACCGACAGGCCTTCCGCTGCGGCACGTGCGCGGCCGCGCTCGAGCAGGCTCGGAACGTAATCGGTGGAAATCACGTCGCACCAGCGGCGGGCCGCGGCGAGGGTGACGTTGCCGTTGCCGGCGGCGACGTCGAGCACCTTCTGGCCGGCCCTGATGTCGAGGGCCTCGCACAACTCCTCGCCGACGATCTGCAGCGTGGTGCCGACGACGGCATAGTCGCCGGACGACCAGGCGCCGTGCTGTTTGGTCTTGAGGGCGGAGAAATCGACCTGGTCCGCTTGCTGGGTCCGGGCGGCGGAGGATGTAGCCATTTGCAATTTTCCTTTTTTGAAATGTGGATTCGACGGTTTGGCGCGACCGGGATTAGGCCGGGAAGCCCCGTAGCGCCTATCCACTTCGCGACACGGCTATCCGGATCGTGAACTTTTCCGCCGCATTCGAGACCTACAAAGCAGTGGCCTTGGAGTTGCGGGGATGATTGCCGGCCGGGAGATTTCATCGACGCCGTTGCCGCGTGGCGTCCGGCGCGTGCTGGATGCCATGCGCGCCAATGTCGGGCGGGACTGGCATCTGGCGGAGCTCGCCGCCATTGCCGGAGTTTCCGGCCGGACGCTGCAGCGGCAATTCCTCGCCTTTGTCGGCAAGACGCCGCGTGCCGTGCTGCGCGAGATCGGCTTCGATGCCGCGCGTCGCGAACTTCTGCAGGGCGCACCCGGGGTCAAAGTGATGGACGTCGCGTTGCGCTGCGGCTTTCCCCATTGCGGCCGTTTCTCGATCGCCTATCGCCGCCGCTACGGCGAAACGCCGTCGCAGACGCTGAAGCGGCAGGCGGTGGTCACGGCTGCGCTCGGCGCGATGCCCTCGCTGTTCGTGTCGGCGCAGGACCGGCCGGCGGTCGCCTTCGGGCGGATCGAGGCGGCGGTTGAGAATCTCGCGGTCGCGGCCGACATCGCCGATGATCTCCTTACTGCACTAACCAGGGCTGGGGTCTCGGTCGCGACCCGGACGGGCGCGGCGCGCTATCATCTGGCCGGCGCGGTCAGGGGATCGGGCGCGCAGGCGCACCTCAGCATCAGGTTGATCGACACTGAAACCGGCCGCCAGCTCTGGGCACACCGCTCCGACGGCATCCTGCGCGATGAAGACGCGACGGCCGAACACCTCGCGGTCAGGATCGCGGCGGCACTGCAGCCATGCCTGCGGCTGGCCGAGATCGAACATGCACTGCGCAAACCGGCGAGTTGCCTCGGCGCGAACGACCTCGCGCTGCGTGCGATGCCGGGAGTCATCTCGCTCGATGCCAACGGCAATGCCCGCGCCCTCGAACTGCTCGGACGCGCGATGGATCGCGACCCGGACCACCCGCTCGCGATCGCACTGGCGGCCTGGGCGCATGTCCAGCGTGTGGTCTATCACTTCACGCATGAGCCGCAGCAGGAACGGGCGCGAAGCCTCGAACTGGCGCACCGAGCGAGGGCGCTGTGCAACGACGCCACGGTGCTCGCCGTGCTCGGCAACGCGCTGACCCTGCTCAGGGAGTTCGACGCCGCCGATCTCGTTACCCGCAAGGCGCTCACCCTCGACGGCGGATCGGCGTGGGCCTGGAGCCGCAGCGGGTGGATCGACGTCTACAAGGGCGATCCGCAGTCGGCGATCGAACGCTTCAAGATCGCGCTTGACCTCGCGCCGCACGATCCGCTGGCCTTCAACAGCATGGTCGGGATCGGCTGCGCCTATTTCACGGCCGGCCAATATGCTGAAGGTGCGCATTGGCAGGAGCTCGGGCTCGCCGAACATCCCTCGGCAAGCTGGGTGCATCGAACCATGTGCCCGTCCTATGTTCTCGCAGGGCAGGGACCGCAGGCCCGCCGCAGCCTTGGCGCGCTGCGGCAGCACTATCCTGATCTCACGGTGTCGGAAGTGCAGCGCGGCATGCCGCCGCTGCCGCCGCAGCAATGCGATCTGGTTGTCGGCGCGCTGCAGGAAGCCGGGCTACCGGCCTGAAGGCGTTGCTATTTCACGGGCATCGCAACCTTGCGACCGGTGCCCTCGGGCCGCGGCACCGCCGCATGCGAATCCACCACTGCGCGGATCCGGGCGCGGATGTCAGGCGGGAAGGGAGCTACCTTCCGCTGCTTCATGTCCATGTGGAGCGTCATGTTCTCCGAGGTGGCGGAGATCCAGCCTTCGGTGGCGTGGCGCAGTTCCTCGAACGTATGCAGCCGCTTCTCATCGGTACCCAACAGATAGACCGAAATCTGAACGGGATCGCCGAGGTGAATTTCGCGCAAATAGCGAACATGGGCTTCGGCGGTGAAGGTCGAGCCGTGGCGCTCCCTGAGGTAGGCCGGGCCGATCCCGAGATGCACCCACATCTCGTCGATCGCGCGGTCCATCATGACGTTGTAGTAGGCCATGTTGAGATGGCCGTTATAGTCGATCCATTGCGGTTCGATCTGCATCACCGAGGACAGGAACGGGGCCGGAGGCAGCGGCATATCCTTCAAATCCGTCTCGGTGGCGGCAACGCTCGTCATCATCCATCCCTTTGTTTTTCCGGGTCTCTTGACCCCCTGTATAACCTTTGCCACGGTCGGCTCAAAGGCGGGAGGATTGGGCGTGGCGACGACGATATCGGGCAATTTGAAGCGGCCGGAACCGCAGGCGCTGGCAAGCGCAATCGAGGCGCTGGCGGCGCGGTTCGGCAACCGGCTGATCACCTCGCAGGCGGTGCGTGAGCAGCACGCCCATACCACCACGTGGTTGCAGACGCAGCCGCCCGACGCCGTGGTGATGGCGCAGGAAACCGCCGACATCCAGGATGTGGTGCGGATCTGCGCCAAGCATTCCGTTCCGGTGATCGCCTTCGGCACCGGCACCTCGCTGGAGGGGCAGGTCAACGCGCCGGCCGGCGGCATCTGCATCGACCTGCGCGACATGAACCGGATTCTCGAAGTTCATGCCGAGGACCTGGATTGCGTGATCCAGCCCGGCGTCACCCGCAAGGCGCTGAACGAGCACCTGCGCGACCAGGGCCTGTTCTTCCCGATCGATCCCGGCGCCGACGCGTCGCTCGGCGGCATGACCTCGACGCGGGCCTCCGGCACCAACGCCGTCCGCTACGGCACCATGCGCGACAACGTGCTGGCGCTCAAAGTGGTGCGCGGCGACGGCGAGATCATCAGGACCGGCACGCGGGCCAAGAAATCCTCGGCCGGCTACGACCTGACGCACTTGTTCGTCGGCGCCGAGGGCACGCTCGGCATCATCTCCGAACTCACGATCAAGTTGCGCGGTATTCCCGAGACGAT
The DNA here is from genome assembly GCA_023387735.1 of Pseudomonadota bacterium. Lineage (GTDB taxonomy): Bacteria > Pseudomonadota > Alphaproteobacteria > Rhizobiales > Xanthobacteraceae > Bradyrhizobium. The sequence goes on along the minus strand of JAEWHP010000044.1, from coordinate 125,160 downwards.
CGCTGCCGCGGCGTGCTCGTTCGAAACTGTGCGCGGCGCCTGCCAGGCGACGATACTCGCCATTCAAACCGGCATTCCGCTGGCGCGGATCGAACTGCTCAACGCCGAGCAGGTGCGCGCCTGCAATGCCTATTCGAAGCTGACCTTGCCGGAAACGCCGCTGCTGCTGCTGGAATTCCATGGCAGCGAAATCGAAGTGGCCGAACAGTCGAAGAATTTCGGCGAGATCGCCAAGGAGTGCGGCGGCGGCGATTTCACCTGGACCACCAAGCCGGAAGATCGCACCAAACTCTGGCAGGCCCGCCACGACGCCTACTGGTCGGTCAAGGCGCTGCGTCCCGGTGCGGGCGTGGTGGCGACCGATGTCTGCGTGCCGATCTCGCGGCTGGCCGATTGCGTCACCGAGACCGAGGAGGATCTGAAGCGGCTCAATTTGCTGTCGCCGATCGTCGGCCATGTCGGTGACGGCAATTTCCACTGCTCGCTGGCTTGCGACGTCGACAACAAGGAAGAAATGGCGCGCGGCGAGGAATTCATGCATCGCCTCGTCGAGCGGGCGCAGGCGATGGGTGGCACCTGCACCGGCGAGCACGGCATCGGGCAGGGCAAGCAGAAATACCTCAAGGCCGAACTCGGCCCCGAGGCGATCGACGCCATGCGCGCGCTGAAACAGGCGCTCGACCCGCAGAACATTTTCAATCCCGGGAAGATCGTGCCGGCGGCGTAACGATAATCTTGCTGCGGCGCGCTCTATGCCGGGCGTGCGGCCGTGATGGCCTTGCGGATCGCGGCGAGCGGCGCGGTGTCGTCGAACTCGACGTCTTCGCCGGTCCGCTTCAGGCCGAGATCCCGCCACAGCGCGGCGAGATCGGGCGTCACGGGCTTTGGTCCCATCTCATCGTGAAGGCGCGTCAGCACGTCGAGACCTGTGGCCTTGTCGGCGGTTGCGAGAACGCGATCGATCGACCAGTCCCGTTCGTGGTTGCCGCCGGCCGCGAGCACGCCGCGCATGGCATCCTGCAGGCCGAGGCGATTGTTGGTCCGCTTGCGGATTTCGATGTCGGCAAGCAGGCAGAACATCGCGCCGCCCCAATATTTGCGTCCCCAGGTCCCTGTATTGTCGAGGCCCTGATCGCCGGCCTGCGGCAGGCCCTTTGGCATGTCGCGCATCATCGCCTGCCAGATCTCCTGCGCGGTGAGGTCTCCGGCCTGTACCCGCGCCACCGGCTCGACATAGACCGCAAGGCCCTCCGACAGCCAGGCGTAGCGGTCGGGCATGTCGGGCAGCGCGGTATGCACCATCTCGTGCACCATCACCCAGTCGCGCCGCAGCACGTCTTCGGTGGCGTCGCGGCCGAGCGGGATGCGAATGGCGGCGCCGCGATAGCCCCACGTGGTACCGCCGCGAATGCGCGTGCCATCGACGGGCACCAGCAGCAGCCGCAACGAGTTGACGGGGAAGCGCCCGTAATAGGCCGTGACGGCCCTGGCCGACGTCCTGACCCAGTTCAATAGTTTCTCGTTGGGCAGCGTGAAGCCGCCGGGCGCGAACGCGACATGGATGGTCCCGCCGGGCACCTCGATATCGGTCTTGGGCAGCCGGTCGAACGCATCGTAGGGCATTCGGTCGCCGCGCATGTATTCCGATTGCGCGTCGGCACGGAAGCTGATGGCGCTTGCCAGCATGGCGGCGATGACCACGACGGCAGGCGTCCAGCGAAGCGCCGCGCGTCTCATCGCAACACGCTTTGCATCGCTTCTGGCCGAGGCTTGTCGGTGAGGTCCTTGGCGATGAATACGGCCACCTGTTCGACGAGATCGCCGAGCATCGCAGCGATCAGGTCTTCGCCCTTGGCGGAGGTCGCCAGTGTCGGATTGCCATAGCTGCCGGAACGGCTGTAGTTCGGCGAACTCTCATCCGTTGGCGTCAATGCGCCCGGCGTCTCCCGTATCGCGGCAGGGCTGGCTTCAGCGCGCGCCATGTCAACCAGTTCAGGTGCAATCGCCAGCATCAGCGAGGTTTCGAGTTCGTCGGCGTGGCTGCCATGGCTTTGCTCGGCCAATTCCCTGGCCACGCGGCGATAGCGCGATCCGCCGTAGGTCCACAAATGCTTCACGCGGCGCGCATCCAGCCGCGCCAGCGCGCGGTCGACCGGGGCCAACGTGCTCACGCCGGTGTTGAGCACAATGACTGTCCGACACCCGCTGCCGAGGATTCCCGTTGCGATCTCGCGCACCAGCGCCTCGAAGGTCGATTCCGACAGGCTGCTGCTGCCGGCATATCTGGTGAAGGCAGGGTAGTGGCCGTAGGTCACGGTTGGCCAGATCAGCGCATCGAAGCGCCCGGCGAGTCTGGCCGCGAGCCATTCGGCCTGAATGCGGTCGGTATTGAGCGGAAGGTGGAATCCGTGCTGCTTCGCTGCTGCGCCGATCGGCAGTATTGCTACCGCACCGTCATGGATACGTCGCGCAACTTCATCCCAGAGCATGCGCTCGATGAAAGGGTCCCTGCTGTCCGTCGCCATCATCGCCCTTTATGTTCCGGTCGAGCGAAGTTACGCGCCGACTGATACTTCCGTCAGAAGTCCTGCCGTGATCCATCCGTGCAGATAGCCCGCGCCGCGGCCTGCCGCGCCATCGGGGTCGTCATACGTCGCGAGCATTTCGCAGAGCACGCCGAACGAAATGCCGTTGGTGGCCTCGTCCCACATCATCGCTTCCTCCGCCGAGAGTTCGCGGAACATCGGCGTGACGTCCTGACGCCAGATCAGGAGGCGCGCCGGCTGCTCCAGCGCGGTCGCGTCCGGCGGGGTTTCATCGTGCTTGAGCGCGAGCCAGATCGCGGCCGCGTTGGTCGCAAGGTTCAGGCGGCAGGCGCTGGGGTGCGCGCGGAATACCAGTTCCGACCACGCTTCCGGCGCAAAGCCGGCCATGTCGGTCAGTTCGACCACCGCGCCTTCGGCGGCGTCGAAGGCGTCGTTGAGCGCCTTTTCCAGCGCGGCGAGGTCCGACAGCACGGGATGATCGGCGTAGGGCGCGTTCGATCTCAGGAAACCGGGCAGGCTTTTCGAGAACCAGCGCAGGTTCGGGTGCTCGGACGGGTGCGCCTTCACGTAGGCGTGTCCCATCTCGTCGAACATCTCGTCACCGAGATAGAGGTGCAGCAGCTCGTGATCGTTGCGCATGGCCTCGAGCAGCCGCGAGCCGTAGGCGTAGCGGTAGACCCCGAACAGCGCGTCGCGCTTCTCCCGGGGGCTGTCGAGAATTTCCGATAGTACCGTGTCGTCGGCGCTCAGGATGCCGCGCTGGAATTCGGCCTGCTGTCGCGCGAAATCGCTCATTACGACTGCCGGCCCTCGGGCAGGACCTTCCCGGCGATCTCGCGGGTCCTGACGACCTCGACCAGCAGTTCGTCGAGCGGCGGGATGTTGTCGTCGCGCTCGATCATGGTCGAGACCCGGCCAAAGCGCCTCAAGGCGGCGACATAGAGGTCCCAGACGTCCTCGCACACCGGATGATCGTGGGTGTCGATGATGTGGGTGCCCATATGGCTGTGGCCGGCCATGTGGAACTGCACGACCCGATCCGCCGGAATTCCGTTGAGGAAGGTCAGCGGATCATAACCGTGATTGAAGGCGCTGACATAGACGTTGTTGATGTCGAACAACAGCCAGCATCCGCTGCGGCGAGACAGTTCGGAAAGGAATTCCCATTCAGTCATTTCGGAATTGTTGAACTGGACGTAGGTCGAGACGTTCTCCAGCACGAGGGCGCGGCCGAGGAAGTCCTGCACCAGCTGCACGCGGCTGACGATGTGATCGAGCGCTTCCTTCGTGTAGGGGATCGGCAGGAGGTCGTGCAGGTTCTTGCCGTGCACACCGGTCCAGCACAGATGGTCCGAGATCCATTTCGGCTCGACACGGCGGGCGAGATCTTTCAGCCCCTGCAGATATTCGAGATTGGGCGGTGCGGTGGAGGCAATCGACAGCGACACGCCGTGCATTACCACGGGATAGCGCTCGCAAATCCGATCGAGGGTGCGCAGCGGCTGGCCGCCGGGCAGCATGTAGTTTTCGCTGATGACCTCGAACCAGTCGATCGGCGGATTGCCGCTGAGGATCTCGTCGTAATGCTGGTGGCGCAGGCCGAGACCGAAGCCGAGGAACGGCGGCCGGGCCGATTTCGTCGGGCGGTCCGCGAGCGCCGCCGCCGAACCATCTGGCAATCTGCTTGCGACGTTCATGTCGTCTCCGCCCGGACGGCGCCGCGGTGCGCCGCAAACTTTTGTCATCAACCTATCATGGAAGGGAGGCCCGGCCTACACCGGGCCTCTCCGGGGCAATCTCGGTTCAGGCCGGCGAATACTTGCCCTTGGCGGCTTCGCACTTTTCCTTGGTCATCGCCGAGAAACCCTGACCCTTGCAGGCGTTCTGACCCTTGCAGGCATTGGCCGCGCCCTTGCAGGCGCTCTGGCCCTTGCAGGCGTTGGCGCCAACGCATTTGCCTTCGCCGGCAGCATAGGTCGGGCTCGACATGGTGGCGCCGGCCAGGAATAGCGTGGCGGCAGCAGCGGCAATGGTGGCGCCGGACTTGGTCATCTTCATGGGAATCCTCCAGAATGGGTGAGGGTGCATCGCCCGCAAGCCGCGACAGTTCTGGCTGTTGAACTGCACCCAGGATTAGCTACGCGGTGGGTCTGGCTCAAGTTACGCGGCCTGCCGACTTTATTTCCGGCCGCGCGGTCGAAACGGCGAGGGCCCGGCAACGCCGAGCCCCCCTTGTCGATCTGATCGATCAACCCTTGACGAACTTGGCGCCCTTGGCGGCGCATTCCTTTTCAGAGGCCATCGAGAAGCCGGTGCCCTTGCAGGCGTTCTGGCCCTTGCAGGCGTTGGCCGCGCCCTTGCAGGCGCTCTGGCCCTTGCAGGCGTTGCCGGCCATGCACTTGCCCGCAGCAGCGTTGGCCGCCGTCGATCCCGTCGACACGACAGCACCGGCCAGGAACAGGGTCGCAGCGGCGGCGGCGAGAGTGGCGCCGGACTTGGAATTCAACTTCATGACGATCTCCTCGATGATTGTTTGAAGACGGGACGTGACGCTGCCAGCATCCGTTGATCGTGAGATCACAGACCCGCACAACGCAGGGGGACATGGATGCCAATCAGGTCGCGGCGGTCTTCCGGAAGGAAGTTGGTCTCCGTGATTGAGTGCTCATCCAGAGCCAGCTACGGGGTAGGAGGCGATTTGGTTACAGAGTTTCATGAGAAATTTTTCTTTTTTTGGACGGGACATTCCGCTGCTGTCTAACCCCGGCGCCGCGAGAGTATTTCGTTGCGTTGCGCACGAATCCCGGGCGCCGGAGAACCTTCATGGCTTCAAATGATTAGCCGGAGTCTCGACCCGATCAGTTGCGCTGCACAACAGGTTGCTCAGCTCGTGCCGGCTTCAGTTTGGCCATTTGCGTCACCGTGGCCTTGAGTTCCTCGGCGTTGAAGGACGGGAACGAACAGATGCGGTTGCTGCAGGCGAACGCGGCGGGCTCGCCGAGGTCGGGATATTCCACGTCGGGGTTGGGCAGCTTGCCCTCACGCAGATCCAGCCATTCCAGACGCTTGTAGCGGGCCGGCAAAGCGCGGGCCAAAGTGTGCAGGGTTTTCGCGCGGGCATCGTCCTTGCTCCCCACAACGGTCATATGCGTCGGCTCGACCGCGAGTTCTTCGTCGGCGAGCAATACGCCGGGAAGCGGCCTTGGCACCTCGGCTGATGCGCTGGCGAGATAGCGCATCGCATGCGAAGCCTGCTCGCGATAGCGTTCCTCGCCATAGTAGCGGTTGAGCAGGTTCATGAAGCGGGCGACCTGTACCTGGTCGTCGATCAGCTTGGCAGGCTTCGCGAGCACGCCGGTCTTGCCCTCCGCCGTTTTCGATGTGACGAAGCCACCGGCTTCGTCCCTGAAAGTCGCGACGAAATCGCCGGCCTTCGCTGCGGCGAGGAGCCATTCGCGGCTGCCGGTGGCGCCGTAGAGATCGAGGAAGGCCTGACCCATCGCCAGCGTGTCGCCGAGGAAGGGACCGCCGCGATCCTTCTCGCCATGACGAAAGCCGCCATCCGGCAGCGCGCGGTTGTCGATCGCCCATTTCGCGGCGCGCTCGGCGATCGCCAGCGCCTGCGGATCGTTGGTGACGTTGTAATAGGCTGCAAATGCTGAAATTGCCCAGCCGTTTTCGCGCGCATACATATTCCGATCGATGCGCGGCATTCCGAGCTTGCGGCGCTCGGCATCCGGCAGCGCATAATATTTATGTCCGTCGGTGTCGTGGTCGAGATCGGCGTCCTGGCTGACATAGAATGCGCCTTCGGGACCGGTGAGGAAAGCTGCGAGGTAGCGTTCGATGTCGCGCGCAGCGGCGAGATATTTCGGATCCTGCCACAGCGCATAGGCCTGGCTGTACTGCCGGAGGTATTGCGCCTGGAACGAAATGATTTTTTCAAAGTGGGCTTTGGTCCAGGAGCCGCCCTCGGAATATTGGTACACGCCGCCCCAGACCGGATCGATCAGCGCGATGGCCGCGTCGAGCGTCTGCCGGGCGCGCTTGATCGATGTGGCGTCGCCGGCTTCGGCGCGGGTGATGGCAAGGTCCATGCTGTCGGCGTCGATGTATTTCTGGTTCTCGCCCCAGCCTCCGAGTTGTTCATCAAAGGATTCGTCGAAAGTCTTCGTCAGCGCCGCGCGCTGCTCCTTGCCGAGAAACGCTGACAACGACGGCTTGACCTCAAAAGCCTCGCCGACCGACGGGCCCGGCGTTGGATCGTCGATGATGGCCTTGAGCAAGGCCTGCATCCGCTCGGGCTCGATGTAGCCCCTGATCTTGGCGATCTCGCTGCCATCGGGGCCGAACACGATGGTCGCCGGCCAACCCCAGTCGCCGTAGCGGCTCGACAGATCGGGATTGGCATCCTGATCGACCCGCACCGGCAGATACTTCGCCGCGAGCAATTCCTTGACCTCGGGATTGGCGTAGGTCGTCCGCTCCATGACGTGGCACCAGTGGCACCACACCGCCTCGAGATCGAGAATGACGAAGCGATTCTCGGCGGCAGCGCGGGTGAACAGGTCGTCGCTCCATTTGCTCCATTTGGGGCCGTCGCTGGCGAGCGACGGAGACGCGGCGAGGGCGGCGATGGCGATGGCGGCGATGCGGACGAGTTTCATGGTAGCTCCCGGAAGCTGGCGTTTCGACAGCTACGCGGCACGCGAAATCCGGGCTCAGCTTTTCGGCGCCGTCACGGGATTGTGAGCTCAGGTCGATTGCTTGCCATGTCCGGTCGCATTCAGCAGCAGCCGGTCCAGCGAGGCGGCGCCGGGGCCGGCGATCGCAAGCCACATGAAGGCGCCGAAATAGGCCGCTTCCTCGAAGCCGAGCAGCGTGTCCAGCGAGTCGACGTCGCCCCATTTCGCCGCCTTGATGGCGACGAGCATGACCACCGCGAGCATCGCGGCGGGAATGCGGGTGAACAGGCCAAGGATCAGCATCGCGCCGCCGAAGCATTCGACAGCCGACACGAACGGGGTGAGGATGTTCGGAAACGGGATGCCCCAGCCGGCAAAGTTTTCGGTCACCTGCTCCAGGTGGGTCAGCTTCCCCCAGCCGGCCAGCATGAAGGTGTAGCCGACGACCAGTCGCATGATCAGCGGCCCGGCCCAGGCAAAATGCGATGCGATCTGTGCGGGCAGCAGGATGAGAAGATTGATGACAAAATGCATGCGAACCACCCTTCAAGTATTTGATCGCGCTAGGCCGCGACCCGCGGCGCGTCAAATCCGGCGCGCGCGAAAGCGCCGCGGTCGCGGCAATCTGTTCTGGCTGGAATTTCGTAATGGCCGTCCCGCTTGTTACGGGGCTAGCCGAAATTTTGCAGGGCGGGGAAGGTCTCCAGCAGCCAGATGCTGATGCTGGTGATGGAGCCGGTCAGGAAGCCGATGCCGGTGATGACCATCAGGATGCCCATGGCATGCTCCACCTTGCTGAGATGTCGCTTCATTCGCGCGAACAGCGAGGAGAACTGCTCGATCATGAAGGCGGCGAGCAGGAACGGGATTCCAAGGCCGGCGGAATAGACCGCGAGCAGGCCGGCGCCCTTGGCCACCGTGGCTTCCGCGGCCGCAATCGACAGGATCGCCGCCAGGATCGGCCCGATGCAGGGCGTCCAGCCGAACGCGAAGGCCAGTCCCATGGCATAGGCGCCCCACAGGCCGACCGGTTTCGGCATCGGCATCCGGCCTTCGCGCATCAACAGGCTGATCCGGGTCAGGCCGAGGAAATGCAGGCCCATGATGATGATCACGATACCGGCCACGATCGAGAGCTGCGCCGACCAGGCGCGGATCAGCCCGCCGACGAGGGAGGCGCTGGCGCCGAGTGCCACGAACACCGTGGAAAAGCCGAGCACGAACAGCACCGCCGATGCCATCACGGCGCGCTTGGAGGTCTCGATCTTCTCGTCGCTGGCGACGTGCTCGATGGTCGCGCCGGTGAGATAGATCAGATAGGGCGGCACCAGCGGCAGCACGCAGGGCGACAGAAAGCTGACAAGACCGGCAATCAGGGCCGCCGGGATGGATACATCGTGCATTGCATGACCTTCGAGAATTACGGCAAGGCATAGCGCCCTCCTGGCTTGTACGGAACAGGCAATCGGTAAGTTTCGCCGGAGCTCCAGCCCCACTCCGGTCACAGAGCTGTGTCCGGGGCACTGAATTGGCCTCGCCGGGGAAACAGACGCTGGTATGGTTTCGTATAGCGGTAACTGGCCCCCGCGAACCTGGATCTCTTCATGCGCCTCGGCATCCGCAGCGCCATTTCGGCCCTCGTCCTGACGTCGATCGTCGTCAGCGCCGTCGGCGTGCATCTGTTGTGGTGGCGCACCGCCCAAGGGGTCAGCCAGACGCTCGCCAGCACCATCAACGACCAGATTGTTTCAGCCGTCGGCGATGAATTGCAGTCGGTCACGTCGGAGGCACGATCGTCGATGTCGGCGGTACGAACGCTGCTCGCCGAGAAGGTATTCGACCCGCGCGATGGGCGAAAGCGCGAGGTCGTGTTCCGGTCGCAATTGCTGTCGCAGCCGACCATCTCCTGGGTGGCATTCGGATGGCCTGACGGATCGTTCTTTGCCGGGCACAAGCTGGGCGACAACGTCATCGAAATGCTCGAGATCGCGCCCGACAGCGATCTGCGCATCAATCGCTACGAATTCGTCGGCAACGATCTCAAGCTCAAGGCCAGCTGGTCCGAACAGACCGATTATTCCGTGACGGAACAGGACTGGTTTCGGGTCGCCCGCCAGACTGACGATGAGTACTGGTCGACGCTGACGGCGCATCCGCGCGGTGAGCGGCTGGCGGCGGCCTTTTCCGCTCCGGTCGCGATCGACGGCAAGCCGGCCGGCGTGGTCGCGATCATCATCGAACTGACCCGCGTCTCCAGCTTCCTGTCGCAGCTCACGGTCGGAAAATCCGCCGGCGCCTTCATCCTCGAGCGGGACGGCAAGGTGGTGGCCTCGCCCGATCCCGATGCCAGCGAGCTGGTTGCGCTGAAAACCGATCATCCGCTGTTTCCGATCGCTGTCGATGCGATTCGGAACGCCACCGCTTACGAGCCCGGTGAAGGACAACCGTTCAACACGATGGTGACGCGGGACGGCAAGGCCTACCAGGCCGTCATTACACCCATTTCGTTTCCGGGCTGGTCGCTGGTGACAGTGGTGCCCGAGTCGGAATTCCTTGGGCCGGTGCAGATGACGATCCGGAATCTGATGATCGGCCTGGCGTTCCTGATCGTGTTCGCGGGACTGTTGTCGGCATGGCTCGCCCAGCGGCTGATCGCAGCGCCCCTGATCAAGGTGGTCAACGAGATCAGGCATGTCGAGCGCTTCGATCTCGACAAGGTGCAGCGGCATCCGTCGCGGCTGACCGAGATCGAGAACCTTTCCGGCGCCATCGGCGACATGGCGCAGGGGCTCGCGGCGTTCCGGAAGTACATTCCGGCCGACCTGGTCAGGCGCCTGGTCAGCGACGGCGACGGTGCGCGCCTCGGCGGCGCGGTACGGCCGATGAGCGTGATGTTCATCGACCTCGCCGGCTTCACCGGGATGTCGGAACGGCTCGGTGACCGCATCATCCCGCTGCTGTCGCGCTATTTCGACGGCGTCTCGGCGCAGATCCAGAACCACAACGGCACCATCGACAAGTTCATCGGCGACGCGGTGATGGCGTTCTGGGGCGCGCCGTCGCCAAATCCCGATCACGCCGTCGATTGTTGCCGCGCCGCGCTGGAATGTCAGCGCGCGGTAGGAGAGGCGGGTCTGATGGACGACCACGGCAAGCCCGTGAAGATCCGCATCGGCATCAATTCCGGCGACATGCTTGTCGGCAATATCGGATCGGAAGTCCGGTTGAACTACACCGTGATCGGCGACGCTGTGAACATCGCAAGTCGCCTCGAGAGCACCAACAAGGTATACGGCACGACGATCATCCTCGGCCCGGAAACGCTGAGGCTCGCGGGCGACCGCATCGTGGTTCGCGAACTCGACAGGCTGGCGGTCTATGGCCGCGCCGGCGGACTGCAGATCTACGAATTGCTGGGCATGGCCGGCGAATTCGATGCGAGGCCGGAATGGGTCACTGCCTACGAGGCCGGGCTCGTGGCCTGGCGCGCGGGTAATTTCACCGCCGCGATTGCGGCGTTCCAGAGGGTGCTGGAAATCCGGAATGACGACGCAGCGTCAGTGGTGATGATCGAGCGGTGCCGGCAACAGCTCGAAAATCCAGCCGGCGAAGCCTGGGACGGCACCACGGTCGCGCGCACCAAATAGTCGCGGCACGGACGCTCCGACATATCTTTCATATCTTTTTCATTAACCTGCCGCTATGGCGGGTCCAGATTGCCGCTGCCGCGTTTGCGCCTCTCTTTCAGCGTGGTCGGGGGGTGGTGGGCTGGTGGGATCGGGTGATCCGAAATGTGCCGCGCCAGTTGCGGAGCAGCGGTGCTGGTCCCTAACATGCGAAATACGCTGCCGCTCCTGGTGCCTCCGGCGCGTATGCCCTGAAGTGCGTACGACTCGTCGCAGGGCAGCACATAATCGGGACCGACACGAGGTGCGGGGAGGCCGGGGCGCGCCGGGCCGGCGGACGAATAGGTCGATTTGCGTTGATTCGCGATGATGTAGCCGCCCGCTACGTGCACGGCGTCGTCCTTGGCCGTCGCAATTCCGTTGAGAGTACCATCGCGATGGATCAATGAGCCGCTGTCGTCGAACTCCCCGTTGTCGTACTTGCAACGGGCCTCGCTCGACCGGGTGCGTTCCCACTCCGCGTCGACGAAATATGACCGCCTGGCGCCCGTGCGAACGCCCATGTTCGGATCGCTGCGTGCGACATATGCGTGGACATCGGCGTAGTCGTGGTGGTGATGGTGAACGCCTGCGACGCGGATCCTCCAGTCGCCATGCTCCGCCACGAGGCCGTCCGACGCGATGGTGGGTTTCACCCGAAGTAGCCACATCGTGTCATCGCTATCCCATTTGATCGGCCCGTCCACACCGGCAAGTGACTGAGGTGTCGCAGGCAAGTTGTAAGGAATGCCGCTGGGCGATGTCAGGGTCACAGAAACGTTGTCGGCATGGGCCGTCTTTATCCATACTTCGCAGAAGCAAAGCACCGTATTGTCCGGGGGGAGGCGCCAGATCCATTCGACGTGGTCAGGCTGGTCGTGATGCCTGCGGAAAACCACATGGCCCTGGGTGAGATAGGAATTGCCTACCGGGAGGAATATCTCGAGCTTGGGTTTGCCGCCGGACCCGTCGTAGTGCGAAACGAGCGCAGTCAATGCCTCCTCCAGCAGCGCCATGCCATCGTGCGGTCCGGTCGTTGGTCCGTAGCTGAGATTGATGAGCACGCGCTTGGTGACGTAGGGCTTGGCAAACGACAGCACATACTGAATGCCCTGGACCACGTAGGCCGGGAGCCAGACGCCGGTCGCGTCACGGATGTTGTTGTCCGAGAACTGCACGAACACCACCTCGGCGCTCGAAGCAGCATCGATGCCCGGCTTCCAGCTCGGCGGGTCGCGACGGTCGCCCGGCGGCGCGGGGCCAATACGCGAGGAGGTCGGGATCCGCCCCGCAAGTACGTCCATCACGTGAGCACCATGCGACTCCCGGTGCTTGAGGCTTGCAAAGGCAGCCTCTGCGTAACAGTGGTCCTCGTCGATGCCATTCTGTGCCGTCGAATGCAGCGCGATCCATTCGTCGAGACCGATCTGCTGAGGTTCGACCCCTGGGGCGAAATCGCGGCGGTACTCAAGACCGTAGGTAAAATCCTTTGGAACCATGCCGAAACGCCGTCCATAGACCTCGACCGCCGTCTTGTCCCGGTTCTGATCCCAAATGCCCCGCACCCGCGTAGTGACGCCGCCGGCCTGCAGGTTGTCGAGAAAGTGCGAAGCCGCGAACGGGCAGCCGTCGTCGAGCATACCGATCAATAGTGATCCGGGCGGATATTTTCCCTCGTCGTAGCGATCGACAATAAATGCCTTCTTGATGCGCACTAACGGGAACGACGGTTTCACGGGAAGCGACAGCTCGACCCTGGAAGCATATTTCGTCCAGATGGGGAATGCTCCGTGCTCGGCGGTCACCGCCGCCTTGCGACAGCGCATGGTGACATATCGGGTTTCCGCGACATCCGGACCGAACTCGGTGGCGAACTCCTCGCGTTCACCCATTTCTTCCTCGAACCGGCGCACGAGGTCGGCGCGCTTTAGCTCCACAAGCAGGAATAACCTGAAGCGATGTTCGTCGAACAACCGAAACGTCTCCTCGAAATCCTCGAAGTCTGTCACGAAGTTTTCGAAATTTGAATCGATCGCGTACCGAAGGTACGGGCCAAAGCAGCTCGGATAGGTCTTGCCGTCGGGCATCGGGTGTCCTCCGCGTTAGACGCCAAACCTGCCCGTCCACTCCGCCTGCGCCTTGGTCCACAGATAGTTCATCAGGCGCGACTGCGTTACCGTTGGTCCGGCGTTTTCGGAGTAGAGCGGGCCCAGGCCAAGGTTCTGGCTCGGGACCGTAGGTGTGGATGCGCCGACGTTGAACGGATTGAAATCCGTATCGGGATAGGCGTCGATTCCGGCAGCAAGGAACGTCCGTTCCATGAACGTCTGGTCCGTCTCGTTGCTGTTGCAACGTCCGACGAAGTACTCGCCCAGTGCCACGCCCAACAAGCGTCCCGCCATGCTGTCGACGGGGAAATGGACGCCTGCAATGACACGGTTGGTCGAAATCCTGGCCGACACGCGCTCGAGCTGGTCGATCACCCACTTGAATTGCGGCTGCGCATCGAGTTTCAGCAGATGCCTGAGCACGTGACAAACGGCATAGGTGTTCGTCCCGTGACCCATCGGGAAAGTGCCGTGACCCGGAGTCGTGATCATCGGTTGCACCTGCGCGTTGTACTCGACCGGACGATAGCAACCCAGCGCATGCTTGAAGCGCATTTCCACATAGACGCAGAACTGCAGCACCATGTTGATGAGTTCGAACGTGCGCCTGGTACGGTCGGGATGCAGGTAGAGGATCGATGACCAGAAAGCGTACTGCGGGTCGATCTGTGCGAGGATTTCGGTGGCTCGTTCGTTGCGCAGTTCGGACCAGCTGAGCACCATGGGAATCTGTCGATCGAAGGTCGCTTGTGCGGGACGTTGAATTTCCGCGATCAGCGACGAGGTTCCGGTGACCGATGACCTGACCTGGAATGCATTTGGCGATGCCCGAAAGTCGATTCCTCGCATCATCTCGCCGATCGCGATATAGGCGCGAACCCACGGCTCCCAGCGTTCCATTTCGGCCAGATGAGCGATGGCCGGCAGCGGCGTCGGGCCGTAGAGATTGGAAGGGGGCGTGACCTCGGTAACGATGGTCCCTTCGCGTGAGTGGATGAGCGCATCGACCATGACAGGGTTGGCGTAAACGTCGCCGAGCGTACCGATGACCGAGCCGCCCGCTCCGCCAATGCCGCCGGCGCCTCCCGCCCCACCAGCTCCACCGGCACCTCCCGCACCTCCCGCACCGCCCGCACCACCTGCTCCGCCCGCACCACCCAGTTGAGCCATCCCTGCCTCCTCTGTGAGTTAAGTCAGATTTTTGCCAGTAAGCGCCTCGTTGCAATTTCCCCGGTCGCGTTGGTTCTGAATGTGGGCTGCTTCACACGAGCGAGGTATTTTTCTCCCGAATCAGTGCCGGTTCGAGTTGCCGTTTCCCGACGGCAGCCCGGCCATCGCGAGGCAGCACGCCCATCGCCGGCCGATTTCGAGGCCCGCATTCGGTATCCGCGCGAGATATCGCTCGACCGTCAATTGCGGCTCGAGCTGTCGCAATTTGGCGAGCGCCTCGCGCGCCTCGTCCATCCGGTCCTGCGCCACGAGCGAGATCGTCAACGCCCGCCACGTGGAAGAATGCATGCGGTGGAGAAGAAGCGACGAGCGCGCCAACCTTTCGGCATTCTCGTATTGCTCCGCGGCAAGCTCGGCCGTCGCGCCAAGGGACTCGAAATAGTAGCGCTGCGGATCGAGCGGAGAGAGCTCCATCGCACGGCGTGTGGCGTCCACGGCGGCTTTGCCTTCCCCCATGAACGCGTTGACGGTGCCGAGATAGAGCCAGCCGAGAGCGTGGCTGGGGTTGGCATTGACCGCCTCGTTGCAGCGCTTGCGTGCGGTCTCCAGGTCCTTCAACAGGTGACAGTAGACGAACCCTTCGGTCGCCAACGCGAGCGCGTCGGACGGATCCCGGTCGAGAGCGGCGTGCGTTGCGCTCAAGGCTTCGACCGCCTCGCGGTTGCGGTCCTCGGACCAGCCGCGCGTTACCTGCAGAATGTACCAGTTGCCGAGCCACGCGCGCGGAGCTGCGATGCGGCCATGCCGGTTGATCAGTTCGTCGAGGATCTTGCGCGTCTGAAGAAACTCTTCCTTGCTGGAGCGGTGCATCAACTTGATGCTGCCGAGCAGCAGCGAATAACTCTCGAGAGTCGGGAGCGGCTGGGTCAGGATATGCTCGACCTCGGCGTCCAGCACGGACAGATGCACCGCCTGGGCGATGCGTTCCGCCAGTTCGCTTTCCGGCTTCAGCAGATCGCCGATTTCACCATTCAAGCGGTCGGTCCAGACTACCTGGTTGTTGCGCGCTTCCGAGAGCTCGGCCGTCACCATGATCTTGCCTGCATCCGCGACGTAGGCGCCACTGAGGACGTAGGTGGCGCCTAGATGCGCCGATACCTCTCCGACATCGTCGGCGCGGCCGCGGAAGACGGCGGTCGACAGCCGTGAAATCACCTTCAGGTCTGCGGCCTTCGACAGTCGCCAGATCACGCTGTCGGCGATCAGGTTGCCGACATCGAAAAGCGCGGGGCTGTCGTTCCTTGCAGAGAAAGGGATCACCGCAATGGTAGGCTGCATCGCCGTTCCATAGTCGCGCCGCCGCGAAAGGCTTGAAACTGGGCTGGGCGGGCCCACGCGATAGGCCCGGACCGGTTTGTCAAAATGCTTGAGGATGCATTCTCCAAGATCTTCGCACGATGCATCGACGCCGTGCGTAAGCTCGTCGCGCGCCGTGGCGCTGCCGATGGTCTCGCCGGGCTCCGCAAGGCTTGCCAGGGCTGCTGCCAGTTGTTCATGTGCGGAAGCGCTGGCGATCGTTTCGCCCGGGCCGGCCAGCGTTGCCAGCCGTGCTGCCAGGTTCACGCCGGTCCCGTAGATATCGATCCCGTCGCTCCACGCCATAGCAGCGTTGATTCCGGCGCGCAGGTCGAAACGCTGGTCTTCGGGGAGGTCGACGTTCTGAGCGGCAAGTGTCCGATGCATGGCGGCTGCGGCATCTGCGGCATCCGGCACCGTCTCGAAACGCGCCAGAAGGCCGTCGCCCAGACTTTTCACCAGGACGCCGCGATAACGCGGCAGTATCTCGGTAGTGACGGTGCCGACAAAATCTGCCCATCGGCGAACGGTGAACGCTTCATGCTCTCGCATGAGCCGCACCGATTCCACGAGATCGACCAGCAAGACGACGGTCTCTTGACGCACGAGTGCGACGCCGGCACCCGGTACAACAAATCGCCCGGTCTGGACGGTTTGTTCTTCACCCTTGTCAACCGCCTCATCGTTCATGACGAACCAAATTCGCGATCCCGGCGGTACATCTTAGTTGGTATGGAACTGCACGCAAGTGCGGCGCAAAAAACACGGAGGCGAGAGCAGGTGGTCGTGACGGGATCTCTCGACGAGCAAAACGATCCAGGACGCCTCGCAATTTCAAGGAGATCAATCTGTGGTTCGCTAAACAAGGTTGTGTACTTAAGGCTGCCTGTTACGGGTCCCCGAAAAATCCTTGTCATCCTCAGCTGCGAATGCGCAAGTGATCGCCGACCACCAGATCGCCAAGACACTGAAGTAAATCCACAAGAAGATCCGATGCGACTCCCCTTCTTCTACGGCTGGCTGATCGTTGCGGTGACCTTTGTCACCATGGCGATCGGCGTAAATGCGCGCACCGCGTTCTCGCTGTTCTTTCCGCCGATCATCGGCGAGTTCGGGTGGGAGCGTGGCCTCACCGCCGGTGCCTTCTCGTTTGGCTTTGTCGTATCCGCCGTCGTCAGCCCGCTGATCGGCCGCATGATGGATCGGTTCGGTCCGCGCGGGGTGATGGAGCTTGGCGTCGCGCTGATGGGCGGCGGGTTGTTGCTGGCGCCGCTGACGACGCAGCCTTGGCATCTCTATCTCACCATCGGCGTGCTGGTGGGGGCCGGGAGCGTCTGCCTCGGCTATTCCGGCCAGTCGCTGTTCCTGCCGAACTGGTTCATCCGCCGTCGCGGGCTGGCGATCGGGCTCGCCTTTGCCGGCGTCGGCATCGGCTCGGTGACGCTGCTGCCCTGGGTGCAGCACATGATCGAGCAGACCGGATGGCGCACGGCCTGCACGGCGATGGGCATTCTCATCCTTGTCGTGCTTGCGCCGATCAACCTCCTGCTGCACAAGCGGCCCGAGGATATCGGCCTGCGGCCGGACGGCGACGCCGCGCCGAGCGCGACATCGGCCGCGCCCGTCTCGAATGTCGTCGATCCCGCCTGGGCTGCGACCGACTGGACGCTGCGCCGCGCGATGCGCACCGCGCGGTTCTGGTGGATCGCGATCGGCTACTTCTCCGGCCTTTACATCTGGTACGCGGTGCAGGTGCACCAGACCAAATTCCTGCTCGATATCGGCTTCAGCCCGAATGTCGCGGTGTGGGCGCTCGGCGTCGTCAGCCTGCTCGGGATTCCCGGACAGATCTGGCTCGGGCATCTCTCCGACCGCATCGGGCGCGAATGGATCTGGGCGATCAGCTGTGCCGGCTTTGCGATCTGCTTCGCCGCGCTGATCGCCTTGAACTCCGCGCCGGTGCTGCCGCTGGTCTATCTGATGATCGTCACGCAAGGCGCGCTCGGCTACGGCCTGACGTCGGTAATGGGGCCGGTGGTGCTGGAGATTTTTCAGGGCAAGCAGTATGGCAGCATTTTCGGCACCATCATGCTGGCCGCACTGGCCGGAGGCGCCGCAGGTCCGTGGGCGACGGGGCTGCTGTACGATCTCTCCGGCACTTATACGCTGGCGTTTGCCATCGGCATCGCCATCAGCGTTCTGTCGGCGATCGCGATCTGGCAGGCATCGCCGGGCAAGGTGAGGGCGGTCGCTGGGCAAATGCACAAGGTGCAGGGCCGAAGCCTCAGCTAGACAAGTTCAGAATTTTTTCTCGGCGTGGCAAGCTTCCCATCGCTGCAGATCGCCGATGGCTCGCAGGAAGCCGTCGGCCGGCGTGGTCTCCGGATCGATCAGCCGGTGCAGACGAAATCCGTCCTCCAGCGCCAGCAGGATCGCGCCGTTCCAGACCGGGCTCAGTGATTCGTTCCTTCCGATGCTCTTCGACGTGGTCTCGACGATGTCGGTGACCAGTTTGCGCCGGGCGCGCAGGCGCTTGGCGAGTTCGGGTCTGCGCTTTTCGGCGCGCGCCACGAACAGGATCATCTCCATGTGCAGAAGCGGAGAGCGGCCGAGCGGATCCTGCCGGTTGCGGTCCATCGTCTTCAGCGCTTCGATGAAATCCGCAGGCGTTCTGTGCTCGGCGAGCAGATCGTGCATGCGCGCGATCGATCGCTCGACGTGATCCTCGAGCATCGCGATGATCAGTTCGTCCTTGCTCTTGAAATTCGAATAGAAGGCGCCGCGCGTGAAGCCGGCGGCGGCCGCGATGATCTCGATGCTGGCGCCGCCGATGCCCTGTTCCTCGAACACGCGCGCCGCCGCTTCGAACAATTTCTCGCGGGTATCGTCCCTGGTGGGTCTGGTCCGGACTCTTGACATCGGAGCATTTTACGGCAGAATGCAACTCGATACAACAGTGTATCGAATTCTGGGGATGAAAACGCGCACACGCAATCAAGCGTGGCAACCGATTGAGGTCATCATGAACGAGCAAGTTCAGCCAGCGACTGGCGCGCCGTTGTTCAATCCGCTTTCCCCCGACTTCATTCGCAATCCCTATCCCCATTACGAGCGGATGCGCACCACCGATCCGGTGCACCTGACGCCGCTCGGCATGTACGTCGCCAGCCGCCATGCCGAGGCCAGCCTCGTGATGCGCGACAAGCGGTTCGGCAAGGACTATGTCGAGCGCACCATCCGCCGCTACGGCCCCAAGATCATGGACGAACCGGTGTTCCGCAGCATGAGCCACTGGATGCTGCAGCAGGATCCGCCGGACCACACCCGCCTGCGCGGGCTGGTGGTGAAGGCCTTCACGGCGCGCCGGGTCGAGGACATGCGCCCGCGCATCCAGCAGATCGTCGACGAGACGCTCGATCGCATCATCCCGCAGGGCAGGATGGACCTGATCGAGGATTTCGCGTTCCGCCTCCCGGTCACCATCATCTGCGACATGCTCGGAATTCCCGAGGAGCATCGCGAGGCGTTTTATGCCGGTTCGCGCGACGGCGGACGGCTGCTCGATCCGGTGCCGCTCACGCCCGAGGAGATCAAGCAGGGCAATGCCGGCAATGCGATGGCGGCGATGTATTTCCAGCAATTGTTCGAGCTGCGGCGCAAGAATCCCGGCGATGACCTGACCACGCAACTGGTGCAGGCCGAGGAGGATGGCAGCAAGCTCACCAACGAGGAACTGACCGCCAACATTATATTGCTATTCGGCGCAGGCCACGAGACGACGGTCAACCTGATCGGCAACGGCCTACTGGCGCTCTATCGCAATCCGGACCAGCTCGCGCTGCTCAAGGCCAGGCCCGAACTGATCACCAACGCGATCGAGGAATTCCTGCGCTACGATTCCTCGGTGCAACTGACCGGCCGGGTGGCGCTGGAAGACATCGACGACCTCGGCGGCAAGCGCATCCCGAAGGGCGAGAGCGTGCTGTGCCTGCTGGGCTCGGCCAATCACGATCCGGCAGTGTATCCTGATCACCCCGAGCGGCTCGATATTACCCGGCCCAACGTCAAGCCGCTGTCCTTTGGCGGCGGCATCCACTTCTGTCTCGGGGCCCAACTGGCGCGAATCGAGGCGGAGGTCGCGATCTCGACCCTGCTGCGCCGGCTGCCGGACCTGCGGCTGGATGACGCTGTCAATCCGGAATGGCGGCCGACCTTCGTGCTGCGCGGCCTCAAGCGCCTGCCTGCAAGCTGGTAGCAGTCCGATCATTGCGTTTTGGCCCCTCGCTCCCTTGGTCGGAGCGCAGTGGATGGCGGGCAGCTTGGCGCTGTGACTTCGGCAAACTAGTCTCTATATTCCGGGCTGCTCTGGCGCCCGGTTCGGCGTGGCTGGCCTGCGCCGGGGCGGTTCAAGGGGAGACACCGTGCAGACGACGCTGCTCGGCCTGGCAATCGCTTTCATCATTGCACTGGTGGCCGCGCTCATCGGGCCGTATTTCATCGACTGGAACCAGTTCCGGCCGCAGTTCGAGGCCGAGGCGACGCGGATCATCGGCGCGCCGGTCCGGGTCGGCGGCAAGCTTGACGCCCGCCTGCTGCCGGCGCCATCGCTGCAGCTGCGCTCGGTGATGGTCGGCGGCGCCAACGATCTCGGCAAGGTGCGCGCCGGCAAGCTCGACGTCGAGTTCAGCCTCGGTTCGCTGATGCGCGGCGAGGTCCGCGCCACCGAGCTGACCATCAACGGCATGTCGCTCGATCTCGGCCTCGATGCGAAGGGCCGCATCGACTGGCCGGCGACGACGGGAGCGGTCAATCTGGGCTCGCTGGCGATCGACCGCCTCAATCTGACCGGCCGCATTGCTCTCCATGACGCCGCCAGCCGCAGCACGCTCGAACTGGACGACATCGCCTTCAGCGGCGACGTCCGCTCGCTGGCGGGCTCGGTCCGCGGGGACGGCAACTTCACGCTGTCGGACATACGCTACCCGTTCCGCATCTCGTCGGGGCAGGGGCCGGACGGCAACGGCACCCGCATCCACGTCAATATCGACCCGGGCCAGCGTGCATTCGCGGCCGATCTGGACGGCATCCTGAATTTCGACGCCCGCGCGCCGCGCTTCGAAGGCGCGGTGACATTCGGTGTTCCCCTTCAGAAGGGCAGGAGCGACGAACTGCCGTGGCGCGTCACGTCCAAGGTGAAGGCCGATTATTCCGCGGCCCGGCTCGAACAGGTCGAGGTGACCTATGGTGCCGAGGAGCGCGCGCTGAAACTTGCCGGCAATGGCGATATCCGCTTCGGCGCGACGCCGCTGCTGCGCGCGGCGCTGTCGGCCCGCCAGTTCGACGCCGACAGGTTCATCGCCAAGGACAACTCCAAGGACAACTCCAAGGACAATGCTCCCTCTGATCCGATCCGCGCCTGGCCGGCGCTACGGGCGGTGGCCGCAGGGGTCCCGTATCTACCGATCCCGGCGCAAATCGAAGTCGCCTCCGAGCAGGTCACGCTGGGTGGCCGTCCGCTGCAGGACATCTCGGCCGAACTGCATGGCGATGCCCAATCATGGCGGGCCCACCGGCTGGAGTTCCGTGCGCCCGGCGCGACCAAGGTCTTGCTGAGCGAGGGAGCCATGCAAGGTGCGGCGTCGGAGCGGTTCAAGGCCGCACTCAACATCGAATCGGCCGATCCCGATGCGCTGATGACCTGGCTGCAGGGCCGCGGCGATATCGGCTATCGCAGCCAGAAGCCGCTGCGGCTCCGCGGCGACGTCACCGTGGCGCCCGATGGATTTGCCATCGGCGCCATGAAGGCCGAGATCGATGGCGGCACGGTCGAGGGGCAGGTTGCGGTGTCGCACCGCCAGGCGGGCAGCGGCTCGCGGATTTCCGCCGACTTGAAGGCCGCGCGTCTCGATCTCGATGCCGCCACGGCCCTTGTGCGCTCCCTGGCCGGCCCGCAAGGCGAGTGGCCCGACGAAGGGCAGCTTGCGCTCGATGTCGGCCGTGCCATTTCGGCCGGCCAGGAAATGCGCCCGTTGCTCGTCAAGTTCGGCTATTCGCCGAAAACGCTGTCGCTCGACCAGCTCAAGATCGGCCAGCCCGACAGCGTGACGCTCGAAGGCACGGGCAATTTCGACCGCGTCAATGTGACGGGAAAACTAGTGCTCGATACCAGCGCCGCCTCGCTTGACCGGATGACCGCCTTGATCTCGCCGTTCGCGCCGGCGCTGGCCGCGCGGATCGATGCGATGGGGACGGCGTCCGGCCCGGCGAGCGTGAAACTGACGCTCGACGTCGACAAGAACGCCCGAAAGGCCGACCGCGCCCATGCGCGCGCGGTCGTCGAACTCGAAGCGCCGCAGCTCGAGGGCATGGCCGTCGTCACTGCCGAGCCGGCCATCGCGGTAATTCACGGCATCGATCTCGCAGCGCTCAGGCGCAGCGAGATCGGGTTGGAGACGAAATTGTATTCCGCCCAGGGCCGCGCATTGATCGCGCTGCTTGGCCTCGATCGCACCGTCACGGCCGGCGAAGGCCCGGCCCAGTTCGAGGGCACCGCGACGGGCGCCTGGGGTGCGCCGCTCCGGCTGAAGGCAAGGATATCGGGCACGGGACTGGATGCCGACGCGGATGGCGCTGCCGAACCTTGGGCACCGGAGGCCAAGGCCAGTCTCAGCCTGAAAGTTCGCAGCGCCGACCTCGGGCCGCTGCTCGACCTCAAGCAGGGAGATACGCTGGCGCAGAATATCGGCCTGTCCTCGCGCATCACGCTCGCGGGCAACAGCCTGACGTTGGACGATCTCGACAGCAGCATTGCCGGGTCGCGGCTGCGCGGACGTCTCGCGGTCACGCTGGGCCAGGAGAAAAACATCGAGGGCGAAATCGGCGCCGACCAGCTGGCGTTGGCGCCAGCCTTTGCGCTGGCGCTGGGAGCGGCCGGACACGACGCCGCCGAGCCGCTCGGCGCCGGGTTCATGAAGGGCTGGCGCGGTCAGGTCGCGTTCCAGGCATTGCGGGGGCTGCTGCCCGGCGGGAGCGAATTCCAGCCGGTAAGCGGGATCGTCAAGAGCGACGGCCAGTCGCTGACATTCGATGCCGTCAAGGGCAGGATCGGCGGCGGCGATGTCACCGCGAACGTCGATGCGAGGCCGGGCGCGAACGGAATCAATCTGAACGCCCGCGTCGAATTCGCCGGCGTTGACGGCACGGCGCTGCGCTATCGCAATCTCGCGATGCCTGCGGGCCGCGCCTCGATGCAGATGACGCTGACCAGCCAGGGTCGCAGCGCGTCGGCGCTGGCGGGCGCGCTGTCCGGCAGCGGCACGCTGACGCTGGAGCAGGCGAAATTCGCCGGCCTCGATCTGCGCGCCTTCGAGGTGGCGGTGCGCGCCAGCGACGGCGGGCAGGTGAAGGACGATGCCAGGTTGAAGCAGATCGTCGAGCCCGCGCTTCTAGCCGGTACGCTCGCGATTCCTTCGGCGCAAATTCCGTTCACCATCCGGGATGGCCGGCTTCGCGTTGGTGCCACCACGCTCGATGCCACGGGCGTAAAGGCGATCATCTCCGGCGGCTACGACATTCCGGCCGACCAGGCCGATATCCGAGCCGCGATTTCGCTTACGGCGACGACCGGGCGTCCGGAGATTCAATTGTTCGCGGCCGGGACGCCCGATGCGCTCACGCGCAGTGTCGACGTCACGGCGCTGTCCTCCTGGCTCTCGGTGCGGGCGATCGACTATGAGACCCGACGGCTCGACGCCATTGAGCGCGGCGAACCGCCGCCGCCGATGCCGGCGCCGATATCGCTGCCGCCCCTGGAAGTGCAGACGCCTCTGGAAATAACGCCGGCGCCCAGCGCGGCGCCGGTGCCGGCGCCAGGCCAGCGCCGGCCTCCCGCGAAACAGAAGGCTGCGCCGCGCCCGCCTGCGCCGCCGCCCGTGGTCAATGGGCCGCAAACGCCGACGCCGCCAGCGCCCGTCGCGGGGCAGGTTGCGCCACTGCCGCCGCCGATCGACGTCAAGCCCGCGCCAGGCGCTGCGAAACCGAGACTGCGGCCACCGCTCGCGCTGACACCGCAGGTCGCCAATCCGCCGCCGCGACCGGCGCTGCAAAACAGCAATTAGCCGCCAACTTCACAGCACGATCTCCCGTTCGATTCCGATCGCGCGCAAGAACGCTTCATCGTGGCTGATCGCGATCAGCGCGCCGTCGAATGGTGCAAGCGCGTTTTCCAATTCCTCGATCGATGCGAGATCGAGATGGTTGGTCGGCTCGTCCAGCAGCAGCAAATAGGGCGGCTGCGGTCGCGCGAACGCGCAGGCCATTCCGGCGCGCAGGCGCTCGCCGCCCGACAGTGTGCCCGCGATCTGCAATGCTGCGCGGTTGCGGAAGGCGAACCGCGCCAGCGTCGCGTGGGCCTCGTTCGCGGTGAGTTCTGGATTGAGGCGGCGCAGATTGTCGAGAATGCTCGCTGCCGGGTCGAGCAGGCCGACATGCTGGTCGAGCACGGCGATGCGATCGGTGCGACGATCGATGTCTCCGCGCAAAGGCGCAAGCTCGCCGGTGATCAGGCGAAACAATGTGGTCTTGCCGGAGCCGTTGATGCCGCGGATCGCGATCCGCTCGGGCCCGTGGACGTCGAATGAGAGCGGCCCAAACAGATGGCGCTCGCCGAAGGCCATCGCCACGTCCCTGAAGGCGATCAGTTCGCGGCCGCCGGGCAGGTTGGTTCGCGGCAGATCGATTGCAAGCGGCGTCACGATTTCGACCCGGGCGCGCGCGGCTTCCAGCGCCTCGGCGCGTTCGCCCATCATTCGATCGGCGAGGCGGTTTTCACGCGCGGCGCTGTTCTCGGCGCGCTCCATCTCGCGGTCCATGAACATCTTGTCTTCGATGCCCTTGGCGCGCCAGGCGCGGCCGGCCTTGTCGCGGCGGGACTTCCTTTCCCGCGCCTTCTGAAGAGTGCGCTCCGTATTGCGCAAGGCGTCCGTTGCATGATCGAGGTCGGCCTCGGCGCGGTCGCGCGCGGCGTCGCGCGCCGCGGCGAAGGCCGGCCACGCGCCGCCGAATATGGTGACGCCGATGGGCGTCAGCTCGACGATGCGGTCGACGCGCTCCAGCAGCGCGCGATCGTGGCTGGCGACGAGGATGCCGCCCTGCCAGCGCTCGAGCAACTGCGCGACCGCGAGCCTGCCGTCGGCATCGAGGTTGTTGGTGGGCTCGTCGAGCAGCAGCACGTCCGGTGTCTCGATCAGGAGGCGCGCCAGCGCGACGCGGGTTCGCTCGCCTCCGCTCAGCGAGGCGATTGGACGATGCTGGGGCAACGATGGCAGGCCGGCGTCATTCAGTGCCGCCTGCATCCTGGCGGGTAGCGTCCAGTCCGCATCGGTCGCGTCGTCGAGCGAGCCTTCGCCGGCTTCGAGCCGATGCAAGCGCGCGAGCGCTTCAGCGACGCCGAGCGCCTCGCTGACGGTCAGGCGTTCGTCGGCCAGTTGCGCGAGCATGCCGACCCGGCCGATGCGCTGCAGCGACCCGCCTGAGGGGGCGATGTCGCCTGCGATCAACCGCAGCAGGGTGGATTTGCCGGAGCCGTTGCGGCCGACGACGGCGGTGCGTTCCCGCCCGAGGGCGAGCGTCAATCCATCGAACAGGGAGCGTCCGTCAGGCGTGACGAGGGAGATGGAATCCAGAATGAGAAAGGCAGCCATGGAGAACTTCCGAAATGGACAGGGGTCGCGGAGCGGTCGGCCTTGCGATGTCCATTTCTCTCTCCAGGGTCTCTCGGTAACGGGGTTGCCGGCTCCAGCCGGGCTTGCTCAGCGTGGCCGCAGCCAGCCATCGATTATCTGCATCGGCTGCGCTCGTCCAGAGCGCGAAACTTCTTCGGGAATGTTTTGTGTCCGGCGGGGTCTATCACTGCGGCTGGACCGTGGATTCTCTTTCTGGAAAACCGGAGGTTCGCATGATCAGATCGGCAATTAAGTTAGCAATGCTGACCATGTTTTCGATGGCGTTGATGGTTTCGCCGCCAATTGTCCCGGTCTTTGCGGCCGGAGGAGGAGGAGGCGATCCGCCTTCCGCCATGCCGCCGCCACCGCCGCCGCAGCAGACCAGGTCTGTTCCAAGGTCCACGTCCAAGTCGACATCCAAAGCCAAAAAGAAGACCGACAAGCAGTCGGGTATCGACGATGCAGCCTTTCGGGAAGGATACCGTGCAGCCCATGCGACGATCTATCAGCGCGGCGATTATGCCGGTGCGATCGAGCAGCTGAAGGCGCTCGGTCACGACGACAATGCGAGCGTCGCCAATCTGATCGGCTACTCCTACCGCAAGCTCGGCGACTACAAGGTCTCGCAGACCTGGTACGAGCGCGCGTTGAAGGCGGACCCGAACCACGTGCTGACCTGGCAGTATTACGGGCTGTGGCAAATCGAGCAGGGCAATCGCGACCAGGCGTCGTATCACCTGAGCCGGATCGCGGCGCTCTGCGGGACCGGTTGCGAGGAGTACCGGTCGCTGGCCGTGGCGCTCGAAAAGCCGCCCGGCACCGGGCTCGTCTACTGAGAACCGAGCTCTGTTGATTGAGCATTACGGCGTAACGCGACAGGCGCGCCTTGCGATGCGCACGCCTGAAGCGACGATCAGGCCTGCGGCCGTGGTCCGTCCGGCGCCGCAGGCGGCGGCATCGCGCGTGTGCGGAAATAGTCGAGCACGAAGAGACGGATCGCCGAGGACAGATTTCCCTGCTGGCGGTTGCCGTCGATCTCGCCGACCAGTTCGGACAGCGTCATGTTTCGCAGGCCCGAGATTTCCTTCATGCCGTTCCAGAAGGCTTCTTCGAGGCTGACGCTGGTCTTGTGACCGGCGACGACGATCGAGCGTTTGACGACTGGCGACTTCATGATGCGTCTCCGTCATCAATTCTGTGCTGGTCAAGAAACTCGCCGGCGCGATCCTTCTGTTGCTGATCGCGTGTGCGCTCGGCTTTGGTCCTGCCATGGCGCGCCCGGTTGGCGTCGGCTTGCATGGCCGATTGTTCTCGCTCGTTTCGCTTCTTGAATCGCTTGAGGTTGACCACATCGCCCATGCTGGCCTCCATCATCCGGCATCTCGAAGGCAAGACCATTCATTGGCCAGAGCAATGTCGTTGCGCGTCGCGAAAGCAAACTTGATGGTCATGCAGAATCCCCGTGTAATGTTCTCGGATAGCATCAAAAAATTTATTTCCGCTCTGCGAAAACCGAATAATACCTGCTCCTACCATGCGTCGCCGCGATGGCGATAGATGATCACCCTAATTCTTTAGGTGTTATGATCCACAATTAAATCGCACATCCGTAGTTTCCCGGAGAGGCGTTACCCCGGGTGTGTCATTTTGTCCGGCTGCACCAGTCGCTCGAACTCGGCCGCGCTCACGAAGCCCAATCGCACGGCCTCTTCCTTCAATGTAGTTCCGCGCGCATGCGCCGTCTTCGCGACCTTCGCCGCGTTGTCGTATCCGATCTTCGGTGCGAGCGCGGTGACCAGCATCAGCGAGCGCTCCATCAATTCGCGAATCCGCTTTTCGTCGGCACGTATTCCCACCACGCAATGTTCCGTGAACGAGCGGGTCGCATCCGACAGCAATTGAATGGAATTTATCATACAATATGCCAATGCCGGTTTGTAAACATTCAATTCGAAATGTCCCTGGCTGCCGGCAACTGTGATGGTCGTCTGGTTGCCGAACACCTGGCAGCAGACCATGGTGATGGCCTCGCATTGGGTCGGGTTGACCTTGCCGGGCATGATCGACGAGCCTGGCTCGTTTTCGGGCAGGATCAATTCGCCAAGGCCGGAGCGCGGGCCCGACCCCAGCAGGCGAATGTCGTTGGCGACCTTGAACAGTCCGGTGGCGACCGAGTTGATCGCGCCGTGGACCAGCACATAGGCATCATTGGAGGCGAGCGCTTCGAACTTGTTCGGCGCGCTGGTGAAGGGAAGCCGGGTAAGCCTGGCGACTTCCCTTGCGAACTTTTTGCCGAATTCCGGTTTCGAGTTGAGGCCGGTGCCGACGGCGGTCCCGCCCTGCGCCAGCGGGAACAGTTCCTTCACCGCGACGCGCAGTCGCGCGATGCCAAGCTCGACCTGCGTCGCATATCCGGAGAACTCCTGACCCAGCGTCAGCGGGGTCGCGTCCTGCGTATGGGTTCGTCCGATCTTGATGATCTTCGCGAATGCCTTTTCCTTCCTGCGCAACTCGCGATGCAATTCGCTCAAGGCCGGGATCAGGTTCGCCAGGATGCCTTGCGCCGCCGCGATGTGCATCGCCGTCGGAAATGAATCGTTCGACGACTGGCTCATGTTGACGTGATCGTTCGGATGAACCGGCTCCTTGCCGAGCTTGCCGGTGAGGAGTTCGTTGGCCCGGTTGGCGATCACCTCGTTGAGGTTCATGTTGGTCTGGGTGCCGGAGCCGGTCTGCCAGACCACCAGCGGGAAATGATCGTCGAGCTTGCCCTCGATCACCTCACGGGCAGCGCGGGTGATGGCGCCGGCGCGGCGTGCATCGAGCAGGCCGAGTTCCCGGTTGGTTTGCGCGGAGGCGAGCTTGACGATGCCGAGCGCATGGACGATCGGCATCGGCATGCGGTCCTGGCCGATCTTGAAGTTCTGCCGCGAGCGTTCGGTCTGTGCGCCCCAATAGCGGTCGGCGGCAACGTCGATCGGACCGAAACTGTCGGTCTCGCTGCGGGTGGATTTGTTTTTGGAGTTCGTCCGAGCCATGCGTAAAGTCCATTGCACCGTGAAGTGGCGGGACGCGCACACTACAGCGTTGCGGACTTTCTCGCGCTTGGATTATTTCTTGCGGAAACGATCCAGCCGCACCACTTCCGCACCCTCGCTTGCCTTCTCCGGCTCGTCCGCGCTCTCGGCAGCGGGCGCCGGCGCCGTGGCGACGGGCAGGGCGGGGGCAGCGGGAACGGCGGGCAGCTTTGCCGCCGGCGCTTCGGGTATGGCCTCCGACGGTTCGAACTGCAGGCCGAACTGGACGGATGGATCAAGAAAGCTCTTGATCGCGGCGAACGGAACCACCAGCCGCTCCGGAATGCCGCCGAACGAAAGGCCGACCTCGAAACGGTCCTCGGTCACCACCAGATCCCAGAACTGGTGCTGCAGGATGATGGTCATCTCCTCCGGATATTGCGCAAGCAGCCGCGGCGACAGCTTTACGCCGTCGGCGGTGGACAGGAAGGTGATGAAGAAATGATGCTCGCCGGGCAGGCCGTGTTCGGCAGCGTCGGTCAGCACGCGGCGCAGCACCCCGCGCAGCGCGTCGCGCGCCAGCACGTCATAACGGATGTGATCGGTCGCCATGATGGTCCTGTTACGTTAAATGGTGGCCGCCGGTGCCCCGACTCGCCCTGCTGTCCCATGGTACTCCGGCACGGGCCGAAGGTCAGCAGGCGTGACGGGTCGAATTTGCGGCAGAAGACTTCTGCCGGGCGGATAATGCAAAAGAAAATGAAGTGGAGGCTTCTGTTGCCAGGTGCCTCCGAACCCCGCCTAGCGGAGCTTAACCCACTAGGACTTTAGACTTGGTCTTTCAAACTGCGTTACGCAGCCTGAGCAACCGGAGCATAGTTGTCGTTTGCAACTATTGCATAGCCCGATAACGGCGGAACCATACCGAGAAAAAACTCGCCCTTTACGCCCTCGTCGATCCTATTTCGCCCCCGCCGAAGCCCACTAATTGGGTGGGCTTGGGTGGAGGCGCCGGGTACTGCCCCCGGGTCCGAATGGTTTATTGCGACGGTCATTTATTTCCATAGCCGGCGAACCGGCACCCCCAATATAGGGTGCAAGTCTGAAGAAAAATAGGGCCACCGGCGGGTGCGCACACGGCTATTGGGATGGCTTCGGGCAGTTCCTGAATTGCGGCGGGCAGCCGGCTCCCGCCCGGCTGCTACGTTGTTGGCCGACCGTTCGCCGCCAAGCCAGCCTGGTTTTGCCCTTAAGGGGGGCTGCCCGGTGGGCTGATTGTGGCCGGCGCGTGATCAAGGATCGCCAAGGGCGCGCGAAATATCTGATCGCGGGTATTGCCGGCGCCGTGAGCCGCGAAAGTTGCGATGGGACAGCCTCGCTGCACGGCTTTCCGAACAGGGCCGTTGCCCAGGTACGAATAGATGCGCCAATTCACGCCGGTCGCTATGCCTGTCAGGATATTCCCGGGCGAGGGCGCTTTGGGTTTTGCTGGCGTTGTCCGAGGAAACTCGCTACGCAGTTTCCGGGACACGCATATAGGTACAAGTTATCCAAGCGACGGGCGAGAAGCCCCGCCTTTTGGGGGGAGTGAGATTGATGAGTGCTACGCCGGGCCAAGCGCCGGTCAAATCTATCATGCCGAAGTGGGTTCGCGGACCGCAGGATTTTATCGGCGGCATCGCGTTGATGGCCGTCGCCTTGTTCGCCCTCTGGGCGTCGAGCGACCTGCAGGGCATGCGCGGGTTTTCGTTCGGCGCCGGCACCGCACCCCGGATGTTCGGGTTTCTGCTGCTCGGACTGGGCGCCGCCATCGCGCTCGTCGGCGTTCTGACCGAAGGCCAGCACCTTGCGAAATATCACTGGCGCGGCCCGCTTTTTGTGTCGCTGGCAATCCTTTCCTTTGCGTTCACGATCCGGCCGATGGGAATGATCTTCGCTGCGATGACAAGCTTCATGATCGCCGCTTGCGGCTCGCATGAGACCCGTTGGGTAGAGGCGCTTGTCGTCGGCGCCTGCCTGACGGCGTTCTGCGCCCTTTTGTTTCCTTATGCGCTCGGTCTGCCCTTGCAGCTCCTGCCGACATTCTTGATCCGTTGAGGCTACGATGGGAGATATCTTTTCAAACCTTGGACTCGGCTTCGGCGTCGTTTTCCAGTTCGTGCAGTGGTCGCCTGCATTTCTCGGCGGCATGTCGATCCCGATCCCCGTCAACATTCTGCTGTGCCTGATCGGCGCGCTGGTCGGTACCCTCGTCGGCGTGCTGCCGGGCATTGGCACCATCGCCACCGTCGCCATGCTGCTTCCGATCACCTTCGGCCTGCCGCCGGTGGGCGCGCTGATCATGCTGGCCGGCATCTATTACGGTGCGCAGTATGGCGGCTCGACCACGTCGATCCTGGTCAACATTCCCGGCGAGGCGGGGTCGGTGGTCACGGCGCTCGACGGTTTCCAGATGGCCAAGCAGGGCCGCGCCGGTCCGGCGCTGGCGATCGCGGCGATCGGATCGTTCTTTGCCGGCTGTGTCGCGACCGTGCTCATCGCCCTTCTGGGCGCGCCGCTCACCAAGCTCGCGCTGGCGTTCGGCCCTGCCGAATATTTCTCGCTGATGGTGCTCGGCCTGATCTTCGCCGTCGTGCTGGCAAAGGGCTCGGTGCTCAAGGCGATCGCGATGATCGTGCTGGGGCTGCTGCTGTCGATGGTGGGATCGGACATCGAAACCGGCGCCTCGCGCATGGCTTTCAACATTCCCGAACTGGCTGACGGTCTAGGGTTTGCCACGCTGGCGATGGGGTTGTTCGGTTTTGCGGAAATCATCCGCAATCTCGACGCCGGCGGCGAAAGCGACCGGCAACTGGTTCAGCAAAAGGTCTCCGGCCTGATGCCGACGGCAAAGGATCTGAAGGACTCGGCGCCGGCGATAGGACGCGGGACGGTGCTTGGCTCGATCCTCGGCATCCTGCCGGGCGGCGGCGCCGTCATCGCCTCGTTCGCGGCCTATACGCTCGAGAAGAAGATATCGAAGACGCCCCAGATGTTTGGTCGCGGCTCGATTCAGGGCGTTGCGGCGCCCGAAAGCGCGAACAATGCCGCCGCGCAAACCTCGTTCATCCCGCTTCTGACGCTCGGCATTCCGCCGAACGCGGTGATGGCGCTGATGGTCGGTGCGATGACCATCCATGGCATCGTGCCGGGACCGCAGGTGATGCAGAAGCAACCCGACCTCGTCTGGGGCATGATCGCCTCGATGTGGATCGGCAATCTGATGCTGCTCGTCATCAACCTGCCGCTGGTGGGCATCTGGGTGCGGCTGCTGCGCGTGCCGTATCGCCTGATGTTCCCGTCGATCGTGATCTTCTGCTGTATCGGCATCTACTCGGTGAACAACGCACCGACAGACGTCATGATTGCAGGCGTGTTCGGATTGATCGGATACTGGCTCATCAAGCACGACTTCGAGCCCGCGCCCCTGCTGCTGGGCATGGTGCTCGGGCCGCTGATGGAGGAGAACCTGCGCCGGGCGCTTCTGATCTCGCGCGGCGACTGGTCGGTGTTCGTCACGCGTCCGCTGTCCGCGGTGCTGATGGCGATCGCGGCCGGACTGCTGATCCTGACGGTGCTGCCGGCGCTGCGCAAGAAGCGCGACGAGGTGTTCGTCGAATCCGAGAACTGACCTGCGGCGGTGCGCCGCAGGTTGTAGTCTGTTCGACTTCGCGTGAACTGATATTACTCGCAAATGCCGGCTTGAGAGAGCCGGCATTTGTCTAAGGGCTGAAGGAACTTAACCATGAAATGGTATGGACGCTCCCTGGCGAGCGGCTGTCTGGCTGCACTCGTCGGACTTGCACTGTCTGCACAGGCGCAGGCTCAAACCTATCCGACCCGCAGCATCACCATGATCGTGCCGTTTGCGGCAGGCGGGCCGACCGATGTGATCGCTCGCATCGTCACCGGCCATATGGCGCAGACGCTCGGTCAGACCATCATCATCGAAAACGTCGTCGGTGCCGGCGGAACCACCGCCACCACGCGCGCGGCGAAGGCCGCCAATGACGGCTATACGCTGATCACCGGGCATATGGGCACGCATGCGGCGTCCGTGCCGCTCTATCCCAAGCTCGCCTATCATCCGGAAAAGGATTTCGAACCGGTCGGCCTGCTCGCGGGAACGCCGATCCTGATCCTGGCGCGCAAGGATCTGCCGCCGAAGGACCTCAAGGAATTCATCGCCTACGTGAAGGCGAATGAAAGCAAGGTAAATGCCGCGCATGCCGGCATCGGTTCGGTCTCCCACGTATCGTGCGAGTTGCTGAACTCGGTGCTCGGGGTCAAGCCGATCGGCGTGCCCTTCAACGGCACGGGTCCGGCGATGAATGCGCTCGTTGCGGGGCAGGTCGACTACATGTGCGACCAGATCGTCAACGCCGTGCCGCAGATCAACGGCGGCACGATCAAGGCCTATGCGATCGCGACGCCGGAGCGCAATCCGTCCCTGCCCAATGTTCCGACCACCGCCGAGGCCGGCCTGCCGGCCTTCCAGGCGCAGGCATGGAATGCGATCTTCGCGCCAAAGGGCACGCCGCCGGAAGTTGTCGCCAAGCTGAACGAGGCGGTCGTCAAGGCGCTGGATGACGAGGGCGTGCGCAAGCGTCTGCTCGACCTCGGCAGCGTGATCCCGGCCAAGGAGCAGCGGACGCCGGCCGCGCTGGGAACCCTGGTCAAGAATGAAATCGCGAAGTGGACGCCGGTGCTCAAGGCGGTGAATTAGTCTACATCATCAACGGGTTGGGCGAGGGGCGGGACGCCGGTTCCGCCCCTTGTCGTTTGCGCGGGGATGATCATTTTTCGGGGTATAATTGGTGGGTGAAGCCGAATCGGGATGTCGATCGGCTATGCCGGCGCTAAGTTCGCGCTCCCCGGAAGGCCCGAAACGTCAGCCATGAACCAGTATCACGACCTGCTCGAACGTATCCTCAGCGACGGTGCGGAGAAGCACGACCGCACCGGCACCGGCACGCTGTCGATCTTCGGCCACCAGATGCGCTTCAACCTGTCGGCCGGCTTTCCGATGCTGACCACCAAGCGCCTGCCGCTGAAAGCGATCGTGCACGAATTGCTGTGGTTCCTCGCCGGTGACACCAACATCAAATATCTCAAGGACCACGGCGTTTCGATCTGGGACGAATGGGCCGACGCCAACGGCGATCTCGGTCCGGTCTATGGATCGCAGTGGCGCTCGTGGCCGGCACCGGATGGACGCCGCATCGATCAGATCTCCAACGTCATCGACATGATCAAGCGCAACCCGGATTCACGTCGGCTGATCGTGAGCGCGTGGAATCCGGCCGACGTCGACAAGATGGCGCTGCCGCCCTGTCACTGCCTGTTTCAGTTCTACGTCGCCAACGGCAAGCTGTCGTGCCAGCTCTATCAGCGTTCAGCCGACGTATTCCTGGGCGTGCCCTTCAACATCGCGTCCTATTCGCTGCTGACGATGATGGTGGCGCAGGTGACGGGGCTGAAGCCGGGTGACTTCGTCCACTCGTTCGGCGACACGCATCTTTACTCCAACCATATCGAGCAGGCGCGGCTGCAACTGACACGGCCGACGCGGCCGCTGCCGGTCATGAAGATCAATCCCGATGTGAAGGACATCTTCGCATTCCGCTACGAGGATTTTGCGCTCGAAGGCTACGATCCGCACCCGCATATCAAGGCCGAGGTGGCTGTATGAATAGCGGTGCGGGGGATTGATGTCTCTCAACATCCGCCGCGTACGTCCGGGCGAAGCGGGGCTTGTGCTGTCGTTCGTTCGTGAACTCGCCGAATATGAAAAGCTGCTGCACGAAGTCGAGGCCACCGAAGCCGATCTCGATGCTGAGTTGTTCGGCGCCAACCCGCGCCTGTTTTGCGAGATTGCGGAGTGGAACGGCGAGGCCGTGGGCTTCGCGGTCTGGTTCGTCAATTATTCGACCTTCAGCGGTCGAGCCGGAATCTACCTGGAGGACCTGTTCGTTCGCCCGGCGTTGCGCGGCAAGGGCATAGGCAAGGCGCTGCTGGTGCATCTGGCGAACATATGTATCGCCAAAGGCTGGTCGCGGCTGCAATGGTCGGTGCTCGACTGGAACTCGCCGTCGATCGAGTTCTACAAGTCCCTCGGTGCAGTGCTGATGGATGAGTGGACGGTCTGCCGGGTCGGTGGTCCGGCGCTGCGGGCCCTGGC
This sequence comes from Pseudomonadota bacterium, assembly GCA_023387735.1. Taxonomy (GTDB): domain Bacteria; phylum Pseudomonadota; class Alphaproteobacteria; order Rhizobiales; family Xanthobacteraceae; genus Bradyrhizobium. Next base: position 90,671 of record JAEWHP010000044.1, on the reverse strand, counting down.
GAGGGGAGCGTAATGGAAGTCGTTGTCATCGTGGCGGTCGCCGAGAATGGCGTCATCGGCGCCGGCGGTGCGATGCCGTGGCGATTGAAATCCGACATGTCGCGCTTCAAGGCGCTGACCTCGGGCAGGCCCGTGGTGATGGGGCGCAAGACGTTCCTCTCGATCGGCCGGCCGCTTCCCGGACGAACCAATATCGTGGTTACGCGCGATGCGGGCTTTCGCGCCGCCGGCGCCGTGGTCACGCATTCCGTTGCGGATGCGATGGCAATCGCCACCGGGGATGCGCTGCGGCGTTTCGCCACTGAGATCGCGATCATCGGAGGCGCGGAGATCTACGCGCAATGCATGGACAGGGCCGATCGCCTGGAAATCACCGAAGTGCACGCCCGGCCCGAGGGTGACACACATCTTGCCGCAATCGACCCGGCGGTTTGGGAGGAGGTGGCGCGGGTACGGAATCCGGCCGGTCCCGAAGACAGCGTCGATTTCTCCTATGTGACATATCGTCGGCGCCATCAGCGTTAACCGCGCTAGCCGATGTTTGCATTGACAAATATGGCGTCAAGCATAGCTGTTTCGAGCAGGAAGCTTGCGTTGTAAGGGGCCTAGCGGTCCCCTATAAAGCCGGGCGGATATGCGAGGCTGGGCACCCTGCCAACAGGCGGATCCGGGCCCAGCGGAGGAGAGTTTTATATGCCGTGGAAGAATCAAGGTGGGGGCCCCTGGGGCTCGGGTCCCAAGGGGCCGTGGGGCTCGGGGCCGCAGTCGGCCGGTCCGAGGCCGCCGGATCTCGAGGACCTTCTGCGGCGCGGCCAGGACCGGCTGCAGCAGCTTCTGCCGGGCGGTCATTTCAGCACCATGGGCATCGCGCTGGTCCTGATCGGCGCGCTGGCGATCTGGGGCTTGTCCGGATTCTTCCGCGTGCAGTCCGAAGAACTCGGCGTCGTGCTGCGTTTCGGCAAGCACGTTCGTACCGTGCAACCCGGCCTGAACTATCATCTGCCGTATCCGATCGAGACCGTGCTTCTGCCGAAGGCGCTGCGCGTTTCAACGATCTCGATCGGCATGTCGCTGATCGAGGACCCGGCGCGGCGTGGCCGCACCATGCGGGATGTGCCGGAAGAAAGCCTGATGCTGACCGGCGACGAAAACATCGTCGACGTCGACTTCACGGTGTTGTGGCGCATCAAGCCCGACGGCGTCGGCAATTTTCTCTTCAACATCCAGAACCCCGAGGGCACCGTGAAGGCGGTGGCCGAAAGCGCGATGCGCGAGGTGATCGGGCGTTCGCAGATCCAGCCGATCCTCACCGGTGCCCGCACCTTGACCGAGCAGAGCGTGCAGGAGCTGATGCAAAAGACGCTGGATAGTTACGGCGCCGGCGTTCTCATCACGCAGGTGCAGATGCAGAAGGTCGATCCGCCCGCGCAGGTCATCGACGCGTTCCGCGACGTGCAGGCTGCGCGCGCCGACTTCGAGCGGCTGCAGAACGAGGCGCAGACATACGCCAACCGCGTCATTCCCGACGCTCGCGGCCGCGCCGCGCAGATCCTGCAAGTCGCCGAAGGCTACAAGGAACAGGCGGTCGCCGAGGCCAAGGGCCAGAGCGCGCGCTTCCAGAAGGTTTACGACGAGTACAAGAAGGCGCCCGACGTGACGCGGCAGCGACTTTATCTGGAGACAATGGAGCGGATTCTCGGCGGTTCCGAGAAGCTGGTTTATGACGGCGGCAACGGTACGCAGAACAGCATGGTGCCGTACCTGCCGCTCAGTGAACTGACGCCACGGCGTCCACCATCGCCGCCCGCCACCAGCCAGCAGCAGGGAGGCACCCGATGAAGTCCCCCGTTGCAGGCGTCGTCGGCCTGATCCTGCTGTTCGTCGTCATCATCGTCGGCTACAGCTCGGTCTTCACGGTCGCGCAAACCGAACAGGTGCTGGTGGTACGGCTCGGCGAGCCCGTGCGCGTCGTCACCGAACCCGGCCTGAACTTCAAGGCGCCGTTCATCGATACCGTGATCTCGATCGACAAGCGTATTCTCGATCTGGAAAATCCGTCGCAGGAAGTCATCGCCTCGGATCAGAAGCGGCTGGTGGTCGACGCTTTCGCCCGTTACCGCATCAAGAACGCGCTGCGCTTCTATCAGAGCATCGGTTCGATCCAGGCTGCCAATCTTCAGCTCACGACGCTGCTGAACGCCGCATTGCGGCGCGTGCTGGGCGAGGTCACGTTCATCAACGTGGTTCGCGACGAACGCGATAACTTGATGATGCGGATCCGCGATCAGCTCGACCGCGAGGCGGACCAATACGGCATCCAGGTGGTCGACGTTCGTATCCGCCGCGCCGACCTGCCGGAGCAGAACAGCCAGGCAGTCTACCAGCGGATGCAGACCGAGCGGCAACGCGAGGCCGCCGAGTTCCGCGCCCAGGGCGGCCAGAAGGCGCAGGAAATCCGCTCCAAGGCCGATCGTGAGGCGACCGTGATCATCGCGGAAGCCAATTCGGCCGCCGAGCAGACGCGCGGCGTCGGCGACGCCGAGCGCAACCGGCTGTTTGCCGAGGCGTACGGCCGGGATCCGGGCTTCTTCGCCTTCTACCGCTCGATGTCGGCCTACGAGACCGGGCTTCGGTCCAACGACACCCGCTTCCTGCTGCGGCCCGACTCTGAGTTTTTCCGCTTCTTTGCCAATCCGTCGGGTCAACCGGCGGCGGCTGCAGCGGCGCCCGCGGCACCGAAGCAATAGCGGGCGGGCGGCTACATTCTGAAGTTATCGAGGCGACGCGGGCTCCGCGTCGCCTCCGTCAAATAAGAAGCGATGATAAACGGGGGGGTGTTGTCCGATGAGGTCCATAGCGTTTGCCGACTTCCTCATCGGCCTTGGAATTCTGTTCGTCCTGGAAGGCCTGATGTTCGCGGCGAGCCCGGCCTGGATGCGCCGGGCCATGAAGAGCGCGCTGGCGACACCGGACAATATTTTGCGTATCGTCGGCATCGGGTCGGCGGTGGTGGGATTGCTGCTGATCTGGTTCGTCCGGCGCTAGCGCTCGAGCTACGAAAGCGGCCACAAATACCTGTGGCGTCAACGAAATCGTGAGCCGCAGGAAGTCAGCTTTTTGCGGGAATGCTCAGCGCAGATGCTTGCGCCTCGGCCCCGTTCGGGCGCACTGTGGTGCCAAATTCCATCCCTTTGGAGACTAGCCGACATGACCGGTGCCAGACCCGCCTTGACCAGTCGCCTGCGCCTGATGGGGATTGCCATCGCGTTCGGTGCCGCCAGCATGCTGACGGCGGCGCCGGTCAGCGCGCGCGGGCCGGACGGCATCGCCGACATCGCCGAGAAGGTGATCGATTCCGTCGTCAACATCTCGACCTCGCAGAACGTCGAGGCCAAGGGCGGTGGCAGCAACAGGGAGGCGATGCCGCAATTGCCGCCGGGTTCGCCGTTCGAGGAGTTCTTCGACGACTTCTTCAAGAACCGGCGCGGCGGCGGCCCCAAGGACGGCGACAAGAGCGGCGAAATGCAGCGCCGCAAGACCAATTCGCTCGGCTCCGGTTTCATCATCGATCCCGCCGGCATCGTCGTCACCAACAATCACGTCATCGCCGACGCCGACGAGATCAACGTGATCATGAACGACGGCACCAAGATCAAGGCCGAACTGGTCGGCGTCGACAAGAAGACCGACATCGCGGTGCTGAAGTTCAAGCCGGTGAAGCCGCTGGTCGCGGTCAAGTTCGGCGATTCCGACAAGCTGCGGCTCGGCGAGTGGGTGATCGCGATCGGCAATCCGTTCAGCCTCGGCGGTTCGGTCACGGCCGGCATCGTGTCGGCGCGCAACCGCGACATCAGCCAGGGGCCGTACGACAGCTACATCCAGACCGACGCCTCCATCAACCGCGGCAATTCCGGCGGTCCGTTGTTCAACCTCGAAGGCGAAGTGGTCGGCGTCAACACGCTGATCATCTCGCCGACCGGCGGTTCGATCGGCCTCGGCTTCGCGGTGCCGTCGAAGACGGTGTCCCGCGTGGTCGATCAACTCCAGCAGTTCGGCGAATTGCGCCGCGGCTGGCTCGGCGTTCGGATCCAGCAGGTCACCGAGGAGATCGCCGAAAGCCTCAGCATCAAACCCGCCCGCGGCGCGCTGGTCGCCGGCGTCGACGACAAGGGGCCGGCAAAGCCCGCCGGCATCGAGCCGGGCGACGTGGTCGTCAAGTTCGACGGCAAGGACGTCAAGGATCCAAAGGATCTGTCGCGCGCCGTGGCCGACACTGCAGTCGGCAAGGAAGTCGACGTCGTGGTCATCCGCAAGGGCAACGAGGAGACCCGCAAGGTCAAGCTCGGCCGCCTCGAGGATAACGAGAAGGTGCAGCAGGCCGCCGCCAAGGCCAAGGAAGATCCGCCGGAGAAGCTGGTGACGCAGAAGGCGCTCGGCCTCGATCTCGCCGCGCTGAGCAAGGATCTGCGCACCCGGTTCAAGATCAAGGAGAGCGTGAAGGGCGTCGTCATCACCGGCGTCGACAATTCCTCCGATGCCGCCGAAAAGCGCCTCTCGGCCGGCGACGTCATCGTCGAGGTGGCGCAGGAAGCGGTGACCAACGCCGCCGACATCAAAAAGCGCGTCGATCAGCTCAAGAAGGACGGCAAGAAGTCGGTCCTGCTGCTGGTCGCCAACGGTGAAGGCGAGCTGCGCTTCGTGGCGCTGAGCGTGCAGTAGGGTAGTTACGGGCGCACGACACCTACGTCGGCTGGCATACTCCGCGAAGGCGGAGTATCCAGTACGCCGCAGCCGTTCGGTTCTGTAGCTGACGTCTCTGGAATACTGGATCACCCGCTTTCGCGGGTGATGACGGCTAGACTAGAGGCTACGCCCCCACAAACTCCTCGCGCCGATATCCCTGCGCATACAACAGCGCGGTGAGGTCGCCGTAATCGATCCGCGCCGCGGCGGCGGCCGCAACGGCGGGCTTGGCGTGATAGGCGACGCCGAGGCCGGCCGCCTCGATCATGCCGAGGTCGTTGGCGCCGTCGCCCGTCACCAGCGTGTCGATGTCGTCGAGATCGAAGGCGTCGCGAAGCTCGATCAGCGTTGCGAGCTTGGCGGCGCGGCCGAGGATCGGCTCAGTGACTTCGCCGGTTAACTTGCCGTTTTGAACCTTCAACTCGTTGGCGCGGTTCTCCTGGAAGCCGATCTTGGCGGCGACTGCGTTGGTGAACAGCGTGAAGCCGCCGGAGATCAGGCAGGTCCAGGCGCCGTTGGCGCGCATGGTGGAAACCAGTTCGCGGCCCCCCGGCGTCGCCGTGATGCGCTTTGCCAGCACCTCGTCGACGACGCTGACCGGCATATCCTTCAATAGCGCCACGCGCTCGCGCAGCGCTGGCTCGAACTCGATCTCGCCGCGCATCGCGCGCTCGGTGATGGCGGAAACATGCGCCTTCAGGCCGGCGAAATCGGCCAGTTCATCGATGCATTCCTGGCCGATCATGGTGGAATCCATGTCCGCCAGAAAAAGCTTCTTGCGCCGGGCCGCGACAGGTTGCACGACAATGTCGATCGGGAAATCGCCGCGCGCCGCTTGCAGGCGGGTTTCGATCGCCTTGATGTCTTCCGGGCCCCTGACCGGGCTGTCGAAGGGGATGTCGACCGCGACTTCGTCGAACAGCCATTGCGCCGTTCCGGGCGAGGGAAGAACGGCCAGCGCGCCGTCGACGATCGTGGTGTCGAGCGCGGGATTGACCGGATTGCAAATGAGGGTAGCGACCAGGGACATGCGGGCACATTCGCCAGTTTCGGGCAAGGCCGTGCTTATCGCAGGGCCGACCGCCAGCGGCAAGTCGGCGCTGGCGCTGGAGCTTGCCCAAAACGTCGGCGGCGTGATCATCAATACCGATTCCAAGCAGGTCTATCGCGACCTGCGCGTCATCACCGCGCGGCCGACCGCGGAGGAAGAAGCGCGGGTACCGCACCGGCTCTACGGCCATGTCGACGCGTCGGTGAATTACTCGGCGGGCGCCTGGGTTGCGGATGCCGCCAAGGTGCTGTCGGAGGCCCGCGCAGAAGGGCGGCTGCCGATCTTCGTCGGCGGTTCCGGCCTGTATTTCAGGGCGCTGACGCACGGCCTGTCCGCGGTGCCGCCGATACCCCCCGAAGTGCGCGAAGCCGTTCGCGCGCGTCTGGAGCACGACGGCGTCGAGGCACTGCACGCCGAACTGGCGAGGTGGGATCCTGTATCGGCCGAGCGCCTGAAGCCGCGCGACCGCACCCGTATCGCGCGCGCGCTGGAGGTGATCGAGGCTACCGGCCGCGCTCTGACCGACTGGCACCGCGAAGGCCTGCCGCCGCTGCTGCCTCGGAGCGAATTCTCCGCCATATTTCTCGCGCCGGAGCGCGACCAACTCTACGCCCGGATAGATGCGCGGTTCGATGCGATGCTGGCCGCAGGCGCGCTGGAGGAGGTCGCGGAGCTGGCCGCGCGCGAACTCGATCCCCTGCTGCCGGCGATGAAGGCCCACGGCGTGCCGGCGCTCACCCGCCATTTGCGCGGTGAAATCACCCGCGACCAGGCCGCCGAAATCAGCCGCGCGGACACCCGCCACTATGCCAAGCGCCAGTTCACCTGGTTCCGGCACCAGCTTCCGGAGTTCGAATGGGTGGCGCCGGAAGCGGCGAGGGGGTGGGCGGAAAGGTGCGGTCAGAAGTAACTAGCTGTTCACTCTGTTCCCATGGCGGGAATTTCGATTGATCCCGTAGTGGGAACACGGTATGGCTATGAATGTGATAGCAAGGAAGGCACTTCGAGCCTTCTGGGAGCGATACCCTCAAGCCGAGCGGCCGCTCGGCACCTGGTATCAAATCGTTTCCAGAGGTGAATGGAGTGGCCCGGCGGACCTGAAGAGAGCTTTCGGAAACAATGTGGACTTCGTCGGAGACAACAGGGCCATCTTCGATATCGGCGGCAACAAATATCGGCTTGTCGTCCACTTTTCATTCAAGTTCAGAACGGCGCTCATCAAGTTTGTCGGCACGCATTCGGAATATGACGGCATAGACGCGGAGACGGTGTGATGATGGATGTAAAGCCTCTCCGCAATGAACAGGACTACGAATGGGCGATCCGCGAGGTGTCGCGTTATTTCGACTCCGAGCCGAAGCCCGGCACGGCGGATGGTGACCGTTTCGAGGTTTTGTCGATGCTTATCAAGGCTTACGAAGATAAGCACTTCTCGGCAAAGCATGGCGATCCCGTGGATATGCTGCATTTTGCGATCGAATCCATGGGCAGGTCGCAAGCGGAATTGGCCAGGCTGATCGGCCGAAATCGCGCGTCTGAAGTATTGAATCGTATCCGGCCCCTGACGCTGGATATGATCCGCACCATCAGCACGGAGTGGAATCTCCCGATCGAGGCATTGGCAGCCCCGTATGACCTCGCCCGCGCGCACGCGTGAACTGGGGCGTCAGCCATGCGCTTTGGTGCCCGCAAAAACACTCGCCGAATGCCGGGAACCCCGCTAAGCTGCGAAAATAGCGTTATCGGCGTCCTTCCCTTGACTTCCCGGGACCGGGCGGTATAACCGCGCAACCTTTGGCAAGTTCGAGCCGCAAAATGCGTAATATTATTACCAAACTCGTTATCGTAGTCGTACCCAGGCGCACCGCCGGGGGTGGCTGAGGCCATCCCGAAACCAGGCGGTGTGCATGGGGCCTCTGGGGCCCTTTTTTATTTCCCGAAACAGACACTTGAAGAAGCCGCTGGCAACAGCGCATCCGGAGCAAGTCAGGAGTACGTCATGACCGACAATAGCCACGATCCGAACCAGATGACCGGCGCCGCGATGATCGTGCGCGCGCTCATCGATCATGGCGTCCAGCACCTGTTCGGCTATCCCGGCGGCGCGGTGCTTCCGATCTATGACGAGATTTTCCAGCAGAGCGAGGTCGAGCACATCCTGGTTCGGCACGAGCAGGGCGCCGGTCACGCCGCCGAAGGCTATGCGCGCTCGACCGGCAAGCCGGGCGTGGTGCTGGTGACCTCGGGCCCCGGCGCCACCAACATGGTGACGCCGCTGACGGACGCGCTGATGGATTCGATCCCGCTGGTCTGCATCACCGGGCAGGTCCCGACGCATCTGATCGGCAACGACGCGTTCCAGGAATGCGACACCGTCGGCATCACGCGTCCCTGCACCAAGCACAACTGGCTGGTGCGCGACGTCAATGATCTCGCCAAGGTCCTGCATGAGGCGTTCTATGTCGCCACTTCAGGCCGCCCCGGTCCGGTGCTGGTCGACGTGCCGAAGGACGTGCAGTTCGCGGTCGGTACCTATCATCCGCCGCGCAAGTCCGACGTGCACGTCTCCTACACGCCGCGGCTGAAGGGCGACGCGGCGCAGATCCGCAAGGCCGTGGCGCTGCTGGCATCGGCCAGGCGCCCGGTGATCTATTCCGGCGGCGGCGTCATCAATTCCGGCGCCGAAGCATCAAAACTGCTGCGCGACCTGGTCGAGGCCACGGGCTTTCCGATCACCTCGACGCTGATGGGCCTCGGCGCCTATCCGGCGAGCGGCAAGAACTGGCTCGGTATGCTCGGCATGCACGGCACCTACGAGGCCAACATGGCGATGCATGATTGCGACGTCATGCTGTGCGTCGGCGCGCGCTTCGACGACCGCATCACCGGTCGCGTCGACGCGTTCTCGCCGGGCTCGAAGAAGATTCACATCGACATCGATCCGTCCTCGATCAACAAGAACATCCGCGTCGACGTGCCGATCATCGGCGACGCCGCCAACGTGATGGGCGACCTGCTGCAGGTGTTCAAGGCGGAAGCGAAGAAGCCCGACATCAAGGCCTGGTGGCAGGAGATCGCGGTGTGGCGCGCGCGCAATTCGCTCGCCTACAAGAAGAACAACGATATCATCCTGCCGCAATACGCCATCGAACGGCTGTTCGCGGCGACCCGCGGCCGCGACACCTACATCACGACCGAGGTCGGCCAGCACCAGATGTGGGCGGCGCAGTTCTACGGCTTCGAGGAGCCGCATCGCTGGATGACGTCGGGCGGTCTCGGCACCATGGGCTACGGCCTGCCGGCCGCGCTCGGCGTGCAGGTCGCGCATCCCGACAGCCTCGTGATCGACATCGCCGGCGACGCCTCGGTGCAGATGACGATGCAGGAAATGTCGACGGCCGTTCAGTATGAACTGCCAATCAAGATCTTCATCCTCAACAACCAGTACATGGGCATGGTGCGTCAGTGGCAGCAACTGCTGCACGGCAACCGGCTGTCGCATTCGTACTCCGAAGCGCTGCCGGATTTCGTCAAGCTCGCGGATGCGTATGGCTGCGTCGGCCTGCAGGCGATCAAGCCCGGCGATCTCGACGGCGCGCTGAAGGAGATGATCAGCGTCAAGCGCCCGGTGCTGTTCGATTGCCGCGTGGCGACGCTGGAAAACTGCTTCCCGATGATTCCGTCCGGCAAGGCGCACAACGAAATGCTCCTGCCGGTGGAAGCGACCGACGAAGCCACCGCCGCGGCCTTCGCCGGCGGCAAGGCGCTGGTGTGAGGATGTGGGTATGAGAACGCCGGCCACAAATTCCGCTGTCATCGCCCGGCTTGACCGGGCGATCCAGTACGCCGCGGCGTTTCGGGCTTGCTCGAACGTCTCTGGAATACCGGGTCCCCGCCTTCGCGGGGACGACGAGCACGCAAGAGGATAGAAACGTGTTTGACCTCGTCGAACTCGAGCGCGCACATGGGATCGTGGGGCAGGCGGTGCCGCCGACGCCGGCGCATGTCTGGCCGCTGTTGGCGCAGCGGCTCGGCGCTCACGTCGTGGTCAAGCACGAGAACCACACGCCGATCGGCGCCTTCAAGGTGCGCGGTGGACTGGTCTATTTGGACCGGCTGAAGCGGGAGCGCCCGAACACGCCCGGGATCATCTCCGCCACGCGCGGCAATCACGGGCAGAGCCTGGCATTTGCGGCCGGCCGCCACGGCGTGCCGGCCGTGATCTATGTGCCGCGGGGCAATTCGGTCGAGAAGAACCGCGCGATGCGCGCGTTTGGCGCCGAACTGGTCGAGCACGGCGAGGATTTTCAGGCCGCGCGCGAGGAAGCCGAGCGCCGCGCCCAGTTCGCCGGCCTGCATATGGTGCCGTCGTTCCATCCGGATCTCGTGCTCGGCGTCGCGACCTATGCGCTCGAATTGCTGCGCGCGGCGCCCGATCTCGATGTGCTCTTTGTGCCGATCGGGCAGGGCTCCGGCATCTGCGGCTGCATCATGGCGCGCGACCTGCTCGGGCTGAAAACCGAGATCGTCGGCGTGCAGTCGACCGAAGCGCCGTCCTATGCGCTGTCGTTCGCGGCCGGGAAGGTCGTGACCACCGAAACCAGCAACACGCTGGCCGACGGCATGGCGACCCGGATTCCGGACCCGGAAGCACTCGACATCATCCGCAAGGGCACCTCGCGCATCGTGCTGGTGACCGACGACGAAGTTGCCGCGGCTATCCGCGCCTACTGGACCGATACGCACAATCTCGCCGAGGGCGCGGGCGCAGCCCCGCTGGCCGCGGCGCTGCAGGAGAGGTCGAAACTCGCCGGCAAGCGCGTCGGCCTGATCCTGTCCGGCGGCAATATCGATTTCGATCTGTTTCGCAAGTGGATTGGAACGGACGCTGTCGCCGTCGGTGAAAGGGCGTTGGCTTGATGCCACGAACGCGAGCCGAGTATTTCGCTGTCATCGTCCGGCTTGACCGGACGATCCAGTACGCCGCGGCTTCTCGATCGGTTCGAGACGCCGGCGATTACTGGATGCCCGCCTTCGCGGGCATGACAACTGAGAATGTTGAGGGGACCTAAGATGAACCAGCCCGCATCGGCCTACTTCCTGGAAGAGCGTCACGATCCGAACGAGTCGCACACGCTGTCGGTTCTCGTGCAGAACGAGCCGGGCGTGCTCGCGCGCGTGATCGGGCTGTTTTCCGGCCGCGGCTACAACATCGAAAGCCTCACGGTTTCCGAAACCGAAAGCCAGAAACATCTCTCCCGCATCACCATCGTCACCACCGGGACGCCGATGGTGATCGAGCAGATCAAGCACCAGCTCGACCGCATGGTGCCGGTCTATCGCGTCGTCGACATGACGCTGACCGGCCGATCCATCGAGCGGGAACTGGCGATGGTGAAGGTGCGGGGCGGCGGCGACCACCGCGTCGAGGCGCTGCGGCTGGCGGATGCGTTCCGTGCCCGCGTCATCGACGCCACGATCGAGAGCTTTGTGTTCGAGATCACAGGCAATTCGGCGAAAATCAGTCAATTCATAGATCTGATGCGCCCCCTCGGCCTTGTCGAGGTGTCGCGCACCGGCGTTGCCGCGATCGGACGCGGGCCTGAAGGGATGTGAACCATGCTGGCGCGGGACTGGTACTACAATCAAAGACGGCAACTCGGCCTCGATACCGCGGTCGCCTCGATCTACGACCGGCATGACGACAGCGACCAGCGCGCGCGCGCGGCGCTGAACATGCTCGGCGTGCAGAAGGGCTGGCGGGTGGCCGATATCGGCTGCGGCAACGGCGTGCTGGCCTGCGAGGCGGCGATGATGGGGGCCGAAGTCGACGCCATCGACATTTCGCCGGCGATGCTTGCGCTCGCCAACATCCAGGCCCGCGACCGCCGCGTGGCGATCCGCACCCAGCCGGCCGGCATGCTGAGCTTCGCCTACGAGCCGAATTCCTACGACCTGATCGTCAGCGAGTTCACGCTGCACCATCTGCCCGACTTCTGGAAGGCGGTGGCGCTGGCGCGGATCCACGCGGCGCTGAAGCCCGGCGCCAATTTCTACCTGCGCGACATCGTCTTCGTCAGCATGCCCGACGGCACCGAGCGCAATGTCGAACAGTGGGCGGATTTTTCGATCAAGAACCACGATTTCGAGCGTGACAGCGTGGTCACCCATATGCGCGACGAATACTCGACCTTCGGCTGGGTGATCGAGCGCATGCTGACCGATATCGGCTTCACGCTGGAATCGGTCGACTACCACGCGCCGCTGCACGGTACCTATCTCCTGCGCAAGCCAAAGCCCGACCAACCGAGCTAACGAAAAACCAGCAGAGCGAAGAACCTACAGGGCTACAAAATGAAACCTGCGGGATTGTCCCGCGGCGCTGTCGAAACGTCCTCAGCTCTCAGAGAAAAAGTCCTGCCAAAGGTCGCGTGAGGCCTGCATGTCGCATTCGGTCCTGATCGCCTTCATCATGTTCGCCACCGTGATGTTCTTCACGCCGGGGCCGAACAACATCATGCTGCTGTCGTCGGGGCTTACCTTCGGCTTCCGCCCGACCATCCCGCACATCATGGGCATCACGGTCGGCTTTGCCTTCATGGTCGGCGCGGTCGGCCTCGGGCTCGGCACCATCTTCATCGCCTATCCGGTGCTGCAGACCATCCTGAAATATATCGGAGCGGCCTACCTGATCTACCTGGCGGTCCATATCGCGCTGTCGGAGCCGCCTTCGGCGGAGGCCGATGACCGCGGCGGCCACCCGATGACGTTCTGGGGCGCGGCCATGTTCCAGTGGGTGAACGCCAAGGGCTGGGTCATGGTGATCGGCACCATCACCGCCTATGCCGCGATCGCCGCCTATCCGTGGAATATCGCGATCCAGGTGGCGCTGAGCCTGTTTTTGGGGGTCCTGTCCTGCACGGCCTGGGCCCTGTTCGGGTCGGCGCTGCGGCCGGTCCTGACCTCCCGGCGGGCGGTCCGGGCCTTCAACATCGTCATGGCGGTGCTGCTGCTGGCTTCGCTCTATCCGGTCTTCATGGACGCATGATGCGGCATCGCGCCATGCATAAACGGGTTTCCTTTGACGCGGAAAATGCTCTAGACAACGCCGGAAATTTGCGGGCAACCGGCGGTCCACTATTCACCCAAACGCCTGATTAACCGGCCGATTTTGGCCATCCATCGAGGAAACGACCATGCGTGTTTATTACGATCGTGATGCCGACCTGAACCTGATCAAGGGCAAGAAGGTGGTCATTGTTGGCTACGGCAGCCAGGGCCATGCCCATGCGCTGAACCTGAAGGATTCCGGCGTCAAGGAAGTTGCGATTGCGCTCCGCAAGGGCTCGGCCTCGGCCAAGAAGGCGGAAGCCGCCGGCTTCAAGGTGATGGAAGTCGCCGAAGCCGCCAAATGGGCCGATCTCGTCATGATGCTGACCCCGGACGAACTGCAGGGCGACATCTACCGCGAGCACCTGCATGACAACATGAAGAAGGGTGCGGCGCTGGTGTTCGCGCACGGTCTCAACGTCCACTTCAACCTGCTCGACCCGCGCGCCGATCTCGACGTGCTGATGATTGCGCCGAAGGGCCCCGGCCACACCGTGCGCTCGGAATATCAGCGCGGCGGCGGCGTGCCCTGCCTGATCGCGATTGCCAAGGACATCTCGGGCAACGCCCATGACCTCGGCCTGTCCTATGCCTCGGCGATCGGCGGCGGCCGCGCCGGCATCATCGAAACCACCTTCAAGGAAGAGTGCGAGACCGACCTGTTCGGCGAGCAGGTGGTGCTCTGCGGCGGCCTGGTCGAACTGATCAAGGGCGGCTACGAGACGCTGGTCGAAGCCGGATATGCGCCGGAGATGGCCTATTTCGAGTGCCTGCACGAGGTAAAGCTGATCGTCGACCTGATCTATGAAGGCGGCATCGCCAACATGAACTACTCGATCTCCAACACTGCCGAGTACGGCGAATACGTCACCGGCCCGCGCATCGTCACCGCCGAGACCAAGGCCGAGATGAAGCGCGTCCTGGCCGACATCCAGGGCGGCAAGTTCGCCCGCGACTGGATGCTGGAGAACAAGGTCAACCAGACCTCGTTCAAGGCCACCCGCGCCAAGCTCGCCGAGCACCCGATCGAGGAAGTCGGCGCGAAACTCCGCGACATGATGCCGTGGATCAAGAAGGGCGCGCTGGTCGACAAGACCAAGAACTGAGGCGGGGTCTGTTGTCAGACCTCATCCTGAGGAGCCGCGTAGCGGCGTCTCGAAGGATGAACGGCACCAGCAGGGCTACCTGGTTCGAGACGGCGCGGAGCCTGTCATCGGGCCGCGCTACGCGCGGACCCGGTGGCGCCTCCTCACCATGAGGATACGAAAGTTGGCTGGCCGCAGCACCAAGTCTCTGGCCACTGATCGACATTGTCCGGGCGAGATCGCAGATGCGGTCTCGCCTTTTTTCTTTCGAGGTTTTGCCAAGCGCTTGTTGCAGATCACGCGATACGTCAGCGGCAAAAATGTCTGCGCTATCAGAGTCTAAGCGCGACTTCCTGATCCACCCTGATGCGGTCCCATACGACGCGAACAGAAAGAGCTGCTGACGCGTCGCCAGCAGCTCTTGTATGGTGTTGGTCTATTGGACGTACGCCGTTCGCGGCGCGTGCCAGGCCCGCTATTGCAGGTTGCCCGGGCGCACCGGCTCTTTCTCGATCCTGTTGTGGAGCTGCCAGAATCGAACGGTCCGCTGCGCGGTCTCCATCGACAGTTTCTTGTAGTCGCGCTCTGCAAGCTCCATCGTCTTCGCGTCGACCGGGCCGAATGCCGGCCGGTTGCGCAGGATCGACTCGACCGTCGGCCAGTTCAGCCGGGCCGACCGGCAGGGAATCAGGATCAGGTCGGCGCGAGGCCCTTCCATCAGCTTCGCGGTCATTTCGACCGGCATGTCATTGAGAACCGCAAGCGCGACCGTGACCTCGTCGAACTTCTTCGACTCGGCAAAATTGTAGACGGCGGCGTCGTCCAGCTCGCTGAGCTCCTTCATCAGCTTCACGAGCTCCTCGGCGACGCCGAAATTGCGCGTCGGCGGCTGGGCTTCGCGGGCGATCTCGTTCAGCACCTGCCGGATCTCCTCCTGGACCGCCGGCGGCGCGATCGCCAGCAGGCGGTGGCGAACGGCTTCCTTGGCCCGGCGCAGCAGGTCGGGCAGCAGCTTTGGCGGAAAATCGGCGCGAAGGCCGAGGATTTCAACCAGCTCGTCGTCCGCGTCGGCGCGGGCGACGATGGAGGAAAAGCCCTGGTCGGAGAACTGCGCGCCGGCATTGTTGGCCAGCCTGCGGATCACCTTGCCTTCGCCGCGATCGACGATGACGTCGGTGACCGCGGCGGGAAGCTGGGCGCGGCCGGAAATGGCAAGCAGATGATCCTGCCCCTTGCTGCTGGCGATCTCCACCAGCACCTCGGTGCCCAGCCGGCTGGAATTGGCGAGCACGCTGCCGGCGACCTCGATCTCGTCGTCCCAGGCCAGATGCTGGATGACTTCGAACGGTGCGTAGTCGAGCGGTGCCAGCCGCTTCGAGAGCTCGGCCTTGGCCCGCGTTTCCACGCGCGCGATCAGGAGGCAGAGCACGTCGTCGAAGACCTGGACCTGGTCGTCGCTGAGGCGGTCGCCGTCATTGAGAAAGAGATCGGTGACCTGACGAAGGGTGTCCACCCGCCGGGCGGGCGAACCGCCGCGGACGGCGTCCTCGAGTTCGGCGATGATCGAATGAGCCGGCTGTTGCACGGTAGGCAGCCTGTTGTTGTGTTGCTTCCAAGGGTTCGGTCCGGACAATGGCGGGTCCACTGTTACGTCCGGGTTAAGGCAGGCGTCACTACCTGGAGCTGCAGAAAGTGTCGGCGACAACAATTGAGGTCGTGCCGCCTTCATCGCGCGACATGCCGCCGATAAAGCTCGCCCCGGAACGGATGGCGCGAGCCCCCCGCATTTCGTTGCGGCTGTCGCGCGCCGCGACGCGGCAAACTGCCAAAAAATGGCAACTCTTGAACCGGAACGGGGACTTCTGCGTAGCTTTTGGCATGTCGGTGCACCTGCTATCCTCTCCAAATGGTTGCCAGGGAAACTCGAATGGGAAGCGGTCCGGCGAGGATTGGTCAGGCCTGACTGGCTCCCGCCGGGCAAATCCGCGAGGCGGGCGCTTAAGAATTCCTTCACGACGAACTCCATTAAACCCCTCACAAGAGCCCGTACCCACATGAGATCTGTCGTCATCACCGGCGCGTCCACCGGCATCGGCTGGGCCTGTGCCAAGCTGCTGCTCGACCGCGGCTTTCGCGTCTTCGGCAGTGTTCGCAAGCAGGCCGACGCCGACCGCCTGAAGCGCGAGTTCGGCGCCAACTTCACGCCGCTGATGTTCGACGTCACCGATGAGGCCGCGGTGCGGGCGGCGGCCGGCGAGGTGCGCGCCGCGCTGGGCGGCGAGACGCTCGCGGGTCTCGTCAACAATGCGGGCATTGCCGTCGCAGGCCCGGTGCTCGAACTCGCCGCCGACGAATTCCGCCGTCAGATGGAGGTCAATTTCATCGGGCCCATTATCGCCACCCAGGCGTTCGGCCCGCTGCTCGGCGCCGATCCGGCCCTAAGCGGGTCGAAGGGGCGGATCGTGATGATCTCCTCGGTCTCCGGCAAGCACGGCAATCCGCTGATCTCGGCCTATGCGGCGTCTAAGCATGCGATCGAAGGGCTTTCCGAGAGCCTGCGCCGCGAACTGATGCTGTTCGGGATCGACGTCATCGTGGTGGCGCCGGGCGCGGTGAAGACCCCGATCTGGGACAAGGCCGAGCAGGTCGACATTTCCGCCTACAAGAGCTCGCCGTACTTTCCGGCGCTAGAACGGATCCGCGCGTTCATGCAGCAGCTCAGCTCCACCGGACTGCCGGCCGAGGCCATCGCCGCGAAAGTATTCGAGGCGCTAACTCTGTCGAGCCCCAGGGTGCGCTACACGCTGACGCCCGATCCGGTGCAGCTGGCGATGGCGGCCGTGCTGCCCAAACGCACCCTGGACAGGATCATCGCCAGGCGTCTTGGCCTGATGGCGCGAGCATGAGCATGAAGGCCCTGCTCGTCAGCGACGTCTGCGATCGCTCGGAGGTCAGCCGGCTTGGGAGGTTGATGTAAATCAACGGAACGCCAGACCCTTCCTGTACGCGCGAAATGCTGTCGCCCGTGAAGTGGAGCATCCGATGTGGGTTCTGATGTACGTCTTTTCCTACTCGATCAGCCCTGTCGCAACGAACGACAGGGAAGAGTGGAGGCTTCGCCCGAGCGTCGTGTTTCAGGAGTTTACGAATGAAGAACGGTGCAAGGCAGCGAAAGCCACACTCGAAGGCAGCCTGAAAGACGCGGGAGCCAAGCTGCGGAGCGGACTGGAAGACTTGAAGAGAGTGGGCAAGGGCGATCCGGCGCAGATCATCATCGCCTACAACGTGGAATGCCTTCCGAAATAGATGACCACGACCGGCAGCCGCCGCCGGTGGATGTGTCGCGGCCCTTGAGGTCCTGAACTCCAGGGGAGGAGTGCCGTATCTCGCGGAAAAGACGGTCGTGAAATGCGATGCGATCGGATAGCCGCACAGCAGGGCGATCTCGCGTACTCGCAGGTCCGTCGCGACGAGCATTTTTGCCGCGGCCGCCAACCTGATCTCCGAAGATACAGTCCCCCGTTACCCCGCCTGCGCGGTAGATCGCGCGCGCGGCGCCATCGCGATCATGCGCAGCGTAAACACCGCAATCAGCGGGATCAGGAACAGCGCGTAGAGCGGCATATCGGGAATTCGTTTGCCGAACGACACCATGAATTGAAACAGCAGGTAGTAGCCGCCCGTGAGATGGAGGATGCGCCAGGCGCGTACGCCGAGCAGCGCCGTGGTACGGTCGAACGAGGTGGCGGTCATGGCGACGATGAAGGTGTAGCCGATGCCGCCGAAAATGTAGGACGCGATCGAGGTGGCGGCCGCGTAGCCCGCGGGGTCCATGACGGCGAAGCAGGCGATGGCAAACAAGTGGATGGCGTGGGAGGCGGCGAAGCTGACGCCGAGATAGCGGCGGTTGCGGCGCAGCCACCGCGTCCCGGCGTTCGGCCATAGCCGCGCCAGCGCCGCTGCCGAGAAGGCGAGGCAGAACAACAATAGCGAGGTCCGGGCCGTGAAGCGGATCACCATCCGCACGCCGTCGACCTCGAACTGCCGCATGCCGGCGATCCAGATGCTCAGGCCAAGGAGTGTCAGCGAGAGCAGGGCGAACAGCCGCCAGCCCTCGAACCAGTTTTGACGTGTCGGCATGTTAGATCCCCCATCTGGCTCGCGATGACGTGGACGATGTAATCACTAGTTACATAGCGGAAGTTCCTGACGGTCAACTAGTGTAATCGGTGCTTACATTCACAAGCGGGTGATGCTAGGAGAGGGAATGCGTCCAGCCGCCAAATCGCCAGCCGCGAAATCCACCGCCAAGCCGCGCCGCCGGGCGGCCCGCGCGGCTGCGCCAAAGCCCTATCACCACGGCGATCTCAGGCGGGTCCTGATCGATGCCGCGCTGCAGCTGGTCGGCGAGGGCGGGCCCGATGCGGTCAGCGTCCGCGAGGCGGCTCGCCGCGCCGGCGTCTCGCCGGGCGCACCGTTTCGGCATTTCCCGAGCCGCGATGCGCTGATGCAGGCGGTGGCGGAGGAAGCGCAGCGGCGGTTTCGGCGGGAGATCGAGGCCGCGCTGGCCGGAGCGCCCGCCGGCGATCCGCTGGCGCGCTTTCGCAGCCTGGGGCTGGCGTACTTGCGCTGGGCGATGCGCAACCCGACCCATTTCGAGATCATCTCCAGCCGCCGGTTCTTCGACCACGACAAGGCGGCCGGCGTCTCCCGCGACAATGCCGAGTTGATCGAACTGACCGAACGCACGCTCGCCGACGCGTTTGCGGCCGGCCAGCTCCGTTCCGTCGACCTCAAGCAGGTGCAGATCGCCGGCCGAGCGCTGGTCTACGGCTTTGCCCGCATGAACATCGACGGCCATTTTCCGCGCTGGGGGGTAGGCGCCGCCGAGGCTGGGCGGACCGCCGAAGCGATCCTCGATCTGTTTATCGAGGGGATCGCCAGGAAGTGACGGCGTCATTCCGGGATGGTCCGAAGGACCAGACCCGGAATCTCGAGATTCTCAGGTACGCAATTGCGCACCGTAGTTCGATGCTTTCGCACGCCCCGGAATGACGGAGCAGGATTAACCGCGCGCCGCGCCCCCGAACCGGCAAATTCATTGCGCGTTCATGACGATTCCACTACGTTTTTATGACGCGGCACAGGTTCCGGCTGGGTCGTGCGTCTCCTGGTCCTCGCCAGCCAAGGCTTTTGCATTGCGCCGGGTCATGTTGCGTGTACCCGATGGCGCCCGCGCCAAATCCAGGCCCGTCCGCTACCGCCCTTGCCGCCGGCCTTGCCGCGATCGGCTTCTGGCGCCTTTCAGCCGTTGCTGCACCGCACATGGCGGCGCTGATGATCATGGTGCAGACCGAAACCGATTTCGGCTCGCGCCTCGGCTTCGTGCTCGCATGGGGTATCCTGAACTTCGTCTTCATCGCGCTGCTGAGGCGTCCGGCGCTGTCGGGCGCGCTGTCGCTGACGCTGGTCGTGGTGCTGGTGCTGCTGTCGCGGCTGAAGCACGACGTGGTGCAGATGACCGCGAACTTCGTCGACGTCATGGTGATCGACAGCGACAGTGCGGCCTTTCTGTTCACGATCTTTCCTGATCTGCGCTGGTCGGTGGTCGTGGCCGCCCTGGTCACCATTCCCCTGATGTATGCGCTGTGGTGGCTCGACCCGTTCCGCATCCGCCGGCTGCCGGCATCTGCCGGGCTGCTGGCGTGTCTTGCCGTATTGAGCGGGCAGGCCATGGTCTGGCCGGTCGAAGCCTGGCGCGGCTATTACGACGACGGCTATCTCTCGAAATTCGCGCGTTCCGGTGTCACCGCGGTTTCCGACTTCGTCAATTACGGCTTCATGGAATCCGAGGCTGATCTCGCCGAACGGCTGAAGGTGCCGCTGGAAGATTCCTGCCACGTCGCCGGCCGCCGCCCGCACATCATCATGATCCATGACGAGTCGAGCTTCGACATCCGTCAGGCCGCTGGCGTCAAGGTGCCTGCTGGCTATGGCAGCCACTTCAAGTCGTTCGACGGCAGGCAGCGTACGTTCCTGGCCGAGAGCAGCGGCGGCGCCAGCTGGATGGCCGAATACAACGTGCTGACCGGACTGTCGTCGCGCTCGTTCGGCCGCTTCTCCTATTTCGTCACCCGCATCGCGTCGGGGCGGGTCGAGCGGGGGTTGCCGCTGGCGCTGCGCCGCTGCGGCTACAGCACCCTCTCGCTCTATCCCGCCTACGGCGCCTTCATGAGCGCGCGCGGCTTCCAGACCACCACGGGCATCCAGCACTTCTATGACGCCCGCGATCTCGGCGCCAAGGGCATCGAGCCGGACGCCTTCTTCTACGACAAGGCCGCCAGGCTGATCGCGGAACAGCCGGCCAATACGCCGCTGTTCGCCTTCGTCTATCTCGCCGCCAATCACTTTCCCTGGGATAAGAAATTCCGCCCCGAACTGCTGCCGTCCTGGCGCAGCCCCGGCAACGCTCCCGTGGTCGACGAATATCTGCGCCGCCAGGCGATCAGCGCCAGCGATTATGCGGGCTTCATCGCCACCCTGAAGAAGAAGTTCCCGGCGCAGCCGTTCCTGATCGTTCGCTACGGCGACCATCAGCCGGAGTTCTCGTCGAACCTGCTTGATCCCGGGCTCGACGAAGCCAGGGTCGCCCGCAAGTTCGACACCTACGATCGGCGCTACTTCACCACCTACTATGCCATCGATGCCATCAATTTCGAGCCGGTGAAGAGCCCGGCGGTGATGGATACGATCGACGCGCCGTATTTGCCCCTCGTGGTCCAGGAGGCGGCCGGCATTCCGCTCGATCCGTCCTTCGAGGAGCAGAAGAAGATCATGCTCCGCTGCAAGGGCCTGTTTTACGCTTGCAAGGACGGCGCGGAAGCGCGCAGGTTCAACCGGTTGCTGATCGAAGCCGGTTTCATCAAGGGGCTTTGAGGGACGCATGTCAGTGGCTGCCGAACCCGGAACCAACCAAAGCATCCGCGCAGGATCGCGCGGCACGCGGTTCTCCGCGCTTGGCATCGGCGTGATCGTTGCGATTCATCTGGCCGCGCTCGCTGTCCTGCTGTCCACCGAGTACGGGCCGTTCGCGATCACGCTGTCGCTGCTGGCCTGGGCGTTCATGAACTGCCTCCTGCTGTCCGTGCTGCGGCGGCCGGCGGTCTGTGCGGCGCTGGCGCTGGCGTTGACGGTGATCCTGATCGCGCTGTCGCAATTCAAGTTCGGAATCCTGCAGCTGTCGCTGACATTCCTCGATTTCCTGATCATCGATCGCGATACGTTTTCGTTCCTGCTATCGGTGTTTCCGCAGTTGCAGTTCCGGCTGATTGTGGCGGGCCTCGTTGCGGTGCCGGTGCTGTGGCTGATCTGGCGCTTCGATCCGTTCCGCGTGCGCCGCCGCCTGGCGTTGTCGGGGGTCGGCGCCTCAGCCGCGTTGATCGCGGCGATGGCGGTCGCATGGCCGGAGCAGGCGTGGGAGCCGTTCCAGGGCGTCAATCACATCTCCAATCTGGCGCGCTCCGGCGTCGTCGCAGTATCCCGGCTCGCTTCGACCGGATGGATCGAGGCCGATCCGCCGGCGAACAGCCCGCTCAGCCTCGCACGGGACGCGCGCGCCGCCGGCCTGCCCGGGCTGCCCCCTGACGCCTGCGACAGCACGGCCAAACGGCCGCACATCATCATGCTGCTCGACGAGTCCAGCTTCGACGTCACCTCCGCGCCCGATATCAAGGTGCCGGCGGGATACACCGACTTCTTCAAATCCGCCGACGGCAAACGGCGCACCATGATCGCCGAATCCACCGGCGGGCCGACCTGGTACACCGAGTTCAACGTGCTGACGGGCCTGTCCGCGCGCTCGTTCGGCGACCTGAAGTTTTACGTCACGCGCATCGCGGCCGGCCGGGTGACGCGGGGGCTGCCGCAGGCGCTGCAGAATTGCGGTTACCAGACCATCTCGCTCTACCCGACCTATGGCGACTTCCTCGGCGCGCGTACCTTCCAGAAGGCCGTCGGCGTCGAACAGTTCATCGACATGGCCGAGATGGGCGTCAACGAGGACATGCAGCCCGACAAGTTCTATTTTGATCAGGCGCTGAAAGCGTTCGCGCGGGCGCAGTCGTCCCGGTCGCCGGTCTTCATGTTCGTCTATCTCACGGCCAATCATTTTCCGTGGACCGACGTCTACCGGCCCGACCTGACACCGTCGGGCTGGACGCCGCCGGGTAACACCGCCGAGGTCGACGAATACATTCGCCGGCAGACCATGACGGCAAAGGACTACGGCGAATTCACCGCGCGGCTGAAGCGCGACTATCCGGACCAGTCGTTCCTGGTGCTGCGCTTCGGCGATCACCAGCCGGCGATTTCGCAGAAGATGCTCGAGCCCGGCATCGACCAGAAGTCGCTGGCGAAACGGTTGATGGCTTCAGATCCGCGATACTATTCCACCTATTACGCCATCGACGGCATCAACTACGATCCCAAGAACCTGTCGTCGGCGCTCGATACGCTCGATGCGGCGTATCTCCCGCTCGTGCTGCAGGAAGCGGCCGGCATCCCGCTCGATCCCACGTTCAAGGAGCAGAAGAGCATCATGCTCCGCTGCAACGGGACGTTTTATGCGTGCAAGAAAGGCGCCGAGGTACGCAGGTTCAACCGGCTGTTGATCGATGCCGGGATGATCAAGGGGCTGTAGTTTTCTCTGTCGCGCCGAGGTCCAGTAGGGTGGGCAGAGCGAAGCGTGCCCACCACAGCCTTCAGACCTCATCCTGAGGAGCCGCGCAGCGGCGTCTCGAAGGATGAATGGCACCAGCGGGGCCACATGGTTCGAGACGGCGCTACGCGCCTCCTCACCATGAGGGTTTGAAATCCCTCTGACGTCTCATTTCTTCCCCACCTTCTCCCACAGCCACTGCGCCACCGCATCCGGCGAACTCGTCGCGTCGTTGCCCGCTGCGCGCAGATTGGCCTCGCGCATCGCGGCGATGTCGATCCTGCCTAGAAGCGGGGCCAGCGCGTTGCGCAGCTTCTCGTCGTCGGCGCGCTTCGGCGCCAGCAGCATCACCGCGTCGTAGGGCGGGATCGCGTGCCTGGGATCGCCGAGCACCACGAGGTCGTATTTTGCGATCAGCCCGTCGCTGGTATAGCCGGCGATGACGTCGACTTCGCCGGACGCCACCGCCGCATACATGAAGTCCGGCTGCATCTGCCGCTGCGAGCGGAACGATAGCCCGTAGACCTTGCGCAGCGAGGCCCATTCCGGCCGCGAGAAGAATTCGTAATCGCCGGCGATCGTCAGGTTCGGCGCGCGCGAGGCGAGGTCGGCAATGGTGCGGATGCCGAGCTGTTCGGCGCGCTTGCGCGGCATCACCAGCGCATAGGCGTTCTCGAAGCCGAGTTCGCCCAACAGCGTGATGTCCTGCTTCGCCAGCAGCGCTTTCAGTTCTTCGAGCAGCACCTCGCGCGGCCGGATGTCGCTGCGCTGGAACTGATTGGCCCACAGCGTGCCGGAATAATCGACATAGACGTCGATATCGTTGCCCGCCAGCGCTTCGAACACCACGTTGGAGCCGAGGCCTTCGCGTGTCGTGGCCGACAGCCCGGCCGCTTTCAGCCGCTGCCCGATCAGCGCTGCGAGCACATATTGTTCGGCAAAGGTTTTTGCCCCGACGACGTAGCTCGCCTGCGATCGTGACATGGTCGGCACCAGCGTGGCCGCGACCAGGGCTGCGATGCCGATGCCGCCCGCCGCGGTGCGCAGGCGGCTGCGGTGGCGCAGGCCGATCTCGATCAGCGCCAGCAATTGATCGACGGCGAGCGCCAGCACGGCCGCGGCGAGGCAGCCGAACAGCACGAACACCCAGTTCTGGGTCTGCAATCCCGCAAAGATGTAATTGCCGAGGCTGGTCTGGCCGATCGGCGTCGACAGCGTCGCGGTGCCGATCACCCAGACCGCGGCGGTGCGGATGCCCGCCATCATCACCGGAAGCGCCAGCGGCAGTTCGACCGTGAACAGCGATTGCCGCGGCGTCATGCCGACACCCTGCGCCGCTTCGAGGATCGCCGGATCGACGCCCTGAAGCCCGGTGATGGTGTTGCGCAGCACCGGCAGCATCGAATAGAGCGCGAGCGCCAGCACCGCGGGCAGGAATCCGAACGCCGAAAAACCGAACCCGAACCAGGACAGCGACAGCGCCGCCAGCGCCAGCAGCAGCGGATAGAACAGCGCCAGCAGCGCCAGTCCCGGCACCGTCTGCACGATGCTGGCGAGACCGAGCAGGGCGCCGCGCATCACCGGCCGATGCCGCGAGATGATGGCGAGCGGCAGGCTGACCAGAAGGCCGAGCGCCAGCGCGGTAACACTGACGCGGACATGGTTGCCGAGATAGTCGGGCAAATGTCCCAGCGCTTCCGCCCAGCGCGGATCGGTGAGCAGGCTCATGCCGCGCCATCCCGTGGCAGCAGCGTGCCCAGCCGATCGGCCTGCCGCCGCGGCGTCCGCAGGAGTTCGCCGACGTAAGGATCGCCCGACTTCGACAACTCCACTGGCGTGCCCTGCGCCAGCAGCCGGCCGCCGCGCATCACGGCGATGCGGTCGGCCAGCAAAATCGCTTCCGTCATGTCATGGGTGATCATGACCGTGGTCAGGCCGAGCTTTCTGTGCAACTCGCGAAAATCGTCGCTCAGCGCGTCGCGGGTGAGGGGATCGAGCGCGCCGAACGGTTCGTCCATCAGCACGATGCGCGGCTTTGCGGCCAGTGCACGCGCCACGCCGACGCGCTGGCGCTGGCCGCCGGAGAGTTCATGCGGCAGGCGGTCGCGATATTGGGCGCGCTCGAGCCGCACCAGGTCGAGCAGTTCGTCCACCCGGGCAGAAACCTCGGCGGGCGAAGTCCCGAGCAGCTTCGGGGTGATGCCGACGTTGCCGGCGACGCTCAGATGCGGAAACAGGCCGCCGCTCTGGAAGACGTAGCCGATCCGCCGGCGCAGCGGTATCGGATCGACGTTCCGCACGTCCTCGCCCTCGACCGTGATCGTGCCGCTATCGGCCTCGATCAGGCGGTTGGTGAGCCGCAGCAGCGTGGTCTTGCCCGAGCCGGAGCCGCCGACGATGGCGAGAAACTCGCCCTCGGCAACATCGAGCGAGACGTCGTCGACCGCCGTCACGCGGCCATCGTCGAACGTCTTGGCGACATGCGCGTAGGCGATCAGCGGAACTGCAGTCATGGGACATGGCCTCGACTCTTACCCGGGTGCAGCCTAGTGATAGCCGATATCAATGGCTGTTGTGACCCGCCGGGCGTGGATTTTGCGAGGGTTGACCGGCGACTTTCCGAATCGGGCGACGTTTGGGGGCGGCGTGGACAATCAGCAGCACAGCTATGAGTACTGGCTCGGCGACCACGTGGCGAAGCACTCTGGCCGCGGGGTCGAGCGTTCGATCAGACCGGACGCCACCATCCGCCGTGCCCGCGCCGTACTCGACATCATCGGCGTCACGAAGGTGGCCGAACTGACCGATCTCGACCGGGTCGGGATTCCGAATTTCATCACCGTGCGGCCGGACGATCTCGGGCCCGGCATCTCCTATTATAACGGCAAGGGGACGACGCGCGCCGATGCGCATGCCGGTGCCCTGATGGAAGCGGTCGAGCGTCATGCCGCCGAGCGGTTCGACGGCCCGATCGTCACCACCTCACACTATAACCTCCGGCATCAGCATGCCTGTATCGACCCGCTCGAAATTCACGTCCCGATGGCGCGCAAATACAGCGAAGACCTGTTGCTGGAATGGACGATGGGTTTCGATCTGCTGACGCGCCAGCCGACCTACGTGCCCGTCAACTGCGTCGTCTGTCCCTACCATTCGTTTTCCGCGACCACGCTGTTCTATTCGAGCACGAACGGTCTTGCGTCGGGAAATACCCGCGTCGACGCGCTTTGCCATGCGCTGTGCGAGGTGATCGAACGGGATGCCGCCGCGTTGGCGATGACGAGCGCCGATGTCCGGCCGGCGGTTGCGTCCATTCTGGCGGACATCGGTTTCGATGGGGCGCTCTCGCACGAACGCGATGATCCGCCGTTGATCTCGCTGCGCAGGCTGCCGCGTCCGGCCGCGGCGCTGGTCGGCAAGCTGCAGCGGGCCGGGCTGGAGGTGCAGCTTCGCAACCTGACCTCGACGACAGGAATTGCGACCATCGATTGCGTCATCAGCGATCCGCACAGCGCCGTCTGGCCGAATGCGCATGGGGGATGCGGGACGCATCCGGATGCCCGGATTGCGCTGACGCGGGCGCTGACCGAGGCCGCGCAAACCCGGCTCGGATATATCCAGGGCGGCAGGGAGGATCTGCCGGACTTCGCGCCACCGCAAGGAAAGCCGCCGGAGCCGACATGGAATCGCTGGGGCTACACCATCAGCTTCGACGACATCGCGTCCCATCAGCATGCGTCGGTGAACGAGGATGTCGAGTTCATCCTGGGGCGGATGCGTCAATCCGGTTTCGATCAGGTCGTCGCCGTCGACGTGACCCGGGCCGAAGTCGGAATCCCCGTCGTGCGGGTGGTCGCGCCGCGTGCGGAGGCCTGGACGTTTCACCTGATGCATGGCGGCCGTGCCAGCCTGGGGCGTCGGGCGCTGCAGCAGATGGATCCGAGAACGTGATGGCATCGCGGAGCCCACCGCCGGCAGCCGAGGCGCAGGCTCCGGGCAGGACGATCGTCTTCTTCGGACCATCGATCACCGCGCCGGAAGTGAGCGGACTCGTCGCCGCCACCCATGCCCCTCCGGTCAGGCGCGGCGATCTGGCGGCGCTCGACGACGATTACGAGGTCATCGTCATTCTGGACGGCGAGTTCGGCCAGAACTTGTCCGTGTCGCCCAAGGAGATCCTGGCAGTCCTTGGCCGCGGCAGGACCGTAATCGGCGCCGCGAGCATGGGAGCGCTGCGGGCGTCCGAACTGGATCGCTACGGAATGATCGGCGTCGGATGGGTCTACGATCGTTTCCGGACAAGCGCCGTCCGCAACGATGCGGATGTGGCGCTGGTCTATTCCCCGTTCGACTGCAAGCCGATGACGGTGCCGATGGTCGATCTCGAATACTGGCTGGAGATGGCTTGTGCGGCTGGATTGATCGGCCGCAGCGAGCGAGCCGGCCTCTTGAAGGCGGCACGCAGTATTTTCTTCGCCGACCGCACCACGGACAGGCTGATGGAAGCGCTGCGCGGTACGGTCGGCGGCGACACGCTCGACGCGCTGCTGGCACATTCCGGCGGCGCCATTCCGAGCGTAAAGTCGATCGACGCCGTGGCGGCGCTACGCCTTGCCACGTCGCAGGCGGCGTCGCGCCGGGGATAGCAGATGACCGCTGACGCCAGGCCCGTGCCGAGCCCGCAATTGACGGAATTGCTCGCCAAGGCATTGCTGGATGAAGAACTGTGCGACAGGCTTTTTGCCGATCCCGAGACGATGGCGCGGGAGTTCAATCTCCCGCACCAGGAAGTCCAGGCACTTCATCTGATCGATCGCAGCAAGTTCGCGCAGGCAGTTGCCCGTTTGCGATCGGGCTAAGGCCTTGCGCGGGACGGTTATGTTTGCGCGACGCCCCGGAACGGACAGATCATCGTGAATTCGAGCAGCGTGGGCGGCTTGTCCTTGCCGTCTCCATAGGTCCAATTCAGCTCGATGTCGTGCTTGTCGGCGTTGGCGTCGTCGAATCTGTGTTCCCTGACGTCGATCTTCATGCAAATCGGCGGGTCCGAGTTGAAACACTTGCGAAGCGAGGCGTCCAGCAGTGCGCACTTCGTCAGCGGAACGACGCCGTCGAGCGCTACCTTGTTGGGTTGCGCGGTCAGGTCCAGGCGCGCGTGCCCCATCTCCCGCAGCCACGCAGCACCGCCGCCGGCCGGCCAGGTGTCTTTCGGTGTCAGTATCGACTGATACTGACCGTACTCCAGGGTCTCGAGGTGGATCTGGTCCGACGCCGCCTTGAGCTTGGCCACGCTCCGCTTCATGGCATCGAGCGGGTAGTAGTTATTGTTCATCAGGGCTTTGAATTGGGGGTTGTTGTAAAATGCACCGCCCAGGATCGTCATTTGTGGCACGATTGTCTCCTTCGCTGGAAAAAACTGATGGCGAGCCCGGTCAGCGAGACGCTGTGCCGAACGGGATCGATTGCAATTTGCCGCTCCGCGCAGAAATTCCGTTCGGGGACGGCAATGAAGGGAACGCAAGGCAAGCTGCGGCGCGACCCGACAGAAAAATGGTGCGGGTCGGGCCTGTCGATTTGAATCACTACGTCGAATTGTACTTTTGAAACGTAACACCCAACGCTGCGCTACGTCCAGTCACAACCGGCAATAGACGCGCTTGTCCGGCCATTCCCGGTGCGTCACAATTGGGCCGTGGTTTTGAAGAGGCTGCCCTCAGGCGTCAGCCAGCGGCGCCCGGTTGCCGAAGAAAGCGTGGAGATGCATTGTTTCGCATGCCGATCTCCGATGGACCCGGGGGACAATTGGTGTGCCCATTGCGGTGCAGCGGCGCAGAAAACCAAAGATCCCGACAGCGAACGGAAGTTCGTAACGATCCTCCGCGCGGACCTGGTCCATTCGACCGGCCTGATCGCTGAACTCGACCCCGAGGAGGCGTTGTCCCGCCTTGAGCCGGCGCTGACGGCCATGCGCGGCGCGGTTCGCCAGTTTGGCGGCATCGTCAGCAAGGAAATGGGTGACGGTATCTCGGCCGTCTTCGGGGCGCCGATGGCGGATGACAACCATGCGCCGCTCGCCTGCCACGCCGCCATTGCGCTGGTGCGGCGCGTCGCCAGCCTGGGCGACGCCGGGCTGCAGGTCCGGGTCGGCCTCCACTCCGGATTGGTCGTCACCTACATGGTCGCCAGCGAATTCTCCAAGATCTACGAGATCGGCGGCGCCGCGCAGCACCTGGCGGC
Source organism: Pseudomonadota bacterium (assembly GCA_023387735.1). Classification (GTDB taxonomy): domain Bacteria; phylum Pseudomonadota; class Alphaproteobacteria; order Rhizobiales; family Xanthobacteraceae; genus Bradyrhizobium. The sequence goes on along the minus strand of JAEWHP010000044.1, from coordinate 61,729 downwards.
CCGGCTGGAGGCGGCGGCCGAGCCCGGCCAGATCTACGCCTCCGAGGCCTGCCAGAAATTGTCCGAAGGACACGTCCAGTTCGAAGCGCTGGGGCCGAAATTGCTCAAGGGTTTCACCGATCCGGTGCCGGTATATCGCGTCACCGGGGCAAGCGATCTCTCCAGCTGGCGGATGCGCAAGGCACGCAGCGTTTCGCAATTCGTCAATCGTTCGAGCGAACTCGAGCTGTTGCGAGGCGCCGCCGAAAGCAGCGCCCTCGGCGGCCGAACGGTGTGTCTGACCAGCGACCCCGGCATCGGAAAGTCGCGGCTGGTGCACGAATTCGTCCACGAGCTCGAACTTGAGGGCTGGAAACTCGTCGAGACCGAATGCAGCCCGAATCTGCAGGGCTCGCCATTCGCCGCGCTCAAGGGGCTGTTGCTCTCCATTCTGAACCCCGCGGCGGGCCACCGCGATGGAAGCCTGGCGGACCCGCGTGAGGGCCTGCCGCAGATCCTGCAGCTGGCGGTCGATGCGGTGCTCGACGTTCCGATCCTGGACGGACAGTGGGACCAGCTCGAACCCCAGTCGCGCGGCCGCGCCATTTCCGATGCGTGCTGCGCGATCGTGGAGAGCCAGGCCCGCCAGCGGCGCACCGTGCTTCTCATCGAAGACCTGCACTGGGTCGACCGGGCAAGCGACGCCGTCATGGCCGCCCTTGCATCGCTCAAGACGCGTCAGTTGCTGATCATCATCACCAGCCGGCCCAACGGCATTCCGCAGTGGGTCGAAAAATGCAGTGCCGAGACGTTTTCGATGCGGCCGCTCGACGAGCATGCGGGCCGGGCGATGCTCGATGCCATCCTGGGAACATCCGAGACGACGTTCGACCTGAAGAGCCGGATCATCCGCCATACCGCCAACGTGCCGCTGTTCGTCGAGGAAGTGTGCCGCCGGCTCAAGGAGACCGACATTCTCAGGGGGCAGTGGGGCGAGCTCACGCTCAGTCAACCCGTCGAGGAACTGGGAATCCCCACCAGCATCCAAGGGGTGATCGCGGTCCGGCTGGATCGGCTGCGCAAGGAGGAGCGCACCGTCATGCAGATCGCGTCCGCGCTTGGTACGCGGTCGATGGTCGCCACCTTGCGTGAGGTCGCTGCGCTGCCCGAAGGCCTGCTCCAGCGCGCACTCGGGACGCTCGACCGCGCCGAATTGCTGGTTAGAACCGACAGCGTTGCCGAAGACACCGTCGAGTTTCCGCACGAAATGGTTCGACAGGTCACCTATGACTCGATGGTCGAGCGGGCGCGTGAGCGGGTGCACGAACGCATCCTCTACGCCCTGGAGAGCGACGCGCGTTCGCGCGACGAACTGGACAAGCTTTGTTATCACGCGGTGCGCTCCAAGGATTGGACCAAGGCGTACACCTACGGCCGGAGCGTGGCGCAAAAAAGCGTCGCGCGGTCGGCATTCGCCGATGCAACGTCGTATTTCGAGATTGCCATGGATGCGCTCGACCGGTCGCCGATTTCGCGGTCGCGCGAAATCGAAGCCATCGACCTGCGGATCGAAGCGCGCATGGCTTTCATGGGATCGGGCAAAGCCGCCGAATGGCTGCAGCTTGGCAAGGAAGCAGAACGGCGTTCGGATTCGATCGGCGATATCGGGCGCAAGGTCGCCGCCATGACGGTGCGATCGGCCGCCCAGAATTTCTACGGCACGCCGCTCGAGGCGATCGCCACCGGCGAGCAGGTCGTCCGCCTGGCGGAGGAGTGGGGTAACCGGGGCTGGCTCAGCCTTGCCGAATACGGTCTCGGTCAGGCCTATTTCATCGGTGGCCGATACCGCGAGGCCGAGGCGATGCTCGGGCGGGCCTGCACGCAGCTGATGGGGCCGGATCCGAAAGCGCCGATCGGCACCACGGCCAAGAACCTGCTTCTGGTGTGCTGCATGATGAAGAGCGTCACCCACGCGACGATGGGGGAGCTCGACAGCGCGCGGGAATTTCAGCAGCGGGCCGAAGCGCTGGCCGACGAAAGCGGCCGGCCGTTCGATCACGTGGCCGCGGCCTGGAGCGGCGGCGTCCTGCTGCTGGCGGAGGGCAATGCCGAGGCTGCGATCCGGGTTCTCGACGAGGCGTTTGCGCAGGCAGAGGAGCACGGGGTGCGGATTTTCGTTCCCGTCTTCGCCTGTCAGCGCGGAATGACCTATTTCGAGCTGCAGCGGATCGACGCCGCCGTCGAAAACCTCACCGAAGCGCGCGAACTTGCCGGCGCCGTCGGCTACACCTCGATCTTCCTGCGCTGTTCCATCTATCTGGCGCTCGCGCTTCAGCAGAAGGGAGATCCGGCGGGCGCGGTGAAGATGGTGCGCGAGGCGCGAAACGCGGCGCGGCAGCAGGGTTTTGAGGGAATTGAAGCGGAGGCGCTGCTTTTCGAGGCCATGATCCTGCCGGCCGTCAACGAGGAAAACAAAGCCACGATCATCCACAATCTGCGGGCCAGCATCGCCATCTCGTCCCGGCTTGACGCCAGGCCGCTGCTTCAAAAGGCCGAGACGTATCTGAACAGGATGCTTGCCGGCACCGAAGAGAGCTGAGCGCCCCGCGCGCAGGGGTGACAGCGCTTCATTGAACTTCCCCGCGCAAAACGCTAAGGCATCCGTCCAATCTTGGGGGAAAAATGGCGGATACCGAACAGCCGGTCGCGGTCGCGCTCGATAACGCGACGGTGGCCTTTCGTGTCGCTGGCAATCGCGTCTACACCGCCGTGGAACAGGCGAGCCTGTCGGTGGCGCATGGCGAGTTCGTTGCCATCGTCGGCCCCACCGGATGCGGAAAATCGACGCTGCTCAATGTCGCCGCCGGACTGTTGAAGCCCGCCGCGGGGGCGGTGCGGATTTTCGGCCAGCCGCTCGCCGGGCTCAATCGGGACGCCGGCTACCTGTTTCAGGCTGATGCGCTGTTTCCCTGGAAGACCGCGATCGACAACGTCGCCATCGGCCTCGAAATAAAGGGCGCGCCGCGCGCGCAGGCGCTGCAGCGCGCGCAGGGCTGGCTTACTTCCGTGGGGCTCGGCGCCTTCGCCAACCGCTATCCGCACATGCTGTCCGGCGGCCAGCGCAAGCGGGTGGGACTGGCGCAGGTCCTGATCCGCGACCCGAAGATACTGCTGATGGACGAGCCGTTCGGCCCGCTCGATGCCCAGACAAGGCAGATCATGGGCAATCTGCTGCTGGATTTATGGAACGCCGACCGCAAGGCGGTGCTGTTCGTTACCCACGACCTCGAAGAGGCGATCGCGCTCGCCGACCGCGTCGTCATCATGTCGGCCGGGCCTTCCGCGCGCATCATCGGCGATTGGCGGGTGCCGCTTGCACGGCCGCGCGACATCGCCGAGATCCGCATGGAGAAGGATTTTCACGAGCTGCACCGGGAGATCTGGAGCGTGCTGAAGGACGAAGTGATGAAGGGCTACGCGCAATCCTCGCAAGCCGCGGAGGCCGGCTGATGTCGCGCCTGACGCTGCTGTCGCTGCAATTACTGGTCGCGGTGGTCGCGCTGGCGATGTGGCACGTCCTCACCACGGTGCCCCTGTTCGGCCGCATCCTGTTGCCGCCGTTCTTCTTCTCCAACCCGATCGATGTCGGCAGCCAGGTCGTGAAGTGGTTCACGACGGGCGTGATCTGGAAGCACCTTTTCATCACGCTGTGGGAATCGGTCCTCGCGTTCGTGATCGGCTCGGTCGGCGGCGTCCTGGTCGGATTCTGGTTCGCGCGCAAGCCGCTCGTCGCCGCGGTATTCGATCCCTACGTCAAGATGATCAACGCGCTGCCGCGCGTGGTGTTGGCGCCGATCTTTGCGCTGTGGCTCGGGCTCGGCATCTGGTCCAAGGTCGCGCTCGGCGTCACGCTGGTGTTCTTCATCGTGTTCTTCAACGTCTATCAGGGCGTCAAGGAAGTCTCGAACACGGTGCTCGACAACGGCCGCATGCTCGGCATGAGCGAGCGGCAATTGACGCGCCACGTCTATTGGCCGTCGGCGCTGTCATGGATGTTCTCGTCGCTGCATACGGCGGTCGGCTTTGCCGTGGTCGGCGCCGTCGTCGGCGAATATCTGGGATCGGCGGCCGGCCTCGGCTACCTGATCCAGCAGGCCGAAGGCGTGTTCGACGTCGCCGCCGTGTTCGCTGGCATGTTCGTGCTGTCCGTCTTCGTCATCCTGATCGACCTGGTGGTGACGCTGGTCGAGCGGCGCCTACTGGTCTGGCGGCCGACCGCGACGGAGGGGCGCGGGTAGTTTCCGTCATTCCGGGGCTCGCGAAGCGAGAACCCGGAATCCATCGGGCTGCAATCTCTGTCGCGCTATGGATTCCGGGTTCGTGCTGCGCACGCCCCGGAATGACAGGCAGGGGTAGCTTCTCAACACGGTTGCGCTCCTCTATCTTGCGGTCCGAATGATTGGAGGAAGCCATGAATAAACTGTTCGGCCGGCTGGCCGGGGCGCTACTGGCGCTGACGCTGACGTCGGGTCTTGCGGCCGCGCAAAGCAAGGTCACGGTGGCGGTCGGGGGCGGCGCCTGCCTGTGTTATCTGCCGACGGTGCTGGCGAGGCAACTTGGCGAATATGAAAAGGCGGGGCTTGCGGTCGAGCTGGTCGATCTCAAGGGCGGGTCGGATGCGCTGAAGGCCGTGCTGGGCGGCAGCGCCGACGTGGTGTCGGGCTATTTCGACCACTGCGTCAATCTCGCCGCCAAGAAGCAGGAACTGCAATCCTTCGTGATCTATGATCGCTATCCCGGTCTGGTGCTGGTGGTGTCGCCCAAGCACACCAATGACATCAAATCGATCAAGGATCTGGCCGGCAAGAAAGTCGGCGTCAGCGCGCCGGGCTCCTCGACCGATTTCTTTCTGAAGTATCTGTTGAAGAAGAACGGCCTCGATCCGACCAGCGCCGCGGTGATCGGTGTCGGCCTCGGCGCGACGGCCGTCGCCGCCATGCAGCAGGGACAGATCGAGGCGGCCGTCATGCTCGATCCGTCTGTCACGGTTCTGCAGGGCAGCTATCCCGATCTGAAGATCCTCGCCGATACCCGCACGCAGAAGGACACGCTCGCGCTGTTCGGCGGTGAGTACCCGGGCGGCGCGCTCTACACCACCACAGCCTGGATCAAGTCGCATGAAAGGGAAGTGCAGGCGCTGACCAACGCGATCGTCAATACGCTCGCCTGGATCCACAGCCACACGCCGGAAGAGATCATGGCCAAGATGCCGGAAGAGATGGTCGGCAAGAACAAGGAGCTTTATCTGGCCGCGCTGAAGAACACGATCCCGATGTATTCGCAAACCGGCTTGATGGACCCTAAGGGCGCCGACGCGGTGCTCGCGGTGTTCAGCGAGGGATCGCCGGAAGTGGCCAAGGCCAATATCGACGTCAGCAAGACCTGGACCAACAAATACGTCGAACAGGCGAAGAAGGCCGGGGGCACGAACGCCAAGTGAAGTTTACATCCCGGCGGGATTGAGTGGTGTGAAGCGATGAGTGGCACGAGACCTCCGGTCATTCACCGCGTCACAGCGCTCGAACTCGCCGTGGAGGCGTGGGACTGGCCGTTTGCGCAAACGCGCCGCGCCGAAATCGACGCGCATTTCGAACGCCTGCGGCGTGAGAAGCCGGCGATGTGGAATGGCCGCGTGCTGCTCGGGCGCAACCCCGTGTTCTCGGGGGATCGTTTCAGCTCGAGCTATTTCGAGACTGATTTCGCAAGCTTTCTGGCCTGGCGCGACTGGGGTTTTCCCGACGCCGGCGTGTTCAACGGTTTTGGCATGGGAGCGCTGCGCTGCGCCGACGGCGCGTTTGCGCTCGGTGAAATGGGCCAGCACACGGCCAACGCCGGGCGCATCTATTTTCCCTCGGGCACGCCCGATCTCGACGACATCAGGGATGGTACGCTCGATATACCCGGCAGCGTCGAGCGCGAGCTCGAAGAAGAGACCGGCCTCACGCCTGCAGAGTATCGACGCGACGCGGACTGGCACTGCATCTCCACCGGAACAGCGGTTGCGATGATCCGCATCCTGCATGTCGATATGCCCGGCGAAGCCTTGCGGCGCAGGATCGAGGACAATCTCGCCGCGCAGCAATCGCCCGAATTGTCGGCGATACATCTCGTCCGCGGCACGCACGATCTCAATTCGGCGATGCCGCGTTTCGTCACGGCGTTTCTGGAGAAGCAGTTCGCGTCCCAACCTTGACGTGCATAGGTTCGCCGGTCGTGCAGCTCGCCTGCGCGGTGTGGCCGCAAGCAATGCGCTTGACAACTGGTCGCGCTACCAATGTGATGGGTGCCAACAAAAACAAGAAACGCACTGCACAAAAAAATAATCCAGGGAGGATTCCATGCCGGGGCACAAAGCTGCACGCCTGTTCGTTGGGCTGTCCGCCGCATTGGCGGTGTTGGGGATGGCGGTTTCCGCCGATGCCCAGGAGAAAAAAATCAAGATCGGCGTGATTTACGACCTGACCGGCCCGCTCGCGGGCGGCGGTTCGGAGCTGCAATATATCGGCGCCAAGATCATGCTCGACCAGTACGCCAAGACCGGCGTCGAGGGCTACAAGGTCGAGGCGGTCTACGCCGACGCCCAGAGCAAGCCTGATGTCGCGATCAACGAGGCGGTGCGGCTGGTCGAGCAGGAAAAGGTCAACATGCTGCTCGGCTTCTTCTCCTCGGCGCAGTGCGTGCCGGTGGCCGCCCGCGTCGAGCAGCTGAAGAACTTCATGTGGATCACCACCTGCATTTCGTCGGCGGTGCTGGCCGACAAGAACTTCAAGTATGTGTTCCGTCCGCAGGCCTCGGGCGACCAGTTCGGCATGATGACGATGGATTTCATCGCGCAGAACGCCAAGGCGAAGCTCGGCAAGGATCCGAAGGACCTGCGGGTTGCCATCATCCATGAGGACGGTGCCTACGGCGTCGATGTCTCCAAGGGCAACGAGGCCGGCGCCAAGAAGGCCGGCTTCAACATCGTGATGAAGGAGGGCTATGCCGCCACCGCGCCCGATCTCTCGGCGCTGGTCACCAAGCTGAAGCGCGCGCGGCCCGACGTGATCTTCCACACGGGCTATAATCCGGACATCACTCTGTTCGGCCGCCAGGCGCGCGAGCAGGGCCTGAAGTTTGCAGCGCTCGTCGGCCATGGCGCGGGCTACGGCGTCTACGAGAAGCTGAAGGAAGGTCTCGGCGCCGACGTCAACTACGTCTTCAACACCGATCCGATCTCGATCTGGCTCGCCAACCAGAAGTCGATGGATCCGAAGCTGCCGCCGGTCATCAAGATGGTCGGCGAGGAGTTCGACAAGGCGAGGCCCGGCGTCGCGATCCGCTCCGCGCATGTCGGCATGGCGGCGTCCAATACCTATCTGTTCCTGAACGAGGTGCTGCCGCGCGCCATCAAGAAATACGGCGGCGTCGATCCCGATGCGCTGCGCAAGGCGGCGCTGGAGACCGACATCGCCGAAGGCGGCACCATGCTCGGTTTCGGCGTCAAGTTCCATGGCGAGGGCACCCAGATGGCCGGCCAGAACGAGCGCTCGTTCCCGGTGGTCATCCAGTACATCGACGACAAGTCGTATGTGGTGTGGCCGAAGAGCCAGGCGCAGCGCGAAGCCGTGCTGCCGCTGCCGAAGGGAACGACGTTCAGCAACCAGTAAGCGCGGAAGCAGGCGAGGCGGAGGTTCCGGGGTGCTGACGGTAGAGGGGTTGGTGAAGCGCTTCGGCGGCTTCACCGCTGTCAACAGCGTGTCGTTTCGGGTCGAGCAGGGCGAAATTCTCGGCCTGATCGGTCCGAACGGTTCTGGCAAGAGCACGATCTTCAACATGCTGTCGGGCACGCTGATCCCGACAGCAGGCTCCATCCTGTTCGACGGAACGGAGATCGCGGGCAAGGCGCCGCACCGGATCATCAACAGCGGCGTCGGCCGCACCTTCCAGATCCCGCGGCCGTTTCACCGGCTCAGCATCTTCGAGAACGTGGCGCTCGCCGGCTATTACGGCCAGGGCCGCCACAGCCGCGCCAAGGCCGATGAAGCCGCCGAACGCGCGCTCGCCATGGTCGGCCTTCCCACCGACCGGCACGCCAGCGTCGACGGCCTCGGCGCTGCCGGCCTGAAAAAGCTCGAACTCGCCAAGGCGCTCGCCACTGGCCCCAAGCTTCTGCTCGCCGACGAAAGCCTCGGCGGCCTCGACGAGCACGAGATGGATCAGGCCGCCGACATGCTGCGCAACATCCGCGACGAACTCGGCATCACCATCATCTGGGTCGAGCACATTATGGGCGTGCTGATGCGGGTGGTCGATCGCGTCATGGTGCTGGATCACGGCGAGAAGATCTCCGAGGGCTTGCCGAGCGCGGTGGCCGGCGATCCCCGGGTGATCGAGGTTTATCTCGGCACGGATGCTGATTCGAGCCAGGCGGCGGCCGCGGAAGCGCGCCGCAAGGCGGGGGTCTAGCGCATGCTCGAATTGAAGTCGGTCGACGCGGGCTACGGCACCTTTCAGGCATTGTTCGGCATCAACCTCGACGTCAAGGCGGGCGAGGCGGTCGGCGTGATCGGCCCCAACGGCGCCGGCAAGACCACGCTGATGCGCGTGATCTCCGGGCTGATCCGGCCCACCCGGGGCACGATCACCATGGAAGGCCACGACGTGCTGGCGACGCCGGCGCATCGCATCGTCGATCTCGGCATCGCCCACGTGCCGGAAAACCGCCGGCTGTTTCCGCGCCTGACCGTGGACGACAATCTCAAGATGGGCGCCTACATGCCGGGCGCGCGCGCCAAATATGCCGAGCGGCGGGAATTCGTGTTCGAGCTGTTTCCGCGCATGAAGGAGCGGCGCAGCCAGATGGCCGGCACCATGTCCGGCGGCGAGCAGCAGATGTGCGCGATCGGCCGCGCACTGATGTCGGATCCGAAACTCCTGTTGCTCGACGAGCCTTCGGCGGGTCTCGCGCCGGTCGTGGTGCAGCAGGTGTTCGAACTGGTGAAGCGCATCCGCGCCAGCGGGCTGACGGTTCTGATCGTCGAGCAGAACGTGCAGCAGGTGCTGAAGGTGGTCGATCGCGCCTATCTGCTCGAAGCCGGCACCATCCGCGCCTCAGGCACGTCGGAAGAGATGATGAAGACCGATACGATCAAGCAGGCTTATCTCGGGGTTTAGGGCAGGGCTCGCATGCAGGGATTTCTGGATATCTTCGACATCTATCTGCTGGAGGCCGTGGTCAACGGCATCCTGCTTGGCGGCGTGCTGGCGCTCCTGGCGCTAGGGCTTAACCTGATCTTCGGCGTCATCGACGTGACCTGGATCTGCTACGCCGAACTGGTCATGATCGGCATGTACGGCATGTACTACATGGTCCAGGTGTTCGGCCTGCCGTACTGGGTCGCGGCCCCGATCGCGATCCTGCTGGTCGCAGCGCTGGGCGCCGCGCTGCACTATCTCGTCATAGCACCGCTCTTGACCGCGCCGCCGATCAACCAGTTGCTCGCGACCGGCGGCGTGCTGTTCATCCTGCAGAGCTTTGCCACCGTCGCCTTCGGCATCGACTTCCGCAATCTCGGCATCCGCCTGCCGGTGCTGGCGATCGGCGAAATGCATTTCAGCTATTCGCGGCTGCTTGCCTTCGTCGCCGCGTTGATCGGCATGCTGGCTATCTACTTCTTCATGAAGCGCACCTATACGGGGACCGCGATCCGCGCCATCGCGCAGGACCGCCAGATCATGTCGCTGATGGGCGTCGACACCAAGCGCATCTACCTCATCACCTCGGCGCTGGGCGGCGCGCTGGCCGGTCTCGCGGCCTGTCTGCTGGTGCTGCAATACGACGTGCATCCCTTCGTCGGGCTGTCGTTCGGGCCGATCACCTTCCTGATCTGCGTGCTCGGCGGGCTCGGCAATTTCGTAGGCGGCTTCATTGCGGCGTTCGTGTTCGCCCAGATCATTTCGCTGGGCGGGCTGTTCTCCGACCTTGAATGGGGCTACGTGCTGGCGTTCGCCTTCTTCATCGTCATGATGTTCATCCGGCCCGCGGGCTTACTCGCGAGGCGCTCGTGAATTCCCGTAACGCCGCCTGGGCCGTCGGCCTTGCCGCGCTGATCGCGCTGCCCTTTCTCTATCGCGATCCGTATCACCTGCACATCCTGGTGCTGATCCTGATCTGGTCGTTCGCCTATACGTCCTGGTCGATCATGGGCCGCTTCGGCCTCGTGTCGCTCGGCCATGGCGGCTTCATGGGCGTCGGCGCCTATGTCACCGCGTTGTTGTGGAACCATCTCGGCGTATCGCCGTGGATCGGCATTCCGCTCAGCATGGTGGCGGCGGGGGCGCTTGCGCTCGTGGTCGCCTATCCCTGCTTTCGCTTCCGCATCACCGGGCATTATTTCGTGCTGGTGACGCTGGCGCTGTCGGGCATCGTGCTGCAGGTCATCACCGCGACGCGCGACTGGACCGGCGGCTCGCTCGGCTATACGCCGAACCGCACCAAGGGCAGCCAGTTGTGGGCGCTGCAGTTCGACGACAAGACGACGTGGTATCTGATCGCGCTGTTCGTCTGGGTCGTGGGCCTCCTGATCTGGCGCTGGGTCGACCGCAGCATGAGCCGCTACGCCATGGAGGCGATCTCGGAGGACGAGGACGCAGCCGCCGCGGCCGGTGTCAACGTTACCGCCGAAAAGCTCAAGATCACGCTGATCTCGGCGCTGATGACGGCGCTCGCGGGTGCGCTGTACTGCCAGTACCAGATGTTCATCTCGCCCGACACCGTCAGCGGCATCGCGGTCTCGCTGCAGATGGTGTTTGCCGTCATCGTCGGCGGGCTCTACGTCTCGCTCGGGCCGACCGTCGGCGCCATCATCACCATCCTGCTCGCCGAAATGCTGCGCATCGGCTTCGGCACCAAGGCGGTGGGCTGGGACAACCTCGTCTATGGCCTCTTGCTGGTGATTTTCATCATATTCCTTCCAAAAGGCATTCTTGGTAGCGTCGTCGACCGATTGAAGACGCAACCCAAGCCCTCCGGGATGAAATGAACAAAAAGAACTCGCAGCCGATCGCCGACGAGCTGAAGCCGTATGTCGCGCCGTTTCGTTTTGACGGAACCGGCGAGTTTCACCTGAAGTCGCACAAGACCAACGAGAAAGGCGGCCTCGACAAGGAAAAGGCGACCAGGATCATCGAGGCCAACCGCGGGCGGCTGAACGATTTCCAGGAAAAGCTCTACGCGCAGGACCGCTGGTCGATGCTGCTGATCTTCCAGGGCATGGACGCCGCCGGCAAGGATAGCGCGATCAAGAGCGTGTTCGAAGGCGTCAACCCGCAGGGCTGCGAGGTCACCTCGTTCAAGCAGCCTTCGACGATGGAACTCGACCACGATTTCCTCTGGCGCAGCATGATCGCGATGCCGGAGCGCGGCCGGATCGGGATCTTCAACCGCTCCCATTACGAGGAATGCCTGGTGGTGCGCGTGCATCCGGAAATTCTGGCCAAGCAGAAGATACCGCAGCAACTGGTGACCAAGGACATCTGGCGCGACCGCTTCCGCGACATCTCCGCGATGGAGAATTACCTCGCGCGCAACGGCACGGTGATCCTGAAATTCTTCCTCAACGTCTCCAAGGAGGAGCAGCGCGAACGCTTTCTCGAGCGGCTGGAGGACCCCGCCAAGAACTGGAAGTTCTCGCTGGCCGATATCGGCGAGCGCAAGCTGTGGGCGAAATACCAGGCCGCCTACCAGGACCTGATCCGACACACCTCGACATCAGCCGCGCCCTGGTACGTGGTGCCGGCCGACCACAAATGGTTCGCCCGCGTGGTGATCGGCTCGGCCATCGTCAGTGCGATGGACAGGCTCGATTTGCATTTCCCCAAAGTCGACAAGGCCGACCGCAGCGAATTCAAGCAGGTGCGCGAGGCGCTGCTGGCGGAAGAGAAGGGCGCGGGGAAGGCGGCAAAGAAGTAGTGAGCACGCGGTGTTTTGCCTGTGCCGTCGCTCAGGCCGTCATTCCCCGCGAAGGCGGGGAATCCAGTACGCCGCGGCTTTTCGGCTCGATCGCAGGCCTCCGGGATACTGGGTCACCCGCCTGCGCGGGTGACGACATGCGGAGGTTCGGGTGGTCCATTAGGTCAGCCCCTCTGACCAACTTTTGGCGTTGCAGCCTCCCATAATTCTCGTCTAGAACAGGCCCGGAACGCCGTCCCGGCAACCAACCGTAAATGGTTTTGGCCGAGGATTCGGGGCGTCCAAAGGGTCTGGCAATGCTGACTGGCAGCAAAAAGTCTGGAGTTCGGGGTGGAGCGGCCAAAGCTGCCTCCGTGTATTCCCCCGCGATTCCGGCTGCGTCCGCGCCCACCCTCCTTCTCGGCGGGCTTCTGCTTCTTATCGGCCCCTGAGGGCCGTCTGGGCGTTTGCGCCTGGGCACTCAGGGGTTTTGAGCGAGATCACCAGACCCTTCAGCGCCCAATGAACCGGCGCACCCACCCAAAGGAATGCAGAACATGACCACCGCCAACAAGTCCGAAAAGGACCGCGTCATCATTTTCGACACCACCCTGCGTGACGGCGAGCAGTGCCCGGGCGCGACCATGACCTATGAGGAAAAGCTCGAGGTCGCCGAGATGCTGGACGACATGGGCGTCGACGTCATCGAGGCCGGCTTCCCGATCACCTCGGAAGGCGACTTCCAGGCGGTCAGCGAGATCGCCCGCCGCTCCAAGAACGCCGTCATCGCCGGCCTGTCCCGCGCCCACCCGAAGGACATCGACCGCTGCGCCGAAGCGGTGAAATTTGCCAGGCGCGGCCGCGTCCACACCGTGATCGCGACCTCGCCCTTGCACATGCGCGTCAAGCTGAACATGACGCCGGAGCAGGTGATCGAATTGTCGATCGCCAACGTCACCCGCGCCCGCAACCAGATCGACGACGTCGAATGGTCGGCCGAGGACGGCACCCGCAGCGAGATGGACTATCTCTGCCGCATCGTCGAAGCCGTCATCAAGGCCGGCGCCACCACGGTCAATATCCCCGACACCGTCGGTTATACGGTGCCGGAGGAATACACCCACTTCATGAAGACGCTGATCGAGCGGGTGCCGAACTCCGACAAGGCGGTGTTCTCCGTCCACTGCCACAACGACCTCGGCATGGCGGTGGCGAACTCGCTAGCCGGCATCGCCGGCGGCGCGCGCCAGGTCGAGTGCACCGTCAACGGCATCGGCGAGCGCGCCGGCAACGCCGCGCTCGAAGAGATCGTGATGGCGATCAACGTGCGCAACGACAAATTCCCGTGGTGGAACAAGATCGACACCACGCAGCTGACGCGGGCTTCCAAGCTGGTCTCGGCGGCGACTTCGTTCCCGGTGCAGTACAACAAGGCGATCGTCGGTCGTAATGCGTTTGCGCATGAGAGCGGCATCCACCAGGACGGCGTGCTGAAGGACGCCTCCACCTACGAAATCATGCGCCCCGAAATGGTCGGCCTGAAACAGTCCTCGCTGGTGCTGGGCAAGCATTCCGGCCGTCATGCCTTCGTGCACAAGCTGGAGGAGATGGGTTACAAGCTCGGCGCCAACCAGCTGGAAGACGCGTTCGCGCGCATGAAGGCGCTGGCCGACCGCAAGAAGGACATCTACGACGAGGATATCGAAGCCCTCGTCGACGAGGAGATGGCAGCCTCGCACGACCGTATCAAGCTGACCTCGCTGACGGTCATCGCCGGCACCCACGGTCCGCAGCGCGCGACGATGAAGCTCGACATCGACGGCCAGATCAAGATCGAGGAAGCCGAAGGCAACGGCCCGGTCGATGCGGTATTCAACTGCATCAAGGCGCTGGTGCCGCACGAGGCCAAGCTGGAACTGTACCAGGTCCACGCCGTGACCGAGGGCACCGACGCGCAGGCGGAAGTGTCGGTACGGCTCGCCCATGAGGGCCGCTCGATGACCTCGAAGGCCGCCGATCCGGACACGCTGGTCGCCTCCGCAAAGGCCTATCTCGGCGCGCTGAACAAGATCGTCATGAAGCGCCAGCGTGACATGCCGGCGCAGGCGGCGGGCTGATCGCGCAACGTCATTCCCAGGTGCGCAATTGCGCACCTGAGGCCGCGCGCAGCGCGAACCCGGAATCCATCTTGCCGCGCGCACTGTTGTGAAATGGATTCCGGGTTCGCGCTGCGCGAGCCCCGGAATGACCTGAAGCGAAAGCAATCCATCTATCGCAGCGTCGGCTACGGATTGTTTCGCTTCGCTCGCAATGACGAAATGCATTGCAGCCCGCGACAAATCAACCCGTCGGGCAAATCAATCAAAAACGTGTCCATCCCTTCGCGCAAAAATATTCCGCTCTGCCTGTCAGGCAAATCATCGCTATAATTCTCCGCGTCTCACCCGTTACGAGGGGCGGCTCGCGATCGTCACGAACGCGCGGTGAGATGCGGTGGACGCGGATTGCGCAATAGACGAGCGCGCATGACGCGTACGGCGAAGTCGTGTGGTCCTGACGTCGCGGTGCTGGCGTCAAGTTTCACGAGTCAGATCGTGGAGCGACGGAGGCAAAACAGCCGTTCTCCGGGGAGAGTACGAAGTAAGCCGTAAAGCCACTGCGCAGGGAAGGCCGGAATGCTCCCGCTGCCCTGTATGCTCGTGTGCATTTTTGTTTGCGCAAATCGCACGCGAGACCGCGGGTGCAGCAAGCACCCGGTCTTCCCTGCGCCCTCGGATTTCTGGGAGGGCAACGTAGATGCAAACCTCGGACAGAACATGTCGCGAGATCGCGAATTCACATCCAGTCGTCATCCCCGCGCAGGCGGGATCCAGTATTCCAGAGGCGGCAGTGATTGAGCCGATACTCCGCGGCGTACTGGATGCCCCGCCTTCGCGGAGCATGACGATCTCAGTCAGTGATGGATCACAGGGTCAAGCCCGGTGATGACGAGCGCGACGCACTCGTCAATTCAACACCCGGTTCCTGTCGGGGCTGTCCAGCGAGAACGTGGGCACGTCGATTTCGAACCGCTCGCCGCTCTCGCTGACCATCTGGTAGCGGCCGGTCATGAAGCCCGACGCGGTCGGCAGCGGTACGCCGCTGGTGTATTCGAAGCGCTCGCCCGGCGCCAGCACCGGCTGTTCGCCGACCACGCCTTCGCCGCGCACTTCCTGCCTGCGGCCGGTGGCGTCGGTGATGATCCAGTGCCGGGTGCGCAGTTGCACGGTCTCGCCGCCGGTATTGGTGATGACGATGGTGTAGGACCAGAAATACTGGCTTTTGTCGACCGACGAACGTTCCGGCAGGAAGTTCGGTTCGACGGTGACTTCAATCTGGCGGGTGACGGCGCGGTACATGGAAAACAGCTTTCGAAAATCCTAAGTCGCATCATAGCCAAGAAAGCCGGTGGAACCAATCCGTCCGGCCGCCACGGAAGTGCCTCGATGCGGTTTGCTGCACCGCGGTTTCAACATAGTTCCGTCCTACTGCGCAACCGCGCGCCGCCGGGCTTCGTATCTGTCGGCGCATCTTGTATGCAGCTTGCCCGCCGATATGATCGTTCTCGGACGGCGCAAATGCGAATGCCCAGTTGCCAAGACGGTGCCAGATGACGTCCATCGCCGATCCAATTGCCGGAACGCCACGCGGCGAAACCAAGACGAGCCATGCGATGACCGATGCCGCCGCGGTGTCCGCGCCGGCAATCACGTTGCCCGTTACCGGCGAGCGCGAATTGCGGCTCGATCTGTTTCGCGGCATGGCGCTGTGGCTGATCTTCGTCGACCATCTGCCGGCCAACATCCTCACCTGGTTTACGATCCGCAACTACGGATTCTCCGACGCCACCGAAATCTTCATCTTCATCTCCGGCTACACTGCCGCTTTCGTCTATGGCCGCGCCATGCAGGAGCGCGGCTTCGTGGTGGCGAGCGCGCGCATCATGCGGCGGGTCTGGCAGATCTACGTCGCCCATGTGTTTCTGTTCACGATCTTCCTTGCCGAAATCTCCTATGTCGCCACCCGTTTCGAGAACCCGCTCTACAGCGAGGAAATGGGCATCATGGATTTTCTCAAGCAGCCCGACGTCACCATCATCCAGGCGTTGCTTCTGAGATTCCGTCCCGTGAACATGGACGTGCTGCCGCTCTACATCGTTCTGATGCTGTTCCTGCCGCTGATCCTGTGGCTGATGAAGTGGCGCACCGACGTCGCGCTTGCGCTGTCGGTGCTGCTGTACGCGCTGACCTGGCACTTCGACTGGTACCTGACGGCCTATCCGAGCGGCTTCTGGATCTTCAATCCGTTCTGCTGGCAATTGCTGTTCGTGTTCGGCGCCTGGTGCGCGCTCGGCGGCGCCGCGCGGATGTCACGGCTGCTGGAGTCGCGGATCACGCTGTGGATCTGCGCGGCCTATCTCGTGTTCGCGTTCTTCGTCACGCTGACCTGGCACCTGCCGCAGCTCAGCTTCCTGATGCCGAAGCGGCTCGAGCAGTGGATGTACCCGATCACCAAGACCGATCTTGATGTGCTGCGATTTGCCCATTTTCTGGCGCTCGCTGCCCTCACCGTGCGCTTTTTGCCCAAGGACTGGTCGGGGCTGAAATCGCCCTGGCTGCGACCTTTGATCCTGTGCGGCCAGCATTCCCTTGAGATATTCTGCCTGGGCGTCTTTCTCGCCTTCGCGGGGCACTTCGTGCTGGCCGAAGTTTCCGGTGGTGCGCTCATGCACGCGCTGGTCAGCGTCCTCGGAATCCTCATCATGTGGGGAGTGGCGTGGGTGATCTCGTGGTACAAGCATTCTGCCGACAAGGGCGCCTCCAAAATGAAGAGCACCAGCGGCAATGCCGATATGGCGGGAGGAAGCATATGAGGCCGCGTTTTGCAGCCGTGCTGGGCCTGACGCTGGCCGCAGGCCTTGCGGTCGCCGGTCTGGCGCGCGCCGAGGACGCGCAGACCTGCGAGGTCCCGGCCTATCTCCTGACCACCGAAAGCGTACTCGCCAGGGTTGGAGAGACGATCAGGAACGCGCGTCCGTTGGATGTGCTGGTGGTGGGCAGCCGCTCGTCGACCATCAACTCCGCCGGCGGCAGCGCCTACCCCGCCAAGCTGCAGGAGGCGCTGAAGGAGCGCCTGCCGTCGATCCCGGTTAATTTGTCCGTAGAAATACAGGCCGGCAAGACGGCCGAGGATGTCGCCCACGGCCTCGTTAAGCTGGTGGAAGAAAAAAAGCCTACCTTGGTCGTCTGGCAGACCGGAACGGTGGATGCCATGCGCTCGGTCGATCCCGATGATTTCCGCGCGGCTGTCAACGAAGGCGTTGTTGCGTTGCAAAAGGCGGGAGCCGACGTGGTGATGGTCAATCTGCAGTACAGCCCGCGCACCGAAACCATGATTTCCGCGCCGCCGTACCTGGATAATATGCGCGTGGTGGCCCAGCAGCACGACGTTCCGCTGTTCGACCGGTTCGCCATCATGCGCCACTGGAATGAAGCGGGAGATTTCGACCTGTTCAGTAACGTCCACGGCACCGGCATGGCCAAGCGGGTTCATGCCTGTCTCGGCCGCGCGTTGTCGAAGTTCGTGCTCGATGCGGCCCGTCTCGACCCCGCACAGCAGAATTAAGGGAATTAGCGTTAATGAGTTCTCATTGCCCTTTTCGTTTGAGCAGATTGCTGACGGCTTTCGCGGCCGCGGGCCTCGCGCTTTCAATGCCCGCCGCGCCACTTCACGCGCAAACCTCATCGCCGCAACAGGCCGCAGTGTCCGACACGGCCAGGCCGCAAGCAGATCACAAGCCGCAAGCCGACAACAAGCCTGAAACAACCCAGCCGGCGACGACCGGCACCGGCAGCAGCATGGCCGCCGTCAACCCGTCGGCGCAAAAGGGCGTTGCCGGCAGGGCCATCGACAAGGTCAAGGAAGTCGCCAAATCGGCGACCGACATCTTCGCCCGCGTTCCCTGCCTGCCGCCGAAGGGCGGCTCCAAGTCGATGGGCTCGCTGCCGCGCGTCGCGAGCAAGCTCGCCGCAGGGCAGCCGGTGGTGATCGTCGCTTTCGGCTCGTCATCGACCGCCGGCTACGGCGCGACTACGCCGGAATTCAACTATCCCAACCGGCTCGCCGCGCAGTTGCACCGGCAATATCCGACCGCCGACATCACCGTCATCAACCGCGGCCAGGGCGGCGAGGACGCGCCCGAAATGATGAAGCGGCTGCAGGCTTCCGTCATCGACATGCATCCGGATCTCGTGATCTGGCAGGTCGGCACCAATGCGGTGCTGCGCAACCTCGATCCCGCCGAGACCGCGAAGCTGGTCGAGGAAGGTATCACGCGCATGCAGGCGGCAGGCGCCGACGTCGTGCTGATCGACCCGCAATATTCACCGGCGGTCAACAAGCACGCGGAAAGCGCCGGCAGGATGATGAACCTGCTCAACAAGGTCGCCGAGTTGCGCAAGGTCGGCGTGTTTCCGCGCTTCGCCGTGATGAAGGACTGGCACGAGAAGCAGGCAATCCCGATCGAGAATTTCGTGATCGCCGACGGCCTGCACATGAGCGACTGGGGCTACGCCTGCTTCGCCCAACTGCTCGGCGACGACATCATCAAGTCGGTCGGCCAGATCAAGCTCGGCGTCAATGTGCCGTCAGACGTGCGCGCGTACCGGCCGATGTAACGCAGGATTTGTAGGGTGGGCAAAGCGACGCGTGCCCACCATCCCCGACGTGCCGCCGATGGTGGGCACGCTACGCTTTGCCCACCCTACAAATCGCGCCGCTCACGCCTTCTCCAGCGCCTGAGCGAAATCCTCGATCAGATCATCCGCATGCTCCAGCCCTGCGGAGAAGCGAATGAATCCCTCGCTGATGCCGAGTTCGGCGCGCGCCTCCGGCGTCAGGCGCTGATGCGTCGTCGTCGCCGGATGCGTGACGAGGCTCTTGGCGTCGCCGAGATTGTTCGAGATCCGCGAGATCTGCAGCGCATTGAGGCAGCGGAACGCAGCCTGCTTGCCGCCCTTGACCTCGAAGCCGATCAATGTCGATCCGGCACGCATCTGCTTCTTCACCAGCGCCGCCTGCGGATGATCGGCGCGGCCGGGATAGATCAGCCGCGAGATCTTCGGATGGCTGGCGAGAGCGTCCGCCACCTTGGCCGCCGTCTCGGTCTGGGCGCGCACGCGCACCGCCAGCGTCTCCAGTCCCTTCAGCAGTACCCAGGCGTTGAACGGCGACATCGACGGGCCGGTCTGGCGCATGAAATTATGGATGTGCTCGGCGATGAAGGCTTCCGAGGACAGGATGATGCCGCCGAGACAGCGGCCCTGGCCGTCGATGTGCTTGGTCGCGGAATAAACCACGACGTCGGCGCCCAGCGACAGCGGGCTCTGCCAGATCGGGGTTGCAAACACATTGTCCACGATCAGCCGCGCGCCGCCCTGATGGGCGATCTCGGCGATGGAAGAGATATCCAGCACGTCGAGCGTCGGATTGGTCGGGCTCTCCAGGAAGCAGGTCCTGGTGTTGGGCCGCATTGCCTTCCGCCACTGGTCGAGGTCGAGGCCGTCGACGAGGGTGGACTGGATGCCGTAGCGCGGCAGCAAATCCTCCACCACGTAGCGGCAGGAGCCGAACATCGCCTTCGCCGCCACCACGTGGTCGCCGGCCTTCAGCGGCGCCAAGATCGCGGTCGTCACCGCGGCCATGCCGGTGGCGGTCGCGCGCGCGGCCTCGGCGCCTTCGAGCTCGATCATGCGGCGCTCGAACATCGAGATGTTGGGGTTGGAAAAGCGCGAATAGAGAAAGCCGGGCTCCTCGCCCTTGAACCGCGCCTCGCACTGCTCGGCGCTGTCGTAGACGAAGCCCTGGGTCAGGAACAGCGCTTCGGACGTTTCGCCGTATTGCGAGCGCAGGGCGCCGGAATGAACCAGCCGGGTTTCGGGACGATAGCGGGCGGTAGCCTTAGCCTCAGACATGTGACCTCCGTCGTGACCACCGTTGAAAAATGGTCACAAAAAACCGGCCTGGAAAAATTTCCACAGGCCGGGATCACACGTGTCCCCGGCCTGTTTAGCGACTTATTTAACGTGGCTGCAAGCCGGCCGGCTCAAATCACCACGGGATAAGTCATGCTGATATTCGCTTGCGCCCTTTCAGTCAAGGCGGCCATCAGATAACCCGTAAATGCCCATATTTATGGGGTTTGGATGCTATTTTGGCACCCGAAAGGGCCCCCACCGAGGACCGCGCCGTGTCGTTCACGCTTCCGCCCGACGCCAACGGAATTCTGCCCGACCGCATGATCGCGGCGATGGCGGATGCGGGGCTCATTCTGCCGGCCTATCCGTTCGTCGAGAGCCAGATCCAGCCGGCCAGCCTCGACCTCCGCCTCGGCGATATCGCCTACCGGGTGCGGGCGAGTTTTCTGCCGGGCCCGGACTCGACCGTCGCCGAGCGTATCGACGAGCTGAAGCTGCACGAGATCAACTTGTCCGACGGCGCGGTGCTGGAGACCAACTGCGTCTACATCGTGCCGCTGCTGGAGAGCCTCGCGCTGCCGCCGCAGATCGTGGCGGCCGCCAATCCCAAGAGTTCGACCGGGCGGCTCGACGTGTTCACCCGCGTGATCGCCGACGGCACCCGCCGCTTCGACATGATCGGCGCGGGCTATCACGGCCCGCTCTATGCCGAGATCAGCCCGAAGACCTTTCCGGTGCTGCTGCGCGAGGGCTCGCGGCTCTCTCAGGTGCGATTCCGCACCGGTGACGCCATCCTCAATGCCGAAGAACTCGACGCGCTGCACGAGACCGAGCGACTGGTCGATGTCGACGACGCAGACCTCGCCAATGGCGTGGCGCTGTCCGTCGATCTGTCCGGCGAGAAAGCCAATGGCTTCGTCGGCTATCGCGCCAAGCGCCACACCGGCGTGGTCGATATCGACCGCCGCGGCGGCTATGCGGTCGATGAATTCTGGGAGCCGATCCCGGCGCGTTCCGACGGCAGCCTGATCCTCGATCCCGGCGAGTTCTACATCCTGGCCTCGAAGGAGGCCGTGCAGGTGCCGCCGGATTACGCCGCCGAGATGGTGCCGTTCGATCCGCTGGTCGGTGAATTCCGCGTGCATTATGCGGGATTCTTCGATCCTGGATTTGGCTATGCCGGCGCCGGCGGGCAGGGCGCACGCGCCGTGCTGGAAGTGCGCTCGCGCGAGGTGCCGTTCATCCTTGAGCATGGCCAGATCGTCGGCCGGCTGGTCTACGAAAAGATGCTGTCTCGGCCCGATGCGATGTACGGACAGCGCATCGGCTCGAACTATCAGGCGCAGGGCCTGAAGTTGAGCAAACATTTCCGCGCCTGAGCAACACACAACTCGCTACGTCAGCAGCGCGCCGGCCCACGCGGCGCCTGCGACCAGGATCAGGCCCGGGATCAGTCTCAACGCGAACGACCAGCCGCCGCCGCTCCAGGCGAAAATGATCTTGCTGATCGTATTGGTGGAGAGGCCGGCAAGAATCGGAAAGGCCGCGTCGACGGCGCTCATCTTGCCGGAGGCAACCAGCGAAGCGATTGCGATGGCGGCCGAATGCGTGTCGACGAAGCCGGCCACCGACGCCGCTACGACGGCCCCGGTCTCGCCGAACCACTCCCGCAGCGCGGCCGAGGCGAGAAGGATTGCAGACAGGATCAGGGCGAATCCCAGCGCGGCCGGCAGGCTGAACGCCTTTCCCGGCTGAGGGTCCGGAACATCCCGCTCGCGCAAGGCGAGGACCGTGAAGGCCGCGCCATAGGCGGTGGCGGCAATGCCGGCGAAAATCAGCGGCATCGCCAGCGTGCGCAGGGTGGCGGTGCTGGTCGCCGCCAATACCAGGCCCATCTGGATGATGGTGGCGACCGTCGAGAGCGCCGCGCCCGCGACGGCAGCGCTGATGACCTCGGGATTCTTCCGGGCCCGCGCGCCCATGGCGCCGATCGTTGCGGTGCTCGAAATGAAGCCGGAAGCGAGGCCCGCGATCGGGAGTCCGAACCGTGCCCCGAACGCCCGGACGAGAATGTATCCCGCGGCGCTGATGGCCATCACCAGAATGACGACGATCCAGATCGAGCGCGGATTGAGCGCGCCATAGGGGCCCATCGCCTGATTGGGCAGCAGCGGAAGGACTACGAGCGTTGCCCCGGCGAAAATGAGCGCGTCTCTCACCTCATCTTCCGTGAGCACGGAACGGACGAAATGATGCAGCGGCGTTCGCACCGCGAGCAGCACGGCGAGGCCGACCGCTACGCCTGCCGCCAGTGCCGGCTGCTGCATCGCGAGGCCGCCCAGCAGCGCCGTGAGGATCAGGGCGATCTCGGTCGTCAGGCCGGGGTCGTCGCCGCGGGATCGGAAATATGCGACGGCGGTCAGCACTGCCACGCCCGCGACGGTGACGGCCAGCATGATTGCTCCGCCCACCAGGAGGCTAATGGCTCCGGCGAGCGAGGCGGCGGTGAAGGTCCGTATTCCCGCCGGCGCGCGAGACGGGCCGCCGCCCTTGCGGCGTTCCCGTTCGGCCCCGATCATGAGCCCGATGCCGAGCGCCGTTACGAAGTTCGGAAGCATGGAAAGTGGATCGGGCATATTCTCCTCGGCAGCGTCACGGTGTTCGGCAGGCCGCCGCGGTTCCAGATTCACCTGCCTTGACCGCGACGGCAATCGTCAAATACCGATCTCCGGCAGTGGGTGGCAGCTGCGGGGTTCCCTGCGGTGTCGGCCTGCCAATGCGATGCCGGCCGCGACGCCCTGCCGCGCAATCCGGCAAGCCCCCCTTGCGCCCGGCGCACGTGGAATCACCCCCGACCGTGCTAGGAAGCAGCGCGCCGCGGGACCATATCCGCGCGCTGGGAGCAGAAATGTCCGACCTCGGCGTTGCCGAAATTCCCGTAGACGAGGAAGAGCGCCCGCTTCCGCCGCCGCCGGCGCCGGCCAAGAACGCTTTGGTCGACGGCCCGATCCTGCGCACGCTGCTTTGGCTTGCGTGGCCGAACGTGATCGCGCTCACCGCAGGCACCTGCGTGGTCATCGCCGAAACCTCCTATATCGGCCGGCTGGGCGTTGAATCACTCGCCGCGATGGCGCTGGTGTTTCCGACCGTGATCCTGACCATGACGATGTCCGGCGGTGCCATGGGCGGCGGCGTGGCGTCCGCGATTGCGCGCGCGCTCGGCGCCGGCGATACCGACCGCGCCTCGACGCTGGCCGCGCATGCGCTGCTGATCGGCTTCTGCTTCGGTCTGGTGTTCATGCTCGGCATGCTCATCTTCGGCCCTGCGCTACTTGAGTTGCTCGGCGGCCGCGGCAACGTGCTGGCGCAGGCAATCGCCTACACGCAGATATTCTTCGGCGGTGCGATCATCCCCTGGCTGATGAACACGATGGCGGGGATCCTGCGCGGCACCGGCAACATGAAGCTGCCCTCGCTGATGATGCTCTCCTCCGCCGTCTGCCAGATCATTCTCGGCGGCACGCTCGGGCTGGGCCTGGGCCCGATCCCGCAATTCGGCATGCGCGGCGTCGCCGCAGGCTCCCTGATCGCCTACATCACCAGTATCTCCGTGATGTCCTGGTACCTGTTCTCGGGGCGCGCGCGCGTCATTCCGAAGATCCGGGGGCTGCGCATCCAGTGGGCGATGTTCATCGACATCCTGAAGGTCGGCGCGATCGCCTGCTTCTCGCCGCTGCAGTCGGTGCTGACGATCAGCATCTTCACCCACATGCTGGCGGGTTTCGGTACCGAAATCCTCGCCGGCTACGGCATCGGTGCGCGGCTCGAATTCATGCTGACCTCGATCGCGTTCGCCGTCGGCATTGCCTCGGTGCCGATGGTCGGCATGGCGATCGGCGCAAAGCGCATCGCGCGGGCGCGACGGATCTGTTGGATCGCGGGCACCGTAGCCTTCGTCTCGGTCGGCGCGGTCGCGACCTTCATCGCGATATTCCCCGACATCTGGGTCAACCTGTTCACCGACGACGCCAGCGTGCGCGCCGCAAGCCGGCAGTACCTGTCGACGGCGGCGCCGATGTACGCGTTCCTCGGCCTCGCCACGACCTGCTATTTCTCGTCGCAGGGCGCGGCCAAGGTGATCGGCCCGGTGCTGGCGCAGACCGCGCGCCTGGTGTTCATCGCCGCCGGCGGCTGGTGGCTGTCGACGCAGGGCGCCACCGCCCAGAGCTTCTTCCTGCTGGCGGCAGCCTCGATGATATTGCTCGGCGTGCTGTCGTGCCTCAGCGTGGTCCTGACCCGATGGGAGCCGAAGCGGCGCGTCGCTGTTCAGCCGGCGCTATCGTGAAACGGAGGTCGTCATTCCGGGGCGATGCGAAGCGTCGAACTATGGTGCGCAATTGCGCACCTGAGAATCTCGAGATTCCGGGTCTGGTCCTTCGGACCATCCCGGAATGACGGGCTCACCTATCGCCGCACTCGTCGCCGGCCGTGTCGACCTCCGCCGCCATCGGCCATCCGTACCAGTTGCGGCACCATGCTCATCAGTTCGCTAGCGCCTGCACCGTTCAGCATGCCCATGTAATCGCCGCCATAGCCGCCCGGGATACCGCCGCCGCCCATCATGCCGCCGATGCCGCCGCCGCCGTTCTCCATCATGCGGCTCATCATCGGGCCCATGGTCTGCATCATCATCGCGAAGCGGCGCTTGCCCATCTTCGCCTTCATCATCTCCAGCATCGGCGCCATTTGCGTCATCATATCTTCATTGCCGCCTCCGCCACCGAGGCCCGCAAACTGCGCCTTGGCCGGCATCGATGTCAGCGTCAACAACAGCAGCAGCGTGGCTGCGTGGCAAACGACCTTGTCAGCTCCAGTCATGGTTCTGTTCCTCATGCGCTGACCGCCGCGGACGCGGCGTCATTCGGGCGCATGGGGGGAAGCTAGGAGCGGGCCGCAGGCCGATCTGTGCGAAAGGTCACGCTCGCCTGCGACGCGCCGTGAACTCGGTATTGATGCGCCACGTCGCGCCGTTGTCGGCCGAGAGTTCGCCGCGCCATAGAAACGCATCGTCGGTGATGTCGCTAAAACTCCAGCGCGCCAATTGGCCATCGGGACGCGTGCCTAGTTGCACGATGTCGCGGCCCTCGGCGCGGCCGATCATCTGCAGAAAATTCCGCGTCACCGGATCGGTCCACTGGATGCGCCAGGCGTCGATATCGGGATCGTAGACACGTAGCGTGGTGCCCCAGGAATTGAAATTTGCGGCAGCGTCGCCGTGACGGAGTTCGCCGCGGGGCGGAACGATCCAGACGTCCTGGATCGCGCGGCCCTCGAGCGCCCAGCCGAAGTGCCATTCGCCGGCGCGGCGGCGCTCCCTGCCGTCGTCCGAGTATTGCCTGACATCGAGATCCCAGGAGCCGACGAAGCGTCCGTAGAGATCCATCTTGCCGGCGCGGTCAGGGGAGGGCCCGTCCGCGCCGAGCGCATCGAGAAACGCGTTGCTCATGCCGCCTTGCGTCCTTCAATTTGTATTCGCGCGATCGGACGCAAAACCGGTATCCACTTTTGCTGATCGCGCGAGCGCCTTCTGCATCGCCAGCACGCCCAGATCCATCTGCGCGTCCATGTAGGGTGCGATTTCGTTCGGCAGCACGTCGGCGGTCCATACGAACCGCGTGCGGCCATCGGCTGCGTCAAACACCTGGGCCGAGGCGCTGTGCTGCCGGATCCGCTCGTTGACGATGGCATAGGCCAGCCGCCGCTTGGCATCGTCGCAATCGACCAGGATCTCGCGCGCCACCGTGCCGTTTCCAAAAGTGACGATGCGTGCATCGCCGTCGAGTTTGGTGTCGGTCACGAAGCCGGGAACCAGCCGCGTATGCAGCGCGCCGAAATCGCGCAGCGCGTCCCAGACGTCGCCGGGATTGGCGTCGATGATGATGTCTTTCTGGATGGAGGCCATTTGATCAATCCATGCATGAGTGAATGTCGTCATTCCGGGATGGTCCGAAGGACCAGACCCGGAATCTCGAGATTCTCAGGTGCGCAATTGCGCACCATAGTTCGGTGCGTTGCATCGCCCCGGAATGACGGCGGAGAGAACGGTGACCTGATCACGTACAAACCGCCTCGACATTGTTGCCGTCAGGATCGATCAAGAACGCCGCATAGTAGGTCGGACTGTAATCCGCGCGTGGTCCGGCGCCGCCATTGTCGCGGCCGCCGGCCTTCAGGCCCTCGGCGTGGAATTGCTTGATCGCCGCATGATCCTTGGCGCGGAACGCGACATGCGCGGCTGACCCGGCTGAGCCCTTGTGCAGATGCAGCCAGAGCGCGGGCGCGTCCTTCGGCCCGAAGCCCGCGCCGGAATCGTCGCGCGAGCACAGCACAAAGCCCAGGGGGGCAAGCGCCGCCGTATAGAAGCGCACGCTGGCGTCGAGATTTCCGACGCGCAATCCGATGTGGTCGTACATGGTGTTCTCCAGTGCAAAGCGCGCGATGTCGCGCGGCCTGGAGCAACCCTAGTCAGTTGAGGCCAAGGCGTTCTTGGAGAATCTTGCGCTTGCCGCGGGAGGCTTGGCGGAACTTGAGCGGCGAGGCCCCGGCGGCGCGATGGAATGTGCGCACGAAATTCGAGAGGTCGGCGAAGCCGACATCATAGGCGATATCGGTGATCGGGCCGTCGTCCTCGGCCAGCCGCCGCGCTGCATGGCGCAGCCTGGAGCGCAGCAGATATTGATGCGGGGTGACGCCGAGCACGTCCGAAAACAGCCGCAGGAAGTGGAACGGGCTGATGCCGGCCTGCGCGGCGGCGTCCTCCAGATTGATCTGACGGTGCGAATGCGCATCGATCCACAGCGCCGTTTCCACCGCGCGGCGGCGGTCGCGCGCTGCATCCGGGCCCGGCTTGCGCGACTTGCCCGAGACTACCTCCACAAAGCGGTTCGCCAGCACCTGGCCGATTTCGTCGAGGCCGATGTCGCTGTTGCCATCTGCTGCCGATTGCGCCAGCTCCCCGAGCACCACCAACTCCGGCAGCGGTGGCACGGACCCTATCTGCCAGGGCGTCCGGCTGTCGCCGATCGCTTCCACCAGCTCAGGCCCGATGAAGAACGACAGGCACTCGTCGCCGCAGACATGGTCGTGGGTGCAGGTGTATTCGTCGCCGGGATGGCCGATCAGCACCGACCCCGCCACCAGTTCGCTGAACTTGCCGCGGCAGTGCAGGCCAAAACTGCCCTTGCGCACATAGGAGATCGAGTGACAGCGATGCTGCTCCGCGAACGGCCGGTCGCCCGGCCCCGCGCTGCAGCGGAAGTCGGACACGGTTATCGATTTGCGCTCGATGAGCGTGGTGGCGATCATCGGCCAAATCTAGTTATGGGTCCGTGGCGGCGCAACGGGCCGGCCCGGGGAACGATTAAGGACGTGAGCCGGAAGGGCGAGTAGGCGCTTGGCGGATGGCGCAGGGTCGGCTAATCATGGGCAATCGCGGGCGTAGTTCAATGGTAGAACGGCAGCTTCCCAAGCTGCATACGAGGGTTCGATTCCCTTCGCCCGCTCCAATCTCCTTGCACCGCCTGACTGTCTGCCACCGAGCTTGCTGATGGGTTGAGCCGAGTGGCGTTCCGGAATGCCTCTGCACTTGATCGCGGCGACCGGTGCGCATTTGCGATGCGCGCTGCCTTGCGCGCATGCAGATCTCTGATTCCTGAGAGGCGTCGCTGCAGCCCGCGTGCACCCTGTGTGTAAACGCAAGCGTGATTGAGACGAGTGATCCAGTTCGCATTTCAACCCGCTTGTTGTGGCAGGATACTACCGCGAGGACGGTTGAGTCACTTGCTTGATGGTACACCGGTGCGACGACGATGAGCGCCGAGAGCTTCGTTCGCTGCACCGGCAGGATTTTGGACTGCGCTTCGCACGAACAGGAAAGCAACAGTCTTGTCGAAAAGGATAGACGCTCAGAAAAGGGGCTCCCAATTTTTCGGGAATCTGGCCTCCTTGGTTGCCGGGAAGTTCGTGTGATTCGCGAATTAATGTCAGTCCACAATGGAGGCTGCCATGAAAGCGTTCGATCGCGTGCTGGCGACGTTCGGCGTTCTTCTCTTGATGTGCTTTGGTGCTGATGCGCACGATCCGTCGATGGCGAACCACGAGTGGTTCAACAAGCAGGAAATGAATCCCGCAGCCCAACAGCGGCTCGGTGTTCCCTGGAAATCATGTTGCGACAATGGCGACGTGTTCAAGACCCGCTTCAGGGTGGGTGAAGATCGCTCGGACCAGTGGCAGTATCTCAAGGATGGACAGTGGAAAACCATCCCGCCCGACATCATCAAGGAAGACGATACGCCGGATCATGTGCCTGTGCTGTTCATCAACAGGCACACGGGAATGGAGCTGTGCTTCTTCGTGCCGAAGGGTGGATTGTGACGCATCGGATCTTTCGCTGCGCCGGCGTAATGAGCCGTCCCGCGTGCGCGATCATCGTGCGGCGTGACCGGAGCGGCCTTTTCCGTTAAGCCTGCGTCGGGCGACACGAGAAATGGAGCTGCGCGTTGTGACCCAGGCGATCACGTCCGCTGAAACCTCCGGCAGCAGCCTGCTCATCGCTGCAGCCGGCGGCCTCGTCTCCGGTATCCTCACGCCGTTGCTGCCGGCGCTCATCGATCAACTCGTCGGCCTGCCCGGACAGTTTCGTATCTCGCTGATCGCGGTGCCGTTCGCCGTGCTCGTGTTCGTTCTGGTGCGGCGCTTCAGCGCCAATCCGTGGTGGGCGGCGACGCTGGCCGCGATCATCACCATGATCGCTTTCGTCTGCGCGGTGAACGCGGCGATCTTCATCGACGGCCAGGCGGCGGGCGCCGCGCCGATGATGAGGTATCTGCTCGCCGGTTTGACCGGCGGCCTGGTCGGGACGACGCTGATGGCGCTGGGGATCGGCTTTCTGCCCGCGGGGCCGCGCGCGGCCGCTGCGTGGTGGCCGATGCTGATCACGGGCACGCTGACCGGCACGC
This sequence comes from Pseudomonadota bacterium, assembly GCA_023387735.1. Taxonomy (GTDB): domain Bacteria; phylum Pseudomonadota; class Alphaproteobacteria; order Rhizobiales; family Xanthobacteraceae; genus Bradyrhizobium. The sequence continues at coordinate 32,726 of JAEWHP010000044.1, read as the reverse complement.
TGCTGGCGCTCGACAATGCGCTCGGCCTCGACCGGACGTCGATCCTCTACCCGGTCTGGCAGGCCGCCGTCGCGGTGCGGCTAACGATGGTGCTGCGCCGGATCAGGTCGTTCTGACGCGCGCCTCATCATTCCGGGGCGCGCATCGCGCGAGCCCGGAATCCACCGGGCCGCATTCCCGAAAGCGAAATGGATTCCGGGTTCGTGCTTCGCACGCCCCGGAATGACCAAAATCAGGCCCATGCGGTCATGCTGCCGGCACTTGATCCAGGAACCCGGTGATGCTGCGGATGCGCCCGTCCCTGATCACGGCGAAATCCGTTCCCTTGATCGGGCTGTCGGCACCGTCGGGGCCGAGCCCCCAGGAAAAGCGGACGTGGTCGCCAAAGCCGTTGGGTTCGCCGATCAGCCTGAACCTGAAATCCGGAAAGCGCTGCTGCACGCCCGCTATCAATGCGTCGACACCGTCATGGCCGTTGCCCGACATCAGGGGATCGACATAGGTCGCGTCCGCCGTCCAGTTCGCGTTGAGCATTTCGCGGCGGCGGTTTGGCGCCCGCTCGTTCCACAGGTCGATATAGTTGCGGGCGATCGTGTTGACGTCGGTCATGATGTTCTCCTTCATTGCGGCCGAAGGCGTCGGCTGACCTCGTCATAGGAAATCGGCGAAGGGCGATCGATTACCTCGGAGGTCAAGGATTGGCCGCCGAGGGCAGGGATTTCGAATTCGCGGCGTGGAAGCGGATGGGAGATGAGAGCGTAGATGTCGGTGATTGTTAAGGCGACGAAGATTTCCGGCCTTGGGCTCGGCGTGACGACGGTGGCCAAGCAATACGCGCATCTCGTCAGGGAATTTCCTGACATCAGGGATGTGCACCAATGGGGGACACTGAACCTCCAGCTCGAGTTTCCCTTACGCATCCTCAACCCGGACTACACGACCTCGGACATCGAGTGGGAGCCGGGATTCAAGGAACGATTCAGCCTGACGCGGATAGATCTCGAGCCGTGCGCGACGGGGAAGCCGCAGCCAGCCTGGATCTATGTCGCGCACCGGTCGCCGCATCGCGCGAACACCCTTTTCATCGAGATGCTCACCGCGACGCTCGAGGTCGAGAACGGCGACCGCTTTCTGGTTCACCTCCCGGACTACAGGTATTCGTCCTGCATCGTGCTGTAAGCGCGAGCGTTTGCAAGCGAAGTGGAAACCGGTTCGCGTGAAGAAAACGCGTCAAAAGAAGAATCACGAAACGAAAATGGCCGGGACGAAGCCCGGCCATGACGAAGAAGCTTCGGTGTGCTCGTGGCTACTTCGCCGCAACCACCATGATCTCGACATTGTATTGGGGCGCCGCGAGCCTGGCTTCGACGGTCGCACGCGCAGGCGTGTTGCCGGCCGACACCCAGCCGTCCCACACCGCGTTCATCTCGGGGAAGGTCTTCATGTCGGTGATGTAGATCGTGGCTGACAGCAGCTTCGATTTGTCGGTGCCGGCCTTGGCGAGGTGACCGTCGATGATCGACAGAATATCCTGGGTCTGTTCGGTCACGCTCTTGCCGGCGGCCTTGCCGGCGACGACGCCGGCGAGATAGACGGTGTTGCCGTGGACCACGACCTGGCTCATGCGAGGGCCGGTTTCGAAACGCTGGACGGTCATTGAATTCTCCTGAAATGAGGGCGGGGCTTATTAGCGCGCTGGTGCGGTCCGCGCCACTGCGTTCTAGGGGGCTCCGTCATGCTCGGGCTTGATGAAGCAATGATGGGTTAGCCCGCCGCCTTCGCCGCAGCCCGCCCCGCATTCCTTCCCGAGAACAGACAGCCGCCCAGGAAGGTGCCTTCCAGCGAGCGATAGCCGTGCACGCCGCCGCCGCCGAAGCCGGCGGCTTCGCCTGCGGCATAAAGCCCCTGGATGATCTGGCCGCCGGTGCCGAACACGCGCGAGTCCAGATCGGTCTCGAAGCCGCCCAGCGTCTTGCGGGTCAGGATGTTGAGCTTGACCGCGATCAGCGGTCCGTGGTCGGCATCGAGGATGCGATGCGGGCTGGCAGTTCGGATCAGCTTGTCGCCGATGTAGCGCCGTGCATTGTGGATGTTCATCACCTGCGCGTCCTTGACGTAGGGGTTGGCGATCTCGCGGTCGCGCGCCTCGATCTGCGCCCTGATGTGATCGAGCTTGAGCAGGTTGTCGCCGGAAAGCGCGTTCATGGCGCCGACGAGGTCTCCGAGGTTGTCGCGCACGATGAAGTCGACGCCCTTTTCCTTGAACGCTTCCACCGGCGCCGGGGCGCCCTTGTTGGTGGCGCGCTTGATGGTCATGCGCCAGCTCTTGCCGGTCAGATCCGGGTTCTGTTCGGAGCCGGAGAGGGCGAATTCCTTCTTGATGATGCTTTGGGTCAGGATGAACCAGGAATAATCGTAGCCGGTGCCCATGATGTAGTGCAGTTGCCCGAGCGTGTCCGAGCCCGGGAACAGCGGCGCGGGCAGGCGCTTGCCTGTCGCGTCGAACCACATCGAGGAGGGGCCGGGCAGGATCCGGATGCCGTGGCGCGGCCAGATCGGATTCCAGTTCCGGATGCCCTCGACGTAGTGCCACATCCGGTCGCGGTTGATCAGCCGCGCGCCGGCGGCCTCGGTGATCCCGATCATGCGCCCGTCGACGTGCTCAGGAACACCGGAGATCATGTGCTCCGGCGGCTCGCCGAGCCGCTTCGGCCAGTTTTGCCGGACCAGATCGTGATTGCCGCCGATGCCGCCGGAAGCGACGATCACCGCTGGCGCGCGCAGCGTGAAATCGCCGACCACCTTGCGCGAAGAACTCTTGCCGCGTTCGACCGCATCAGGCTCGAGCACCGCCCCGGCGACGCCTTCAATTCTGCCGTTCGTCATCACAAGTGCGTCGACGCGGTGGCGAAACCTGAACGTCAGCCGCCCAATCATTTGCGCTTCGCGCGCACGCCGCTCGAACGGCTCGACGATGCCGGGGCCGGTGCCCCAGGTCACGTGAAAGCGTGGCACCGAATTGCCATGGCCCATCGCGTCATAACCGCCGCGCTCGGCCCAGCCGACCACCGGAAAAATCCGGTGGCCCATCGCGCGCAGCCAGTCGCGCTTTTCTCCGGCCGCAAATGCGACATAGGCTTCCGCCCAGCGCTTCGGCCAATGGTCGTCGTCGCGGTCGAATCCCGCAGTGCCCATCCAGTCCTGCAGTGCGAGATCGTAACAATCCTTAATGCCGAGCCGGCGCTGTTCCGGAGAGTTAACCAGAAACAATCCGCCGAACGACCAAAAGGCTTGCCCGCCAAGGCTTTGCTCGCCCTCCTGATCAACCACGATGACGCGCTTGCCGGCGTCTGCGATTTCGGTCGCCGCCACCAGCCCCGCCAGCCCGCCGCCGACCACGATTACATCCGCGTCATCAGCCATTGCTTCCTCCCCATGCAGTGTGGATTCAAAACCGCCACATCGCGCGCGGTCAACGGCAAATGACCCTTGCATGTGACCGCGCCGCCACCCGGACACTGCCGCCGTGTTCCAGTTCGGGATCTGTACGCGCGGAAGGTGCAGCGGCCCGGCAACACTTGATTTGAATTTGTTTTGACGGACGTTCGCTGCCTAGACAAAATCACGATCTCGAACGACGCTACGCCAGTCTTGCATCACGAAGACAATCAGATTCGGTTTCGACATCTATCGACTGGGGCTGGGATAATGAAGCTGGTTACGGGGTTGCTTGCGGCGGTGTTGCTGCTGGCGGGGGTAGGAGTGAGCCACGCGGTGGTCCGGATCGCCGACGATCGCGGCGGCCGGATCGGTACCTATGTCGACAAGTACCAGGGCCTGCGCACCTCGGGCGAAACCGTCATCATCGACGGGCTGTGCGCCTCGGCCTGCACCATCGTGCTCGGTGCGGTTCCCCATGATCGCATCTGCGTGACGTCGCACGCCAATCTCGGTTTCCATGCCGCCTGGGATTTCGGCGCCAATGGCCGTGCGGTCACCAATCCCGAAGCGACCCAGATGCTGTATTCGATGTACCCGACGCCGGTGCGGAAGTGGATCGCGGCGCGCGGCGGGTTGAAGCCGCGCATGATCTTCCTGCGCGGCAAGCAACTGCAGGCGATGTACAAGCCCTGCTACCTCGACGCCCAGGCCTCGACCAACAAGCCGGCATCGCGCTGATCCAGCTTTCCTCCAATCGAATAAATTGCCGTCATGGCCGGGCTTGCCCGGCCATTTACGTTTTGCCAACACGGACGCGAACGAGGGCGTATCAGGGATACGCCCGGACGTAAGGGACTTCGGGAAGGGGCCGCGGCTAGCCCTTCACCGTCCGCATGACGTGAAGTCTAGCGCGGCCATTCCGCTTGCCTGCAGGGGGAACTGGCCCTATCTGAACCGCATGGTTCAGCCGATCTCCACCCCACAGGGAATGATTGATGTAACCCGGCCGCAAGGCCGGGTGGCGGCCACGATCGTTTGGGGCGCCGCCGGCCTCGGCGCGCTGGTCGTGCTCGGCGCGGCCGCATTGTGGTTCCATTACGGCACCGCCGTGTTTTTCGAGATGATCGCCGCCGGCATCTCGGCCTGCTTCTGATCGGTGAGTTGAGGAACTGCGATGGACCGGACCATCCGCCCGCTGGTAATCATTGCTGCCTTTGCCGGCAGCCTGGTGATTGGGCTCGTGATCATGCTGTGGGCGGTCGGAGGCCTGCGCACCGTGACAGCGCCGGCGGCGATCGGCGGGCCGTTTCAACTGACCGACCAGGCCGGACAGGCCGTCACCGAAAAGAGCCTGAAGGGGAAGCCGACGCTGATCTTCTTCGGCTTCACCCATTGCCCGGATGTCTGCCCGACCTCGCTGTTCGAGATTTCCGAGGTGCTGAAGGCGATGGGCAGCGATGCCGACCGGGTCAACGCCTATTTCGTCTCCGTCGATCCCGAGCGCGACACGGCCGCGGCCATGAAGGATTACCTGTCGAGCTTCGATCCGCACCTGAAGGGGCTGACCGGCGACCCCGAGGCGGTGGCGAAAGTGCTCTCGGCCTACCGGGTTTATGCCAAGAAAGTCCCGCTCAAGGACGGCGACTACACCATGGACCACACCGCACTGATCTATCTGATGGATAAAAACGGCCAGTTCGTATCGCCGTTCAACCTGAAACGGACGCCGGAAGAAGCCGCCAGGGACCTGAAGCGGTATCTCTGACGAAAACGCGCAAATCGGCCTCGCTTCGCAGGCCGGATGGTCTATAAGGCCATCCAATTCCGCAACAAATTGTCGCAATGTCCAATCCGACCGCTCCGCTTTCCCGTGCGCGACTGCCTCGAACCGCCGCCGCCCTGCTGGTGGGGATGGCGGTGGTGGCTGTGCTGGCTCTGGCCGCCCCCGGGACGGTTCGCGCCCAGACGCCGGCGCGTCCGGCGGTCGAGGCCGCCCCGCAGGCGGTGCCCGGCTTCTGGGACCCACGGCGGCGGCCTGACCGGCCGGACATGTCCCGCCTCACCGTGATCCGTTTCCTGACCGAGACGGACTACCCCCCGTTCAACTTTACCGGCCCGGACGGCAATCCCGCCGGCTTCAACGTCGACCTGGCGCGCGCGCTGTGCGACGAGATCAAGGTCACCTGCACCATCCAGATGCGCCGGTTCGAGACCCTGGTCGACGCGATCACCAGCAACCGCGGCGATGCCATCATCGCGTCGCTGGCGGTGACGCCGGCCCTGCGTGCCCGGCTCGATTTCACCGATCCCTATTACCGCGCGCCGGCGCGCTTCGTGTCGCGCCGCGACGCGGTGATACCGGAGGTCCGGCCCGAATTTCTCGAAGGCAAGAAAGTCGGTGTCATCGCCGGCACCTCGCACGAGGCCTATCTGAAGGCGATGTTCACCGACGCCGAGCTCAAATCCTATCCCAATGACGACGCGCTGCGGGCGGCGCTGCGCCGGGGCGAGGTCGACTTCATCTTCGGCGACGCGATCGCGCTGGCGTTCTGGGTCAACGGCACGGATTCGGCCGAATGCTGCGCCTTCTCGGGCGGCCCGTTCGTCGAGAGCCGCTACTTCGGCGAGGGCATCGGGATTGGCGTTCGCAAAGGCAACGACCTGCTGCGGCAGTCGCTGAACTGGGCCATGTTCCGGATCTGGGAAAAGGGCCGCTTCACCGATCTGTGGCTGCGGTATTTTTCCATTAGCCCGTTCTAACACGGCTGTCATTCCGGGGCGATGCGCAGCATCGAACCCGGAATCTCGAGATTCCGGGTTCGCTTCGCGCCCCGGAATGACGATGCACCCTGCCGTCATTTTGCATTTCGCGCCGGAAGCGCTAGTTTCCGCGGCTTCCACAGAGAGCCCTGCTAAATGTCCGTCATCGACCTTGCTTCCAGCCCGAGCGATCTGCGTGCGCTCGCCGAACAATCCAATGCCTGGCCGTTCGAGCAGGCCAAGGCCATTGTCGCGCGGCTGAAGAAAAGCCCGAAGGACGAGGTGCTGTTCGAGACCGGCTACGGCCCGTCGGGCCTGCCGCATATCGGCACGTTCGGCGAGGTCGCCCGCACCACCATGGTGCGCCACGCCTTTCGCGTGCTCACCGAGGACAAGATCAAGACGCGGCTGCTGGCGTTTTCCGACGATATGGACGGCCTTCGCAAGGTGCCGGACAACGTGCCGAACAAGGAGCTTCTGGAGCAGCATCTTGGCCGGCCGCTGACGCGTGTGCCGGACCCGTTCGGCACCCATGACAGTTTCGGCGCGCACAACAATGCGCGGCTCCGCGCGTTCCTCGACACGTTCGGCTTCGACTACGAATTTGCCAGCTCGACCGACTACTACACCTCCGGAAAATTCGACGCCGCATTGCTGCGCATGCTGGAGCGACTCGAGAAGGTGATGGCCATCATGCTGCCGTCGCTCCGCGAGGAGCGCGCGGCGAGCTACTCGCCGTTCCTGCCGATCTGCCCGCGCACCGGCATGGTGCTGTACGTGCCGATCGTTGAGCACGACGTGAAGGGCGGCACGGTCTCCTACGACGATCCCGAAACGAAGGAACGCGTGACCGTCCCCGTGACCGGCGGGCATTGCAAGCTGCAATGGAAGCCGGATTGGGCGATGCGCTGGTTCGCGCTCGGCGTCGACTATGAAATGGCCGGCAAGGACCTGATCGACTCGGTCAAGCTGTCCGGCAAGATCTGCACGGCGCTCGGCGGCACGCCGCCGGAGGGCTTCAACTACGAGCTGTTCCTCGACGACAAGGGCCAGAAGATTTCGAAGTCGAAGGGCAACGGGCTCACCATCGACGAATGGCTGCGCTATGCCTCGCCGGAATCGCTTTCGTTGTTCATGTACCGCGAGCCCAAGGCGGCGAAGCGGCTGTACTTCGACGTGATCCCGCGCAACGTCGACGACTACCAGCAATTCATCGACGGGTTTTCGCGGCAGGAAGCCCGGCAGCAGCTGCAGAATCCGGTGTGGCATATCCATTCCGGCAAGCCGCCGAAGTCCGATATGCCGGTCACGTTCCAACTGCTGCTGACGCTGGTGTCGTCGTCGAACGCGGAGAATGCCGAGACGCTGTGGGGTTTTATCGGCCGCTATCGTCCCGGCGTGACGCCGCAGACCCATCCCAAACTGGATGCGATGGTCGGCTACGCCATCAACTACTACCGCGACTTCGTGGCGCCGACGAAGCAGTTCCGCGAGCCGACCGACAGCGAGCGCGCCGCGCTGCAAGATCTGCGCGATGCGCTCTCGAACATGCCGGCGGGATCAAGCGCGGAAGACATCCAGAACGTGGTCTACGAGATCGGCCGCCGCGAACCGTTCCTGGACCAGGTGAAAAAGGGCAAGGACGGCAGGCCGGGCGTTTCGCTCGACTGGTTCAACATGCTTTACCAGGTGCTGCTCGGCCAGGAGAAGGGCCCGCGCTTCGGCTCGTTCGTCGCGGTGTATGGTGTGGCGAATGCGGTGGCGATGATCGACGGCGCACTGGCAAGAAGCGCGTGACGGATTCTTTCCTTCTCCCCTTGTGGGAGAAGGTGCCGCAGCGAAGCGGAGGCGGATGAGGGGTTCTCTCGGCTGGGATGCTCGTTGAGAGAACCACTCATCCGGCGCTTCGCGCCACCTTCTCCCACAAGGGGAAAAGGGAAGAAGGCGCGACAAATTGGGATAGCAGGCCCGCTGCATTTTCAGCCATGGCCGCGGCCAATTTGCGCTACACTGCGCTCCATAACAGCCGTCAAGCAGGCATCAGCGAGCAGGGAGAAAGCGCATGCAATTCAGGGTATCGCCGAAATCGCTCCAGGACAGCAGCAGCGCCGAGGAATGGCAGGCGCGGGTCGATCTCGCGGCCGCCCATCGGCTCGCCTTCAACCAGGGCTTTTCCGAAGGCATCTTCAACCATCTGACCTTCGTGGTGCCCGGCAAGAGCGATCGCTACTATCAGATCCCGTTCGGCACGCATTGGTCGGAAGTGACCGCCTCCTGCTTCATGGAAGTCGGCATCGATGACGGCGAGGTCAAGCGCGGCGAGGGCGAGGTGGAGCGGTCCTGCTATTGCATCCACGCGCCGATCCACAAGGCGCTGCCGCAGGCGAAGGCCGTGTTTCACACCCACATGCCCTATGCCAGCGCGCTGACGCGGCTCGAAGATCCGCGGATCAAGGAGATCGGCCAGACCGAGGTCGGGCTGTCGGGCGCCATCGCCTATGACGACGAGTACACCGGCCCGGCACTCGATCCTGCGGAAGGCGCGAGGCTGGCCGGCGTGATCGGCGACAAGAAGGTGCTGTTCATGGCCAATCACGGCATCTCCACGGTCGGCGGCACCGTGGCCGATGCCTATGACATGCTCTACTACATCGAGCGTGCGGCGCAGGTGCAGATCTATGCGATGTGGACCGGGCAGAGGTTGAAACAGCTTCCGGCGCCTGTGGTCGAAAAGACCCAGCGCGATTACCGCGACGATCATCTCTACAACGGCCCGAGCCCGGCCCAGCGGCATTTCGATGCGTTGAAGAGGATGCTGGATCGCAAAGAGCCGGACTACGCGACGTAGTTTCTTTTCCCTTCTCCCCTTGTGGGAGAAGGTGGCATAGGCGGCCGATGGCCGCCGTCGCTTAGAACGCCGATGCTGGCATCGGATATGGCGCCGGAAGAGGGGTTCTCTCAACGAGCACCCCAGCCGAGAGGACCCCTCATCCGCCTCCGCTTCTTCCCTTCTCCCACAAGGGGAGAAGGGAAGAAGCGAGCGCTTCGTTCGACAATCTACGCCACCACGGCATCGTTAGCTAACTGCCGCTCTCACCTCATCCGCAAACCGGTGCCAGATTTCCGGACGCCAGCTTCCGTTCGCCGCGCCTGATGTCGACGGCAGGATCCAGATCCGGGTATCGCCGATCCGCTCGATCTGCTCGCCGTAATCCCGCTTGTCATCAAAGAACTTCTGTCCGGCCGTCTTGCTGGTGAATGCAAGGAACCTCGGCCGGAACGCCGCGATTGAGTCGTTCAGGCGCTGGCGATCCGCCGCCGTCAATCTTGGTAGCGTTGCGCGGTCCATCCCTGCGCCCGCTTTCACCAGGTCAGTCAAACCGATCCGGTGCTGCAGCAGGTTGCGATACTGACGTGGCTGCAGCAGTCCGGGCGTCAGTCCCGTCTCGTGCAAAATCTTCCAGAACTTGTTCTGCCGGTGCGCGTAGTAAGCGCGCTCCGCGGCGGATGTGGTTCCCGCGGCGGTGCCGCATAGCACGATCTGAAGCTGCTCTTGCAGCAGGTCACGCAGCACGTCCGTCACGCGGCGGCGATCCTACTGGCTGGCCCAAACGATCCGCGCGATCCAGGCGACGTCGTCAGCGTCGAGCGTGCGGTCGGGATGAACGGGGTTGAGCGACTGCAGCTCCAGCGTCCTGGTGGTGCGGCGTTTCAGTTCCTTGACCATGATTTCGCCGCGGGTGGTTTTCACCACCACGCGATCGCCACGCCGGATCGGCGTGCCCGGCGACACCACGATGATGTCGCCGTCGCGGTAGGCCGGCTTCATCAAATCGCCCGAGATCTCCAGCGCGTAGGCGTGCTCGTCGCTGGCCGACGGCAGCGCCGTCTCGTCCCAGCCCTTGCCGGACGGAAAGCCGGAGTCGTCGAAGAGGCCGCCATTGCCGGCCTGCGCGAGGCCAAGCAGCGGCACCGATTGCAGGCCGCGTGTGCCGTCGCCGATCAGTTGCACGAACGTGTCGATCGAGGAGTTGGTCGCGGCCAGCGCCTTCGAGACCGATTCGGTCGAAGGCCACCGCTCGCGGCCGTCGGCGGTGATGCGCTTGGATTTGTTGAAGGTGGTGGGATCGAGGCCTGAGCGCTTGGCGAGGCCCGAGGGCGACATGCCGGCCCGTTCGGCAAGCCGGTCAAGCGCCATCCAGACCTGGCTGTGGGTCAGAACTCGTTGCGCCTTGGACTGCCTGGCCATCAAAAATCCCCGAAGCCGTCTAGGAATTATTGCCTCATTCGCGCTATCAGCGCAAATTGGCGCACAACCTTCCCGCGCGGCGACGCTTGAGTTAGAGCCGTGCCGCCTTTACGGTCTGCCGCCTGATCCCGGCTGATCCGGGAAAATCCCAAGAGACTCAACGACAAGCAGGAAATCCCGAAAAGCCGTGCCCACGATCTATAAAATCACTCCTGCCTCGGCGTGGCGCGAGGCCGAACGGCAGGGCGTCTACAAGGGCAGCGCGGACGATCTGCGCGACGGGTACATCCATTTTTCGACGGCAGCCCAGGTCGAGGAGACGGCGCGAAAGCATTATTTCGGGCAGACCGGGCTGTTCCTGGTCGCCGTCGATGCGGATGCGCTGGGCGACGCGCTGCGCTGGGAACCCTCGCGCAATGACGAACTGTTCCCGCACCTCTACGGCGAACTCGACCTTGGCGCGGTGACCGCCATTCTCGACCTGCGCGCGCGGTCGGACGGCTATCATGACCTTCCGGAGTTGATCCCGTGATCCGCGCCTTCGACGCCCTTTCGCTGCCGCTGCTGCGCTGGTTCGATCCTGAGGATGCACACCGGATGGCGATCCAGGGTCTGCGGCTGTTGCCGCCGGTCAGGCCGCGCGCCGACGATCCAAAGCTGGCGGTGCGCGCCTTCGGCCTGAATTTTCCCAATCCGATCGGCATGGCGGCGGGCTTCGACAAGAACGCCGAGGTTCCCGATGCGTTGCTGCGGCTGGGTTTCGGCTTTGTCGAAATCGGCACCGTGACGCCGAAGCCGCAGGGCGGCAATCCGCGGCCACGGCTGTTTCGCCTCGAGCGCGATGAAGCCGTCATCAACCGCATGGGCTTCAACAATGACGGCGCCGACGCCGTATTGCGGCGGCTGGCGGCGCGCGCAAATCATGGCGGCATCGTCGGCGTCAATGTCGGAGCCAACAAGGATTCGCCCGACCGTGTCGCCGACTACGTTCGGCTGATCGAGGTGTTCGCGCCGGTCGCGAGCTATTTCACGGTCAATGTTTCCTCGCCGAACACGCCGGGCCTGCGCAACCTGCAGGCATCAGGGGCGCTGGACGATCTCCTGGCCAAGGTGATCGATGCGCGCGAGCGGGTGCGCAAGAACGCCGGCGACTCGCCGGTGCTGCTCAAGATCGCGCCGGATCTCAGTCTCGCCGAACTCGACGACGTCGTGCAGATCGCGCGTTCGCGCCGCGTCGATGGCATGATCGTCGCCAATACCACGCTGGCGCGTCCGCTGACCCTGCGCGAACAGACGCGCGCCAAGGAGCAGGGCGGTTTGTCGGGCCGGCCGCTGTTTCGATTGTCGACGCGAATGGTGGCGGAAACCTATGTGCGCGCGGAAGGTGCGTTTCCCCTGATCGGCGTCGGCGGCATCGATACCGGCGGCGCCGCGCTGACAAAAATCCGCGCCGGCGCCAGCCTGATCCAGATCTACTCGTCGCTGGTCTACAAGGGCCTCGGGCTGGTGGAAGACATCAAGAACGATCTCACCTCGACCTTGCTGCGCACGGGACGCGACTCGCTGTCGGAGATCGTCGGCGCCGACGCCGCGACGATCACCGCGGAAGACTGGCCGGTGAAGTAGTTGTGCGCGCGTCAGCGCGTTTAGAGTCACCTCGCCCCGCCCTTGCGGGGAGAGGTCGGCGCGTAGCGCCGGGTGAGGGGAGCTTCCGCATACTCGGTTCTATCGGATTCGCGGAGGCAGCCCCTCACCCCGACCCTCTCCCCGCAAAGAACGGGGCGAGGGAGAAGAGCAGTGCCCTGCTCACGCAAACGACTTCCTCAGCAGCGCCGGATACCTGGCCGCCTCCAGCCCGCCGCGCGCCGCATAATGCACCAGCAGCGCGCCCCACAGTCCGGCATTGCCGAACGAGCGCAGCGCGAACCACGCAGTGAGGAAGATCGCCAGCGAAGCGATCATCAGATTGCGCATGTCGCGCGCCCAGGTCGCGCCGATATAGATGCCGTCAAAGGCAAAGGCGAACACGCCGAGCAGCGGCGCGAAGATCACAAACGGCAGATAGTCGCGCGCGATGCTGCGTATTTCCGCGCTTGCGGTCATCATGTCGATCAGTGTCGGCCCGAACAGCAGAAAGATGGCGGCGACCGCAAGCGCAAAACCAAAACCCCACATGACGACAAGCCTGACCGCGCCGGCGAATGAATGCTTGTCGCGGGCGCCGTAAGCGCGGCCGCAGAGTTGCTCGGCCGCGTTGGCCAGGCCGTCGAGAAAGAACGCGCTGATCAGCAGAAAATTGTTGAGCACCGCGTTGGCGGCGAGCGTCGTGTCGCCGGCGCGGGCGCCTTGCGCCGTGAAGAACAGAAAGGCCGCGATCAGCGACGCTGTTCGGATCATGATGTCGCGGTTGACGGCGAGCATGCGCATCAGCTTGGCGCGGTCGAACAGCAAGGCGCGGGAAGCCGCAAAATGCCCTTTCGAAAGGTGACGTGCGATCAGTAGGCCGAGCACGAGGCCGGCAGTCTCTGCGATCAGGGCCGCGATGGCGGCGCCGGCGATGCCGAAGTCAAAAACCAGCACCAGCAGCACCGTCGCCATCATGTTGATGAGGTTGATGCTGATCTGCGTGCCCAGCGCCAGCCTGGCGCGCGCCTGTCCGATCAGCCAGCCCAGTACGACGTAGTTGCCGAGCGCCAGCGGCGCGGACCAGATTCGGATCGTGAAATAGGTTCTGGCTGCCCGGGTGACGCCCTCGCTGCCACCCATCGCGTCGAGCAGGAGGGTGGAGAGTGGAACCTGCAGCGCGATCAGCGCCGCGCCGACGACCGCGGCGACGATCAGCCCGCGCATCAGGATCGCGCGCAATTCGCCGGTCTCGCCGGCGCCGAGCGATTGCGCCGTAAAGGCCACCGTGCTCATGCGCAAAAATCCGAACAGCCAGAACATGCAGTCGAACAGCACGGACGCCATCGCGACGCCGCCAAGCAGCGTGGCGTCGCCGAGCCGGCCGATCGCCGTGGTCGAGACGATGCCGATCAGCGGCGTGGTCAGGTTCGCGACCATCGCGGGACCCGCGATGGCAAACACCTGCGCGGTCGTGACCTTGGATGACGTTGCGGGCGAATGCATGCTCATGGCCCGGCAAGCATGCCGGGCGCGCCGCCGCAGCCGATCAATCGCATCTGCATCGGCTGCTACCGCTTGTGAGGGCTATCGCCCGCGCGGGCTGCCGAACAGCCGCGACAGCAGCCAGATCGGGATCACGATCACGGCGCCGAGCAGGAAGTAGCGCCACAGCCAGTTGACGGCGTCGAAGCCGAGGTCCCACAGCCGCTGGAACAGCAATCTGATGCTGTACAGGATGTTCCAGGGGTCGAAGCCGATCGCAGCCAGCACCACGCCGACCAGGATCGACAGCAGGATCAGCCGGAACGCCACCGACAGCGGCGAGCCGCCGAGAAAGCGGTACAGGCTGTCATTGCTGGCCGGCAGGTCTCGGATGTCGTTCGGCATCGGTTGCTCCTCGCGAGTCGTGCCCATTATATGGCACGGCGGGGCACATGGGGAACCCGCATCTCGCCGTCAATGGCTGTCATGCGCGGGTGAAAAGTTAAATTACCGTCACGTCTTTCAGCATCCGCTCCAGCGTCTCCAAGCGGTCGGCCTCGCGCGGCGGCTTGTCCCAGCGCAATCGGCTGATGCGCGGGAACCGCATCGCGACGCCGGATTTGTGCCGCGGCGAGCGCGCCAGGCCCTCGAACGCGACCTCCAGCACCAGGCCCTGGTCCGGCTCGTGCACGACATGCCGCACGGGACCGAATTTTTCCGTGGTGTTGCGACGAACGAACCGGTCGATCTGCAGCAGTTCCTCGTCGGTGAAGCCGAAATAGGCCTTGCCCACCGGCACCAGCTGTTCGCCTTCGTCGCCTGAGGTCCAGACGCCGAACGTGTAGTCCGAATAGTAGGACGAGCGCTTGCCGTGGCCGCGCTGCGCGTACATCAGCACGGCGTCGATGATGTGCGGATCGCGCTTCCACTTCCACCACTGGCCCCTGGGCCGGCCCGGCAGATAGGGCGCGTCGCGCCGCTTCAGCATCACGCCCTCGACTGCGTCGGCATCCTCGCCGGCACCGGCGCTCGCGGGATCGGCGCGCGCCGCCATCAGCGCTTCCCAGTTATCGAAGGCAACTGTCGGCGACAGGTCGATGCGCGGGTCGTCGAGCTTGCGGACGAACTTTTCGAGATGGGCGCGGCGCGCTTCAAACGGCAGTTCGCGCAGATCGTTCTCGTCGTCGCCGAGCAGGTCGTAGGCGCGCAGATGGATCGGAAATTCCTTCATCAGTTTTGGCGAGACGATCTTCCGGTTCAGCCGCTGCTGCAGCACGTTGAACGTCTGCACGCGGCTCTCACGCAATACCAGCAGTTCGCCGTCGATGGCGCCGGGCAGATGCAGCGACGGCACGAGATCCGGAAAACTGCCGGTGATGTCCTCGCCGGTGCGCGAATAGAGCCGCGCCTGCATATGGCCGCGCTCGTCACGACCCGAAACCGCCTGCACGCGGATGCCGTCCCATTTCCATTCCGCGATGAAATCGCCGGGATCGAGATTTGTAAAATCCGAATCTTCGATCGCGTGGGCCAGCATCACAGGTCGGAACGGCGCGGGATCGCGATTGACTGGTTTGTCGCCGCGGCCTTCCAGCCACGCGAACAGGTCGAGATAGGGCGGGGCCAGCCCGGGCCAGATCAGTTCGACATCGTGCGGATCCTTGTCACCGAGCGCGGCAGCCGCCGTCTTGGCGAGCCGCGCCGAAATTCCGATCCGCATCGCGCCGGTGACGAGTTTCAGCAGCGCCCAGCGGCCGGTCTCGTCGAGTTCGTCGAGCCAGCGCGCGAGCTGCTTTGGCAGTTCGGTCTTGCCGAGCGTGCGCAGCGTGGTGACGACCTCGGAGAGGGTGGGCGGCGGCGGATTGTTGTGGCCGGGCAGCGCGGCCTTCGGCCACATCAGCGCGACCGTCTCGGATAAATCGCCGACGTAGTCATAGGACAATCCGAACAGCACCGGGTCGGTACGATCCGTGATCAGGTCGCGAATCAGTCCCGGCTTGGCGTGCTTGAACGACAACGCGCCGGTCAGCGCGGCGAGTGCGTAGCCGCGGTCGGGATCGGGCGTGTCGCGAAGATAGGCCGTGAGCAGCCGCAGCTTGTTGTTGCGGCCGGGCTCATAGGCGAGGCGGTCGAGCAGTTCGGCGAAGTGGTTCATGCCTCGGCCTCATCGGCCGCGACGGCTTCGCTTTCCTCCTCGTCACCGTAGCCGACGAGATCGAGTGGGCGCGCGGCAAGCCCGCGCGCCTTGCACCAGTGCACCAGCGCGTCTTCCTGGCCGTGCGTGACCCAGACCTCGCCGGCGCCGGTGGCCTCGATGGTCGCGGTCAGGCCGTCCCAGTCGGCATGGTCTGAAATCACCAGCGGCAGTTCGACGCCGCGCTGGCGTGCGCGCGCCCGCACCCGCATCCAGCCCGAGGCAAATGCCGTGACCGGATCGGGGAAGCGCCGCGTCCAGATATCCGACGTGGCCGACGGCGGCGCCAGCGTGATGGTGCCGGCGAGGTCGGCCTTCTTCGTGCCCTTGACCGGGCGCAACTCGCCAAGCGCGATGCCGCGGCTTTCATAGTAATGCGTGATCTTTTCCATCGCGCCATGCAGGTACACCGGCGCGTCGTAGCCCGCCTCGCGCAGCAGCGCGATCACGCGCTGCGCCTTGCCGAGCGAGTAGGCGCCGACCAGATGCGCGCGTTCCGGAAACAATGCGACCGACGCCAGCAGCTTCTCTACCTCATCCGCCGCGTTGCCATGCCGGAACACCGGCAGGCCGAACGTCGCCTCGGTGATGAAAACGTCGCAGGGAACGACCTCGAACGGCGCGCAGGTCGGGTCGCTCGCGTCCTTGTAGTCGCCGGAAGCGACGATGCAGATATCCTTGCAGGTCACGGCCACCTGCGCCGAGCCCAGCACGTGACCCGCCGGATGGAATTTGATCCTGACGTCGCCGAGCCGGATTTCCTCGCCATAACGCACCGCCTGTGTGCTGCGGGCGAAATTGTCGCCGTAGCGCAGGCGCATCATGTCGAGCGTTTCCTGGGTGGCGAGAACCGCGCCGTGGCCGGGCCGGGCGTGATCGGAATGGCCGTGCGTGATCACCGCCCGCTCGACGGGCCGTACCGGGTCGATATGGAAACCGCCGGGCTTGCAGCAGAGGCCGGCGGGGACAGGCATCAGGATGTCTTGCGGGCGCATGGCTTTCATATAGGCCGTCTTGCTGCGATGTTTAGTCATGCGGTGTTTGGTCGTCGTGAGCGGGCTTGACCCGCGCATCCATCATTTGGAAAAATCCCTGCCTTGAAGGATTGCCGGTCCGATTCCGGCGATGACGAGCCTGGTTCCAGAAATGCCTGCCCGCCTGTTTCTTTCCTCCGGCGACCTGATGGCCGACCGCCGATTCGAATTCGCGCGTGATCTGCAATTGAAGGGCGATCTTCCGGCCGCCGCCGATCTCCTGTTGCAGGCGATCGAACTGGCGCCGAACTTTACTTCCGCCTGGTTCACGCTCGGCGACATCCGCGAGGTGCTGGGCGAGCACGACGCGGCCATTTCGGCGTTCCAAGAGGCTGAGGCCAGCGATCCCGGCGATCGCCACGGCGCAGGGTTGCGGCTGATACGACTCGGGGCCGCGCCCTTGTCCGGCATGTCGCAGGCCTATGTGCAGACGCTGTTCGATCAATACGCGCCGCGGTTCGAATCGTCGCTGGTCGGAGATCTCGGCTATCGCGGTCCGGAGCTGTTGTTCCGGGCGGTGCTGTCGGTGCGGTCGGCCGCGCGGAAGCCGGCGTTCTTCAAGCGCGCGATCGATCTCGGCTGCGGCACCGGCCTGGCCGCCACCGCCTTTGCCAACGAGGTCGATCATTTCTCTGGCGTCGACCTGTCGCCGCGGATGATCGAACGGGCGCGGGCGAGCGGCCTCTATGCCGAGCTCGAAGTCGCCGACATGCTGCAGGGCTTGCGCGGGAGGCCTGACGCCAGCGCCGATCTCATTCTTGCGGCGGATGCAATGGTGTATGTCGCCGATCTTGTTCCTGTTCTGGCGGAAGCCGCGCGCGTGCTGGCGCCTGGCGGTCTGCTTGCTTTCACCGCCGAGACCCACGGCGGCGAGAGCGTCGTTCTCGGCCAGGGGCTTCGCTATGCCCACAGTACTGCTTATGTGCGCGCTTCGGTCGAAGCCTCCGGCCTCAAACTATCCCTGCTGGAAGATCGCTCCGCCCGCAACGAGGATAATTCGCCCGTTCCCGGCCTGGTCGTGGTCGCGTCGAAAACTTGAGTCTAGGCGCTACGCGTGCCGCGTATGGCGGCATTGCGTGCGGCATGTGAGCTATTGCCACTGACGCCGGAATGGCAGATCAAGGCTCCCAAATCAGGGAGAAACAACAATGAAGAACAAAATCACGCGGCGTGAATTCGGCGCCACCACCCTTGCCACCGTGCTTGCTTCCGCGATGCCTGCACCCTTCGTCTGGGCACAGGAAAAGAAATACGATCCGGGCGCGAGCGACACCGAAATCAAGCTCGGCCAGACGGTCCCGCACTCCGGTCCCGGCTCGCTCTACGGCGTGCTGGGGCGGGTCGGCGAGGCCTATTTCCAGATGCTGAACGAGAAGGGCGGCATCAACGGACGCAAGGTCAAATTCTTCAGCATGGATGACGCCTACAGCGCGCCGAAATGCGTCGAGGCGACGCGGCGGCTGGTCGAACAGGAAGAGGTGCTGGCGCTCTATGGTTCGCTCGGCACCGCGCCGCAGACGGCCGTGCACAAATACCTCAACTCGAAGGGCGTGCCGCAGCTGCTGCTCAATACCGGCGCGTCGAAATGGAACGACCCGAAGAATTTCAAATGGACCATGGCGGGCCTACCGCTGTATCCGACCGAAGCGCGCATCCTCGCCAAACATGTCATCGCGGCAAAGCCGAACGCCAAGGTCGGCATCCTCTACCAGAACGACGATTTCGGCCGCGATTTCCTCGGGCCCTTCAAGAAGGTGCTGGCCGATGCCGGCGGTACGGCGAAGGTGATCATGGAGCAGAGCTACGATCTGACCGAGCCGACAGTCGATTCACAGCTCATCAATCTCTCCAAGTCGGGCGCCGATGTGTTCTACAACATCTCGACCGGCAAGGCGTCGTCGCAGTCGATCCGGAAAGTTGCGGAGCTCGGCTGGAAGCCGCTGCACCTGTTGTCCGCGGGATCGACCGGCCGTTCGATCCTCAGTGCCGCCGGGCTGGAGAACTGCACCGGCATCGTCGCGATCCGTTATGCCAAGGAAGTCGGCGTGCCGCGCTTCGAGAAGGATCCCGACGTGATGGCGTTCGAGGAACTGCGCAAGAAATATCTGCCCACGGTCGATCAGGACAACACCATTGCCTTTGCCGGCTATGGCCAGGTCGTGTCGATGGCCGAGATCCTGCGCCGCTGCGGCAACGAACTCACCCGCGCCAACGTGCTCAAGCACGCCACGACGCTGGCGGGCTTCCATTCGCCGTACTTCCTCGACGGCGTCAATTTCAGCTACACGCCTGATGATTACACGCCGATGAAGACGCTGTTCATCTCGGAGTTCAACGGCAAGGACTGGGATATTTCCGACAAGCCGGTGACGGAGTAACCGGAAGCGGTCATTCCGGGGCGATGCGCAGCATCGAATCCGGACTCTCGAGGTTCCCCGATGCGCAGTTGCGCATCTGAGGTTCGCTGCGCGCCCCGGAACGACAGCGCTGGTGGCTTCAGCCCTCGACGAAGCGGCCTGAACCGCCTACCTCTTGGGGCGTGTCGACGCTCGATCTGTTCTCCGCCGCGCCGTCGGAAACGGCCGACCTGCTGCCGCGCCGGTTTCGCGACTGGTTCGCGTCGCGCGGCTGGTCGGCGCGCGAGCATCAGCTGGCGCTGCTGGCCAAGGCGCGCGACGACCGTTCGGCGCTGCTGATTGCGCCGACCGGCGCCGGCAAGACGCTGGCCGGATTTCTGCCGACGCTGGTGGAACTGAGTGCCGCTCCAACTTCTACCTCCCCCCTTGTGGGGGAGGGGCGGGGAGGGGGGTGGCCACACGCACCGCAGCTTGCGGCTTACCCCTCTCCCCAGCCCTCCCCCACAAGGGGGGAGAGAGCGCATGGTGCCAGCGGCAAGATCGTCTCCACCGGCCGCGGAGTGAAGCGCACCGGCGGCCTGCACACCCTCTACATCTCGCCGCTGAAGGCGCTGGCCGTCGACATCGCGCGCAACCTGGAGAGGCCGATTGCCGAGATGGGGTTGCCGATCAAGGTCGAGACCCGCACCGGCGACACGCCGGTGTCGCGGCGGCAGCGGCAGCGACGCTATCCGCCGGACATCCTGCTCACCACGCCGGAGCAACTGGCGCTGCTGCTGTCGTCGGATGATGCGCCGTTTCTGTTCTCCTCGCTCAAACGCATCGTGCTCGACGAGCTGCATGCGCTGGTGACGTCAAAGCGCGGCGATCTTCTCTCGCTCGGCCTCGCGCGGCTGTGGCGGCTGGCGCCGAAAATGCGCGCGATCGGGCTGTCGGCGACGGTGGCCGAGCCGGAATCGCTGGCGCGCTTTCTGGTGCCGCAGTGCGAGGGCAGGGAAGCGGTCGCCGACATCGTCGTGGCCGGCGGCGCGGCGGCGCCGGTTGTCGAGATGCTCGACACCAAGGAACGATTGCCCTGGGCCGGCCACACCGCGCGCCATGCGCTTGGCGAGATGTATGAGCTGATCAAGCGCAACAAGACCACGCTGATTTTCGTCAACACCCGCAGCCAGGCCGAAATGCTGTTCCAGGATTTCTGGCGCATGAACGACGACGGCCTTGCGATTGCCCTGCATCACGGCTCGCTCGACGTCGCCCAGCGCCGCAAGGTCGAGGACGCGATGGCAGCCGGAAAACTGCGCGGCGTGGTCTGCACCTCTTCGCTCGACCTCGGCATCGACTGGG
This sequence comes from Pseudomonadota bacterium, assembly GCA_023387735.1. Classification (GTDB taxonomy): domain Bacteria; phylum Pseudomonadota; class Alphaproteobacteria; order Rhizobiales; family Xanthobacteraceae; genus Bradyrhizobium. The sequence continues at coordinate 12,239 of JAEWHP010000044.1, read as the reverse complement.
GCGACATCGATCTCGTCGTCAATGTCGGCGCGCCCAAGGGTTCCTCGCGCCTGATGCAGCGGATCGGCCGCGCCAACCACCGGCTCGATGAGCCCTCGCGCGCCGTGCTCATTCCGGCCAACCGCTTCGAGGTGCTGGAGTGTCGTGTGGCGATCGATGCGATCGCGGAGAATGCGCAGGACACGCCGCCTTTGCGCACCGGCGCGCTCGACGTGCTGGCGCAGCACGTGCTCGGCTGCGCCTGCGGCGAACCGTTTCTGTCCGACGAACTCTACGCGGAAGTGCTGACAGCGGCGCCATATGCTGCGCTGACGCGAACCGACTTCGACGACGTCGTCGATTTCGTCGCCACCGGCGGCTACGCGCTGAAGACCTACGAGCGCTTCGCCCGCATCAAGCAGGACAGGCAGGGACGCTGGCGCGTCGCCAATCCCAGGGTACGGCAAAGCTACCGTCTGAATGTCGGCACCATCGTCGAGGAGGCGATGCTGAAAGTGAGGTTGGTGCGCTCGCGCGGCGGCGGTGCCGGCGCCACCGGTATCATCGGCCGCGGTGGCCGGATGCTCGGCGAGATCGAGGAATATTTCATCGAGGGGCTGGTCGTCGGCGACACCTTCGTGTTCGGCGGCGAGGTCGTGCGGTACGAGGCGCTGGTCGAGGACCAGGTCTATGTCTCCCGCGCCAACGACAGGGATGCCAAGGTGCCGTCGTACATGGGCGGCAAGTTTCCGCTTTCGACCTATCTGGCCGAACGCGTTCGCAACTTGCTCGACGACCGGCGGCAGTGGAATGCGCTGCCGGAACAGGTGCGCGACTGGCTGTCGCTGCAGCGGAATTTTTCCCGCGTCCCGGCCGTGCGCGAACTCCTGATCGAGACGTTTCCGCGCGGCGGGAAGCATTACATGGTCTGCTATCCCTTCGAGGGCCGGCTCGCGCACCAGACGCTCGGCATGCTGCTGACGCGCCGGCTGGAGCGTGCGCGGGCCCGGCCGCTCGGCTTCGTCGCCAATGAATATGCGCTCGCGATCTGGGGCGTCGGCGACATCTCGCATCTGGTCCGGCACGGCAGGATCGACCTCGCTGCGTTGTTCGCCCCCGACATGCTCGGCGACGATCTCGAAGCGTGGCTGGCGGAATCGGCGCTGATGAAGCGCACCTTCCGCAACTGCGCGCTGATCTCGGGGCTCATTCCGCGCCGCTTCACCGGCGAGGAGAAGAGCCGCCGCCAGGTGCTGTTCTCGACCGACCTCGTCTACGACGTGCTGCGCAAGCACCAGGCGGACCACGTGTTGTTGCGCGCGGCGCGTGCCGACGCAGCCTCCGGCCTGCTCGACCTCAAGAGATTGGGTGATATGCTCTCCCGAATTCAGGGCCGAATCACCCATCGGGAACTCGATCACGTTTCGCCGCTCGCCGTTCCCGTGATGCTGGAAATCGGCCGCGAGTCAGTTTATGGCGAAGCGGCAGACGAGTTGCTGGCGGAAGCGGCCGAAGAACTCGTCAAAGAGGCGACAGGTTAGACAGGTACAACGTGGCGGCAGCGGCGCAATCTTCGGGAGACGATCAGGACGTGCGCGCCTCAAAGGTTACGATCGCAGACGTGACGTTCCTCGCCGACCTCTCCGGCGCGCTGTTCTGGCGAGAGCAGCGGCTGCTCGTGGTCTCCGATCTGCATCTGGAAAAAGGTTCCAGCTTTGCGATGCGCGGCGTGCTGCTGCCGCCCTATGACACCGTGGCGACGCTGAGCCGGCTCGCCGCCGTCATTGCGCGGCATGATCCGCGCATGGTGATCGCGCTCGGCGACAGCTTTCACGATCGTCGCGCGCATGAGCGGCTGTCGGTCGACGACCGGGATGCGCTCTCGGCGATGCAGGCGCGGCGCGACTGGATCTGGATTTCGGGCAATCACGATCCGGCGCTGCCGTCCGATCTCGGCGGCGTGGTCGCCAGCGAAGTCGCGATCGGACCGATTGCGTTCCGGCACGAGCCGACCGGTGCGCCCGGTGAGATCGCCGGCCATCTGCACCCCAAGGCGCGCGTCGCCACCCGTGGCCGCTCGATGGAGCGGCGATGCTTTGCTTCCGACGGCGAGCGCGCTGTCATGCCGGCGTTCGGCGCCTACACCGGGGGCTTGAGCATCCGCGATTCCGCGTTCGCAAAAATCTTCCGCAACGCCGGCCTGATGGCGCATGTCTTGGGCGACAACAAGCTCCACGCCATCGCCGCGTCGCGCTGTCATTGAGCCCTGCTTTTATGCCAAACGAGCTATCCGGCAGGTTCCGGAAGTTGGAACCACCGTTGCGTAGCTTCGTTGTCGCCGCGGCTGGACCGTTGGCATGGCAGATCGAAACAACTCTCACCCCAATCATTCGTCGCACAATGGTTCTGGCCATTCGAAGCCGGCGACGCAGCCTGAGCCCACTCAACCATTCCGCTTTCGCAATGCGCTGAAGGCGCTCGGCCCCGGGCTGATCACCGGAGCGTCCGACGACGATCCGTCGGGGATAGGCACCTACAGCCAGGCCGGCGCGCAACTCGGCTACGGCATCGGCTGGACCATGCTGCTGACGTTTCCGCTGATGGCCGCGATCCAGGAAATCTCCGCGCGCGTCGGCCGCGTCACCGGCCACGGCATATCCGGCAATGTGTGCCGGCATTATTCGCCATGGCTGCTCAACGTGGTGGTGGCGCTGCTGTTCATCGCCAACACCATCAACATCGGCGCCGATCTCGGCGCCATGGCCGATGCCACCAGGCTGCTGATCGGCGGCCACAGTATCGTCTACGTGCTGTTCTTCGGCATCACATCGGTCGCGGCGCAGATATTCCTCGACTACAAGCGCTACGTGGCGGTGCTGAAATGGCTGACGCTCAGCCTGTTCGCCTATGTCGCCGCGCTGGCCTTTGCCAAGGTGTCGTGGGGCGAGGCGCTGGCCGGCATCCTGGTTCCGCGGCTGAGCTGGACCGCCGATTATTTCACCACCATCGTCGCCATCCTCGGTACCACGATCTCGCCCTATCTGTTCTTCTGGCAGGCCTCGCAGGAAGCCGAGGACCAGCGCGTCGACGCGACGAAGCGGCCGCTGATCGAGAAGCACTATGGCGCGCAGAAGGAATTCCATCGCATTCGCGCCGATACCATCGTCGGCATGGCGTTCTCCAACCTGATCGCGCTGTCGATCATCGTCACCGCCGCGGCGACGCTGCACGCTGCGGGGAAGACCGACATCCAGAGTTCGGCAGAGGCCGCCGAAGCGCTGCGCCCGATCGCCGGCGTCTTCGCCGAGGTGATTTTCGCGCTCGGCATTGTCGGCACCGGGTTGCTCGCGATCCCGGTCCTCGCGGGCGCTACCGCCTATGCCGTCGGCGAGGGACGGCAATGGCCGGTCGGGCTCGCGCGCAAGCCAAAGGAAGCCGCCGCCTTCTATGCCGTGCTGGCGCTATCGGCCGGAATCGGCATTGCGCTCAACTTCACCCCGATCAATCCGATCTCGGCGCTCTACTGGAGCGCCGTCATCAATGGCGTGCTCGCGGTGCCCGTAATGGTGCTGTTGATGTTCATGGCGCGGCGCAAGGACGTGATGGGCCGCTTCGTGGTCGGCGGTCCGCTCTATTGGCTCGGATGGCTGTCGACGCTGGCCATGCTGCTCAGCGTGGTGGCGATGGGCATCGGGTTTTTTGCCGGCGGCAAGTAAGCGACCCGCTCTATGACCTCGTCCTGAGGAGGCGCGAGAGCGCCGTCTCGAAGGATGGGCCGCGGGCCTCATGGTTCTCCCGGCGATGCGCGGCATCGTCCGGAGACGCGCGAAGTCGCGCTCCTCACCATGAGGGTTGTGCTAGTCCTTCCGGAATACGATCGAGGCCATCCACCCGGTCATCAGCGCCATGAAGGCGGTGGCAAGCCCGTAGACGAACCCGTGCTGCCGCGCGGTGTTGGCCACGAACTGTTCGAAGCCGACCTTGACGATTTCGAACGCGGTGTCGGTCTTGGTCACCAGGGCGCCGTCGGCGAACAGCTTGATCTCGACATTGTACGTGCCGATCGGCACCTCTGCCGGCAGCGGGATGCTGGTGCGGAACAGGGTCGGCGTCAGGAACGTCACCGCCGACGTCTCCTCGCGATAGAGCCCGTGCTGCTTGCGCAGCCGGACGAAGGCGCTGCGGAATGCGTCATCGGGAACGACATCGGCATAGTCAGTGCCGACACGTTGGGTCAGCAGCACGTTGTTCAGCCCGACCTGCTGCCGCCGCAGCACCTCGGCCGAGGCGATGGCGTCGAACGGGCGGTTGGAGAACAGCGCCAGATAGGTCGGCACTCTGAGGAATTGCCGGGAGTCGGTGTTGATCCAGATCCCGAACTTGCGTTCCTTGCGCCGCGTCACCATGTCGGCGCGCGGGCCGGCAACCGTCACCACGAGATCATAGGTGCGATTGGGTGGCGTGGTGGCGTCCTTTTCCACCGAGCCGAACAGCACCAGTTCCTCGCCGGAATAGTTCGGCGTCACGGTGACGCGGTGGTTCGATACCGACACGATCAGCCGTTCGGCCTGCGCAGGCGCAATCGCCAGCGCGGCGCCCAGCGCAAGGCCCGCCAGCCACTGGGTGAGGCGCGCGGTCATCCGGTGATCCCCGTTTCGCGCACGGTGAAGAGATCCTCCGGCCGGATCACCAGTTCGACGGCAAAGCGGATGCCGACGGCGAGAACCAGCAGGCCGAGCAGCAGCCGCAAATGTTCGCCACGGATTTTCTGTCCGGCCCGCGCGCCGAACTGGGCGCCGGTGACGCCGCCGACCATCAGGATCAGCGCCAGCACGGCATCGACCAGATGGTTGGTGACCGCATGCAGCATGGTGGCGAACACCATCGTCACCAGCGTGAGCACCATCGAGGTGCCGATCACCGTCGAGGTCGGCACCCGCAGCACGTAGATCAGGAGCGGCACCAGGATGAAGCCGCCGCCGATGCCCATGACGGCGCCGATGAAGCCGATGATCAGGCCGATCGCGACGACGGGAATCACCGACAGATAGATTTTCGAGCGCTTGAACCGCATCTTCAGCGGCAAGCCGTGAATCCAGCCGTGGCTGCCCGGGCGTCGCACGGTGGCCGCGCCGCCGCGCCGGGCCCGCAACAGGGCGCGCAGGCCTTCCCAGAACATCAGCCCGCCGACCGTCGTCAGCAGGATCACGTAGGATGTCCCGATCATGAGATCGAGCTGGCCGAGCGAACGCAGCAGCGTGAAGGTCCAGACGCCGAGCGCGGTGCCTATCGTGCCGCCGCTCAGCAGCACCACCGCCAGTGTGGGGTCGATGGCTCGCCGTCGCCAGTAGGATAACGCGCCGGAGAACGAGGACGCCGCGATATGGCTTGCGACCGAGGCGACCGCCACGGCAGGCGCAATGCCGACGAAGATCAGGAGCGGCGTCATCAGGAAACCGCCACCGATTCCGAACATGCCGGAGACGAACCCGACCGCTGCGCCCATCGCCAGGATGAGGAAGACATTGACCGGAATGTCGGCGATCGGGAGGTAGAGCTGCACGCGCGTCTGCTTTTTTAAGCTTTGCCGCTGGCCCGGCCGAGGCCGGTCAGGACGTGGTTTCTGTGTATTTGACGGCAGCGGCAGCCGGTTCTCGCATGCACCTTTGCGTGCGCAGGGCCGGTTCCCGCGCCTTTGCATAACTGAATTCGACGGCAGACGGGACTAAAAATGCCGGGCAAGGCAAATTTTTGCCTCGCATGGTCGCGCGGTCGTCAGGGCGTGCCGGGGGCAATCCGGCCGCGCATTCGGCAGAGATGATGGATGGGCTCAGGGCTTGCCGAGCGGATCGGTGACGAGGTTCATCGCCAGCGCCTGCTTGGGGCTGAGCCAACGGATATCCCGGGTTTCGGACATCGCCTCCACGATCGAGGACGAGACGCCCATCTTGGTCATGTAGCCCAGCACGGCGCCTGCGATCCGCTGGGTCTCGGCGACCGGCTCGCTGATGGGCTTGGTTGTTACAAACCGGTGAACGCCCAGCGCCGAGCCCGGCACGCCGAATCGGGTCTTGCCGCCGGCATAGACGAGCACGCAGGCGCTGGCGCAATAGGCGGGCTTGAGGCGGCCGGAGGCGTCGGGGATGCCGACTGCCGTCGTGAGGCCGCGCGATCGGATGATCTCGCCCATGATCGTGGCCTGGTTCAAATCGCCGCCGGGCGAGGACAGCAGGACCATGTCGCCAGCGGTCAGGCGGGCCTGGTCGAGCCGGTCGCGAAACGCGTTCGCCGCGGCGGGCCCGATCGTTCCGCTGACGAAGAGCGCGCGGCGGCCCTGCTCGGCGCCGCCGAGATCCGCCTTGTCGACCACGGAGAACGTCAGGCTCGGCGAGATGTATTGGTCCTTCCAAAAGTCCCACGCATCGGGTTGCGACAGGTCCTGGAAGGCGCGGATCGCCACACCGGAAACCAGCAGGACGAAGATGGCGATCGACCAGTAATTTCGCTTGCGGCGGGGCGCTTGAGGGGGCGGTGACGTGAGCGGGGGCTGGTGGCGCGGAATGCGCGGCGCTGTGACCGAAGGGCCTGTCGGTGACCTTCGGAAGTCGTTCTCCCCGCCCTGGTCATTCTGGTCTGACAAGAAATCCTCTTCCCGCGCCGAGCCGATTGGGATCGGGCTGGTCCGATCCGCTACAGCAATTTATGGCCGCGGTGAGGGCCGTGCCAGCGGGCTGGCCGCGGCTTACGTAATCTTAATTCGCAGGCGCGGGGCGCTTGGCTGCAGCCTGCCTGGCGGCGGGTTTGGCCGGGATGGTCTGCACGGGAGCTGAGTCCCAGCCGCCCACCGGCGCGGCCACATTGACGGCGTCGTCGGGCTGAGGCTCCACAGTATAGGTCTGGATCGCCAGCCTCGCAGCCGCCAGCGACTGGGCGTCGAGGCGCTTGGCGATATCGTCGCGCTTGCGGCCGGAGTCCGCATCGCCCTGGGCCGCCGCGAGGCTGAACCATTTGAAGGATTCGGCGAGGTTTTGTTCGACGCCGATGCCGCGGGCATAGAGGATGCCGAGGTTGAACTGGCTGTCGGCGACGCCGCGATCGGCGGCCTTCCGGAACCATTGCGACGCACTCTTGTAGTCGGCGCCCTTGCCGCCACCATCGGCGTCGAGCACGGCGAGGTTATGCATCGCCTTGGCGTTGCCGCGTTCGGCGGCCTGCGTGTAGTAGCGCCGTGCAATATCGACGTCGCGTTTTACGCTCAGGCCCTTCTCGTAGAAGGTGCCGAGCCGGAAGATCGCGGGTACCACGCCGGCTCGTGCGGCGCGATCATACCATTTGGCGGCTTCGTCGAGGTTCGACTCGATTCCTCTGCCTTCGGCGAAACGCAGGCCGATCTCGTAGGCGGCCCCCGGATCGCCCCGCATCGCCGCAGCGCGCAGCGTAAGGCCACCGATCGCTTCAGGCAGCCGCTCGCCCGGCGGCACCGAGATCGTCGTGGGCTTGGGGCCGGTCGCGGGCAGCGTCGTCGGGATCGAGTTGGTGATGTCGCCGGCAGCGGCCGCCGCCGCCTGCGGCGGGATCAAAACCCGCGCGCTGTCCAGCGTGTTCGGCGCCGAAGAATTGTTCGATTGCTTCTCGACCGGCGTTGGCGAGATCATCGAGGGCGCGGCGGGCGCCGGTGTCGCGGGCTTCGCGCTGTTCTCCGCGGGAGCCTGCATCGGGGCGCCGGCCGGCTCGGCCGAGTTTTCCATCGGCGGCATTTGCGGCGCGCTACCGGTGTCGAGCAGCGTCATCGCGGTCTTGAAGGTGCCGAGCACGATCACGACCACGCTCGCGCCGACCAGCAGCGCGCGGATCCTTGACGACATGTTCGAGGGGGTCTTGTCGTCGGCCTTGACCTTGTCGCCACCCTTCGGCGCGGCCTTGGCGGCCGCCTTCGCCGCCGAACGTCCGGCCTTCTCGGGGGGCGGCGCGGCCGCGGCAGCCTGCGCGGCGCGGCGCGCGGCGGCAATGAAGCTCGATGAACTGACCGGCTCCTTGGGGCCTGCCGAAATCTCGCTGAGTGCGCTCTCGGAAGCTGCGATCCGTTCCGACGGCGAAGACGTGCGTCCGGACGGCCGCGTGCCCGGCTCCAGCGGATGATCCGGCGGCAATTCCGGCGCAATCGCCGTGCGCGACGGTGCGGCGAGCGGCTCCAGGACTTCGCTGATGGCGCGCGGCGGGATCGGCGGCGGCGCGGCGTGGAAGTCGCGCGGTGCGGCGGCGAAATGCTCCTGGGAATCCCCTTGCAGTGCGGCCGGATTGGGGAGTTCGGGTTTCGGCTGCGGCGCCAGCGGCTGGGCAGCCAGGGGCTGCGGTGACAGAGGCTGCAGCAGGGCCTGCAGCGAGGGCCCGCGCGGCGTCTCGTCGTGGATCTCGGCTGGCGCCGGGGCCGGCGGCGCTGCGGGCGCGGTGCGAACCGTGCGCAGATCGCCTTCGATCGTCGACAGGCGATCGACCACGTGGCCCAGCGTGCTGTGAACGGTTTCGAGCGAGTCCTGCGTGCGTCGATCGGTTTCCGACTGGCTGAAGCGGATGTCCGACAGTTCGCGCTTGACGAGGTCGACGATGCCGGAATCCATCGGCTGCGGCGCCTCGGCATTGCGGTTGCTGTCCGCGAGCGAAACCAGGCTGGCATGCTGGCGCTCAAGCGAGCGCAGGATGTCGTGCAGGCCCTCTTCGACGCGCCCGAGATCGATCGACGGCGCAGCGGGACGGTCGGAGGCTTCGAGGCGCTCCAGCAGATAGGTGACGCGCTGTTCGAGATGGGCAAAGGCCGACGCATTGTCGTTGCCGGCCGGGATGCGATCGAGCCGCTCCGTCAGCGTGCGCAGCGCGCTTTCGAGATATTCGGAGTGGTCGGGCGCGGCCGGCGGCTGCCGGCTTTCCAGCGTCGAGGTCAGCGCGGCGATGATGCGCTGTTCGAGCATGGTAAAGGAATCGCTATTGTTGCTGGAACGCGACAACTGGTCGACCTTGGTCGACAGTGTGTGCACGTCGTCGGCAAGCCGCGCCAGCGCGTCGTTGGAGGCGACGTTGGAGACGATGCCGCGAAGTGCGACGATCGCGCTTTCGAGCTGCTGCACCGTCGAGGGATCGTCGTTCGAGCGCAGGATCAGATCGAGCTTGGCGCCGAGATTGCGGATCGCATCGTCATAGCCGGCCAGTTGCTCGGCCGGGGTCAGCGAGCGCAGCGCTTCGCGGATTTCGCCGAGTGCGTTCTCGATGCCGGCGAGGGCCTGGCCGTCGCTGCCGTTCTGCCTGGTGTCGTCGATGCGGCGGGACAGTGTGCGGATTTCGTTCTCGATCGACTCGATTGCCCGGCGCGGCATCGCCTCGGTGATGGCGTGACGGATCTCGGCGAGCTCGCTGCGGAAGGCCGCAATCGACTGTTCGAGGTGGTCGGGACGCTGCAGCGCCTCGATCTGGCTGGTGATCTTGAACAGATGACGTTCCAGCGACGAAAAGTCCGGGCCGGCCGGCGCCATCGGCGCAGCCTGCCGTGAGGGGAACTGACCCGATGGCGCCTGACGTGGCGACGGACCATCGAGCTCATTCTGGCGCGCGGCGATCTCGGCGACCGCAAAATCCATCGAGGCCGGGCTGAGCGGCGGCGAGGGCCGATAGACCTGGGCGGCGGCGCGCTCGACCATATCGGCCTGGCGCTGCTTGTCCTGCATCTCGGCCTGCCGGGCCGGCGCCGGGTTCGAAATCTGCGACAGCCGCGCATCGAGGCGCGAAATGGCGTCGTTGAGCTGGCGGGCCACGCCCGGCTCGGCGCGCGGGGCTTCGCCGCGCGGCGCGGGCCGCGAAATCTGCTCGATCTGCCGGGTAATCGAATCCAGCCGCTGGTGAATGTCAGCGACTTCGCGAATTTCCTGGCCCGGCATCGCCTGGCGCTGGTCGTGGGGCGCGCGGAAATTGGGCGGGGCGGGTTCGCCGATGGAGGAATTGAGCCAGTCGTTCAGCGACATGCCGGCGCGGCGCGCGGCTGCCTCGGCCCTTTCGCGGACGGAGGGATCGATGCCGTCAACACTCCACGATACGCGCGAATTCATGATCTCGTCCGGTTCGCTCCGGCGCTGCACCTGCGCCCTCAGCTTCCCCGCGCGTCCCACTGAAGAGACAATGGAATCCGCGCAGCTCATCTGCCTCAGAACCTGACTTTTGTTCCTTACGGTAAATAACGGGTTAAGGATTTGGATTATGCGGCCCTAAAGTTGGACAGCGGGCCAGACCGGCCGATCTAGCCGTTGTTTTCGCGCTGGCCATCGCCGATGGCCACGACTTTGCCGCGATCGGCGCCGGCCGACAGTGTCGCCAATGCATCGAGGGCCTCTTCGCACCACTCGGCGACGCTGCGCTCGTGGCGAAGTCCCATGCGAAGCAGCAGCAGCTTGCCGGTGTCGGCCGGCGCTGCGGTGCCTTGCGGGAAGCGCTTGTTCAGGATGCGTTCGTAGCGGTCGGCCCGGTCGCGGTGGTGCTCCATCCGCGCCATCAGGTCGTCCCGCAGCGGTTCGATGTCGACGCTGTCGAGTGCGTAGAGCCGCACCAGCAGATCGTCTTTCATCGAGGCCGGGATGCTCGGCCGGGCGGCCCAATGTCTCAGCGCGGTGCGGCCTTCCGGTGTGAGGGTGTAAACCAGCTTGTTGGGTTTGCCTGACTGCACAACCTCGCGGCCCTGCACGTGGCCGCGGTCCCGCAGCTTCGAGAGCTCGCGATAAATCTGCTGGTGATCGGCCTTCCAGAAGAATCCAATCGACGCATCGAAGGTCTTGGCGAGCTCGTAGCCCGTCATCGGCCGTTCGGTCAGGCAGGCAAGGATCGCGTCACCAAGCGCCAAGACGGCGGTCCTCCGATCTCTCAGGGCAGTCATTGACAATATGCATAAAGTTGCATATGCGTCAACGCGCATAATCGGGCCCGGCCTGCGCGAACGCCCGGACGTCGCCGGCACAGGAGGACATGATGACCATGAGCGGCCTCGACAAGTGGTACAGCTACATGAAGTCCCATGACACGGCGGCGCTGTGGGATCTGCTGCATCCCGATGCGGTGTTCGAAAGCCCCGTGGTCCACACGCCGCAACGCGGCCGCGACATCACCTTCAAATATCTGGCGAGTGCGGAGAAGGTGCTGGGCGGCCCCGGCTTCAAATATGTCGGCGAATGGCGCAGCTCGAACGGCGCGGTGCTCGAATTCGAAAACGAGATCGAGGGCATCCGGATCAACGGCGTCGACATCATCACGTTCAGCGATGACGGCAAGATCACGCATTTCAAGGTCATGGTGCGTCCGCTCAAAGCGATCAACCTGCTGCACCGCCTGATGGGGGAGCAACTCGCCAAAAAGTGAGGGCACCTGCCCGCAGCCGTTTATGTCGCAACGGCCCTCCGGCGTATTTGCTCCCTCGAACCCAGGGAAACCGGCTAAGGTCGGCTTCCGGAAGACACCGCAGATTTCATTTCAAGCGCATCCGCCAACTCATAAAGCCTGCCCCTGCCGGGAGAACACCAATGCCGATCTACAAAGCCCCCGTCGAAGACGTCACCTTCCTGCTCAACGACGTGTTCCAGATCGATCGCTACGACAATCTTCCCGGCTTCACCGACGCCTCCGCCGATGTGCGCGAAGCCATTCTGGGCGAGGCCGCCAAGCTCTCCGAGGAGGTGCTGCAGCCGCTCAACCGCGTCGGCGATCTGGAAGGCTGCAAGCGGCATGACGACGCTTCGGTGACGACGCCGAAGGGGTTCAAGGAAGCTTTCAAGCAGGTCGCCGAGGGCGGCTGGCTCGGGCTGTCGGCGCCGGCGGAATATGGCGGGCAGGGACTGCCGGTGACGCTGAGCCAGGTCGTCACCGAATTCCAGAGCTCGGCTAATATGGCGTTCTCGATGTATGGCGGGCTGACCATGGGCGCGACCGCAGCGCTGCTGGTGCACGGCAAGCCCGAACAGAAGAAGATGTTCGTGCCGAAGATGATCGCCGGCGAGTGGACCGGCACCATGAACCTCACCGAGCCTCAATGCGGCACGGATCTCGGCCTGTTGCGCACCAAGGCGGTCAAGCAGGCCGACGGCAGCTACAAGATCTCCGGCACCAAGATCTTCATCTCGGCCGGCGAGCACGACATGGCCGACAACATCATCCATCTGGTGCTGGCGCGCATCGAAGGCGCGCCTGCCGGCATCAAGGGCGTGTCGCTGTTCGTGGTGCCCAAGGTTCTC
>JAEWHP010000020.1 GCA_023387735.1 Pseudomonadota bacterium | reverse complement strand
TCACGGTCTACGACGGGAACACGGTCGTCGGAACGGGGACGACGAACTCGACCGGCGCCTGGAGTATCACGACGAATGCGCTGTCGACGGGTACCCACGCGCTGACGGCCAAGGCCGCGGATGCGGCTGGCAATGTCAGCACCGCGTCGCCGTCGATTAGCACTGCAATCACTGGAAATTCGCCTGCACCGGACACGGTCGCTCCGACGGCCCCCGTTGTGAGCAGCAACACCGTCGTCAACACCAATCAGGTCAAGCTGTCCGGAACCGCCGAGGCCAACAGCACGGTCACGGTCTACGATGGGAACACGGTGGTCGGAACGGGGACGACGAACTCGACCGGCACCTGGAGCATCACGACGAAAGCGCTGTCGACCGGCAGTCATGCGCTGACCGCCAAGGCCACCGATGCAGCCGGCAATGCGAGCTCTGCGTCGCAGTCGGTCTCCAGCGTGATCGGCGGGGCGTCGACAACAACTCAGGGCACAGTAGTTGAATCGTCCGGTGCGACTTCTCTCGTCGAGAAGAGCGACAAATATTACCTCAACACCAGCAGTGGCACCGGTCCCGTCTTGAAATTCGACGGCGCGGCAGTGACCGACAGCACTTGGGCGGGCTGGGCGCCGATCGGCGCTGAAAAAACTGCGACGGGCTACGGTGTGGTGTGGAAAAACGCCACCACAGGTCAGTACAATGCGTGGAGCACTGACAGCAACGGCAACTATGTCACCAATACCCTCAGCTTCGTGTCTGGGACCAACTCGGCGCTGAAATCGCTCGAAACTGCTTTCAATCAAGACCTCAATGGGGACGGAACGATCGGCGCGTCTGCTGTGGTGATCGAGTCGGCCGGCTCGACCAGCCTGAGCCAGATCGGCGGCAATTATTTCCTGAAAGGCAGTTCCGGTCCGGTCTTGAAGTTCGGCGGCGCGCCAGTGACCGACAGCACATGGGCGGGCTGGGCGCCGATCGCTGCTGAGCAGACCGCGACGGGCTTCAATGTAGTATGGAAAAACGCCGCCACCGGTCAGTTCAATGCCTGGAGCACTGACAGCAATGGCAACTACATCACGAATACGCTAAGCTTGGTGTCGGGATCCAACGCGGCGCTCAAATCGCTCGAGACCTCTTTCAATCAAGACCTCAACGGCGATGGCACGATCGGCGCGCCTGCCGTCGTGATCGAGTCGGCCGGCTCGACCAGCCTGAGCCAGATCGGGTCCAATTATTTCCTCAAAGGCAGTTCTGGTCCCGTCTTGAAATTCGACGGCGCGCCGGTGACCGAGGGTATGTGGGCGGGCTGGGCGCCGATTGGCGCTGAGCAGACCGCGACGGGCTTCAATGTAGTGTGGAAGAACGCTGCCACCGGTCAGTACAATGCCTGGAGCACCGACAGCAGCGGCAACTACATCACAAACACTCTAAGCTTCGTGTCCGGGACCAACACGGCGCTGAAATCGCTTGAGTCCTCCTTCAATCAAGACCTCAACGGCGATGGCTCGATTGGCGGTTCAATCGGTAATGCGCCGATTTCGTCTGTCGGCCTGACGACGATGTACAAGAACTGGAGCGACATCGTCACGATCGAAGGCGTTGCCGCCGCCAACAGTCAGATCAAACTGTTCGACGGCAATACATCGATGGGAACCGTGACTACGGATGCCGATGGCACCTGGTCCTTCAAGACATCGTCTGCCGTGTCCGACACGGTACATACGTACACCGCCAAGCAGATCGATAGCAGCGGTCAGGTCGTTGGTACTTCGGGCAATGCGATCCTGGGCTCGACAGGCAGCAATACGCTCAAGGGCACTTCCGGCAACGACATCTTTGTTGGCGGTGGCCAGAGCGATACTTTCGTGTTTGCCGCCAACTTCGGCCGCGACATCATCAGGGATTTCAAGGCCAGCGGTTCGGCGCAGGACACGATTCAGTTCAGCAAGACGGTGTTCGACAGTTTTGCGAGCGTTCTGTCCCACGCATCTCAGAGTGGCCAGGATGTTGTCATTTCCACAGGAAACGATACGCTCACGCTAAAGAACACCAAACTGAGCGCACTTAATAGCAGCGACTTCCATTTCGCGTGAGCGACCGGCCTTCAGGAGGGAGTTGGTTTTATATCTGCCTTGGGGATATCACCTCAACAAAGGCATGGTTCAAGGGGCAAGTACCATGACTGATCTAAGACGGCGGGGGCAAGTCATTCCCCCGCCCCAGAATTTTGACCACATCGAAGTCTCGAGATGGGCGGTGTTTGTCGCCGCCGTGGGAATCCTGGCTGAGCGTGCGCGATCGTGGATTCGCCTCCCTGGGTTGAATGGAGGGGCGGGCCGTTCGGTTGAAGCAATTCGGCGGCGCCTGTTCTCGGGCCGGCCTTCAGCACAGGAGTATGAGGAGCCGCGATCGGAGATATCGGCCTTCTTGAAGTCATGCCGACGGATATTCTGGGCTCTCGCGGCATTTAGTGGCCTGAGCAATCTCCTGATGCTGACGGGCTCATTCTTCATGCTTCAGGTTTACGATCGGGTGCTGCCGGGACGCAGCATTCCGACGTTGGTCGCGCTATTGTTTCTTGCGACGGTGCTGTATGCGTTTCAGGGCGGTCTGGATCTGGTTCGAAACCGGATAAGCGCGCGGATCGGCCGCTACTTCGACGAAAGGCTCGGGCTGCGGGTATTCGATTCCCTGGTTCGCCTTCCACTAAAAACTCGCGGCGACGGCGACGGCATGCAGCCGGTTCGGGATCTTGACCAGGTCCGGAGCTTTCTTTCGGGAGGCGGACCGATCGCGCTGTTCGACCTGCCATGGATGCCGATTTATCTCGGCATCTGCTTCCTGTTCCATTTCTGGATCGGCGTGACCGCACTATTAGGCGGGCTCTTGCTGATCGGCATAACCGTTTTGACAGAGGTGCGGACGCGCGGACCGGCAAAAGCCTCCTCGCAGTTGGCCGTCTCGCGCAGCGCGCTTGCCGCGGAAGGGCGTCGAAACGCTGAAGTTCTCCAAGCCATGGGCATGAGGCGGCAGGCCGCGCAGCGCTGGCAGGCTGTTAACGTCAGGTACCTTGCGGCACACGAGAGCGCGAGCGATGTCGCAAGCGGGCTCGGCGGGCTTTCGAAGGTGTTTCGTTCGTTTCTCCAGTCGCTGGTCCTCGCCGTTGGCGCGGTGCTTGTGATCAATCAGGAATCGACGGCCGGCATCATTATTGCCGGATCGATCCTGACGGCGAGGGCGCTTGCTCCCGTGGAGACGGCGATCGCCAACTGGAAGGGCTTCGTCGCCGCACGTCAGTCCGGGCAACGGCTGGATAAGTTGCTGGAACTCCTGCCGCAAGAGAGGGAGCCGCTTGCGCTGCCGCCGCCGACTGAAGCCTTCGTCGTGGAGCAACTCTACGTTGCGGCGCCGAACTCGGAAAAACTGATTGTCAACGACGTTTCGTTCCAACTGCGAAAGGGCGAGGCCGTCGGCATTATCGGGCCGAGCGGCGCCGGCAAGTCGACGTTGGCTCGTGCGCTTGTTGGTGTCTGGCCGCGGCTTCGCGGCAAGATCAAGCTCGACAACGCCACGCTGGACCAGTGGACCTCGGAAGCGTTGGGCAAACACATCGGCTATCTGCCACAGGATGTCGAACTGTTCGAGGGCAGCATCGCAGTCAATATCGCGCGATTCGATCTGAAGGCGACTCCGGACGCAGTGCTGGAGGCGGCGCGAATCGCCGGTGTACATGACCTCATCCTTTCATTTCCGGACGGCTACAGTACCCAGGTGGGCGAAGGCGGAATGACGTTATCCGCCGGTCAGCGACAGCGGATCGGGCTTGCCCGTGCCTTCTATGGCAACCCATTCCTGATCGTGCTCGATGAGCCGACCTCGAATTTGGATTCGGAGGGAGAGGCGGCTCTCACCGAGGCGATCAACAATGTGCGTGGCCGCGGCGGCATTGTCGTTGTCGTCGCGCATCGTCCGAAAGCGCTTGAAGGCGTCGACCATGTTTTGGTCGTGGGCGAAGGAAGAGTGCAGTCGTTTGGACCGAAAGATGAGGTTCTCAGGACGGTGCTGCGCACACCTGTTCCGCTCAAGGTGGTGGCGGATAGCCAGGGAGGCGGCAGATGGACGGCCCGGTAACCCCGGCGCTGCAGTCGATCCAACGATACATCGTTGTCGGAATCATCATGACGGCGTTCGTTACGTTTGGAATCGGCGGTTGGGCGGCGACATCGCAGTTGTCAGGCGCCGTGATCGGACAAGGCGTCGTCGTCGTCGATTCGAGCGTAAAGAAGGTTCAGCATGGTACCGGAGGCATTGTCGGCGAGTTGCGCGTGCGGGACGGCGACAAGGTCAAGGCGGGTGACATCCTAATTCGTCTCGATGAGACTCAGACGCTGGCGAACGCGACCATCGTCACCAAGAGCGTCGACGAATTGCTTGCGCGCCAGGCTCGTCTGGAAACAGAACGGGACGGGCTCGACCAGATCGAATTTCCAAAGGTGCTGCTCGAAAGGACGAAGGACAGCCGGTCCGAAGCGGGGCGCGCCATCGCGGCGGAACGTGCGTTGTTCGATCTTCGCAGCCAGGCGAGGAACGGCCAGAAGTCTCAGCTCAAAGAGCGGCGGGCGCAGCTGCAGGATGAAATCAAGGGTTACACAGGACAAGCCGACGCCAAACAGAAGGAAGTCACCTTCATCCTCGGGGAACTGGAGGGGGTCCGCGGCCTCTGGCAAAAGAATCTCGTGCCGATCGCTCGACTTAACGCGCTGGAGCGTGACAGTGCCCGTCTGGAAGGCGAGCGTAGCCAATTGGGCGGGTTGATCGCGCAGGCGAAGGGGAAGATCGCCGAGGTCGAACTCCAGATCATTCAGATTGATCAGGACCTGCGAACCGAGGTCGGCAAGGATTTGATCGAAACGCGCTCAAAGCTTTCCGAACTCGCCGAACGCAAGATCGCGGCGGTGGATCAGCTCAATCGCATCGATATCCGAGCGCCGCAGTCCGGCCGCGTTCACCAGCTTGCAGTCCATACCGTCGGAGGAGTGATCGCCCCAGGCGAGCAGATCATGCTCATCGTGCCCGACGCCGACGCGCTCGCAATCGAGGTCAAGATTGCCCCCCGGGAAATTGATCAGGTCTATGTTGGGCAATCGGCAACGCTTCGGTTTGCTGCCTTCAATCAGAAGACGACTCCCGAGATAGACGGGGAGGTCGCCGTTGTTTCCGCAGACCTCACACAGGAGCAGCGAACCGGCGCGAGTTATTACGTGGCCCGCGTTCTGCTCAAGGCCGAAGAGCTGGCAAAGCTTGGATCAGCCAAACTGGTGCCGGGCATGCCGGTCGAGGTTTTCATCAAGACGGAGTCGAGAACCGCGCTGTCCTATCTCATCAAACCCTTGCAGGATCAGGCGCAACACGCGTTGAAGGAGCGGTGAGCGAGAGGTTCGACTGAACCATGCCGGTCAATCGGGTAATGTCAGTGTTCTCGATGACGATGCACGTAAGCCTTCCGGTTGCATAGGCTCCTGTATCGATATTGATGCGGTTTGGCCGCAGATCGGGCTCGTTCACCGGTGTATGGCCGTGCACCACGAAACGCTCGAACGGCTGGTCCCAGTTGAGAAAATCGTCACGAATCCAGAGCAGATCATCCTGCGTCTGCTCGTGGATTGGAATGTTGGGGCGAACGCCCGCATGGACAAAGAGAAAATCGCCACAACTGTACGTCAATTCGAGCTCTTGCAGAAAATCGAGATGCGCTCGCGGAAGAATGTCCGCGAGTTCGTTCGCCAGCCTGATCTGCTCGTGGCGATCAGGATTTATGCTCGGTTGAAGGCCGTAAGACAGCAGCGTTTCCAGCCCGCCGTATAGCCGCCATTCATCCAGGCTTTCCGGATTGGAGAGGAAGCGCGGCAGGTACATTTCATGGTTCCCGCGCAGAAAGACTGTTTCGTGGCCCTGCCGCCATTGCAGCAATAGTTCAAGTACGGCTCGCGAGTCGGGTCCTCTGTCGATATAGTCGCCGACAAAGACGGTAACGGGACGGGAGACGGGACGTTGTATGCAATCGGCGTCGATTGCAGCCAGTTGTCGCTCCAGTAGATCCGAGCGACCGTGTACGTCGCCCACTGCATATATCCTGATCCCAAAGGGGAGTGCCGCGCGCGTTCGCCTGCCGTGCCCCAGCGCGCCGGGGGAAACATCGGCCATCTGTTGCTGGCGTCGCTTACCCAGGGCTTGATCCGCCGGCGCCGGGATTTGGGCGGCCGTAATGTCGCGACTGTAAGAACGCCACAGCCTCCAACGTCGACCGGGAATCGGTCCGGGGCTAGGGGGCTGAAGCGGACCTGACCGCTTGTCGGTGGAAGCCGGCGCGCTCTTCTGTGCCGCCATTTGTTCGTTACCTACTTCGGGCATCGCATCGATGCCTTGCTCAAAGTAGCGACCACTGAGGACGTCCGTTCGCCTACGATGAAACATCATGGTTGCGATTGAAACGACCAAAACCACTTCCATGCCAATAATGACAAGGAGCTCGTAAAGCATAAAATAAGGCGCCTTCAGGTCGCGCTGATTTTCATAGATTAAACAATATCATAATGCTAATTAAATCAGGCCTGCAACAAGAATAATCAGCGATTATTATTTATGCCATGGTGAGGTTCTTCAATATGGCTAGTTGCTCGTTCCAGGTAGAACCCCAATGTCCCTAAAGTTCGATGGCGGAATGACGGAAGAACAGGCTGACGAATGGTTGGCAGCCTGCCGACGCTTCTTCCAAATACTTGCCGCTCGCAAGAAGCGATTGTTCAATCGAAGGGTATCGATCGCGGATCTGCTTTCCGAGCGTCAAGACAATGCTGCTGCCTGTGGCTTTGGCGAGGGCACGACGATGTACGATAACGTGCTCGTGCTGAGTGAAGTCAAGGTTGGACGCAATACCTGGATCGGCCCCGGATGCATTCTGGACGGCTCAGGTGGAGGCCTTGAAATCGGCGATTGGTGCTCGATTTCTGCTGGCGTTCAGATCTACACGCACAACACGGTGAATCGGTCGATCTCGCTTGGTGAGAAGCCGGTCGACTACGCCTCGACCAAAATCGGCCACGGCGTCTACATAGGCCCAAATGCCATCATTCAGATGGGAGTCACGATAGGTGACAGAGCGGTGATCGGCGCGAACTCGCTGGTCAATCGCGATATCCCCCCAGGAGCGAAGGCCTTCGGCTCACCCGCGCGAATTCGAGCAGCTCAGGCATCTTAGCCTATTCCGATTGGTCAGCTGTTTATCGCGCGATGATCGCGCGCTCAAATCGAGCTCTTGTCGCACCGAGGCCGTCAAAAGCGTGGGGTTGGCCCAGTTGCCAACCCGTTGAAGTGAAACTCGCGTCACGCCGCAATTTGGGGACGGAACATTACGTCTACGCCATAGCTGGTGGAGTTGTAGCTGTTGTCCGGAAAGAGGCTACTCGACCCGTATGCGTACAAACCGTTGCCCCCGCTCGTTGCAGACGATGGTGCCGTCAGCGGACCGTTGCTGATCGCAGAGTTGAACAAGCCCGGATCCGCGGCGTAATTACCGGACGTGTGATAAGATGCTACGTAAGTCGTTCCCGACGCAATAGTCACCGGCGTGGCGAAGTCCACCTGCTGCCAACCAGTTGCCGTCTCGTTGGTAAACGTTGCGGTCGCAAGTAGGGTGCCGGTGCTGGTCCAGAGATTCGCAACATGGGTTCCGGTATTAGAAGCCCCTTTGTAGAAGCGAAGTCCCGTGATGTCCCCATTGGTGGACGACTGGAATTTGAACCCGAGCTCAACTGAGTTGGGATCGTTCACCGAAGTCATGTTTGGCGTAGGGTTAGAACTGAACAGGCTAACGACGCTCGCCGCCGCGTTCACGCTCAACGATGCGACCGCGCTTGCAGTTCCTCCCCGACCGTCCGATATCGCGTAGGTGAAAGATGCCGATCCTGTATAGCCGGCAGTCGGTGTGAACGTGACGGTGTTAGACTGAGCATTAAAGCTTGCAGATCCGTTGATGCCGCCGGCAACGCCAGTGATCGTCAGGGTATCACCATCAGGATCACTGTCGTTCCCAAGCAAGGCGGATGCGGGGATCGAAATTGTAGAATTTTGAGCGACACTGAAGCCGGGATCGCTTACAGCAATCGGCGCTTGGTTGGTGCCTCCGCCTGCTGGATTGAAAATCACGTCCACCCAATAGTTGGTGGCGCCGAAGCTGCTTGTGGGGAACAGATTTGTGGAGCCATAGACGTAGACGCCATTGCTGCTCGCTGGTGCCGTGAGCGGACCGTTGACGCGATCTGTGGCAAAGTAGTTGCCTGTGGCGGCGTAGCGGCCATTGCTATGATAGCTTGCCACGTACGTTGTTCCGGCGCTGATTGCTACCGGACTACTGAATGTGACGGTCTGCCAGCCGCTCGCTGTCTCGTTAGTAAACGTCGCGGTGGCGAGCAGGGTGCCCGTGCTGCTCCACAATGAGCCGGTGTGCGTACCGGTGTCATTGGCTCCCTTGTAATACTTGATTCCGGTGATGGTGCCGGACGAGTTCGAGGCGAACCGCACGCCCAGGTTCACCTGGGATGAATCTGAACTCGAAAGTATCGCCGGCACTTCTGAACCGGAGAAAAGGCTGACCGAATTCGCCGTTACCGAGACATTAAACGTTTCGCTGGCAGTCAGGCCTCCAGCATCGACGACCGTA
The DNA here is from genome assembly GCA_023387735.1 of Pseudomonadota bacterium. GTDB lineage: Bacteria > Pseudomonadota > Alphaproteobacteria > Rhizobiales > Xanthobacteraceae > Bradyrhizobium. The sequence goes on along the minus strand of JAEWHP010000020.1, from coordinate 383,061 downwards.
ACCCTGACGCCTGTCGTGCCGATTGCGGGTGGTGTTCCGGTGAACGTTCTCGTCAAGGCGTCGAACGACAACCAGACGGGCAGCGGCGATCCGTCCGCCAGAGTGGCAGAGTAAGTAAGGGAATCTCCACTGTCGACGTCGGTGAAAGTGTTGGACGGCAGGACCAAGGAGAAAGTCGATCCGATGACTACACTTTGATTATTTGTTTGTGCACTGAGGATCGGAGCGTCGTTGTTGCCGTGGATAGTCACTGTAAGCGTTGTCGATGAAGTGACGCCCGCAGCGTCTCGCATTGTGTAGGTGAAGGTGTCGGTGAGCGTATTGGTGGAAAGCCGCAATGCCTGTACGGATGAGTTGCTTTCATTGATCGTGTAGACGAATACTCCAGAAGCATTGAGAACCAGGCTGCCGTAGGTGCCCGCAAGCGCTGAGCCGAGTGTGCCTGCGGTTGCCCCGAAGCTGACGGCGGTCACGGTCTTGGTATCGCCCGCATCAGGATCGGCGTCGTTTGTCAGCACGTTCCCGGTGGCGTTCGAACCGCCGGCACCATTGCTGACCCCGCCCTTCTCGACGGCATCCGCCGCATCCGAAATCGCCGTGGGCGCGGTGTTGGTGCCACTCGATGGAGTGAACACAACGTCGACCCAATAGTTCGCACCATTGAACGTGTTCGTTGGAAAGATACCAGACGCGGTTCCACCATAGACGTAAAGACCGTTGCCCCCTGCGGCCGAAGTCGACGGCGCGGTCAATGGGCCGTTTGTGATTGCCGAGGTGAAGAAGTTGCCGGTCGCAACGTACGCGCCGCCCGTGTGATACGACGCCACATATGTCGTATTTGCACTTATCGAGATAGGAGCGGGAAGAGAGACGGTCTGCCACCCGCTAGCTGAGGTGTTGGTGAAGGTAACGTTCGCTAGCTGCGTTCCTGTCGATGTCCAAAGGCTAAGACCGTCGACACCGGTGTCGCTCGAACTACGGTAGAATTTAAGCGCTGTGATCTGACCGGATACCGAAGAGGTGAACTTCATACCGAGTTCGATCGGCGACCCATCATTGAGACTGGTCAGGGCCGGGACGTTAGACGAGTCGAACAAGCTTACCGGGGCTGATCCAGGCGGCGCTACATTGAAGCTTACGGTAGCCGAAGCAGTGCCACCGCGTCCGTCCGAGACGGTGTAAGTGAAACTGGCTGGACCGTTATATCCGGACTCCGGAGTGAAAGTGATCGTATTGTTCTGCGGATTCTCCTGCGTGTTGAGTACGACAGTGCCATGAGACGCCGCGCTGACGGCAACGACAGTCAGTCCATCTCCGTCCGGGTCCGAATCATTGCTGATAAGGGAAGAAGCCGTAATGATTGTGGGTGTACCCTGCGCAACGAACAGTCCACTGTCGTTTACTGCAATCGGCGCAGTATTTCCTGTCGCTGGGTTAAACATGACGTCCACCCAGAAATTCGTCGCTGCATAAGCGATCTCAGAAGGAAACGCTGAACTTCCACTATAAACATAGACGCCGTTACCGGCAGCGGGTGCGGTCAATGGACCACTAGTCACGTTGCTCGTGAAATAATCTGAACTGTGGGAGTAACGCCCGGAGTTAGTGTGGTAAGAGGCAACGTATGTTGCGCCTGCAGTCAATGTGACGGGGTTGGAGAAGGTCACACTCTGCCAGCCATTCGCGGTTTCATTCGTGAATGTGGCGGTCGCCAACAACGTCCCGGTGCTGCTCCAGAGTTGGCCTGTGTGCGTGCCGACGTCCTGACTACTCTTGTAGAAGCGGATTCCACTTATGGTGCCGGCCGTGGATGTCTGAAATTTGACACCAAGTTCGACGGCGGCGGAATCGGTAGTATTGACAACGTCCGGCGTCGCTGCCCCCGAAAACAATGTGACGTAAGATGGAGGGGTTACTATAACCGTGATGCCGTTGGTGGGCGTTTCGAGGTTGATCGAATCGTCCACCGCGCGCGTCTTTATGGTGTACGTGCCGGCGACCTGCGGAGACCAGGCGTAGCTCCAGTTTTCGTCACCGATTGCGGTATACCAGGTCAATCCGCCGTCCGTCGAAACCTCCACGCCGCCGACTACACCGCCGCCAAGGTCGGAAGCCGTGCCGGAGATCGTGACCACTCTTTGCGCTGCGAAACTTGCGATTGGATTGATGGTAGAGGTTGGGGCGGTATGATCCGTGGAGGCTGTCGCGGCAATCAGCCCTTGCTGCAGCGTTCCCGGCTGGATGCCCATATCCGCCAGCAGGTTGACCATGGCCTGCTGCACGCGAGGGTCGGTCGGTGTTGCTGCGAGGTCGTGATTGTCGCTCAGACCCCACGACCAATACACGGTGCCCGCACCGAACACCAATGCTCCACTCGGCGCACGGTACAGCGTCAAGCTGTGAGTTGAGACGCCGTCGCCCGTCGTATTCCCGTAGTCAAGCAGATAAGTATTTACCGGAAGAGTTGTTGAGGAAAGCCGCACCAAGCCGGCTGGATCGAAACCGTTGTCGACGGCTTCATCCCATTCATAGCCAAGGTAATTCTGCGTCAGCGTCGCAGTCTGTCCTGCTTGCAGGTCGGCAACGCTGGTGTTGCGCCAGATGCGCAAATCAGAAAGCTCGTACGGAATCGTAATCGCCTTGAGATTGTATTGACCTACGTCATCAACCTGGAACATCTGCCCGATAAGGGCATTTTCGGGAATGCCCGCGCCAGTAGCAGGGGAATTGAGGCGCGGGTCACGGAATGTTCCAGTCCACTCGTCGCTTGGGTCGATCGAAGCGTCCGGTGACCAAGTCTCCTTGTACGAGATCAAGGTGCGGTAGGCGGTGGAGTCGCTGCTGATACTGTCGCCCCAGCGCGTGCGCCAATACATCTCGTTGCCGCTCCAGAACGACAAGTTCACTCCGGCATCGCGAGCCGCCTGAACATTAGCCCGCTGCTGTCCCGACCAGTATTCGTCGTGACCAACGTCGAGATACATCTTATGGTTGAGGAGCAGGCTGCCGTAACGGTCTACGTCGACTCCCGCCATGTAGGAAACGTCATAGCCGTTCTCCTCCAGCCAGTAGATCGCGGCGTACTCAGCGCCGAACAGGTAGTCCTGCGGGCCTGCGACAGTGCCGACGCCGCCACGGGTGGCGATCGGACGATTATAGCTCACCGCGTAAGCGCGTCCCGCACCTTGACCAGTCGCAGGACCATTGCCGCCGTAGAAATTCGCGCCGCCCCAGCCGTTATAGGCCTGCCATGTCATGTCGGCGGTCTGAAAGACGATGTCGCTAGTGCTGCTGTCGTCTCTCACGATGAACGGGATGTGATTTTCGCCGAAGGTACCATCCTGGCGAACCAACTTCGCAATATAGACGCCGGATACTGAATCCGCGGGGATATTCCAGGATGCCGAAACGCTCCAGTTGCCGGCATCGACAAGGCCGGTTGTCGCGTCGCTCAACGGCGCAGGCTGATTTTGAACGCCGGTGTGTTGGATAGTGTCGACCAGCCGCGCGCCCATGCCGCCGTAGTAGCCGAGGCGATAGATCTCGATCCGGTAGTTCGACGAGTCGGTGTTGATCTTGAAATCAACCGTGTTCCCGACATTCACGCTGATGTCGGTGGCGAAGCCTTCGATATTTGAGCTACCGGCGCCGTCGATATCCCACACGCTTTGCGGGGTGCCTTGCTTCTGGTTTTCCAGAACGATTTTGTTAGTTGACGTTGCCGCAACGCTAAAATTGGACGATGTCGTAGTGGTCGAACTCGGCGCCGTCGCAGTAGTAACCGAGCCGGACATGATCCCGACTTGACCGGTCTCAGTCCCGGCAGTCCCACCTCCCACCAGCTGCCAATCCCGGATCGGAGCAACGTTCTGCACCGACATATCCGCACTGACGGAAGCTCCCATGACCGCGGTCTGGCTCAGCAGGAAATCCGCCCCGCCTGACATTGTTGTCTGGCCGCTCAAATGTACATGTGTTGCATTGGCGGCCAACTGGTCGAGCACATGCATTGGCGCGAGGAAATAGCCGCAGCCGCAAATAGCGGCGACCGCCGGAGGGGGCGTGGATGAGCCGATGGTAGTTGGGGGCGCTGCTGCGGAAGGGACGCTCCCCAGCAGCACGACGGGTTCTGACGTCGATGGCTCGACTGACGCAGCGGCTGGTACTCGAACATCCGCTGTCAATCCTGCGAACCGGGCCTCGGCGATTTGAGTGAACGTCGAAGTAGCGGCTCCGAGGCCGATCGTGCCGAAGGTGTCCCACCAATTGCGCGCCGAGAACGCCGACTCGCTCTGATCCACATCGGATGGACGGCCATTTCGCAGGAATGCGCGCGGCCAAGTCTGCAGTCCGAGAGCAATGCGGCTCAGACCTGTATCTTCATAATAGGATCTCATGGCATCCTCGCGCAAGAGAGGGAGACGTACGATGCGCTGCAGCCACTCTGAAAGGCGGCCGGCGATCGTTGGACGAATGTGCTGCGGCGAGCAGCGCCCTTGAACGGGCACCCGCGGTGGTTCGGCAAGCAAGAGCGTTGGATCTGCCGCAGGACGACGATCGCACCGCAATCAATGGTTGCTAAGACCATAGTTCCTGCCAGCAATGTTTAATTTTAAACATTTAATACAGCTTAATAACACGATAAGTATATATTTAATATCAGTTTGCCCACCTTGTCGAGCAGCAAGTTCGTTATTAACCAGATCTCGGATCAAATCATCTTGCTCTGCCACCCTGCGAATGTCTTTGATTCTGCAATGATTTAATTCAGAACGGGCAGTTGATGGACGCTTTGGTTGTTTGAATGGATCGGTTTCAACCAGTGATCCGAGGTAAGACCGGCAACGCTGAACCACTCTCGTGGCTTGGTTCTGTGCTGGTCTCGCTGCGAGGCTTGCTTCCTATCGGGTGACCGTTCGCCGGAGTCTAAGTTAGCCAGAGGGCACGTCGGGCGGGGTCGCGCGATCGGGATAATGCCATGGAGGAAACGGATCGCTCAGGCTGCGCCAGCCCTGCGGGTCAAAGCCATTCTCCGATGGAACAAGGCAGGCATCGAGCGAAGCCCGAATCTGTGCTTCGTCCATGCCTGATCCAATGAACACGAGTTCCTGACGGCGGTCGCCCCAAGTATCGTCCCATCGGTTATCGAGATGTGCCTGAAGTTGACTTGGCCAGTTCGGCCTTGGGATTGTCGCCCACCAATAGCCCATTGGCTCGCATCGGCGCTGGATGCCGGCGACGGACAGATGACCTGCCCAATCCGGACGGGTGGCGAGCCAAAAATGTCCTTTGGCGCGTAACACGCCCGGCCAAGGCTTGTTGAGAAACGCCAATAGTCTTGCTGGATCGAAGGGACGTCTTTCCCCGTAAATGAAACTGTTTACGCCATACTCCTCGGTCTCCGGCACATGGGAGTCGGGACTGTATAGTTCCTTGTACCAAAGCGGATTTGTTGCAGCTTTCGCTTCATCGAACGTGCCGGTGTCAAGGATCGCCTCGAGAGGAACCCGGCCGAAGTCAGTCTCGATCTGGCGTGCCTCGGGATTTAGTGCAGCGACAATCCTGCGAACTCCCGCAAGTGTTTCTTCCGTAGCTTCCGATGCCTTGTTGATCACCACCACATTAGCAAATTCGATCTGCTCGACCAAGAGATCGACCAGCGTCCGCTGGTCGTAGGCATCGCGCAGTTCACCTCGGTCGCGCAGCAGATCGCGGCTGCTATAATTGGCGAGAAGATTCAAGGCATCCACGACGGTAACCATCGTGTCTAGTCTCGCAACGTCAGAAAGGGAGACTCCAGCTTCGTCGCGGAAAGAGAACGTTGCCGCAATGGGAAGAGGTTCGGCAATCCCGGTTCCTTCGATCAGAAGATAATCAAAGCGACGTTCTTCGGCCAATCTTCTTACCTCCAGCAAGAGGTCGTCTCGCAAGGTGCAGCATATGCAACCATTGCTGAGCTGCACGAGTGTCTCGGTCGTATGTGACAGATTGGCGCCACCGTCACGCACCAGATCCGCATCGATGTTCAGCTCACTCATGTCGTTGACTATAACAGCAACGCGCAGGCCCTCACGGTTCATCAACACGCGGTTGAGCAATGTTGTCTTGCCTGCGCCCAGGAATCCACTGAGCACGGTGACTGGCAGCCGATCGGCTTCGCTCGGTGTGTCCTTCATAGAAAGCTTTCTAACCGATGGGCTGCGGACAGAACAATGTCGTCGCTGGGCAGATCCATTTCGCTTCCGGTGTTAAAGCGGTCTGAAATCGATCTCTCCTCATTCGCCTGATAAGGGGGATGGACGCTTGGACGGTGCCAATTTCGTGGCGTTCGCATTTCTTAGGCTTTCGTCTCGCAATCAAATAGTAGTATGTATTCAATACGGATATCTGAAATATGTCGACGGTAAAGGGCATCAGCCCATTCAAAATTTTAGTTAGTAGGTCATACTAAGCGAGATAAAGCCGCGCATCGACTTTAAGCCTGTGAAAGCCAGAAGCGGGCCTCCATCAGGACGCTCCCTGGAAGGGGCTGCCGGTCTGCGGGCACGTATTCTTGAGAGCCGGAAATTCCAGATTGTGCTGGCGGCGGTGGATCCAGGTGCGCACGCGTGGTCTTCGCCAACTTGGCCCGACGAATCCTACGAGTGCGTGAAGGACGTCGACGCGCTGGTGATCGTGATCGAGTGGATGCAGTACCGTGAGCTCGATCTGGACCGGATCAAGCGCGCGATGGCGTGGCCAGTCGTGATAGCATGCGGATCGTGGGCGCACTTTGCACCCATGGGTGAGCCAGAGCACCGCCACGGTCTTGCCGCGCAGATTGCCGCCGGCCGCATTGACGGCCTTGCGCGCCATCGCCCGCTTGCGATTGTTGACGCCCGGCACCGCTTCGACGATGCGCAACCGCACGTCGTGATCGAGCGCGATCTTGACCAGCGCGCGGGTGTCCTTTGGGAAGCAGGAACCGCCGAAACCTGGCTCGGCATGCAAAAGTTTCGAGCCAATGCGGTTGTCGAACCCGAGCCCGCGCAACTTCCTGCACGTTGGCGCCGACCCTTTCAGAGATTCGGCGATCTCGTTGATGAAGGTGATCTTGGTGGCGAGGAACGCGTTGGCTGCGTACCTGATCAGTTCCGCCGTGCGCCGCGCCGTGTACATCAATGGCGCCTGGTTCAGCGTTAATGGCCGGTGGGTCTCGCCGAGAACCTTCCGGCCGCGTTCGTCGGAGGTGCCGACCACGATACGATCGGGAAACTTGAAATCGCGGATAGTCGCGCGCAGGAATTCCGGATTGAAGGCGACGACCACATCTGCCGACGGATTGGCTTCGCGGATCAGCCGCTCGACCTCGTCGCCGGTGTGTAAGGAAGGCGGCGACGAGAAGTAGGTCGAGTAGAGTTATAGAATAGGTCTGCAAGCACCTCTGCTGTAATTGTCAGGGGCCAGCCGCATTAAATCGACCGCCTGCGGCGGCTGCCCGGATCACAATCGCGTGGTCGACCGCGCCCCGGCGCGAATGCGATGACGTCTACCTTCAATCTCGCGAAGCAGCATCGTTCGGCGGTGCTGCGCTGAAATAATCAGTCCCTCGTACACAATATACAGCTCGCGCGCATGCATGAGGACGTCAGAATCGATCGAAGCGTCGTCATGACCAAAGGACGCCAACCGCCCTTCGATCTCTGTCGCAGCCTCCTTGTCGTAACGCCAGGCACGTGCATTTAAAGCTGTGTAACGCCTTGCATCGTCTCGGGCGTCTTCTGAGAGTCCCATAACGTCAATCATGTTCAGCGCATCGGCAATCGCCCGCTGACGGGACTTCTCTAGAAGCCTATGGCGCAGTAGCCGGTACCGTTGAATCTCCCAGGAAAGTTCGACGATATCAATCGCAAGCAGCCACTCGATAGCGGACCGTGGTTCCAGCTCGGCGAAAATCGCATGTCGAAGGATCTGGTATCCCTTGAGACTTTCGCCTGGAAGCAATAATGGCGGAGGCGCCAGCGCCTCCAAGGCCTCTGGAAAGTTTAGGGACGGTTCGGCCTGAACGAGCGAAACTGTCATGGGGCGCCCTCATCCGGGCGCATCAGTGAACCCGAATTCGCATCGATCGATGGATTCGCTGTCCTGTGAACGAGGCTGTCCTCCCACAACTCCCTTGCGATCGGCAACGGTTCGATCTGCATGTTCGACCACCACGCCTTTTCGTTGCCGTGCCGATGCAGGTCCTGATGGTGTGCTCGGCACAAAGGGACCGTGAATTCGTCGCTGACCTTGCGGCCTAATGCCCTTTGCTGAGCAAATTTGAGGTGATGGGCATCCACAGGCGTTTGCTGACAGACCAAACAAGGTCTCGCCCGGACAAACAGGAGGTGAGACTTGCTACGTTTTCGATTGGGTTCCTTGGGGATGGCTAAGGAGGCCGCCGTCTCATGAAGCGCTTCGTGAGATTGCGAGGCTTTGTCAGAGGCTTCTTCGGTGCCATACGATCCGGCCAATACGAACTCGGAGAGTCTGCGCTTGTAATGACTCTCAATCCTTTGCGCGTCGGCTTCCATCAACAGGTTTTTCCGTGACAAGCCGTCGCGAGCCCAGGCGATCATCTGGTCTTCGCTTGAAAGCGTCTGAATCTCGTCCAGCATCTTGTCACGTTCCAAGGCAGACTGCTGTTGGCTGAGCATAGCTGGTTTTTGCAAGATGCCATTCGCCGGCTTGCCTTTGGGAGTGGGATGCAATTTGGCTTCGGCTGATGGTGGGACCAAGATGGAATTCGGGGCGTCTAGATCGTCCTCACCGGCTATGCCAACCAGGGCAAAGAGGGCGTACCTACGGGCATAGGTTAGGGCGGTCCCCATGCGGTGTGGAGCGTCGGTTTCTCTGGTCGAACACACCGGCCATTCAGACGAAATCCATTCTCCGGAGGAATGGGCTAACAGGGTTGTTAAAAGGACTTGCCCGCTACTCGTATCAATCTGTGTGCTTTGCAGTACCGCAATTTCCTGCTGGCCTAAGGTTTTCCGGACAATGTCGAGGCCGTTAGCGAGAGATGCGTAGCGGAACTCCTTGGCTTCCTCGCGCGGGAACGGCGACTTGAGGACAGCGGTTAGCGTCTTCTCGGGGTTGACCAACTCAGCCTGTGCCTTTGCAAGCGCGGCTGCAAGCGCGCCGATACTCTCACTGGACCGGTGCATGGGCGCCCTCTAGCTTCGCAGGTTCAAAGCTAACGGCGCCGATCTTCGAGCGCTTGGCACGAATTCCATGGCCGGTTGCTTCCTTGGCATCTTCTGGAACCAGTCTTTTCAGTTCGGCCTTTGCAAGCTCATGGTCGCTGTGGGCAGCCCGGGTTCGCAGGTAGGTGGAAGCAAGTTCAGCCCAAAGATTGGACTCGCTCATGTCCACGACCCTGGTGGCCTCCAATTTGGGGCGGGGCACTTCAACGTCAAATAAAGATGGCGGCTGCCCGCTCTGAACGGATTGCCAAAACTTTCTTTCGGCCGTGAGCAATAGATGTTGGTAGAGCGGATCCGCATGAATTTTGATCTCAACCCATTTACCGCCTCCCGTGATCACGGAAAGCACTGACGAGCGCGCCGCCATCACCCACATATTGTGCTGAAGCTGGGCCATGTGCTTTTCGGCCGCGCTCTCTTCGGTAAATGCCCAAGGCAACATAAATTTTGCCTCGAACACCGCGCCGCTCGGTTGGACGATGCCATCCAGGGTTGCCGCCATCCAATTGTGAACGGGATGCCTAACCCGCTTCTGCACATCCTTAATCGTGTGGCCGGTGCGACGTTGATACCAATTTCGGTTCAATTCTTCAGTGATCGTGCCCAGCTGAACGATAAGGTTATCGGATAGGTCATCGGGTTCGACCTCGCCGCGCTTCTGTTGCCATAGGTGAAGTAGTCGTGCTTCGTCGTTGCCCATAATGACGCGTGCGTCCGATCCGCCAATAAAGTGACGACGATCATTCGCGTCAAATTGAATAACTTGAACTTCCGCGCCGCCAGCGCCGTTGTCTCTTTGAATAGTTTGCACAGGTATCTCCGCTAAGGTTCACAGCGGCACCAATTGCCGCACTGCCTTAAACCTCGCCGCTGCGAGGTGAGATACCGATGCCAAGTAGGCCGCCGGTCGAATCAGTTACGCTCCAATCGTGGTCGAATGCCAGTCCTTTCTCGAGCAAGAAAATTGCGAATTTTGAACGTTGATGCCCTCCCTTTTTTCAGGAAATTTTGGCGCAATAGCGGGCGGGAAACATGGCGTCAGATCGACAAATCAAAGCCAATCGAATGAATGCAAAACGCAGTACGGGACCTACGAGCGAAGTCGGAAAGGCTAAGACAAGCAGGAATGCGCGCTATCATGGCTTGTCGAGGCCGATCGGCCATTATCAGGGTGATATTGACGCGCTGAGTCGGTCTATGGATCGAGCGGGACTTGACCCGCAAGGCATCGATCTTGCGGAAATCGTTGTTGCAAAGTTGGAGCTTATCCGCGTGCGTGCGGCCCGGTATCATTTGCTGATCGCGCTATCGGAAGCGGCCGATTCTACGAAAAGGAAGCGACTGCACGGGCTTCAGCGGTATGAACGGCTCGCCTTCGCAAAGCAAAAGAGAGCGATGGGTTAGGTTCAATTAAGAACTCAGACTGAGGCGATTTGTTCGGGGCCCCTGGAACGCCTGCGGTTCCAGAATTAACCCGGAGCGCGTCGATCAAGCTTAACGGGCGAGTTTTATTGCGGCGTCATGCCCGTGGGGTACCGTCCCATGTGCGGGCCTTTTTCTTTCCGCGGCAGTGATGCAAGTTCAGATATTCGCCTGACCGAATTGGTCTCGCGATGGAGCGTTGAATGCAGGCAAAGTCGGCGGGCACGCACCTCCCGGGGGCAATGGCAGGAGCTGGGGCATGTCAGGTTCGTCGTAGTGCCGCGTCGGTTGATCACCGGCAAGCTGTGCGGGGCGTGGTCCGGCGGCGGCGTGAAGGGCAAGCTGGATAACAGCGCTTGGTCGAATGGCCCAAAACTCCTCCGCGGCGGCGCAAAATGCCGGAGGCGTCTCAAGGGATTCGAGCACCGGGAATACTCGAAAATTCCGGTTCAAATGAATTGACTCCTGCCGGCTGCGCGGTCTCTTTAGGTGGAAGGAATGTTCCTCCCTTCTAAGCAGAAGTTTCACTTATTGATTGCATAGCAGCGACGGCGGAATGCAATGATTCTGGTTACAGGCGGTGCTGGATATATCGGCTCACACGCTTGCGTGGCGCTGCTGAGCGCCGGCGAGGACGTTGTCATCTTCGACAATTTTTGCAACAGCAACCGGAAGCTTCCTTCCCGGATCGAGAGAATCTGCGGAAAGGCTCCAGCCGTCGTCGAGGGAGATATTCGAGATCAGGCCGCGATCGAAAGTGCCCTGCGCGAGTATCGTTGTTCTGCCGTGATGCATTTCGCCGGATTGAAGTCCGTGCAGGATTCGGTCGCCCATCCCCTCGACTACTACGACAACAATGTTATCGGGACGCATCGGCTTCTGACAGCAATGCAAAATGTGCAGGTGAGAAGGATCATTTTTAGTTCATCTGCGACCGTGTACGGAGTTCCGCAATTCCTGCCCTATACCGAGGACCATCCGCTAAGCGCGGTGAACCCCTATGGCAGAACCAAGCTTGCGGCAGAGGAAATGCTTCGCGATCAATTCGCCAGCGATCCGCGATGGAGCGTCGGCATCCTGCGCTATTTCAATCCAGCCGGCGCCCATGAGAGCGGCCTAATCGGCGAAGATCCAGTCGGCGTTCCTAACAACCTTGTCCCCTTCGTCGCACAGGTCGCAGTCGGACGCCGGGACCGACTTAGCGTCTGGGGAGACGACTACAACACCCCGGACGGGACCGGTGTCCGCGATTATATCCATGTGATGGATCTGGCGTCCGGACACTTGGCGGCGTTGAAGATGCTCGAAGGTCATCCAAAATGCTTTGCGGTCAATCTGGGCACCGGCGTGGGACGCAGCGTATTCGAAGTTATTCATGCGTTTGAGAAGGCCAGCGGCAGATCCATCCCGTACGATATCCGTCCCCGACGCCCAGGCGATATTGATTCATATTATGCGTCAACGGACCACGCCAGCGAGCTGTTGGGCTGGAGCGCGAAAAGGTCCCTTGAAGACATGTGCGCCGATCATTGGCGATGGCAGAAAAACAATCCCGACGGATATGAACAGTACTGAGCGGCGATGTCGAAGCCGGCGGCAACGAACCCGGCGGCATCCGGTGTACGGCATGTCGCAATCACGTCGGCCGATGGAGTGCATTTTCGGAAGGGCAAGCCGAAACCATGCGCAGACCAGACATCGCGGCGTCGCTCGCGCCGCCGCCTCCCTGCTCAAACTGCTTGCCTATAACCAGATCCGCACCCCAAAAATTGCTGGCCGCTTAGCCACCCCGCATCAGGGTACACCGTAGCAACAGACGAGAAAATCACATCTTACCTCACCGTGCCACCAACAACAACCGGTGAGAATATCAGAACTCCTTATTTTAAGGGTTTTCAGCAGACGGGCAAGGACATCACAGCGAGGATTTCCGCACTTGGGCGGAACAGGTTTCGCGAAGGCTCTCTCCGGGTTTGAAAGTTTCGATAGCGCTGCGATGGCGATGCGCGATCTCCGCTGCGAGATACTGCTTGTCGGCGGGCCGCCCCTTCCGTCCTGCCGAAACCGAGGCCGACGCCCAAGAGGCGCTACAACTTTGCCGGATTCCGGTCGAACCGAAGGAAACCTAAATGAGCCCCGAAACGCGGCCCACAAAGGCCCGACGGCTCCAGCTCTTACGTGCCCAGGCAATTCCCTGCACCAGCGCATCTACCTGATCGTCGTGACGGCCGGGAAAGGACAGCAACTCCTGGACGAAAGGCTCGAGCCACGGCGCTTTTTGTGGCAGGCGGATGGAGCCTGCTTCAAACAGATCGCTCTGAGCGACCACACGGGCTTTCTTGTCGGATATCGGATCATATTTGATTACGCTGATCGACTGCTCGCGAAGGCTTTGTATCAAGCCCAGGCTGATCGGCGAGCGTTCGATCAAGAGCGTGGCATCGCCATAGCGGACTTTGGTCTCAATCATCTTCCGTTTGAGGACCTCAAACGGAAACTTTCCATGGATCACTTCCACCACGTAGATCACTTCGTTGCGGATCAGCAGGACCGCGCACGCCGAGAAATCGCTCCCGTCCATCTCACTAAGCGCGACGTCCCAGCTCATCACGATGCGATCGCCGGGTTGTGCGCGAAGATCGGTGTATGAATTCTGCAGCCACTTCCTGAGAATCAGATTGCCGCCAGGCGGCACGGGCGCCTGCTGATACTGCGCGGAAAATGCGATCGACCCCATTTCCCGCTTCATTTCGCGCAATACTTCAATCGGCTCGTGGGCGGGGTGAAGCAGTTCCCCCTTGCGGCGCTCATAGATGCCGCCGTTGCCGAGTTCGTATTTTTCCTGATGCTGGGCGATAGCCGGCAAGTTCAGAATTTCATACCCGCCGGATTCAATAAGATGACCCACCAGGTCGTCCTGATGAACGCGCTGCATAACAACAACGATGCGGGTCGAGGCTTTATCATCACCGCGAGACACTAGCGTGGAGCGGTACCAGTCGATAACGCGAAGACGCACTGCTTCGGAGTGGGCGTCCCCGAGCTTGATCGGATCATCGACGATTATGAGATCCCCGCCCAGGCCGGTCAGCGTCCCGTCGATGGACGTTGCAATCCGCTTACCACGGCGGCTGGTCATGATTTCCCGATCCGTGTCGCGGATCAGCCGCATACCCGGAAACAGGTTTTGGTAAAGCGGATCGTTGACCACCAAGCGGAAGTCATTGGCATGGGCCCGCGAGAGCTGATCTGAATAGCTCGCTACGACAACGCGCGAAGATGGGTTCATGCCAAGGAACCACGCCGGCAGTGCCACCGAGGCGCAGATCGACTTTAGATTACGAGGTGGCAGGGTAATGATCAGACGTTTGGTTTCGCCACGCGCCACCTGGGCGAGCTTGTGGCAGACCGCCTCAAGATGCCAGTTCGGCTTAAACGGAACGGAGGGGCGCACCACGCTGAATGCATATCGCGTGAAACTGTAGAGGTCTTCCACGAGCAGTGAGCGGAAAGCCGCATCCTCGGTGATCGGTAGTGCCGAATGCGGCATCATGCGTCTCCGTCTTCTGACAGATCGTCGTCCTGCAGGTCGGGCGGCGCGATGACGGGTTCGGCCGCCGTGCGGTCTGACGCCTGGTTACGGTTAGTTATGTAAGCTTCCAGGATGGCGAGATTCTCGGCAGTCAGCAGTCCACCGGCCTCCCTTTCAACGCTTTCCACGAGGTTGATGCCAAGTTTTTCTGCTAATGCAAACACATCGCGGCGCGCCTTGGGATCACCTTTTGCGAACTGGTGCACCATTTGCGTCAGCCCGGCGTTGAAGTAAGTCGTCGGCGTTTCCTTGTCCCCGATCCGCATTTTCACGGTGCCGTTCAAAGCCTCTTTCATCATTGCCTTGATGTCGATGCGATCAGATTTCGGCTTCGGCGGCCGGCCTTTCGGATTGCCACTCTGGCCCTTTTTGAAACGGCTCATGCCTGCCTCCCGCGAAGTTTGCGAGCCGCAGCTCCACCATCGGAAGCGATATCCGTGGTCAGGGCGGCCAGTTCAGCGCATTCGTCAAAGGTCCGTCCGCTCGGGACGTGAATGGCGTCCTTGCCCGTCACGCTCTGCCAGCGCCTGATTGAGACATCGACAAAGCGAGGCTCGATCTCCATGGCGAAGGCGCGACGGCCGACTTTTTCGGCAGCAATCAGGGTGGCACCGGAACCCGCGAAACAATCCAAAACGATCTCACCGCGCGACGTGCAGTCCTTCATGGCGTCCGCCAGGAGAGCGACCGGCTTGGGGGTGGGGTGGTTTTTGAGGAGAAGCCGCCCCTCCACTGACTGATTGGCGCCGGCGTACCGCCACACATTTGACCTAGACCGTCCGTGACGCCCCAATTCGACGTTATTGCGGATCTGGCCCTCACCGACTTTAAAAACGCCGATCAACTCGTGCTCGCTCCGATAGAGCGATCCCATGCCGGGATTGGATTTCACCCAGCAGATGAGATTGATCAATTCGCCGAGCGCTTCCCTGCCGGCTTCGATCACCTGATCAACATGTCTCCAATCGCAAAAGATGAAGGCAACGCCTCCGTCCCGCACGAACCGCTTCGTGTTTACGAGGCCCGCCTTGAGAAAGGCGGAATAGTCTTCGCGAGACATTTCCCCGGAAGCCATCACGAACTCATTGTGGCGCGTGCGGCCGCGGCCAACGACGCCAGCGATCTTCACGTTGTAGGGGACGTCGTGGCAGGCCATCGCCGCCAACTCGTCACCTAGCAGTGTGCGATGGTCGGATTCACTGCGGGCGTCTCCGCACAGCAACCGCGACCGGTCCAATTGCCACAGATCGCCGAATGAGCTGACCGGGGTGGACTCCACCCACTCGGCGCAGATTTTATCCGCCTCCGCCGAGGCAGACTCGCCGAAATCGAGATGGATGTCGTCGATCTCCGGATGTCCAAAACCGGTCGCGTCCGAAACGCTGATTCCGGTTCCGTTGAGGTCGATTTCGATCTCGGACAATTCGAGCAGAAGGCGCTCGCGATCCCAGCCTGCGTCGAGGCCGATGCGGTTCTCGGCCAGAGCAAGAGACCGCTTCTGAATCGGCGTTAGTCCTTCCAGGATGGTCACCGGGATTTCAGTCTTGCCCAGCAACTTGAACGCTTTAATCCGAGCGTCACCTCCGATCAAAACATGGTCTTCATCCACCAGCGGCCCAGAACCAAGACCGTTGGTTTCGATGCTCTTTGCAAGCTTGCGGATTTGCTTGTTGGAGTGCGTGCGGGCGTTGCGCGGATTGAACTTGATTGATTCAATCGGCAACAAGGTTTCGGTACGTTTCATATCTTCATCCATTGCCGGCTGCCCGCGCGTCAGAACGCGCTCGAGCAAGCGAGTAAAATTATTCGGTTTGGGATGAGATTTTTCGACTTACCGTGCTCGTCAGAATTTTCCTGACGTTCCGGGTTTGTTGCGGATCGCTATCCAGCAACAGTGTTCAACGGCCGTTTGGCCCGCTGTCATTCGCTATCTCAAGTTTAAGCCTACCAGCCAAAGATCAGCCAATCAAGAGCTGGTAGAGAAAAAGATTAGATGTACGAGATGTTGGATGCCCGTTTTAGAGTTTCGTGACGAGGACCGGCTTCTTCCTGTTATCTCCTGTTTTGGAGAATAACAGGAAAGTACCAGAAACCGGCGTGCCGCAACGCTAACTGCTCGCGGAACGCGCGCCGGGTTCTGTTATTTCTCAAAAATGCCCTGATATTTCCCGGATAACAGGAAACTGCGCCTGCTGGCTATGTTTGCCGCGCGCTACAGCTTGGCAAAAAGCCAAATTTAGTTCCATCGTAGGGTAGGAGAGGGTGGCCTCGCTCAGACGTGCCCGCGCACTCCGGCGACGTGCTTCCCTGCGATGTAGCCGAACGTCAGCGCAGGTCCGAGCATGATGCCGGCGCCGGTAAGTTGCCGCCGTGATGCAGGCTAACCCCTCAGCGTGTGGCTTATACGGGTCACAACGCCGTCCCATCGGCGCTTTTCCGCGGCGGGATAATTGATCATCACGCAATTCATGGCGCCGTTCGCGCGGTTGCAGCGGTTGTACCAGATGCGGTCGTTGCGAATGCTGGACACGACGAAGAAGTCCGGCGTCACCCGCCGGTAGATGATGCCGGCCGGCGGCTTCTTCTTCGCCAGGAATGTGGCGGGAGAATCATTGTCCGGATTCGGAACGGACTGCACCGTCAGGTCGGCGCGGTTGTCGTCGGTGAAAAAGCGCCGGCCCGTTCCGCCTTCCGGCGGTCCGGCATCCCGCGTGAAGATCGTCACCGGCATCTCGACGCTGGTTCCGGTACTCGGGATCGCGTATCGCCGCCATTCCGTTTCGCCGGCAAACGCAAGCGCGGGTGTCAGGATCAGGGCGAGGGCGGCGGACAGGCGGCACGCGTGCA
The DNA here is from genome assembly GCA_023387735.1 of Pseudomonadota bacterium. GTDB lineage: Bacteria > Pseudomonadota > Alphaproteobacteria > Rhizobiales > Xanthobacteraceae > Bradyrhizobium. The sequence continues at coordinate 365,973 of JAEWHP010000020.1, read as the reverse complement.
TGAAACGATCTCCAGTTCGATTCCGGACAATCGGAAACGACGATGTTCGTTCCATGACGGAAGGCGTTCTAGCGACCAGCCTCGCCGGCAAGATGTTTCCCCGCAATATACCCGAACGTCAGCGCCGGTCCTAGCGTGATGCCGGCGCCGGGGTAATTGCCGCCCATGATGCTCGCCATGTCGTTGCCGGCGGCATAGAGGCCGGCGATTGGCTGGCCATCGGCGTCCAGTGCGCGGGCGTGCTCGTCCGTCTTGATGCCGGCATAGGTGCCGAGATCGCCGATCACCATCTTGATCGCATAGAACGGCCCGTCCTTGATCGGCGCGATGCAGGGGTTCGGCCCGTGCAGCGCGTCGCCCTGGTAGCGGTTATAGGCGCGCGATCCCTTGCCGAAGGAGGGATCGCGGCCTTCCGCGGCGGACGCGTTGAACTCGGCAACGGTAGCCTCGAGGCCCTGTCGGTCGATGCCGGTGCGATCGGCGAGTTCAGCCAGCGTCGTGCCGCGCTTGAGGTAGCCGGTGGCGAGATGATGGCGAAGCGGCATCGGAAACGGCGGCACGCAGCCGAGGCCGTATTTTCGCAGCGCGCGGTGATCGCAGAGGAGATACGCGGTGATCTCCTCGCCGGGCTTTGCCGCCTTCACCATCGCCTGCACGAAGTCATGATACGAATTGCCTTCATTGGCAAAACGCCTGCCGTCGCGCATCACCGCGATGACGCCGGGTTTGGCGCGGTCGATGAAGTGCGGCATCACGCCCTTGCTGCCGTCCTTGCGCTCGGTGATCGAGACCGGCACCCAGGCCGCCGCGTTCGGCAGCGTGTCCTCGATGCGGCCGCCGGCGGCCTCCGCCAGCCGCAGCCCGTCGCCGGTGTTGCCAACAGGGCCCGGCGAGAAATGCGCGGTGCCGTCGCCGGCGTGCGGGAACATCGCCTTGCGCCGCGCCACGTCGTGCGGAAAGCCGCCGCAGGCGAGTACTACGCCGCGCCTGGCGTTGATGCGGATCAGCTTGCCGTGGCGCTCGACGTTGGCGCCGCGCACCGCGCCGTCCTCGACGACAAGTTCGAGTACCGGCGACGACAGCCACAACGGCATGTTCAGGTCGAACGCCGATTTGGCGAGCCGCCCGGCGAGCGCGTTGCCGTTGGTCAGCGTCATGCCGCGGCCGTGGCGCATCACGTCGAGTGCGTGTTTCGACAGCCGCCTGGCGACGTAGAACGCCGAAGCCAGCGATTTCGTCGCCCGCATGAAATGGATGATCTCCTTGCCGGAGCCCAGCATCATGCCGAACACGGTGAGCTCGGGCAGGGGACTGCCGATATCCCTGATGTGCGGACCGAGCTCACGTGCGTCGAACGGCCGCGTCACCATCGAGCGTCCGCCCTGCGTGCCGCCCGGCGCTTCGGCGTGGTAATCCGGAAACGTCAGCGGCATGTCGAAGCGCAGTGCCGTCTTCGTGGTGAAGAAATCGACGGCCTTCGGCCCCTCGGTCAGAAACGCGTCGACGCGCGCGGCATCGTAGCTGTTGCCCGCTTCGTGCCGCAGGTAGGTTCGTGCCTCTTCGGGGCTTTCATGAATGCCCCACGCCTTCGCAAGCGAAGTGCCGGGAATCCACAGCCACCCGCCCGACCGCGCCGTGGTGCCGCCGAACCGCGGCTCCTTCTCGACGATGAGGACGTTCAGCCCGTGATGCCCCGCCGTGACCGCCGCCGACATGCCGGCGCAGCCGGAGCCCACCACCAGCACGTCGCATTCATGGGTTTCCTGTCGATTGACTGCCACGCGATCCGCCCTGCTGCTTTTGTTCCTTGGGCGGACATTTGGGTCGGGAAGGATTTGTCTGTCAACCGTGAGAAAATGCCCTTCTCGCGCTGCCGTATCGAGGCCCCCAAAGTAAAAGGGCATCGTACTTGTACGATGCCCTTCTTCGTATCGATCGATAGACTTTAAGCAGAGGTTCAGTATCTGCCGATGGCCGGTCCGCCAAATCGATAGTTGATGCGTGCGGTCACCATGTCGACATCCTGTCGGATGCTGTTTGTCGTCGCGACGCCAAGCGGCGCGGCAGCAAAGCTGAACGTCTCACGTTCCATGAACAGGTGGTTGTATTCCACACCGACGGACCAATTGGGTGCGAAGCCAACTTCGAGGCCGGCGCCCACGGTCGCACCCCAGGTCGTGTTGTCGGAGGAATTGATCAGCGCGTTGGTACCAGTAAAGGTATGATAAAAGCGGTTGTCCACCACCGCGGCGCCGCCCTTGGCGTAGAGCAGAACGTTGTTCCAGGCGTAGCCCACCTGTCCGGTGAACAACCCAAACGCCTGAAGCTTGGAATTGATCGTCAAATCACCTGGCGCGAAGACGAATGCCGGGGTGGAGACGCTTGAACCTTGCAGATCGGCCCAGTTGCCTTGCGCTTCCAGGCCGAACACGAAAGCGGCTGCCTGCCAACGGTAACCGATCTGTCCACCCGCGACAGCGCCGTCGGCATCGTGGCAGCCTTGGCCGGCCGTGAAGGGCAAGCCGTTAAAGCTTTCGAAATTCCAGCAGTTGCGACTTGTTGCGTAGCCTGCGTTGGCGCCGACATAGAAGCCGCTCCAGTCATACACTGCTGCAATCGCGGGTGGTGGTGCCTTCGTGTACGGTCGTGCGGCCATGTCGGCGGCGTTGGCCGAGGCACTGGCGAGTGCGACGGAAGCCGCAATGATGAAGAGCCTTTTCATGGTTTCGTTCCCCTTTGCGAGAGTCGGACAATAGTCTTTGCGGGCACGAAATTCCGTCACTCGGAAGCCACAGACGTCGTCTGGGTTGAAATCGGTGAGTTCCACGTCTGGGCTTCCGCTTCCTTATCTTCTTGAGGATTTCCGTTCAGCTGCAGTTCTCATTTGTGCGTGTTGCGCCAGCATCGGCGTCAGCTGTAGCGAGACTTGCCCTTCTCGAAGGCGAGATAATTTTCGATGGCACGTTGAATGCAGGCGGCGAGCTCCTGACGGCATTTTGGCGTGTTCAATCCACGCTGGTTCGCCAGGACGTATCCGGCGAGTTCGCCACACTTTTCTTCATATTGCGCGGCCACAGCACGCTCCGCTGGACGCTGTCTCAGGAAATGAGTTGGTGATTTTCGTCTGCGTTGGGAACGCTGCTCGGCGAGCTCTGGATCACTTCAGAGATCGCGGAAGCGACGACACAGGTCATTTTGGACCAGGAGCGTCGAGCAGGCCGCGTTCACGATACCGTGAACGCATCGAGTGGTCCACCAGCGAGTCCGTTCCGTTTCGGGAAAGCGTCGTCACTTCACGCTCGTTGCCGGCCGCATCACCGCTGCTGGATTCAAACGTATTCACATACAATGGAGAAATCTGATGAACCCTGGAATTCGCGCTATCCTGGCCGGCGCCGCGATGGTCGCTACCTTGCTCGGCCCGACCCTCGCGAGAGCCGCCGATATCGTCGATACGGCAGTTGCCGCGGGTTCATTCAAGACGCTGGTAACGGCCGTGAAGGCAGCGGGCCTCGTTAAAACGCTCAAGGGCAAGGGACCCTACACCGTATTTGCTCCAAACGATGCCGCCTTCGCAAAGTTGCCGCCTGGCACAGTCGAATCGCTGCTGAAGAACAAGGCCAAGCTCGCAACCATCCTGAAATACCATGTGGTGCCGGGCCGGGTGAAAGCCGCCGATGTCGCCGGCAAGTCATTGAAGGTTACGACTGCGGCCGGGCTGCCGGTGAACGTCGACGGCACATTTGGCGTGAGGGTCAACGACGCCCACGTGATCCAGCCTGACATCGAAGCCTCGAATGGCGTCATTCATGTTATCGACACTGTCCTGCTGCCTCCAGCACCAGCCAAAAAGCAAAGACACTGAAGGCTTGCTTCCGGCACCGCGACCTCCGCGATAACGCAGTTGATATCGGCTGAGCCAAACGTCCGATATCAATTGCCCGTTTCGAACGCGCAACTCGCGCCGCCGCCGGCCTTCTGCCTGATCTCGGCCGGATCGAGCGTGCAGACAAGCTTCGACAGGCTTTCGACGATCGATCCTGCGGCGCCTTCGGCGGGAACGCCCGCCATGGCTTCAGTGGCGAAAACTTCGCTGGCGCGGCGTCCGGTGATGGTCTGCTTGTTGCCCTTGAAGGTCAGCTCGCAGGAGCGCGCGGTGATGTCGACATTGCTGACCTTGCAGACGATCTTGTCTGCGGTCACTGAAATCTTCTTGGCATAACGCACGCCGCTCTGTCCGACGAACAAGGCCGACACGGCTTCCCGTTCATCCGACGTGAGCAGGGGTGAATACAACGCCACGACGCCGGCCAGCGCCAGCGCCGCCGGTCCGCTTGCGGTCACCGGGGCAGCCGATGCGGTGGATGCAGCGGTGCCAAGAAGCGAGACGGCGAGAACCGCCAGCCAGCCGGATTTCATGTTGGTCTCCCCCAGGGTTCGGGCACAGGTCGCGCGACATTTGGATGCGAGACGATTTGTCTGTCAATTGCGCTGCGGCGCTCTCTTCCCCCTCTCCCCTTGTGGGAGAAGGTGGATCAATCGCGTGAAGCGCGATTGAGACGGATGAGGGGTCTGTCTCCGCGGAAAGAACCCCTCATCCGGCGCTGCGCGCCACCTTCTCCCACAAGGGGAGAAGGGAAGCACAGGCGCCTCACCGCTGTGCATCCCGGGCAGGGCGGTCCGCGCAGTTATGCGCTTGCGCCACCGCTCCATCGGCGGCACATTTGCAGCCGCGACGCCAAGATCGCATCGAACAAAATGCCCTGAGGAACCTCCATGGCGGCCACGCGGATCGACTGCGACATCCATCCTGCGGTGGGCGGAACCCGCACCACGCTGCTGCCCTATCTCGACGACCACTGGAAAGAGCAGGTGGTCAGCCGCGCCATCGACGGCCTCGATCTCAATTCCTATCCGCCGAACATGCCGTTCTCCGGCCGCGCCGACTGGCGTCCTGCCAGCGGCAAGCCGGGCAGCGAACTTGCGATGGTGCAGCGCGGCGCGTTCGACCAGCTCGGCGCGAGCCACGCGATCTGCAACGTCGTCTACGGCGCGCAGGCGGTGTTCGATCCCTACATGGCTGCCGGCTTCTGCAAGGCGATCAACGACTGGATCGCCGCCGAGTGGCTCTCAAAGGATCCGCGGCTCTCGGCCTCGATCGTGGTGCCGATGCAGGCGCCGGATCTCGCGGTGGAGGAGATCGAGCGCCGTGCCGCCGACAACCGCTTCGTGTCCGTGCTGGTGCTGGCGCAGGGCGATCTGCTGCTCGGCAAGCGCCACTTCTGGCCGGTGTGGCAGGCAGCAGAAAAGCACAAGCTGCCCGTCGCGATCCACGCCGGCAGCGCGTACCGCACTGCGCCGAGCTCGATCGGCTGGCCGTCCTATCGCTACGAATATTATCTCGCCGAGGCGCAGGCGTTCCAGGCCCAGATATTGAGCCTGGTCTACGAGGGCGTGTTCGGCAAATTCCCGGGGCTGAAAGTCGTGCTGATGGAATCCGGCGTGAGTTGGCTGCCGGCCTTCATGTGGCGCGCCAACAAGACCTGGCGCGGCGTTCGTGTCGAGGTGCCGTGGGTCGAGCGCGAGCCGGCCGCGATCATCCGCGACCATATCCGCGTCACCATGCAGCCGTTCGACGGACCGCCCGATGCGGCGGGCGTCGCCGACGTGATCGAACAGATCGGCTCCGACAGGATGTTCCTGTTCGCGTCCGACTATCCGCACTGGCAGTTCGACGGCGACGATCCGATGCCGCCGCATCTGCCTGAAAGCATCGTCTCGCGCATGTGCGCCGACAATCCGCTCGAAACCTTTCCGCGGCTGAAGCTGGATGCATGAAGCATGGTCAAGTCGGATCGAACTGCTGCGACGTCGAAGGTGCCGCACCTCTCCCTGATGGGGCGAGGTCGAAAGGCCGCGACACCGATTCAAGACAAAGGAGGATCGCATGAGTGATGTCATCGACCGTCCCATCCTGGCGGAAGAATCCGCCGCGCGAAGCCGGCTGCGGATCATCGACTGCGACGTGCATCCGAGCATCCATACGCATGCCGACATCGAGCAGTTCATGCCAAAACGCTGGCAGGAGCATCTGCGCACCTATGGCAGCCATCTGCGCACGCCCTATATCGGCACCACGCCATATCCACGCTCCTCGCCGCTTATCGCGCGCCGCGATGCCTGGCCGCCGACCGGCGGACCGCCCGGTTCGGATCTCGACTTCATGCGGAAGCAGCATCTCGACCCGCTCGACGTCGAGTACGGCATTCTGCAGGTGCTCGACCTCTTCATCTTCTCGCAGCAGAATCTCGAATTCGGCGCCGCGATCCAGCGCGCCATCAACGACTGGCAGCTCGCGTTCTGGTCCGACCGCGATCCGCGGTTGAAGGCCTCGATCCTCGCCGGCCAGGACGATACCGAGCTTGCAATTGCCGAGATCGAGCGCTGCGCGAAAATCGGCCGCTACGTGCAGATCAACGTCTGCCCGCGCGCCAACGAGCCGCTGGGGCGGCGGCGTTACTGGCCGATTTATGCGCGCGCGCAGGAGCTCGGCCTGCCGCTCGGCATTCACGTCGGCGGCTATGGTGGGCACGCGCCGACCGGCGGCGGCTGGCCGTCCTTTTACGTCGAGGAGCACCAGTCGAACGCGCACACCATGGCGGCGCAGCTCACCAGCCTCGTGCTCGAAGGCATTCCCGAACGCTTCCCCAACCTGAAGATCGTCTTCATCGAGGGCGGCTTCGGCTGGATCCCGTCGACGACGTGGCGGATGGACCGGCATTTCGAGGCCTTCCGCAGCGAGGTGCCGCACCTCAAGCGAAAACCGTCGGAATACGTGAAGGATCATTTCTGGTTCACGACGCAGCCGATCGACGAGCCCGATGAAGGCAAGCATCTGCGCTCGCTGATCGAATGGGTTGGCGTCGACCGCCTGCTGTTCTCATCGGACTATCCGCACTGGGATTTCGACGATCCGCGCTACGCCTTCAAGACGCCGCTGACGGAGGTCGAGCGCCGCAAGATATTCAACGGCAATGCGCGTTCGGTCTACAAGTTCTGAACGCAGATCAGGAAAGCGGACCAGGGACAACATGACCCGTCATATCGTCGCCCGCACGTCAGAGATTCCGCCCGGCGGCAACAAGGTCTTTGGCGTCGAAGGCCGCGACATCGTCGTGTTCCACGTCAACGGCGAATTCTTCGCGCTGCTCAACCGCTGTCCGCATGAGGGCGCGCCGCTGGAGAAGGCCGCCTGCGTCGCGCGGCTGACCTCGCCGGAGCCGGGCGTCTACGAGCGCTCGCGCGTCGGCGAACTGCTGCGCTGTCCGTGGCACGGCTGGGAGTTCGACATGCGCAACGGCCAGTCCTGGTTCGATCCGAAGCGGGTGAAAGTCCGCTCCTATCCGGTCGCGGTCGAGCGCGGCGAGGAGCTGCAGAAGGGGCCGTACGTGGCCGAGACTTTCCCGGTGCATGTCGAAGACAGCTACGTCATCATCGAGACGTGAAGCGCGGGCGCCGGCCGGTCCTGCTACGAAGGCTTCCCGAATTTCATCCAAAGGAAGAATCCCATGACGCACGCCATTCGCTTTCACAAGACCGGCGGTCCCGAAGTTCTGGTCTGGGAGGAAGTCGCGGTCGGCAAGCCCGGTCCGGGCGAGGCGCGGATCCGCCACACCGCGGTCGGGCTCAACTTCATCGACATCTACAACCGCTCTGGCGTTTATCCCGTGCAGTTGCCGAGCGGGCTCGGCGGCGAGGCGGCCGGCGTGGTCGAGGAAGTCGGTTCTGGCGTCACCGACCTGAAGCCGGGCGACCGAGTCGCCTATGGTAATGCGCCGATCGGCGCCTATGCCGAAGCGCGGCTGATCCCGGCCGATCGCCTGCTGAAATTGCCCGACGGCATCGACGACAAGACCGCCGCCGCCATGATGCTGAAGGGCCTGACCACGCAGTACCTGATCCGGCAGACGTATCGGGTCAAGGCCGGCGACACCATCCTGCTGCATGCCGCGGCCGGCGGCGTCGGCCTCATCCTCAGCCAGTGGGCCAAGCATCTCGGCGCCACCGTCATCGGCACCGTCGGCAGCGACGAGAAGGCAAAGCTCGCCAAGGCCCATGGCTGCGCGCATACGATCGTTTACACGCGCGAGGACTTCGTCAAACGCGTCGACGAGATCACCGGCGGCAAGAAAGTCCCCGTGGTTTACGATTCCGTCGGCAAGGACACGTTCCTCAAGTCGCTGGATTGTCTGGCGCCGCTCGGCGTCGCCGCGCTGTTCGGGCAATCCTCCGGCGCCGTCGATCCGCTCAACCTCGGCCTGCTGGCGGGGAAGGGATCGCTCTACGTCACGCGCCCGACGCTCAACACCTACGCCGCCAAGCGCGACAACCTCGTTGCCATGGCGAACGAATTGTTCGAGGTCGTGAAGTCAGGCGCTGTCAAGATCGAGGTGCACCAGACCTATCCGCTGAAGGATGCGGCGAAGGCCCACGCCGATCTCGCCGCGCGCAAGACCACGGGCTCGACCGTTCTCACAGTCTGAGCAGAAGGCGGCTGTACGGGAGAGTTTGCTCGTCGGTCGTGTACAACCAGTACGCGAATATTACGGGGCACGCCACCCGTCATGAATCATTTGACGTCGCCACACAATTCGTCATTCACCGTGCAACAACCTAAGGGTGCCGTTGTCATATCTTGTTAACTGGTGCGGGCGTAAAGGTTTCAGGCGGCATCGAAGACGCGAAGGCGAGCGATGATGCAAGCTTCCCAAACCGCGTAACCTGTCCGCGGTGGCTGGTGAAGGTGAGCGGCGGATGTTTCGGCATCCGCCGTTCGCTTGTCTGGCATTTCGTTTGATGTCCCAACACCTCACTACCGTCGCGCAACCGGGTGGTGCTCGCCGTCCGGGTTTATCTCGGCCGATCCCGCGCCGGCCTTGGTGTGGCGCTTGCTCGCAGCGGTGCGGGAACCTGTGTAACGCAGATGGAAATATGATCGTCGCATGCTATAGAGCACGGCGGCGTTTTCAGGACAGGTGCGGCCAATGTCGAAGCAGTCGATGCGCGAGGAGGCCGAGCGCCTGATCCGCGAGACGATAGAAAAGAAGAACATCGTCATCAAGCAGGGCCAGACCAGGATCGAGGCGGTGTGCGGCAAATGCGGCGCGCCCAACCGCGTCCTGGCGGAAAAGGGCGCCACCCGCGTCAAATTCGCCTGCAAGCAATGCGGCCACAAGCAGGAAACGCTTTAGGCGGACGGCGACGGCAACAGTTGTCATCCCCGCGAAGGCGGGGATCCAGTATTCCAGAGACGCCGTTGATGGAATCGAGAAGCCGCAGCGTACTGGATGCCCGCCTTCGCGGGCATGACGACCTCAGTAGTTAGCTCACTCCCCCTTCACGAACTTCGCGAACGCCTCCGCGTAGTCCGGATGCCAGCGCGATAGCGCCGGGCGGTTTTCGACGATGTCGCCGATCGCCCACAGCATGCGCCGCTCGTCGAGCGCGCGCGGCACGTCATTGTCCGGGCAGAGGATGTAGAAGTCGCCGGCTTCGATGCGGGCGATCATGAAATCGACCGTCTGTTCCGGTGTCCAGGCGCCCGGCGGCTTCTCGGTGCGGCCGCGTGCAGTGAGGCCGGTGAAGACGTGACCCGGGATCATCAGATGCGCGCTGATCTTGCAGCCCGGAATGTTGCGCAGTTCGTGCTGAAGCGCTTCGGTGAGCGCCTTCACGCCGGCCTTCGAGACATTGTAGGCGGGATTGCCGGGCGGGGTGGTGATGCCCTGCTTGGAGCCGGTGTTGATGACGAGGCCCGGCCGCCCGCGTTCGACCATGTGTGGCGCGAACGCCTGCGTGCCGTGGATGACGCCCCACAAATTTACCTGCAGAATGCGCTGCCAGTTCTCCAGCGGACCAAAGCTGTTGCTGTCCGGACCGATGCCGGCATTGTTCATCAAAATATCCGTGCCGCCGAACCGCTTCTGCACCGAGGCTTCCAGCGCCGCGACGTCGTCGAAGCGGCTGACATCGACGGTGGCCGTCATGACATCCGCTGCGCCCCCTCTTGCGACCGATGCCAGCGTAGCCGCGGCCTCCGCGAGCCGCTCGGCTCCGATATCGGCGATGCACACCTTCATGCCGAGGCGGGAAAAGTGTGTCGCGGCGGCGAGCCCGATGCCGGAGGCGCCTCCGGTGATGACGGCAACATTGCCGGGCGACATGGCTGGATGGGGCATGCGAAAATTCCTGGACCGGCTGGAGGGAGACCTCTGAGCGTCTGAGCGTCCGGTTATCGCATACTTTCCCGCTGGTATCAGCCCGCGCGCTTCCGCGGCCGGCCGATCTGAGCCCGCAAGGCCTGCAGTTCCTTGCGTGCGGCACTCATTGCATCGCGCTCGATTTTCCTGTAGCGCGCGACCAGCGTGGCGCCGAAAGGCGTCAGCGTCGCGCCGCCGCCGTTCTTGCCGCCGGTCTGCCGCTCCACCGCGGCCTGCCGGCAGATCCGGTTGATCTCGTCGACGAGGTCCCACGCCCGCTTGTAGGACATGTCCATCGCCCGTCCGGCGGCCGAAATCGACCCGCAGGTCTCGATATTCTCCAGCAACTGAATCTTGCCCGGTCCAATGCGCGCATCGTCAGCCAGATCGATCCGAATACTCAGGGAAGGGTGCGATCTGGCACTCGATTTCGGCATGGAAGACTTGCTCTCAGGGATCGCGTGGCGAGATTGCCACCGGAGCCTTTTACGAACAAGCTGAAGCAGTTACATATCCGTATCAACACGGGGTTTTGGAAATTCACATGAACTATCCATCGTTGTTCTCGCCGCTCAAGATCGGCCCCTATCAGCTCAAGCACCGCCTCGCGCTGGCGCCCTTGACGCGGATGCGTGCGGCCAAGCCTTCGCTCGCGCCGCGACCGCTGAATGCGGAATATTACGCCCAGCGCGCGACGCCGGGCGGATTGCTGATCGCCGAGGCCTCGCCGGTCGTGGACAGCGGCTTCGGCAGCCCCGGCGTGCCCGGCATCTATACCGAGCAGCAGATCGCCGGCTGGCGCGAGGTGGTCGATGCCGTCCACGCCAGGGGCGGGATCATCTTCCTCCAGCTCTGGCATGTCGGCCGCGTCTCGCACTCCTCGTTCCAGCCCGGCGGCGTGCTGCCGGTCGCCCCGTCGGCGGTGCCGATCGCCGACCTGAAGACCGGGACGGCCGATGGCAAGGCGGTGCTCTATGAGACGCCGCGCGCGCTCGAGACCTCCGAGATATCAGGCGTGGTCGACGCCTATCGGCAGGCGGCGAAGAATGCGCTCGCCGCCGGCTTCGACGGCGTCGAGATCCATGGCGCCAACGGCTATTTGATCGAGCAGTTCCTGCAGTCGCACACCAACCTGCGCACCGACCAATATGGCGGCTCGATTCCGAACCGCGTGCGCTTCCTGATGGAAGTAACGAAAGCCGTTGTGGATGTCTGGGGCGCCGATCGTGTCGGCGTCCGGCTGTCGCCCTATGGCGTCGCCAATGGCAGCGGCGAGCCGGACCCGATGCCGCTCTACACCTACGCGGTGGAGCAGCTCAACCCGCTCGGCCTTGCGTACTTGCATTTCATCGAGCCGCGCTCCTCCGGCGCCGGCCGCGCCGAGGTCAATCACCAGAACGTGCCGTCGGCGATGGTGCTGTTCCGGCCGATCTGGAAAGGCGTGCTGATCACCGCGGGCGGCTTCACCGGCGAAACCGCTGATGCCGCGATAAGGGACGGCCATGCCGATGCCATCGCCTTTGGCCGCATCTTCATCTCCAACCCCGACCTGCCGCGCCGCCTGCAGCGCGGCTTCCCGCTGACGCCCTACAACCGAGCGACGTTCTATGGCGGCGACGTGGCGGGTTACACGGATTATCCGGAACACAACGAGCTGGAGCAGGCGTAAACAGATCGTAGCCCGGATGAGCGAAGCGACATCCGGGGCGATATCAGCAGCGTTCCCGGATGTCGCTACGCTCATCCGGGCTACAAGAGCGCGCCATGTTTCCGGAAGAAGAATCGGAAAAGAAAAAGACAAAGGCCGTATCCCTCGGCAAGCCCGCCGCGGGCCAATGCCTGTGCGGCAAGGTCGCGTTCGAGATCGACGTGCCGGCGCGCTGGGCCTGGCACGATCATTCCCCCGGCAGTCGCCGCGCCCACGGCGCGGCCTATGCCACCTATGTCGGAAGCTGGCGCAAGCGCTTCCGCATCACCAGGGGCAAGACCAGCCTGTCGCGCTACGAGGATAAGGCGACCAGGACCGTACGAAGCTTCTGTTCGAACTGCGGCACGCCCGTTGCCTATGAACGCCCCCGCTCGCCGCACATGGTCAACATTCCCCGCGCGTTGTTCTCCGGCCGCACCGGGCGGCAGCCGCTCTATCACATCGCCATCGAGGAATTGCAGGAATGGGCCTACACCGGCGAGCCGCTGGTGCCGCTGAAAGGCTATCCCGGCGTGGTCTGGCAGCGCTCGAAAAAGAAGAAGCGCATCGCCGGCGATGATCCGTTCAGCCTCGGCCGCGCAGGGCAGCCATGACCTCGCTCCATTGCGCCGCTTCTTCAAGTTTGGTCATGTGTCGCCATCCCGCGGGTGAACGCGCCCGGGGGCGGGAGGACACATGAAGAACAAGATCACCGGCCGCTCCGCATTCCTTGCCCTGCTGAAAGACGAAGGCGTCACGCATCTGTTCGGCAATCCCGGCACCACCGAACTGCCGGTCATGCACGCGCTGAAGGACCACCCGGATCTCACCTATGTGATGGCGATGCAGGAGAGCCTCGTCGTCGCCATGGCCGACGGTTTCAGCCGCGCCTCGGGCAAGCTCGTCGCCTGCAACGTCCATGTCGCGCCCGGCCTCGGCAACGCCATGGGCTCGCTCTACAATGCGAGTTTCACCGGCACGCCGATGATCCTGACCGCGGGCCAGCAGGAGCAGGGCCATGGCCTGACCGAGCCGGTGCTGTACGGGCCGCTGGTGCAGATGGCCGAGCCGCTGGTGAAATGGGCGGTGGAAGTGACGCGGCTGGAGGATCTGCCGCGGATCGTGCGCCGCGCCGCCAAGATCGCCACCACGCCGCCGACCGGGCCGGTGTTCATTTCGCTGCCCGGAGACATCCTCAATGCCGAGGCCGGCATCGAGCTTGGCCGCTCGACCCGCGTCGATACCCGCGTCAAGCCGTCGGACGACTCGTTGCAGGCGCTCGCCGCGCGCATCCTGAAATCGGAACGCCCGGTAATCATCGTCGGCGACGAGATCGTCAAAAGCGATGCGCTGAAGGAAGCAGCGCAACTGGCGGAAACGCTGGGCTGTCCGGCCTACCAGTCGTCGACGCCCTATGGCGCGCAGTTTCTCTCCGAAAGCCCCTGCTTCATGGGCGCGCTGGCGCGCCTGCAGAAAGTTGCGCGCGACACCCTGCAGCCTTACGACCTCATCATCGCGCTCGGCGGCGATCCGCTGCGGATGTCGGTCTACAGCGAGACCGATCCGCTGCCCGACGGGTTGTCGATCGTGCAGGTCGGCCTGGTCGATTGGGATCTCGCCAAGAACTACAGCGCCGAGATCGCGCTCAAGGCCGACGTGAAGGAAACTTTGCGCGCGCTGGTTCCGGCGCTGAAATCCCTGGGCGGCGGCGCGCTCGAAACGCGTGCGAAGCAGGGGCTGGCGGCACTCGCCTCGACGAACTGGACGGCGCGGCGCAAGCCGCTGATCGAGCAGATCTCGACGCACGCCACCACCTCGCCGATCGATCCGGACTGGCTGGCATTGCAGGTGGTCGAGGCGATGCCGGACAACGGCATTCTCGTCGATGAAGGCCTGACGTCGTCGCGGCAGATGATCGCGCTGCGTCCGCATCGCGACCGTTACGGCTATCACGCGCTGGCCTCGGGCGGCATCGGCTGGGGCCTGCCGGCATCCGTCGGCGTCAGTCTCGCCAACCCGACCCGGCCGGTCGTGTGCTACTCCGGTGACGGCAGCTCGATGTATTCGATCCAGTCGCTGTGGACCGCGGCGAACCACAAGCTGCCGCTGACCTTCGTCATCGTCAACAATGGCGGCTACCGCATCATCAAGCAGCGGCTGCTCGCCTTCCACGGCGACGACAATTATATCGGCATGGATTTCAAGGATCCGCCGGTGGATTTCACGGGCGTGGCGAAGTCGCTCGGACTGGAAGCGACCAAGGTGACGGATCCGTCGCAGCTCAAGTCGGTGCTGTCGTCGGCGTTCAGCCGCCCCGGCGCCAAACTGATCGAAGTGGTGGTAAGCAATTCGGTGAATTGATTACGCGTCATCGAAAGGCCGTAGGGTGGGCAAAGCGTAGCGTGCCCACCATCACGACCGTGCTCTGAAAGGTGGGCACGCTTCGCTTTGCCCACCCTACAAATTACTCCGCCGCTCTCGCCGCGACATGCGGCCGATACCTTGTCGCCGGATGCGTCTCGCCCAGCCGCGCACGCCCCGCGCCGAACAGCTTCTCCCGCAGCGTGCCCTCGGCGTATTCGCGCTTGTACCGTCCACGCTTGGTCAAGACAGGCACCAGCATGTCCGCGATATCCTCGAAATCGCCGGGCGAAGTGGCAAACGCAACGTTGAGGCCGTCGACGTCGGTCTGCTCGAACCAGGCCTCGATATCGTCGGCGACCTTTTCCGGCGTGCCGACCACGACCGGTCCGGCGCCACCGATGCCGACATGCTCGACGACTTCGCGCACGGTCCAGACCCGGTCCGGATCGGCGCGGGTGACGTTGTCGAGTGCGGTACGGCCGGCGTCGTTCTGGACGTGGCGCACCTGCTGGTCGAGGTCGTAGGTCGAGAAGTCGACGCCGGTCCAGCCCGACATCAGCGCCAGCGCGCCCTCGGGATTGATGTGCCGGCGATAGTCGGCGTATTTCGCTTTTGCCTCGGCCTCGGTGCTTCCAAGAATGATCGTCATCATGCTGAACATCAAAATTTCAGCCGGGTTGCGCCCGATCTCGCCGGCCGCCGCGCGGATCGCGGCCACGCGCGGCCCGATGATCTTCGCCGATGGGCCCGACATGAACACGCATTCGGCGTGCTGGGCCGCGAACTGCCGGCCGCGCGGCGAGGTGCCGGCCTGGTACAGCACCGGCGTCCGCTGCGGCGACGGCTCGCTCAGATGGATCGCGTTGAGCCTGAAGTTCGTCCCATCGTGCGCGATGCGATGGACCTTGGAGGGATCGGCAAAGATTCCGCGCGCACGGTCGCGCAGTACGGCCTCGTCCTCCCAGCTGCCCTCCCAGAGCTTGTAGACCAGCTCCATATACTCGTCCGCAATCTCGTAGCGGTCGTCATGCGCGGTCTGCTTGTCCTTGCCGGCGCCGCGCGCGGCGCTGTCGAGATAGCCGGTCACCACGTTCCAGCCGACCCGGCCTTCGGTGAGGTGATCGAGCGTCGACATCCTGCGCGCAAACGGGTAGGGCGGCTCGAACGACAGATTGCTGGTGACGCCGAAACCGAGATGTTTGGTGACTGCAGCCATCGCCGGGATCAGCATCAACGGCTCGTTGGATGGCGTCTGCGCCGCGTTGCGCAAGGCCGCGTCCGGGCTGTTGCCGTAGACGTCGTAGACGCCGAGCACGTCGGCAAGAAACAGCCCGTCGAACCGGCCGCGCTCCAGCGTCTTCGCTAGGTCGAGCCAGTAGGGCAGGCGGTTGTAGTCGAGCGTGCGGTCGCGCGGATGGGTCCAGAGCCCGGGCGATTGGTGTGCCACGCAGTTCATGGCGAAGGCGTTGAGCCGGATTTGCTTGGTCATGACGGGAGGCCTTGAACCTGCGCAGGGTTCCCCCTGCTGATGCCCGATCGTGCGCCGGACTGTGCCTGAAATTGCTGCATTCTCGCAGGGCTTGGCAAGCCCCATATCGAAGCCCCATTCGGCGTGTCGCGCCACTTCCAGCCGCCGGACTATCCCGATAGGTTGCGGCCGCAAATGCAAGCGAGTGAAGGACAGGAAGTATGGCCGACAGAGCGGACGCGATTGCGAGGGTACGCGAGCATCTCCATTCCGGCGCGTTTATCGCCGAACTCGGCCGCAGGGTCGCTTATCGCACCGAAAGCCAGACTCCGGGGACGGGCGCGGCGCTGCGCGCCTATCTCGTGGAGAACCTGCAGCCGGCCTTTGCCGAACTCGGCTTTACCACGCGACTGGTTGAATCGCCGACCGGCAGGGGGCCATATCTGTTCGCGGATTATCGCGAGGATGCCGCGCTGCCCACCGTGCTGACCTATGGCCACGGCGACGTGGTCGAGGGCATGGAAGGCGAATGGCGCGACAATCTCGATCCGTGGCAGACCACCACCAAAGGCGAGCGCGTCTATGGGCGCGGCACGGCTGACAACAAGGGCCAGCACAGCATCAACCTCGCGGCCTTGCGCGCGGTGCGCGAGACGCGCGGCGGCAAGCTCGGCTTCAACGCCAAGTTCATCATCGAGACCGGCGAGGAGATCGGCTCGCCCGACCTGCGGCAGGTCTGCGAAGCCCATCGCGAGGAGCTCAAGGCCGATCTGTTCCTGGCGTCCGACGGGCCGCGCCTTTCGGCGGATCGGCCGACCATCTTCCTCGGCTGCCGCGGCGGCAACCGCATCCATCTCGATGTCAATCTGCGCGAAGGCGGCCATCATTCGGGCAATTGGGGCGGCGTGCTCGCCAACCCCGCGACGATCCTCTGCAACGCCATCGCAAGCCTGGTCGACGGCAAGGGGCGGATGAAACTCGAGGCGCTGAAGCCGCCGCGGATCTCGAACGCCGTCCGCGCGGCGCTAGCGGACGTCAAGATCGAGCCGACCGCCGACGAGCCGGCGCTGGCGGATGGTTGGGGCGAGGAGGGATTGTCGCCGGCGGAGCGGCTGTTCGCCTGGAACACGCTGGAAGTCCTGGCGATGTCGTCAGGCAATATCGACAAGCCGGCCAATGCCATTCCGGGCAACGCCAATGCGGTGCTGCAACTTCGGTTCGTCGTCGGCACCAGATACGAGGAGGTCGTCGACGCCGTGCGGGCGCATCTGCATGCCAACGGCTTTGCGATGGTCGAGGTCAGCGGCGCGCAGCGTTTCGCAGCATCCCGAACCGATGTCGACAGCCCCTGGGTGAACTGGACGGCGAACTCGATCCGGCAGACCACCGGCAAGGCGCCGGCGATCCTGCCGAATTTCGGCGGCTCGCTGCCGAACGACGTGTTTGCCGAGGGGCTTGGCCTGCCCACGATCTGGGTGCCGCATTCCTATCCCGGCTGCTCGCAGCATGCACCCGACGAGCACATCCTGTTGCCGGTCACGGAGGAGGCGCTGGCGATCATGGCTGGACTGTTCTGGGACCTCGGCGAAATGTCGCGCACGCGATGAGCCCGAACAGTGGTTCACATGACGGAATATTTGTCATGAGAAAGGCGCAGTGCAGCTGCGCCGGCGAATAAAATCAGACCAGGAGTATCGCTGGGCGAAACTTCCCCCTGTCGCGGGCTGACCGCTCTCTCTAGGATCAGCCCGCACGGAGGATCCCAGCGATGAAACACATCCGGTTCGGATCGGGCACGCCGAAGGGCCGCGCCGCATGAGCCCGTCCAATGCCAGGAAGAAGCCGTCGCTGGCGATCGCCGGGCCGTCCGACAAGTTCAATGCCATCCAGAAAGTATGCGCGATCCTGCGCGTGCTGGCGCAGAGTTCACCGTTGCGGTTGACCGAAATTGCGGAAGCGACGTCGCTGAACAAGGCGACCACGCTGCGTATCCTCGGTTCGCTGATCGAGGAAGGCTTTGTCAGCCGCGTCACCGGCGCGAAGACCTATGAACTCGGCCCCGAGGCGCGGGTGATGGCGGTCGGCGCGCGTCGTACCGTCGACATCGCCGAACTGGCGCAGCCGAGCCTGCTGCGCGTCTCCGAGCGATCCGCCGACACCGCGCTGCTGTCGGTGCGCAGCGGCGTCGAGGCGCTGTACCTGGCGCGCTCGGTCGGCAGTCATCCGCTGCAGCCGAACTATCTGCAGATCGGCAGCCGGCGGCCGCTCGGCGTCGGCGCCGGCAGTCTTGCCTTGATGGTGTGGCTGCCCGATGCCGAGATCGACGCCATCATCGAAGTCATCATGCCGCGGCTGGCGAAATCGCCGCGGATTACGCCGAAATATCTGCGCGAGCGCATCGTCGCGGCGCGGAAGCACGGCCATACCGTGCTGCTCGACGCCGCCTTTCCCGGCATGGGCGGGGTCGGCGTGCCGGTTCGCGACGACACCGGACAGGTGGTGGCGGCGCTGAGCGTCGGCGCGTCCAGCGACCGCATCCGCCGGCGCGAGGGCGAACTGGCAGAGATGCTGAAGAAGGAAGCGCTGATCCTGTCGCGTGCGATCACGCAGCCGGCGAGGCCGAATGCGCTCAAGGTCGTCAAGGCCATCTAGCGCGGCAGGAAATTTCTCTCGTCATTCCGGGGCGCGCGAAGCGCGAACCCGGAATCCATTTCACTGCAGAGTGTGCGGCCCGATGGATTCTCTGATGTGCAATTGCACATCGTAGCTCGCGCCAAGAAGCGCGCCCCGGAATGACGGAGGGAGCAATGGTCATGCAGCATTCTTGCTGAGCCTTGATGCGCTAGACACCTTCGTCCAGCGCCACCATCTCGCGCTTCCGGCGCAGCGCCGGCAGCAGCGGTCCGATCAGCAGCACGGCTGCGAGCGCGAGGCACACGGCCGAGATCGGCCGCTCGACGAACGTCATCAGGTCGCCCTGCGACAGGATCAGCGACTTGCGCAAATTGTTCTCCAGCATCGGCCCGAGCACGAAGGCCAGCACCAGCGGTGCCGGCTCATAGCCGAGCTTGCGCATGAAATAGCCGATCACGCCGAACGCGATCATCACGTAGACGTCGAACACGTTGTTGCTGGAACAATAGACGCCGATGATGGTGAACAGGATAATCAGCGGGAACAGGATGTTGTAGGGCAGCTTGAGCAGCTGCACCCACATCCCGATCATCGGCAGGTTGAGTACCAGCAGCATCAGATTGCCGATATACATGCTGGCGACGATGCCCCAGAACAGGCCGGGGTTCTGCGTGATCATCAAGGGGCCGGGCTGCAACCCGTGAATGACGAACGCGCCGAGCAACAGCGCCATCACCACGTTCGGCGGAATGCCGAGCGTCATCAGCGGAATGAAGGCGCCGCCGGCCGCGGCGTTGTTGGCAGCTTCAGGACCCGCCACGCCCTCGATCGCACCCTTGCCGAAACGCTCCGGCGTCTTCGACAGCCGCTTTTCCAGCGCATAGGACCCGAACGACGCGACAACCGCACCGCCGCCGGGCAGGATGCCGAGGAGGAAGCCCATGATCGTCCCGCGCGTCATCGGACCGGCACTGGCCTTCCAGTCCGCTCCGCTCGGCAGCAGGTTGGTGATCTTCGCCTTGATGACGTCGCGCTTGATCGCCTGCTCGGTGTTGAGCAGCACTTCGGCGATGCCGAACAGGCCCATCACCACGGGGACGAGGCCGATGCCGTCGATCAGTTCCACCCGGCCGAATGTAAGACGCGGTTGCGCGGTGATGCTGTCGAGCCCGACGACGCCGAGCACGACGCCGATGCAGGCCATCAGCAGCGCCTTCGCCATCGAGCCCTGCGTCAGGAAGGTCAGCAGCACGAGGCCGAGCACCATCAGGCTGAAATATTCGGCCGGCCCGAATGCGATCGCGACGCTGGCGAGTTTTGGCGCGACCAGCATCAGCGCAATCAGCGCGAAGGTGCCGGCAATGAAGGAGCCGAAGGCGGAGATGCCGAGCGCCGGTCCCGCGCGGCCCTGCTTGGCCATCTCGTGACCATCGATGCAGGTGACGACCGAAGCGGCTTCGCCGGGAATATTGACGAGGATCGAGGTGGTCGAGCCGCCATACATCGAGCCGTAGTAGATGCCGGCCATCATGATGATGCCGGACTCAGGCGTGCCCGACAGCGTGATCGGCAGCAGCAGCGACATCGCCGAGATCGGGCCGATGCCGGGCAGCACGCCGACCAGCGTGCCGATGAAGACGCCGATGAAGCAGTAGATCAGGTTGACGGGCTGGAGTGCTACGCCAAAACCATGGGCGACATTGATGAGCGTGTCCATGGTGCGGTCAGCCGATCTCGAACATGCCGGAAGGCAACTGGATCAGGAGCAGGCGCTTGAGGACCCACCACATGCCTGTTGGAACCAGCACCGCGATCGGAATGGCAAGCGTCCAGCGCACCGGATCGACCACGCGCAACAGCAGCAGCATCAGCGGTATCGAGGACAAGAGGAAGCCGAGCGGGTTGAGCGCGAAGGAGAACGCGATCAGGCAGACGATCACCAGCAGCGGCCTGGACCAGCGCGCATTTTCCCAGCGTGAGCCGAGTGTCGGCCCGCCCTCGGTCAACGCCGAAAGGATGATCGAGGCGGCGAACAGGCACATCAGAATTCCGGTGTAGAACAGCACGAAGCCGGCGCCGGGGTCGTTGACGGTGCCGAGCTTCAGCTTCAATCCTGACCAGATTACAAAGCCCCCGAGCGCAAGCCCGATCAGCCCGCCCCACAATTCGGAATTGTTGAGGCGGAGTTTGACGTTGGTGTCGTTACTCATATGGAAAGCCTTCGGAGATCGCTCGTATCGTCGCCAGGATGACCTGCGTCGGCGGGTTTCGTCATTGCGAGCGAAGCGAAGCAATCCATTGTCACCGAGTGTACGGAGATGATGGATTGCTTCGTCGCTGGCGCTCCTCGCAATGACGTGTAGCCTCAGGATGATGCCGTTATCGGCAACAGCCTTAGTTCGTTTTCTTGCCCAGTCCGAGGGTCTCGATCACCTTGCGCTCGGAATCGGTGACCTCGACGATGAACTTCTTGTAGTCCTCGGTGTTCTTGTAGTTCGGCACCATGTCGAACTTGGCCAGCGTGGCGATGACCGCCGGATCGTCCAGCGCCTTCTTGAAGGCATCGTGCAGCTTGGCGACGATCTTGGGATCCATGCCCTTCGGTCCTGCGATGCCGAACGGCGAATCGTAGACCATGGGATAGCCGAGTTCCTTCAGCGTCGGTACGTCGGGGAAGTTCGGCGAGCGCGCCGAGGTCCACACCATCAGGAGCCGCAGCTTGCCGGCGTCGACCAGCGGCCGCCATCCCGTCGAGTCAGCCTGCAGCATGGTGTGCTGGCCGAGCACCGCGGCATTGGTTTCGGCGCCGCCCTTGAACGGCACCTGCGTCAGCTTGATGCCGGCCATGCCTGCGATCTGCTCCATGCCGATATGCAGCGAGGTGCCGGCGCCCGGCGTCGCGTAGGTGACCTTGCCCGGGTTCTTCTTGGCGAAGTCGATCACGTCCTGCCAGGTCTTGAATTGCGACTCGGCGCTGGTGGTGACGCCGAAGGTGTAGCCGGTGAGGTGGACGATGTAGGTGAAGTCCTTGGCCGGATCCCAGGAGACGTCCTGCATCAACGGCAGGCGGAACACCGTGATCGGAATCTGCGCGATGGTGTAGCCATCGGGCTTGGCGGCGGCTGCCATGGTGGCCGGGCCGACGGTGCCGCCGCCGCCGGCCTTGTTGTCGATGGCGATCGGCTGTCCCAGGATCTTGGAGGCGCTTTCGGCGATCGCGCGCATCGAGATGTCGGTCGAACCGCCCGCTGGCCACGGCACGATCAGGGTGATGGGCTTGGTGGGATATTCCTGTGCGCCGGCAGCCGCGGATACCAGCATGCCGATGGCGGCGACTACGGTGCTGAAATAGTGACGTCCAGACATTTCAAATGCTCCCTTTGCTGCCTCGTTGATCCGGGGCGCGTTAATTACTTTCCTGGGCTCGATCTTCCCCGAAATCGACTGAGAAGAAAAGCTTATTGACTGTAGTGGCCCGCGCTGCGGGGAAGGGCGATCGGTCGAAAGTAGCCATGCGACAATTGGCCTGCTGCGGCATCCCGAGATACGGAATTTTGTCGCTGGTTCGGGGTATCGGTGTCGCGGGATAGTTAACGGAGCAAGCAATAATCAAGGAAAGCTCAAGGTCGTGATGCCTTGCGATGTCAGGATATTTCGGGCCATCATATCCCGACCGGACCGACCGGTTCCGATCCCTGCCAATGGCGGCATGGCAGGAAGCCCCGCCTGGAGCCCATGATTTCAGCTTCGACCGCAACCGACGCCGCCATCAGAGAGGCGTTCGCCGGCATTCCTGCGCTTCTCGAAAAGACGCCGGCGCTGATCGCGCGCGGCCGCTTGCTCGATTGCGAATGCCTGCTCGGGCCCGTTGACCATGCCTTTCACGCCTCGATCCGGGAGGGACGGATCGTCGACCTGACGCCGGCGCCGGTGCTGATGCGATCCTGGCGGTTTTCCTACCGCGCTTCCGTGGCGGCATGGGCGGAGTATTGGCAGCCTGCACCGCGTCCGGGTTTCCACGACCTGTTGGCGTTGACCAAGCGCGGGGAGGCTGTGCTGGAAGGTGACCTGCATCCGTTCATGACGCATCTGCAGTACTTCAAGGATGTGCTGGCGCTGCCACGGCAACATTTCGCAACGGTCGCGTCATGACCGGCATGATCGAACCGATGGTCGGTCGCTATGTGCATGTCGACATCGACGGCGAGATGTATCGCATCTACTTCGAGGAAAGCGGTGAGGGCATCCCGCTGGTTTGCCTGCACACCGCCGGCTCCGATGGCAGGCAGTGGCGGCATCTGCTGGCGGATGAGGAGTTCGCGAAGAAATTTCGCATCATCGCTTTCGACATGCCCTGGCATGGCAAGTCGAACCCGCCGGCAAGCTGGGATGGCACCGAGTATCAGCTCACGACGGCGCGCTACACGCAGACCATCCGCGCCTTCTGCCAGGCGCTGCAACTGGACCGGCCGGTGGTGATGGGCTGCTCGATCGGCGGCCGCATCGTGCTCAATCTGGCGATCGATCATGCCGCCGAATTCCGCGCCCTCATCGGACTCGAGGGGGCGGACTTCCAGGCGCCCTGGTACGACACGGCATGGTTAAACCGCCCCGACGTCCACGGCGGCGAAGTCTGCGCCGCGCTGGTGTCCGGCCTGATGGCGCCGCAGAGCCCGGCCGCCTCCCGCGCCGAGACACTATGGGCCTACAAGCAGGGCGGGCCCGGCGTGTTCAAGGGCGACCTGTATTTCTATCGGGTCGACGGCGATCTGCGCGGCAGGGTCGAGAGGATCGATACTAAAGTATGCCCGCTCTATCTGCTCACGGGCGAGTATGATTTCTCCTGCACGCCGGAGGATACTCAACGGACCGCTGCCGCTATCGGGGGCGCCAGTGTCACCATCATGGAGCAGCTCGGTCATTTCCCAATGAGCGAAAATCCCGAACAGTTTCGCCGCTACATTGCGCCGGTCCTCCACCAGATCGTGGCCGCGGAAGCGGAGCGAACAGGCCGCCGGTAGGCAGGCGATCGCATGAGACCTGTTTTGGTCCGAATTGTGCAGGTATAGTGCCGGCTCCGGCGGGGCGGCCGTGCAAAGACTGGTTCTGGGTTGCCGGCGAAACCATCCGGCAAGCTGGTTCGTAAGCTACCTGGCAAGTCGCCAGGTATGGGTCGATGAGCAATCATCTGTAGCCTTTAAAGGAGAAGTTACGTGAAACACCGTCAGACTATCGGTTATCTGCTCGCCGCCGCTGCGCTCTTTGCCGGACCGGCGACGGCGCAGGAACTCACCGGGACGCTGAAGAACATTAAGGACACCGGCGCCATCACGCTTGGCTTCCGCGATTCCTCCATTCCCTTCTCCTATCTCGACGACAACCAGAAGCCGATCGGCTACGCGATGGACCTCTGCTACAAGATCGTCGACGCCGTGAAGAAGGAGCTCAAGCTCGACAAGCTCGAGGTCAAGCTCAATCCGGTGACGTCGTCCACCCGCATCCCGCTGCTTGCCAACGGCACCGTCGATCTCGAATGCGGATCGACCACCAACAATGTCGAGCGGCAGAAGCAGATCGCCTACACCAACACCCACTTCCTGACCGCGAGCCGTTACGTCTCGAAGAAGGCGAGCAAGATCAATGCAATCGACGACCTGAAGGGCAAGTCGGTGGTTTCCACCGCCGGCACCACCAACATCAAGCAGCTCACCGAAGCCAACGCCGCGCGCGGTCTCAACATCAACATCATCCCCGCCAAGGATCATGCCGAGGCGTTCCTGATGGTCGAGACCGACCGCGCAGTGGCTTTCGTGATGGACGACATCCTGCTGGCAAGTCTCGTGGCCGGCTCGAAGGCGCCGGCTGATTACGTCATCTCCAAGGATGCGTTCTCGAAGCCCGAGCCTTACGGCATCATGCTGCGCAAGGACGATCCGGCCTTCAAGAAGGTCGTCGATGCCGCGATCGCTGCGGTCTATACCGGCGGTGAGGGCCAGAAGATCTACGACAAATGGTTCACGCAGAAGATTCCGCCCAAGGGGTTGAACCTGAACACGCCGATCAGCGCTGAACTGAAAAACGTATTTGCCAAGCCGTCCGACTCGCCGGATCCGGATTCGTACAAGTAACGACTGCCCCTCATGGTGAGGAGGCGCGCCAGCGCCGTCTCGAACCATGAGGCCACAGTCGGGCTTTCATCCTTCGAGACGCGGCGAAGACGCCGCTCCTCAGGATGAGGTTAAGCATTTGACCGGGCAATTTTCTTGATGAGAATGGCCCGGTCATTGCATGGGACGTCATCTTGTGACGTGGCGCGGCGGACGGTAGGGGCCCGTGAATTATAACTGGAACTGGCACATCTTCTTCGAGCCGAACCCGACCGGGAGCGGGACCTATCTCGATTTGTTGCTCTCGGGACTGTGGCTGACCATCAAGACGGCGCTGCTGGCCTGGGTCATCGCGCTGATCGCCGGCACGATCGTCGGCATCCTGCGCTCGCTGCCGTCGAAAACGGCGTCCTGGATCGGCTTCGGCTACGTCGAATTCTTCCGCAACATGCCACTGCTGGTGCAGCTTTTCCTCTGGTTTTTCGTGCTGCCCGAACTGCTGCCGCGCGCTGCGGGGCTCTGGCTGAAGCAGCTTCCCAACGCGCCGTTCTGGACGGCAGCGATCGGCGTCGGGCTATTCATGTCGGCACGCGTCGCCGTCCAGCTGGCTGCCGGCATCGCCTCGCTGCCGCGCGGGCAGAAGCAGGCCGCAACCGCGCTCGGGCTGACGACAGGGCAGGGCTATCGCTACGTGCTGCTGCCGATGGCGTTCCGCATCATCCTGCCGCCGCTGACATCCGAATTCCTCAACACTGTGAAGAACACTTCCGTGGCGATCACCATCGGCCTGATCGAACTCACCGGCCAGGCGCGGGCGATGCAGGAATTCTCGTTTCAGGTGTTCGAGGCCTTCACTGCCGCGACCGTGATGTATCTCGCGATCAACATCGTCGTCGTCACCGGCATGCGTTTCCTCGAGCGAAGCCTGGCGATCCCCGGCTACATCACGGGGAAATAACCATGTTCGCCAACCTCGATTTCGATGTCATCCGCCGATCGCTGCCCTACCTGTTTCTCGACGGCATGACGTTCACGCTGATGCTGACCGGGCTGTCGGCGCTCGGCGGTCTCGTGTTCGGCACGCTGATCGCGCTGATGCGGCTGTCCAGCTACAAGCTGCTCGGCCGCATCGCCGGGCTCTATGTCGACTTCATGCGCTCGCTGCCGCTGGTGCTGGTGATCTTCTGGTTCTACTTCCTGGTGCCCTATATCGGTCAGTGGCTGACGGGCGCGTCGCGGCCGATCCGCGTCGGCGCGTTCACCTCGTCGCTCGTCACCTTCATCATGTTCGAGGCGGCGTACTTCTCCGAGATCATGCGCGCGGGCATCCAGTCGATCTCCAAGGGACAGCCGGCAGCCGCGAGCGCGCTCGGCCTGACCTACAGCCAGTCCATGCGCTATATCGTGCTGCCGCAGGCATTCCGGAACATGCTGCCGGTGCTGCTGACGCAGACCATCGTGCTGTTCCAGGACACCTCGCTGGTCTATGTGCTTTCGATCCCGGACTTTCTCGGGGCCGCCAGCAAGGTGGCGCAGCGCGACGGGCGGCTGGTCGAGATGTACCTGTTCGCGGCCGCGGTCTATTTCGTGATTTCCTGTGTCGCGTCCTGGGGCGTCCGGCGCCTGCAGGCGCGCATTGCCATTGTTCGGTAGCGAGGGCGTTTATGGGGCACAAATCAATGCGGGCTGACTCCTTCACCTCTCCCATGGGGAGAGGTCGGCGCATAGCGCCGGGTGAGGGGATCAGTTCCCTCGTTGGACCGAGACCCCTCACCCGGATCGCTGACGCGATCCGACCTCTCCCCATGGGAGAGGTGTTTCGACCGTCTTCGCTGCAACTTGCGAGCCGCCCATGATTGAAATCAGCCACGTCAACAAATGGTACGGGCCGACCTTCCAGGTGTTGAAGGACTGCACCACCAGCGTCGCCAAGGGCGAGGTCGTGGTGGTGTGCGGCCCGTCGGGTTCGGGCAAATCGACGCTGATCAAATGCGTCAACGCGCTGGAGCCGTTCCAGGAAGGCCAGATCATCCTCGACGGCATCAAGGTCAACGATCCCAGGACCGACCTGCCGAAACTGCGCGCCCGCGTCGGCATGGTGTTCCAGCACTTCGAATTGTTTCCGCATTTGCGGATCATCGAGAATCTGTGCCTGGCGCAGGAAAAAGTGCTGGGTCGCTCGCACGCCGAAGCCATGGCCAAGGGCGAGAAGCTGCTGGCGCGCGTTGGGCTGACGGTGCATGCCAACAAATATCCGGCTGAACTGTCTGGCGGCCAGCAGCAGCGCGTCGCGATCGCACGCGCGCTCGCGATGGACCCGATCGCGATGCTGTTCGACGAGCCGACCTCGGCGCTCGACCCGGAAATGATCAGCGAGGTGCTCGACGTCATGGTCGATCTCGCTCGCGAGGGCATGACCATGATGGTCGTCACCCACGAGATGGGCTTTGCCCGCAAGGTCGCGCATCGCGTGATCTTCATGGACAAGGGCGAGATCGTCGAGGATGCGCAAAAGGATGAATTCTTCGGCAGCCCCCGCAGCGAGCGCGCGCAGCAGTTCCTGTCGAAGATCCTGTCGCATTAGCTGCCGCTTCCCGTCATTCCGGGGCGATGCGCAGCATCGAACCCGGAATCTCGAGATTCCGGGTTCGCCTCTGCGAGGCGCCCCGGAATGACGGGTTGAGGCTTTATCGGCCCCGACAACTTGCGTATAGGAATGCTGCCATCAGCTTTACTACCTCCAGGAGACTTCGCTTTGGAACAGATTGCCTACGTCAACGGATCGTTCGTGCCACACTCGGAGGCCAAGGTGTCGGTCTTCGACCGCGGCTTCCTGTTTGCCGACGGCATCTACGAAGTGGCGGCCGTGCTGGACGGCAAGCTGATCGACAACGCCTCCCATCTGGCGCGGCTGGAGCGCTCGGTCGGCGAGATCCAGCTGGCGCTGCCGGAAACCGTCGAGCGCATCCAGGAAATCCAGAAAGAACTCGTCGAGCGCAACAAGCTTGTCAACGGCATGGTCTACCTGGAAGTGACGCGCGGCGCCGATACCGGTCGCGACTTCCCGTTTCCGAAAGGCGTCAAGCCGACGCTGATCATGTTCACTTCGGTGAAGGACATCATCAACGCGCCGTCGGCCGTGACCGGCATCAACGTCATCACGGTGCCTGATCTGCGCTGGACCCGGCGCGACATCAAGAGCGTGGCGCTGCTGGCGCAGGTGCTGGCCAAGCAGGCCGCAGCGGAAGCCAACGCCGGCGAGGCCTGGATGATCGAGGACGGCAAGGTGACCGAGGGCGGCTCGTCATCGTGCTTCATCCTGACCCAGGACGACGTGATCGTGACGCGGCAGAACGGCAGTGCGATCCTGCCCGGCTGCACCCGCAAGGCGGTGGTCGCCCTTGCCGAGGAGCGCCAGCTCCGCGTCGAGGAGCGCGCGTTTTCGGTTGAGGAGGCGCTGGCCGCCAAGGAAGCCTTCATCACCAGCGCCACCGTGTTCGTGCAGGCGGTGGTGTCGATCGACGGCAAGAAGGTCGGCAGCGGCAAGCCCGGCCCGATGACCAACCGGCTGCGCGAGATCTATGTTGATTTCGCCAAGGCGACGGCGGTGTGACGCCAGGCGGCGGCCCATCCTACTTTGCATGGGGTTGTTTTCGCCATTTTGTGTTCGGCGCACGCGGCCGGCCCGATGACGGCGGCACACGGGCGTGACGGAGCTACGTCTCCGCCACGAACCTGTTGCGCAGCGTGCCGATGCCGGTGATATCGATCTCGACGACGTCGCCGGCCTTGAGGTCGGGCGAGGCGCCGTCGGTGCCCATCCAGATCACGTCGCCCGGCGACAGCGTGAAGTATTTCGATAGCTCGACCAGGAAGGGCACGACGCCGAAGATCATGTCGTTGGTGCGGAAGCGGCCGGTCTCCTTGCCGTTGACCCGGATGGCGGTTTCCATCCTGTCCAGATCGACGTCGGTCTCGATCCACGGGCCCATCGGCTTGAAGGTGTCGGCGTTCTTGGAGCGCCACAGGCTGCGGTCGGCCTTCTGCCAGCTGCGCTCGCTGACGTCATTGCCGATGGTGTAGCCGAACACGCAATCCATTGCGTTCGCTTCGGTGAGGTGTTTTGCCTTCTTGCCGATGACCACCACCAGTTCGCCCTCGTAATGGATCTTCTCGGTCGCGCTGGCCGGGATCACCACGTCCTCGTCATGGGCGATCAGCGCGTTCTGCGCGCGGTAGCCGATCTCCGGCCGGTCAGGCACGTTCGGCACCGTGCCGGCCTTGTCGGCGGCTTCCTTGAGGTGCTTGAGGTAGTTCAGTCCGACGCAATAGAAGGTGCGCGGAATCAGCGGCAGCTCGATCTTCACATCCTTGAGCGCATGCGACTGCGTTCCGCGCTGCCACTCGCCGAAGGGATCGCCGTTGACGGCGATCACCTTGTCGCCCTCGACGATGCCCCAGGATGTCCTGCCGGCGGCGGTGAATTTGAGCCAACGCATATCGTGTCCCCTTGCTCTTATTCGGCGGCGGCTTGCGGCCGCGTCTTCCAGGCGCCGGCGGCCGGGCGCCGCAGGCCGAGATTTTCGCGCAGCGTCTTGCCGGCATAGTCCTTGTGGAACAGGCCGCGGCGCTGCAGTTCCGGCACGACGTGCTTGACGAAATCGGCGTAGGAGCCCGGCACGATGGTGGCCGCGATGACAAAGCCGTCGCAGCCGCGCTCGACGAACATTTCCTCGAGCCTGTCCGCGACCTCTTTCGGACCGCCGACGATCGCGTCATGCACCTGGCCACGGCCGGAGAAGGTGACGAAATCGCGCGCGCTGGGATTGGACTTGCCCGAAGTCTTGAGCACGCCGTCGCGAATGCCGAGAATGCCCTGCATGCTCTTCAGCTCTTCCGACGTGAGCGGCTCGTCGAGCGGCTTGGCGGCGAAGTCGAAATTCAGCGCTTCGGCGAGCAGCGACAGCGCGTCGATCTCCAGCGGCAGCTTGTTGATCAGCGCCATCTTGTCCTCGGCCTCGGCCTTGGTCGCGGCGCAGACGGGCGTGGTGAGGTTGCAGAGCCGCATCTGGTCGGGATCGCGACCGGCTTTCGCCGCTTCGTTGCGGACTGCCGCATAGCCTTCCTTGGCGGCGGCCACGTTGCGCGCCGCTGTAAAGATCACTTCGCCCCACCGTCCTGCAAAGCGCTGGCCGCGGCCGGAGGCGCCGGCCTGGATGATCACGGGATGACCTTGCTCCGAGCGCGGCACGGTGAAAGGACCGCGCGACTTGTAGTACTCGCCCTTGTGGTCGAGCCGCTTCACCTTGGCGGGATCCGCGAAGCGGCCGCTCTTCTTGTCCATGATGAGCGAGCCGTCTTCCCAGGTGTCCCAATGGCCGAGCACGACTTCCATGAATTCGTCGGCGCGGTCGTAGCGGTAGTCGTGTTCGAGATGGGCGTCCTTGCCCATGTTGTGGGCCTCGCCGTCATTGAGCGAGGTGACGACGTTCCATCCCGCGCGGCCGCCCGACATCAGGTCGAGGGTGGCGAAGCGGCGCGCGACGTCGAACGGCTCGAAATAGGTGGTCGAGGCGGTCGACCCCAGCCCGAGCTTCGTCGTGACCATGCCCATCGTGGTCAGCACGATCAGCGGGTCCATCTTCACGCAGCGGATGCCGTATTCGACGGTGTGGGCGTGGTCGTTGCCGTAACGGTCCGGCATCGCGAGACGGTCGTCGAAGAACGCCATGTGGAACTTGCCGGCTTCGAGAATGCGGGCAATCTCCTGATAGTAATCTGCCGACATCGAATCGTCGCGCGATTCCGGATGCCGCCACGAACTCGGCAGGTTGGTGCAGTTCTGCGCCTGCAGGAATCCAACCAGCGCCATTTGCCGTGTCATGCCGTTCTCCTTGTTCGCGCGGTACCGGATTTCATTTCAGGTCGAGTTCGGCGGCCAGCTTGTAGTCTGTGGCCAACGCCTTGAGCTTGTCCCAGGTGGCGTCCTCGACCTCGATGCCGTCGCGCCTGCGCTGCTGTTCGCGGATGTGTTCGATCTCGCCGGGATAGAACACCCCGGGTGAGCCCTCGGACGGCGGCGTCGATTTCAGATAGCGCGCGAACTCGCCGACTTCCTTCTCGAAGTCCTTCAGGGGACGGAACGCGGCGACATTGAACACCGCCATGAAGCAGCCGTCGTTGTGACGGCCGGTCGGCTCGACGCCGAAGCCTAAGCCCGTGAGCAGGCCGCACAGCACCTCGACCATGGCGGCGAGCCCGCTGCCCTTGTAGCCCTCGCTGCCGCCGAGCGGCAGCAGCGCGCCGCCCTTGCGATACTGGGTCGGATCGGTGGTGTGGCGGCCCTCGGGGTCGATGATCCAGCCCTGCGGAATCTGTTCGCCGCGCGCGACCGACAGCGCGATCTTGCCGGCCGCCACCGCCGAGGTCGCCATGTCCAGATAGAACGGCGCTTCGAGATCGGATGGCACTGCAATGGAGATCGGGTTGGTGCCGAGCCGGGCCTCACGGCCGCCGAACGGTGCGACGTGCTTCGGCGAGCGGCCGGAATCGGCAGCGGCGATCCCGATCATGCCGGCCCGCATCGCCATCATCGGATAGGCGGCGAGCCGGCCGACGTGACTCTGGCGGAACACCGTGCAGGCGGCGACGTTGGCGGTCCTGGCCTTCTCGATCGTCATCTCCATCGCCTTGGCGTTGACGTGGAAGCCGAACCCCCAATGGCCGTCGATGACAGTGGTGGTCGGCGATTCCTGGACGATGGTCCATTTGGCGCCGGGCACGATATGGCCGGCCTTGACGCGGTCGATATAGGTCGGGATCGCAATGATCCCGTGCGAGTCGTGGCCGGCGAGATTGGCGTTGACGCAGCCGACAGCAACGGCGGTGGCTTCCTCTTCCGATGCGCCGGCGGCCCTGAGCAGCGCCGAGCCGATGCGCGTGAGACGGTCGGCTTGAACGAGCGGCATGGGAGTTCCTCTTTGGATGCCCGCGCCGACGGCGGGTCTTGCTTGTTGTCGCGGCCGGCATGGTCTCAAAGCGGTGGGGCGACGGCAAGGGCAGATTGTCCTGCTAGCCATGCGCCCGCCGGGTGCTGACATCCGGAGTTTCATCGTGCGAAACCGGGCGGGTTGGTCCGCCCGGTATGGCTGACAAAACGTCAACAAGGCCGTAGTTCTTCGGAGAAACCGCGCATCCCGTTGGTCCGACATTTACTCTGAATCGGATCTTCCGCTCGCCAATAACGAGCATTTAGGCCTGCCGCTCGCATAAAATCCCGCGAAGGCAACTCTAACGTTGCCCGCTGGGAGCCTGGGGACGGTGAAGACCGATATCGCGCGGACATTTGCGGCGTTGAATGCCACCAACGAAGCGATTCTGTACGCAAAATCACCCGAAGAACTGTACGAGAAGGTCTGCGAAGCCGCGTTTTCCAGCGGGGACTTCCTGGCCGCGGCCATTTTCCTGCACGATCCCGCCACCGGTCTCCTGCGCTTTGCGGCCGGCTGTGGCGATGACGTGGCCCGACTGCGCGGCGTCGACATTTCGGTCGTGGCCAATACCCCGGAGGGCTCCGGTGTTTGCGGGCAGGCTTTCCGCGACCAGCAAGTCTGTGTCAGCAACGATTTCCTGAATGACCAGCGTTCGCTGGCTTGGCGTGCGAGCGTCAAGGCGGCCCAGGTAGGCGCCGCGGCAGCGCTGCCGCTGACCTGTAACGGCGAGAGCGTCGGCGTACTCGTCGTCACGCGGCAAGAAGCGCGATCGATCGATGGACAGATCGTTACGATGCTGCAGCGCGTGTCGGCGAACGTGTCGTTTGCGCTTGATAATTTCGATCATGAGGCCGCCCGCAAAGCCGGCGAACGCGCGATGCGGCGGTTGAACCGGATGTTCGGTGCGATCAGTGCAACCAATGAAGCCATCCTCCGCGCCAAGAACGAGCAGGAACTCTACGAGCGGGTCTGCGGCGCCGCCGTCAACAGCGGAAAGTCGGCGGCCACGGTCGTCCTGCTCGCGCAGCCGGGCTCGATCTGGCTGGAGCCGGTCGCTGGCACCGGCGACGCTGTCGAACAGGTCAAGCAGGCGCGGCACTCGATCGATCCGGACAACATCTACGGAAACGGCGTCTGCGGTCGCGCGTTCCGAACGCAGAAGCCGTGCGTCAACCACGATATCCTCAACTCCGCGCAGGGGCGCCCCTGGCTGCAGACCGCGCGGGATAGCGGCGTCACCGCCTGCGTCGCGGTGCCGTTGATCAAGTCCGGGCAGAGCATCGGCGTGCTGATGTTCTTCGTTGGCAGATCATGGGCCGAGGACGAAGAGGTCGTCGCGTTGATGGGGCGGATTGCGGAGAACGTCTCGTTCGCGCTGGAAAATTTCGAACGCGCCAGCGAAAAGGCGAAAGCCGACGCCCAGAAGGAGCGGCTGGCGCGCATGCTGGGGGCGCTCAGCACGACCAACGAGGCGATCGTGCGCGCGACGTCGCGAGCCGAACTGTTCGAACTGGTATGCGAAGCCGCGGCGAAAGGCGGGCGCTTCAACTCCACCAGCATCATCCTGGCGCGGCCCGACAGCGACGACATGGATACGGTGGCCGTGGCGGGGCCGACGGCCAGCAACATGCGCCGGGTAAAGGTTTCGACCAACGCGGATCGCCCCGAAGGGCGCGGGCTCTGCGGCAACGCTTTCCGTGCCCGGCGAACCTGCATTGCCAACGATCTGCGCGCGGATCCTCGCGGGTCGGCGTTCCACAAATTCATCCACAGCGACGGCGCGATGTCCGGCGCGGCATTTCCGCTCATCGTCGCGGGCGAGCCTGCCGGCGTGATGTTCTTCATCTCCTCCGAAAAGCACACGTTCACGCCCGAATTCGCCGAGCTGCTGGAGCGGCTCACCGCCAACGTGTCGTTCGCGATGGAGAATTTCGACCGCGCCGACGACAAGGCGCGAACCGAAATACAGAAGGAGCGCCTGACGCGCATGTTCGCTTCGCTGAGCGCGACGAACGAAGCGATCATGCGCGCCAAATCCCGCATCGAGCTGTTTCAGCTGGTGTGCGAAGCCGCGGCGAACGGCGGCAGGTTCACCTCGACCACCGTCGCGCTGGCAGAGCCCGACAGCGATCTTCTGCGCATCGTGGCGGCAGCCGGCCCGACGGCCGAGACGACGCGTCACGTCAGGCTATCGGTGAGTGACGCCGTTCCGGAAGGCCGCGGGCTCAGCGGAACGGCATTTCGAACCAGGCGGGCCTGTATCACCAACGACTATGTCGCCGATCAGCGCGTCGCTGCCTTCCACGCCATTGTCCGGTCCGACGGCGCCCAGTCGGGCGCTGCGTTCCCGCTGCTGGTTCGCGGCGAAGCCGTCGGCGTCATGATCTATATGTCCGCCGAGAAGGACACGTTCATTCCCGAATTCGCCGAACTGCTGCAGCGCCTCGCCGACAACGTTTCGTTCGCGCTGGAGAACTTCGACCGCGCCGACGAAAAGACCAGGGCGGACGAGCGCATCGAATATCTGGCGTCGCACGACAGCCTCACCAACCTGCCCAACCGCGAGATGTTCAACGGCATGCTGCGGCAGGCGATCGACGCCGCCGAGCGCTACCAGCGGCGGTTTGCGCTGCTGTTCATCGATCTCGATCGGTTCAAGGTCATCAACGATTCCCTCGGCCACGACGCCGGCGACATGCTGCTGGTGGAGATCGGCGGCAGGTTGCGGCGCGCGCTGCGTGCGAGCGACGTGGTGGCGCGGCTAGGCGGCGACGAGTTCGTGGTCATTCTGGAAGAAGCGGCCGAACGGCACGAGGTCGAGCAGGTGGCGGGAGAACTGCTATCGGTTCTCAGCCAGCCGTTGCAGTTGAGCGGTCACGAATGCCACACGACGGCATCGATCGGGATCGCGATGTATCCCGCCGACGGCGCCGACATGCTCACGCTGACCAAGAATGCCGACATGGCGATGTACCTCGCCAAGGAGGACGGCAAGAACGGCTTCCGCTTCTTCAGCCGGGAGATCAAGACGCAGTCGATCGAGCGGCTGAAGCTGGAGAGCGCCTTGCGCCGCGCGCTGGAGCGCGACCAGTTCACGCTGCACTACCAGCCCAAGATCGACATGGCGAGCGGCCAGATCACCGGCGTCGAAGCGCTGCTGCGCTGGAACCATCCCGAGCTCGGCAGCGTGTCGCCGGCGCAATTCATTCCGCTGGCCGAGGAGACCGGCACGATCGTTCCGATCGGCCGCTGGGTGCTCCGTGAAGCTTGCGCGCAGAACATGGCCTGGCAGCGCCGCGGCCTGCGGCCGGTGACCATGGCTGTGAACCTGTCTCCGCGGCAATTCGCCGACGGGCATCTGTTGCAGGACGTCGACGAGGCGCTGGCGGCGAGCGGCATGTCGCCGGTGCTGCTGCAGCTTGAAGTCACCGAAAGCATGGTGATGCGCAACGTGTCGCGCGCCATCAAGATTCTCGACGCGATCCAGAGCCGCGGCATAAGGCTCGCGATCGACGACTTCGGGACCGGTTATTCGTCGATGTCGTTGATGAAACAGTTCCCGATCGACACCATCAAGATCGATCGCTCGTTCATTCGCGACCTGCCCGTCGATTCCGAGGACCAGGCCATCGCGCAGGCTATCATCAGCATGGGCAAGGCGCTCGGCATGACCGTCGTCGCCGAGGGCGTCGAAACCATCGAGCAGCAGGCATTCCTGCGCAGCCACGCCTGCGACGAGATGCAGGGTTTCCTGTTCTCCAGGCCGCTGCCGTCGGGTCAATTGGCCGATCTGTTGCAAGCGGCGCCGATGCTGGCTGCGCCATCGCTGCAACCGGAGGCTGGATCAGGGCTGGAAGGCGCTGTCGTCTGACGGCTGCGGGTGAAGGTCGCGGACATCCGTTGCGTCGGCTATGTCGGTCTTTCCGGGGAAGTCGTAGGGCCACGGCGCGGAAGTCTGCCCGGCAAACGCCTTGAGAAAGATTTCCGCGCCCACAGCATAACTCGCACCTTCGGGCAGTCCGAGTTGAACGCGCCATTCGCCCGGCAGGGGCTGCGCCATGTTGCGCAGTTCCATGGCCGGTCCCCACCACCACGCCGGCGCCGGCGACCGTTCCTTCTGGGGAACGGCACGCCAGCGTGCGTACTCGCCGATCATGCGTTCAAACTGCAGTGTAGCCGCGAGGTGCATTCAATCTCCTGACGTCATGATAGCGGCATCCGCAGGTGGCGCAATGCATGCCGGCTATTGCCGGCCATGCTGCCAGTGCGAGGTCACGTCCGCGCCCGATTTGTTGAGATGCACGTGCTGGTCGACATGATCGACCCATGACACCGGAATGAAGTGATGATGCTGGCCATCGGGCGAACTCTGCTTGGTCAGCTTGATCTGGTCGGTTCCTTCGAGATGGTCGACCTTTCCGACTGTCTTCTTGTCGGAAGAGATGACGTCCATGTGTTCCCGGATCTGTGAGGTATCAGCCATGTCTTGTTTTCCTCTAATGAGTTGAGGGTACAAAACGCGGCGCGGCCGGAATGGTTGCTAAGCCCAAGCCGCAAGCACATGTGCGACCGGCTCGAGCGACGAGTCTGGTGCCGCACAGCGCAACTGCAGCATGGAAATTGGATTTACGCCGGCCCTCGTGATGATAGGTTGCGCCTCCAACAAAAACAGTCAGGGAGGACAATTCCATGAAGCGCTTGTCGATACTCGCTGCGGGTCTCCTGGTGGGCGCCGCCGCTGTTCAGTTTTCCAGCATTGCATCGGGCCAGGGCGACGGTTGGGTGACGCTGGTTGACGACAAGAAGATGGGCGACTGGACCGAGGTCGGCAAAGCCAACTGGGCGATGAAGGACGGCGCGCTGGTCGCCGACAAGATCACCGAGGGCAAGGATCCGTCCTATCTCGTCAGTAAGAAATCGTACAAGGATTTCCAGATCAAGGCCGAGTTCTGGGCCGACGACGATGCCAATAGCGGCATCTTCATTCGCTGCGACCAGTCGGCCAAGATCGACGCCAAGATCTGCTACGAGGTGAACATCTTCGACAAGCGGCCCGATCCGACCTACGGCACCGGCGCAATCGTCGATATCGCCAAGGTCGATCCGATGCCCAAGGCCGGCGGCAAGTGGAACACGTTCGAGATCACGGCCAAGGGCCCGCATCTCGTCGTGATGTTCAACGGTCAGAAGACCGTCGATGTGCAGGATTCGAAACACGCCAGCGGTCCGCTGGCCCTGCAATACGGCTCGGGCGTGATGAAGTGGCGCAAGGTGCAGATCAAGGAACTGTAGTCACGCGGCGGCGAGAATTTCGCTTCAATGCGGAAGGGCTCACCTGCTCCCGGCGGGTGGGCCTTCTTCTTGCCACGTTATACCCCGGGATCGCGTGCTTGAAGGCCTGCGTCCTTCGTAAGTCGTTGTGACGCGGACAGAATCAACCCGATGTGACCGAGCGGACACGGTCGCGCGAATTGTGTGCACGTTCTAGATGTGTTCGCGAAAGTTCATGATCGCCCGTGCCGCAGAGGCGTATGCTCCTCGCCGGGTCAGGGACACTGGTGAATGCTGCCGTGGGGAGAGTCAACATGCCAGCCTACATCCACCATCACGATGACGCCGAGCCAGCCTACGTCATCTGCCCAAGCTGCGTAGGAATACCAATGTACATTCGCGATATCGAACCGCATTGGAGCATGGCCAAGATCGAATTCACCTACGAGTGTGCGGATTGCGGTGCGGAAGTCCGCCAGACCGTGGTGAAGCCGGAGTCGCGGCACTAGTTGCGCGACTTGTGGGGTGGGTTAGCCGGGGGGCGTCGCGCACCATCTGTCTTGCCTGATGGCGAGCTGCGCTGTGCTAACCCACCCTACGACGCTTCAAACTTCGACGCTTCAGACCTTTCTCACGACGCCCGGCTGTCCCGGATCGCATTCGAGCGCTTCGCGATCCCACTTCGCTGCGTTCGCGGCAGCTTCATAGGTGCTATCGAGGAAATCGAGCAGTGTCTTGTCGGGATCACCAGACTTGCGCACGGCGTCATAGGGCAGGACGAACTCGCTCATCGCTTCGCTGAAGAACGCCGCGTCCGGCCGCACCTTTGCCGTCCGGAAGCCTGAAGGCTCCGGATAGGCGTAGGAATAGAACGCGGGATAATCGATCGCGCCGCTGCCGGGCCAGAAGCCGGCGCTGCTGACTTCGTGCGAATAGGCTTCATGCGCGACCGCGTCAGGCAGATTGGGCACGCCGCCGGGATGGCGCGGCGCGCGGCGTCCGGAGAAGCGCGTCACGGCGAGATCGAAACTGCCCCAGAAGAAATGCACCGGGCTCGCCTTGCCGAGAAAACCCGTGCGGAACTGCTTGAAGACACGGTCGCTATTGACGAGAATCTGTAAGAGGCGCCCGACGGCATCGGGATCGTAGGACGCGTGCGCGGTATCCTGCGAGAATCGCACCGGGTCAGGCAGTTCGTTCGGCATCTCGTCGATGGCCACCGCAATGCCGAGTTCGGCAAGCGCCTCCATGATGGCGCCATAGAAGCTCGCGACCGAATGACCCGGCAGCGCAAATTGCCGATGCACGCCGTCGCTGGTCGAGATTCGCAGGCGATGATCGATGAAATCGAAGTCGATCTGGAACGTCCGCGTGCCGTCCGGCACCGGCGACGTCGTCAATCCGCGCGGCGTGACGTACAGCGCCACGTGCCAGGAATGATTGAGCCACGGAGATTTTGTCAGGCGGATCTTGCCGACGATCTGGGTCCACAAGTGCAGTGTGGCGTAGGTCTCGCGCCATTCCTCGGTCGGGAGTTCCGGCCACGCGGTTCTGGAATTGCTGCTCATGACTGAACCCCTGTGCGAGCGTCACTGGCTCATTACGCATATCACGAATCCGACAAATGGGGCGGCATTGCCCGATGAGAATGCCGCCCCTGTCGCGTCAGCCATGCAGCTTGTTGGCGGTCTCTGCGATCGCCTTGCCCTGATACCGCGCGCCAGCAAGTTCGTTCTCGCTCGGCTGGCGGCTGCCGTCGCCGCCGGTGATCGTGGTGGCACCGTAGGGTGCGCCGCCGGTGACCTCGTCGAGTTTCATCTGGCCGGCGAATCCATAGTTGAGGCCGACGATGGTCATGCCGAAATGCAGCAGGTTGGTGATAACAGAGAACAGCGTGGTTTCCTGTCCGCCATGCTGGGTCGCGGTCGAGGTGAAGGCGCCGCCGACCTTGCCGTGCAGCGCGCCCTTGGCCCAGAGCCCGCCGGCCTGGTCGAGGAAGTTCGCCATCTGCGACGCCATGCGGCCGAAGCGGGTGCCGGTGCCGACGATGATGGCGTCATAGTTCGCAAGGTCATCGACCTTCGCGATCGGCGCTGCCTGGTCGAGCTTGTAGTGCGAAGCCTTGGCGACGGCTTCCGGCACCAGTTCCGGCACGCGCTTGATGTCGACGGTGGCGCCGGCGCTGCGGGCGCCTTCGGCGACCGCATTCGCCATCGCTTCGATGTGACCGTAGGCGGAGTAGTAGAGCACGAGAACTTTGGCCATGGTGGTATTCCCTGAGTTTGATGTGTTGTTCGAGAAAAAATCGACTGTCATTGCCGGGCTTGACCCGGCAATCCATCGCCTTCGCAAGAGTCTCGCGAAGGGGATGGATGCCCGGGTCAAGCCCGGGCATGACGAGTTCAGTGTGGGGCGTCGTCCCTGCGTTTGACGCTACGCCGCGTCGACCAGGACCAGTTCCGAATCTTCCAGCGCGGTGATCGTCAACTTCGCCTCGTTGCGGATCGCGGCGCCGTCGCGGGCGTTGACGCGTACGCCGTTGACTTCGACGCTGCCGGCCGCCGGCACCAGATAGAGGTGGCGTCCGTTATGCGAGGTGTATTCGGCACTCTCGCCGGCTTTCAGCGTGGTGGCGAGCACCCGCGCATCGGCCCGGATCGGCAGCGCATCCTTGTCCCCAGCAATGCCGCTGGCGATGGTGACGAGCTTGCCGGAGCGATCCGCTTTCGGAAACGGTTTTGCGCCCCAGGTCGGCTGGCCGCCCTTCGTGGTCGGCTCGATCCAGATCTGGAAGATCCTGGTCTTCGCCGGCTCCAGATTGTACTCGGAGTGACGAATGCCGCTGCCGGCGCTCATCACCTGCACGTCACCGGCCTCGGTGCGGCCCTTGTTGCCGAGCGAATCCTGATGCGTGATCGCGCCTTCGCGAACATAGGTGATGATTTCCATGTTGGCGTGGGGATGGGCGGGAAAGCCCGAGTTCGGCGCGATCTCGTCATCGTTCCACACCCGCAAGCTCCCGTGGCCCATGTTGTCGGGGTCGTAGTGGCTGCCGAACGAGAAGTGATGCTTCGCCTTCAGCCAGCCGTGATCGGCGCTGCCGAGTTGGTTGAATGGTCTGAGTTCGATCATGGGATGTTCCTTTCTAGAGAGTTATTTTGGTTATGCGCCGAAGCCGCCATCGACATTGAGCACCGTGCCGGTCACGAACGAGGCTTCGGGGCTCGCGAGGAAGACAACGCCGGCGGCGATCTCTTCCGCGGTTCCGAAGCGCTGCAGCGCGTGCTGCCTGCGTTGCGCGTCGGCGAATTCGCGGTCGTCGTCCGGGTTCATGTCGGTGTTGATCGATCCCGGCTGCAGCACGTTGACCGTGATGCCGCGCGGTCCGAGGTCGCGCGACGCGCCCTTGGAGTAGCCGACGATTGCAGCCTTGGTGGCAGCATAGTCGGCAAGCCCCGGGAACGATGCGCGGGTAGCAATGCCGGAGCCGATCGTGACGATGCGGCCGCCGTCACCCATCAGCTTCGATGCGGTGCGGATCGCGGTGATCACGCCGTGCACGTTGATCTCCTCCTGGCGGGCGAGCGCCGCGGTATCGGTACTGGCATCGTCAATCGCGCCACCGACGGCGACGCCGGCATTGTTGACGAGGATGTCGAGCCGGCCGAAATCCCTGGCGACGTTCTTCACCAACTGGTCCACGTCGACGGAAGAGGCCTGGTCCGCCTTGTAGGCGCGGGCACTGACGCCCCTGGCCTTCAGTTCGGCGACGACGGCTTCTGCCTTGTCAGGAGATGCGACGTAGCTGATGG
The DNA here is from genome assembly GCA_023387735.1 of Pseudomonadota bacterium. Lineage (GTDB taxonomy): Bacteria > Pseudomonadota > Alphaproteobacteria > Rhizobiales > Xanthobacteraceae > Bradyrhizobium. The sequence continues at coordinate 325,379 of JAEWHP010000020.1, read as the reverse complement.
CGACATTGGCGCCTTCCGCAGCGAGGGCGCGGGCCGAGGCTGCGCCGATGCCGCGCGAACCGCCGGTGACGAGGGCTACCTTGCCTGAGAGCTTCTTGGTCATTGGATTTCTCCGTTGCTCGAATTCCGATGGGCCATTGGATATGCCGCCTGCCGTGGTATAGAAATAGAAACTATTGAAACTCATTGTTTCCAAAAATGACCATTGAGGTGGACGACGATGGCAAAGCTCCCGGATTTCGAAGCGCTGGCGATTTTTGCGAAAGTCGTGGAATTGCGGTCGTTTGCGGCGGCCTCGACCGAGCTCGCGCTATCCAAGGCCACGGTGTCGAAGGCGGTCAGCCGGCTGGAGCAGCGGCTCGGCGCGCGGCTGTTCAACCGCACCTCGCGGCGGCTGGCGCTGACCGATGCCGGCCAAAAGCTCGCCGAGCGCGCGACGCAGTTATTGGCCGATGGCGAGGCGGCCGAGAACGAGGCGTTGTCGCAATCGACCGAGCCGCGCGGGCTGGTGCGTCTCGCAGTGCCGATGACGTTCGGGGTGAGGGCCGTTGCGCCGATATTGCCGGCGTTTCTTGAAAAGTATCCGGAAGTTTCGATCGATCTCCATTTGAGTGACGCAACCGTCGATCTCATCGGCGAGGGCTTCGATGCCGGCCTGCGCATCGCGCGGCTGCCGGACTCCTCGCTGATCGCGCGACGACTGTGCGCGATGCCGCGCTACACGGTGGCAGCGCCGTCCTATCTGAAGCGCCACGGCCGGCCGACGCATCCGATGCATCTCGCCCAGCACAAATGCTTCGGCTACGCCTACCTCTCGACGCCGGGCGTCTGGCACTACACCAATGCCGCAGGCGAGCAGGCCAGCGTGCGCCCGGCCGGACAGCTCCGCGTCAACAACGGCGAGGCTCTGCTGCCGTCGGTGATTGCCGGACTGGGAATTGCTGATTTGCCGAACTTCATCGTCGGCGCCGCCATCGCCTCGGGCGCGGTCGAGATCATCCTGAAAGGCTGGCACCAGCCCGAAGGCGCCGTGCACCTGGTAACCCCACCCGGCGGCCCGCGCCCCGCCCGCGTCGAAGTGCTGGCGGAGTTTTTGACAAAACATTTTGCGAAGGCCAGTGAGCGATGAGACTTCGTAGGGTGGGCAAAGCGAAGCGTGCCCACCGTTCACTCTCCGAACGATCCCGGTACGTCTCCTATATCGCCTCCCCAATCTGCTTCGAGCAAGCCGCGCTTAACATAACGATGAAAACTGCTGTGCCGCCAATCGACAACGCGCGTGACATGCCCGTGCTTCACCGGATTGAAATGAATGTAATCGACATGTCGTTCGAGATCGGCGTCGTCGCGAATCGCGTGCTCCCAATAGCGACGCTGCCAAATTCCCTTTTCCCGTTTGACAATCTTGCTGGGAGACCGCGGTTTTTCCTCAAGGCCGCGAGAGAAACCGCTCTTGATCAAGCTCCAGCGAGTAGCAAAATCGGCATCTCCCTCCGGCAAGGCCCAAAGCGCGTGAATGTGGTCCGGCAGCACACATATTGCGATGGTTTCGAACGGACGGCGCTCGTGCACCGTTCGGTAGGCCTCTCGCAAGCGGTTGATTTCGTCGAGCAGTAACGTGCTTGATCGGTCGGCCAGTACGACCGTGAAGAAGAAGGCATTGCCGTTGATTTTCGCTCGACGATATTGGGGCATAAGATCCTATATCATGCTCGGGATGGTGGGCACGCTTCGCTTTGCCCACCCTACGAATTGAGGTTAGGCTGTCTCCAACAAACAATAGCGCTAGGGAGACGCCGCCAATGAACCGCCGCGAACTTCTCAAGTCCGCCGCCGCGCTGCCGTTGGCATCGACCGCATTCTCCTACGGCGCCTTCGCACAGGGCCCGTTTCCGTCGCGCAACGTCACCATGATCGTGCCGTTTCCGCCCGGCGGGCAGGCCGATCTGGCGGCGCGGCCGGTGGCGCTGGCGTTGGAGCGGATTCTCGGCAAGCCCGTGATCGTCGACAACCGCGCCGGTGGCGGTGGAGGCTCGGTAGGCAATGCAGCGGCGGCACGCGCCGAGCCGGACGGACATACGCTGCTGATGACGCTGTCCTCGCTGGCGGTGCTGCCGGAAGCGGATCGCCTGTTCGGCCGGCCGGTGGCGTACGAAGTCTCGCAGTTCGCGCCGATCGCGCGCGTGCTCGCCGATCCCACGCTGCTGGCGGTGCCGGCATCGGCGCCGTGGAAGACGCTGCAGGATTTCGTCGATGACGCCAAAAAGCGTCCCGGCGAAATTCCCTATGGCTCGTCGGGGCCATACGGCACGCTGCATGTGGCGATGGAAATGTTTGCGGCGAGCGCCGGCATCAAGCTGCTGCACGTGCCGTTCCGCGGCGCCGGTCCGGCGCTGGCCGCGCTGCTCGGCGGCACCGTGCAGGCGGTAGCGTCTGCGCCGGGCACGCTGAAGCAGCAGGTCGACGACGGCAAGATGCGCGTGCTGGCGAACTGGGGCGCCGAGCGCGTCCCGAGTTTTCCCGATCTGCCAACCTTCCGCGAACTCGGTTACAAGGATGTCGAGTTCTATATCTGGGCCGGGCTGTTCGCGCAGAGCGCGCTGCCGGCCCCGATCATGAAGCAGCTGCGCGATGCAATGGCGCAAGCCGTGAAGGCGCCCGAAGTGATCAAGACGTTCGAAACCGCGGGCAGCCCGGTCGCCTATCTCGACGCGCCTGAGTTTGCAAAGTTCGTCGCCGAAGACAGCGCGCGGCTGGTCGCGGCGGTGAAGAAGATCGGCAAGGTCGAGTAGCGGAACCCGCTTCGCGTTCTGAACCCGCTTCACATTTTTTTGTCTGAGACAACGTCGCGTAGCCGCATTGCCCTGACAGGCTCTGCGTTCATCGCGACGTGGAACCTCCGCGTCTTCTCGAAATCCAACGAAAGGACCCCGGACATGCCAACGCAGCGGATTGTCCTCGGCCTCGCTATTGCGATCGGCGGCGCAGCCTTCGCAATCGCTCCCGCATCATCGCAGGAAAATCGCGGCACCTGGGAACAGCAGATGGCCTGCACGCCCGACGTCTGGCGATTGTGCAGCGACCAGGTTCCGGATGTCGGCCGCATCGTGGCGTGTTTGCGGCAGAACACGCCGCAGCTCTCCAGCAATTGCCGTGCGGTGTTCGAGGTCAGCGCCGAGCAGCAGCAGGCCAATCGTGCGCCGACGCAGCGCGTTCCGCCGCAATCGGCGCCACGTTACCGCGACCGCGCGCCGCAACAGACGCAGCCGCCGCCGCGACCTTATTATGAGGATGATGACGAAGAGTAGGCCGGCGCCGGCTCGGCGGGCCTGTGCTCGCAGACGTCGACCCATACGGCCGCGGTCAATTCCGCCATCCGTTCGGGCGTGATCCTGACCGCGCTGTGGGTCGAGCCTGCCGCGGGCACCACGATGTCGAACGCCTTCAGCGACACGTCGCAATAGACCGGCAGCGGCATCTTCAGTCCGAACGGGCAGACGCCGCCGACTTCATGGCCGGTGATGTCGGCGACCTCGTCGAGCCCGAGCATCTTCGGCTTGACGCCGAACAGCGCCTTGACCTTCCTGTTGTCCATCCGCGACGTGCCGGCGGCAACGATCAGCACGACGCGGTCGCCGACGCGCAAGGAAAGCGTCTTGGCGATCCGCGCCGGCTCGACGCCGTAGGCTTCGGCGGCGAGTGCGACGGTAGCGGAGCTCATGTGGGATTCGATCACGGCAATGTCGGGCGCCTTCTCGGCGAAGAAGGCGCGAACGGAAGCAAGACTCATTTCAGGACCTTATGCCAGACACCAAAGCGGGAAGCTCGGCGAGGGCGTGGATGCGATGGTCGGGCGCAACGCCGAGTTCGTCCATCTGGGTGCGCAGGATCTGGAACATTGTCAATGGTGGCAGCGTGTCGCTTTCGATGCAGGCCAGCGCCATCGCCTCCGGCGTTACCCGCTCGATCCAGGCGACGTTGAGCCCGAACGCCTTGGCGCCACAGGTATCCCAGGGATTGGAGGAGATGAACAGCACCTCCGCCGGCGGCAGGTGCAGCGCTTCCTCGATCAGCGCATAGGCCTCGGGGCTGGGCTTGAAGATCTTCTTCGCGTCGACGCTGATGGTCGCGTCGAGAAGTTTGTCGAGCCCGCTGTTGCGCACCAGCGCGTCCAGCATTTCAGGGCTGCCGTTCGACAGTATCGCCAGCTTGCGATCCTTCATCGCCGAGAGTGCGGCGAGCGCATCCGGATAGAGATCGAGATGCAGGTATTTGTCGATGATGCGTTCGAAGGCGTCGTCGTCATATTCGAGCCCGAGGCTGCGCAGCGTGTACGCCAGCGAGTCGCGCGTGACTGCAGAGAAGTCCTGGTAGCGACCCATCAGCGAGCGCAGCCAGGTATATTCGAGCTGCTTGATGCGCCAGACCTGGGTGATGATCCCGCCATAGCCGGGAAACTCGTCCTCGGTGACATCGGCCACCGACTGGACATCGTAAAGCGTGCCATAGGCGTCGAAGACGATTGCTTTGATGGTCACGGTGATTTCTCTTTTCCGCCGATAGTCGCATCCAAGAAAGTCTTGATGGTGTCGCTCGATCGGTCTCTGGCGGCCCGATTGAATTCGAGGTGATGACCGAGAAACTTCACGGGCGCCGCAAAACTGGGCACATCGAAGTCGTGATAGGCGCCGGGATAGACGACAAGCTCGATCGGAACGCCAGCGCCTTTCTGGCGCGAGATTCCATAATCGTCGCGCCCCTCCGCCAGATTGCGGCACTCGTCGGCCGGCGTCCAGTCGTCGAGTTCGCCGATCAGGATCAGCGTCGGCACGGTCATGTTGCCCTTGATACCCATGCAGGGGGGATAGAAAGCGATCGCCGCGCGAAATTTCTCTTTCGACATTCGTTCGATCATGCCGCGCTCCACCGATGCGAGCGCGAGCCATCCGCCTTGGGAGAACCCGATCACGGCGACGCGGTCGGGATCGACGAATGGCTGCTGCACCAGGAACGCCAGCGCCCGATAGGCGTCGAATATGGTAACGGCCGGCACGCCGCCGGTGCAGGCGGTGGCGATGCCGCGCGGACCAAAGCGGTCGACCGTGAGCGTCACGTAACCCCAGGACCCGATCCGCGGACCCCAGCGCTCATCGAGCTTCTGCCATCCGCCGTTGCACCCGTGAAGCAGGACAACCGCGGGCGACGGCCCCGCATCGCGCGGCTGCCGCAGGTAACCCAGCAGCGGCTGCGACGTCGCCAGCAGATTTTCGATCTCGACGAGGCGGCGCTCCGCTGCGTCATCGGCCGCGAAGCAGAGAGACGCGCTTGCAGTGAAGAGCGCAGCGACGATGGCGGCGATCTCGGCAGTAGCTTTGGCGAGGCTCGTCATGGACCACCTCCCGCGTTGCCGCCGACGATACTCCCTTAAATCCCCAAAATCTTCCGCGCGTTCGCTTTCAGAACCTTGGGCCGGATCTCCTCGCGGATGTCGAGTTTGGCGAAATCCGCCAGCCAGCGGTCCGGCGTGATGACGGGCCAGTCCGAGCCGAACAGCATTTTGTCCTGCAAAATCGAGTTGATGTAGCGCACCAGGATCGGCGGGAAGTATTTCGGCGACCAGCCTGAGAGGTCGATATAGACGTTCGGCTTGTGGGTCGCGACCGACAGCGCCTCTTCCTGCCAGGGGAAGGAAGGATGCGCGAGGATGATCTTGAGATCGGGGAAGTCAGCCGCGACGTCGTCCATGTACATCGGGTTGGAATATTTCAGCCGCATGCCCATGCCGCCGGGCATGCCGGAACCAACGCCGGTCTGGCCGGTGTGGAACAGCGCGATCGCGCCGCCGTCGTTGATCGCCTCATACAGCGGATAGGCCATGCGGTCGTTGGCGTAAAAGCCCTGCATGGTCGGGTGGAATTTGAAGCCGCGGACCCCGTATTCCTCGATCAGCTTCCTCGCCTCGCGCACGCCGAGCTTGCCCTTGTGCGGATCGATCGAGACGAACGGGATCAGCACGTCGAGATGTTCGGATGCGACCTCCAGCATTTCGTAATTGTTGTAGCGGCGGAAGCCGGTCTCGCGCTCGGCGTCGACCGGGAAGATCACGGCCGCGATGTTCTTGGAGCGGTAGTAGGCCGCGGTCTCCGGCACGGTCGGCGGATGCTTGTGCGGCGATTTGAAGTAGTCGGCCATCCGCGCCTGGAAATCGTCATAGCCGTCGTCGCCATGCATGCCGCAGGGTTCTTCCGCGTGGGTGTGGATGTCGATCGCAACGACCTTCTCGATGTCGGGCAGTTTGAGCTTGGGCATTGGCGCTTCCCCGGCGGCTTGATTTTTCGATCTGGAAAATTGATTATACTATATAACAAATTCCGCAAGGCGGCAGAAGTAACACAGCGGAAACAGGGAGGATGGCATGGCGCAGGCCGAGGCCTTTGAGACCGATTTCTGGAAAGACGCCAATTTGCGCAAGGCCTGGGACGACATCGTTCCCGGCGAGCCGCGCAAGACCATTCCTTACACGCTGACGAAAGAGGCGATCGAACTCTACTGCAAATCGGTCGGCGAGGATCATCCGATCTATTTCGACGAGGCCTATGCCAAAACCACGCGCTATGGCGGCCTGATCGCGCCGCCCTCGATCCATATCCTCCTGATGTTTTCCTGTACGCCGGCGGACGACTGGATGCGCTCGCCGGGCACCGTCAATGCCGGGCAGTCCTGGAGCTATAATATCCCGGCGCGCCCGAACGACGTCATCACATTGCAGGCACGCGCGCTCGACAAGTTCATCAAGCGCGAGCGGCTGTTCGTGGTGCACGACAACGTCTTCTTCAACCAGCGCGGCGAGGTGATCTGCTCCGGCCGCGGCTGGACGATCCGGCCGGTCTGAGGGGAGGGCAGCATGACCACCACGTTCGAAAGTCTCAACGCCGGCGACGGTATCGAGGGGCCGGCGTTTGCCGTCAGTCGCGAATCCATCCGGCTGTTTTGCGATGCCTCGCTCGACTACAACCCGCTGCATCTCGACGACGAGTACATGAAGGGCTCGTTCGGCAAGACCAATTTCGGCGGCATCATCATGCACGGCATGAACAATTTCGGGCTGATCTCGCGCATGATCACCGACTGGGCCTATCCGGCCGGCGCCATTCACCGCCGGCTCGAGACGCGGTGGGTCAAGCCGGTGCGGCCCGGCGATACCATTCAACCCCACGGCGTCGTCAAATCGAAGCAGGTAACGAAAAGTTCGCGCTGGGTGCTGATCGACGTCATGGTGCGGAACCAGCTTGGCGAAAAAGTCGCCACCGGCGAGGCCATGGTGGAATTCCCGCCGGACTGAATCCGGTAGTTATTTCAATGGGCGCCGCAACGGGCGGGCGGAGGAGGTCCACCGAACGGTACCGGAAAACAGCCCATTCGGATTGACATTCGGTGCCGCGATGGCTTAGAAACCGCCCCGTCCCGGGCGGTTGCCGCTTTACGGGATAAGCCCCATTTTGCCGCTTTCGGGTAGCTCAGGTTCGGCCTTCAACACGGCCTTTCGAAGCAATCAGGATTGTCCCATGAAGGTCCGTAACTCGTTGAAATCGCTGCGTGGTCGCCACCGCAACAACCGTCTGGTCCGCCGCAAGGGCCGGGTTTATGTGATCAACAAGGTGCAGCGCCGCTTCAAGGCTCGCCAGGGCTGAGCTGTACGGCTGAGCTGTCTGCCAGGGCGGAGCCGGGTTCCGCCGGCGCCTCGCTTCTTTCACAGGCCTTTGACAACGCGCTGCTTTGCAGCGCGATTTTGTGCGTCTAGACTTCGGCCATGGCATTGAGATTCCTGGTCACCCGAAACATCCGGATCGCGATCCTCGCCGTAGTCGTGGCAGCCGCACCCGTGGCCGCCTTTGCGCAGAGCGAACAGAACGATCCCCGGGTGGTCCCGCCTCCGAAGGCCCAGAAGAAATTGCCGGAAGCGCCGAGCAAGCTTCCCAAGGTCGGCGCTGACCGCACGCGCGGTCTGGATTTCCTGTTCGGCGCGCTGAAGGCCGCACCCGATGAAGCCAGCGCCAAGCATGTCGAGGCGCGGATCTGGGCCCAGTGGCTGCAGACCTCGAGCGATACCGCAGCATTGCTGATGCTGCGTGCCAAGGCCGCGATGGACGCGCAGAAGCCGGACGTTGCGCTGAAGCTGCTCGATGCCGTCGTCAAGCTGCGTCCCGATTACATCGAAGCCTGGAACCGGCGGGCGACGATCTACTATTTGAAGAACGACTATGCCCGTTCGCTCCAGGACATCCGCGAAGTGCTGGTTCGCGAGCCCCGCCATTTCGGCGCGCTGGCCGGGCTCGGCATGATCATGCAGGATATTGGCGACGAAAAGCGCGCGCTCGAAGCGTTCCGCAAGGCGCTGGCCGTCAATCCGCATCTCGAAAAGGTGCCGGAACTGGTAAAGACGCTCACCGAAAAGGTCGAGGGCCGCGATATCTGATCTGAAGCCCGTAAGATCGTGCCTTATCAGACAGTTCGCCGTTAACCCTGATCATCTACCGTAGTCCGCAGGCAGGAACGGTTGCGCGGCTGACGCGCTATTGTCTGCCGACGACTGGGTGACAGGAGCGAGCCATGAAACAATACCTGCTGGCCGGCGCGATGATGATCGCGGCCGAATCCTGCGCCTTCGCGCAAAGCGGCTTTTGGGTCGTCGGCGACAGCGCGGCCGGCAAATGCGAGATTGTTACGAGCAATCCCGTCATCAACAGCCAGGTCGGCGGCAACATCACGTTCGGAAGCGGACCATACCAATCGATGGACGACGCCAAGCTGGCGCGCTCGAACATTTCCGAATGCCCGGCTGTGCCCGAACCTCCCGCCGAACAGGCGCCGGAGGAGGAGAAATCCGACTAAAGCGTTTTCAAGCCAAGTGGAGCCCGGTTCGCGTCAAGAAAACGCGTCAGACCGAAGTTCAGGGCCCGTTTCGACGAAACGGATTCTAGTGGATGGCGTTGCTGCCGCGGGCCATGCCGTCCAGACCGACCGCTGCATAGAATTGCGCCAGCTCCGCCTCAAGCTGCTCGTTCACCTGCAGCAGCGCCTTGAGCGCACCGCGGATGTCGCCATTGCAGTTCGCTACGATCTGGTCGATGGCCGCTTCGCTTGCGTTGGGAATCATGGGGTACTCCTTCCGAATGATACGCGAAACCAATTTGGAGTCGGCAACCCTGTTCCTGTGGATTCCGGGTACGACGCACGCGTTGGCTACCCCCACATCAGACACGCCCACACATGGCGAAAGTGTCGACGCATTTGTATAAACTCGCCAATGACACCGTAATGACCCCGCTATCCACAGAATTCGCACCTTGTGGACAACTTTGGAAACCCGCAGCCGATCGCGCCGTAGCTCGCTGGTGCGAAAGATCCGGACAAATTCGATGGTGGCAGTGATCGTCGTGGCAGCGCTGGGAGTCCTGGCGCTGGTTACGCAGGCCGGAGTCTGGCTCGTGCAGCGGGCGCATCCAGCCCAGGGCAGGATGGTCGGGGTCGCCGGCGGCTCCCTCCATGTCGTCGATATCGGTCCCCGCGACGCCGCCGGCCCGCCGATCGTGATGCTGCATGGCGCCAGTTCCAACCTCGAGGTGATGCGGCAGCCGGTCGGCGAACGGCTCGCCCGGGATCGCCGCGTGATCCTGATCGACCGGCCCGGTCACGGCTGGAGCACCCGCGACCGCTTCGAGGATTCGACGCCCGAGATCCAGGGGCGGATGATCGGCGAGGCGCTGGCCAAGCTTGGCGTCGACCGGGCGGTGTTCGTGGTGCATTCCTGGGCCGGGGCACTGGGAACACGCATCGCGCTGGATCGTCCGCAATCGGTTGCGGGTCTGGTGATGCTCGCGCCGGTGGCCTACCCGTGGCCGGGCGGCGTCGGGCGATACAACAGGATCGTGACCACACCGGTGATCGGCCCGCTGCTGGCCCATACCATCACCCTGCCGCTCGGCCTGCTGCTGGCCGAGTCCGGCGCCCGCGGCGTCTTCCTGCCGCAGCCGATGCCGCCGGGCTTTGTGAGAAATACCGCGACACCGCTGCTGCTGCGGCCGCGCGAGTTCCTCGCCAACGCATGGGACTTGATGACGCTGAAAGCCGCCGTCGCCGAACAGGCGCCGCGGTACTCGCAGATCAAGGCGCCGATCACGATCATCTCGGGCGATGAGTCCGACAAGACGGTCTCGACCAGGATCCACTCGCGGCCGCTTGCCGAGGTCGCTCCCGTCGCAAAGCTGATCGTGTTGCCCGGGGTCGGTCACATGATCCAGAACGCCGCGCCCGATCTCGTGATTTCCGAGATCGAGGCGATGGTCGCTGAGTTCGCCGGGGCGACGGCAGCGAATTAGAGCTGCAGTGGACTTCTCATTCAGCGCACGAAAATGCTTCCGAACCGTGTCCTTCCAGCGTCGCGGACTTCCCGTTATAGCCTGTGCCGGAACCGCCACCTTTACCGGCATACCCATGGCCATGACTGCGGACGATATCCTGCTGCATCCGGCGCTCGAACGATGCGTTCGAGTCCAGGCGCAATCACTGATATCGGTGCACGAGGCCAGTCCGCGGATGGCTTCGCTGTTTGCGACGCAGCAGCGCTGGTTGCTGGCACATGCGGCGGTGGCGCAGTATTTTCGCAATGAGGCCGAAGACGCGGGCGCCGGTCTGCTGGCCGAGCGGTTCCTCGAGATCGTGGAGCGCCACAGCCTGGCGAGCCGCAACACGGCGTCGGCGTTTCTCAAGGAATTGCTGAAATACGACATCGTCCGTTTCGTCGCCAACAGCGAGGGCCGGCGGCACCGGCCGCTGGAACCCGCGCCTCCCGTGGTGATGGCGCTGTTCCACTGGCACGCGCTGCATCTTGCGACCCTCGATGGACTGGACGGCGGCGCCAGGGTGGCAACGTTCAACGCGCAGCCTGCATTGCTCGGCAAAATCCAGCCCCTGATCGCCGATGGCCTGGTCGCCTCGGCGGACGTGCGCCATCCCCCCAGGACCTTCGACCTGTTCACCTGGATCGATGACGGCGGGCTGGTGATGGATCGGATGATCGTCGGCTGCGAGGAGGGCGCCGGCGACCGCGAGCGAATTCAAACCGACGTGACGTCGGTTTCCGGACTGGCGCGGCGCCTCAGCCTGTCGCGAACCCAGCTCGGCCGCAAGTTTGCCGAGGCGGAAGCGATGGGCAGCCTGGGCTGGTCCGGCGTGCGGGGAAGGTCGCCGCTATGGATGTCGGCAGGTTTCCGCCGCGAGTATCACGAAGCCCAGGCGGTGAAGCTTTCGATCATCGACGCGGCCTTCGAGGCCTGCACCGCGCACGCCCCGCACGTTGCCGTCAGCCCGGCCCTCGCATAGCCCAGTTCCGTCGCCCGCTCGCGCCGCGATGGCAAAACGGCGGATGGTCTGGTGTACTGCGATGCGTTAGCATTCCGCACGCGCGGGACTCCGCTGCTCGGCCCGCCCAAGGAAAACTGGAGCGGTGACTTCTGAAGAAAAATCATCGCGTTCCAGGATGAATGTGAGAGTTGGGATTTAGGGCAGCCTACCTTCGAGGGAGAGCCCCATGTACGCCGCCATTCGTCAAGGCAAGGCAAAGGCCGGGCAGGTCGAAGAGCTCACACGCAGGATCAAGGAAGGCGCGATACCCGTTATCAGCGCGGTCGAAGGTTTCATGGGCTATTACGTGGTCTATGCGCCCGACGACACCGTGATCGCGATCAGCCTGTTCAACAATTACGCCGCGGCCGAGGAGTCGAACAAGCGCGCGCTGGCGTGGATCGAGCAGGAACTCGCGCCGCTGTTGACCGGACCGGCCACTGCGATGGCCGGGCCCGTGATCGTGCACACGCTGGCTTGAAGTTCACCCGCCCCTTGAGGGGGCGGGTCGCCGCAAAGCGGCGGGGGTGGGGTGACAGTCTATCAACTCGGGCGCTGTTGGACGCGGATAGACCGTCACCCCACCCCGCCGTGCGCTTGCGCACGTCGACCCGCCCCCTCAAGGGGCGGGTGAAGAGAACCGCAACTTCACTTGATCTTGCCGTCCTTGTCGTACTGCGCGAGGAACGCCCAGAGATTGCTGGCTTCCGTTTCGTTCTTGATGCCGGCGAAGATCATCTTGGTGCCGGGAATCTTCGCCTTGGGATCCCTGATGTATTCGAGGAAGACTTCCTTATTCCAGGTGATGCCGGAATTCTTGTTGGCTTCCGAATAGGAATAGCCCGCCGTGGTGCCGGACTTGCGGCCGTCGAGCCCGTTCAATTCCGGGCCGACCTTGTTCTTGGCGTTTTCGCCGACCGCGTGACAGGCCAGGCATTTGTTGAACGAGGTTTTGCCGGCGGCGGCGTCCTGCGCCAGCGCTCCCGTTGCTGTGGCCAGAGAGGTAACGACAACCAGCGCGCTCAAAGTCGATGCTTTCATGTGGTGCTCTTCATTTCTTCCCGGGTAGAGAGGCGAATGTCTTGTGGCAGGCCCGCCTGGATTGGACAAGCCACGAAACCTTGACAGGTTTCGCGATTGCCGACTTGTCCCAGAGTGAACTCATCGTTTGCCTGCCCGCAATCCAACCTTCGGATGGCCTACCCAAATCCCGGCAGACGTGGTTGATTTGTCGCGACAATTCGATGAAGCGTGGTCGGGGAGGGACACCGATGGCCATCATGATGCCGGCTGCCGATCAGGCGGTCCTGAATCGGCGTGACGCCATTGTGGCCGCGCTGCGCGCCATCGTGCCCGGCGAGGGCGTGATCGACAGTGCTGCCGAGATGCTGCCCTACGAGTCCGACGGCCTGATGGCCTACCGTCAGCCGCCAATGGTGGTGGTACTGCCGGACACGACGGAGCAGGTCTCCAGGGTCCTGAAATACTGCCACGCCCAGGGCATCAAGGTGGTGCCGCGCGGCTCCGGCACATCGCTATCGGGCGGCGCGCTGCCGCTGGTCGACGGCGTGCTGCTGGGGCTCGGCAAATTCAAGCGCATCCGCGAGATCGATTTCGATAACCGCGTGGTGGTGACCGAGCCGGGCGTCACCAACCTCGCCATCAGCCAGGCGGTGGCCCATGCCGGCTTCTACTACGCGCCCGATCCGTCGTCGCAGATCGCCTGCTCGATCGGCGGCAACGTCGCGGAGAATTCCGGCGGCGTGCATTGCCTGAAATACGGCATGACCACCAACAACGTGCTGGGCTGCGAAATTGTCCTGATGTCGGGCGAGGTCCTGCGCATTGGCGGCAAGGCGGCCGAGAACGCCGGCTACGACCTGATGGGGATCATCACCGGCTCGGAAGGGCTGCTCGGCGTCATCACCGAGATCACGGTGCGGATCCTGCAGAAGCCCGAGACGGCGCGCGCGCTGATGGTCGGGTTCGCCGAGGTCGAGGCCGCCGGCGAATGCGTGGCGCGCATCATCGGCGCCGGCATCATTCCAGGCGGCATGGAGATGATGGACAAGCCCGCGATCCACGCCGCCGAGGCCTTTGTTCATGCCGGCTATCCGCTCGACGTCGAGGCGCTCCTGATCATCGAACTCGATGGTCCCGGTGTGGAGGTCGACGAACTGATCAAACGCGTCGAGGCGATCGCACAGGGCTGCGGCTCGACCACCTGCCAGATCTCCACCTCCGAGACCGAGCGCAATTTGTTCTGGGCCGGCCGCAAGGCGGCGTTTCCGGCGGTGGGCCGGATTTCGCCCGACTATCTCTGCATGGACGGCACCATTCCGCGCGGCGCGTTGCCGAAAGCCCTGGCGCGCATCCGCGACCTCTCGGCCAAATACGATCTCCGTGTCGCCAACGTGTTCCACGCCGGCGACGGCAATCTGCATCCGCTGATCCTCTACGACGCCAACCAGCCTGGCGAGATGGAGCGGGCCGAGGCGTTCGGCGCCGACATCCTGCGCGCCTGCGTCGAATTCGGCGGCGTGCTGACCGGCGAGCACGGCGTCGGCATCGAGAAGCGCGACCTGATGCCGGAGATGTTTTCCGAGATCGATCTCAACCAGCAGCAGCGCCTGAAATGCGCCTTCGACGCGCAGGGGCTGCTCAACCCCGGTAAGGTGTTTCCGACGCTGCACCGCTGCGCCGAACTCGGCCGCATGCACGTGCACGGCGGCAAGCTGGCGTTTCCGGATTTGCCGAGGTTCTGAGTATGACTTTCGCCCATCTCACAATCGTCCCACCCCGCGAAGGCGGGGTATCCAGTACGCTGAGCTGTCGCGGTTTGACCTCGCTCACGGAGGTTACTGGATCGTCCGCCTTCGCGGACGATGACCATAGAATGCGGGTTTGAAAGCGTGGACACCCTGAAAGTACGTGACGCCAAGGACGTCGAGGAGGTGGTGCGCGCGGCGATCGCCAGCGACCAGCCGCTGGAGATCATCGGCCATGGCACCAAGCGGCTGATTGGCCAGCCGATGGCGACCAATGCCGTGCTCGATGTCTCGGCGCTGAATGCGGTCAGCGCCTACGAGCCGAACGAACTGATCATCACGGTGCAGGCAGGCGCGCCGCTGGCCGACCTGCAGTCACTGATCGATTCGAAGAACCAGCAATTCGCCTTCGAGCCGATGGATACGTCCGCGCTGCTCGGCGTGTCCGGCAACGGCACCATCGGCGGCATGATCGCCGCGGGACTGGCCGGGCCGCGCCGGATCAAGGCCGGCGGCGCCCGCGATCATTTGCTGGGCGCGCACGCGGTTTCGGGCTTCGGCGACAGCTTCAAGACCGGCGGGCGGGTGGTGAAGAACGTCACCGGATACGATCTTTGCAAGCTCCTGACGGGGTCGTGGGGCACCCTGGCTGTGATGACCGAGGTGACGCTGAAGGTGATGCCGAAGCCCGAGAGCGAGCGCACGCTGGTGCTTGCCGGGCTCGACGATCTGACCGCCAACCGTGCGATGACCGCAGCCCTCGGCTCGCCCTACGACGTGTCGGGCGCCGCGCATTTGCCGGGTTCGGTGTTCGGCTCTTCAACCGGCGCGCTGGCGCGCCTCGGGGAGGCGGGTCGGGCGGTGACCCTGCTGCGGCTGGAAGGGATCGCGGCTTCGGTGGCCGACCGCGCCGGCTCGCTTGGCAAGGCGCTGGCAGCGTTCGGCGCGGTGGAGATGCTGCAGGATGACGCCTCGGCATCGGTCTGGGCAGATATCCGCGACGTCGAGCCGTTCGCCGCCGGCGGCGCGCGCGGGCTGTGGCCGGTCTGGCGGATCGTCTGCCCGCCGGCCTCGGGTGGCGCGCTCGGCCAGGCTCTGGCGCGTGAGTCGCAGGGCGACGTGATCTACGATTGGGGCGGCGGCCTGATCTGGGCGGCGCTGCCGCCGAAGCCGGACGCGCAGGCAGCTTTAGTCCGCGCGCGGGTCGACGCCGCGGGCGGCCATGCCGCGCTGATCCGCAGCCCCGATGATATCAGGCGCCGCGTCGACGTGTTTCACCCGCAGCCGGGCGGACTGGCGGCGCTGAGCGAGCGCATCCGCAACAGCTTCGATCCCAAGACCATTCTCAACCGCGGCCGGATGCTGCGGGGGACCGTGACATGAAAACCGAATTCTCGCTCGCCCAACTCGCCAACCCGGATATCGCCGAAGCCGACAAGATCCTGCGCGCCTGCGTGCATTGCGGTTTCTGCACGGCGACCTGTCCGACCTACGTGCTGCTCGGCGACGAACTCGATAGCCCGCGCGGGCGCATCTATCTGATCAAGGAGATGCTGGAAAAGGACAAGCCGCCGACGGCCGAGGTGGTCAAGCATATCGACCGCTGCCTGTCCTGCCTCGCCTGCATGACCACCTGTCCGTCGGGCGTGCACTACATGCACCTGCTCGATCAGGCGAGGGGCCGGATCGAGCGGGACTATACGCGGCCGCTGCCGGAGCGGGCGTTGCGCGCAATCCTGGCCTTCGTGCTGCCGCGGCCAGGGCTCTTTCGCGTCAGCATGATCATGGCGCGGCTCGGCCGGCCGCTTGCTGGCCTGTTGCCGACGCCAAAGGCTGCGGCCACCCCCGGCCTCTTGCGGCGGATCAAGGCGATGCTGGCGCTGGCGCCGAAGGCGCTGCCGGCGCCGGGACCCTCGGGCGGAAGCACCTTTCCTGCCGTCGGCGAACGGCGCGGCCGGGTCGCATTGCTGCAGGGCTGTGCCCAGCAGGTGCTCGCGCCACGCATCAACCAGGCCGCGATCAACCTTTTGACGCGCCACGGCATCGAGGTCGTACTCGTCAAGGACGAGCAATGCTGCGGCGCGCTCACCCATCACCTCGGGCAGGACGATGACGCGCTGGCGCGCGCCCGCGGCAACGTCACCGTGTGGAAAAGGGAGGCGGAACAGGGCGGCCTCGATGCCATCCTGATCACGGCATCAGGCTGCGGAACGGTCATCAAGGACTACGGCTACATGCTGCGCGAGGACCCTCACTACGCGCAAAGCGCCGCGCAAATCTCCGCGCTGGCAAAGGACGTCACCGAGTATCTCGCTGGCCTTTCGCTATATCCATCCAGCCAGAAAGGCGATCTCACGATCGCCTATCATTCAGCCTGTTCGCTGCAGCATGGCCAGAAAATCACGGGCCTTCCGAAAGAATTGCTTTCCAAGAATGGATTCGTGGTGAAAGATGTGCCCGAGAGCCATTTGTGTTGCGGTTCGGCGGGGACCTACAACATTCTCCAGCCAGACATTGCGGGCAAATTGCGCGATCGGAAGGTCGCCAATATTGCAACCGTGAAGCCGGACATGATTGCTGCGGGCAATATCGGGTGCATGGTGCAAATTGCCGGCGGCACGTCAATTCCTGTGGTGCACACGATTGAGCTTCTCGACTGGGCGACAGGAGGTCCAAAGCCTGGATTGACAGGTCCGGGATTGAATTGATCGATCGGCCCAGGGCATGAACCGGGATCGGCGGGCACCGGTTTTCCTCGGCGCGAACGCGGCAAGCGTTTGACCGGAGATCATGCCGAGACCGGGGAATGGAGCAGGAGGACGCTTCGAAGAAACGTCGTCCCGGTCCAGCTCCGCGGTATCGTCAAAGCGCTCGACAGACTCGAACCAGCAGGTTGGACCAGTGGACATGGCCCAACGGACCAGCGGCAACAGGAGGATCACGATGGCGAAGGCGAAGAAGAGTAAGAAGGGCAAGAAGGCTAAGAAAGCCAAGAAGGCCGTAGCGGCGAAGAAGGCCGCCAAGAAGTCGTCGAAGAAGGCCGCCAAGAAGTCCGCAAAAAAATCCGCCAAGAAGGCTGCGAAGAAGGGCGTGAAGAAATCCGCCAAGAAGGCCGCGCCGAAGAAGGCGGCCAAGAAGACTGCAAAGAAGGCTGCGAAGAAGAGGAAGGCTGCTGCCCCCAAGCCGGCACCGGCCCCGATGTCGGCTCCGGAGCCGGAGTCCGAGCCGGCGCCCGCCACGAGCTGGGCAACCCCGAGTTCGGAGTCCTCGACCCCGTCATGGGGATCGTCCAACGGCGGTGAGCAGCACTAGCCGTTCGCCGAACGAGCTTTCGAAAGGCCGCAGCGTCCATCGCTGCGGCCTTTTTCGTGAGGGCTGTGAGGCCGCAGATTGCGTAGATCTACGGGCCTTTGATTCGCGAGACTTGATCGTCCGACTGCGGCTCTCGTGGTGAATTCTCTGGACTCCATTAGCGCCTGTCGGGCGCGGAAACCGTCAAAAATGTGATGGGAATGCAACACCCGCGCACAACATTTTTTGAAACGGCTAGAACGCCTAAAAAGGCGGCACATGCTTGCCTTTTTTGCTTCACGACTGTGACACGAGGGACCAGATTGCCGCAGGTCAATGGTTTTGGTTGCAGTCGGTTGTCGCTTGCCCTTGGGGGGCGCCGGAACAGGGCTGTTTTTGAAGGTGATGGGGATCCTTATGAAGAAAGTGGCTTTGTTAGCAACGGCGCTGGCAATGGTGACGTCGGGTTCGGCTCTCGCTGCGGATTTGCGGATGAAGGCCGTCAAGGCTCCGCCGCCGCCGGCATTCGAGCCCTGGGATTTCGCCTTCGGTGGCGGCATCACCAACGACTACATCTTCCGCGGCATCACCCAGTCCAACCACAAGCCGTCGGTCAACGTCTACTTCGAGCCGCGCTACAACGTCACCAAGGACTTCCAGCTCTATGTCGGCGTGGGTGGCGCGAGCATCTCGTTCCCGAACCGCGCGGCGGCTGAAATCGATGCCTACGGCGGCGCCCGCCTGACGATCGGCCAATTCGCGTTCGACGTCGGCGCCTGGGGCTACATGTATCCGGGCGGAACCTGCCAATACGGCGCTCCCGGCATCGATTTTGCGGGCAACTTCCAAGGTGCCGAATGCGCTGCGAACGCGCTGATCAACGGCAACGTCCTCAAGAAGGATGTCAGCTTCTTCGAAGTCTACGGCAAGGTGAACTACACCTTCAACGACAACTTCTCGATGGGCGGCAACGTCTATTATACGCCGAGCTTCCTCAACAGCGGCGCCGAGGGCACCTACGCCTCGATCGCCGGCAAGGCAATTGCGCCGAGCACCTGGTTTGGCGCCAGCGGCATCGGCATGTACGTGTCGGGCGAGTTCGGCCGCCAGTGGCTGGGCACCTCGGACTCGTTCTACGGCACGGCGATTTTCCCGAACGGCATCAACTATGCCGATTACAACACCTGGAACGTCGGCTTCGGCTTCACCTACAAGGTGTTCACGCTGGACTTCCGCTATTCCGACACCGACCTGTCGAAGGGCGATTGCAACGCGTTCACCAGCGACTTCTCGGCTCGTGGCAACATCACTGCGAATTCGGGCACCTACCTTACCCCGATCAATCCGTCGGGCGTGGGTTCGAACTGGTGCGGCGCGGCCGGCATCGTCAAGCTCTCGGCTGACCTGACCGCGCTGACCAACCTGAAGTAAGACCTTCTGTCGAAGACGAAGGGGCGGCAGAGCGATCTGCCGCCCCTTTTGTTTTGCGAGGTTGTCGAATGATACGAGGTTGGCGGCGCGCGGCGATCAGGGCGATTTCCCGCAACGATCATCGCAACGTGCTCGCTGGTGCAGTGGCGGGCCTCGGCGGCGCCATCGCCATCGGCATCATGGAGCTGTTCTCCGTCGTGGCGAATTATCCGCTGGCGGTGATTCCGTTCGCGACCTCCATCGTGCTGGTGATCGGGTCGCCGAACGCCGAGCCGGCACAGCCGCGCGCCTTGATCGGCGGGCATGTGGTCTCGGCGCTGGTTGGCCTTGTGGTGCTGAAGCTGACGGGACCGCAGGCCTGGGCTGCGGCCGCCGCCGTCGGGCTATCGATCCTGGCGATGTACGTGACCGGAACCTTTCACCCGCCGGCCGGCATCAATCCGCTGCTCATCGTATCAGGCAATCTGCCGTGGACGTTCCTGCTCGCGCCTGTGCTGGCCGGCGCGCTGCTGCTGACGGCCTTCTGCTGTTTCTGGCACCGCACGGTTCGCCGCCAGTCTTGGCCGCAGCGCTGGCTTTGAGCGGTGGCTGCGCGGCTACTTCGCCCTCACGCTCTCAGCGTCCTCCAGCACGAATCGATCGCCGTCGCGGGCGAGCTTGACGTTGCGCTGGTGGAAGGCGTCGAGCGTCGAGCGATGACCGATCGAGACGATGGTGGTCGCCGGCAGCTTCGCCTCGAGCAGACGATACAGCGCTGCCTCCGAAGGTTCGTCGAGCGACGCAGTCGCTTCGTCGAGGAACAGATAGTGCGGCGCATGCAACAGCGCGCGTGCGAGCCCGAGGCGCTGCTGCTCGCCGAGCGACAGCGTCCGGTTCCAGTGGCCGTGCTCGTCGATTTTCGACGCGAGCCTGGGCAAGCCGACCTGCTCCAGCGCAGTGCCGATCTGGAGGTCGCTGAAGGTGCCTTCGGTGGAGGGATATTCGACCGCCCCGCGCAACGATCCGGTCGGGAAGTAAGGCCGCTGCGGCAGCAGCATCAACGTGGCCCCGGCGGGTACGGTGATCGAACCCGCGCCGAACGGCCAGATGCCGGCGATGGCGCGGAACAGCGTCGATTTGCCGGAGCCCGAGGGGCCGGTCATCAGCGTGCGTTCGCCCTTGCGCAGGCTGAACTTCTCGGCGTTGACCAGCGGCGTGCCGTTCGGCAATCGCAGCGAAAGCCCCTTGAGGTCGATCGCGCTGCCGCCCGCCGCATCGACGACGTGAATCCTGTCGCTGCGCGTTGCAAGCTGGCGTGCTTCCGCAATCCCCGCCTCGAACCCGTCGAGACGGTTGACCACCGCCTGCCACTCCGCCAGTTGGCGGTAGATGGAGATGAAGAACGACAGCGCGCCCTGAACGCTCGAGAACGCCGATGCGGTCTGCATCATGCCGCCGAGCTGGATCTTGTTTGCGAAGTACGCCGGCGCCACCAGCACGTAGGGAAACACCACCGAAGCCTGGTTGTAGCTTGCGGTAAACGCCGTGATCTTCTTGGTCCGGCTCATGATGGCGAGCCAGTTCTCCACCACGCGTCCGAAGCGGACCAGCAGGCGTTCGCGCTCGGCGGCCTCACCGCGCATCAGCGCGATCTGCTCGGAGTTTTCCCGCACGCGCACCAGGTTGAAGCGAAAATCCGCTTCGTATTGCTGCTGCCGGTAATCGATGCCGACCAGCGGCCAGCCGATCAGGTGGGTCAGGATGGTGCCGAGCACCGAGTAAATCAGCGCACACCAGACCAGGTAGCCGGGAATTGAATATTCCTGGCCGAACAGGTGCAGCGGCGCGGCGTTCGAAAGTCCCCACAGGATCGCAACAAAGGACGCCAGCGTGACGATCGAGCTCAACAGGCCGACCCCGATATTGAGCGTGCGATCGACGAACAGCTTGACGTCGTCGGTCATGCGCTGGTCGGGGTTGTCGGCGGCGTCGCCCTGAAGCTGCATGCGATAATGGTTGGCATGATGCAGCCAGTCGCCGAGATATTGCGAGGTCATCCAGCGCCGCCAGCGGATCTGCAGCCATTGATTGAGGTAGAGCTGATAGACCGCGAGCACGATGAAGATGGCGGCCAGGACGCTGAAATAGATGATCTCGGAGACGAAGCTGTCCCAGTTTCGTTCCTGCAGCGCGTTATAGAAGCGCAGGTTCCACTGGTTGATCAGGACGTTGATGCCGACGATCGCAAGCTCGATGACGATCACGGCCGCCAGCAGCGCACGGCCGGCCCATTTGTCTTCGGAGCGGAAATAGGGGGCGGAGATGCGCCACACGGTGGCGAGCGTCGAGCGGATATTGTTCACAGATTGCCGTCTCCGGGGATGGGCCTAACGCCCTGAAGGAATGAAAGAATCAAGGGCTGCGACGAAGGTCGGGAAATTCGCGCCCTGCGGCAGCTTGTCGCAGCTGTTGGCTAGACCCTAGCATGGCTGCGACGGCGAGGGGCGGCGTCCACCATACTTCGCGAGCTTGTGAGCAGATATTTGGCGAGGCCGGATCAACCTCAACCGCGCATGGCGCGGATATCGTCTCAATGCTGGCGCTGATCGCGAGCGGCAAGGTCATTGCGCCTTGCGGCCATCATCGCGATCGTCATCCTCGCCTGCAGCTCCTGCTGGCCGTGAGAACTTTGCGCGGCGACGCGTTGGTGGACCGGCCATTCCCCCGCGTGCATTTCCTTAATTTCTCCTGAGGGTTGCGTGCGCCAATCTGTCCCGTCTTTCGCCCGTGGCACAGGCTGGGCGATGCGCTACGGTGGCAAAAAAATCCACGGAGGGAATCATGTTAACGAAACTTAATCGGCGTCACTTCCTCGCTGCCGGCACGGCAGCCGCCGCGATGCCGTTCATCTCGCGCAGCGCCTCGGCGCAGGGCACCTGGCCGTCGCGGAGCATCCGCATGGTCTGCAGCTACCCGGCGGGCGGCCAGACTGACCTGCTCGCACGCGCGTTCGGCGAATACATCTCCAAGCAGGTCGGGCAGACCGTCGTCAACGAAAACAAGGCGGGCGCTTCGGGTTCGATTGGCGCTGCGGACGTCGCACGCTCTGCGCCGGACGGCCACACCATCCTGTGCTCGATCTCGACCACGTACGTCATGAACCGGGTGATGATGAAGAACCCCGGCTACGACATGGACAAGGACCTGACGCTCGTCAGCGTCATCCCGGGCGCCGGGCTGCTGCTGATCGCGACGCCGGCGTCCGGCGTCAAGTCGCTGGAGGATTTCGTCGCGTTCGCGCGCAAGAAGGGCCAGGTGAACTTCGGCACCTACAGCGCCGGCTCGGCCCCGCACATGACGATCAACGAACTCAACAAGCAGTATGGCCTCAACATCGAGCCGATCCACTATCGCGGCGAAGCGCCGATGTGGACCGGCTTGATGGACGGCACGCTCGATGTCGCGATGGGCAGCTTCACGGCCGCTCAACCCGTCCTGCAAAGCAACAAGGGCACCGTGTTCGCCGTGCATTCGAAAAAGGTCCCCTCGATTCCGGACGTCAAGACGCTGCCCGAGCAGGGCGCGACGGGCAAGTTCTTCACCATCAGCGGCTTCTCG
Source organism: Pseudomonadota bacterium (assembly GCA_023387735.1). Taxonomy (GTDB): domain Bacteria; phylum Pseudomonadota; class Alphaproteobacteria; order Rhizobiales; family Xanthobacteraceae; genus Bradyrhizobium. Next base: position 302,889 of record JAEWHP010000020.1, on the reverse strand, counting down.
GGCTGGGCATTGCCGAAGGCGACGCCGCAGCCGATCGTCGACCGGCTGGCGGAACTGATCGTGGCCGCGAACGGCGATGCGAAGGTGAAGGAAGTCCTGAACACGTTCGCGCTCGAGCCGGCGATCGGCTTCAAGGAAAGCAATGCCTTGTATCAGCGCGAACTGCCGACCTGGATCGAGAGCGGGAAGGCGCTCGGCCTGGAGCCGGCCTGATCGGGAAGCGGCCAGCGCCGGCAGTCCGGCATCGGCGCGTTCATCATCGCGCAGGAAAGCTTCACGACGTTCGCGCAGCTCACCAAGGCAGGCTGTGCGGACGTCGTATGCATGGCTCCCGGTTTCATCAGCCGATTACGCCCTAGCCACCGACGCCGTTGTTCAATAGAACGGCGCGCGGCGCTGGGGTTTTGTTGGTTCGAGAGGTTGCATGATTTCGTTCGCCCGCATGATCAAGGCAGGTATCTGCACGCTGTTGCTGCTGGCCGCCGTCCTGCCTTCCAGCCCGGCCCTGGCCGATGCCGGATTTCCGTTCGGCGCCGAAATGACGCTCGACGTCGACCGGCAGCCCGGCTCCAAGCGGATTCCGAACCTGGAGATCGGCGACAACGGCGAGGTGATCCTCGAACTCTGGTGCAAGGGCGGCAAGGGCCAGTTTTCAGTGGCGGGCAACACCGTGATCTTCGCTCCCGGTCCCATGGAGAACCGTCCCTGTCCGCCGGATCGCGCGCAGCAGGACGATGAACTGATCGCGGCGCTGGCGGCCACCGGGACCTGGAAGCGCCAGGGCGATTTCGTCTCGTTCGTCGGCGCGAAGACGCTGCGGTTCCGGATCAACACCAACTAATAGTCAATCAGGCAAGCATAGCGCTCCGCGCGATGCCTTTCCAATCAGGCGCGACAACAGGGAGGCAACATGATTATCGATCACGACAGGCTGCGTGCGTTTGCAAACCGCATCGTCGCGGCAGGCGGCAGTTCGCCTGACGAGGCAGCGTTCGTTGCCGATCATCTGGTCGAGGCCAACCTGCGCGGCCATGACAGCCACGGTGTCGGAATGCTCGTCGCCTATGTGCGCGATTTCGAGGCCGGCACGCTGAAGGTCAACCAGAAGCCGGAGATCGTCTCCGACACCGGCACCATCTCGGTCTGGGACGCGCGCGCCGGTTACGGCCAGGTGATCGCGCATCAGGCGGTCGAGTGGGCGATCAAGGCCGCGAAGCAGCACGGCGTCGCGGTGAACGGCTTGCGCAACGCGCACCACATCGGTCGCGTCGGCACCTATGGCGAGGTCGCCGCACGCGCCGGGATGGTCGCGCTGCACTTCGTCAACGTCGCGTCGGGCGCGCCCGGAGTGGCGCCGTTTCGCGGACGCGAGGGACGGTTCCTGACCAACCCGGTTTGCATCGCGATCCCCGGCACGTCGAGCAACGAGCCGATCCTGCTGGACTTTGCGACGAGCCGTGTCGCGCTCGGCAAGGTGAGGGTAGCGCACAACGCCGGCAAGCCGATGCTCGATGGCGCATTGCTCGATCACGCGGGGCAACCCACGACCAATCCGTCGGTCATGTACACCGAGCCGCGCGGCGTGGTGCTGCCGTTCGGCGAGCACAAGGGCTCGGGTCTGGCGCTGGTCTGCGAACTGCTGGCAGGCGCCATCGTCGGCTCGCCGAGCGTGACGACGAACACCCCGCCCGAGCGCGGCATCATCAACGGCATGCTGAGCATCGTCATCGATCCGGCGCGGCTTTCCGCGCGCGACAGCATGATGAGCGAGATCGATGCCATGATCGCGTGGGTGAAGTCGGCGAAGCCCGCCGATCCCGAACTCCCGGTCTTGGTGGCCGGCGAGCCCGAGCGCATCGCGCGGGCCGAGCGGATCGCCAACGGCATCGAGATTGACAATGAAACCTGGAGCCAGTTGTCGGCGATCGCCGAACGCTATCAGATCGCGCTCGATCGCTAGGTCTGCGGTCTCGTAACTACTGCGTCGCGATCAATCCATGCGCGGTGGCAACGATCCAGCGGTTGCCCCAGCGCACGATGGAGTCAATTCGCCCGATTCCGGGAACCATGTCGCCGCGGGCGCCCATCTTGATGCCGTCGGGGCCTTCGAGCACGGCGGTTCCGTCGCGAACTTCGACAACGCTCCATCCGGGAATGGTTGTTGGTTTCGTTTCCGGTGCGGGCGCCAGGGATGGCTTCGCCGCCATCACCACGGGATTCGGATTTGCGAACACCGCGCTTGCTGCCAGGGCGGAGGGCTTTGGAATGCTGCCGACGGTGACGGGTGCCGCGTTTGACGTCGATGCGGCCTTTCGGGCGCTTTCCGTCTTGCCCGGTTTTGCCGCGGCAACGGAAGGTGACGGCGCGTCCTGCTGCGCGATCTGATCGACGCCGATCAGGTTTGCGACCTCGGGCCAATGCAGGGCGCCTGCCCATCCCAGCGCAAAACTGGCCACCAGCGCTATCGCGGCGAACATGAAAGGCCGGGCGCGCGCGCCGAATGGCTCGCGCAGCACCAGCACGTCATCGCGATTGCGGCTCAGGACATCGGGCATCCCTGCCGGCTGTCTTGGATACCAACTGCGTTCAAGGAAAATCGGCTCGCGGTCTTGCATGGCGTGACCCACGGTTTGGTTAGCCGATGATGTTCCGGGAAGCTGAATCGAGTCTTAACGATCAGGCGGTCAAAGCGCGGCGATGCTCGAAAAGCTTCGTGCCAGGCCAAGTACGTCATCCATGGTGACGTGTTGGATCATCGCGAGGAAGAAGTCGCGGGCTACTTCCACACCGACCTGTCGGCGTCCCAGCGCTGGCCTTTGAACTCCTTCGCCAACGCCTCGACCGAACCGTTGTCGTCCGCCGGTTCGCCTCCTTCCTCCTCGCCGGTGATGGACTCCTCCGACAGGCTCAGCTTTGGACCCGTGCCTTCATCCGCGGTGGAAACTGCGGGGCTTGCGATCCACAGCATCAGCTGGTCCGAAGCGCCCGGTTTGTCCGGCGATACCAGTGCGGTGATCTCGACGGTCTCGGTAAGGGCGAGTGCGGGATAGATCTGGCTCGGCCGCTTGAAGCTCAGGTGCAGCTTTCCGGTGTTGGCATCCCATTCGGCGCCGGCGGGCTTGGCGGCGAGCGTTCTTGCAAGCACGCCTGACATCGCCGATGCGATCTTGTCCCTGTTCAACTTGTCGCCGTCGCGCCATTCGGCGGCAGCAAACCGGATGGTGCGGTCCATCTCGACGCTGCCGCTGGTCCATCCCGCGGCGAGCACGCCAGGCATCGACCTGGCCTTGGCGATCAGCGCGGCCGCACGTTCCGGATCGACCGTAAGGTTGATGGTCTGCTCGCCGGCGCGCAAGGCGTCGCACGTGATCGCAAGGCTGCCCAGTCCCACTTCGACGGCTTCGCCCTTCAGGCTCCTGAGGAAATCCAGCGCGGCTTCGAGTTTGACCCGCACCGCGATCGCCTCCGGCGACACTTCGGTGAAATCCTTCGGGGCCGGCGTGATGCCGTCGTCGCTGGTCTGGTTCTCCAGGAATTCCTTCTCGCTGAGATCGGAATTGTCCGTTGATGCCACTTCGGTGACCGTCTGGCCGATGCTGATCTGGCCGCGGAACTCGAAGGTGTCGCCGGTCGGCTTGCGCGTTAGCTTGACGCTGACCGGCTGCTTGTCGCCGATGCTTTGTGTGGTGCCGGTCAGGTTCTGGCCGCTGACGGTGAGGTTGGCGACGAAGCGGTCCTTGCGGTCGGAACCCTTCTCGGCGGGAAAGCAGACGTCGAGCACGGCGGCCGTGACGTTCCTGCCCTGGCGGGCTTCCTTCAGCACGACATCGGCATTGCCGTCCATCAGGCCGTCGATCGAGGTGAAATACCTGATTTCATTCGCGCCCGGCGCCTTGGGCTGCGGTTTCGTCTGGGCGAATGCGAGATCCGCAGAAACCGTCGCCAGACCGAGCAGGCAGAGCAGGAGCGCGCGCATGTGAAAATTCCCGGAACGATGAAATCCGTGACGTCGTAGCAGCAAACCCCGATGTCTTCAGCCAAAAAGAAGGCCGCCCGGAGGCGGCCTTCGATCTGCTTGTATGAGAAGGGCGAGGCTCAGAAGCCCATGCCGCCCATTCCGCCCATGCCGCCGCCACCGCCGGGCATTGCCGGCGCAGCCTCCTTCGGCAGTTCGGCGACCATGGCTTCCGTCGTCACCAGAAGACCGGCGACGGAGGAGGCGTCCTGCAGCGCGGTGCGCACCACCTTGGCGGGGTCGATGATGCCCTTGTCGACCATGTCGACATACTCCTCGGTCTGCGCATCGAAGCCGAAGGTCTCGGACTTGTTCTCGAGGATCTTGCCGACAACGATCGAGCCCTCGACACCGGCGTTCTCCGAGATCTGGCGAACCGGAGCTTCCAGCGCCTTCAGCACGATGTTGATGCCGGCCAGCACGTCGGAATTGTCGTTGTGGATACGGCCGACGGCCTTCTTGGCGCGCAGCAGCGCCACGCCGCCGCCCGGCACGATGCCTTCCTGCACGGCCGCGCGGGTCGCGTTGAGGGCGTCCTCGACGCGGTCCTTCTTTTCCTTGACCTCGATCTCGGTCGCGCCGCCGACGCGGATCACCGCGACGCCGCCGGCGAGCTTGGCCAGACGCTCCTGCAGCTTTTCGCGGTCGTAGTCCGAGGTGGTCTCCTCGATCTGCGCCTTGATCTGCGTGACGCGGGCTTCGATATCCTTCTTCTTGCCCGCGCCCTTGACGATCGTGGTGTTCTCCTTGTCGATCACCACCTTGCCGGCACGGCCCAGCATGTTGACGGTGACGCTTTCGAGCTTCATGCCGAGCTCATCGGAGATCAACTGACCGCCGGTCAGGATCGCGATGTCTTCCAGCATGGCCTTGCGGCGATCGCCGAAGCCCGGCGCCTTGACGGCGGCGACCTTCAGGCCGCCGCGCAGGCGGTTGACCACGAGCGTCGCCAGCGCCTCGCCCTCGACGTCCTCGGCGATGATCAGCAGCGGCCGGCCGGACTGCACCACGGCTTCCAGCACCGGCAGCATCGCCTGCAGGCCGGAGAGCTTCTTCTCGTGCAGCAGCACGTAGGCGTCTTCGAGTTCCGCCGTCATCTTCTCGGCGTTGGTGATGAAGTAGGGCGACAGATAGCCGCGGTCGAACTTCATGCCCTCGACGATGTCGACTTCGGTCTCGAGCGACTTGTTTTCCTCGACGGTGATCACGCCCTCATTGCCGACCTTCTGCATCGCCTGCGCGATCATCTTGCCGATGGCGGCATCGCCGTTGGCCGAGATGGTGCCGACCTGGGCGACCTCGGAGGAGGCGGCGACCGGCTTGGCGCGCTTCTCGATGTCCTTGATGACGGCATGGACGGCGATGTCGATGCCGCGCTTAAGGTCCATCGGATTCATGCCGGCGGCGACGGCCTTGCCGCCTTCGCGCACGATCGCCTGCGCCAGCACGGTCGCGGTAGTGGTGCCGTCGCCCGCGGTGTCGTTGGTCTTGGAGGCGACTTCGCGGAGCATCTGCGCGCCCATGTTCTCGAACTTGTCGTCGAGCTCGATTTCCTTGGCGACGGTGACGCCGTCCTTGGTGATGCGGGGAGCGCCGAAGCTCTTCTCGATCACGACGTTGCGGCCCTTCGGACCGAGCGTCACCTTCACCGCGTTGGCGAGAACATCGACGCCGCGCAGCATGCGATCGCGCGCGTCTCCCGCAAATTTAACGTCCTTGGCAGCCATTTGAATTTACTCCTGCTTGAATGAAAAAGTCGCTTGCCGCGCGTCGCCAACCGTCAGTGTTCGGCTTCTCTGCCCTCTCCCCTTGTGGGAGAGGGTGGCACGAATGAGCGGAGCTCATTCGTGACGGGTGAGGGGTCTGTCTCCGCGGATAGAGACCCCTCATCCGGCGCGGACTTTGTCCGCGCCACCTTCTCCCACAAGGGGAGAAGGGAAGCAGGCCCAGAACTTGTGTGCGACGGTCGTAGCCTGCGTCAGCTCAGCACGCCCATGATGTCGCTCTCCTTCATGATCAGGAGTTCTTCACCATCGAGCTTGACCTCGGTGCCCGACCACTTGCCGAACAGCACGCGGTCGCCGACCTTGAGGTCGATCGGGATCAGCTTGCCGGCTTCGTCGCGGCCGCCGGGGCCGACGGCGGTGACTTCACCCTGCGACGGCTTTTCCTTGGCGCTGTCGGGAATGATGATGCCGCCCTTGGTCTTCTCCTCGGCATCGATGCGCTTGACCACGACGCGGTCGTGAAGCGGACGGAATTTTGATTTCGCCATGACGTCTCCTGTTGAAGTTCCTCTAAGAGGCTTCGGTTCCGAACGGGTTGCCATTGAAACTGGCTGCGATGCCGGGTATTCGATGCCGTCCCGGGCGGGACGGTTTCCCCCTTAGCAATCGTTGCATTTGAGTGCTAAACGTGGTGCCGGGAAATATGGCTTGGCGCCGATCCTGTCAAGCAAACAAGGGGGTTAAGGCCTTCTTGAGGCCAATATAGGATGCTCCACGGAAACCAATTCGGAGTGGCGGCGTAATTTAGCGGACGTCATTGCTCCGGCAGGAGTTTTGCGCTTGGCTGCTTGACGGGAGCGGCTCAAGGAATCGGTCGGGGGAATGCGATGTTCAGGTCAGGAAGTGCGCATACGGTTGCCAATCTGGCGATCGCGTCGGCGCTGACGGTTTTCCTCGGGGCGTGCAGCAGCACGTTGCCGTCACTGTCGTCCAATCCGGCGCCGGACGCCGAGCCCGCAGCTGCGCCGGAAATGCCGGCAAGCATCCGCGCCGACGAGATCGTCGGTCGCTGGGGACTTGCTTCGTTCCAGAATCCAAACGACCGTGCGCGCACCGAAGCTGCGGCGCGTGGCCAGTGCAAGCAGCCTTACGTGATCAGCGCCGGCCAGTCCGGCGGCGTCATCATGCATCTGGCCGACCAGGCCACGCCCCAGGAACTGCGCCTGAAGGGCAGCCCGAGCGGCAAAAACTACATCGGTCCGGCCGGCCCGACGCCTGGCGAGCAGGACCGCGAGATCCTCTCGTTCGACGGCCGCATCCTGGTCACCCGCTTTATCGACAAGGATGCCGCGGTCCGTTACGGCAACATGGTCTACGTCCGCTGCGCGCCGCGGGCGTAAGCTATCGGTACCCCCGCGCTCGTCATGCCCGCGAAGGCGGGCATCCGGTACGCCGAGGTCCCTCCGTTGAATTTCTGACGCCTCTGGAATACTGGATCGTCCGCTTTCGCGGACGATGACAAGGACCTGAACAAAAAACGCCGGCATCTCGCCGGCGTTTTCGTTTATTCCGCGTTAACCTGTTCGATCAATTGAACAGGGCGTCGATGTCGTTCTGCGAGGCGTGACCGTCGTCGCCGTCCAGCTTTGGACCGTTGAGCAGCTTGGCGTCGCCTTCGCGGGTATCGATGATCGGCGGTGCATGCGCCTTGATGGCATCGACGCCGCCCCAGATTTCCATCATCTCGATGATGTGCTTTTCGATGAACTTCATCGTGTTCATCACCTTGCTGATGCGCTGGCCGGTGAGGTCCTGGAAATTGCAGGCCTCGAAGATTGCGACGACCTTTTCCTGGATATCCTCGCTGAGCAGCTTCTGCTGGTCGGGCGAGATGTTCTTGGACAGCGCGGTCGCAGCCTGGTCGATCGCCTCGACGGCCTCGAGAATCTGCTGGGTGGCCTGTTCGGTGCCGCCGACGACGGCGCCGAGTTCGCCATTGACCTTGGCCATTTCCTGGCCGTCAAAGCTCGTGCCGTGCAGGGTTGCGATTTCGCGCTTGGTGCGGTTGATCGCGTCGTGAATGAGGTCGAGTTCGACCTTCAGCTTCTCGCACTGCTCGATCTGGGCGCGATAGGTTTCCAGCAGCGCCTGGGCGTCGGCAACCTCGCGGCTGACTTCCGCGTTAACGGTCGCGGTCGTGGCATCGGCTGTGGCGGCGCGCGCCGGGCTGACGGATGCCATCTGCGCCCGTATGGCGCGCAACTCTGCCATGATCTCGCGATGCATCGGTCCGATCTCGCCGCCTTCAACAGGCATGGAAATGGGAGAATCGCCCAAAATGGCTTGTTCGATACGAAAACGCTTGCGAGTAACCGACATGAGTCTTTCCCTGCCCCTCTAAATACCGGGATGTCTTACACCGACGCGATTTAACGTGAGGTTCACGCCGGAACGTCTCGTGGCGACGCTTTGCCACCGGCTGCACACCCGCGGTTAACCATGGGGGTCGCGCGTTCATTCAAAATAAACGCTACCGGGCAAATCCGCCTGCGGTTGACGACGTGGTGAATCGAAACGCCGTTTTCGTTTACCAAACCGATCAGGTTTTCATCTGTATTGATCGCGTGCAACGGCGCCGCTCGGTCGCGGTTGCGAACCCGCAGTGACGAAACAGTACAGAGTACGTCGATGTCCGGAAAAGTCTCTCTTGCGCTCGTTGCGAGCGTGTCTTGCCTTTGCTTCGCCGGTGAAGCCGCGGCGTTCGACGCCCGGCAATCAGGCGGTGAACGAATGATTTACTCCTACCAGACGCCGCAGCCTGCGCCGCGCATGGCCCATGCCGGGCGCTCGCAGATGGGCGGCGGCTTCATCGAATTCCTGTTCGGCGACGGGCCGCAGGGCGGGCGCTATCAGCAGCCCTCCTATGAGCAGCAGCCCGGCTATGACGGCAGGCGAATGCTGCTGCCGCCGGCGGACCCGCAGGACGCGATATACCGGCGGGAGGAGGGCGATCCTGTGCAGCGTCCGCTCGATCCGAAGTACGAGAAGCAGGTGGTCGAGTATCACGGCAAGGAAAGCCCGGGCACCATCGTGATCGACACGCCGAACAAGTTCCTGTTCCTGGTGCAGGGCGACGGCAAGGCGCTGCGCTATGGCGTCGGCGTCGGCCGTCCCGGCTTCACCTGGTCGGGCGTCAAGACGGTTTCCGCCAAGAAGGAATGGCCGGCCTGGACGCCGCCGCCGGAAATGCTGGCGCGCCGCCCCGATCTGCCGCGGCACATGGAGGGCGGTCCGGATAATCCGCTCGGCGCGCGCGCGATGTATCTGGGTTCGTCGCTCTATCGCATCCACGGCTCCAACGAGCCCTGGACCATCGGCACCAACGTATCGTCGGGCTGCATCCGGATGCGCAACGAGGACGTCATCGATCTCTACGGCCGCGTCAATGTCGGCGCCAAGGTCATTGTGATCTGATCGGGCATCGCTGCGTAATACGAACCTAAAAAAAACGGCCGCCCGATCGGGCGGCCGTTCGTCATTTCCGGATCGCGCACCGGTCACGCGTAATCGCCGTCACCGTCGCCATCGAAGCCGTCGCCGTCGTGATCCATGTCATCGCCATCGTCGTCGTACGAGCCCTGGTCGAAGAAGCCCTGCCGCGAGCCGTAGTCGCCGTTGTCGGCGCGCTGGTTCGACGAACCGATGTCGTTGATGCCGGCTTCACGCGCGAGGTCGCCGCCGGACTGATCGCCGCCCCACGGCCTGCGGTCTTCGATGCCGCCGCTGTGGTTGGCGGTGTCGCCGAAGCTCTGCTGGTTGCCGCTGCCGCCGCCCATCATCGAGCGCAGGCTGTTGGCCAGCATCGAGCCACCGACCACGCCGACTGCGGCGGCCGCCGCCGTGCCGAGGAACGAGCCGCCACCGCCGGCGAATGCCGGCTGCTGCTGCGGCGGCTGCGCGCCGTAGGGCTGGCCGTAAGCCGGCTGACCATACTGTCCGCCGGGCTGACCCTGCTGCAGGACCTGGCCGGTGTTCCATGCCGGACGGCCGCCGTCGCCAATCCCGGGCGCGCGAACGTTCGGCACTGATCCCTGCGACTGGCCTTGCTGCTGCCCGAATATCGCATCGCGCATCGAGTCGAGGAATCCGGCAGGCTGGTTTTGTTGCTGACCGGCCCCCGCTTCCAGTTCCTGGATGCGGGCATCGGCGCGCTTCAGCGCCTCGTCCTGCACCAGCGTGGTTTGCACCAGCGCGTAGACGGCGTTCGGCGCCTTCTGCAGGCCCCGCATGATCGCAGACATCGCCTCGGAATCGCGCGGCGCGTTCTCCAGCCTGGTCAGCCGGTCGAAAAGATCGTCAATCAGTTGGCGTTCTTGCGGTGTCATGGCCCTCTCTCCTTCGCGTCGAAAACGTCATCGAAGCGCGGAGGAGATGTAGGTGGGTTTTTTGTCGCAAGTAGTGGGAGGGCGAATTAAATTTCCGTATGCGACAATACGCCGGCCGGCTTTCGTGAACCTTTTCAGCCCAGTGTAACATTGTTCGCCGCCAGCAGCGGGGGAAACTGGTTGCCGGCAAGGTAGCCGTGTTCGGCCTCGCGCTGGGTGGTGAGGGGATCGAGACTTCTCAGCGTATCGTCGACGAAACCGGGGTGGCACATCACGAGACCGCCGTCAGGCAGGTCAGCGATGAACTGCCGCATCAGTTCGCCGAAGTCCGGCGCTGCCGTAAAATCATAGGCGCCGGCAAAGGCCGGATTGAACGCGATGCCGGCCGCAGTCGCGCGCTTGCGGAATTGCGCGCTGAGCACATCGAGCAACAGCGCCTTGGGCGCACCGAGCCGTTTGGTCAGCGGCTGTAGCCTTCCGCCCTGACGTACCCAGGCGCCGGGCGCTGCCGCCTTTACCGCAGCCAGGAATCCGTCGCGCACCTGCGGAAACAATTGCACATGCTGGTGGCCGTCGACGAAATCAGGCGCGCGTCCGAACAACTCCTTGAAGGCCGCGAGTTGCGCCAATAGTTCGTCCTCGATCAAGCCAGGATCGAGCCGCCGCAGCAGGCCCAATCGCAGCATGGCCGGAAACGGCAGGAACAGTCCGCCATCGAGCGGCCGGAAGTGCATCGACAGCGGGCGGAACGGCGCCGTCAGTGTCGCGTGAAGACCGATGGCGCAACGCGGGCTCGCCGCCGCAACAGCCTGGAGTTCAGTGACCTCGTTGCGGCCGATCGCGGGGCCCACCACCATCACCGACGTCGCATTGAGCCGGCCGCGGGAGATCAGGTCGCGAATGGCGCGGTTGACGCCCTCGGCCAGTCCGTAGTCGTCGGCGCACAGCCAGATCCGTCGCGGCGGCGCGGCGTCGTTCATTCGGCGGCGGTCCGCTCGGTGGCGCTTGTGCTGGTCTCGCTATCGGCGCGTTTTTCGGAATGCTCGGCGACGAAGTAGATCGGACGCGCCTTCAGCTCCGAGAGGATCTTGCCGATATATTCGCCGACGATGCCGATCATGATCAGCTGCACGCCGCCGATCGTCATCAGGCCGATCATCAGCGATGGATAGCCGGGCACCTGCTTGCCGGTGGTCAAGACTTCCCAGAGAATGGTCAGGCCGAAGATGAAGGCGGTGAGCGCGAGCAGCACGCCAAGCAGGCTCGCAAAGCGCAGCGGCGCTACCGAGAACGACGTCAAGCCTTCGATCGACAGGCCGATCAACCGGCCCGGGCTGAACGTGGTGACGCCATGCGCGCGCGGCGCGGGTTCGTAGTCGACGCGGATCTGGCGGAAGCCGATCCAGTTCGACAGGCCCTTGAAGAAGCGGTTGCGCTCGGGAAGCTGCCGCAACGCCGAGGCTGCGCGCGGCGAGAGCAGGCGGAAATCGCCGGCGTCCTCCGGGATCTTCTGCCGCGCGCCCCAGTTGATCAGCGAATAGAAGCCGTGCACCGCCTGGCGGCGCAGGAACGATTCATTGTCGCGGTGCGCCTTTGCCGTATAGACGACGTCGTATCCGTCATCGATCCAGTGCGCGACCAGCTTCTCGACCAGGCTCGGCGGATGCTGGCCGTCGCCGTCCATGAACAGCACCGCGCCGCGCCGGGCATGATCCAGCCCCGCCATCAGGGCGGCTTCCTTGCCGAAATTGCGCGACAGCGACACCACCTGCATGTCGAGCGCGTCGGCCGGCAGCGAGCGCGCAATCGCAAGCGTGTTGTCGGCGCTGCCGTCGTCGACATAGACCACTTCGCTGGCAAGGCCGTAGCGCGCCCTGAGCGTGCGCGCGAGGCCGACCAGACGCTCGTGCAGCATCGCGAGCCCCGCGGCCTCGTTGTACAGCGGCACGACAATCGACAGGCCTCGCGCCGCGGCGCTCGTCGCGGTGGTGGACAGGCCGGAAACGTCAGAGCCCAGCGTCATCGATCAAGGTCCCAGTTAGATCCCGTGCTCGGGATCCCGTTCTGCAGCATGGATCGCGCCATGCCCCAAACAGCATATGCTACTTGCCGCAAGCTGTCGCAACGATGAACAAACGGCAGCCTTATTGCCGCAAGAACGCCTCGAGCCGGGCAAACAGCGGGTTTTCGCGGTCCAGCACGTAGTCGAGCGAGGCGATCGAGACCGTATCGGCGCCGTGCTCGCGCAGGAAGCTGCCGAGGGCGTAAAGGTGTGTCGGCGGGCAGTGCAGCGTCAGCATGCCGGAGGAGGTCGGTCCGCCGAACGGCGCCACCACGCCGAAGCGGTTGTGGGCCTCGGTCAGCAGCGCGTCGTTGCAGCCGGCAAAGCGCGTTCGCACCTCGCGGTACTTGCTGGCGCGGGCGCGCGCGGCGATGTGATCCAGGATGACGCGCGCGGTCTCGCGGGCCTCGTCCGACCAGTCGGCGTCCCTGGAGGCCACGAGGTTGGCCTGGCTGCGCAGGATCACGCCGTCGTCGAGCACCTTGAGCCCGTTGGCGGCGAGCGTCGCGCCCGTGGTCGTGATGTCGACGATCATCTCGGCGGTGCCGACGGCGGGCGCGCCTTCGGTGGCGCCGGCGCTTTCGACGATGCGGTAATCGACCACGCCGTGGGACGCGAAGAAGCTGCGGGTCAGGTTGATGTACTTGGTCGCGACCCGCATGCGGCGATTATGCTGCGCGCGAAAGCCTGTCGTGACGTCGTCGAGATCGGCCATGGTTCGGACGTCGATCCAGGCCTGCGGCACCGCGACCACGACATTGGCGCTGCCGAAGCCGAGGCTGTCGATCAGCAATACCCGCTTGTCGGCATCCGCAATGCTTTCCCGCAACAGGTCCTCGCCGGTGACGCCGAGATGCACCATGCCGCGTGCGAGCTGCGAGGCGATCTCGCTGGCTGAGAGATAGGCGATCTCGACATTGTCGAGGCCGGCGATGGTGCCGCGATAATCGCGGGCGCCGCGCGGCTTGGCGAGCGAAAGGCCTGCGCGCGTGAAAAACGCCTCGGCGTTTTCCTGCAGGCGGCCCTTGGAGGGAACGGCGAGAACGAAGGGGGCGCTCATGCGATGCTCCCTTTCGCGGCAGACGTGGCCAGCTGCGTCATCGCCTCGACCCAGATCGAAAACCCGACGGCTGCGATCGGCACAGCCGAGCCGAGCTGGCTCATCAGGCCATCGTAGCGGCCGCCCGCGACCAGCGGTTCGACGCCGTTGCCCAAGGTATTTTTCTGGGCGTGCAGTTCGAACTCGAAGCCGGTGTAGTAATCGAGCCCACGTCCGAACGAGGTCGAGAAGCGTGTCACGCGCGTGTCGATGCCGCGCGCGGCCATGAAGCCGACGCGGCTTTCGAACTGGTCGATCGCAGCGGTCAGATCGAGCTTTGCGTCGGACGCCAGCGCGCGTAATTGCGCCACCGATTCATCGGGATCGCCCGCAATCGCAAGAAAGCGCTTGATGATGTCGAGCGCGTCGCGCGGCAGCGCGCCGCCCTTCAGCGTCGACTGTTCGAGGAAGCGGTCGGCGATTTCGGCCACCGTGCGGCCGCCGACATTGGTGGTGCCGGCGATCGACATCAGGTCGGTCACCAGCGCCAGCGCCGCCTTGCGGTCGGAGCCGGCAAGGGCCGCCAGCACGCCTTCATATTCATTGCGGCCGGGCGCGGTTGCGAGCGTCAGCCGCTCGATATCCTCGGCGAGGCTGACCTTGCGGTTGAAGTCCTTGATCAGCCGCCGCCGCCAGACCGGGTAGAGGTTGAGCGCGTCGATCAGCGCCGTGAACAGGGCGACGTCGCCGGTGCGGATTTCGACGTCATTCAATCCGCAGGCGGCGGTGGCCTCGAGCGCCAGCGCCAGCATTTCCGCGTCCGCCGCGGCGCGGTCCTGGCGGCCAAAGGATTCGATGCCGGCCTGCAGGAACTCGCTCGGCCGGCCGCCCCGATAACGAAACACCGGTCCGAGATAGCTGAATCCCGCCGGCTGCCCGGCGCGCCCGGAGGCGAGATAGTCGCGGGCGACTGGAATGGTCAGGTCAGGGCGCAGGCACAGCTCTTCGCCAGAGGGGTCGGTGGTCAGGTAGAGGCTCTTGCGGATGTCCTCGCCGGAGAGGTCGAGGAACGGTTCGGCCGGCTGCAAAATACCGGGCTCAGCCCTGACGTAGCCCGCCTGCGCGAACGACAACAGCAGCGCGTCCGCCCAGGAGGCGGATCCGGCGGCACGATCGTTGGCGGCGGTTACGGTCATTTCGACGTCCAAATAGCAAAAAAGCCGGGTTCCCCGGCTTTCCGAGGTTGATTGGCGCAGCCCTTACCATGGCCGAACCGGGGTTTCGACAGGGTTTGGCCGAGTGGCTTAATGATTGGGAGCGTTAACGATTTTACGACGGCTTGGCTAGCTGGGAGGTACCGGGCGCCGGACGTGGATCCGGACACCATCCTTAGCCCGGCCCCTGCCAGTCCCCCAGTGCGGCCTGCACCAGCGCCAGCGCGGCGACGCCGGCCGTGTCTGCGCGCAGGATTCGCGGCCCCAGGGAGAGCCGCAGCGTTCTGGGCTGCCGCAGCAGCAGCGCGCGTTCATCTTCGGCAAACCCGCCCTCGGGACCGATGAGGATGTCGATCCCGGTCATAGCAGCCAACCCCTGTTGCAGCGCCTGCAGCGGATCCGCCACCTCCGCCGCCTCGTCGCAAAACACCAGCAGTCGCGCCGGTTCGCGCGCGCCGAGATAGCGGTCGAGCGCCACAGGCTCTGCGACTTCGGCCAGGCTGAGGATGCCGCATTGCTCGGCGGCCTCGATCACGTTGGCGCGCATCCGCTCGCTGTTGACGCGCGAGACCTGGGTGTGACGGGTCAGGACCGGCTGCAGTTTTGCGGCCCCCATCTCGACCGCCTTCTGCACCATGTAGTCGAGCCGGGCATGCTTGAGCGGCGCAAAGACGTAGGCAATGTCGGGCAGGCGATCCTGCGGCCGCGTCCGGGCAACGATGGTCAAACCGTCCGGCCGCTTGCGGCCCTCGATCGCTGCGCGCCATTCGCCGTCGCGGCCGTTGAACACCAGGATGCTCTCGCCGGAACCGAGCCGCAGCACGTTGCCCAGATAGTTGCTCTGGTTGCGCTCCAGCATGATTCTCTCCCCCTCTCGCAAGGGGGCGTCGACGAACAGGCGAGGGGCGTGAAAATCGAGTTCAGGCATTTGTGATGTTCCGTTACCACGCGCTTTTAGCGCAAAAGCGCACGGATTCGGCCTTGTTTTTGAGTTCCGACGTGACCCTACGCCGCGCTGCCGCCCTATTCGACGGGTTGTTAAGCCCCGGCAGGAATCGTAAAAAGTCCACTGCATATCTGCTTCGTCTGGACGCCGCTGGGCTGTCTGGACCTTGCCGGAGAAACACGTCTCATGATCCGCTGCCTGATTGTGCCGCTGACCGTTGCCGTCGTGACCCTTCACGCCGGCCACGTCCTTGCGCAGACCCCGTTTCCGGCGCCATTGCCCAACCAGGGCGCGGCGCCTGCGAATGCCTCGCCGTTTCCACCGGTGAATGGTGCTGCAGCTGCGCCGGTCCAGAGTGCGGCGCCGGCGGGCAGTTCGGTCTTCGATCGTGGCGCAGCGCCAACGGGCGGAATGCCGACAGGGGGCGGAATGGCGCCGGCTGGCGGTCCGCCACAGGCGGGCGGCGCGGCCGACGCGTGCATGAAGGGGTTCGTTCCCCTGCGCGAAGAGGCGGAGAAACGCGGCAAGATGATCAAGGCCGCGAGCGACCGCAAGGCGACGCCCGACGAGGCCTGCAAGCTGATCAAGAATTTCGGCCAGGCCGAAATCAAGATGATCAAATACGTCGAGACCAACGCAGCCAAGTGCGGAATTCCGTCGCAGATCGCCGACCAGCTCAAGAACGGCCACAAGAACACCGAGAAGATGCAGAATCAGGTTTGCGCCGTTGCGGCGCAGGTGCAGTCGCGAGGGCCCGCCGGTCCGAGCCTGAGCGAAGTCCTGGGCTCTTCGGCGGCAATGCCTGAAGCGCAGACCGTGAAGAAGGGTGGCAGCACCTTCGATACGCTGAACGGCAACGTTCTCCAGCGATGACCACGGCCCGATGAGCGACGCGACCGCCCGCGTTGCCGATGCGACCGGCAACTGGGTCGATACGCGTGCGCCGTCCTGGTCGCGGCCCTATCTGCGGCTCGCCCGTTTCGACCGTCCGATCGGATCCTGGCTGCTGTTGATGCCATGCTGGTGGTCGGCGGCGCTCGCCGCCGGCGTCGCGCGCGATGTCCGTCAATTGCCGCTGTTGATTGCGCTGTTCTTTGTCGGCGCCTTCGTGATGCGCGGCGCGGGCTGTACCTGGAACGACATCACCGATCGCGACCTCGACGCCAAGGTCGAGCGCACGCGCTCGCGGCCGCTGCCGGCGGGGCAGGTCAGCGTGACGCAGGCGTTGGCCTTCCTGGTCCTGCTGGCGCTGGTCGGACTTGCCGTGCTGCTGCAATTCAACCGCTTCGCGATCATGACCGGCATCGCCTCGCTGCTGATCGTTGCGATCTATCCCTTCATGAAGCGCATCACCTGGTGGCCGCAGGTCGTGCTTGGGCTGGCGTTCTCCTGGGGCGCGCTGATGGGATTTGCGGTGATCCTGGAGCGCATCGATCTGACCGCGCTGGTGCTCTACGCGGGGTCGATCGCCTGGGTGATCGGCTACGACACCATCTACGCGCATCAGGACGCCGAGGACGACGCGCTGATCGGGGTGAAATCCACCGCGCGGCTGTTCGGCGCGCGCACGCACCTGGCGCTTGCGGTGTTCTATTCGCTGGCGGTGATCTTGATCGGCATCGCACTGGCGCTCGCTGGCGTGCGATGGCCGGCATGGCTCGGCCTCGCCGCATTCGCCGCGCATCTGGCCTGGCAGATCCGCGCGCTCGACATCAGCAATCCCGCGCTGTGCCTGCGCATTTTCAAATCCAACCGTGATGCGGGCCTGCTGCTGTTTGCGGGCTTGCTCGCGGATGCCGTGATGCGCTGAATTCGTAGGGTGGGCAAAGCGAAGCGTGCCCACCATTCACCACGGGCCGCCGATGGGGGGCACGCTTCGCTTTGCCCACCCTACGAACCGTAGCAATGAAAAAATGCATTGCGGTCTGCGACATAACAACCCGACGGGCAAATCAGTCAAAAACTGTCCATCCCTTCGCACCAAAATATTCCGCTCGCGCCGTCGGGCAAATCAGTGATTGAATCCGCGCGTCTCACCCGATGAGAGGGGCGTGCGCACGTCACGAACGCGCGGTGAGATGCGGTGGACGCGGATGCCATGACTGACGTGTGTGGCATGAAGCGTACGGCGAAGTCGTGTGGTCCTGACGTCGCGGTGCTGGCGTCAAGTTCTCGAGAAGCGAAGCTTCTTTGGGGCGACGGAGGCAAAAGAGCCGTTCTCCGGGGAGAGCACGAAGTAAGCCGTAAAGCCACTGCGCAGGGAAGGCCGGGATGCTCCCGCTGAACCTGTATGCTCGTGTGCGTGTTCTTCATGTGCATTTGCACGCGAGACCGCGGGTGCAGCGCGCACCCGGTCTTCCCTGCGCCCTCGGTTCTCGGGAGGGCGGACAAAGAAGATGCAAGCCTCGGGCGAAACATGCCGCGAGATCGCGAACGCATATCCGGTCGTCATTCCGGGGCGCGCCTCTTGGCGCGAACCCGGAATCCATTTAACCACGTGTTCTGCGGCCTGATGGATTCCGGGTTCGCGCTGCGCGCGCCCCGGAATGACGATTGGAAAGAGCCTAATGGCGATTCAATATCGGGAGTTCAAGCAAGGCTAATCCCGCGCGATGATCTCGCGTTCGCCCTGATGCACGTTCGCCGGATTGAGCAGATCGCCGGGGCGGCGGCGCACCAGGAATTTCGGGCGGCGGGCGCGGATGGCGTTGTGGCGGCGGCGGCGGGCGGCCGGTTCGCGCGGAAGGTCTTCCATCAATTGCGGAAGCGCGAAGATGTCGCTCCACTTCAGCCACGCGGAAATAGTCTCCTCGCGGTCGGAGCTCACGCACAGGGGAATGGAGAGCGACGGATCGCGATGCACCAGCACCACGGTCTGCGCGTCGTCGAGGCCGCGCAGCGCGACACCGAGAAAGTCGCGGACGCGGATGTTGACGGCCATCTGCATGCCCTGGAGGGCACGGTGCAGAATGACGCGTTCGCGATGAAGTTCGATCCTGCGCACGCCGCCGTCCGCACGGGTGTCGTGCGCCTGGAAGCTGAGCGGAAGGGAAAGGGGGTCGAGCCGCAGCGCGCGGCTCGACCCGGCGGGATTGCTCCCGCTTGTTGATGTTTGACGCCTCACGGCTGTAGTCTCCCCCGCCAGGATTGTGTTCCCGGTCGATACGCGAGACCTTAGCCGGCCGATTTCCGTTTCGCCTTAAGAAGCCTGGTTAAGGAGATGTCACCCGTCCGGACTCTGGAAGCATGATTGACAAGACCTTGGCGCACATGATTGACGAGACCTTGCGGAAATGCCGAAATTGTTTGGTATTCGGCGCGCCAAAATGCTTGAACTCCCTGTGAATCAGGCACATCTGCTGATTCTTCGGATTTGCGTCCCAGCCCTCTACAATGTCAGGGATTTTGTTTGTGAACTCTTCACCATCCGCAGCTTCGCTGCTGTCTAAAGAGACCTCCGACCTGTTCGATCAATCGGCGCTGTCGACGCTGGCGCTGCGGCTGGTCGAGGCTGCAAAGCGCGCCGGCGCGGACGCAGCCGACGCGGTCGCGGTGCGCGGGGTTTCGCAGGGCGTCGAAGTTCGCGAAGGCCGCGTCGAGGAATCCGAGCGCTCCGAGGGAGACGATGTCGGATTGCGCGTGCTGGTCGGGCAACGCCAGGCGGTGGTATCGACCAACGATGTTTCGGGCGACGGCGTTGCGAGGCTTGCCGAGCGCGCAGTGGCGATGGCCCGTGTTGCGCCCGACGATAAATATGTCGGTCTTGCCGATCCGTCGCTGCTGGCGCGCGAGTTCGCCGATCTCGATCTGCTCGACCGGACGGTTCCTTCGACGTCCGAACTGGAGCGTCGTGCCTGTGAGGCCGAAGCCGCGGCACTGGCCGTCAAGGGCGTGGCGAAATCGGGCGGCGCCTCCGCCTCCAGCGGGATCGGCGGCATGGTGCTGGTCACCTCCACCGGCTTCCATGGTTCCTATTTGCGTTCCAGCCATGGCATCTCGGCGACCGCGATCTCCGGCGAGGGCATCGGCATGGAGCGTGACTACGATTTCACTTCCGCGCCGCACGCCTCCGACCTCGCCTCGCCCGACAGCGTCGGCCGCAGTGCGGGCGAACGCGCCGTGGCCCGCGCCAATCCGCGCAAGGTCGAGACCTGCAAGGTGCCGGTCGTGTACGATCCCCGGGTATCGGCGTCGCTGGTCGGTCATCTCGTCGGGGCCATCAACGGCGCTTCTATCGCGCGCAAGACCAGCTTCCTGAAGGACCGGATGGGCGAGCAACTGTTCTCAAAGGACATCCGCATCATCGACGATCCCTTGCGGGTGCGCGGGCTGCGCTCGCAGACCTTCGACGCCGAGGGCGTGCGGGTGAAGAAGATCGCGCTCATCGACGAGGGCGTGCTGACCACGTGGCTGCTGGATTGCGCCACCGCGCGCGAACTCGGCCTGACCACGACCGGACATGCCCATCGCGGCGTCTCGTCCTCGCCGTCGCCGGGATCGTACAACCTGCACCTCGAACCAGGCGCGATGACGCCGAAGGAACTGATCGCTGATATCAAGCAGGGCTTCTACGTCACCGACCTGATCGGCTCGGGAGTCAACGGCGTGACCGGCGATTACAGCCGCGGCGCGTCCGGCTTCTGGATCGAGAACGGCGAGATCACCTATCCCGTCAGCGAGGTCACGATCGCAGGCCATCTGCTGCCGATGTTCAAGTCGCTGGTCGCGGCCAACGACCTGGAGTTCCGCTACGGGATCAACGCGCCGACGCTGCGGATCGAGGGCCTGACGCTTGGCGGACGCTGATACGGCCGACAGGATCGTGGCGCGCGATGCCGCGCTGCTGACGGATACGGTGCGGGAAGCCGGCGCGCTGGCGTTGTCGCTGTTTCGTACCGAACTGAAGAACTGGACCAAGGGCGCTTCCTCGCCGGTCTCCGAGGCCGACATCGCCGTCAACGACCTGGTGGAAAAAAGATTGCGCTCGGCCACGCCGGATTATGGCTGGCTGTCGGAGGAAAGCGCGGATTACCACGCGCGCCTTCGCGCGCCGCTGGTCTGGATCGTCGATCCGATCGATGGTACCCGCGCCTACCTCGCCGGGCGCGAAGACTGGTGCGTCAGTGTGGCGCTGGTCGCCGGCTCGACGCCGGTGCTGGCGGCGGTATTCGCTCCCGCCACCGACGAATTCTTCTTCGCGATGCGCGGGCAGGGCACCACGCTCAATGCGCGGCCGGTGCGTGCGGCTGCGGGGACCGAACTCGATTTTTCCCGCATGGCAGGCCCAAAGCCGCTGGTGCAGCGGCTCAGCCCGTCAATGGATGAAATCACGCTGCATCCGCGAATCGGATCGCTGGCGCTTCGGTTGTGTCTGGTGGCGGATGGCCGCCTCGATGCCGCGTTTGCGGGCGGCCAGAGCCGAGACTGGGATCTTGCCGCAGCGAATTTGATCGTGCAGGAAGCCAATGGTAGAATGACCGCGCTCTCGGGGGATGCGATTGAGTATAATCGCCGGGAGGTGGTGCACGGGGTGTTGGTAGCAGCGGGACGCGATCGTCATGCGCGCATTGTCGAGCATTTCCGGGATCGCCCGTTGCCCTGAACGGTCCGAAGCCGCGCGGCCAATCGTCCCACGCTCAATCGATACGCGGCACCAATCTTGCTTGCCTTCATGACTTGCCGGGCACCTCGTTAGGAAAGAATCATCATGCCAGATAGTGCCCAGCCGCAATTGCTGCATCTCGTCATCGGCGGCGAACTGACCGATCTCGAGCACATCACGTTCAAGGACCTCGACCAGGTCGACATCGTCGGCGTGTTTCCCAACTATGCTTCCGCGCACGCGGCCTGGAAGGCGAAGGCGCAGCAGACCGTGGACAACGCCCACATGCGTTACTTCGTGGTTCACCTCCACCGGCTGCTCGATCCGGGTCAAGAGACGAAGCCCTCCAGTTGAAACGAATCATTCGCGATTTGCTGCGCAGCAACTGGGTCCAGCGCGCGCTCGGTTTGCTTGCGGCCGAATATTTGCGGCTGGTCTGGCTGACCAACCGCTTCGTCTACGAGCCGGCCGACATCTACGACATCGTCGAGCCGGAGATGCCGGCGATCTTCGCATTCTGGCACGGCCAGCATTTGATGACGCCGTTCATCAAGAAGAACAAGGATATCCACCGCGCCAAGGTCCTGATTTCGCGGCATCGCGATGGCGAGTTCAACGCCATCGCCGCCGAGCGGCTCGGCATCGGAACGATCAGGGGCTCCGGCGATCATGGCGGCGCGTTCCACCGCAAGGGCGGCGTCGGTGCCTTCAGGGAAATGCTGCAGGCGCTGGAAGACAAGTGGAACGTCGCGACCACCGCCGACGTGCCGAAGCGCGCACGGGTGGTGGGGCTCGGCGTCATCATGCTGGCGCGGGAGTCGGGGCGGCCGATCATGCCGTTCGCGATGGTCACCAGCCGCTTTATCAGGTTGAAAAACTGGGACTCCACGACGATCAATTTGCCGTTCGGGCGCGGTGCCGTGGTAGGCATTGAGTCGGTACACGTGCCGCCGGATGCCGACGCCGAGACTATGGAAAAGCTGCGCCTTCAGGTAGAAGCTTTGCTGAACGAAGCGACTCGTCGCGCCTACGCGGCGGTCGGGCGTCCGGAGGCCGCACTTGGCTGATGCACTGCCGATGACGTTGCGCGTCTACCGGAGCCTGTCGTCTGCGATGGTTCCGCTGTCGATCGCCGTCATCAATCGCAGGTTGAAATCAGGAAAGGAAGATCCCGCGCGCGTCGGCGAGCGCCGCGGGCTGAGCGCCGACATCAGGCCCAACGGGCCGCTGGTGTGGATTCATGGCGCCAGTGTCGGCGAGGTGCTGGCGGCGGCGGCGCTGATCGAGCGGCTGCGGGCGCTGAACCTGCGCATTCTCATCACCTCGGGCACGGTAACGTCGGCGGCGATTGTGGCAAGGCGGTTCCCGCCTGACGTCATCCATCAATACGTGCCCTACGACTCGCCGCGCTACGTCAAGCGGTTCCTCGATCACTGGCGGCCCTCGCTGGCGCTGTTCATCGAGTCGGACCTGTGGCCGAACCTGATCCTGTCGAGCGCCGCGCGGCGGCTGCCGATGGTGCTGATCAACGGCCGGATGTCGCAGCGTTCGTTCCCGCGCTGGCGCCGGATGTCCGGCACGATCTCGGCGCTGCTCGGCCGCTTCGACGTATGCCTGGCGCAATCGCGGACCGATGCCGAGCGCTTTGCGACGCTGGGCAGCCGCAACGTGGTCGTGACCGGGAACCTGAAGCTCGACGTCCCCGCGCCGCCGGCCGACAGCGACAAGCTGGATTCGCTGATGGCGATGACGCGCGGCCGCCCCGTCGTGGTCGCGGCCTCCACGCATCCCGGCGAGGAGGAGATCCTGACCGAAACCCACCGGACGCTGGCGAGATACTTTCCGAGGCTGCTGACCGTGATCGTGCCGCGGCATCCCGATCGCGGCGAAGCCATCGCGCACATGATCGCGGCGAGCGGTCTCAACGCGACGCTCCGCTCGCACGAGGATCTGCCGACCGCGACGACCGATATCTATGTCGCCGACACCATGGGCGAACTGGGGTTGTTCTACCGGCTGGCGCCGATCGTGTTCATGGGCGGATCGCTGGTCGAGCATGGCGGACAGAATCCGATCGAGGCGATCAAGCTCGGCGCGTCGATCGTGCACGGTCCGCACGTGTTCAATTTCGCCGACGTCTATGAGGCCCTCGATTCCGCGCGCGGCGCGCGGCGGGCCGACACGCAGGAAATGCTGGTCAAGCAGATCGGACAATTGCTCAACGATCCCAGGGCGCGCGACGCCATGCTCGTGGCGTCCGAGCGCGTGGTCGGGCAACTCGGCGGCGCGCTGGAGCGAACGCTCACGGCACTCGAGCCCTATCTGCTGCAGGTGCGGCTCGAGACGAGAAGCCCCAATGCGTGAGCCGGGCTTCTGGCACGGCCCGGCTTCGCTGAACTCGCATCTCCTGAGACCCATCGGCGCGCTCTATGGCGCCATCGCGGCGAGGCGCCTGCAGCGCAGGGGCCTGCATGCCGGCATTCCCGTGCTCTGCGTCGGCAACTACCATGTCGGCGGTGCCGGCAAGACGCCGACCGTGCTGGCGCTTGCAAAGCTGTTGCGCGAACTAGGCGAGACGCCGGTCGTGCTGAGCCGCGGCTATGGCGGAAGACTGCGCGGGCCGGTCCGGGTCGATCCCGGGCGTCACGCGGCCTCCGACATCGGCGACGAGCCGCTGATGATGGCTGCCCATCTGCCGGTTGTCGTGGCGCGCAAGCGCGCCGAGGGTGTTCCGCTGGTGCGTGCGCAAGGTGCCACGGTGATCGTGATGGACGACGGCTTCCAGTCGCCCGCGGTCGTCAAGGACGCGTCCCTGATCGTGATCGATGCCGGCCGCGGGATCGGCAACGGCGAGGTGTTTCCCGCGGGCCCGCTGCGTGCGCCGCTGCAGCCGCAACTGGCGCGTACCGATGCGCTGATCATTGTCGGTAACGGCGATGCCGCAGCACCGGTAGCGGCCGCGATTGCCGGGCAGGGCAAGCCGGTGCTGCACGCGCATCTGAAGCCGGATGCGACGCAGGTGGCCTCGCTTCGCGACCAGCGCGTGCTGGCGTTTGCCGGCATCGGCGATCCCGCACGATTCTTTGCCACGCTGCGCGCCTGCGGCATCGACGTCGTTCGCGAGCGCGCGTTCGCCGATCATCATCCCTACTCGCGAGCCGAGATTGACCCTCTGATCGACGAGGCAAGACGTGAGGGGCTGACACTGGTAACGACTGAAAAGGATCTGGCGCGGCTGCGGCAGGGCTTCAGCCTGCCGGATTGGGCGCAGCCCGTTGTACCGTTCGCAGTGACGCTCGAATTCGACGAACCTGCACTGTTACGCAAGTTCGTCGCCGATCGGCTGTTCAAGGCGCGGGAGAGGAGGGCAGGCTAACGGGGCTAGCCCTTCGCCTTCAGCGCGCCGGGATAGTGCCGCTGCAGCACGGCGGAGGGCACTGAATAAGCCTCCTGCAGGTCGACGCTCCAGTACTTCAACTCGTCGAGCGGGATCCGCACATCGGTGATGGCGCAGCGCACATAGGTCCCCGGCGAGATCACGCGGAAATCGCCGTCCAGATATTGCACCTGTGCTTCGCCATGTCCCGAGGGACCGAATTTATTGAGCACCGTCAAACTCTCCGATGGGCCGGTCCGTAAGACCAAGGCCTAAGTGTATTTTCCAGGGTTCGATCTATCATAGATAGGTGGGGCTGTCCGCTGCGGAAACCCACCGACTTGTGATGATTTGCCGTACAGCCTGCATGATAGCTTGAGTTCCGCTGCACTGCAGCGCCATAACCGTTCGGCTGAAACCGATGCGTCTCCTGTCAGCAACGCTACTCCTGGCGCTCCTTGCGGCGGCCTGCCGCGCCGATGCCGCGCCGCTGCCGGCGCCGAGCCAGGTCGATATCCCCGCGGCCAGCCTGACCCTGCATGCGCAGCTCTACAAGCCCGCCGGCGACGGGCCGTTTCCAACCGTGATCGCGCTGCATGGCTGCGGTGGATTGAGCGGAGATTCGCAACCGGTGCCGGCCCGCTACCGCGACTGGGCGCAACAGCTGCTGAAGACGGGACATGCGGTGTTGCTGCCGGACAGTTACGGCTCGCGCGAACTCGGTCCGCAATGCCGCGTCAACGAAAGTCGCGTGCACGCGCGCCGCGAGCGGGTGGCCGATATCAAGGCGTCGCGGCTGTGGCTGCTGCAGCAACCCTGGGCGGCGCATGACCGCATCAGCCTGATCGGGTGGGCCAATGGCGCCAGCGCCGTGCTGTGGGCGGTGCGTCCGCAGTTGTTGTCGCGCGGCACCGGGCCGGATTTCCGTTCGGCGATCGCATTCTACCCGGATTGCCGCCTCTCCTCCGGCCTTGGCTGGAGCACCCGGGTGCCGACGCTGCTGTTGATCGGCGCGAACGACGACGTCAGTTCGCCGCAGTCCTGCCGCCAGATGGTGGAGGGCGCCCGCGGCCGCAGTGCATTTACCCAGATCGTGGTCTATCCCGCCGCGCCGCACGACTTCGATCGCGCCGGTGTTCCGCTGCGCGCGATCGCCGGCGCCGACACCGCGTTGCCCGAACGCGGTCACATTGGAACAGATGCACAGGCGCGAGCCGATGCGCAGAAGCGCGTCGCGGATTGGCTGGCGCGCTAGCTCTCTAAAAAAGGCTTCCCTGATCGACCGGCTTCGTCACGCGCTTGGCTGCGATCGTCTTGCTTTCGCGCGGCTCGGTCTTGGACGGGCTTGAGGGAGCGGTGGTCGCGGGCGGCCGATCGGCATCTGCGGTGGCGCCGACGCGGCCGTCGGCGAATTCGATCGAGAGGTGCGCGCCGGGGCCGATCGCGGTCGCGGCGTGCACGGCGTGACCCTGTTCGTCACGCACCAGCGCAAAGCCGCGGGCCAGCACGCCGCGATACGACAGCGCCGCCAATAGTTGACCGCTGTGGGTGACGCGGGCCTCGAGCCGCTGCATCGCCGTCGCGAGGGCGCGGCGGGCGCGTTCGGCGAGCCGTTGCGTGCGCTCGTGGTCGCGCGCGATGGCGTTGCGCTGCGCCTGCGCGTTGGAGAGCCTTGACGCCTTGAGCCTGACCTCCAGCCCGGCAAAGCGATCCCTGCGATTGCGCAGCAGCGCACGGGCGGAAAGCCTGATGCGTTCGCCGGAGACGATGAGGCGCTGGTTGGCGTGGGCGACCTGCGCGCGCAGGACCTTCAGCGTCAGCCCGGCGCTCACTTGCGAGAACCGGCGATGGTGCGCGTGGGTACTCGCCTTCAACCCGCGGGGTAGCGCAGCGCCGAGATGATCGAGCCGTTGCCGCGGGATCGCGAGCAGTTCGCCGGCGCCGGGCAGGGCACGGACCGCGGCGCGGAGTTCATTGCGGCGGCTTTCCTGGCCGCGCTGCCAGCAAATCATGGCGCGCCGCGCCAGGCTTTCGACCTCGATGAACAACTCGCTGCGCACCGGGACCGCCATTTCGGCGGCCGCGGTCGGCGTCGGCGCGCGCTTGTCGGCGGCAAAATCGATCAGCGTGATATCCGTCTCGTGGCCGACGGCTGATATCAGCGGGATCATGCTCTCGGCAGCAGCGCGAACCACGATCTCCTCGTTGAACGACCACAGATCCTCCAGCGAGCCGCCGCCGCGCGCGACGATGAGGAGATCAGGTCGCGGAATCCGCCCCCCTTCGGGCAGCGCGTTGAAGCCGCGGATGGCGGCGGCAACCTGTTCGGCCGAACCCTCGCCCTGTACCTTGACCGGCCACACCAGCACGCGGCGGGGAAAGCGGTCCTGCAACCGGTGCAGGATGTCGCGAATCACCGCACCGGTCGGCGAGGTGACGACGCCGATCACTTCCGGCAGCCACGGCAACAATTGCTTGCGCGCTTCGTCGAACAGGCCCTCGGCCGCGAGCTTTTTTTTCCGCTCCTCCATCAGCGCCATCAGCGCGCCGATGCCGGCAGGTTCGAGCGACTCGATCACGATCTGGTATTTCGACGAGCCCGGATAGGTCGTGAGCTTGCCGGTGGCGATGACCTCGAGCCCTTCCTGCGGCTTGAAGCGCATTCGGGCGTGGGCGAATTTCCAGATCACGGCCTCGATCTTGGCGCTCTCGTCCTTCAGCGCGAAATAGCAGTGGCCGGAGGAGTGCGGCCCGCGAAAGCCGGAGATTTCGCCGCGTACGCGGACATGGCCATAGGCGTCCTCCACCGTCCGCTTCAGCGCGGACGACAGTTCCGAGACGGTGAATTCAGGGGCGTTGATCAGGTTCTCAGCAGGCATATCAGGGCCTAGAATCGGCCTTTTCCGGCCCTTCCGCAAGGTCTGGATGTCGTGGTCGCAGCGCCGCGGTACATATCCACACAGGAATGGACACATTGTTGCGGCCGGCCGCCGCCGTGCTAAACCCTCGCGCAATTGCCGGCAACCCTCCACTTGGCAGCATTCCCCATGAACATCCTCCTGCTCGGTTCCGGCGGCCGCGAACACGCTCTCGCATGGAAGATCGCAGCCTCCCCACTGCTGACCAAATTGTGGTGCGCGCCGGGCAATGCCGGCATCGCCCGTGAAGCCGAATGCGTCGCGCTCGATGTCGCTGACCACTCAGCCGTGATCGAGTTCTGCCGGCGCAACGCGGTGGATTTCGTCGTGGTCGGCCCGGAGACGCCGCTTGCCGCAGGGATCGTCGACGATCTCGGAGCGGTCGGCATCAAGGCATTCGGGCCGAGCAAGGCGGCGGCGCAGCTCGAAGGCTCCAAAGGCTTCACCAAGGACCTGTGCAGCGAGTTCAATATTCCGACGGGCGCTTACCGCCGTTTCGATAACGCCGCCGACGCGCTGGCCTACGTTCGCGCGCAAGGCGCGCCGATCGTGGTCAAGGCCGACGGGCTCGCCGCCGGCAAGGGCGTCGTCGTGGCAAAGACGCTCCCCGAAGCCGAAGCCGCCATCGCCATGATGTTCGAGGGCGGATTCGGCGCGGCCGGCGCGGAGGTCGTGATCGAGGAATTCCTCGAAGGCCGCGAGATCAGTTTTTTCGCGCTGTGCGACGGCGACACCGCGATCGCGCTGGCCTCCGCCCAGGATCACAAGCGGGTGTTCGATCATGACGAGGGGCCGAACACCGGCGGCATGGGCGCCTATTCGCCGACGCCGTTCGTGACATCAGACGTGCACAACCAGATCATGGCGCGGATCATCCTGCCGACGGTCGCCGGCATGAAGCAGCGCGGCATGCCGTTCAAGGGCGTGCTCTACGCGGGCGTGATGCTGACCGTGCAGGGACCAAAACTGTTCGAATACAATGTCCGCTTCGGCGACCCCGAATGCCAGGTGCTGATGCTGCGGATGATGTCCGACATCGTCCCGGCGCTGTTGGCGTCCTGCGATGGGCAGTTGAAGAATTTTGACGTCCGCTGGTTTCCCGAGCCTGCCGTGACGGTCGTGATGGCGGCGAAGGGCTACCCCGGCGACTACAAAAAGGGGACGCGCATCGATGGTCTCGACGACGCCGCGAAAATCGTAGGCGCGGAAATCTTTCATGCCGGCACGGTGGCGAAGGACGGCGCCATTCTCGCCAATGGCGGGCGCGTGCTGAACGTCTGCGCCTCGGGCAAGACCGTGCTGGAAGCGCAGCAGCGCGCCTATCAGGCCGTCGACCGCATCAAATGGCCCGATGGTTTTTGTCGCCGCGACATCGCCTGGCAGGCGGTGGAACAGGAGCGGGCGCAGGGCTAGCTACGGCGAACACAGCCGTCAAAGCATGTCGCCGACGGCCTTTGTCATCTCGGCCGCCGAGAAGGCCCGCAGCGATTCGGTGCGAACATTGCCGAGCGCGCAGAGGCTCAATGTGAGCGACATGAAGGATTCCTCATCCGGCGCATCGAGGATGGTCACGATGTCAAAGCGCCCCTGTGTCCAGAGGATTTCTCTCACGGTCACGCCGAACGTCTTCGCCATTGCCTTGAAGGCCTCCGCGCGCTTCGGTGACTCCTTGGCGTTGCGGATTCCCTGCTCCGTGAAATTCGCGAGCACGACGTAAGCTACCATGGCTGTCCTCCCCGGTTGGGTCCCTGTGCAATTGGGATGAGGAAGTCGCGCACGAAGCTTGCCACAGCGGCGGTGGCTCGGCCACCGGTTGTATCGGGAAGGTCAGGTGGCGTTACTTATCCTGGCGTGCTGTGAGAGCGCGTGCTCCACGCACTCCAGTCGTGATGCGCGGGCTTGACCCGGGCATCCATCATTCTTCGTGAAAGTCGTTCAAAGGGATGAATTGCCGGGTCAAGCCCGGCAATGACACCTCTTGCCGGCTACAGCAAATCCCCGCCCGCAGCGCTTGCCGTCGTCCCATGCTCGCGGAACGCCTTGATGACGTTCTTGCCGATTTTCCACTTGTGCACCTCGTCGGGACCGTCGACCAGCCGCTGCGCGCGCACCTGGGTGTACCACTTCGCCAGCGGCGTATCCTGGCTGAAGCCGAGCGCGCCGTGGAGCTGGATCGCGGTGTCGATCACCTTGTGCACCATGTGGGCATGGAAGATCTTTGCGATCGAATTCTCCTGCCGGATGTCGAGGCCTTTTTCGGCCTTGTAGGCGATGTGCAGCAGCATCAGGCGGCCGATATATAGCTCGCTCGCGCAGTCGGCGAGCATGAACTGCACGGCCTGGCGGTCGGCGAGCAACTGGCCGAAGGTCGAGCGCTTGGTGACGTGGGCGGCCGCCATGTCGAGCGCGCGCTGCGCCTTGGCAACGTTGTGCATGCCGTGCCGCAGGCGGCCATAGGCGAGGCGGTGCTGCCCCATGTTGAAGCCGTTGCCTTCGCCTCCGACCAGATTGTCGGCCGACACCTTGAGATCCCTGATCTCGATCTCGGAGTGGCCGCCATGGATCACGTCGTCATAGGGGCCCTCGATCGCCATGTTGGCGACGTTGCGCTTGATCTTGTAGCCGGGGTTCGGCAGCTCGACGAGGAAGGTCGAGTATTGCTTGTGGCGTGGCGCGTTCGGGTCGGTCTTGGCCATCACCAGCGCCATGTCGGCGACGCTGGCGGAGGAGGAAAACCACTTCTCGCCGTTGAGGATGTAGTTCTCGTTGCCGTCCTTCACGGCCGTGGTCTGCATTCCGGTGGCGTCGGCGCCGGCGGCCTTCTCGGTCATCGAGAAGCAGATGCGCTTGTCGCCGTTCAGCAGGGGCTTGAGGAACTTCTCCTTCTGATATTCCGTGCCATGGGCAAGGATCGTCATCATCGAGGCATCGTCAGGGCCTTGCGTGTTCATCGAGAGCGCGCCGAGCATGCTCTCGCCGAGCTCCATCTGCACCAGCGCGTTGGCGAGCGGGCCGAGCCCCATGCCGCCATATTCCTTCGGCACGAATGGGCACCACAGCCCCTGCGCGCGGGCCTTTTTCCGCAACGGGCCGAGCACTTCGGCAAGCGGCTTGGTCTCGAGTTCCTTCTCCGCCGGAATGCACTCGTCATGCACCCATTTGCGGACCTTTTCGCGAATGGCCTTGGCTTCGGCCGGGATTTCAAAATCGATCGACATCTGGTTTCCTCGCGTGTTGTTGCTGTTGGTCGGGCTTGGGGGATGGCATAAACCTGCGACCTGCCAGCGGCAACGGCAAACAAAGTTTGAAGCACCATCGCCGCCCGAGAAGGAGCGCCCATGCCCGATCTTGCCGATCTGTTTCCCGGATACGCCTCCGAATGGATCAATACCTCTGCGGGCCGCATCTTCGCCCGCGTCGGCGGCAAGGGGCCGCCGCTGCTGCTGCTGCACGGGTTTTCATCGACGCATGTGATGTGGCACACCGTCGCGCCGCAGCTGGCGGACAAGTTCACGCTGATCATCGCGGATCTTCCCGGCTATGGCTGGTCGGACATGCCCCGCAGCGACGACAACCACACGCCCTACACCAAGCGCGCGATGGCGAAAGTGATGATCGAGGCGATGGAGCAACTCGGCCATGTTCATTTCGCGCTCGCCGGCCATGACCGCGGCGGGCGGGTTTCCTACCGGCTGGCGCTCGATCATCCAGGGCGACTATCGAAGCTCGCGGTGCTCGATATCGCGCCGACCTATGACTACTGGGAGAAACTGAACCGGCTGTCCGCGCTGAAGATCTACCATTGGGCGTTCCTGGCGCAGCCGTACCCGCTGCCGGAGACGCTGGTGGCGAGTAATGGAGAATTTTTCCTCCGCCAGAAGATGGCGAGCCAGACCAAGTCGCAGACGCTGGATGAAATCGATCCGCGCGCGCTGGAGCACTATCTCGCGCCGTTCCGCGATCCCGCCCGTATTCACGCGATGTGCGAGGATTACCGGGCCGGCGCCTATGCCGATTACGAAATCGACAAGGCCGATTTCGATGCCGGAAAGAAGATCACGGTACCGATGCTGGCACTGTGGGGCGATACAGGGGTTGCGAGTGCCGCGACGACGCCGCTCGACACGTGGAAGAAGTGGGCGACGAATGTAAGTGGCGCGCCGGTGGATTCGGGGCATTTCCTGCCGGAGGAGAATCCGGAAGTGACGGGGAAATTGTTGAGCGAGTTCTTTCTGACGGCCTGACCCAACTTGTCATGCCCGCGAAGGCGGGCATCCAGTACGCCGTGGCCTCTCGATCAATCACAGCCGTCTCTGGAATACTGGATCATCCGCCTTCGCGGATGATGACAGCGGTGGGGTGAGTTGCCGCCGCCTACCTTCGCGCCTTGAAAAAATCCCTGAGCAGCGTCGCGGCTTCGGTCTCGCCCACTGCCGAATACACCTCCGGCACGTGGTGGCAGGTCGGCTGGGCGAAGAACCGCACGCCGGAATCCACCGCGCCGCCCTTGGGATCGGCGGCGCCGTAATAGAGCCGCCGGATCCGCGCGAACGAGATCGCGCCAGCGCACATGGTGCAGGGCTCCAGCGTGACGTAGAGATCGCAGTCGACAAGCCGCTCGGTCCCGATGGCCTCGGCGGCCTGCCGGATCGCGAGGATTTCGGCATGCGCGGTCGGGTCGCGGTCGGTCAGGGTCCGGTTGCCGGCGGTGGCGATCACCTCATGCCCCCTGACGATGACGCATCCGATCGGAACTTCGCCCGATTTTCCGGCGTTTTCGGCGGTTTTGAGCGCCAAATCCATGAAAGAAGGGGCAGTCATGCCTCGTATCATCCGAAGAAACCTGCTATGAGAGCCGCCTTCAGCAAACGCGGATACCGGTTTTGCGTGAGAATGCGCCTTGAGCAAAGTGCGCGCGCGTTATCGCTATGACAGCCCATCCGCTTCCTGATTGGCAATTCATCCGTACCCGAGAGACCCTTCATGCCCCGCGATAGCGACAAAAACAACGATTCCCGCGGCCGGCGTGACCGGCCGGGCGGCGGCAAGGGCCGCGCCGGCGAGGGGAAGGGCCGCGCCGGCGACCGCGAGGGCCGCGGAGGCAAAGGCCGCTCCGGGGCGGCGAGGGGGCAGGAGAAGAAATTCGCCAAGCGCGGGTTTGCCGGCCGGGGCGAAGACGAGCGTGGCAGCGAGCGACGCCCCTATGCCGGCAAGCCCGACGGCGCAAAATCGTTCGGCAAGAAGCCATACGCCGGCAAGCGCGAGGGTGGCTCGTTTCGCCGTGATGACGACCGCCCGCCGCGCCGCGACTTCGGCGACCGGCCCCGGGCGCGGTTTGAGCGGGATGACCGCCCCCGCGGCGACCGGCCCGACCGCGGCCCGCGCAAGGATTTTCGCCCGCGCGAGGATCGCGAGGATCGCCCGCGCCGCGGTCGCGACGAGGGGCGCCCGGCCGGGCGCTTCGCTGAGAAGAAGTTCGGCGACAAGCGGCCCTATACGCCACGCGGCGAGGGCTTCCGGAAGGATGGCGACCGTCCGCGCGGAGAACGCTCCTTCGGCGACCGCCCGCCGCGCGACGGCGAGAAGCGCTTTTCGCGTGGACCGCGGAAGGATTTTGGCGATCGGCCCGAGCGGGGCGAGGACAAGCCGTGGCAGAAGCGCGACGATCGCGGCGGCCGCGATTCCCGTCCATCGCGCGACGGCGCGCGCAAATTTGACAGGCCGCGGTTCGATCGCTCGCGCGACGAGCGGAGCGGCGAGGAACGCCCGCGGTTTTCGCGTGCGCGCGAGGACCGGCCGAAATTCGATCGTCCGCGCGAGCGGGACCATGATCGCGAGCGCCCAGCCGGGCGTACCGATTGGCAGGAGCATCCGCGCAGCGAAGGGCGGTTCAGCGACCGCCCGCGCCGCGACAATGAGGACGACAGCAGGATCTTTGCAAAGCGCCCGGCGTTCGGCGGCCGCGGCGCCTATCGCGAGCGTACGTCCGACACCGACAGGCGTGCGCCGCGCGCGGAGCCGAAGCCGAAAAAGGCCGGCGAGCGGATCGCAAAGGTAGTGGCCCGCGCCGGCCTCGCTTCGCGCCGCGATTCCGAGGAGTTGATCACGCAGGGCCGCGTCACCGTCAACGGCCGGGTCATCAATTCGCCGGCGCTCGACGTCACCGCGAACGACGTCGTCGCCGTCGACGGCAAGGTGCTGCCGCCGCGCGAGCGCACCCGCCTGTTCATGTATCACAAGCCGCGCGGACTGATGACCACGCATGCCGACCCCGAGGGGCGGCCGACGGTGTTCGACAACCTGCCGGAAGGCCTGCCGCGGCTGATCTCGATCGGCCGGCTCGATTTCAACACCGAGGGCCTGCTGCTGTTGACCAATGACGGCGGGCTCGCCCGCGCGCTCGAACTGCCCGACACCGGCTGGCTGCGGCGCTATCGCGTTCGCGCCCATGGCGAGGTGACGCAGGCGCAACTCGACGAACTCAAGAAGGGCGTCGAGGTCGACGGCGTCAAATATGGCTCGATCGATGCGACGCTGGAGCGCGACCAGGGCGCCAATGTCTGGCTGGTGTTCGCGATCCGCGAGGGCAAGAATCGCGAGGTGCGTAACGTCATGGCGCATCTCGGTCTCGAGGTGAACCGGCTGATCCGGGTTTCCTACGGCCCGTTCCAACTCGGCGAACTCGCCGAGGGGCAAGTGGAAGAGGTCAAGACCCGCGTGCTGCGCGAGCAGCTCGGCGAGAAGATCGCGGCGCTCGCGGGCGCTGATTTCAATCGGCCGATGCAAGGTGAAAAATCTGGCGAGAGATCCGAGGACGAAGACGATGCGCCGCGCGGCAAGAAGTCGTTCAAGCCGGCGGGCAAGAGCGCGCTGATCGCAGATCGCAAGGGCCGCCGCGTGCTGGTGCAGCGCACCGGCAGCGAGGAGGCGCGCGCCCGCAACGAGGACGAAGCCAACGGCTACGGCCCGCCGCGCCGCGCCAAGCGCGGCTATCACGGCAAGCGCGACCTCAAGCCGCGGGACGAGTAGCAGCCGATGCGTGTCGTTGGGGGACGACTGAAGGGCCGCAATCTGGCCTCGCCTTCCTCGCGGGAAATTCGCCCAACAGCGGACCGCCTGCGCGAGTCGGTGTTCAATATTCTGATTCACGCCTATGACAATCCGATCGAAGGCGCGCGCGTGCTCGACCTGTTCGCCGGCACCGGCGCGCTTGGCATCGAGGCGGTGTCGCGCGGGGCGGCGTTCACGCTGTTCGTCGACAACGGCGCGGAAGCGCGCGCGCTGCTGCGCAACAATGTCGAGGCGCTGGGCTTGGGCGGGGTGACGAAAGTCTATCGCCGCGATGCCACCAATCTCGGCCCGGCGCATCCGGTCGAACCGTTCGCGCTGGCGTTTCTCGATCCGCCCTATGGCAAGGGGCTGGCGGAGAAGTCGCTCGTCTCGCTGCGCGATGGCGGTTGGCTGACGGCGGGCGCGTTGCTGGTGGTGGAGGAGGCGAAGGCTGCGGCGTTCGTTGTGCCCGAGGGCTTCGAAGAACTGGAGCGGCGGGCGTATGACGATACGGTGTTTGTGTTCTTGCGATTTGTAGGGCGGATTAGCGAAGCGTAATCCGCCGCCTTCGCGGAGCCCCGGTGGGTTACGCCTTCGGCTAACCCACCCTACGAAACCCTCACCTGCGCCCGAACAGCTTCTCGATATCGGAGAGCTTCAGCTCCACATAGGTCGGGCGGCCGTGGTTGCACTGGCCGGAGTTCGGGGTGTCTTCCATTTCACGCAGCAGCGCGTTCATCTCTTCCGGCTTGAGGCGGCGGCCGGCGCGGACCGACCCGTGGCAGGCCATGGTGGCGGCGACGTGCATCAGGCGGCGCTCCAGAGGCAAGGCTTCATCCCATTCGGCCATGTGCTCGGCCAGGTCGCGCAACAGTCCAGCCGCGTTCGCCTTGCCGAGCAGCGACGGCGTCTCGCGGACGGCCACCGCGCCGGGGCCGAAGGAGTCGATCGCAAGGCCGAACGATGCGAGCTCCTCGGCGCGATCGAGCAGCCGTTCGACGGTGGCTTCGTCGAGTTCGACGATTTCGGGGATCAGCAATATCTGCCGCTGCACGCCGTTCTTCGCCAGCGACGCCTTCAGCTTCTCATAGACGATGCGCTCATGCGCAGCGTGCTGGTCCACGACGACGAGGCCATCGCGGGTCTGCGACACGATGTAGGTCTCGTGGATCTGCGTGCGCGCCGCGCCGAGCGGACGGTCGAGCAAATCAGCAGCAGGCTGAGCTTCGAAACGCACGTCGGCGGTCGGCGTGCCGACATCGAAGGCGGCCTGGCCGGCTTCGGCGAGTGCGGACACCATCGCGCCTCCGAATGAGGGCGCGGGATTGACCGGATAGGCCGGCGACGCGCGCCAGTCCCAGTTGTTCGGGCGCGGCGCAAAAGACGGACGGAACGCTGAAAGCGCCGCGCCGTCGGTATTGGCGGCGGTGCGGCGGCCCTCGCGGGCGAGGCCCTCCTTCAGCGCGTGCACGATCAGCGCGCGGACGAGGCCGGCGTTGCGAAACCGCACCTCGGTCTTGGCCGGATGCACATTGGCGTCGACCTCGTGCGGTTCCAGTGTCACGAACAGCGCGACGACAGGATGGCGGTCGCGCGGCAGGTAGTCCGAATAGGCTGCGCGCACCGCGCCGAGGATCAGCTTGTCGCGCACCGGGCGGCCGTTGACGAACAGATATTGCCCGAGCGCATTCGCCCGCGTCAGCGATGGCGCGGCGGCAAAGCCTTCGACCACGACGCCCTCGCGCTCGGCGCGCACTTCGATCGCGCTGGCGCGGAAATCGCTGCCCAGGATATCGCCGAGCCGCGTCAGCCGGCCCGCAGCACCCGGCAGCGCCGCGGCCCAGGTCACCGGCGCGCGTTCCTCGCCGGCGAGCGTGAAGGCGATATCGGGCCGCGCCATGGCGAGCCGCCGCACCACTTCGCGGATCGCCTCGGCCTCGGTGCGGTCGGTCTTGAGGAATTTCAGCCGCGCCGGCGTGGCGTAGAAGAGATCGCTGACCTCGACGCGAGTCCCTTGCGACAGCGCCGCCGGCATGATCGGAGACTTCTCGCCGCCTTCGACTGACAGCGACCAGGCGTGCGGCTCGCTGCGATGCCGCGTGGTGATGCCGAGCCTTGCCACCGCGCCGATCGAGGGCAGGGCCTCGCCGCGGAACCCGAGCGTGCGGATGCGCAGCAGATCCTCGTCGTCGAGCTTGGAGGTGGCGTGGCGGTCGACGGCGAGCGCCAGATCGCCATGGGTCATGCCGCTGCCGTCGTCGGTGATGCCGATCCGCCGGCGGCCGCCGCCGTCGGTGAAGATGTCGACCCGGCTGGCGCCCGCGTCGATGGCGTTTTCGACGAGTTCCTTCACCACGCTCGCGGGACGTTCGACCACCTCGCCGGCGGCGATGCGGTTGACGACCTGTTCGGGGAGCTGACGGACGGGCATGGGCTGGTTGACGCGCCGATTCGATACGGAGCGCCATTCTAGGCGCCAGCGGTGGCAAATGCATGCCGAATCAGTGCCGGGCTGGGGATGAAGGCCGACTATCGCCTTGAAGATACTGAGATTCGCTCCCGGCGGGTTTGCGGCATCGGGCTTGAAATCCGACTTGGGATTGTGAGGTAGCGTGGCCGGGTATATCGTTTAGAAAAATTATAATCTGACGGGAGGAATGCCATGTGCCATCTGTTCGCGCATCAGGCCCAGCGCGATTATGAATCGCAGACCCGATCGCTGCGGATGGGCGGCCATTGCACCTCGATCCGGCTCGAAATGTCGTTCTGGGACACGCTGGAGGAGATTGCGGCGAAGGAGGGCATGAGCCTCGCCAAGTTCCTCACCACGCTGCACGACGAGGTGCTCGACCACCACGGCGAGGTCAGGAATTTTGCCTCGCTGCTGCGCTGCTCCTGCCTGATCTATCGCGCCAAGAGCGCCGCCGCTGTGCCGGAATTCAGTGGCGGTACCGCTGCCATGCTCGACGCGGCCGAATAGGTTCTCTCCGATCGACAAGCAGAAGCGGCTCGATCCATTCCGGACCGAGCCGCTTCCGTTTTGTCAGAACTAGATCTCCTTGCGCTGCATCGCGCCGGCGATGTGGTCCGCCTGCCGGATCGCAAGGGCAACGATCGTCAGCGTTGGATTGCAGGCGGCACCGCTGGTGAACTGGCTGCCGTCGGAGACGAACAGGTTCTTGACGTCGTGGGCCTGCCCGAACTTGTTCACCACGCCATCCGCAGGCTTGTCGCTCATCCTGTTGGTGCCGAGATTATGCGTGCTCGGGTAGGGCGGCGTCGGGTAGGTCACGGTGGCGCCGACGGCCTCGTACACGGCCGCGCCCTGCTTGTAGGCGTGGTTGCGCATCGCGATGTCGTTCGGATGGTCGTCGAAATGCACGCTCGCCACCGGCATGCCGAACTTGTCCCTGGCCTTCGCGTCGAGCGTGATGCGGTTGGTTTCCTGCGGCATGTCCTCGCCGACCAGCCACATGCCGGCCATCCGCGGATAGGATTCCATCGCCGACGTGAAGGAGCGTCCCCACGCGCCGGGATTGAGGAACGCGGCCATGAACGGCACGCCGATCGACAGCGTCTCCATCTCGTAGCCGCCGACGAAACCGCGCTTGGGGTCGTTCTTCGCCTCGTCGCGGATGATGCCGGCCATGGTGGTGCCGCGATACATGTGCACGGATTTTTCGAACGCTGCGTAGACGCTGCCGGTCATGTGCCGCATGTAGTTGCGGCCGACCTGTCCGGACGAGTTGGCGAGACCGTTCGGGAACATGTTCGAGGCGCTGTTGAGCAACAGCCGCGGGCTCTCGATCGAGTTTCCGGCGACCGCCACCACGCGCGCCTTCTGGCGCTGCATCGCGCCGCTCTCGTCGGCATAGACCACGCCGGTCACCTTGCCGGACGCGTCGTGCTCGATCTTGATCACCATGCTGTTGGGGCGTACCTCGAGATTGCCGGTGGCTTCGCCTGAGGGGATCTCGGTGTAGAGCGTCGACCATTTGGCGCCGGACTTGCAACCCTGGAAGCAGAAGCCGATCTGCTGGCAGGCGCCGCGCCCGTCGCGTGGCGCGCTGTTGATCGCCATGTTGCCGGTGTGCACGGTCTTGTAGCCGAGCTTTTTCGCACCGGCCTCCATTACCTTGAAATTGTTGTTGCCCGGCAGGCCCGCGATGCCGTTGGTGCGGGTGACGCCCATCTTGTCCTCCGCCCTGGCGTACCACGGCTCCAGTTCGGCGAGCGTGATAGGCCAGTCCAGCAGGTTGGCGCCGGCGATCCCGCCATAGGTGCTCTTGACCTTGAACTCGTGCTCGTCGAAGCGCAACGAGGCGCCGGCCCAGTGCGTGGTCGAGCCGCCGACCGCCTTCACGATCCACGCCGGCAGGTTTGGAAAATCCTTCGCCACGCGCCAGCTTCCCGATGTGGTGCGCATGTCGGACCAGGCGAGCTGGGAAAAGCTCTCCCATTCGTCGTTGACGAAGTCCTGCAGCTCGATGCGCGATCCGGCTTCGAGGATCACGACCTTGACGCCCTTCTGCGCCAGCTCGTTGCCGAGCGTTCCGCCGCCGGCGCCCGAGCCGACGATCACGACCACGCCGCTGTCATTCAGATCGAATTTTGCCATGTTGAATTCCTCCCTGACCGTTCGTTGCCCGCGGCGCTTCAAGCCTTCGGGAGCCAGTCGATGTCGGCGAAGCCGCGCGTGATGTAGCCGCCGTATTCGGCGGAGGAACCCTCATAGCCGAACTTGGGCCAGAGCTCCTTCTGGTTATAGAGGGAGACGACGAGGTCGCCGCGGACCTTCTGGAAGAACGGCGTCTGCTCGATCTGCTGCAGCAGCACGACGCGTTCGGTTTCCCAGGGCACCTGGGCGTAGGGCACCTTGTGACGGTCGTTCGCCGCCTTGTCGAGCTGGGCGACGCCGTCCGAGATCAGCGACTTGGTCGCCGGATCCTTCGCCGCCTTGCCGTCCCACGGCTTGACCGCGGTGATGTAGTAGCTGTCGCCCAGGAAGTCGTGCGGATAGATATCGCGGGCGACCTTGACCAGCGTCTTCAGCGTCGCCGGCGTCAGCGCGGTGGCGTCGTTGGCCCAGGCGTCGCTGACGCCAACGCCCGCGCTGCTCGCGATCGCGACAGCCGGCACCGCGGTGGCCGCGCCCTTCAGAAAAACGCGGCGGTCATATTTGCTTCGACGATCGACTTCTCTCATTGGCGTCCTCCCTGGAATGCTTGTTGATTGCGATTAACCGAAGCGCCCACCGCGCTGGATTACCTCGATTTTGTAGCCGTCCGGATCGGCGACGAAGAAGAAGCGCGCCAGCGTCCTGCCGTCGTGCTTGAAGTCGCGCAGCGGGCCGGGTGACAGGCGTTCGCTCTCGAACCGTGCGTGTTCGGCGTCGAGATCATCGACGACGACGGCAAGATGGCCGTAGCCGTCGCCGAGCGCATAGGGCTCCTTGCGATCGAAATTGACGGTCAGTTCGACCTCGAACGGCGAGGAGGGATGACGCAGGTAGATCAGCGCGAAATCCGCAAACTTGAGATGATCGGCGACCTCGAGCCCGAAGGCGCGTGCATAGAAGTCCAGCGACTTCGCCTCGTCGAACACGCGGATCATCGAATGAACAGGCTTTGCCATTCAGTTCAGCTCCTTCAGGTAAGCGATGATGGCGGCGCGGGTTTCCGCCTTGGGCTGGCGGTAGGCCATGTTGGAGCCCGGGATCGTCGCCTGCGGATTGGCGAGATAGGCGTCGAGCCTGGCGTCGTCCCAGACGAAGCTGGCCTGGGCGAAGCCGGCGGAGTAGCGAAAACCGTCCACCTTGCCCGCCTGCCTGCCGACGATCTTGAACAGCGACGGTCCCTGGCGCACCGGGTCAGACAGGTTGGTGGTGTGGCAGGTTGCGCATTGCTGCTTGAACAGCGTCGTTCCATCCGGCGGCTTGGCGGCGGGCAGCGCCATCTGTGCGCGGGCAACTGTTACGACAAGCAGTGCGGCGCAACATCCCAGACCGATTGCCCGTGTCGTGCGCAGCATTGCCATGTGCTCCACCATCGGCGTGCACAGACTGTAGGTCGCGAAAAATTGGCGGTGGTAGTAGCGGGCTGTTTCACCAAAGAACAAAAGCGGCAGTGCTTTTGCTGCGCTCCAATCTTCCGATCGCCGCGCGTGAGTTCCAGCCGCCGCATATGCGGTCGGTCCGTGGCCAAGGATTCGCAAAATGACCCCGAAATCCCTGCACGATCACCACAGCGCGGGGGTTGCATGGCGCCTGCGCCGTTCGCCCCACGCGTGACCCGGCGACGAGCGGTTCGGTGCGAACGGCGCGTAAAGCAGGCCGAACCGCTCGTCGTCGCCCAAACCTGGAGACATGGATGAAGCTAGTGAAAACCTCGGCGATCGCTGTCGCAATCTCGGCGCTGCTTGCCGGTCCTGTTCTGGCGCAAGGCGCCTCGTCCGACGCCAAGGTCCGTGGCAGCGTGCCGGGCAAGACCCAGATGCAAGGCGGGGCAGCGGTCGACGAGGACGCCGGTACTGCCGGCCACAAGACGGGCGCTGCGAAGACCGGCGCGAAGGGCACCGTGGGTACCGGCAGCGGAAAGGTTACAAGTGGTGGGGCGATGGCTCCAGCAACGGGCCGGTAACGCTCCACTCGGAGGAGTTGCCCACCAGACAGAAGCTCCGGCCGTGGTGACGGCCGGAGCTCTTCGTTTCCGGATGTTAGCTCAATCGTCGAAGCGTGCGGTGTTGCGTTTTGCCTTGACGTCGCTGCGGCGCTTCTTGCCTTCGAGGCGCCGCTGCTTCGATCCGAAGGTGGGCGTGGTCGCCCGCCGCGGCACCGGCCGCACCATGGCCTCGCGCAGCATTTCGAGCAGTCGGTCGATGGCATCGG
This sequence comes from Pseudomonadota bacterium, assembly GCA_023387735.1. Classification (GTDB taxonomy): domain Bacteria; phylum Pseudomonadota; class Alphaproteobacteria; order Rhizobiales; family Xanthobacteraceae; genus Bradyrhizobium. The sequence continues at coordinate 261,669 of JAEWHP010000020.1, read as the reverse complement.
CGCGGTTGCGTTCCTGGGTACGGAATCGCTGGGCGTGGATCACGATCACGCCTTCCTTGGTCATGCGCTGGCCGGCGATCCGGTTCAGCCGCAGCGCCGCGTCCTCCGGCAGCGTGATCTTGCGCGTATCGAAGCGCAGCTGCGCGGCGGTTGCGAGCTTGTTGACGTTCTGCCCGCCGGGCCCGGAGGCGCGAACGAAGGCAATGTCGATATCGTCTTCGTCGATCGTGAGGTCGCGGGCAACCCGCAGCATGGCGGCACCAAAGTCGTCATGCCCGGGCTTGTCCCGGGCATCCACGACTTCAGCGTATAGAAAACGTGGATGGCCGGGACAAGCCCGGCCATGACGGAGAATTGGGAGGGCTCAGTTCGCCTTCGGCGGCGCCACGGCGGGCTGAGCGGCGGCCTGCGGGGCGCGGCCGACGATCACGGTCAGCAGGCCCTGGCCCCAGAGCTTCTTCGCTGCCTGTTCGGCGTCGTCCAGCGTGACGGCGTCGACGAGGGCGTTGCGCTTCTCGATGTAGTCGATCGGCAGCTTGTCGAGCTGGTATTGCAGCAGCGCCTGCGCGAGCTTCGAGGAGGTATCGAGCGCCAGCATCTGCGAGCCCTTCAGATAGGACTTGGCCTCGTCCAGTTCCTTCTGGGTCGGGCCTTCCTCGGCCATGCGGCGGATTTCCTTTTCGATCGCATCCACGGTTTCGCCGGCGCGGTCGGCGCGGGTGCCGGTGTTGCCGATGAATATCGCGGAGCGATCCATCCAGAGCAGCGACTGATAGATCGAGTAGGCAAGGCCGCGCTTCTCGCGAACTTCCTTGTAGAGCCGGGAGGAGAAGCTGCCGCCGCCGATGATGTGGTTCACCACATAGGCGGCCATGAATTTCGGATCGTCGCGGCGAACGCCGGGTCCACCGAACGTCACCACCGTCTGTGGCACGTCGAGCGGGATGAAGGCGCGCTGCGGCGGCTTGGCGGCCTCGACATCGGCGACAGGTGTCAGGCTGGCCTTGGCCTGCAATCCGCCAAACGTCTTGTCCAGCAACTTTCCAAGCGTGTCGGGGTCGACATCGCCGACCACGGCGATCCGCAGCGTGTCCTTTGCGATCACCCGGCGGACGTAGTCCTTCAGGTCGGCAACGTCGATCTTCGGCACGCTCTCCAGCGTGCCGTTGGCCTGCCTGCTGTAGGGATGGTCGCCGAAAGCGACTTCGAGGAATTTGCGGCTCGCCAGCGATGTCGGATTGGTGGTCTCGCGGCGCAGACTGGAGATGACCTGCGCGCGAATGCGTTCGACATCGGTTGCATCGAAGCGCGGCGAGGTCAGCGCCAGATGCAGCAGGTCGAAGGCCTCGTCCTTGTTGTCCTTGAGCATGCGCAGCGAACCGCGGAAAGTATCCCGGTTCGCGGTAAAGCTCAGCTCGATGGCGCGGCGCTCGAGGCGTTCGTGGAAGGTCTTCGAATCGAGATCGCCCGAGCCCTCGTCGAGCAGGCTGGCGACCATGTTGCCGACGCCGGGCTTGCCGGCCGGATCCTGCGCGGCGCCGCCGCCGAAGGCGTACTCCATCGCGATCAGGGGCACAGTGGCATCCTGCACGAACCAGGCCTCGATTCCGCCCGGCGATACCAGGCGCTGAATCTTTGTTGCCGCCAGCGATGGCGTGGCCACCACAAACAGCAGCGCTGCGCCTGCGATCAGGCCGAATGCGAGGCGCTGCGCGCCGGTCCGAAAATGGTTCACGAGCGCTTCTCCTCGCGTTTCGGAGCGGAATCCTTGATCAGATAACCGGTCACGGAGCGTTTCTTGTCGAGCCATTTCTGTGCGACGTCGCGGACCTGTTCGGCGGTCACGGCGCGAATGCGGTCCGGCCAGCTCCTGATATCGTCGATGCTTCGTCCCGTCGTCAGCGCACCGCCATACCAGCGCGCCAGCGTGGTCTGGTTGTCCTGGGCGTAGATCGCCTCGGCTATCAGCTGGGTCTTGACCCGTTCGAGGTCCTCGGCGCGGGCGGGGTTCTTGACGATGTCTGAAATCACTTCGTCGATCACCTGTTCGACCTGCGCAAACTCCACGCCGGGCTTCGGCGAAATAGCGATCGAGAACTGCGACGGATCGAGCGAGGTGCCCTGGTATCCGGCACCGGCGCTGGTGGCGAGCGGGCGATCGACGACCAGTGCGCGATAGAGGTAGGAGTTGGAGCCGCCGCCCATCAACTGCGCGAGCACGTCGAGCGCCGGACCTTCGCCGGCTGCAGCGGTCGTCGAGGACGGAACGAGGTATTGGCGCCGCAGCCTGGTCTGCTCGACCCGCGGATCGGACAGCGTCACCGTGCGCGGTCCTGCGGGCTCCGGCTCCTGCGGACGGATGCGCTGCGCGGCAATGGCCGGTTGAGCCGGGATGCCGCCATAGGCCTTCTCCACCATCGGGCGGACCTCATTGGCATCGACATCGCCGGCGATCACCAGTATCGCGTTGTTCGGCGCATAGAATCGCTTGTAGAACGCCAGCGCGTCCTCGCGGTCGAGCTTCTCGATTTCCTGGCGCCACCCGATCACCGGCCGGCCGTAGGGATGGTTGAGGTACAGCGCCGCCATCATCTGTTCGGTCAGCCGCGCTTCAGGATTGTTGGCGACCCGCATGTTGAACTCCTCGAGCACGACGTCGCGCTCGGGCAGCACGTTCTCGTCCTTGAGGATGAGGCCGGTCATGCGGTCGGCCTCGAACTCCATCATGGACGCCAGTTGCTCGCGCGGCACGCGCTGGAAGTAGCCGGTGTAGTCGACGGACGTGAAGGCGTTCTCGTTGCCGCCGATCCGCAACACCGTCTGCGAGAATTCACCGGCGGGATGTTTGGCCGTCCCCTTGAACATCAGGTGTTCGAGGAAGTGCGCCAGCCCGGATTTGCCTGGCGTCTCGTCGGCGGAGCCGACCTTGTACCAGATCATCTGCGTCACGACGGGTGTGCGGCGATCCGGGATCACCACCACTTGCAGGCCGTTGCCGAGGGTGAAGCTGGCGGGACGTTCCGACGTGACCGTGGTCTGGGCGAGCGCGCTACTGGCAGAGAAAGCAGATATCGAGATGAAAGCTGCAGCGAGCGAGGCGGCAAAGCGGTGCGATGACATCATGACCTATCTGGCGCGTCTGCCGCAAAAGTGGTTAGCGCTCTTGCAACAGGAATTCGCGCAAATGCTGGAAACAGCCCGAACGATCGGTTCGGGATAAAGCCGCGGCATCGTACACCGCGCAGGCATGGGCAATCGTCACGAAGGCGCGAGATAAGCTTAACTATTCGCCATACTTGCCTTTGGCCGGATTGTATTCCTTGTTCAGGGACTCCTTCGGCCCGGTGCCGTAGGCATAGTTCGACGACGGTGTCTGGTAGCCGGCCGGTGGCTGCGTCAGCGAATCACGCGTTGGTTCGCCCTTGAAGGTGGCGGTCTCGGTCTTGTTGCCGCCGAACATTCCCATCAGGCCGCCGGAATAGCCGAGCTGCGACGGGCTCAGGATCGGGCTGTTGCTGACGCCCGGCGCTACCGGGTCGTTGCTGGCCCGCGAGGTACCCGATGTCTTGCCCTTCGCGAGTTCTGCCGGTGTCAGGACACGGGCAGCTTCGACGGGGTCCTTGCTGTCTTTCTTGCGGGCTGTGGCTGCCGCCTTGCGGCGCTGCTCGTCGGGATCCTTCGGCCAGTTCGGCGCTTTCGCCTCGGCCGCAGCGGCGGTCGGGGGCGGCAGGTCCAGCTTGGGCGGCACCACCAGCGGCGAGCGCTCGCGATACTCGATGCCCCGGTTTTCCATGTTGGTGCCGCCGATGCCGCGCATGATGCCTTCGATGATCTTTTCCTCGAAGGTCTTGTCGTCCTCGTCCTCGTCGTCGGCGCGCACGGGACCGGATGCCATCACGAGGCCGACGCCGAAGGCAACAGCGGCGAGCCGCAACGCACGGCTCAGCGAGCTATTCTGCAGCGTCCAGAAGCGGGCTTCGGTCTTTAGCATTGCGCTGTTCCCCATTCACAATTTCCGCAACAGGCGGGGGCCGGCTTGAGGGGCGCCAGCCCGCTTTTGCGGGCATGGATTACCTCGGTCGTATCGACCGGGATCAGGGCGCTTTTGCGGCGGGTACCCCCAGGAAGGAATCATACAATAGGCCCGCCACACCGGCAACAATGGCCACATCCGCAAGGTTAAACACATACCAATTGAAGGTTTTTCCGCCGATATCGATGTGGAAAAGCGCGAAATCGACCACCGCGCCATGGAGGAAGCGGTCGATCCCGTTACCGACCGCGCCACCGATGATCAGGCCCAGCGCAACGGTCGCCACCAGCGTGCTCGACCGCGCCATCCAGATCCCGAGCACGATCACGGCGATCGCCTTGATCCCGATCAGCACCACCTGGGCGAGCTGATTGTCGGTCTGGAACCAGCCGAAACTGATGCCGACGTTCCATGCCAGCACCAGGTCGAAGAACGGCGTGACCCTGACAACGCCACGATGGGCAATGTCGAACACGTAGAGCAGCCAAAGCTTCGAGGCCTGATCGAGGATCAGCGTGGCCATCGCGGCGATAACGCCGGCGCGAAGGTGAGGGGTCGTCGAGCGTTCGAGGCCGGACACTTATCTCGCCTTCTTTTTCGACTTCTTTGGCTTGGCTCCCGCCGGCTTCTTACCCGCCTTCTTGCCAGTCTTCTTGTTCTTTTTCGCTGCCTTCTTCGCAGTGGTCTTTGCGGCCCTATTCTTGGTTCCCTTCGCGGCGGAAGAAGCCTTGCTGGATTTGGTCCCCTTGGCTTTGGATTTTCTGGCCGCGGCTTTCCCGGTCTTGGCCTTATTGGCTTTGGCCTTTTTCGCTACGGCCTTTTTGGCCACAGGCTTCTTCGCCACGGCCTTCTTGGCCTTCGCCTTCCCGGCCTTGGTCTTCTTCGCCTGGGGTTTAGCGGGTGCATTCGCTTCAGCAGTATTGCTGGCCGCGCTCTCGGTTTCGTCGGCCTGTTTAGCGGCCGCGGTCGTCCGGGCCCTGACCTTCCTGGCAGGTTTGGCAGCCGTTTCGTTTTCTGAAGCGGCCGGCTCAGGCGTCGCCTGCAACGGCTCTTGCACGGGCTGTTGCGTCTCGACCAACCCGACGGGCTCGGCGGGCGCTTCGACCTCATCGACCGGCTTGTCGCCTTCGGTGAGCGTTTTCCATTCACGCAGGGCCCGCGCGTCGCGTGGCGAGACGTCGGGGTACTCGGGGTCTTCGCCGACGGTCGGCAGGATCTTCCACGACCGCGCGCATTTGGTGCCCACGGCCTGTTCGACCACGACGGCAACGCCAGGCACATCGGCGAGCCTGAACGCGTTACCCGGCGCCTCGTCGTTGGTCACCATCGCGTTCGAGGTGATGCAGACTTCGGCCAGGTCGATGTCGAACAGCGTGCTGAAGATATCCTTGTCCGAGACATAGACGAGCGGCGAGGCCTCCAGCGACGAGCCGATGTTCTTGGCGGCGCGTTCCAGTTCGAGTGCACCGGTGACGACACGGCGAACATTGCGGATGGCTTCCCATTTGGCGGCGAGCGCATCGTCGCGGAACTGCTCGAGACCTTCCGGCAGCAGCATCAGGTGCACCGACGGTTCGGCGTTCGGATTGTACATCCGCCACGCTTCCTCGGTGGTGAAGCTCAGGACCGGCGCCAGCCAGCGCAGGATCGCGTCGCAGATGATGTCGATCGTGGACAGCGCCGCCTTGCGCGCGACCGAGGATGGCGGGTCGCAGTACAGCGTATCCTTGCGGATGTCGAAGTAGAACGCCGACAATTCGGTGTTCATGAATGCCGACAGCGTTGCCACGACCGTCTTGTAGTCGAACTCGGTATAGGCCTGGCGCACGATCGCCGCGCGTACGGCGAGTTCGTGCAGCATCAGGCGTTCCAGCTCGGGCATGTCGGCATAGGCGACCGCGTCGGCGGGATTGAAATGATGCAGCGTGCCGAGCATCCAGCGGATCGAGTTGCGCAGCTTGCGATAGGTCTCGATGGTGTTCTTCAGGATTTCGGGACCGATGCGCTGGTCGTCGGCATAGTCGGTGGCGCAGACCCAGAGTCTGAGGATATCGGCGCCCGAATCCTTCATCACCTTTTGCGGCTCGACGGTGTTGCCGAGCGACTTCGACATCTTGCGGCCGTTCTCGTCGAGCGTGAAGCCGTGCGTCAGCACCACGTCGTAAGGCGCGCGGCCGCGGGTGCCGCAGCTCTCCAGCAGCGAGGAGTGAAACCAGCCGCGATGCTGGTCCGAGCCTTCCAGATACATCACGGTGTCGTCGCCACCGTCGATCTTGCGCACGATGTTGCCGAGGGTGGGGAAATTCTGGCGGTCTTCCAGCACGAAGGCGTGCGTCGAGCCGGAATCGAACCAGACGTCGCAGATGTCGTCGACCTTCTTCCAGTCTTCGCCGGCGCGCGACCCGAGGAAACGCTCGCGCGCGCCATCCATGTACCAGGCGTCGGCGCCTTCCTCCATGAACGCCTCAGTGATGCGCTGATTGACCGCTTCGTCCTGCAGGATTTCAGCGGTGCCGTCGCCCTTCTCGCGCACGAATACCGCGATCGGCACGCCCCAGGCGCGCTGGCGCGAGATCACCCAGTCGGGGCGGCCGGCGATCATGCCGTTGATCCGGTTCTGGCCGGCGGGCGGCACCCATTGCGTCACCGAGATCGCGCGCAGCGCGCGGGCGCGTAGCGTGTCGCCGGGGCGGGCCTCGCCGTGATCGGCGATGTCCTTGTCCATCGCGATGAACCACTGCGGCGTGTTGCGGAAGATCACCGGCTTCTTCGACCGCCAGGAATGCGGATACTGATGCTTGAGCCGGCCGCGCGCCAGCAGCATGCCGCGCTCGACCAGCGCCTTGATCACGCTCTCGTTGGCGTCGCCCTTTTCACCCTTGTCGTTGATGACACGGTGGCCCGTGAAGCCCGGGGCATGGTCGGTGAAGGCGCCGTTTTCGTCGACGGTGTAGGGGATGGTGGTGTTGATGCCGCGCGGCTCGAGTTCGCGCGCATTTGCGGTCCAGACGTCGAAGTCCTCGCGGCCGTGGCCGGGCGCGGTGTGCACGAAGCCGGTGCCGGTGTCGTCGGTGACGTGGTCGCCGGCGAGCAGCGGGACGATGAATTCGTATCCGCCCTCGAAGCCTTTCAACGGATGGGCGCACTCGACCGCATCCAGCGTGTCGGCCGGCAGATCGCGCAGCTTAGTATAGGCGGTGACGCGCGCTTGCTTGAATACGCTTTCGGCAAGCGCATCGGCGAGGATCAGCAGGTCGCCAGTCTTCGCCCAGTTGTCTTCCGGTGCTTCGGTGACTTCATACAGGCCGTAGGCGATCTTCGGCGAAAAGCTGATGGCGCGGTTGCCGGGCAGCGTCCATGGCGTCGTGGTCCAGATCACGACGGAGGCGTTGGCGAGCGCGCCATGCGCCGGCGAGGTCACCGGAAACTTCACCCACACCATGTCGGAGGTGTAGTCCTCATACTCAACCTCGGCCTCGGCGAGCGCGGTCTTCTCCACCACGCTCCACATCACGGGCTTGGAGCCGCGATAGAGCGTGCCGTTGGCGGCGAACTTCATCAGTTCGCGCGCGATCTGGGCTTCGGCGGGATAGCTCATGGTGGCGTAGGGATGATCCCAGTCGCCGATGATGCCGAGCCGCTTGAATTCCTCGCGCTGCACGTTGAGCCAGTGCGTCGCGTAAGCGCGGCACTCTTTTCGAAATTCCACCATGGCAGTGGAGTCGCGAAAATCGGGCTTCTGCCTGCCCTTGGAGCGGTAGTTCTCTTCCTCGATCTTCCACTCGATCGGCAGGCCGTGACAGTCCCAGCCCGGTACGTAGTTGGAATCGTAGCCGAGCATCTGCTGGCTCTTGGTCACCACGTCCTTGAGGATCTTGTTCAGCGCGTGGCCGATGTGGATGTTGCCGTTGGCGTAGGGCGGGCCGTCATGCAGGACAAACTTGGCGCGGCCGGCGGCGCTCTGGCGTAGCTTTCCGTAGAGGTCGATCTCGTTCCAGTATTTCAGGATTTCCGGCTCGCGCTGGGGCAGGCCGGCGCGCATCGGGAATTCCGTCTGCGGCAGGAACAGGGTCTTGGAATAGTCGGTAACGTCGGACTTTTGCGGATTTTGGGACATGAAGGCTCTGGTTTGGCTCGAAAACGGCGCCGTAACGCGAGGAGATCGCGGATGAACAGGAAAATCCCGGTCTTGCGCCGAGCTGAACGCTCAGGCGGAAGCCGGGCCGCTAATGCTGATGGTGCGCCGCGCAAACATGGGGGCTTTCCATAGCAGCCAACCGGGAAAATCGCAAAGCCCGACGGAACCGGTAACAGCTTTACCGTGGCCGGGCCGGGTTTCCCGCCACCGTCACGCCCGCGCCGACGTCGCGCGTGACCACGCTGCCGGCGCCGACGATGGCGCCGTCGCCGATCGTGATGCCGGGCAGGATGATGGCGCCGCCGCCGATCCAGACGTCCTTGCCGATATGCACCGGGCGGCCGAATTCGAGGCCCTCGCGGCGGGTCTCGGCGTCGCGGGGATGATCCGCCGCGTAGATCTGGACGGCCGGTCCGATCTGGGTGCGGTCGCCGATACTGACTTCGACGACGTCGAGGATGACGCAGTTGAAGTTCATGAACACGCCGTCGCCCACCTTGATGTTGTAGCCGAAGTCGCAGAAGAACGGCGGCCGGATCACGGCGCCGGAGCCGACATGTCCCAGACGCTCGCGCAACAGTGCGTGGCGTTCCGAAACCGGTTGCGCCAGCGCGGCATTGTAGCGGACCAGCCAGGCCTTGGTCTGCGCCTGCTCGGCGCCGATCTCGGCATCGGGGCGATAGAGCTCGCCGGCCAGCATTTTTTCTTTTTCGGATCTGCTCAACTGATCGCTCCAAGCTTCGGAAACGCATCGGGCGCGGCTGCGAGCGCGGCGCGAGCCCGCGCGCTGTCGTCGTCCATCTGCCGAATCAGCGCGTCGATTGAGTCAAACTTGAGTTCGTCGCGGATGAAGCCGATGAAGGCGACGTCGAGCGTGGTTCCGTAGAGATCGCCCTTGAAGTCGAACACGAACACTTCCAATAGCGGCGCGCCGTTATCGAAGGTCGGGCGGCGGCCGAAACTTGCCACTGCATCGTACCGCTCGGCGCCGCGGCCGACCCGCACGGCGTAGATGCCGTGCTTGAGGCTGCAATTCTTGTCGAGGCGGATATTGGCGGTGGGATAGCCGAGATCGCGGCCGCGCTTCTCGCCATGGATCACCTCGCCGCTGACGAACCACGGTCCGCCCAGCATCGTGGTGGCGTCGTCGATCTGGCCCTCCGCCAGCGCCATGCGGATCGCGCTGGAGGAAACCGGGCGTTCCTCGATATCGACATGGGCCTGGACGTCGACCTCGATCCCGAGCCGCGGCGCTTCGCTGAGCAGCAGGGCCGGCGAGCCGACCCGGCCCTTGCCGAAATGAAAGTCGTAGCCGACCGCGATTCCCGAGATGCCGAGACGCTCAATCAGGTCATGGTGAATGAAATCTTGCGCCGAGGTGCCGGCGCGGGACTTGTCGAAGGTCATCACCACGGCACCGGCGAGCCCGGTCCCGGCCAAGAGCCGCAGCTTGTTGGTCTCGTCGGAGAGACGGAACTGCGGGCTGTTCGGACTGAAGAAACTGCGCGGATGCGGCTCGAAGGTGACCGCAAACGCCGGTTTTCCGTGCGCCTGGCCCATCCGCAGCGCGGCGGCGATCACCGCGCGGTGGCCCAGGTGGACGCCATCGAAATTGCCCATGGCGACCACGGCGCCGCGGGGGATCGCGGCGGCAGGGGTAGTGTCCCGTATAACGGTAAATTCAGGTGTCATTTCAGGGATTCTTCAGGAATTTTCTGGCTCGGCGAACGCGGTCGGACCGTGACGCGGCGCTGCCTGCCAAGTCAAGCGGGCCGGTCGGCTCAAAACCAGTGCAATCCGCCCGGGCCCGATTAACTGGCTGTTTAACGGCTGATGCTACGTCTTGGGGGAGGACTGCGGATCGCGCAGGCCTGCGGATATTTTGTTGCGTAAGCGTTGCAGTGGGGGAAGAGATGGCGGTTGATTTATCCATGCCGGTTCTGGTGGTTGATGACTATGGCACCATGATCCGAATCATCCGAAATCTTTTGAAGCAGCTCGGGTTCGATAACATCGACGATGCCAGCGACGGATCGCAGGCGCTGGACAAGATGCGCGGCAAGAAATACGGGCTCGTGATCTCCGACTGGAACATGGAGCCGATGACCGGCTACGACCTGCTCAAGGAAGTCCGCGCCGATCCCAACCTCGCTACCACGCCCTTCATCATGATCACGGCGGAATCCAAGACCGAGAACGTGATCGCGGCCAAGAAGGCCGGCGTCAACAATTACATCGTCAAGCCGTTCAATGCGGCCACGCTGAAGACCAAGATCGAGGCGGTCTTCCCGGACATGGCGACGGCTTGAGAACGTCGAACGCTCAACGGAATTAGAAATGCCCGGGTCGATCCCGGGCATTTTTCGTTGGGCTACCAGCGCAATTCCCGCATCAGCGCCTTCGGTGGGTGGCCGAACAGCTCCTTGACCGAGGCCGGATCGAGCTGGTCGATGCCCTCGAAATCCTCGGAATGGATGCCACGGGTCACGAACAGGCAATCGATCCCGAAGCCGTGGGCGCCCGTCAGGTCGGTCCGCACCGAATCCCCGATCGCCAGCACGCGGTCCAGCGGTGCGGGATGGCCGCGGCGCTCGGCGGCGAGTGCCATCGCGCGCTCGTAGATCGGCCGGTGCGGCTTGCCGTAAAAAATCACCTCGCCGCCGAGTTCGCGATAGAGTTCGGCGATCGCGCCCGCGCAGTAGATCAATCGGTCGCCGCGCTCGACGACGATGTCGGGGTTGGCGCAAATGAGCGGCAGCTTGCGCTCGCGCGCCTGCAGCATCATCCCGCGGTAGTCCTCGGCGGATTCGGTTTCATCGTCGAACAGGCCGGTGCAGACGATGTAGTCGGCCTGCTCCAGCGGCGCGATCACGGCGTCGAGCCCGCGATAAATCGAGCTGTCGCGCTCCGGACCGAGCCAGAACATCTTCTTGCCGGGGTGATCGCCGACGAAGTGCCGGGTCAGGTCGCCGGAGCTGACGATCGCGTCATAGATTTCATCGGCGACGCCGAGCTTGCGCAATTGCCGTTGTACCGAGTCTGCCGGCCGGGGCGCGTTGGTGATGAGGATGACGGTGCCGCCACGCTCGCGAAAGGTATGCAGCGCCTGGCAGGCGTCGGGAAACGACTCGAGCCCGTTATGCACCACGCCCCAGATATCGGAGAGGATGACCTCGACGCCGTCCACGAGCTCGCTCAGCCTTTCGGCAAACCGTAGCGAGGTCATGATTTCGGACGTCCGCTAGCCCGGTCCGGCAGCGCGGCGCGCCAGCGCGGCATTGCCGGTCGCACGCATGGCAGGCTCAACGGCGGGTTGGGGGAGGGAAACGGGGTTAATGGAGCCATTCGGGGCATTGGAACTGCCGGATTCCTTGTTCGGGGTAGCCCCGCCGGTAGCAGATGCCCCCTCGGGCCGCAACGGCCGCGGCGGGGCAAACAGGAAGCCCTGCCCAAAGCGGACGTCATAGTCGAGCAGATCGACCACGGCGCGCTCGCCCTCGATCCGCTCGGCGATCAGGTCGATGCCGAAGCGGCCGAGCAAATCGGAAAGATCGGAGGGATGGATGTCGGAACTCGAATTCTGCTTGGGATCGAGCAGCAACGCCGCCGGTACCTTGATGTAGCGAACGCCACGGTCGGCGAGTTCCCGCGGTTCGATCCGCAGATCCGTGACATGGTCGATCGAGAAGCGATAACCGCGCTGCGACAGCGCGGCCAGATGCTCGGTCTCGGCAGGGCCCAGACGGCGGAATGCGGCCTGCTTGAATTCGAGCACGAAGGATGGCGCCAGCGCGCGATTGGCCTCGAGAAAATCGAGGCATTGCGCAAAGTTGGTCGGGTTGCCGAGCGTCGCCGCCGAGACGTTGCAGAACACGCCGACATCCTTGTTGCGCACCATCAGGCGGCGCAGCACCTGGACACAGCGCAGCATCACCATGTGATCGATCTTGCCCATCAGCCCGCCGGCTTCGGCGACGGCGATGAAATCGTCGGCGGCAAGGACCTGGTCGCGCTCGTCGCGCAGCCGCGTCACCGCCTCGTAGAACCGCACCTTTCGCTGGGGTAGCGTCACCATCGGCTGCAGGTAGATATCGAGGCGGCTTTCCTCGATGGCGTTCTTCACCGCGGCAAGCAGCTGCGCCTGGTTGCGCGAGGCTGCAATGGCCTCCGCGACCACGGCCGGCGCTGCGACGGCAACCGGCGCCGGTCTCGCGATGGCGGGTGGGGCCGGCTCGGAAGTGAACGTTTGCTCATTCGCCGGCTCGAAGTGAGGCTTGCTCGCCGGGGCGGGTGCCGCGGCGGCTGCGGACAGCATGTCGTCGTGGCTGGCGACCGAGACGGCCAGTTGCTTGACCAGCACGCCCAATTCGTTGATTTCGCCCACCACGGCCTGGATGCGGTCGGCGCCTGCGGAGTGCGCCGACACCACCCGGCCTTCGACGGCGGCGAGCCTGCGGCCGAATTCGGCGACCTGGCGGGCGAGGTCGGCGGTGCCGCGGGACAGGTCGGCGATCTGGCCGCCGACATCGGAGCGGTCGCGCAGCCGCATCGACACGGCATTGTAGAGGATAAGGAATGTCAGCGCGGTCAGCGACACGATCGCGGCTTCGGAACTGTTGAAGCCCGCCATCGCATGCAGCACCAGTCCGAGGGATGCTGCCAAGAGCACCATGCAGATGGCGATGAAAATCGTCGAAATGCGAATCATGTCGCGCGCTACGCCCTAAAGGTCCGAACTGCCTTCACCCGGGAACAGGCGCAAGTTTTGGCATGATTCAGTTTGCGCGCCCCCGAGCGCTGCGACATTACCACCAATGTTGATTCGCAGGGCCTGTGTTCTTTTTGATACGGCCGGAACTGCGATTGCGGTCTCGTGTCCCGGCCTTGAGCCGGGACCTACCTGAAACTTCTGAAATTGTGGCGTGGAAATGGGGTCCCGGCTCAAGGCCGGGACGCGGAGAGAAGGCGCTTACGCCGTCGCGCGGATCACCTTGGTGACCTTTTCGATGATCTCGCCGATCTGGTCCTCGGTGATGATCAGCGGCGGGGTCAGGACCAGCGTGTCGCCGGCGACGCGGACCATCAGGTCGTTGTCGTGGAAGGCGCTGTTGAGCCCGGCGAAGCCGCGCTTGCCCGGCGCGTCGGCAACGGGCGCGAGGTCGATGCCGGCAGTCAGGCCGGTACGGATATCCAGCACGCCCGCTTCCTGGCGCAGCGACATCACGGCGTCGGCGAATTTCGGCTCGAGTTTGTTGGCGCGCTCGAACAGCTTTTCGTCACGGTAGATGTCGAGGGTGGCAAGTCCCGCGGCGCAGGCCAGCGGGTGGGCCGAATAGGTATACCCGTGGGTCAGTTCCACCGCGTATTCCGGGCCGTTCATGAAAGAGTCGTGGATGGTGTCGCGCACCAGCACGCCGCCCATCGGCGCTGCGCCATTCGTGATGCCTTTTGCAAAAGTGAGCATGTCGGGCACCACGCCGTAGCGTTCGGCGGCAAAAGCAAAACCGAGCCGGCCATAGCCGGTGATGACCTCGTCGAAGATCAGGAGGATGCCGTGCTTCTGGGTGATCTCGCGCAGCCGCTTGAGATAGCCCTTCGGCGCCGGCAATACGCCGGTCGATCCGGCCATCGGCTCGACGATCACGGCGGCGATGGTGTTGGCGCCGTGCAGATTGACGAGACGTTCCAGTTCGTCGGCGAAATGCGCGCCGTATTCCGGTTCGCCCTTGCTGAACGCCTGCTTGTCGCGATCGTAGGTGGCGGGCAGGTGGTCGACGCCTGTCAGCAGCGAGCCGAACAGCTTGCGGTTGCCGACGATCCCGCCCACCGAAGTTCCGCCAAAGCCGACGCCATGATAGCCGCGCTCGCGGCCGAGCAGGCGGATGCGGCTGCCCTGGCCGTTGATCTGGTGATAGGCGAGGGCGATCTTGAGCGCGGTATCGGCCGCTTCCGAGCCGGAATTGCAGAAGAACACGTGGTCGAGGCCAGCGGGCGCGAGTTCTGCAATGCGGCTGGCGAGTTCGAAGGCTTGCGGGATGCCGAACTGGAACGGCGGCGCATAGTCCAGCGCCTCGGCCTGCTTTGCGATCGCCGACGAAATCTCGGTGCGGCCGTGGCCGGCATTGGTGCACCACATGCCCGAGGCGCCGTCGATGATCTTGCGGCCGTCGACGGTGAAATAGTGCATGTCCCTGGCGCCGGCGAGCAGCCGCGGGTTCTTCTTGAACGCCCGGTTGGCGGTGAACGGCATCCAGTGCGCGGCGAGATCGTTCGGCACATTGACGGGCGTGGGGCGCGGGCTCTTGTCCAGCATGGGCGGCCTCTTCGATGTCCGGGGTTGGGCTGCGGCGAGGCTATCATTTTCGCCGCCAGACGGGAACGCCGGCGCGCCGTGATATTTCCGCGCAAATCAGAGATCGGCCGCGGCGATCCAGAATACTTCGCCCTCGGAATCCTCGGTATCCAGCCATAGCAGCGGCAGTTGCGGATAGGCGGCTTCAAGTTGCGGGCGGCAGCGGCCGATTTCGCAGAGCAGCCCGCCTTGCGGCGTCAGGTGCGCGGCTGCCTCGTCGAGTATGCGCCTGACGATGTCGAGGCCGTCGACGCCGCCGTCGAAGGCGAGTTTGGGCTCGGCGCGGCACTCGCGCGGCAGGCTCGCCATGCCTTCTGCGTCGACATAGGGCGGGTTGGATATGATCAGGTCGTAGCGCCGGTCACCAAGCGGCTCGAACAGATCGCCGCGGTGAAGCGTCAGGCGATTCTCCAGCCCGTAGGCGCTCACATTGCGCGCGGCAACCTGAAGCGCATCCCTGGAAATATCCACCGCGTCGATTGCAGCGTTCGGAAAATGCAGGCCTGCCAGAATGGCAAGGCAGCCCGAGCCGGTGCAGAGGTCGAGCACGCTCTCGACATCTGCCGGATCCGAAATCAGCGAGCCAGCATCCTCATCTTCGTCGCCGCCGAAATGCTGCTCCAGCAATTCGCCGATGAATGAACGCGGCACGATGGTGCGTTCGTCGACATAAAAGGGCAGGCCGCGCATGTAGATCTTGTTGACGAGATAGGCGGCGGGCTTTCGCGTCGTGACGCGGCGCGCGAACAGATCGAGGATATTCTTGCCTTCGGCGGCGGTTACGCGCGCGGTCGCAAAGCTCTCGAACTGGTCGGGGTGGAGATGCAATGCTTCGCAGACCAGGAAGGCGGCTTCCGCGAGCGGATCGGTGGTGCCGTGGGCGAACACCAATTCGGCCTCGACGAAGCGGCTCATGCCATAGCGGGCGAAATCCAGCAGCGTCAGCAATTCACCGGCGCCGACTTTTGGAAACTTCAATGCGGTACCGCGACGTTTCACTGCCGGCTTGCGGGCTTTGGCCATCACGATTTGGTCCAGCGCGCCGCCGCGGCATCGTCATGGTCGCGCGCTTCGACCCAGCTTGCGCCTTCCAGGCTTTCCTCGCGCTTCCAGAACGGCGCATTCGTCTTCAGGTAGTCCATCAGGAATTCCGCGGCTTCGAAGGCGGCCTGCCGGTGCGACGAAGCGGTCACGACCAGCACGATGTTCTCGCCCGGCGCGATGCGGCCGAACCGATGAATGACAGTGAGGCCCTGCAGCGGCCAGCGCGACAGCGCCTCGTCGGCGTGCCGGCCGATTTCCGCTTCCGCCATGCCCGGATAATGCTCGAGCGTCAGCGCGGCGATCGCCTCGCCATTGTCGTCGCCGCGACAGATGCCGCTGAAGGTGACGACCGCGCCGACATCGATGCGGCCCTTGCTCAACGCCGCGATTTCCTGCGCGACGTCGAAATCGCCTTCCTGGATGCGAATGGTCGCCGTGACGGACATGGGCAGGTCAACCGCCGGTCATCGGCGGGAAGAATGCAATCTCGCGGGCGCCCGAGATCGCAGCCTCCGGCTTGACGTGGCTGTGGTCGATCGCGGCGCGGATCACCTTCGGCTTCTCGAAGGCGTAGGCATAGCCATCGCCGCGGCTGGAGAGCCAGCCGATCAGGTCGCTCACCGTGCGCACGTCCGCCGGCGGCTCGACGGTTTCCTCTGAGATTCCGACCCGCTCGCGCACCCAGGCGAAATATTTGACCTTCATCCCTCATCCTCCTTGATGAGGTGATGGATGCCGGCGCGGAAATAGTCCCAGCCGGTGTAAATGGTGACCAGCGCCGAGATCCACAGCAGGAGAATGCCGATCAGCGTGGTCCAGGGCAGTATCGCTTCGCCCGCCTCGCCGGCGATCAGGAAGCCGATCGCCACCAGTTGCACCGTGGTCTTCCATTTTGCGAGCTGGGTCACGGGTACGCTGACCCGCAACGCGGCGAGGTATTCGCGCAGACCCGAAACCAGGATTTCGCGGCACAGGATCACGAACGCCGCCCACAGCGTCCAGCGATTGATGCTGCCGTCGGCCGCAAGCATCAGGAGGCAGGATGCTACCAACAGCTTGTCGGCGATCGGATCGAGCATCCGGCCGAATGCCGATTGCTGGTCCCATATCCGTGCATAATAGCCGTCGAGATAGTCGGTAACTGCCGCGGCGAGAAAGACTGCCAGCGCCACCCAGCGCAGCCACAGCGGGCCGTCCATGATGGATTGCCAGTAGATGCAGCCGACCACCACCGGAATGGCGGCGATGCGCGCGTAGGTCAGGATATTCGGCAGGGACATGCTCTTGGTCTGTCCCCTGGTGGTCGCGATGTTCATCCGTGTTACCAATACCGCTGGAGCGTGAAGGTCAACCGTGCGGGCCTAGATCATCTGTCGCAGGCGACGCCCATGTGAAACCCGCATTCCGTTTAACCCGGCTGCGCATGGAAAAACTCGAAAATCTTGCGGGCGCTCTCGGCGCTGACGCCCGGAACCTTGCCGAGATCGGCGATCGAGGCCCGTTCGATCTCCTTCAGCGTTCCAAAATGATGCAGCAAGGCACGTTTGCGTGACGGGCCGATGCCCGGGATTTCCTGCAACCCGGCTTCCCGGATGTCCTTTTTGCGCAGTTTGCGATGCGAACCGATCACGAACCGGTGGGCCTCGTCGCGTAGCCGCTGGATGAAATACAGCACGGGATCGCGCGGCTCGAGCTTGATGGCTTCGCGGTCCGGCATGAACAGGGTCTCGCGCCCGGCGTCGCGCTCCGGGCCCTTGGCGACCGCCATCAGCGACACCTGGGTCAGGCCGAGGCCCTGGAAGATTTCGCGCACGGCGTTGAGCTGGCCGCGGCCGCCGTCGATGATGACGAGATCGGGCCATTGCGGGAACGAATCGTCATCCGCCGGTTTGGCGGCGTCGCCCTCCGGCGGCTTCAACAGCCGCTTGAAGCGCCGTTCCAGCACCTCGCGCATCATCCCGTAGTCGTCGCCGGGCGTCAGGCCCTCGGACTTGATGTTGAACTTGCGGTACTGGTTCTTGATGAATCCATCCGGCCCCGCCACGATCATCGCGCCGACCGCGTTGGTACCCTGGATGTGGCTGTTGTCGTAGACCTCGATGCGCCGGGGCGGCTGCGGCAGTCCGAGCGTCGTCGCCATGCCCTGCAGCAGCCGGCTCTGGGTCGCGGTATCGCTCAGCTTGCGGCCCAGCGCCTCGCGCGCGTTGGTCAGCGCGTGGGCGATCAGCTCTTTCTTTTCGCCGCGCTTGGGCGTCGAGACTTCAACCTTGAACCCGGCCTTGACCGCGAGCGCGTCGGCGAGCAGCGCGCTTTCCTCGATCTCGTGCGACAGCAGGATGAGCTTTGGCGGCGGCTTGTCGTCGTAGAATTGCGCGAGGAAAGAGCCCAGCACTTCCTCCGGCGTGAATGACTTCTCCGCGCGCGGGAAATAGGCGCGGTTGCCCCAGTTCTGCCCGGTGCGGAAGAAGAAAACCTCGACGCAGGAATAGCCGCCCTCCTGATGGATGGCAAACACGTCGGCTTCCTCCACGGTGCGCGGATTGATGCCCTGCTGCGACTGGATCGCCGACAGCGCGGCAAGTCGATCGCGATACAGCGCCGCGGTTTCGAATTCGAGTTCGTTCGAGGCCTTCTCCATCTCGCCGGCGAGCTCCTGTTTGACCAGATGGCTGCGGCCGGACAGGAAGTCGCTGGCCTCGCGCACCAGCTCGGTATAGCCGGGAAAGTCGATCTCGCCGGTGCAGGGGCCCGAGCAGCGGCGGATCTGATAGAGCAGGCAGGGACGGGTGCGGCTTTCAAAAAAGCCGTCGGTGCAGGAGCGGATCAGGAACGCGCGCTGCAGCGCCGTGATGGTGCGGCCGACCGCGCCGGCGGATGCGAACGGACCGAAGTAGCGGCCCGGTCTGCTTTGCGCGCCGCGATGCTTGAGAATTTGCGGCGCCCAGTGGTCGCCGGTGATCAGTATATAGGGAAACGATTTGTCGTCGCGCAGTTGCACGTTGAAGCGCGGCCGCAGCTGCTTGATCAGATTGGCTTCCAGCAGCAGCGCTTCGGTCTCGGTGGTAGTGGAAACGATTTCGACCGTGACGGTTGCGGCGATCATGCGCAGGATGCGCGCCGGCAGCGGCGCGTTGACGCGCGCGTAGGACGAAAGACGCTTGCGTACGTTCTTGGCCTTGCCGACATAGAGCACATCGCTGGCGGCATTGAGCATGCGGTAGACGCCGGGCGAGGTCGGCGCCAGCCGCACCGCGTTTTCGATCGCGGCATGGCCGATCGCGAGCGTGCCCTCGGCGACCGCCTCGGTGGGCTCCTCCGGGACGTCCGGCAGCCGTGCCTCTTCATCTTCCTCCGCCGCCGACATTGCGGGATCAAGGTCAGCGGCAGGCAGTTCCTGAGAGGTTTGGTCCTGAGGCGGCAAATCCGAAGCGGAACCCCGCCGCGCCTTTCGTGGGGCTTTCGGATGGTCGGTAGAATCGTGATCCATGGGGCCGAATTTAAGCGCTTGAAGGCGGCATCGCCAGCGCTTGCGGTGGGTCCACGAACGCGCCGGTAAGACGTTGTTAAGAATGATGAGCGGGAGGTAACCCCGACTTAACAACCCTTTAACTTAAAACTCTCGATAAATCGTGCAGGAAATGACTGGAGTTCCGTAACCAGGCCGAGCCGGCGCGGTTGCGGCAGTTGCGTGGAGTTGCGTGATGAAAAAGTTTGTGTGGGGCGCCCTGGCGCTGATCGCCGCAAGCTCGACCCCGTCGGCCGAGGCGGCCGACCTTTACGGACGCACCTACACCAGCAACCAGCGGTTCGACTCCTACAGCTGGGCCGGTCCCTATCTCGGCGCCAACCTGGGCTATGGCTGGGGCTCGGTCTCCAACAATCCGGTCGATCCTTCCGGTGTCGCTGGCGGCGTTCAGGCCGGATTCAATTGGCAGAACGGTACGCCGTGGGTGTTCGGCATCGAGGGCGACATCCAGGCATCCGGCGCTGAAGAGACCTTTGCGCCGTGGAAATTTTCCAACCCCTGGTTCGGCACGGTCCGCGGCCGCGTCGGCTACGCGTTCAACAACGTGCTGTTCTTCGGCACCGGCGGTCTGGCCTTCGGCGAACTCCGTGCCACCACGTTCGGCCTTTCGGAAACGCACACCACTGCGGGCTGGACACTGGGTGCCGGCGCCGAGATGGGCCTTACCCCGAACTGGAGCGCCAAGATCGAATATCTCTATGTCGATCTGGCCAGCAGCAACTTCGTCATTACAGGCGCGTCGAACGGCTACGGGTTCGGCTTGATACGAGCCGGCGTGAACTATCGGTTCTGAGAACAAAGAAACTGTCGGCTAACACCTCCCGGCGGCGACAAGCCGCCGGGATTTTTTTGTCTTGCGGCAGGTCCGCACAAATGTCGCAAGACTCCGCAGCCTGAGCAGCGACACCGCGCCAGTCAAAATCCGCAGGCTACAGTCCGAGTCCACGCGCGAGCGTCAGCTCACGATGAAATCACAAGGTTGACTGCTTTCGGGCCTTTGCCCTTCTTGTCGGGCTCGACCTCGAACGTAATGCGCTGTCCTTCAGCCAGGTCCTTCAATCCGGCCCGCTCGACTGCGGTAATATGAACGAAAACATCGCGGCCGCCGTCATCGGGCTTGATGAAGCCGTAGCCGCGTTCTCCATTGAAGAACTTGACTGTACCAGTCATGGCCATCGGGAAAGTCCTCCCCCGTATTGCTCCGCCGGTACGCGCAATTCGCGTATCGGCCGACCGGACTTTCGCTGCCGGAAGCTTGGCCACCTGAGCCGATCGGGTTCACGCCCGGCCGGCCTGGATTTTTTATTCGGCCTTGATCACTCCGCCGCAACCATTCGCGGAAGCGGAACGTAAAGCCAGTCCCAACAGCCTGAGCATAAACCTGTTTTGCGCGCGTTGCCTACGCCCTAATCACACTTTTCCGATTCTGCGCGAGGGCTCCCGGCCAGGCCGGGCCTGCTTCAGGGTTTGGGCGTCTCGAGCCTGAAACGCGCTGCGCCGCCCTGGCCGAGCGGCTTCTCGAGCTCGGGTAATATTGTCTTGAGCTCGCCGGCCAGCGTCCACGGCGGGTTGACGATCAACAGGCCGGTAGAGGTGAGGGGACCGCCCGCCATTTGGGGCGCGACGCTGAATTCGAGCCGCAGGCACTTTCCCGGCGGCTTGCTGGCCGCGGCCGCCGCCGCGACCTGGCGGGCGAGGGTGTCGGTGGCGCGGCGGCTCTTGACGGGGTACCAGATCAGATAGCTGCCGGTCGGCCATTTTGCGTAGGCTTCGGCGAAGCCGTCGGCCAACCGTTCGAACTCGTCTTTCTGTTCGAAGGACGGGTCGATCAGGACCAGGCCGCGCCGCTCGTTCGGCGGTACGAAAGCCGGTAGCGCCGTCCATCCGTCGAGGTCGACCACCCGCGCCTGGACATCGCGGCGGAGCGCATCGATCAGTTGCTTGCGGGCATTCGGCTCGATTTCGCAAGCCGCAAGCCGGTCCTGTGGCCGCAGCAGCGCGCGGGCGATCAGCGGCGATCCGGGATAGGCCTTGAGCTCCCCCGGCGGGTTGAAAGCCCTGACGATGTCGAGATAGGGCGCCACCAGCGGCAGCGCGCTTTCAGAGAACCGCGCCTGCATCACCCGGGCAATCCCGGTCAGCCACTCGCCGCCGCGGCGGGCCTCGTCGCCTGACAGGTCATAGCGTCCGGCACCTGCATGGGTGTCGATGACGCGGAACGCCGCCGGCTTTTCCTGCAGATAGGTCAGCATGCGTACCAGAACGATGTGCTTGATGACATCGGCAAAGCCGCCGGCGTGAAAGGCGTGTCGATAATTCATGGAAGGGGCTGGCCAATTGGAGCAGACTTCGTCTTCTACGCGTCGCGGCCGGGCTTGTCGCCCTCCGCGAACGCTCCGGCGCAAGTGGGGCTGGAGACCGGCCATCCACGCCATGCAGACGACAGGAAAGGCGTGGATGGCCGGGAGCGCAGACCCGCCTGAGGCAGGTCCGTGCAACGCGAATGCTCTTATCGTCGGGTCCGGATGCGCGCAGGGATCGGCTCAGCCGCCCCTGACCGGCGGCATCACCACCTCGTCGCGTCGGCAGGCGCGGCGGTCGACTTCGTTACAGTCGCGGAATTGCATGTCCTTGCTCATGCAGATTCGCACCTCGCTCAGGCGCCGGCTGGTGCAGACCACCGAGATCGCCGAGCTGCTCAAACCCGGATTGGCCTTGACGAACGCCTCCTCGATGTCGCTGGGGGCGATGGTTTTCGGCTCCGAAAGGTCCAGGAACTGCTCGGGAATCTTGATCGCTGCGCGAGCCTTGCGGATACCCTCGAAATAGGCACGCGCGCCTAGTCCCGAACAGGTGCCGTGCTTGTCCCACTGGTTGAAGATCAGCCCGGGGGCCGGCATCACGTCCAGCATCGATGACACGATGTTGCGATCGAGCCGCGGCGATGGCCGCTGGCAATATTCGGGGAAGCCGCGCTCATATTGCGGCCACAGGCCGTGCACCACGAAGGAATAGGGGCGGCCGCACTGGATCTGCTGTGATCGCCCGCTGTTGCCACGCTCTGCAGCGGCCTCGCAGAACGAGGGCGACCACGACAGGGCGAGCACGTAGAAATCAAACGCGCCCGGGGCGTTTTGCCGGCGGTCCTGGGCTGACACCACCCCGGAGGCTGCGATAACGAAAGCCAGCGAGATCAGAAACAGCGAAATCTTGACGGATCGAAACATCGGACGCCCCCCTTACTCGGCTTGACCCAAGCCTAGCAGGGAACCGGAACATTTCAAGAACAAAAACGACGCGCATCCGATATCCGCGAGGCCGTCGCAGTGCTGGCAGAATTCAGGGGAAGAGAATTCAGAGGGAGAGAATCAGGGACGTGCGGCCCTGCAGCCGGGGCTGTAGGCCCAGTTGCGATCGAGCCCGGTGACGCACCACTCGACGCCCTGGCCAAAGCCGGCAAAGCCGCCGTCCTCGATGATCGAATAGTGCACCGAGCGCATCTTGCCGTCGCTGATCATCACGTCGCCGCTGCAAAAGCGCCGCGGGATGTTGTCGGACTGCCAGGGCCTGAAGGCCGTTTCGTGGATCCGGCTGAAGCCGGTGATCGCCAGCGCCGAATTCCAGAACGTGCTCTCTTTTTCGCGGAATTGCGAGGTAATGGTCGGAAGCGCCGCCTCGCACGGTGCGACGCGGCCGTCATAGCGCGGGCCGGACAGCCAGAAATTCAGCTCGAACGGATTGGCGGCCTGGGCGGCATGGCCAGACACCAGCAGGGCCGCTGCCGCCGCCACGAGGCCGAATGCTCTGAAGGATGTGAACAGGTTGCGCATGGGAATCCGCCCGTAAGATAACTGTGGAACGGTGCCGCGAAGCCCCGACAAGGTCAAGTGCAAGGCGGCAACACCTGACAGGCAAGTCTGCTTCCTGTCGCAACCATTCTTTCCATGGCCGGTTGTGCGCATTATGGTGTGCTTCGGACGAAATGGAGTCTGCGATGCGAAGGATTGGGGCCCTGGGCCTGGTTGTGTGCCTGTTTGTCATGGGCGGCGCGATGCTGGCGGGTGCGCCGGCGCAGGCTGACACTGTGCCGCCGTTCAAGGGCAATGACACCGGCGGGATTATCGCCTACTCGCTGGCGTCCCAGACGGATGCGCGCCAACTCGCGGTCGATCACTGCGCCTCCTACGGCAAGGTGGTGAAGTTCCTGAGCGTACAGGCCTATTATGGCGGTTACGTTTCGTTCGCCTGCCGCTGGGTGCCCTATGGCGCCGCCGAACGGCCGCTGCGCACGCTCTACTGAGCGCAGCCACCCCTTCCACTTCAACATCACTCTGCGGGAGCGCGGGCATGACGCGACAGCTTCTGTCATTTGGTTCGGCCATCGCGCTGCTGGCGCTGCTGCCGGCCGGCGCCGCCGGCGCGGTTGAACTGCCGGTGCGCAAGGCGGGCCTCTGGGAGATGAAGGTGCAGCGCGCCGGATCGCAGTCCCCCGAAATGACGATGCAGCAGTGCACCGACGCGACCACCGACAAGGACATGGCAACTGCGATGTCGCCGATGAGCAAGGAGATGTGCTCCAAGCAGGACACCCAGAAGACCGCGACTGGCTATGTCAGCGATTCCATCTGCAGCATCTCCGGGGTGACCATCGCCTCGCATGCGGAAATCACCGGCGACTTCAATTCCGCCTACACCGTGAAGTCGACCGTGCGGAGCGAGCGTGGCCCGGCGGGCGGTACGACGACGATCGAGGCGAAATGGCTCGGTGCCTGCAAGGCCGATCAGAAGCCTGGCGACATCGTGATGCCCGGCGGCATGAAGATGAACATCAAGGACATGGAAAAGCTGAAGGACCTGATCCCGAAGGCGCAGGCGAAGTAGCCGTCGGGGCCGGACTGGTACCGCTTCGCCGTTGGCTTTGGCGGACACACTGCCGAGCCCGGACACAAATTATCGAAAACAACCCCATGCAAAGTAGGATAGGCGCCGGCTCGTAGCGCCTGCGCCGCTACACCGGCACCCTTACCGCCGCCCGCAGTCCGCCCATCGGGCTGTCACTGAGCGTGATGTCGCCGCCGTGCGAGCGGGCAATGTCGCGGGCTATGGCGAGGCCGAGGCCGGTGCCGCCCTCGTCCTGGTTGCGGGCATCGTCGAGACGCAGGAACGGCTTGAACACTTCCTCGCGCATGTTGGCAGGGATTCCCGGCCCGTCGTCGTCGATCGTCACCGTCAGGTAGCGATGATCGCGGTGGCCGGTGATCGAAATCGTGCCGGCGTAGCGTGCCGCATTGGAGACGAGATTGCCGAGGCAGCGCTTGAACGACGCCGGCTTCACCGTCACCACCGGCAGGCCGTGGAACGTCACCGTCGCGGCGTGGCCGTTGCGCTCGGCGTCGCTGCGCAATTCCTCCAGCGCCATCGCCATGTCGGTCGGTTGTGCAACCTCGCCGCTGTCGCCGCGCGCAAAGGCGAGGTAAGCCTCCAGCATGCCGGACATTTCGTCGACGTCCTTGCGCATGCCGTCGACTTCAGGACTGTCGCCGATCAGCGCCAGTTCGAGCTTGAAGCGGGTCAGGATGGTGCGCAGGTCGTGCGAAACGCCGGCCAGCATCGCGGTGCGCTGCTCGATCGAGCGTTCGATGCGCGCCTTCATTTCCAGGAACGCCTGTGCCGCCTGCCGCACTTCGCGCGCGCCGCGGGCACGGAAATTCGGCGCTTCGCGGCCCTTGCCGAAGCTTTCGGCGGCCTCCGCCAGCTTCAGGATCGGCCTGATCTGGTTGCGCAGGAACAGCACCGCGACGATCAGCAGGATCGACGAGGTGCCGAGCATCCAGAAGATGAAAATCTCGGAATTGGAGGCATAGGCGGCGCTGCGCTGCGCGAACACGCGCATCACGGCGTCGTCGAGCCGGATGCGAATTTCAACCAGGTTGGATTTGCCGACGGTGTCGATCCAGAACGGCAGGCCGATCTGGCGGCCGATCTGCACCGAGAGCGTCTGGTCGAGCAGCGAGAAAAACGGCTTCGGCCCCGGCTGCGGCAGGTCGCCGACGGGCAGAAAATCCACGACGAGTTGCAGCCGCTGTCCGATGCGGCGGAGTTGCGCGCGGTCCTTGTCCTGCGGAAACGCCTTGTAGACGTCGATCAGGCTGGCGATGTCCTGCACCACTGCCGCCGACAGCCGTCGTGTCACCGTGTTCCAGTGCCGCTCCATGAACACGAACGCGACGACCGTTTGCAGCACCACCATCGGCACGATCATGATCAGCAGCGCGCGCGCGTAGAGGCCGGTCGGCATCCAGCCCTTGAACGCGTTGCCCATCCAGCCATTGGCCGCCGAGACGCGTTGCGACGCGTTGCGGATGAACGTCAGGCCGGTGTCGAGCGTGCTCATCAGTATCGGCTCAGGGCGCCGCGACCAGGCGGTAGCCGATGCCGCGCACCGCCTGCAGGAACAGCGGATTGGCAGGATCGCGCTCGATCTTGCGCCGCAGGCGGTTGATCTGCACGTCGACCGCGCGCTCGTTCACCGTGCCGTCGCCGGTCAGCGCCGCGCGCGGCACGGTCTCGCCCGGGTTGGCGGCGAGGATGCGCAGCATCTCGCGCTCGCGGTCGGTCAGGTGAATGATCTCCTCGCCCTGGCGCAGTTCGCCGCGGTCGAGATGATAGACGTAAGGCCCGAACGCGATCTGCTCCAGCGTTTCCACCGGCGGCGGCGCGGTGCGCTTGAGGATGTTGCCGATCCTCAAGATCAGTTCGCGCGGCTCGAACGGTTTTGCAACGTAGTCGTCGGCGCCGATCTGCAGGCCCTCGATGCGGGCCTCGGCTTCATGGCGTGCCGTCAGCATGATGATCGGCACCGAGGAGGAGGTGCGAATGAAGCGCGCGAGGTCGAAGCCGCTTTCGCCTGGCATCATGACGTCGAGGATTAGCAGATCGAAATGCAGGCCGAGAAGTTTGGCGCGGGCGTCGTCGGCGCTCGAGGCCGTGGTGACCCGATAACCCTCGCCGCAGAGAAACCGCGACAGCAGGTCGCGGATGCGGCGGTCGTCGTCGACGAGCAACAAATGCGGGGCGTCGTCGGCCGGCTGCAGCGGCGTGCGCGCGGTCGCTGCAGCGATGGTTGCTCCTTGCGGCACGATCACTCCCTTGGTTTCTTGCTGCCGGTCCCGAAGATCGCTTCCAGCACCTTGTCCGGATCGTCGCGATCGATCATCGCGCGCAGGAACTGGTTGATCGCCGCGACGCCGTCGGGACTTATTTCCGCGAGCGCGCTCGTGATGCGATCGGTCTGCAATCCGGCAAGTTTCGCCACCAGCGCTTCGCCTTTGGGGGTGGCGTAAAGAAGGCGTTGCCGGCGGTCGTTGTTGCCGGTCTTCTGGATGATGTAGCCCTCATCGAGCAGTTGCTTGAGCACGCGCCCGAGCGACTGCTTGGTGATACGCAGGACGTCCAGGAGGTCGGCGACCTTGAGGCCGGGATAGCGGTAGACGAAATGCATCACCCGGTGATGGGCGCGGCCGAAGCCGAACGCCTCGAGTTCGTGGTCGGCATCGCCGACGAAGTCGCGGTACGCAAAGAACAGCAATTCGATGATGTCCCAGCGGAATTCACCGGACCGCGCGGCAGGGGACGTCGCCTCGGCCCCCTTCGAATCGGGGTCCGCGGCGAGCCTTGAGAAATTTATGTCAGTCATGTTGACATATCTTGGGTTCAATGTTACAAAACTGCCAGCCACGGCGAAATTTTAAGTCGTTTCGATCCTGGCGACGTATCAGGCAGCCGGAAAAGCCAGCGATGGCGGCAACGGCCGCAAATTGGACTACCGTGCGATTGTCGAGCGGCATATCGGCAAACATACTGGACTTCGGCATTCCGCAAAAGCATGTCCTGTGGGACCTGCCGGCGATGGAAGCCGGCTGCGAGACAGGCAGCCGGTGCGGAGGGGCAGGCCGGCGGCAGACATCGCGCCGGTTTCGACAGCGGGAAGCAACAAAATGAGTTTGAAGTTCGACATCCAGCCTGCGGCCAACCCGACATCCGAGCACGACCGCTCGGCAAAGCTCGTGGATCCGGGCTTCGGCCGGATCTTCACCGATCACATGGCCATCGTCCGCTACAACCAGGCGAAGGGCTGGCACGACGCGCGCGTCGAATCCCGCGCGAACTTCCCGCTCGATCCGGCCACCGCCGTCCTCCACTACGCGCAGGAAATTTTCGAGGGCCTCAAGGCCTACAAGCGCGACAACGGCGTCAACCTGTTTCGCCCCGACGCCAATGCAAGGCGCTTCCGGAATTCGGCCGATCGCATGGCGATGGCGCCGTTGCCAGAGTCCGTTTTCATCGAGGCGGTCGAGCAACTCGTGCGCATCGACAGCGCCTGGATTCCGGGCGGCGAGGGCAGTCTCTATCTGCGGCCGTTCATGATCGCGAGCGAGGTGTTCCTCGGCGTGAAGCCGTCATCCGAATACATCTTCGCCGTCATCGCCTCGCCGGTCGGCTCCTACTTCAAGGGCGGACCCGCGCCGGTGTCGATCTGGGTATCGGAGAATTACACCCGCGCCGCGATCGGCGGCACCGGCGCCGTCAAGTGCGGCGGCAATTACGCCGCCAGCCTGCGCGCGCAAGCCGAAGCCATCGAGCACGGCTGCGACCAGGTCGTCTTCCTCGATGCGGTCGAGCGCCGCTATGTCGAAGAACTTGGCGGCATGAACGTGTTCTTCGTGTTCGAGGACGGCTCGCTCGTCACGCCGCCGCTCGGCACCATCCTGCCGGGCATCACCCGCGATTCGATCATCGCGCTGGCGAAGGATTCCGGCACGCCGGTGCGCGAGGAGACCTACACGATCGACCAGTGGCGCGCGGATGCCGCCAGCGGAAAGCTGAAGGAGGCGTTCGCCTGCGGCACCGCGGCCGTGATCTCGCCGATCGGCAAGGTGTGCTCCACGCGCGGCGATTTCCTCATCAGCGGCGGCGCGGCCGGTCCCGTCGCCATGGGGCTGCGCAAGAAGCTGGTCGACATCCAGTACGGCCGCGCGCCCGACCCGCACGACTGGATCCGAAAGGTCATGTGACCGGCAGCGGAATTTTTCCGCCGCTCTGGCAATAGATCACTTGAGCGCTTTGGCAGCGCGTGTCCCCTAGGGCGCGCGAAGGCTGACGCGCGGCCCTTTGAAACCGCGTCAATCGAGGAGAGCGACCATGGGCGTTTCATTCGACAACATCGACGGCGTCATCTGGTATGACGGCAGGCTGGTCCCGTGGGCCGACGCCAACCTGCACATCCTCACCCATGGCCTGCATTATGCGAGCTGCGTGTTCGAGGGTGAGCGCGCCTATGGCGGCAGGGTTTTCAGGGGCACCGCGCATTCGGAGCGGCTGAAAAATTCGGCCAACATTCTCGATTTCGAGATTCCATATTCGGTCGCCGAGATCGACGCCGCAAAGCAGCTGGTGATCGACGGCAACAATCTGCCCAACGCCTATCTGCGTCCGATCGCCTGGCGCGGCTCGGAGATGATGGGCGTCTCGGCGCCATCAAACACCATCCATCTCGCCATCGCCGCCTGGGATTGGCCGAGCTATTTCGATCCGGCCGAGAAGCTGAAGGGCATCCGCATGTGCATGGCGGAATACCGGCGGCCCGATCCGGCAACTATCCCGGCGATGGCCAAGGCATCCGGCCTCTACATGATCTGCACCATCTCCAAGCACAGAGCGGAGCGCGCGGGCTATGCGGATGCCATGATGCTGGACTGGCAGGGCCGCATCGCCGAATGCACCGGCGCAAATATCTTCTTTGTCGAAGATGGAAAAATTCACACGCCGATCGCCGACTGCTTCCTCGCCGGCATCACCCGCGCCACCGCGATCGAGCTTGCGAAGCGGCGCGGCATCGAGGTGATCGAACGCCGCATCACGCCAGAGGAGCTTGATGGCTTCGCTGAATGCTTCATCACCGGCACCGCGGCGGAAGTGACGCCGGTGGCGGAGATCGCGGAGTGGAAGTTCACGCCGGGCAGGATTTGCGAACAGTTGATGGCCGATTATGCGGCCGAGGTGCAACCGAAGGGCAATGCTGTGGCGGCTTAGACCGGATTCTCACTCTCTCTTCCCGCAAGCGGGGCGAGGTTAAGACCTCCCTTGTTGCAACGTCCGAGAACTCTTCGGAAGTCTCGCTCGACCAACTCCGCGGAACTTAAATCCAAACCATTACTTGGAAAGCCCATGAACTCAGCTCTCCCGATAGCATCCCAATACCTCGTCGCGGCCGTCGCCGCGGCAGTGCTCGCGCTTTTCGGCTCCCCCACCGCCGCAAGCGCGCAAGATCGCTCGCCCGTGATCGACTTCAGTACCGCGAACCCGGAAATGAATGCCGCGATTGCAAAGGGACGAGCCACCCTGCCGACGTTCTGGGCCTCGTACGACGCTCCGAAATCATCCGAAACCGGTCACTCCCTCAAGGTACGCTTCCCGGGCGCGAGGACGAGCGGCGAGCACATCTGGATCGCCGACGTGAAGAAGCGGCCGGATGGCCGTTACTCCGGAAAGTTCGCGAATGCGCCGCGTGATCTGCCCGGCAAGAAGGCCGGCGACCTGACCGAGTTCACCGAGGCCGATATCACCGACTGGATGTTCATGCGGAACGGCAAGATCGTCGGCGGCGAGACCATCAAGCCGTCGCTGAAGGCGCTTCCGAAAGCCGACGCTGACGCGATGCGCGCGCGGATGGAGACGCCATAAAGCGGGCGAGGGGCGTTCGAGCCGAATTAACCGGGCGGGCGGCGCGAAAATCGCGCAGCCCTGGCCCACCTCGCGAGGCCAAAAGCCGCTTTCCCGCTGCGGCACTTGCTGCTACCAACGCCGGCCAAGCGTTGTGGATAAAAATGGCTGAAAAATCCAAAAAACCGCAGAAACTCCGCGCCCGCCTGCCGCGTGGGCTGGAAGATCGTGCCCCGGCGGCGATTGCCGCCACGCGCCAGATGGTGGAGAAAATCCGCGAGGTCTACGAGCGCTACGGTTTCGAGCCGGTCGAGACCCCGGCGATGGAGTACACCGACGCGCTCGGCAAATTCCTGCCCGACCAGGACCGGCCGAACGAGGGCGTGTTCTCGTTCCAGGACGACGACGAGCAGTGGATTTCGCTGCGCTACGACCTGACCGCGCCGCTGGCGCGCTACGTGGCGGAAAATTTCGACGCACTGCCGAAGCCGTACCGCTCCTATCGCTTCGGCTATGTGTTCCGCAACGAAAAGCCCGGCCCCGGCCGCTTCCGCCAGTTCATGCAGTTCGACGCCGATACGGTGGGAACAGCTCTGGGGGGACAATCTGCGGCGGCCGCGGACGCGGAAATGTGCATGATGGCAGCCGAAGCAATGGAAGAGCTCGGCATCGCGCGCGGCTCCTATGTTGTGAAAGTCAACAACCGCAAGGTGCTCGATGGGCTGATGGAGTACATTGGATTAGCTGGAGAAGATAACGCGGGTCGCCGGCTAACAGTGCTCCGAGCTATAGACAAGCTCGATAAGTTTCCTGTCGCGGAAATACGCAAACTACTTGGCCCGGGGCGCTGGGACGGTGGGGAAGATGGAAAGGGAGACTTCACTGCTGGAGCAGGATTGAATCCTTTCCAGATCGACAGAGTCATGCTGTACATAAACAGTATGAAAGATTTGGCCTTGGGAGATATTACCGATCTCTCGGAGGAGAGCCGTCGGAAGCTTGATAGTCCGGAAAAGGGCGAACTGATTCATCTAGAGAACGGGCGAATTCTCTACAGAAGCAATCTTTCGGCGGTACAGAGTCTGTACAACAACTTCGGTGCGTACAACCCGCTTTCTCAGCAGGGTGTCGATGAATTGCGAGACTTAATCAATGTCTGCATTCCATCGGACTTTGGCTATGATCGTGTCCGCATCGATCCTTCTGTCGTCCGAGGTCTCGAATACTACACGGGTGCTGTATTCGAGGTCGAGTTACTGATCGAAACCAAAGACGAAAAAGGGCGCCCCGTTCGCTTCGGCTCGGTCGGCGGCGGCGGGCGTTATGACGGCCTCGTCTCGCGCTTTCGCGGCGAGCCGGTGCCGGCGACGGGATTTTCCATCGGCGTGTCGCGGCTGCAGGCGGCGCTGACGATGCTGGGCAAGCTCGACACGCGGGCGGACTTCGGGCCGGTCGTCGTCACCGTGTTCGACCGCGACCGCGTTGCCGATTATCAGAAGATGGTCGCGCAGCTGCGCAACGCCAACATCCGCGCCGAGCTCTATCTCGGCAACCCCAAGAACATGGGCAACCAGCTCAAATATGCCGACCGCCGCAACTCGCCGTGCGTGATCATCCAGGGCTCGGACGAGAAGGCGCGCGGCGAAATTCAGATCAAGGACCTGATCGACGGCGCAAAGGCGGCCGCCGCGATCGCCTCCAATCAGGAATGGCGCGAGACGCGGCCGGCGCAGTTCTCGTGCGCCGAAGGCGACATCGTCGCAAAGGTGCGCGAAGTGCTGGCGCGCCATGACGTGAAGTGGGGATAGCCATTCATTTCAGACGTCATGCCCGGGCTTGTCCCGGGCATCCACGTCTTGTTTGATGGAAAAGGTCGTGGATGGCCGGAATCGCAGACAAGTTTACGTAGTCTGCGAAAGCAGACTACTATGTCCGGCCATGACGGAAACAAAAAGGGAGAAACGAGAATGCCTGAGATCACCGTGAGCATGGCCTTCGGCCGCACCGACGAACAGAAGGCCGGCATGATGCGCGACATCACCCAGGCGCTGGTGAAGAATCTCGGCGTCGACGCCGATGCGGTCGTGATCCAGATCAACGAAGCGCCGCTCGCCCACAAGATGAAGGGCGGCAAGACGTTCGTGGAACGCGCGGCCGCGGCGAAGAAGTAGCTCTATGTTCTACCCTCCCCTGGAGGGGGAGGGTCGACGCTCATGCAATGAGCGGCGGGGTGGGGTGACGGTCCCTCTGCATCCAACAGTGTCCGCGTTGAAAGACCGTCACCCCACCTCGGTTCGCATTTCATGCGAACCGATCCTCCCCCTCCAGGGGAGGATGAAGGTAATTTCCATGGACGCACGCGACTTCATCAAGATCGGCATGAGCGCCGAGCGGACGCTGGTCGTGCCGGCGGAGCGCACGGTCGGGCATTTCGTGCCCGGCATGCCGATGGTCTACGCGACGCCGATGATGATCCTGGAAATGGAGATGGCGTCCGGCGACGCCATCCGCGGTTCGCTGCAGCCGGGCTGGGTCACGGTCGGCACCGAAGTCGACATCCGCCACCTGGCGGCGGCGCTGGTCGGTGCGACGGTTCGCGCCACGGCAAGCGTGATCGCAGTGGAACGCCGCGTGATCCGCTTCGAGGTCGCGGCGTTCGAAGGCACGCGGAAGCTCGGCGAAGGCCGCCACGGCCGCGGGCTGATCAATGTCGAGAATTTCAACAAGAGGCTTGCGGGGAAGTAGCCGCAAACTCTGAGCCGTAGGGTGGGCAAAGGCGCACTTGCGCCGTGCCCACCATCAGCACGGTGCTCGTGATGGTGGGCACGCTTCGCTCTGCCCACCCTTCAACTACTTCGCCAGTTCCTTCGAGCGCTTCGTCGCTGCGGCAATGGCGCGGATCATCAGCGGCTGCATTCCGTCCTTGGCCATCAGCACTTCGAGCGCGGCGGCGGTGGTGCCGCCGGGCGAGGTGACGTTCTGACGCAGCGTTGCGGAATCAAGATCGGAGCGATGCAAGAGCTCGCCCGAGCCTGCGACCGTCTCGCGCGCGAGTTTGGTGGCGAGCTCCGCGGGCAGGCCGGCCTCGACGCCGGCACGGGCGAGTTCTTCAGCGAGCAGGAACACATAGGCGGGACCGGATCCGGACACGGCGGTGACGGCGTCCATCAGGCCTTCATCGTCGACCCATTCGACCGATCCGGTGGCGCGCAACAACGCGTCCGCCGTGGCGCGTTGCGCCGCGCTGACATTTTTGGCCGCAACGGCAACGGTGATGCCGCGGCCGATGGCCGCCGGCGTATTCGGCATGGCGCGAACCACCATACCGCCGCAGACTTCCTCAAGCGCCGCAATCGTCGTGCCCGCCATGATCGAGGCCACGAGCGTATTCGGTCCGACCAGCTTCTTCAGCGCCGGCCCAGCCTCGCGGAACATCTGCGGCTTCACCGCCACCACCAGCGTATCGGCGGTGCCGGCGTCCTTCGGATTGAGGCGGACGCCCCTGGCGGCCAGGGCGCTGATCTCGGGAGACGGCTGCGGCTCGATCACCACGACGCGCGCCGGGTCGAGGCCACCGGCCAGCCACCCGGTCAGCATCGCGCCGCCCATCTTGCCGGCGCCGGCCAGCGCGATGGTGCCGGCGGTGTTTTGGAGTGCGTTGGTGTTCAAGGCATCACCACATATCGGCGTCGTCCCGGCGAAGGCCGGGACCCATAACCACAGGCGGTTTTAGTGAAGCGGGGAAGGCGCGACAAGCAGTTTGCTTGAGCCGCTACGTCACGGCGTGTGGGTCCCGGCGTTCGCCGGGACGACATAGAGTCGTGGGGACGACGGAACCCCTACGCCTCGCCGTCGGTATCGAACATCGCCGCGCTCATGGCTTCCGATGCGGTCTTGCCGGCCCAGACCACGAACTGGAACGCGGGGTAGTAGCGCTCGCAGGCGTGGATGGCGCCGACCAGCATGGCCTCGCATTGGGCGGTCGAGGCGGTCAGTCCGCCGGGCAGTACCAGCGCCTGCCGGTACATGATCATGCCGGTATGGGTCCAGATGTCGAAATGCCCGATCCATAATTGCTCGTTGACCAGCGCAATCAGCCGCTGCACCTCCGCGCGCCGCGCGGGCGGGATCTTCATGTCGAACGCGCTCGCCAGATGCAACGCCTCGATCTCGGGCATCCAGGTGAAGGAGAGCTGATAGTCGGTCCAGTCACCCTTGGAGACGATCGTGACTTCGTCTTCGCCGGAGCGCTCGAACGCCCAGTTGTTATCGGTAGCGATGTCCTCGACCACGCCGAGCGGGTTGACCGGGGATTCAATGATGCCTTCGAGGAGGGACATGCCGTCTCGACCTTGTTTCTTGAATTCTTCTGACACTTACGGGCGACAGCGCGCGCTTTGACTCTTGCGTCGCTGCCGATTGCAATTCCCGTTCGCCTGGTCTCCCGGGGCCTGCCGAGGCTCAAGTGATGTGATTTGCGGAATCTGCGCAACTCACCCCTGAGTCCGTCCACAGGCCAAAGCGCCGTCGTCCACAGTTGATCGCGTGACAAATCTCAAGAGAACAAACCGGAATCAAATTCCGGGATCAAGGAATCTTGCTGCCACAATGGTTAACTGGCGGTTAACCCGGTCGACGAGTCTTCGCGCTGGTCGGGCGAGGCGCGTTGTTCGGCCTTGCAATTTGCCCTGCCGGACTCTGCTTCGGGCGCTATCGTTCGCGCACGACGAGCGGACACGCCTCGATCGCGGTCCCGAGCCAGGCGCCCTCGATTTCGACGCAGGCTTTCGACGCATCTACCTGGAGACCATAGCGTTCGAGTAACTGCTCGCGGATCGGCTTGCCGCGCGTGTGCAATTCCCACGCGCCGCCGGGTAGCGGATTCTTCAGCGCGGTGCGGATGCGGCGGTCGAACTCACCGCCCGCAACGATGGGCATCGCGATGTCGGCGATCTGGTAGAACCGCGACGCCGGCGGCAGCACGGTGGCGACATAGGCCAGCGGCTTGTCGAGCAGGAAATAGGCTGCGGGCTGCTCAAGCGGTTTCGCGATCTGGGGATTGTAGGGATTGGACCACGGGCGGCGAAACCAGTCTCCGGGCTGCGACCACAGCGCGATCAACAATGCGGTGGCGGCCATCGCCGAATTGATGCGCATCGACGATGCGTGCGACAGGCTTGGTTCGGGCCGGCCGGTGAGCGAGCGGGCGATCAACAGGACGATCAGCGGCGCACACAAAAGCTCGAGCACGATGGCGTAGCGCTGAATCGCAAACAGGATGAGCCACGTCGCGTAGGACACGGTAGAGAAAAGCAGAAACTGAATGTCCCGCTGCGTGAAGATGGTGGCGCGGGTGACGAGACATCGGCCGATGGCGATCAGGATCAACACCATCGCGACGGCAAATCGCGCGTCGCGAAACGGATACTCCGAGCTCCTGTTGTCGCCGATCAGCCAGTAGAAAGGATAGGCGAGGGCGTCGAGGTAGCCGCGCGGCGAGAATTGCCAGTCCATGATGTTCATCGGGACCAGTTCGGGCGACCGGAACACCGCGTTGAACAGCGGGAAAATCGGGTTACCCAGTTCGCGCCAGAGCATCAGCCCCCACGCGCCGCCCGTCGCCAGCGCGCCGATCGTGCCGCCAATGCCCAGGCACACCGTCGCTGTCAGGGGACGGGTCGCGGCGAGAACCGCGGCCGCAGCACCAAGCGCGTAAACGACGTTGGTCAGCTTCAGCCCGACGGCGGCGCCGATCAACAGCCCGGCGAGGACATAGCGTCCGTGACGTCCGTCCGCCGACAGGATCAGGATGCATCCCCCAACGATGGGAAGCGCGGTGAGAATATCCGAAAAGCTCGTTCCGACCTCCGACAGCGTCATCGGACCGACGGCGGCAATCAGGATCGCCGCGCCGATCGCCCATGACGTCGCAGCTTCCCGCAGCAGCACGCGCGCGAGGAAGTAGATCAGCAGCAAATTGAGGCCATGCACCGCGCCGAGGATCATCAGGCCGTAGGGCAGCGGCAGCAGGTGGCGGAGATAATAGACCGGGAAATAGACGGTGGGGTTGAAGTAGGTCTGGAAGCCGGCCGGCAGCGCATCGATGGCGTAGCGGCCGTTGATCAGGGCCCAGACGTTATACTCGTGGTAGTTCTGCCAATCCCAGTTGACGTCTTCGCCGACGAACCAGGTATAGAGCGCGCCCGCCAGCAGCGAGCCCAGGCCGATGACGATCGGCACCAGCGCCCTGGTCTGGAAAATCGACGCTGGCCAGGCCCGTTTGGCGGACCTTCCCGAAGCGGTGCCGGAAACCTCAGCCGCGAGTGTCACGCTTGCCCCATCTGCGTCGCCCGGAGCGCCCCGTGGCTGGACGATAGACAGGTCTAGGATGCCGGCTTTAAGGATCCGTGAAGATATGGCCATGCGCCGATACGGCGCCTGCGGCCTTCGCCTCCCGATCTCAAGCCAATCTGGACGGAATATCACAGCCCTCTGAAAGTCTTTGGACTCTGGATCAGGCAGATTGAGGCTGTCTCCACAGCGCTGGCACGAACACGAGGTTGCGCCAGCCACTTGAAAGATTGCGCTATGACTATTCTTGAAGACGTTTTGTCCTCCGCGACCGCGCCAATTGCATGGCGCCGAGCCTCCATTTTTCTGGTGCGCACGCGCCGTCTGATCAATGGCCTGGTGGCGGCCGCGATCGCGCGTCGCGAGCGTCACGCCACGCTGGCGGTGCTGCGCCATCTCAATCGCCGGGAATTGAAGGATTTCGGGCTCGACCGCTCGCAAATTGGCCTCGGCCTCGATCAGGCCGCGCAGGAGAGGGCGCGGATCCAGCTCGGCGTCGGTGCGGCCGGTCTGCCGGCGAGGTCGGACCTCTAACAGGGGGCTGCCGCCCTGTTGCCGTGGCATGGGGACATGCCGTTTCCCCATGCCAAAGCCGCTTGCTCCATTGGCGGCGTTTGGTCATATTTCCGCACAGGTCGTCCATTCCGGGCGGCCGATGTTCTCAGGGCGGGGTGAAAGTCCCCACCGGCGGTAAGGGTGACGTAGCCCAAGCCCGCGAGCGCCTTCTTCTCGCACGAGATGAAGGGTCAGCAGATTCGGTGCGATTCCGAAGCCGACGGTCATAGTCCGGATGAAAGAGAACGGTTGCGGCGGCTCGCGCATCTCTGCGCGTGGGCTGATGTCGTTCCGTGTGCCCTGATTCTGGTCCTGAAAGAGGAAAGCCATGAATCAGATGTTGCAAGAGCCTGAAGTCCGATCCCAAACCACCGAAGCAAATCACGTCCCTGACGTGCCCGAGGTGCCGCCGGCGCCTTCCTATCCGCGCTTCGTCAAGCCGCAGCGGGTCGCCTTCGTGCAATCCTCGTGGCACCGCGACGTGGTCGAGGAATGCCGCATCGCCTTCCTCGAGGAGATCGAGGCGCGACATATCTCGCGCGCGCAGGTCGATCTGTTCGAAGTACCCGGCTCGTTCGAAATCCCGCTGCATGCACAACTGCTGGCCAAGACGCGGCGCTACACCGCGATCGTGGCCGCCGGCCTCGTCGTCGATGGCGGCATCTACCGTCACGAATTCGTGGCCGATACCGTGATCAAGGCGCTGATGGACGTGCAGCTCAAGACCGAGGTGCCGGTGTTCTCGGCGGTGCTGACGCCGCAGCAGTTCCACGACAGCGCGGTACATCACGATTTCTTCCGCAAGCACTTTGTCATCAAGGGCATCGAAGTCGCGGAAGCCTGCGCCAACACGCTGCACAGCCTGGAGCGGCTCCGCGGCCAGGTCGCGGCCGGGATTGTCTAGTCATTCGTGCCGCTTATGCGCATCGCTTCGCGTCGAGAAATAAAAAGAGACGCGAGCGGCCGATTGTCATTCCCGCCGCCACGTCTATAAACTCGGCGGCGGGAGGAGGCCTGCCCGTGGAGACGGGCGGCCGAGACGGTCATGTTCGAAGGACACGATCCTTATCTCGTCGCGCTCTCGGTGGCGATCGCGATCCTGGGAGGTTACACCGGCTTCGGTCTCACCGCGCGCATTCGCGGGACGCCGGACGCGAGCCATCGTGTGCTGCTCGCAGGCGCGGCATTCTTTCTCGCCATCGGCATCTGGACCATGCACTTCGTCGGCATGCTGGCGGCGCCATTGCCGGCGGGCACGGTCTATCTGGTGCTGCCCACCATCGTGTCGTTCCTGATCTGCGCGCTGGTCGTCGGCATTTCCCTGTTCTTTGTCAGCGTCGGGGAGCCGACGGTTTCCCGCGTGGTGTCCTCGGCGGTGCTGCTCGGGGTCGGCATCGCCAGCATGCACTATGTCGGCATGCACGGATTGTCCGGCAATTTCTCGATGACGCATGACGTCACGATGGTGCTGCTGTCGGTGCTGATTGCGATCGCCACCGCCTATGGCGGCCTGCGGGCGTTCCTGGCGCGGCAGGGCGGCGTGCAACTCGCCCTGAGCGCGATCGCCTACGGCTTCGCGGTGTCGGGCATGCACTATACGGCCATGGCCGGTATGCACCTGGTTCCATTGTCGCCGGGATCCCATCATCACGTCGAAGGGCTGGCCGCGTCGCCGCAGATCCTGTCGCTGGTCGTTGCGCTGCTCTGCTTCGTGATTGCTGCCGGCTTCCTGCTGTCGCTGGTGCCGGATCCGCGCCGGAAGATCGCGGTGTCGACAGGCATGGAGGCGGAAGTGACCGGTACGGTCGCCCCTGCGGCGCCGGTCCTTGTCGCAGATATCCCGCCGGCAGAGTCCAGTCCGGCCACGACCAGCCCGCGGCTCCGGCCGACCCCGCTCGGCGGCATCGGCCGACCGCCCCGGCTGGCGCCTGCACCGCGAATGCCGGTCGAAGGCGCCGACGGCACCCACTTCATCGATACCGCCGACATCAGGAGCGTCCGGGCGGACGCGCACTACACCAAGGTCCACGACGGTATCCGGGAACGGATGTGTCCATGGTCGATCTCGGAAGCCGAAGCCCAGCTCGACCCCGGACTGTTCCTCCGGGTGCACCGCAGCCACATCGTGGCGATGGCGCATGTGACCCTGGTCAGGAAGGAAGGCGACGGTGCGATCGTCGAACTCGATGGGACGTCGCCGCATCGCGTACCGGTTAGCCGCGCCCGGATCGCCGAGGTGAAGGCCCGGCTGGGCCTCGTCAAGCGGCACGCCTCCTGACCGGGCGGGCAAGGACTGAATTAGGTCGGTAAAGCTGACGCATTTCGTGCGCGCATATCCGCATTTCGTGCGCTTTTCCGGCATTTGTGCCCACGCGATTGCGCTTTAGAACGCCTCCAATCAGCTTCGCTTCCAACGCCCGCAAAGGGCGAATGGAGGAAACGCATGATCCCAGGGCCGTTCAGTTATCACCGGCCGGCAACGTTGGCCGATGCCGTGAACCTGCTTTCGACGCTCGGCGATGAGGCCCGGCCGCTGGCCGGGGGCCACAGCCTGGTTCCGATGATGAAGCTCCGGCTCGCGAGCCCGGAGCACCTCGTTGACCTGCATGGCGTCGCAGGCCTCAAGGGCATCCGTCGCGACGGCGACACAATCGTGATCGGCGCGATGACCACCCAGCACGAACTGCTGGCGTCCGAGGACATCGGCAAGTCCCTGCCCATCCTGCATGAAACCGCGCTGCTGATCGCCGATCCCCAGGTTCGCTATCGCGGCACCATCGGCGGCAACGTCGCCAACGGCGATCCCGGCAACGACATGCCGGCGCTGATGATGACGCTCGGCGCCAGCTACCGGCTCGAAGGCAAGTCCGGCGCCCGCGAGGTCGCAGCCGGGGAATTCTACCAGGGCGCCTATTTCACCGCGCTCGAACCCGGCGAACTCCTGACCGCGGTCTCCATTCCTGTTCCCGCCGCCGGTCACGGCTACGCCTACGAAAAACTCAAGCGCAAGGTCGGCGACTACGCCACCGCGGCCGCCGCGGTCGTGCTGACGATGGCGGGCGGCAAGGTCGCGACCTGCCGGATCGGCCTGACCAACCTGTCGGAAACGCCGCTGCTGGCCGAGGACGCTGCCAAGGCCGTGGTCGGCACCAGCCTCGATCCGGCCACGCTGAAGAAAGCGGCCGCCGCGGCGGAAGCCATCATGTCGCCGGCGGCGGATGCCCGCGGCCCTGTCGAATACCGCAAACATGTCGGCGGCATCATGGTCGCGCGCGCCTTGCAGCGCGCCATGGCCAAAGCCGTTTAGGGAGGGACACAAAATGGCAAAAACTCATGTCACCATGAAGGTGAACGGCGCCGAGGTCGAAGGCCTCGTCGAACCGCGCACGCTGCTGGTGCATTTCATCCGCGAAAATCTCGCGCTCACCGGCACCCATATCGGCTGCGAGACCACGCATTGCGGCGCCTGCACCGTCGATATCGACGGCATGTCGGTGAAGTCCTGCACCATGTTTGCGGTGCAGGCGGAAGGTTCCGACATCACCACCATCGAAGGCATGGCCAATGCCGACGGTTCGCTGTCGGCGCTGCAGGAAGGCTTTCGCATGATGCACGGCCTGCAATGCGGCTTCTGCACGCCCGGCATGATCTTACGCGCGCAGCGGCTGTTGAAGGAGAATCCGCGGCCCAGCGAAGAAGAAATCCGGATGGGCATCTCGGGCAATATCTGCCGCTGCACCGGCTACCAGAACATCGTCAGGGCCATTCAATATGCCGCCGCCAAGATCAACGGCGTTGAATTCCAGGAGGCTGCGGAATGAACGACATGACTCCCACGCGGGAACAACGCGAAGCCAGGCTCGAAGGCATGGGCTGCAAGCGCAAGCGGGTCGAGGACATCCGCTTCACGCAGGGCAAGGGCAATTACGTCGATGATCTGAAACTGCCGGGCATGCTGCACGGCGATTTCGTCCGGTCGCCGCATGCGCATGCGCGCGTCAAGAAGATCGACGACACCGAGGCGCTGAAAGTGCCGGGCGTGCTCGCGGTCATCACCGCCGAGACGCTGAAGACGGTCAACCTTGCCTGGATGCCGACGCTCGCCGGCGACGTGCAGATGGTGCTGGCCGACGGCAAGGTGCTGTTCCAGAACCAGGAGGTCGCCTTCGTGGTCGCGACCGACCGTTACGCGGCCGACGACGGCATCAACAAGGTGGTGGTCGAATACGAGCCGTTGCCGCCGGTGATCGATCCGTTCAAGGCAATGGACAAGGACGCGCCCGTGCTGCGCGAGGATCTCGCCGGCAAGACCACGGGCGCGCACGGTCCGCGCAAGCATCATAACCACGTTTTCGAGTGGACCGTCGGCGACAAGGACCTCACCGACGCCGCGTTCAAGAAGGCGGACGTGACGATCAAGGAGATGATCTCCTACCATCGTACCCATCCCTCGCCGCTGGAGACCTGCCAGTGCGTCTGCTCGTTCGACAAGATCAAGGGCGAACTGTCGATCTGGGGCACTTTTCAGGCCCCGCATGTGATCCGCACGGTCGTGGCGCTGATCGCCAAGATACCGGAGCACAAGATCCATGTGATCTCGCCTGATATCGGCGGCGGTTTCGGCAACAAGGTCGGCGCCTATCCCGGCTACATCTGCGCGGCGGTGGCCTCCATCGTCACCGGCAAACCCGTGAAGTGGGTCGAGGACCGGATCGAGAACCTGACCGCGACCTCGTTCGCGCGCGACTATCACATGACGACCGAGATCGCCTCCACCAAGGACGGCAAGGTGACGGGCCTGCGCGTGCACGTGCTGGCTGATCACGGCGCGTTCGATGCCTGTGCCGACCCGTCGAAATGGCCGGCCGGCTTCTTCAACATCGTCACGGGGTCGTATGATTTCCCGACGGCGCATCTCGCCGTCGACGGCATCTACACCAACAAGGCGCCGGGTGGCGTCGCTTACAGATGTTCGTTCCGCGTCACCGAAGCGGCGTACTGCATCGAGCGCGCGATGGATATTCTGGCGCAGAAGCTCAAGATGGATCCGGCCGAATTGCGCTTGAAGAATTTCATCAAGCCGGAGCAGTTCCCGTATCACTCGGCTTTGGGTTGGGAGTACGATTCCGGCGACTATCATACAGCCATGCGCAAGATGATGGAAACGGTCGACTATGCCGGTCTTCGCAAGGAGCAGGCTGGCTTGCGCGAGGCGTTCAAGCGCGGCGAGACCCGCGAGATCATGGGTCTCGGCGTGTCGTTCTTCACCGAAATCGTCGGCGCCGGCCCGTCGAAGAATTGCGACATCCTCGGCATTGCGATGTTCGATTCCTGCGAGATCCGCATGCACCCGACCGGGGCGGGCATTGCCCGCGTCGGCTCCAAGAGCCAGGGGCAGGGCCACGAGACCACCTGGGCCCAGATCATCGCCACCGAGATCGGCATTCCCGCCGACGACATCATGATCGAGGAGGGCAACACCGACACCGCGCCCTACGGACTCGGCACCTACGGTTCACGCTCGACGCCGGTCGCGGGTGCGGCGATCGCGATGGCCGCGCGCAAGATCAAGGGCAAGGCGCAGATGATCGCGGCCTACAAGCTCGAGGTCCACGAAGATGACCTCGAATGGGATATCGACGGTTTTCGCGTGAAAGGTCTTCCCGAGAAGGCGATGTCGATGAAGGACATCTGCTGGGCGGCCTACAATTCCGTGCCGCCGGGGATGGAGCCGGGCCTGGAGGCGGTGAGCTATTACGACCCGCCGAACATGACTTATCCGTTCGGCGCCTATATCTGCGTGATGAACATCGACGTCGATACCGGGGTCTACAAGGTCAGGCGCTTCTACGCGCTCGACGATTGCGGCACCCGCATCAACCCGATGATCATCGAGGGGCAGGTGCATGGCGGATTGACCGAAGCCTTCGCCATCGCGATGGGCCAGGAGATCCGCTACGACGACGAAGGCAACGTCGTCACCGGCTCGTTCATGGATTTCTTCATGCCGACCGCGGTCGAGACGCCGCATTGGGAGACCGACTTCACCGTCACCCCGTCGCCGCATCACCCGATCGGCGCCAAGGGCGTCGGCGAGAGCCCGAATGTCGGCGGCGTGCCGGCGTTCTCCAACGCGGTCAACGATGCGTTCTCGTTCCTTGGGAGCACCCACATCCAGATGCCGCATGATTACTGGCG
The DNA here is from genome assembly GCA_023387735.1 of Pseudomonadota bacterium. Lineage (GTDB taxonomy): Bacteria > Pseudomonadota > Alphaproteobacteria > Rhizobiales > Xanthobacteraceae > Bradyrhizobium. The sequence goes on along the minus strand of JAEWHP010000020.1, from coordinate 218,750 downwards.
CAACTGGAAGGCGGCCAAGGACCTGGGAGCGGTGGCGTAGTGCCGTTGAAGGTAATCGTCATTCCGGGGCGATGCGAAGCATCGAAGCCGGAATCTCGAGATTCCGGGTTCGCCTCTGCGAGGCGCCCCGGAATGACGGAGGCGGGATGAAAAATCGCGAAGAGATCGCGCAAGCGCTGGCGGCGTCGGGCTATATCGCCGATAACGAACTCGCGACCGCGATCTCGCTGATGCAATTGCTGCGGCGTCCGCTGCTGCTGGAAGGCGAGGCGGGCGTCGGCAAGACCGAGGTGGCGAAGGCGCTGGCATCCGTGCACGCGACCGAATTGATCCGGCTGCAATGCTATGAAGGGCTAGATCAATCGGCCGCGCTGTATGAATGGAACTATCAACGGCAACTGCTCTCGATCCAGGCGCATCGCGGCGACAACCCCGACGACGTCGAACACCAGATCTTTTCGGAAAAATACCTGCTGGAGCGGCCGCTGCTCGCGGCGATCCGCCGCGACAAACCGCCGGTGCTGCTGATCGACGAGATCGACCGCGCCGACGACGAGTTCGAGGCGTTTTTGCTCGAACTCCTGTCCGACTTCCAGGTCTCGATTCCCGAACTCGGCACCATCAAGGCGACCACGATCCCGCATGTGGTGCTGACCTCCAACGGCACCCGCGAACTCTCCGACGCGCTGCGCCGCCGCTGCCTATATCACTACGTCGACTATCCCGATGCCGATCGCGAGGCGCGCATCATCATGGCGCGGATCGATGGCGCCAGCGCGTCGCTGTCACTGCAGATCGCGCGGCTGGTCGAAGGCATCCGGAAAGAAGAGCTGCGCAAGGTGCCGGGCGTCGCCGAGACGCTGGACTGGGCGGCGGCTTTGGTCGGCCTCGACGTCCGCGATCTCCATGACGCACCCGAGACGGTCTATGAGACCCTGATGTGCCTGCTCAAGACCCATGAGGACAAATCGCGGGTCACGCGCGAGGTCAGCGAATGCCTGCTGGGGAAGGTCGCATGAGCTGCTGCGGCGCCAATCCCGGTTACCAGGAGCTTGACGAGGTCTCGCGCCTGGTCTCGTCAAGGCTCGCTGCGTTTCTCAAGACGCTCCGCGACAGTGGATTTGCAGTCGGGCTCGCCGAAGGCCAGGACGCGGCCGAACTGATGACGGCGGGTTACGCGGCCAAGCCCGGCCTGCTGCGCTCGGCGTTCAAGCATTTGTTCTCGGCGCGAAAGTCCGACTGGGAAAAATTCGACGGCATCTTCGACGCGTTCTGGCTAGGCAAGCGCCTGCGCTCGCGATCGATGACGACCGGTTCGTCGAAGGGTGCCAACAATCCGTCGCTCAAGAATCTGGCCGGTAGCCAGCGCTCCGGCGGCGAGACAGCGATGGACCAGGTGCCGTCAACCGGCGATGACGATGCCGATCGCGGCGGCGAAGGCCGGATGGAAGGGGCCTCGCGTGCCGACAATCTCGCCGAAGTTGATTTCCGTAAGCTGGCCGATCCCGAACAGATCGAGCAGGCGCATGAGGCGGCCGCGCGGCTGGCGCGGGCGATGCGTACCCGGCTGACGCGGCGCGACCTGGCGCGGCGGCGCGGCTACCGGCTCGATCTGCGCCGGACCATCCACGGCAATATCAGCCATGGCGGCGTTCCGATCGACCTCGTCAGGCGGCAGCGCAAGGAGAAGCCGCTGCGGCTCGTCATCCTGCTCGACGCCTCCGGCTCGATGAGCATGTACACCGGCGTGTTCCTGCGCTTCATCCACGGCATTCTCGACGAATTTCGCGAGGCCGAGGCGTTCCTGTTCCACACCAGGTTGGCTCACGTCTCCGACGCGATGAAGGAAAAGGACGCCGCGCGCGCGCTCGACCGGCTCTCGATCATGGCGCAGGGAGCCGGCGGCGGCACCAGGATCGGCGAGAGCCTGCAGACCTTCAATCGCTGGCACGCCGCGCGGGTGATCCATTCACGCACCGTCGTGATGATCGTCTCCGACGGCTACGAGACCGGCGACGCCGCACTTCTCGGCCGCGAGATGGCCGCGCTCGGCCGCCGCTGCCGCCGCATCGTCTGGCTCAACCCGATGATGGCATGGCAGGGCTATTCGCCGGAGGCGAGGGGCATCAAGGCGGCACTGCCGCACGTCGATCTCTACGCGCCGGCCAATACGCTGAAGAGCCTGAGCGCGCTCGAACCCTACCTCGCAAAGCTCTGACAATGAATGAAATGAGATCGACGCACGACACTGACCTTGCCTCTCCCATAGGGGCATAGGCCGCCTTCGGCGGCCGTCTATAACAATTACGCCGAAGCAAAGCTTCGGCTGCGGCAAAGCGCCGGGTGAGGGGTTGCGGTTTATCGATAGAGCATCGCCCCCTCACCCGACTTGCTGCGCAAACCGACCTCTCCCCGGCGGGGAGAGGTGAAGGAGAAAGGCACGCCGATGACCGCTCATGTCGAAGTGATGGACCTGGTGGCGCAGATGAAATCTGCCGAGCAGGCGTTCGCGCTGGCAACGGTGGTGCGCACCGTATCGGTGACCGCGGCGAAGGCGGGCGCCAAGGCGATCATCCGCCCTGACGGCACGATCGTCGCCGGCTGGATTGGCGGCGGCTGCGCCCGCGGCGCGGTGCTGAAGGCGGCGCGCGAGGCGCTGGCCGATGGCGCGCCGCGCATGGTGTCCGTGCAGCCGGAAGACATGCTGGCCGAGCTCGGCGTCAAGCCGGGTGAGGATCGCGAAGGCATACGGTTCGCCAGCAACATGTGCCCGAGCCAGGGCACCATGGATATCTTCGTCGAGCCGGTGCCGCCGCATCCCTCGCTTTTGATTTTCGGCGCGAGCCCGGTGGCGATGTCGCTGGCCGCGCAGGCGCGCCAGCTCGGCTATCACGTCACGCTCGCCGCGCCCGTGGCCGATCGCGCGGGAGAGCCGGACGCGCACGTCATCGTCGATGGTTTCGAGCCGCGCTATCTCAACGACGCGCGCCGCTTCGTTGTGGTCTCGACGCAGGGCAAGGGCGATGAAGCCGCGCTCAGGCAGGCCATGGCCGTCGATGCCGAATATCACGCCTTCGTCGGCAGCCGCCGCAAGATGATCGCGCTGCGTGAAAAGCTCGTTGCCGGCGGCGTCGCGCGCGAGGCGATCGATCGCGTCAAGGCCCCGGCCGGCCTCGATCTCGGCGCGATCACGCCGGAGGAGATCGCGATGTCGATACTCGCCGAAATCACCGTCGAGCGCCGCCGCGGCCAGCGTGCGGCCAATCCTGTTGCAAGCAAGTAGGGACTTAATCATGCAGATGAACGACAGCCAGCGCATCCCGGCACCGAAGGAAAAGGTCTGGGCCGCGCTCAACGATCCCGAGATATTGAAGCAGTGCATTCCCGGCTGTCAGTCCCTCGAAATGTCCTCACCCACCGAGATGACCGCGACCGTCGTGTTCAAGGTGGGACCCGTGAAGGCGACGTTCAGCGGCAAGGTGACGTTGTCCGATCTCGATCCGCCGAATAGCTACCGGATTTCAGGCGAGGGCTCCGGCGGCGTCGCCGGCTTTGCCAAGGGCGGCGCCGCGGTTCGCCTCGAAGCCGAAGGGCCCGACGTCACGGTGTTGCACTACGATGTCGAGGCGCAGATCGGCGGCAAGCTCGCCCAGCTCGGGTCACGGCTGATCGATTCCACTGCGAAGAAACTGGCGGGTGAATTTTTTGCGTCGTTTGGAAAGGTTGTTGGCGGCGATGCCGCGACGACTGCGGAAACGGCACCCAAGAGCTGGCTCGGCAAGCTGACTGGAACGGCCTAGCGGGCAGCAGTCCACTGTAATGGCTGAGTGCGAACACGTGTCGCGCGAATGCGCACGACCCGTTCCGCCGAATCCCGCTTGGTCGGCCTCTGCTTTCGGCTATGCTGCCCGGCATCAGTTCACCAACGAAGAGTGATCGAACATGACCGGGCAGGATTCGTCGGATTGGCTTGGCCATTCAGGCCGCGTTTGTGTGGTGACCGGCGGAGGCGGCGGTATCGGCCGCGCTACGGCTGTCAGTTTTGCCCGTGCGGGTGCCCGCGTGGCGGCGATCGATCTCGACGAACGCGGGCTTGAAGGGACGCAAGCGGAACTGCGCAAGCTGGGCGATGGCCATGTGGTGGTCCGCTGCGATACCACCAGTGCCGAGAGCGTCGCCGCCGCTTCTGCCTCGATCGAGAAATCGCTCGGGCCTTGCAGCGTGCTGGTCAACACCGCCGCCATCCTGCGTCCCGGCGCGCTCGACACTTTATCGCTTGCCGAGTGGAACAGCGTTCTCGCCGTCAACCTGACCGGCTACTTCCTTTGCGCTCAAGTTTTCGGCCGGCAGATGCGTAAGGCGGGCCAAGGCAGCCTGGTTCATGTGTCGTCGATTGCCGGCAGCAATGCGCAGGGGCAGAGCGGCGCCTACAGCGTCAGCAAGGCCGGCGTGATCATGCTGTCGCGGCAATTGGCGAATGAATGGGGACCGCACGGCATCCGCAGCAATGTCGTCAGCCCCGGCATGGTGATCACGCCGATGAGCCAGGCCTTTTACGATACGCCTGGCGTGACCGAGCGCCGCTCCGCGGTCGTGCCGTTGCGGCGCGTGGGCATGCCGCAGGACATGGCCGACGTGATCCTGTTTCTCGCCAGCGACCGCTCGTCCTATGTCAACGGCGACGAGATCATGGTCGATGGCGGCTACGCCAACATGCTGATGAACCTGGTGCCGCGGCCGGGATTTGAGTGAGATTGTCTGTCATTCCAGGATGGTCCGAAGGACCAGACCCGGAATCTCGAGATTCCGGGTTCGATGCTTCGCATCGCCCCGGAACGACGACTCAATCGAACAGGCTCGATACCGACTCTTCTGCCGCGGTGCGGCTGATCGCTTCCGCGATCAACGGCGCGATCGAGAGCGTGCGGATATTGGGCGCCTTGGTGACCGCCTCGGTCGGCAGGATCGAGTCGGTGATGACCAGTTCCTTCAGCCGCGAACCGGCGATACGCGCGGCGGCGCCGCCGGACAGCACGCCGTGCGAGATGTAGGCGTAAACGTCCTTGGCGCCGTTGGCGAGCAGCGCATCGGCGGCGTTCACCAGCGTGCCGCCGGAATCGACGATGTCGTCGATCAGGATGCAGGTGTAGCCGGCGCAGTCGCCGATCACGTTCATGACTTCGGACTCGCCAGCGCGCTCGCGGCGCTTGTCGATGATCGCCAGCGGCGCGTTGATGCGCTTGGAGAGGCCGCGGGCGCGAACCACGCCGCCGACGTCCGGCGACACCACCATCACGTTGGCGAGGTCGAAGCGTTCCTTGATGTCACGCACCATCAGCGGCGAGGCGTAGAGGTTGTCGGTCGGGATGTCGAAGAAACCCTGGATCTGGCCGGCGTGCAGGTCGAGCGTCATGACGCGATCAATGCCGGCGTGGGTAATCAGGTTCGCCACCAGCTTGGCTGAAATCGGTGCACGCGAGCCGACCTTTCGATCCTGCCGGGCGTAGCCGAAATAGGGGATCACCGCCGTGATGCGGCGCGCGGATGACCGGCGCAACGCATCGGTGATGATCAGGAGTTCCATCAGATGGTCGTTGGCCGGATACGACGTCGACTGGATGATGAACGCATCCGAGCCGCGCACGTTCTCGAGCACTTCGACGAAAATCTCGTTGTCGGCAAAACGGCGGACGCTGGCCTTGGTCAGCGGCAGATCCAGCCCTTCGGCGATGGCCTTCGCCAGAGCAGGATTGGAATTTCCGGCGACCAGCTTGATCGAGCCGTTCTTGGCCGCCATCGACGCTTCTCCTCGCGCCTTGCTGGATACGACGTTCAGCATATCGAGAATTCCTCGGGAAACCGGCGCGTTTCAGTGGGCGAGGAGATATCAGGCAGGGGGCTTGGCTGGCAACCCGTTGCCGCCGTTTTCCCGACCAAAAATGGGCCGTTCCGGGACTTTGCGGGCTGCTTTATTGGGCGCTGAAACCGAGCGCGCCGCCGCCGGGGGCATCCTGAACGGGCATGATGCCTTCCGCACTCGCCACCGCGGGGCCTCTCGGGCGGGCCGGGGCGGGAGCGGGTGCTGCGTCGGGAGTTCCGTTGATCATGCTGGAGAGGCCGCTGAAGCCGGCTTGCGCGATCTTCCGCAGCACGAGGTCGTCGGCCGCGGCCCAGGCGTCGCGGCCGGACTTGCCGCCCGGCTCTTCGCCGGAAAGGCGCAACGCGCGCTGCTGGTTGTTGTCGTAGACGTCCCAGACCCATGCGATCACGGTCCGTCCGCGCACCACCTGCGCCGAGAGATAGCTGCGCACGCGATAGGAGGCACCGCCCTCGCGCGAGACGATCGAGAGATTTCGCAGTTTCGATTCGCTGTCGAGCACGCTGACCATGCGGTCGAACACCTGCGGCGGCGGACCATCGATCGATTCGAACGCCACGGTCGAACCGCCACTGCTACCGGTCGAGGCCATCGCATAAGAATTGCTGGCGGCACCGCCACCGGCGCAACCGCCGAGCGCGCCGGCCGCGACCAGAAGCGCCGCCGCAATGGCTGCGCGCGCCGCGATTGTCTTGCTCTGAAACAGGGAAGCGATGGTGTCCGTCATCACCCCTGCGATATCGTTAAAATGCGTTAAGGTCTAGGGCAGGCGGCGCACAGTCACGGCAAAAAGTAAACGCACGTCCGGATCGCCCGATTCGCGCCGCATTGCAGGAATCTTCCACCCTCACAGGATGATGCGCATGCGCGCCTTTGTTCTCGATGCCTATGGCCCAATCCCGGATCACGTCCGGCTCGCCGACGTCGCCGATCCCGTCGCCGATACGGACGAGGTCGTGATCGAAATTCATGCCGCCAGTCTCAATCCGATCGACTTCAAGATCGCGCGTGGCGATCTGAAGCGCGTCTCGAAGTATCGCCTGCCGCGCCCGTTCGGTTTCGACGCCAGTGGCGTCGTGTTGTCGGCCGGCGCGCGGGCCACCCGATTCAAGCCGGGCGATGCGGTCTACGCCCGTGCGTCCCGTGACACCATCGGCACCTTCGCCGAACGGATTGCGCTCCCGGAGCAGTTCGTCGCCCTCAAGCCGGCGGCTTCCTCTCATGCAGAAGCGGCGTCGCTGCCGCTGGTCGGGTTGACCACGCTTCAGGGCTTTGGCCGCGTCAAGGCGCGCGCAGGCCAGCGCATTCTGATCCACGCCGGCGCCGGCGGGATCGGCACCTTCGCCATTCAATGCGCAAGGCATCTAGGCCTTCACGTCACCACGACCACGAGTTCGAAGAACGTCGACTTCGTCAGATCGCTCGGCGCCGACAGGGTCATTGCCTACGACCACGAAAACTATCTCGAACAGGGCGGCGGCTACGATATCGTCTACGACACGCTCGGCGGCGCGTTCACGGTCGACGCCTTCAGGCTGGTGAAGCGCGGTGGCGCCGTGATCTCGCTGAGCGGGCCGCCCGATCGCGATTTCGCCCGGCGCGAGGGCGCCGGCTGGCTGGTCCGCGCGGCAGTCTGGCTGATGAGCCGCAAGGTCTACGCCGCGAGCGCTGAGGCCGGGGCGACCTATTGCTGGTTCTTCACCGAACCGAGTGGCGACCAGTTGCGTGAGATCGCTGCGCTGGTCGATAGTGGTGCCATCAAGCCGGTGATCGATCGTGAATTTGCCTTCGAACAGTTGCCGACGGCGCTCGGTTATCTCCAGGCGGGGCACGCGCGAGGCAAGGTCGTGTTGAAGGTGAGGTAGGGATTACTCGCTCGTCAACGCGATCGCATGGACGTGGCGGCCGTAATCCGGCTCGTTCCGGTGCACCGAGCGGCGGTAGCTGTAGAAGCGCGGATCCGAATAGGTATCGACGCCGATGTCGTCGATCATCAGCACGCCCGCATTTTCCAGCCGCATGCGGATGAAGCCAGCGAGATCGAACATCGCATGGCCTGATCGAACCGACGGAATGAAGAACGATTTGTTGTCGCCGTCGGCATCGAGAAAGCGTTCGACGAATTCGCCGCCGACCTCGTAGGAGTGCTGGCGGATCAAGGGGCCGATGGCGGCGACGATCCCGCCGCGGTCGGCGCCGAGCTTTTCCATCGCCTCGATGGTGGATTCCACCACGCCTGTCAGTGCGCCCCTCCAGCCCGCATGGGCGGCGCCGATCACGCGCGCGCCGGCATCGGCAAACAGGATCGGACCGCAATCGGCGGCGGTAACGCCGATCGCGATGCCTTCCGTGCGCGTGACGATGGCGTCGGCGCGGGGCCGCGTGTCATCGGGCCATGGACCCGTCGCCACCACCGCGTCGGGGGAGTGGACCTGGTGCACGCTGATGAAGTTCGCCGGCTCGACACCCATCTGCTCGGCCATCCGGCGGCGATTTTCGAGGACATTTGCGGGATCATCGTTCGAACCCAGGCCGCCATTGAGGCTCTCGTAGATTTCGCCGGATACGCCGCCCTCCCGGGTGAAGAAGGCATGGCGCATGCCCGGAATGGCTGCGAGCAGTGACGATCCGAATGTCATGATGTTTCGCGCTCCGGTTCCGGCGGTTCGTCGCTGATGCCTGCAACCGACATGAGATTTGGTTCGGTGATCGCGAGCACCTTGAACATCGAGCCCATGCCGCCGCGGCCGCTGTCGATCAGCCGCTTCAGTGCGCCTGAAATATCGGCGGAAATCTCCGGCGTGGTCTTTGCCATCAGCGCGACGGCGCGGGTCTCGATGCCGAGCCGCTTGAGGAATTCGCCTTGCGTCACCGGGCCGTGGACGCGCGCGCCGACATCTTCCGCCGCGCGCGCCAGCGCCTGGAAGTCGACATGGGCGGTGACGTCGGCCTGGCCGGGATTTTTCAGGGGATCGGCATAGCTGTGGCGCGCGATGGCCTGGAAGGTGTCGCCGGCGTCGCTGCGCAGATGGCCGTAATCGATGATCAGCGCCGCGCCGTCCTGGTGGCGGACCCGCATTGCGATCTTCATTATCTCGGTATCAGGTCGCCATTCGAACACGGCGCCGATCGGGGCGGCACGCACCAGCGGCGGCAGCAGCACTTCGAAGCGCGGCAGGGGTTCGTCATCGAAGCCGAACACCAGATTGCCATCGCTGTCGATGTCGACCACGCGCTCATGCCAGCCGGTCTCGCGCCTGACTACCTGATGGATCGGCAGGACGTCGAAATATTCGTTGGCAAGAATGATGGCGGGGCCTTCAGGCACCTCGTCGAGGTTGTCATGCCAGGTGATGTTGCGAACGCCTGACAGCGTCGCCTGCTGCTTCTCGCGCAGCACCGGATTGATCTCGACGAGGTGGATACTGAGCGACTGATAAAGCGGTGGCAGCACCCGCAACGCGCGCAGTGCATCCGCCATCATGGTGCCGCGGCCGGGGCCGAGTTCGACCAGCCGCAGTGTTGGCGGCGAGCCGATCGATTTCCACACCGATGCCGCCCACAAGCCGATCAGCTCGCCGAACATCTGGCTCACTTCGGGAGAGGTCGTGAAATCGCCCTCGCGGCCCAGCGGATCGCGCGAGACGTAATAGCCGTGCTCGGGATGAACGAGGCACAGTTCCATGTATCGCCAGACCGGCATCGGCCCGGCCGATTTGATCAGCCTCCTGATCTCCAATTCCAGCGGCGAATATTCGGTCACGGCCTGCCTTGAACTGGCTCTTGCATCTGCTTACGCGTCTCGCGGCGCGATGCTTTCACGATCAGGATCGCTCCGGCAATGATCATCGGCACCGACAACAGCATACCCATGGTCAGCCCGCCCCATAAAAATCCGAGCTGCGGGTCCGGTTCGCGGAAGAACTCGCCGGTAATGCGGGCAAGAGCGTAGATCGCAATGAAGCTGCCGAGGATCAGGCCCGGCCGCTTCAGGGCGCCCATCCGGATCATGACCGCCAGAACCACAAACAGCAGGATGCCCTCGAGGCCGGCTTCGTAGAGCTGGCTGGGGTGTCGCGGCATCGGCCCGCCATTGGGGAATACCATCGCCCACGGCACGCTGGAATCCGCTGGCCGGCCCCACAATTCGCTGTTGATGAAGTTGGCGATACGTCCGAGCAATATTCCGATCGGCGCGACAGCCGTGGTGATGTCGCCAAGCGACAGGATCGAGATGTTGTTCTTGAGTGCAAACAGCATCACCGCCCCGACGCAGCCGAGGAAGCCGCCGTGGAACGACATGCCGCCGTTCCACAGCTGGAGTATTTCTGCCGGGTGCTGGGCGAAGTAGGCGGGATTGTAAAACAGCACGTAGCCAGTACGGCCGCCAAGAATGATGCCGATCGTGACCCACAGAATGAAGTCGTCGAGTTGCACCGGCGTGATTGGCGCCGGCCCGCCCCATAGCCGTTCCTTCTTGACCAGCGAGCGCGCGTAAATCCACCCGAGCACGATGCCGCCGATATAGGCCAGCGCATACCAGCGGATCGCGATCGGGCCGATCGAGATGGCTACGGGATCGAACACCGGAAAGGCGATGGTCAGGAAGGGCATCGGGTGCGATGTCTGCTACGGTACGAGGTTGCGGCGATAGAGTGCCAGAAGTCGTTCCCAGTGCCGCTCGGCGGCGTCCCGGTCGTAGACCGGACGTTTGGGGAAGGCGAAGCCGTGATGCGTGCCGGGATAGACCTCGACCTCGTTCTTCGAGCCCTTCATGCCCGCCGTCACCTTGTCGATAATCTCCTGCGGCGCATAGATGTCAGTCTCGGCGCAGGCGAAATAGAGTTCGGCCTTGGTCTTGGCCGCGGCCAGGTGCGGGCTGTCGGACTGGTCGGTCGCAAGGTGCGTGCCGTAGATCGAGGCCGCCGCCTTCACACGATCCGGGAAATGCGTGGCGGCGTTGACCGCGTAGCGGCCGCTCATGCAATAGCCGACTGTGCCGACGATCTTGGTATTCGCGGCTGGCTGGGTCTCGGCGTAGGCGAGCAGGGCCTTGGTATCTTCCATCACCATCGGAATGTTGATGGAGTTCATGAATTCAAACATCCGCTTGCGTTCGGGGGCATCCGGGTCCGGCGGGATCGGGCCGAGCTCCATGACGCCGGAGCGGTAATACATGTTCGGCAGCATCACGTAGTAGCCCGAGGTACCGAGCCGCCGTGCCATGTCGCGCAATTCCTCGCGGATCGCTGGCGCGTCCATGTAGAAGATGATGACCGGAAATGGCCCGCCGCGTTCGGGATGGGTGATGAAAGTGGTGGTCTTGCCGTCCTTGGTCGCGATATCGATCTGCTGGTCGATCATGGGCGTTTCTTCTTGCTTTGTGATTCTGGTTGCTGATGGAGCGCTGGATACGATTGCAAGGAAACCGAAGCATGACAAGGCGAACCGCCGCGATGCAGGCCGTGGCAGGCACCCTTGAACCTTTCCCCCGGGATCGCCATTGTCATGTCCGTGACGATCAATTTGCAGCGACCGGAGCGTTCCAGATGACCCAGACCAGCAATCGGTTTTTCGACGAGATTGGCCGTTTGATGAACGACGCCGCCGGTGCCGCCCAGGGCGTCAAGCGCGAGGTGGATACGGTTGTTCGCAACCAGGCCGAGCGCATCCTGCGCGACCTCGACCTCGTCAAGCGCGAGGAGTTCGACGCGGTCAAGGACATGGCCCGCATGACGCGCGAGGAAAACGAGGCGCTTAAGACGCGGATTGCAGCGCTGGAAGCCAAGCTTGGCATTTCCTCGACACCAGAGGTTGGCAATCCGAACGCGGGCGGGTAGGACGCTGCTTGTCATGGCCGGGTTTGCCCGGCCGTCCATGTCTTTCGTCGCGGCGGCAAGGACGTGGATGCCCGGCCCAAGGTCGGGCATGACGGCCAAGGAGGTTTGGGCGGCCTGAACTGCCAAAAAGTCCCTTCATTTCCTTGTCATTTCCTCCCTTTGGGGCTAAAAGCCCGCCACGTCCGCAGCCCCCGCACCCCTGGAGGCTTGCTGTGGACGTTAACGGGCCGCGATGCGGCCTTTAACTTTTTAGAAAACAAGGACTTACCACGATGGCGACCGTCAACGAGTTGAAGGCGACTTCGCGTCCGCAGAGCGGCAAGGGGGCCGCCCGGGCCGAGCGTCGCGCCGGGAGAGTGCCCGGAGTGATCTATGGCAACAACCAGCCCCCCGTGACCATCTCGGTCGACGACAAGGAACTCCGCCAGCGCATCCTGGCCGGCCGGTTCCTGACCACGCTTTTCGACATCAACCTCGAGGGCAAGAAGCACCGCGTGATTCCGCGCGACTTCCACCTCGATCCGGTGCGTGACTTCCCGCTGCATGTCGATTTCATGCGGCTCGGCGAAGGTGCGACCATCCGCGTCAGCGTTCCCCTGCACATCGTCAACGCGGAAACCGCCCCCGGCGTCAAGCGCGGCGGCACCGTCAACATCGTCACCCACACCGTCGATCTCGAGTGCTCGGTCGACAACATTCCGCAGTACATCGAGGCCGATGTCAGCGCGCTCGAAATCAGCTACTCGCTGCATCTGTCCGACATCAAGCTGCCGACCGGCGTGAAGGCGCTGTCGCGTGAAGACGCGACGCTGGTGACCATCGTGCCGCCCTCCGGCTACGCCGAAGAACAGAAGGCTGCGGCGGCTGCCGCTGCTGCCGGTCCGGCCGCTGCGCCGGGTGCCGCTCCGGCGGCGGGCGCTGCGCCTGCGGCGGGTGCTGCGCCGGCGGCGGGTGCCAAGGCGCCTGCCGGTGGTGGCGAAAAGAAGAAGTAAGCGAAGGCGGGATGCCGGGGATGCCGCGCCATGCGCCTGTTTGTTGGCCTCGGTAACCCCGGCGCGAAATACGCGAACAACCGCCACAACATCGGCTTCATGGCCGTCGATGAAATTGCGCGGCGTCATGGTTTCGCACCATGGCGCCGCCGCTTTCAGGGCGAGGCGTCCGAAGGCTCGCTCGATCATGAGAAGGTCGTCCTGCTCAAGCCGACCACCTACATGAACGAGTCCGGTCGCGCGGTCCAGGAAGCCGCCAATTTCTTCAAGCTCTCCGCCGGCGACATCACCGTCTTTCAGGACGAACTCGAACTGCCGGCTGCCAAGGTGCGCGTCAAGGTCGGCGGCGGCATTGCCGGCCACAATGGGCTGCGCTCGATCTCCTCGCATATCGGCAACGACTATCGCCGGGTGCGGCTCGGGATCGGTCATCCCGGCATCAAGGAACTGGTGCATAGCCACGTGCTGTCGGACTTTGCGAAGAGCGACCGACCGTGGGTCGAGGCACTGTGCCAGGTGATGGCGGACAATGCCGGCCTGCTCGTGGCGGGCAAGGATTCGACGTTCCAGAACAAGGTGCACCTGGCGCTGCAGGCCAGGGGATTTTTCGAGAAGGGCGATGGTGACGCCAACGGCGGCAACTGACATCGCGAACGGACTTCAGGACGTATTATGGGATTCAAATGCGGTATCGTCGGCCTGCCCAATGTCGGCAAGTCGACGCTGTTCAACGCGTTGACCGAGACGGCGGCGGCGCAGGCGGCGAATTATCCGTTCTGCACCATCGAGCCGAATGTCGGCGAGGTCGCGGTGCCCGATCCCAGACTCGACAAGCTGTCCGACATCGCCAAGTCCGCTCAGATCATCCCGACGCGGCTGACCTTCGTGGATATCGCGGGCCTGGTGCGCGGCGCTTCGAAGGGCGAAGGCCTCGGCAACCAGTTCCTCGCTACCATCCGTGAGGTCGATGCGGTGGCGCATGTGGTGCGGTGCTTCGAGGATTCCGACATCACCCACGTCGAAGGCAAGATTGCGCCGCTGGCTGATATCGAGACCATCGAAACCGAGCTGATGCTGGCCGACCTCGACAGTCTGGAGAAGCGCGTCGACAATCTCGCCAAGAAGGCCAAGGGCAACGACAAGGACGCCAAGGAGCAGCTCGAACTCGTCAACCGCGCGCTGGTGCTGCTGCGCGAGGGCAAGCCGGCACGGGCGCTCGAACGCAAGCCGGAGGAAGAGCGGGCCTTCCGCATGCTCGGCCTGTTGACCTCCAAGCCGGTGCTGTACGTCTGCAACGTCGAGGAAGGCTCGGCCAAGGACGGCAACAGCTTCTCGAAGCAGGTGTTCGAACACGCGAAGAAGGAGGGCGCGGTTGCGGTGGTGATCTCCGCCAAGATCGAATCCGAGATCGCGACGCTGTCGCGCGAGGAGCGTGCCGAGTTTCTGGATACGCTGGGCCTGGAAGAGGCCGGCCTCGACCGCCTGATTCGCGCCGGCTACCAGCTGCTCGACCTCATCACCTATTTCACCGTCGGCCCCAAGGAAGCCCGCGCCTGGACCATCAACCGCGGCACCAAGGCGCCCGCCGCGGCCGGCGTGATCCATACCGATTTCGAGAAGGGTTTTATCCGGGCCGAGACCATCGCCTACGCCGACTATGTCGCGCTGGGTGGCGAGGCCGGCGCGCGCGATGCAGGCAAGCTGCGCCTGGAAGGCAAGGAATACGTTGTCGCCGACGGCGACGTCATGCATTTCCGGTTCAATACCTGAGAATTTGGCTGCGGGCGTGTAGGGTGGGCAAAGCGAAGCGTGCCCACCATTGGTACTCCGCAAGTTGTGGTGGGCACGCTACGCTTTGCCCACCCTACGATTCCAGCGTGGTTACCGCATCTGCCCCTGATCGCGAATCGCGCCGAGATGTTCGTTGATGCGGAAGACGATCAGGATGAATTCCGCGCCGATGCGCGCAAAGATGATTCCCACGACGACGCTGGCGATCGAGGACAACAGCATGATGAATCCGTAGAACGGACTGATCGCCATCGTCGAAAGCGCCGACAGGATTCCGGCAATCCCGAACAGCGCGATCACCGCCATGATGAGCCAGTAGAACGTCTTGATGATCGTGGGTGTTATGAACCTATCCCACTGAAACAGATCCTGGAAGTCGAACATCGGTGGTTCTCCGGCGAGTCAAATAACCTGGTTCCATCGGACATACGGCTAACCCCGAAACTTGCTTCGGGCAAGTCAAGGGCGAACGCCACGGGCGGCGCTCGCCCTCGGCGAGATAGCTATGCGGATGGGCGAGTTGAGAATGCCGCAAATAAGGGCCACAATCAGGCCTCTCCACAGGAAATCCTCAATCCTCATCGCAATCCGAATCCGAATTTCATGACAATGCTGACTTTCGAAGACTTCAAGCCCGGCCATTTCGGCACCTTCGGGCCGCGCCATGTCACACGCGAGGAAATTCTGGCGTTCGCCGCCGAGTATGACCCGCAGCCGATGCATCTGGACGAGGCGGCCGCCAATGCGTCGATGCTGAAGGGGCTGTCCGGATCGGGCTGGCACCTCGGCTCGCTGATGATGCGGATGCTGTTCGACGGCTTCATCGGCCGCACCGCCTCGCTCGGCTCGCCCGGCGTCAACGAGATGCGCTGGCAGGCACCGCTGCGACCGGGTGACGATCTCACGCTCGATGTTGAAGTTGCGGAGGCCAGGATTTCGCGCAGCCGACCCGAGACCGGCATCGTCACCTTCAAGGGCACGATCCGCAACGCGGCCGGCGCGGTGCTGTGCCAGATGGAATCGCCAATCATCGTGCGCCGCCGCGCCGAGACGGGAGCGGCCTAGCGATGCGTTACTTCGAGGACGCCGAGATCGGCGCGCAGCGCGAGTTCGGCTCGTTCACCTTCACCGCCGAGGACATCAAGCGGTTCGCCGCCCAGTTCGACCCGCAGCGCTTTCATCTCGATGAGGAGGAGGGACGCAAATCCCTGTTCGGGGGACTGGCCGCCTCGGGCTGGCACGTCGCCGCGGTCTGCATGAAGCTTCTGGTCGCCGATGGCCAGCGCCTGGCCCGAGAGGCCGCCGCGCGCGGCGAGAAGGTCGCGGTCGGCGGACCCTCGCCGGGTTTCCGCGAATTGCGCTGGATCAAGCCGGTGCTGGCGGGCGACACCATCCGCTATTCCAGCCGGGTCGAAACCAAGCGGATCTCCGAGAAGCGTCCCGAATGGGGCATCCTGCAAATCCGCAATACCGGCACCAACCAGCGCGGCGAGGTGGTGTACTCGTTCCTCGCGACCGCCTTCGTGCAGCGGCGGAATCCGGGGTCCTGAGCCGGCTCGGCAATATGGTTAGCGAATTGTTGGCCCGGCTCATCGCGATTGATGCGGCCGCGGAACAATTTTTTCGCTAACGCATTTTGAACCTATTCCCTGCCATATGCGTCTCAGGGGAAGTACCGAGGGGATGACCATGGCAGACCGCACTGGCCTGAAATTCGTTGGCTTTGTCTTCGCAACCATCACCCTGGCGGTGATGCTCACGACGGCGATGGTGGTGAACACCTACGCCGACGGCGGCTATTCGCCCGAGACCGCGACTTTCATCAGCGAATAATTGCAGATTTCGGTAACCATCTTCCGATACGGCGCCGCCGAGATTCACGAAGTCATCGGCTCCAGAGCAGCGTCATCGCAATCACCGCAAGGGTGAGTAGCCCGACGAACCTGATCATCAGTGTGCCCATGCTGTGGGAGGACTGCCGCAAGGGCATCGGGGTGGTGTCGTCTGGTTGAACGCGTTGCATCGGCGTGTTTCCCGAAAAGCTGTTGACCGCCACGTGACGGCATCCATCCCCAGTCCCGACCGCGCTTATAGAATT
Source organism: Pseudomonadota bacterium (assembly GCA_023387735.1). GTDB lineage: Bacteria > Pseudomonadota > Alphaproteobacteria > Rhizobiales > Xanthobacteraceae > Bradyrhizobium. The sequence goes on along the minus strand of JAEWHP010000020.1, from coordinate 202,151 downwards.
CGACTCGGACCCTGCCAAACGAAACCGCCGCGATCCTGAGCGGAACGCGGCGGAGTGTCAGATTTTTGCAACTGTCGGGAACACGACGTTTTCTTCGCGTGAAGAAAACGTGCCGAAGCCTTTAGCTGTTGCGCAGTCCGTCGGCGGCACGCTTCCACTGCGTGACGTTGTCGGCGATCATGCGCGTCGACTTCATCGCGGCCTGGCTGAGCTGCGCATAGCCGGAGATTTCGCGCTGAACGCGCTGGCCTTCGGCATGCAGGAGGTCGCGCAGGCTCTCGAGTTCGGAAATCAGCTTCTCGATTTCCGCCAGCGAGGTTCCGGCGACGCGCTGGATCAGCGAGTTGACGTTGTTGACGGTGGCTTCCGCGCTCGGATCGAGCGTCGCAGCTTCCGCGGCGATCGGCGGCCGGCGCAGATAGGCAATGTCGTTGCGAACGAAGTCCCGGATACCGGCCTCGACTTCGGTGACGGCGGCGAGATTGGTGTCGCCTTCTTCGGTGGTTTCGACTTCTTCAGGACGAATGGTCGCGTTCATCGGCTATTCCTTTGTTTCGCTTTCCAGGCGAGCGCGGACGTCCCCCGCACGACGAAGTGATGCAGTGGCATCTGCACTTCTGATTTTGTCCGCATCTGGGCCAATATGCGGCAATGCTCGATCATTCTCGGGGGCGCTGACCTCTGAGGCAGGAAAATCGCGGTGATTTGGCCTACCAGCTGCGCCTGAAGCCGGCGCTGACGCTCGTGCTGGCTGCGCCGGACGGCGTCTCGCCGATCGAGCCGGAGATGGTGACGCCATCGAGCAGCTTCTGTTCGGCGCCGACCCTGCGCAGCCATTTGTCGTCCGAGGTCGACATCGTCTGCCCGGCGATGAAAGTCGTCCCGGTGTCGGTGATGCTGAGCTTCGCCGACTGGTCGGCTTCGTGGCTGCGCGAGGGATGGCTGATGATGCCGGGCACCGGCACGATGCCCTGCTGGATCAGGTTGTAACCGTTCTGCAGGGTCAGCGAATATTGCTCGTCGAGCGGCAGCGACTTGCTCAGGGTGGTGCCGAGCCGGCTCTGCTCCTGTCCGGGGTCGACGCGGGCCTCGACCGAGGTCTTGTCCCAGATCGAGCCTATGCCGGGGGCCGATATCGCCGCCCAGGCGGTGCCGGACGATTGCGGCAGGCTGCCGCCATTGGCGAGCTTCTCGGAAAGCTGTTCGGAATTGGTCAGCGTGCCTTGCCTGGCGACCGTCATGTCGGCGCCGATGCGCGTGTCCCAGAACGGCGTGATGGATTGCTTGACCGACACGGCGGAAGTGCCGTTCGGCCGGTCGCTGGACGACCAGGAGGCTTTCGTGTCGTCCGCGCTGTTGGCCGCGGCGCTCTGCTTCGGCTCCGGAGCCGTCAGCGGCCACAGATCGGTATTCAGCAGGCTCCAGTCGAGCTTGCTGACGTCGATGTCCTTCATGATGTCGATTTCACTGGCGTCGGGAACGGCGGCCGCGGCCTCTTCCTCCGCCGCGACCATATCCGGATCTTCGTCCGCTGGCGGCGTCTGCGCCGTTGCCGTTAGGATCGTGGCCAAACTTGCGCCGGCCACCAGCATTGGCAGCCGCGCCCAGCCCATTCGTCGTGTGGAAGTCATTGCCCGCCCGCATTCCCAGTCTCGCCAAGGATGCGTTTATTCTGGTGCAAAATTATGACGGGTGCGATCGCGCGCAGATCACACAACCGTCATGGCCGGGCGCAGTCCGTCTTGCTCAGACTGCGTGCGCGTGTCGCGCTCCCGGCCACCCACGCCTTCCTGGGCTGGCAAAGAAAGACGTGGATGCCCGGTCGGCTCGCGAAAGACGCGCGCTCGGCCGGACATGACGAACGGTGAGATCGGGTACGAGGCGCTACACCGCCATGCGGGGCAAATGGATCGGATAGCCCACGGTCTGCTCGACCAGGTCGAACGTATCGACGAGGACGCGGAAGTTGGTGAGGCGGCCGGCCCTGAACTGAGCGAAGTGCGCGATCCGCACGCTGATCGGCTTGTTCGAATCCAGCGCCGTCAGCGAATAGCGCATCATCGAGGACGCCGAATCGACCCCCAGCATGATCGATTCGCGGTCGAAGCGGTGAACGCGGAAATTGTCCGCGATCTGCCTGATGACGTCGATCACGGCGGCGCGGCCGCGGCGCGAGCCGAAGAACGGAAACATGTCGACCGGACCGTAGATCGCCCATTCGACATCCTCGTCGAGCAGGGTCTCGAGATCGGCGGGCTGGCGTTCATTGATCGCGCGATGCAACGCGCGCGAAAAACGCCAGAGGCTGTGCTCTGTCATTTTGGTCTGGTCCTTGAAACTGGCTAGCTAACAGCAACGGCCCCTGTGGGCGTCAACGTCGACGCAGCGGCAGGTTGCTGGGGTTCATTATTTGAAGCCTGAAATAGACGATCCCGGTGGAAACGCAATTGCCGTTTTTGCATTGCACAAATGCGACGATTCCGTGCATTTGCCGATCACTTAACGGTCATGACCCTGCACTGGCACGCGTTCGACGCCGAGTTCCGCCTCGCGAATGGCAAGCTTGCCGAACAACAGGGCACCGCCGATGGCGCCGATCGCAGCGCCCAGCGGCATGAAGGTGAAGCACACCAGCGTGGCGCTATATCCTTCAAAACTCGTGGTTTTGAAGATTCCAACCCAGGCCAGGCCGGCGCCTATTCCCAGCGTCGCGCCTCCCAGCGTTCCCAACGCCAGACCAAGCAACGCGAGCAGCGCGATCTTCATATGTGATGTTTTCCGGAGAGAGCCTTGTGGTGTGTCACGGTCGAAGCCACGAGGTTCAACGGTGCCGGGAAAAATCGGCAGGAAGACGGAACCCGTCAGATTCCGGTCGACCTTCGCCCGGTCAGGATCGCCGCCACATCACGTTCGAGCAGTTGCTCGACCAGATCGAACGTGTCGATGATTTCCCTGATCTGGCTGATCTTGCCGTCGCGCAGCGTGTAGAAGGCGGCGACGTCGAACTGCACCATGCGCTGGTTGATGTTCTTGCGGAAGAATACCCGGACATTGGCAGCAACCTTGTCGCCCTCGACCACCAGGATCGAAACCTCGCCGCGCATCTCGGAATAGCGCGCGGCCACGGCCTTCCACATCTCGCGCATCTGGTCCTTGCCGCGACGATGCCCCATGTGCGGGAGGATATCGACCGGAGCGTTGGCGAGGAATTCGATGTCGTCGGTGACGTGCGCCAGGGCCCCTTCGACGTCGCCGGAGTACAGCACCTTGAAGAATTCCAGCATGCGCTGACGATGAGATGCCTCGGCCATACGTCGCTCCCGCCCTTGTTCGACCCGACTCGCGCGGCCAATCCATTGTGACGGCAACGGCGGCGGGATCAATCAGCAAAAGGACACAGACTATCCGATGTCCCTGGTTTCAAAAGGGTTCACGGCTATCCGGGTACCGCGCAAGGGGCTCCGGTGCACAGCGCGGTTACCCAAGTTTAGCTATGCGCACCGCCTGACGGCTCCCGTTGCGGCGGGCGCAGGGCCGGGCCGGCGTCGTGGAGCAGGGCGCCGACGAGATCGCGCCCGGTCAATTGCTCGACCATGTCGATGGTATCGAAGAAGCTCCACAGTTCGCAGATCAGGCCGCGCCGCAGGGTGAAGAACAGGCCGCTCGGCATCGTCAGCACCCGGCCGTCGGAACGCTTGGTGAAGGTGAGGTCGATGATAACCGCGGCGCGAACCTCGTCGGCCACCAGGAACCTGACGTCGAAACGCTGCTTGCTGTAGCGCGCCGCGTGAATGCCGACCAGTTCCGCGATCGCCGCCGTGCCGCGCCGCGGGCCCAGATGCGGAAACAATTCCACCGGCAGGTAGACCATCGACTCGATGTCGTCGTCGCAGCACTGCAGCGCGGCGTCACTGTCGCCGCCATAGAACGCATCGAGGAAGTTGAGCACGCGCTGGCGGGGAAGCTGCTCGATCATGCCGGTCTCTGCGGGCGGCAACGCCCGATTCGTTCTGATTCGTTATGTTGGGGGCTGAACAGCGTCGGGATCAATTGGCAGAACTACGGGGATTGCCGCAGTTTCGGCCGGGCTTTTGTGTCTGGGCGAATGTGCGCATGAGTCGCAGGCGGGCGCAGCGCCGCCGGGAACGATCCCGCCACGCCCCGCGTTGGCTTTTTCCGTTAACAACGGAGACCCAGATGACCAAGAACGTCCCGCCCGTCCCCCAGGACAACCAGAGCCACAAGGGCCCCGGCAGCGCCCCCAGCGTGCCCTCAGCACCCGCGATCGTGCGCACAAAATGCACACGGGTGACCGCAAGGTGCGCCGGAACACCCGGCCTTCCCTGCGCGATGGTTTTAACGGCTTATGGCGCGCTCTCCCTGGAGACGAATTCCTCTTGCCTCCATCGCTGACGGATTGACGATCGATCGAAGCCCGGTTGGGTTCGACAAATCTCCATCAGCTTGACACCAGCCACGGGTGCCAGGACCACACGCTTTTGCCGTCCGCGGCTTCCTCCACCAGAACGCTTCGACCGGCTCATGTGCTGCCGGAAGAAATCCTGGCGAAGGCGTTTAAGCGCCGGTCGTCTGCGCGCTGATACTCGCTCACGGAAACCGCCCTGCGAACACCTCACGCGCCCGACGCTGCCGCGTCCATCGCATCCCGCGCCCAACGTCCGTGACGATCGCGATACGCCCCTCCAGCGGGTGCGGGATGGCGGGGATTCTAGTTTTGATTTGCCCGACAAGTTAAGCGGAATGTTTTTGCGCGAAGGGCTGGACAGGATTTTGGTGATTTGCCCGACGGGCAGTTGTGAGTGCGCCTGACAGCCACTTCCGTCATTCCGGGGCGTGCGAAGCACGAGCCCGGAATCCATCGAACGACATACGCAGACGCTAAATGGATTCCGGGCTCGATGCTTCGCATCGCCCCGGAATGACGGGGGAGCAAGCCGCGGAATCGCGGGCGCGACATGCGATCCGCTACCGCGGACCGGCCTGAGCTTCTCGCGGGCATGCCGTCGCCGGATTTGCAGACGGACCGCACGATGCAATGCCACCACCGTTTCCTTTCGCCCACAGATTTTCCCAACCGCCTGCGATCGTGTCCGGCAGCCGCTTGACCCAGCCGAACGTGTTGTCCTCCTCCGGCGGCGCGGCGGCCGGGACGGTCTGCGGCTCGACTGGGACCTGCGCAGTCTTCGCCTGCGCCGCCCTGGCCTGGTCACGCGCTTTCTGTGCAGCACGCCGCGCCTGGCGCTCTTTCGCTACCTTCGCCTTGGCTGCCTTCTCCTTTGCTGTTGCCGCCTTGTCCGCAGCAGGCGGTACCGGCAACGGAGCGGGAGCAGCAATGCCGGTGGTCTCGCCGGCCGTCGCGATACGCGTGACCGGCTTCACGGCACCGTCCTGGGATTCCAGGCGATCGCCGCGCGCCGACGGTTCGGACGGCGCGTCTTCGGGAATGTCGACCCGCAACAATTCCAAACCGCGTTGTCTGATCGCTTCCGTCCTCTCAGTCGGCGTTTCAACCGACGGGACGGCGGACAATTCACGAGGCGCGGCGCGCCCTTCGGTCGCGCTTACCGCGCCTGCACCAAATTCGCTCCAGGCGAAAAACAGGAGCGTGGCCAGCCCGGCGATTCCAGCCGCAATGCCGGCCCACGCGAACCTCCGGTCCGCCAGCGCGAAGGATACAGTCCGCGACGAGCCGAAGAATTCATCGCGCGGCCGGATGGCGTCGGCGACGGTGCAGGAAATCGCCGCCGCCATGTGCCGGCAGCGTTCGCAAAGCCTGAAGTAGATGCCTTCGCCAGAACTGGATCCGGTTTCCAGATCCCCTCGGAGATCGTTTGTCCTGCGCAGGTCCGCTGAATCCAACCTCACAATCGGTTGCTGTGTCATCGGGAGTGTCCTTTCGAACAGCTCCCAGCCCACTCCACCCGGCAAGGCAACGCCACTTGAAGCGCGCGCGCAACCGTGGGCGGCCCGAATGCAAGGCTGCAGAATTCACTTTTTGTGACGGCTTGAGGTTGTTGCCGTGCTTATGGGTAAGGAATCGTTTGCCGAGAAGATTGAGAAGGGGCGGACGCAGCCGACGGTGTCGCTGCAACCAGTGACGAGTAGGTTGATACTGTCACTGTTGGCGGCGGGTGTGGCGGAACAACCTGCCTTGAAGCGATGCACAGCTTTCAGAAAGGCAAAGCGTGTAGTACGCAGCGGAACAGTCTCGCTCGTCGCGAATCTTGCATTATGCGAGTGCGGACGAATAATGCCTCTAGTCTAATATTGCGTCGGGTCGCCTACGGTTCCGAAATCGGAGTAAGCGTTAGGACCAACTCGCGAGCATGGCGTCTCGCTGCGCGCCCAGCTTCATTTCCTCGATTGTCGCTGGTGCCACCCAATGTACTAAAGCGGCTAGCAACAGATTTGCGCTTCACCATGAAGTGCTTACGAGCCACTTTGCACACCATATCGCCAGACAAGCCGTTTGAGCATTTGTGATCCGGAAATGTTAGAATGATTTTTGAGCCACGCCTGGCTATGGTCTTTAACAGCTGGTCGAGGGCATCCTTAGCCTCTGATTGAAGGCTATACTTTGATTTTGGCCGATATCGCTCCTCAGGGTATCGACCGACTCCCACAACCTTTCCACTTCGACCTCGCGCAATCGACTCCAGCACATGGTAAAATCGGCTGTAGTGAACGCCCGAATAGGGTGGATCAATGAAAACCAGATCGTCCTTACGCAAACTCTTGGCAAGAAGATTGGCGTCGATAATGTTCGCCGATCCCTCCTTGCGGGCTGCGGTTTCTGAGAGTCGTACGAACGCCGTCATTGTTTTGCTAACAACATTCCTAGCCCAAGCTTCTTTCAAAAACTTCTTGGCAGTTTTCGTGGGTTGGAATGGTTGGGCTGTATGGCCGGGCGCCGCGGCACATTGGCTCGCGGCTTGAATTAAGGCCGCCAGCGCGACATCGCGGCATGTCTTGTTCTTGGGCAGAGTAGCCCGAAGGGCGTCGATCCAAACCGCTTGCCGAGGACTAAAATAGTGTCCGCCATACGCCGCCGTGATCCTTAATGCCGACTGATTGGCGCACCACAGCCTGCATTTTTTAACCGACGCCTTTGTTATATCACGTGGCGTTCCGGGCAGGTCCGATAACGACCTCACGAGAGTCGCCGCGCGTTCGTGCCAGCTTATCCAATGCTTGCGCCAGTCGATCTTGCGACGACGTCGAATTACGGCGTTAGCGAGAACGACGCTATATGCCTGCAAGTCAGAGGCTATTACCGGAACGTCGTACTTCTGCGCGACATGGTTTGCAACCGCCGCAGATCCGGTGAAAAGATCGACAAAACGGGTGGCGCCAACGATTTCGCGTTCAAGCAATGTGCCCAGGCCGTTGAGCAGCATGGCTCGCTTTGAGCCCATGTACTTCATGGTTGACGTGCTGCCGCAAGGCCCGTCGGCTGAGTGATTTGGAAGTTCAGCATACTTGTAGCAAACGATGGATTCCGATGCACTTGCCAGAACCGATTACTGGGGCCAACGATTTCGTCGACGAATTGTCGATAACGAACGATTCGATGGTATGCGATAAGTTGAACATTGTCCAAATCGGGGAACTCCCCGATCTGAGGAATCGGCGGATCCGTGATTTCGATCTGAGAAATTGCTCCAACTCTAATCTTCATACTATTTTCGTTGAGAGGCCGAAATAGTGGATAATACCGGCTGAGTGAATCCGCATAGTTTGCGTGATCGCGGTGTTTCACATCTGAAGTGTCTGAGCCGGAATCTGGTAAGTTGTTGGTGAAGAAAGGATCATCTCTAAAGTGGATGTCGGCCTTAACCCGCTTCCAATAAATAGCGTGCTCTCGATCAGTCCTGTCCTTCCTTGCAAACGAGCAATAGTGTTTTCCACCTGTTAGCTCGAGTTGAACAATGCGGCCCCGTTTGAAAAGAAGGAAGTGGCCCAGCAGATGAGCTAAAGCGCGAACAACATAATGGCTAGCATAGTAGCCGCTGACAGAGGCCCAGATCGGGCTTGCCGTCGTCAACGATGCAGAGATCAAAAAGCTGTGCACTCCACGCAACCACATGTCGACAGACGCCGTGGCAAATGACGTGGCGATCTGTGGTCGCACGGCGATCGTCTGCGAACCAGACGACGGAATGAGTTTTTCAAGCGACCGTGCTACCGTGGCCGGCATCGGAAAGGCCTCGTTAGCCGCAACAGCATTCAAATTTGCAAAGGCGGTGCGTACGCGCGATTCAAGGGACTTTTCAATTGGCATTTTACTCTTCTGACGAATTGGAGAGCTCGTTGAAAACTGTCTCGCGATGCGATGCTGCGACGCTTCCGATCCGCTCTTCGCCCCAGCGCCTAATGTCTTCCTTACTTAAAGCTGCGGCCCATAAAGTGTCTCTAAATCTCCCAATGCCACCGCTTCCAAGAAAGCCCTTCCTTTTGAACGCTTCCTTTGCCAGAAACAGGCCCTGTTGTAAGAGGCCAGCTCTAGTCATGACATCCCTTAGCCATTCTGTAACAAAGGCTTGGGCTTTGTTGCTAAGCGCGGGGATCTTCTTTTTGTTTAGTGCCCACAAACACGCCGGTAGAAGCGCTATGAACGACACAAGCACTCGACCTTGATATGCAACATTGGTGGGGTCGAGTTTTTTGGAGGATGATATCTCCTCCTTTCTGCCCGACGCATCCAACCAAGCCTCCAGACATCGCGCTAGAAATTCGGTTTGTCCGTCCAGACTTGTGATCTTTGCATCGGACAAATATGGTATAATATCTTCGATCGCTGAGTTGAGAGTTGCGAGCGTCACTACGTCCTTGACGCCGAACTTAATGCCGGGGATCTGGATCATTCCCGTGAGCGGGCCAACCTCTAGCATGAGCTTGCGTCCAATATCTTGAGCTCGCTCTTTGTCGTCAATTGCTCCTCTTCCCCTCGCTGTTGGAAATAGGTCGGCGACCAAGGATCTATCGACCTTTTTCTGGTAGAAGTTCACGTCGATAAAGATTTGCGCCTGCCTGCGAGGCGCTTGGCCGCGTTTGTCTAAATCGAGAAAGACTTCTGCAGGAATTTCCCAACGCACTTTTGGACCGCTCTCACCAAGAAGATGGAGTGCAAAGTAAGCCCCGTTGATTCGATGTTGGCCGTCTATGACCGTAAAGTAGAGATCCTTGTGCTTCTCATCGAATACAAGATTAGCTGTGCCGGGTGGTTGTTTTTCATCGGTCAGAATGTCTGCTCCGTTGACGTGTATCAGCACGTTGGAAAAAATCGGATACTCACTTGGTTGATAGCCGATTACACGAGGTACTTGAGGGGGCCATTCGCGACCAGGTTCAAGTGCGGTCGGCTCGTAAATTTGTCCGAAGCACTCATCCAGCTTCGCGGGAGCCTCAAGGATCTCCCGCTGTAGCAAATACGCTGCAATTTGCGCGACTCGTTTCCAGTCGAGTGAACGCTGAATATCCCGAACTTTCTTCGGATCTCTATGCGGTTGATGGGGTTTGCCCGGCCACCAATCCATAAGCTTTGCGACATCCAATGCGGCGAGGCAATGGCGCACACCCTTTAGTTCGGGAGAGGTGAAAGGACTGGCAGGCACTATCACGGAGATAGTTTGCACATCATCGTGGGACATTTGGGTCAGCTTAACTATAGGTTGTGTACAATGGTGGCGCAATTCACTTATGGACCGAAATGCTTAAGAAGTTAAATAGAGCGTGTTTCACCGAGTTTTTTGCGCAAGTGCGAAAAGATCTCGCCCGCCAGGGCAGCCAAACTAGGCTTATCTGAACTTTGGACCCGCCGTAGGGTCTTACCTCTTCTTCCACCCGCCCCGATGCCCCGGTGCGCCGCCGCTTGAGCGCGGGGCCGGGCCGAACTCCGGGCCTGATTGCCGCGAGTCCGTTGGCTGGAAGATTTTGCTGCCACTGCTGAGCTCCGGCTTGCGCGGTTTGGTGCCGCCGGGGCGATAGGGCAGGGACTCCGGGCCGTGCATTTCGTCGAGGTGGGGTTTGTGGACTTTGGAGGTGCTGCCGCTGCGGCTCACCCCACCCCGGCCGCCTGCGGCGGCCGACCCTCCCCCTCCAGGGGAGGATGAAGGGGCGCTGCGGCTGGATTTGAGGGCGGCCTGCACGCCTTTCTTTTTCATGGCGCTGACGGGGAGGTTCGCCGCGTCGCCGTATTTCTTCGTGCCGGCGTAGGCGCCGGCCTGCTTCTGCACGTTGCGTTGTTTCGCGGTGGGGTCGTCCACCACGGCCATTTCGGTGGCGCGCAGGCGTTTGACTTCGTCGCGCAGTCTTGCGGCTTCCTCGAAGTTCAGATCGGCGGCGGCTTCGCGCATTCTCGTTTCGAGGTCGGAGAGAACCGCCTCGAAATTATGACCGATAGAGATGACGTCGTCGGCCATGCCGCCGTCGCCGATTTCGACCAGCACGTGGTCGCGCTCGTAGACGGAGTTGAGGATGTCGCCGATCGATTTCTTCACGCTCTCCGGCGTGATGCCGTGGGCCTGATTGTATTCGACCTGCTTTTCGCGGCGGCGGTTGGTTTCGGCGATGGCGCGTTCCATCGAGCCGGTCATCTGGTCGGCGTAGAGGATCACCTTGCCGTCGACGTTGCGCGCGGCGCGGCCGATGGTCTGTATGAGAGACGTTTCACTGCGCAAAAAGCCTTCCTTGTCGGCGTCGAGGATCGCGACCAGCGCGCATTCGGGAATGTCGAGGCCCTCGCGCAACAGATTGATGCCGACCAGCGCGTCGAACGCGCCGAGGCGAAGATCCCGGATGATCTCGATGCGCTCGATGGTGTCGATATCAGAGTGCATGTAGCGCACGCGAATGCCCTGTTCGTGCATGTATTCGGTGAGGTCTTCCGCCATTCGCTTGGTCAGCACCGTGATCAGCGAGCGGTAGCCTTTTTGCGCAGTGGCGCGGACTTCGCCGACGAGATCGTCGACCTGGGTGCGGGCGGGGCGGATGTCGACCGGCGGATCGATCAGGCCGGTCGGGCGGATCACCTGCTCGACGAACACGCCGCCGCTTTCGTTCAGTTCCCAGCCGCTCGGCGTCGCCGACACCGCGACACTCTGCGGGCGCATCATGTCCCATTCCTCGAACCGCAGCGGACGGTTGTCCATGCAGGAGGGCAGGCGGAAACCGTATTCGGCGAGCGTCGCCTTGCGGCGGAAGTCGCCGCGGAACATGCCGCCGATCTGCGGCACGGTGACGTGGCTTTCGTCGGCGAACACAAGCGCGTTGTCGGGGACGTATTCGAACAGCGTCGGCGGCGGCTCGCCGGGACGGCGGCCGGTGAGGTAGCGCGAATAGTTTTCGATGCCGGCGCAGCTTCCCGTCGCCTCCATCATTTCGAGGTCGAAGGTGGTGCGCTGCTCCAGCCGCTGCGCTTCCAGCAGCCGGCCCTGGTTGTTGAGTTCGTCGAGCCGCAGCTTCAGCTCGCTCTTGATCGACTTGATCGCCTGCACCAGCGTCGGGCGCGGCGTCACATAGTGCGAGTTGGCGTAGATCTTGATGAATTCGAGGTCGTCCTGCTTGTGGCCGGTGAGCGGGTCGAACTCCTCGATGTTTTCGACGGTGTCGCCAAACAGGTTCACGCGCCAGGCGCGGTCCTCATAGTGCGCCGGGAAGATGTCGATGACGTCGCCGCGCACGCGAAAAGTGCCGCGGGTAAAATCGGCCTGGGTGCGCTTGTATTGCAGGGCGACGAGGTCGGCGATCAGTTGCCGCTGGTCGATGCGCTCGCCCTTCTTCAGCGCGAAGGTCATCGCGGTGTAGGTTTCGACCGAACCGATACCGTAGATGCACGACACGGAAGCCACGATGATGACGTCGTCGCGCTCCAGCAGCGCCCGCGTCGCCGAGTGGCGCATGCGGTCGATCTGCTCGTTGATCGACGAATCCTTTTCTATGTAGGTGTCGGTGCGCGGCACATAGGCTTCGGGCTGGTAGTAGTCGTAGTAGCTGACGAAATACTCCACCGCGTTATCGGGGAAGAAATTCTTGAACTCGCCATAGAGCTGCGCGGCCAGCGTCTTGTTCGGCGCCAGGATGATGGCGGGGCGTTGCGTCGCCTCGATCACCTTGGCCATGGTGTAGGTCTTGCCCGAGCCGGTGACGCCGAGCAGCACCTGCGTACGGTCGTTGCGGTTGATGCCTTCGACCAGTTCGGCGATCGCGGTCGGCTGGTCGCCCTTCGGCTCGTATTCGGACTTGATCTCGAAGCGCACGCCGCCTTCGGATTTCTCCGGGCGCGGCGGCCGGTGCGGGGTCCAGACCTTCAGCGCGCCGTCGTCGCCGCGAAATTCCGGGCGGCCGTCGCGGATCAGGTTCTCCAGCGCGTCCGCGGTCGCCTTGACGCCGAGCGCTTCCATCTTGTTGCGCGGCGGGCGGGCCAGCGCCTCGTCGTCGTCCTCTGCGGTGGGCAGGCCGAGTTGCCGCGCGAGTTCGGGATCGAGCGTGGGGATGGTCGCCGACGTTCCGTAATTGGCCTGCGGTGCTTCATCGAAACCCTGTCTGGATGCGTCGCGCTTCGCGACGTCCTCGCCGGTTCCCCTGGTCGAGGCGCGCGCGCGGTGCGCGGCGGCCTCGCCGCTGGCACGGCGATCCCAGGAATTATCCGGCGGCGGCTGCAGCCCCGTGCCCGAACCCATGCCAGCGTCGCCGCGGTTGATCGCGGGATTGAGCAGTTCGGCCAGCGCCGGACCGATCGGTTGTACTTCAGGCCGGTGAGCTTTGGATTTGGGGGTTTTGCCGGGCTTTTTGGGAGTGTCGGGTTTCTTCGCCATCCGCGGAATATGGGATGACTCAGCCAGCGAGAAAAGGGCAAATGCCCGCGCGGATGCGGGCCTTTGCCCTGTCAGCAGATGTCAGCAAAGGGATTCGGAACCCACCGCGTTCAGACGCAGCGGTCGCTGTCGGCCTTGGCCGGCGCGCCCTTGACGATATCCAGATGAATCCCGCCGCAGCGCGTGCAGCGCATGGTCCAGTACTCGGCGCCGCCGCGGCCGGGGATGATGCGCAGGACCGCGAGCGACGCGCTGCAGTCCGGGCAGTTGGACAGCGTCGGCGTTGCCTGCAGGATCCGTTCGGGTTGCGGGACGATCTTGATGGTGGTGCCGCCTACGTCGCCAGCCGCGGCATGAAGCGGTCGATGTGCGCTTTCGCGTCCGCGATCGCCGCGTCCGGATTCGACCACGCGAAGCCGACCTCGAGCGCCGGAAATGACAGGCCATCGATGACGACCGGCGCCTGGTCGGTCCGTTGAATCCTGGCGTGCCATAACCCTCTCCCTGCCTCGAACGACTGAATCTCAAATCCGCCGTAGATCATGGCGTGTCTCCCGGGATTTCCCATGGCAGGACAACACCACGGCACGGCGAGGGCCGGTGTGAACGGCTTCACAAGTCGCCGTAATTTTCCGGAAGCAAAGCTGTCATCCCCGCCTTGTGCGCAATTGCGCACTGGGGCGGGGATCCAGTATTCCAGAGGCCACAGTGTCGCAACCGAGAAGCCGCAGCGTACTGGATACCCCGCCTGCGCGGGGTATGACGGCTGAGGTTGGCGCGCAACTCAGCGAAAATTGCGGATGTGGTCCGCGAGCACGGCTGCGTCTTCGCCGACGCCGGACAGGAACGACGAATTCAGTTTCGACAGCCATTGCAGGCCGAGGAAATACAGGCCGGGCACGGCCGTGATGCCGTTGTTGTGGACCGCGTCGCCCTTGGCATCGATGACGGGGACATCGATCCAGCCGAAATCGACGCCGTAGCCGGTGGCCCAGATTACCGAGGTGATGCCTTCGGCGGCGAGATCGAGCCGCTGCAGGGGGGCGGTGACGCAGGGTGGGTCAGGCAGGGTTGCCCGCGCGCCGGGTTCTTCGGGCAGTTGCAGGCCGCGGCGTTTGACATATTCGTCGACGATGTCGAGGAAGGTGGTGAAGGCGAGGTCGCCGTCGGCGAGGCTATCGGCAAGGCCGGGCGCGATCTCGATGACGCCGTCCTGGGCCGCTTCGAGATGTCCGACCAAAATCATGCCGTCGGCGGCGAAGTTGCGGAAGTCGATGGTGCGGCCGCCATAGGCGCCTGAAATCACCGGGCCGAGCCGCGCCGGCCCGCGCTGCTCCGGCGTGATGTGGTCGATGCGCATCGCGGCGAGCCACCAGATGAAGTCGCGGTTACGGTAGCGGCGCGGCATGCGGCGGTGCCTCCCGACCGAGAGGTAGACGCGACGGCCGGCGCGCTGCAGTTCCTCGGCGATCTGCGCGCCCGATGCGCCGGCGCCGGCGACCAGCACGGCGCCCGGCGGAAGCGCTTCGGGATTGCGGTAATCGCTGGCGTTGACCTGAAACACCGGAAGTTCGCTGGACAGCTCCGGCACCAAAGTGAGCTGATAGGGACCGGTGGCGACGACGACATTGTCCGCCTCGATGGTGCCGTCACTGGTTTGGGCGATGAAGCCGCCACCGTCGCGCTGCGACAGCCGCGTCACCTCGACGCCGCAGCGGATCGGGGGCGCGACGAACTCGGCATAGGCATCGATGAACTTGATGATTTCGTCCGTGCTGGCGAACGCATCCGGGTCGCTGTGCGGAAACGGAAAGTCCGGCAGCCGCACCGACCAGTTCGGAAACTGGAACTGCAAGCCGTCCCAGCGCTCGCTGCGCCAGCGTTCGGCGATCCGCTGCCGCTCCAGCACCAGATGCGGCAGCCCGCGCTGCTTGAGGCGGTGGCTCATGACCAGGCCGGCCTGGCCGCCGCCGATCACGAGGGTCGCTATCTTTTCATCCGGCATGGCGCTGGCCCCTGCGGCGCGTGGCGGGTTCTACCGCCGCGCGAATAATCCAGCGCCGGAACGCGGCAAAATCGCGTTGCCCGGCGTGGAATCCCCGATACACCAGATACCAGCGCATGCCTTTCGGCACGCTTAACGCGAACGGCGCCACCAGCCGGCCGGCGGCGAGGTCGTCGTCGATATAGGGCCGGATGCCCATGGCGACGCCGAGGCCGTCGACGGCGGCCTGCAGCGCCTGGCCGTAGAACTGAAACTCCGGTCCGCGCGCGCTGATTCGCACAACGCCCGCGGCCTTCAGCCATGACGGCCAGTCGTCGGGCGAATGCGCGACCCGGAGCAAAGTGGGGCCCTTCAGATCGCCCGGACGCTTGAGCTGGCTGGCCAGCCGCGGCGCGCAGACCGGAAGCAGGTCGGCCGCGAACAGCGGCTCGGCGGTCAGGCCCGGCCATTCGCCGTCGCCGAGCTGGATGCCGCAGCTCCAGTCGTCGCCGAACGGCGCGGCCGCGCCGCCGGTGGTGATTCGCACCTCGATGTCGGGCTCCTCCTTGCGGAAATCCGCCAGTCGCGGGATCAGCCATTTCATCGCAAAGGTCGGCCCGACGCCGATGGTCAGCACGCGGACGCCGCTCGGCGCCGTCACCTGCGCGGTCAGGCTCGCCAGCGCATCGAAGATCGGCGTCAGCCCGCTCTGATAGGCGCGACCCGCCGCCGTGGTGACCAGGCGGTTGGCCTTGCGCTCGAACAGTGCGACGCCCAGTCGCTGTTCCAGCAGATGCACCATCCGGCTGACGGCGGCGGCGGAGACGTTGAGTTCGACCCCGGCCGCCGCGAAGCTGCCACCGCGCGCGGCTGCTTCGAACGCCTTGATGCCATTGAGAAAAAGCAGTCGCCGCACATAACCCTCAGGAAAACTGATGCCAGGGCAAGATAACTCAGTTTGCGCGCCACATCCAAGCGCGGCAGACATAAGCATAGCGTTTTCAAGCGAAGTGGAGACCGGTTCGCGTTAAGAAAACGCGTCAAAACAAAAGACCAGAGCATCCGGTCTGATGAAGTCAGAACGGATGCTCTGTCGGAGAGAATCCCATGACCCCGCTGATGATCGCCGCCCTTGGGGCGCTCATGGTCGCAACCGCGTTCCTGTCGGGGCTGTTCGGCATGGCCGGCGGGATGATCCTGATCGGCGTGCTCCTGACCTTCATGCCGCTGCCAACGGCGATGGTGCTGCATGCGGTCACGCAGATGGCCTCGAACGGCTGGCGCGCCTTTCTGTGGCGGGCGCATATCCGCTGGCGGCCGGTGCTCGTCTATCTGATCGGTTGCGCGCTGGCGCTCGGCTTATGGTCGCTGACGCGGTATGTGCCGGACAAGCCGATCGCGCTGCTGCTGCTCGGCGTCACGCCGTTCATGGCGCGGCTGATGCCGAAGAACCTCAAGCCCAATCCGGACAGCATCGCGCAGGGCTCGTTCTATGGCTTCATCTGCATGGGGCTGATGCTGATGACTGGCGTCTCCGGCCCGCTGATGGATACGTTTTTCCTCGGCGGAAATTTCGGTCGCCGCGAGGTGGTCGCAACCAAGGCGACCTGCCAGGTCGCCAGCCACCTCACCAAGCTGGTGTATTTCGGCGGCATCATCGACCAGGCCGCGACGCTCGATCCGGTGCTGGCGGCGATCGCGATCGCGGCTTCGATGCTCGGCACCACGCTGGCGCGGCGGATCCTCGAAGCCATGAGCGACGCACAGTTTCGCACCTGGGCGAACCGGCTGATCACCACCGTTGCCGGCTATTACATCCTCTATGGGGGCTGGCTGCTAATCACGCGCAACAGCGCGATGGCGTTCTGAGTTTGGCCGTTGTTCGAGAGGAGAACCCGATGACAGCGACAAACGACGCGCTGGTGCTCGATCTCGTCGAATGGGTGGCGCGTGAGCCGAGGCTATACTCCGACGTGATCGAGACATGGCGGACCTCGTGCCCGCGTTTGACGATCTGGGAAGATGCGATCGATCGCGGGTATGTCGCGCGCCGGCCGACGGTCGAGGGTCTGCGGGTGACGGTCACCGAGGGCGGCGCAAAATTCCTGCGCGACAACCGGCGCGGTAACTGATCCGCCGAAGTCCGCCCTCACACAAATTTCCGTGAATGTGATCGGCCGTGTTCCGCCGTGTTCCGGCCACGGCTATGGCTGTCGGCGCCATATTTACAATCGATGATTGCATATAACCAGAAATTGCGCCGCCTTCGCGCGGCGAGGGGAGTTTGCGATGCCAAATCTTGCGGACATGAAATGGTTCAAGGAGAATTTTCACGCTGAAGTCGAACGGGCGATTGAGGGGACGCCGTTCACGCTGGATCTATTGGTTGCGCTGGCCTGCCAGGAAACCGGTCACATCTGGTCGGTCCTGCGCAGGAAGCCGAACCTGACACTGGACCGCATCCTCGCGCTCTGCGTCGGCGACACCATCGATTTCAAGCCTCCCAATGGGGGTCGTAAGGCATTCCCGAAGAACAAGGCCGCGCTGCTTGCGGTCCCGAGGGGCGACGACATGTTCGTCATCGCCCGCCAGGCGCTGGAGGACATGGCGCAGTTCATTCCGGGATTTCCGGTCTCGAACCCGAACAAGTTCTGCCGCGGCTACGGAATGTTCCAGCTCGATCTGCAGTTCTTCAAGCAAGATCCGGATTACTTTCTCGAAAAGCGCTACGAGAAGTTCAGCGAAACGCTTGCCAGGTGCATCGGCGAACTGACCAGCAAGGCCAAGAAGATCGGCCTGTTCAACAAGCCATCGTTGTCGGACATGGAACTGACGGCGGTCGCGATCGCCTACAACACCGGAAATTTCATCCCGAGCAAGGGCCTGATGCAGGGCCATTTCGACGGCCACAAATTCTATGGCCAGCACATCTTCGAGTTCATCCGCATGGCGCATACCGTGCCGGTGCCGGGCGGCTCGCCAGTCTTGCCGCCACCGCCGCCTGACGGCGCCATCGTGCCGCCGCCGACGCCGGTGCAAGCGACCGGGCCGTTCCTCGTGGTCGATACGCAGGTCAGCCCGCTACGCGTGCGGAGTGCGCCGAAGATCAGTTCGCCTCCCACCGCCAACGTGATCGCGGAACTGCCGGATGGCCATCCGGTGCGCGCGATCACGGGGACCCCGGTGAAGAAATTCATCGAAATCGAAACCAGCCTGTCCGGCGCGCATATCCGCGGCTTCGCCTCGGCGGATTTCCTCTTCGCGGCGCCGGCCGGCGTGACTGAAATCCCGGTCGTGCGGGTGATGCGGGAGGCGCCCACCAGCGGCATCGTCGAAGTGTTCATGCCGCGCCGGCCGGGATCGATCACCAAGCGGACGGAGATCGCAGGCGCCCATTCGCTCAACGAGCCGGACATGCCGACCCGCAGGGGCGAGACGCCGGCCGAACTGACGGCCGGCCTCAACGAAATCATCGACTATCTCGCTTCCGACAAGTCGTCGCACAAGCGCTACAAGCCGCGCCAGGGCCTGACCTTCTGCAACATCTACGCGCACGACTATTGCTTCCTTGCCGGCGTGTACCTGCCGAGGGTGTGGTGGACGCCCGGCGCCATCGAGCGCCTGGCGCGAGGCGAGAAGCTGGAGCCGCTGATCGGCAACACCATCATGGAGATGCGCGCCAACGACCTGTTTCGCTGGCTGCGCGATTTCGGGCCGCGTTTCGGCTGGCGCCAGACCAGCACGCTGACCAAGCTGCAACAGGAGGCGAATATCGGCGCGGTCGGCCTGATCGTGGCGCGCCGCAAGCAGGACGGCAAGTCGGGCCATATCGTCGCCGTGGTGCCGGAAACCACCGAAGAGCGTGCCGCACGCAACGCCGCGGGCGAAGTCACCAAGCCGCTGCAAAGCCAGGCCGGCATGGTGAACTTCCGTCGCGACACCAGCACCCTCAACTGGTGGAAGGGCGATCAGTTTGCCGAGAGCGCATTCTGGCTGCACGCCTGAGCCGGAAGCAGCTCCGGATCAACTCGCCTTGAAGCGGGGCCGCCGGCCATTGACTCGGCGGCCGTTCTGCGATGAGTTCCATGCAATCGCATGTTCTTTGCGACAACGCACGCTCAGCAAGCAGAACGGGAACGTCCCATGATCGATCTTCACTACTGGACCACGCCGAACGGCCACAAGATCACGATGTTCCTCGAGGAGACCGGGCTCAAATACAAGATCTTTCCGGTCAATATCGGCAAGGGCGACCAGTTCAAGCCGGAGTTTCTGGCGATCGCGCCCAACAACCGGATTCCTGCGATGGTCGATCACGAGCCCAAGGACGGCGGCAAGCCGATCTCGATCTTCGAATCCGGCGCGATGCTTTTGTACCTGGCGGAGAAGACCGGAAAATTTCTGCCCGCCGATCTCTACGGCCGCTACGACGCGATCCAGTGGACGTTCTGGCAGATGGGCGGGCTGGGGCCGATGGCCGGGCAGAACCACCACTTCAGGTACTATGCGGTCGAGAAGATCGCCTACGCCATCGACCGCTACGTCAACGAAACCAACCGGCTCTACGGCGTTCTCAACAAGCGTCTCTCCGACCGCGAATTCATCGCCAGCGATTATTCGATCGCCGACATGGCGAGCTATCCCTGGGTCGTCGGCCACAAGAACCAGGGCCAGAACATCGACGACTTCCCGCATCTGAAGCGCTGGCTGGAAACGATCCAGGCGCGACCGGCCACCGTGCGCGCCTATGCGCTGGCAAAGGAGATCAACCCGAATTTCGGCCAGCCCGCCATCCGCACGGAAGAGGAGCGCAAACTCCTGTTCGGGCAGACCGCGGCCGTCGTGAGATAGTCGCGGCAGCAGCGCCTAGCTAAGCGCCAGCGCCAGCAGACCGGAGCCCAGCAGGAAAACGCTGGCAATGGTCACTGCGAGAAACGCATTGGAGTTGAATTCTTCACGCATGGTGTATGTCCGACGCCTGCCCGCGAAACAGATCAGGCACTCCTTGCAAAATTGTATCTGCGAATTTCAAGCACCCTTGCCCGGCAGTGCCAGCGGTATTGCCGGCAATATTCGCGGTAGAGCAAGGTGAGAAGTTTCCACACGGATCGCACTCCGCCGGTTGATGTTCACCTTGATATCGGGTGTTCGTTTCCGGGTGTTTTCGCGGCTTTGCGGAAGTGGTTTCGTGCTCCCGCGGCAATGTTTCATCCGCTTCCTCCGGATGACATGACTTCACGTAATCGAGATCGCGAACCGCAGGCGGCTAGTGAACCTCTTCACATCTGGAACCGGCCGATCGTCCTAGCTTGCCCGCCAACCATGGGGGCTGTTCTCGGAAGTGGAGGAGGCCGCAATGCGTGAACCAAACCTCGAAAAGTTGAACGCGCTGGTGGGAAAGCTGGTAGGCGATCTCGGTGTCGCGCTTGGCGGTGCAAGCATACTGCTCGGCGATCGTCTCGGGCTCTACAAGGCGATGGCGAATGGTGCCGTGATCACGGCGTCCGAGCTTGCGAAGAAGACCGGCCTGCATGAGCGTTACGTGCGCGAATGGCTGTCCGGGCAGGCCGCCTCGGGATATATCGACTACCACCCCGAAAAGAATGCGTTCTCGCTCTCGCCCGAGCAAGCGATGGCGTTTGCCGAAGAGGGATCGCCGGCCTTCTTTGCCGGCGCATTCGATGTGGTGCAGGCCACCTATCTCGACGAACCCAAGGTCACCGAAGCGTTTCGAACCGGGAAAGGTGTCGGCTGGCACGAGCATTCAAAATGCCTGTTCTCGGGGACCGAACGCTTCTTCCGGCCGGGCTACAACGCCAACCTAGTTTCGAACTGGATTCCGACGCTCGAAGGCGTCGAGGCCAAATTGAAGGCCGGCGCCAGGGTGGCCGATGTCGGCTGCGGACACGGCGCTTCCACGATCGTGATGGCGCAGGCTTATCCCAAGTCGGAGTTCTTCGGGTTCGATTACCACAAGCCTTCGATCGAACGCGCCAAGGTGCTGGCGGATGAGGCAGGCGTCGGCGACCGCATCACGTTTGCGCAGGCCAGCGCCAAGGATTTTCCGGCAAAAGACTATGACCTGGTCGCGTTCTTCGATTGCCTGCATGACATGGGCGACCCCGTTGGCGCCGGCAAGCATGTCAAGGAAACGCTGGCCAGAGATGGGTCGTGGATGATCGTCGAGCCGTTCGCTCACGACAATCTCAAGGACAATCTCAACCCGGTCGGATGCGTCTTCTATCACGCCTCGACCTTCATCTGCACGCCGGCGTCACTCTCCCAGGAAGTCGGTCTCGGGCTCGGCGCACAGGCGGGCGAAGGCAGGTTGCGTCAGGTCGCGACCGAAGCGGGCTTCAAGCGCTTCCGCCGCGCGACCGAGACGCCGTTTAACATGATCTTTGAAGTGCGTCCCTGATCGATCGGGGCAGGGGCATGCATTAGCGATATCCTTGCTAGGATTTGACTTTGCGCCTTCGAGGGCTGATTCATGGTCTCTAAGGCGTCGTCTGGTTTGCTGTGCTGGAGGAATTGATGGAGACTAAAATCAACGAAATCGCCAGCGGCATCTATCGCTTTTCAACCTATGTGCCTGACATTGCCCCGCCCGCGGGCTTTACCTTCAACCAGTTTCTCGTCCTCGGCGACGAGCCGCTGATGTTTCACACTGGCCTGCGCAAGATGTTTCCTCTCAACCGCGAGGCGCTCAGCCGGATCATCCCGCCGGAACGACTGCGCTGGATCGCCTATGGCCATTTCGAGGCGGATGAGTGCGGCGCGATGAACGAGTGGCTCGCGATCGCGCCACAGGCGACGCCCGCGCATGGCCAGACCGGCTGCATGGTGTCGCTGACCGATTTTGCAGACCGCGAGCCGCGCGCGCTCATGGACGGCGAGGTCATCGATATCGGCGGCGGCAAGCGCGTGCGCTTCATCGATACGCCGCACACGCCGCACGGCTGGGATGCCGGCGTTCTGTTCGAGGAATCGACGCGAACCCTGATGTGCGGCGATCTGTTTACGCAACTCGGCAACGACAAGGCGCTGACCGATGGCGACGTAGTCGGGCCCGCTATCGCGGCGGAAGATATCTTCAACTATTCAAGCCTCAGCCCGGGCATGGGAGCGACCATCCGCGGACTCTCCCGCTTCGCGCCGCGCACGCTGGCGCTCATGCACGGTCCTTCATTTGCCGGCGACGGTGCCGCCGCCCTGTGCGCGCTTGCGGACGATTACGACCGCCGCGTTTCCAGTCGGGTATTCACGGACGTTGGAAGGCCGGCGGCCTGAAACGTTCCAGGAAATGCGGGCGAGGAGAGAGCAACTCTCGACTTCCGATGTTGACCTATAGCAGCCCTAGAGCGTTTTCGAGCGAAGTGGAAGCCGGTTCACGTCAAGAAAACGCGTCAAAAAAATCTAGAGCCCCGTTCCGATTCAATCGGAACGGAAAAGGCTCTAGTCGCTTGAACTGCTCAGGTGACGATCGAGGGGGCCGAAAGGTTGTTGTAATCGACTACGATCGTGGCCTTCGCTTCTGGTTGGCAGGTCCGCAAATAAAGCCGCTGCCCCTCAACGTAGCGTCGGTTCGATAGAGCCGCAGGGTCGGGTGACGAACCATCGCGCGAAGCGCAGCGGGCAACAGACACGGCAAAATCCGTTCGGAGAAAGACTGAAGCGTCCCAGTAACCGAGCAGTTCGGGCCGATGCAGGAAGATGCCGTCTAGTAACAAAATGGAAGACGGGTCTGCCTCCAGATCATTGGCATGTACAATGTCGTCGGTCACATGATCGAAGAATGCTTGACGGTAGCGGCGAGAACCGCCGGGTCTTAACGGGTCCAGCAGGTACTGCTTCAATGCCGAGTAGTTGTAAGAGTCCTCAAAAAAGCCTTCCGGTGAATGCCGCCCGCGCTGATATCTGAGCGCCTTGGGATTATGAAATCCGTCCACGGATGCTCGAATGACGGGCCGCCCCATAGTCAACACGAGTGTGCCGAGTTCATTCGCGAACATGGTCTTTCCAGCCCCGTCGACCCCGTCAATGGCGACGCGAACCGTTCGATCTGGCGACATCACGACAAGGCGTTCGGCCAGGTCGGCAAGAAATTTGTTTCTCTTTTCCATCTGGATTGACGTGGGCCGAGATGAAGTCGCCTGTACCATAGAGGTATTCACTTCTGCAAATGGCTCACGGCGGATATCATGGATAGCATTGTCCGCTCCGGAGCCTAAAGCAGACATGCTACGACGTATCATGAAGTCGAGAGGAGAACAGTCGCAATGAGCATTGCCGATCCCAACAAGACGATCCTGACCGGCGAGAACCCCTTTATCCGCTTGAGCCCGAAGGACGGCGAACCGAACTCGACAGAGGCGAGCTACTGGCGGATCATTTTTTCGCCGGCCGGTCCCGGCCACGTTCTCTACCTGAAGAGCGAGCTGACGGAACGGTGCTGGCGCATCTATTCCGACAACATCGCGATGGCGCGGTGGCTGCAGTCGACCGTACAGGGCATGCTCAATGCCGAACTTTCCGACACGACCATCCCCTGCGCGGATGCGCAATTCTCCAAGACTGGAGATCCCCGCTACTTCTGGACTGAACACGTCAAGTCGCACGGCGAGGAGATCTCGCTCACCTGGTTCGATATCGGCGAGCCGCTGCTGATCCACACGCAGCCGAACCAGCTTCCCGACCGGCGCTACGGCGTATGCACCGTGCTGATCCCGGCGCTCGGTACCCGTCTCGTCCGCAACGGCGTCGAGGCAGCAGGGCGATCCTGGCCGCGGGAACGGGAAGGGCGGCCGTTCTCGACATCGGCACTGGCATTCTCGGAAAGCTGGACCGAAGCGGTGTGAGAAGGGCGGCCAATCCCGGCTTCCGAATCGTGAGCTCAATGTGGTGTTGTTTCCACGAACCTCGGTAAAGCCGTGAGCGCTTGAAGGACCAGGCGTGCCGGTGCGACACGGGATCGCAGACAAACGAATGGCTGAGCTCTCCCGGCTTGCCGCATTCTGCGGAACGTGCTCGTGCGTCGCGATGTTGTCACAACGTCGTTGTTTATCGTGCCTTCCCTTCAGGAGCGACCAGGAGCCGATCGATGAAAGCCGAAGACGCCGCCGACATGATGGATCAGGAGAAAGCGAACGACCGCTTCAAGCAGCGTGCGGCGGTCGGCATCGCCATTCTGGCGATGCTGCTGGCCATCACCGGGCTCGGCGGCGCCAACGCCGGCAAGGAGGCGACCAACAACAACATCTATGCCGCGAACCAGTATGCCTTCTACCAGGCCAAGAACATCCGCCAGACCGACTACAACCTCGCGGCCGACGCGATGGAGCTGGCGTTCCTGCAGGACGGAAGCCTCAACGCCGAGGCGAGGGCGGCTCTGAAAGCGAAAGCGGAGGCCTATCGCAAGACGGCGGCACGCTACGAGTCCGAGCCCGAGACGCAGGAGGGCAAGAAGGAATTGATGGTGCGGGCCAAGGACTACGAGAGCAAGCGTGATCATGCGCTGAGGCAGGATCCCTATTTCGACTATGCCGAAGCTCTCCTGCAAATCGCCATCGTGCTGATATCGGTCTCGATCGTCGCGACGCTGCCCTGGCTTGCGATCTTCGGCGGTATCGTCGGTGCCGTGGGTGGCCTGCTGATGGTCAACGGCTATACGCTGGCGGTCGAGTTGCCGTTTCTGGCAGCGTAGAGGTCCGCACAGCTTTCGGTGTCAGTGCGCACGCAGGCGGGGTGGCTCGGAGCGTCCGTTGCTGACTCGGAGCGGGTCACGGATTCATTCCGGCCTGGTCTGCTCGTGACGACGGAGGATCATCCCGCCGGTCCTGGAATGAAGCAGCGCCACATAGGGGTCATACTTCCATCTCGCCAGTTGTAGGATGGCCACCACCAGACCATTGCAATCCCGCTGAGGTTCGGTTGGTTGATCACCACGGAGTCCGGCACGGCGAACCATTGACCCGGTTCGGTTGGCCTGTGCGGATGCTTCAATAGGACTCTATAACCGCCTTTCACCATGTCCCACTCGGCTTCCACGTGCTGTCCATCCCCGGTGTCACAGCACAGTTCGCCCGCCTTGTTCATGAGGCTCTTGAACCACGTGTCGAGTTCGGGGTGCACCGGGTCATGCGAATAGGCTGTGCCGGGTCCGAGAAAAACGACCGCATTTAGTATCATCACGTGAGCTCTGGTGAGCTGATGAAAACAAGGCAGCAGGCGTCCACTCGAACTGGTCATGGGAACCTCCGTTCCCCCTGCTGATGTAAGTCATCGGGCCTGCGTGAAGGTTCAAGCCACTTCCGAATCTGGGTGGGGAGGTCGGGATGCCTTTGCTGCCCCGGAGCGGACAAGTGCGGTAGACCACCTCTACAGCAACCCCATGCTCGCTAGACAAGCCAACAACGACGAACCTGCTGGCCGCGAGAAATGGACGCCGGTTGTTCACACTGCCACGCGAAATGAACAGCCAGCGGGCCCCGGTCCGCTGGCTGTGACTTGCGATTCATTCACCGATATATCGCGACGCTCTCAGGGCTTGAACACGTACCCCGGTCCGATGGCCACCGCGTCAGGGATCGGCGGCAGGTCGGAAAACAGCTCCGGCTTCTCCTTCATCACCTTCAAAATGTACTTCGGCTCGATATGTGCGTTGACATCGAAAGTGGACTTCAGGATTCCAAGCTTGGCCAGCCGTTCCTCGGCGCTGTGGAGCGCACGATAATTGTTTGCTGACAACCGGCGATCCGCCTGCTGGATGTTGAACTGCATGGCGGCTTCGGCGATTTCGGGCTTGAGGCCGGGGATCCACCTTGTGGCAACCTGGGCGGCCTGCTTTGGATTCTTTCGCATCCATTGATCGGCCTCGGAAACGGCGGCGAGGAATTTCTCGATGGTTGCGCCGTTCGCCTGCACCCATGGCCGGAGCGCGACGTTGAAACCGATATAGGAGATCACGTCGCCGCCACGAATGAGTTCGAAGGCGCCCGGCACATCCTTGCCGGCCACGATCGGCCACGGATCCCAGCCTGCAAATGCGTCGATGCCCTTGGCAAGCAACGCCACGGTCATATCCGGGGGCGGCGTATTTACCAGCGTGACGTCTTCCGGCTTCAGCCCGGCTTTCTCGAGGGTGGCCAGGATGTAGAGATGGTTGATGGTGCCGAACGACGCCGCAATCTTCTTGCCGCGCAAGGTCGACAGGTCACCCTTGACGATGCCGGAGCCTTCGCGGGCGACGATCGCAACGGTGGCGTCGGAGCCGGCCTTGGTTGCGTTGCCGCTGTAATTGCCGAGTGCAACGAGGTCCATCCCGCGCAACACGGCGCCGATCATGGGCACGCCGACCTGCACGATCTCGCTCTCACCCGCCTGCAGGGCGTTGAGGGCGTCGACGCCGGTGGCATAGGGCCGTGCAATCGTGACATCGAGGCCATTCTTCTCGAAGAAGCCGCGTTCGAGTGCGATCGGCAGGCCGATCTGATCGATGCCGGTCACCATGCCGGCCTTGAGTTTCGTCAGCGTTTGCGCGCCGGCCGGCGTCCAGGCGAGCGCGAGCGCTGCCGCAAGCATCACCAATCGTTTCATCGTCATCCTCCCTGTTTTATCGGCCCCACCGCAGTCACCCAGTAGGGCCGGGCAACGGCGTTGAGGTCCGTTCGTTTGACACCACGCAGTTCGATCGAATGGTCATCGGTGCCGGTGACCCTTCCATATTGCTGGAACGCCAGGACGTGAAACCGCTCGGGCGTGAACGGGAGCTCGATCTGCACGTTGACCTTTTCCGACGTGCCGCCGAGTTCGGGGGAAATCTTTCCCGGTGCGGCCAGCGTCAGCCAGAGCTGGAAGCCGGCCCAGGCGGCGATCACACCGAGGACGATGCGAAACTTGCGGGAGCTCAAGGTGTCGGAGACCAGGCTCATGCCGCACGCACCATCTGCAGCACGCGCGCCGACAGGCGCTTGAATTCGTCGTCGTTGACGAGGTTGTCCCAGACACGGGGCCGCGGCAAGTCGACGTCGACCTGGTCGAGAATGCGTCCCTTCGACAGCACGACGACGCGATTGGCCAGAAAGACCGCTTCGGCCACGTCATGCGTGATGAAAACCACCGTCGGCCGGCGTTCCTGCCAGATCCGCGTCAGCTCTTCCTGCAACGTCATGCGGGTCTGCGCATCGACGCTGGCAAAAGGTTCGTCCATCAGCAGCACCGCCGGATTGTTGGCCAGTGCCCGCACCACGCCGACGCGCTGCTGCATGCCGCCGGACAATTCGTTGGGATAGCGGTTGGCCGCGTGCGAGAGCCCGGCTAGCGCCAGATATTCGCGGGCGATCCGGTCGCGCTCGGCCTTCGGCACGCCGCGCATTTTTGGACCGAACCCGACATTGTCGAGCACCGTCTTCCAGGGGAACAATGCGAACGACTGGAATACGACGCCACGTTCCGGACCGGGCCCAACGACGGGCTTGCCATCGAGCAGGATTTCGCCGCTGGAATAGGGAATGAAGCCGGCGATCATGTTGAGGATCGTGGTCTTGCCGCAGCCGGACGGACCGACGACCGAAACGAACTCGCCCTGCTGGACGTCGAGCGAGACATCGTGGACCGCCGTGACGTGCGCGCCCGCGTAGGGATCGAAGTAGGTCTTTGCCAGATTGCGGAGCGAGAGCGTCTTCATGATGTCACCAATCCCCAACGCTGGCCCGTTGCGCGTTCAAGCGGCGCCAGAATCCAGGCGTCCACGATGTACCAGAGCAGGCCCAGGATGATCATCCCGAGCAGAATTTCAGTGGTGGAGCCGGCGCGGCGCGCATCGAACATCATGAACCCGATGCCGCTGGTGCCGACGATGATCTCCACGGCAATGAGCGCGCGCCAGCCATAGCCGAGCCCGTTGCGCAGGCCGGTGATGATGTTGGGCAGCGCGCCGGGCAGCATCACTTCCCACAGCACGCGCGCGGGCGACGCGCCGAGGCTGCGCGCGGCCCGTGCAAGATCGCGCGGAACCGACTCGACCCCGAGAACGGTGTTGAGCACCACCGGAAAGAGCACGGTGTAGACGATCACGAACGTCATCGTCGTCAGCCCGAAGCCGAACCAGATCAGCAGTATCGGAAGCCAGGCAATGTCTCCGATGGCCTGGAAGAACAGAAGGACCGGCCAGCAGATCCGATGCGCCCACCGGCTGGTGCCGATCAGAATGCCAAGCGGGATTCCGAGCGCCATCCCCAGCGCCGCGCCGGTGAAGAGACGGATCAGGCTGTCCTGCAGATAGTCAGGCAGGATGCCCTTGTAGGTCAGCGTGACGAACGACCTGACGACGTCGAGCGGTCCCGGCAGGAAGGCCCGCGGAAATACCCCGGCTTCGGTGACGGCGGTCCACAGCGCGACCACGGGAATGAACGGAACGATGGCGGCAAGCGCCGGCCATCGCTGCGTCAAGCGGACGTATCCGCTCCAGAATTGCAATAGGACGTTCATGCGCGCCTCACCATGCCCCAGCGCTCGATGGTCGAGCGCTCGAGCGGAACCAGCAGGAGGCGGTCGATCAAAAGCCACAACACGCCGATCACGATCATGCCGAACACGATGACTTCGGTGCGATAGAAGTCGCGGGCCACGAACAGCATGTAGCCGAGGCCGACATTGGTCGCGATCATCTCCGCTGCGATCAGGCCGCGCCACGCAAAGCCCAGCCCGGTGCGGATACCGGTGACGATGTTCGGCAGCGCGCCCGGCAGCAGGACCTCCGTCAGCAATGCCCAGCGCCCGGCGCCGAGCGAGGCCGCCGCGTTACGCACGGTGTGTGGAATGGTCTTCACACCGAGCAGGGTGTTGTAGGCGACGACGAAGAAGACCGCGTTGAAGATCACGAACACGATCGCGCCGAAGCCGTAGCCGAACCACAGCGTCGCAATCGGGATCCAGGCGATGCCGGCCAGCACCGAGAAGAAACGAAACAGCGGCGTCAGGAAGGCGGCAACGCCCGCGCTGACCCCCATTGCAATGCCGAGCGGAACGGCGGTGACGACCCCGATCAGGGTGCCGAGGCCGACGCGCAGCAGGCTGGCGCCGACATGGGCGATCAGCGTGCCGTCACGGATCGACTCCAGCGCAGCCGCCCCGACCGCGCCGACGGACGGAAAGACGCGCGGATTGACCTGGAACAGCGGCACGACGATGGCCCACAGCGCCACCAGCGCCAGCAGCGGAACAACAAACATCGCGGCCCCACCGAGCGAATTCACGCTGCGTGCGATCCACGGCCGTCGGGTTTTCGCTTCCGTCGTCACCTGCACTTCATCTTCTTTGTTTTGGCGGCCGCGATCACCACGCCCCGCTTGAGCGCGGGGCGCGAGGCTGCAGCCTTCTTCCTGGAAATCTTGAATTTCGTGTACCCGAGCACCCGCTCCATCGCGACCCGCGCCTTCTCGGCGTCACCTGCATCGATGGCGCGCGCCGCGGCCGCGTGGTTCGGCAGATTGTCCTTGAACCAGCCGGCGCTTCCGATGGCGACGACGAACACAGTGCTGAGGATGGTGTCGATCGCGCCCCTGAAGCCCTGCAATACCGGGTTGTGCGTCGCGTCCAGGATCGCGAGATGGAACGCCTTGTCGGCGGCGGTGGCACTCGCGTGGTCCTTCGAGGCTTCCATCGCCGCAAGCGCGGCATTGATCCGGCCGCGATCCGTCCTGGTCGCACGCTGGGCCGCCAGCGCAGCCGCCGCCGGCTCGATGATGGAGCGGACTTCCTGGATCGCCAACAGCAAGTCGCGATCCGGCTCCCCATGTCCCACCAGCCAGCTCAGGACATCACGATCGAGAAGGCTCCATTGGTGACGGGGCAGCACATGCGTGCCATGGCGCGGGCGCACGCTGACAAGCCCTTTGGCTGCGAGCGTCTTGACGACTTCGCGCACCACGCCGCGCCCAACGCCAAAGCGAGCTTCGAGGTCCGGTTCCGGCGGCAGCGCCGCGCCGACCGGAATGCGGTCCTGCGCGATCTCGCGGCCAAGCGTCGCAAGCACGGTCCCGATGCGACCGGGCTTGATCGGCTTCTCCAACGCGTTCAGCCGCGTCCTCGCCACGCAGTTTCCTCCCATCCTGCTGTTTTCCGCAGGTGAGCAAACCGCTTAGCACGCCAGCCGACATTCTGGCAATCATCCGATGTTTAACATCGGATGATTGCAGGTCTTGCGAGGCGCGGTCTTTCGACGCGCGGCAGCTTCGCCCCTCAACGGAGCGTTGGCTGCAGCCCCTTTATTGGAGGGGCAGATCCTACGTCTGCCGCTTGACGATCCCGGTCGGCGTGGCGAACCCCTCGATGGTGCGGGTTCGCTTCTCGAGCCACCAGCCATATTCGGGCGTCCAGTCCTCGAACTTTTCATTGATGCCGAGGTCGTGGGCCCAGTGCTGGGCGATGTTGGGATTGAACTGGGATTGCCGGCCGACGGCGATCAGATCGGCCTGGCCATTCTCCAGGATTTCTTCGGCCTGCTGCGCTTCGAGGATGATGCCGACCGCCATCGTCGGGATTTCCGCCTCCTTCCGGACCCGTTCGGCGTACGGCACCTGGAAGCCGAGGCCGCGCGGAACCTGCGCTGCCGTCGCCGAGCCCGAGATGCCGCCGGAGGAGCAGTCGATCACGTCGACGCCGCGGCGCCTGAGTTCCACTGCGAAGGCGACGGTGTCATCGAGATTCCAGCCGTCGCGGGTGCCGTCGACGGCGGAGACGCGGACGAACAACGGCATCGTGTCGGGCATTTCGCGCCGCACCGCCTCGACGATCTCCAGCGGCAGGCGCATGCGACCGTTGCGGTCGCCGCCATACTCGTCGTTGCGCGTATTGGAGATCGGCGAAAGGAACGAGGCGAGCAGATAGCCGTGCGCGGTATGGACCTCGATCGCATCGAAGCCGGCCTTGACGGCGTTTCGGGCGGCGGCGGCCCAGGTGCGCACCATCGCGCGGCATTCTTCGGTCGTGAGCTGGCGCGGCGCCAGCCATCCCGGCGCGACCGGCTCGCCGGTCGGGCCGACGGGCTGCCACAGTTTTGCGCCGGCCTCGATCTCCTGCGGGGTGAGGGGGCCCATGCCATCCATCGCGCGCTGCGAGGAAGATTTGCGCCCGCCATGCGCGAGCTGAATGCCGATCGCCGTGTTCTCGCGCCGCATGAACGCGATGAGCGGCTTGAAGCTCTCCACCTGTGCGTCGTTCCAGATGCCGAGATCGTGCTCGTTGATCAGGCCGATCTCCTCGACGCCCGTTGCCTCGACAAAGACGAGCCCAAAACCTCCCAGCGCGTAGCGGCCGAGATGCACGTTGTGAAACATGCCGCAGGTACTGCCCGGCCCGGCGCGATAGTGCACCATCGGCGGCACGACCAGCCGGTTCTTCAGCGTCAGGCCGCGGATTTTAAACGGCGAGAACAGCAGCGGACGTGAAGGGTCGACGCTTTCGGTGACTGGGACCGCCATGTGATTTTTTCCTGTTGGGTTCGGTCGGGTGCGCTGCGTCGAATAGTTCTCCATTTTGCGACAGCGGTCCAGCAGGATCGATGCGGTTCGTTTTTGCGACGGATCGTGCTAATTTCCCGGAGAGTACGGTCCTTCGGGTCTGGATGGAGGTCGTCTTGCGAAACCTCTGGAAAGTTTCAGCCGCGGCATTCCTGTCCTTCATCTCGACCGCTTCGGCGTCAGCGCAGGTCGTCGCCCTCGGCGCGAGCAATACGCTGGGATGGGGCGTCAGCGATGGACAGTCCTACCCGGCCCAATTGCAGGCGATGCTGCAGGCCAAAGGCTCCAGCCTTCGCGTGAGCAATCAAGGCGTGCCCGGAAATACGACGGGCGAAATGCTGTCTCGCCTCGCCAACGCCGTGCCCGACGGGACAAGGATTGTCATCCTGCAGTTCGGGACGAACGACGCGCGGATGAATGTCCCTCCAGCCACGCGTCAAGCGAACATCGCAGCGATCCTGGAAGTACTTCGCAAGCGAGGGATCAAGAGCATTCAGGTCGATGAGATGATGGACGCTGCCCTGAGAGACGGTCTGGCCCAATCGGACGGCATTCATCTGACGGCCGAGGGCTATCGGCGCGTCGCGGCTGCACTGCTTGCATCCATTCCCTGACGTTTGCGTACCAGATTTAGGCGTAGAGCGACCAACTGACGTTTTAGTCACCGCGCGTGAAGTAGGCATCCTCATTCGGTAACGCGGGCGGCCCATGAGCCGCGCTCTTCACTGCTCCGAATGCGTCCAGCAAGAACAGGGATTTGGCGCTTTCCCTGGCGAGTTGCTCGATGCGCTTCTGCAACTCCGCGACCTTCTGGGGATGCTCGTCAGCCAGATTGGTCTTTTCCGATGGATCTTGTGGAATGTTATAGAGCTCAATCGCGGAGGGGAGGGCGGTCCTCCAGACAAGCTTCCAATCGCCCCTGCGCACGCCACCGCGGAATGGTTCGACGTTGTAGACGATTTCCTGGCGTGGCGACGGCGCGCCGCTGCTAATGGTCGACCAGACGTCCATTCCGTCGAGGGGCTTGCCCTTGCTGAGGCTGGCTCCCGCTAGTCCGGCCAGAGTCGGGAACATGTCGACGACGTGCATCATCTCCTTTACCTCGCCGGGCTTGATGCGCCCGGGCCAGTTCGCGAGAGCGGCGACGCGCGTTCCGCCCTCGTAAAGCATGCCCTTGCCGCCACGGTAGGGGCCGTTGTCGGCCGGGAGCTTGAGGTTCGACACGTCCGCGTCTCCGGCAAGGAGTGCGGTCTGGTTGCCACCGTTGTCGCTCATGAAGACAATCAGCGTATTTTCGCGCATCTGCTTTTTTTCAAGTGCTGCGACCACTTTGCCGATCTCATCGTCCATGCACGTGATCATGGCCGCATAGGTGCGTCGCGTGGCATCTTCAATGTGGCGATACTTGTCGATGTATTCCTTCGGAGCCTGATACGGCGAGTGGGGAGCCGTGAAGGCGAGGTAAAGGAATAGCGGCGTCCTGGCATCATGAGCGTTGATTTGGGTTACCGCGTCGGCGCCCCACAACTGGGTGACGTAGCCCCGCTCATTCAGCGGGCGGTCGTCACGATACCAGTCGCGCACATTGGCAGATGAATGCGTGAAGTAATCGACCTCGCCCACCATTGATCCATAATGGTAGTCGAAGCCGCGCTGACGGGGCCAATACTTGCGATCGGCGTGCCCCAGGTGCCACTTGCCCACCATGGCAGTCCGATAACCCGCTTCCTTGAGGGCCTGCGGCAGCAGCCGTTCGTCCGTGGGCAGGCCGTATTTGCTGGGTGTCGGAATGACCAGTGTTTGCAGGCCGTAACGGCACGGGTATCGCCCCGTCATCAACGCCGCACGGGTGGGGGTACACATCGGCTGGACATAGAACTGCTCGAGCCGTGCGCCGTTCTGCGCCAGTTTGTCGATATTCGGGGTCTTGATGTCAGAGCCGTGAAACCCGACGTCTTTCCATCCAAGATCATCCGCGACAATGTAGATGATGTTCGGACGTCGCGACGGTAGCTGTGCCATCGCCGAGGTGATGCTCACCGGCGCCATCGAAGCTACGCACGCTGCGGCGAGCGCGGAACTGCCGTTCAGCAAGACGTCACGGCGGTTGATGCCCGCGCGCGAGGATCTGTCGGTCGGGGGGTGACTCATTTTGTCTCCTGGGAGTAACGGTATCGGTGGAGCCCGTATTCGCGCGGCTTCTGGTTTGCGCTTCCGTTCTAAAATTTATAGCCGATCCGAGCCAAGATCTGGTTGCTGCTCAGGTCCTGCTTCATTCCGATCAGCCCGAGATTCAGGACCGGGATAGGATAGACGAACGACTTGGACTCAAACTGCGAATAGCGATACTCGAAGCCCGTAAACCAGTTGTTCGTGAAGGCGTAATCGATGCCTGCTCCCACGGTCCATCCGAAGCGCGTTTCGTCGCCGCCGATCGAAATTCCGGTCGTCGGGATCGACGTCCTGTTTGAGACGAATGTTGCGCCGCCCGTCATGAAAAAGAGGGCGCGGTCGGCCGCGTAGCCAAGACGTCCGCGAACTGATCCGCCCCATTTGCTGTGCGCTGTCAGAAAGTCGCCGGTGACCGAAGTGTAGCGGATCTTGCCGACCGTCCAGCCTTCGAAATCACCTTCGACGCCGAGCACCACGTTGCCCGCCTGGTAGTTGTAGCCCGCCAAAACCCCGTAGCTCAGGCCGTCCTTGCCGGTCGTTGCCGAGACGACGAAAGGTGTTCCGAGCAATACCGCACCGGTGGTGTAGTCGGGATCGGTTCGTATCCAGCCGAGTTCGCCGCCGATATAGAAGCCCGTCCACGAAAACGATGGCGTATAGGAGATCGGTGCCGTCGGCCGAATTCGGGACGGTAAATCCGCGGCGCGGGCCGGAAGGCTGATCAAGATCGCCGTACTGGAAACCAAAACAGCATGGGTCAAGCGCAACATGTATGGCCTCGTTGGCCGGGTCTGAACCGGCGTCATTGAGTTTTGACTTTCTCGACTTTTTCAATTGCGTTCGCGCAGTCCAACCCGTTTTGCCGCTGGACAAGTATGGCGTTCGCTTCGATGAAGAAATTTGCGATTGGTCGGGGCCGGCCTGCGGTTCGATCTATTGCTTTTTCTCTGCCTTGAGAATCGCGTCGATTGCCTTGATGACGGTTACGTCTCGATTGGCCTTGCAGTAGACGATGACGTTGTGGATGTTCTCTTTGACGCGGGGAACGTTGATCGCATGCTTCTTGGCCAGTCCATTGTACCAGCCGCTATACCAAATCCCGAGGAAGTCCGCGTCTTCCTGATAGGTACCGGCCAGCTGCGCGCAAGTAAGCTTTTGTACGTCGATGTAGCCCTTGGCGTCGGCGTATTTGGAAAGCTCGGTCTGCGCGCGCGCACTGCAGACGCCAAGGATCAAAGCCGAACAGATGATGACGAGGTGGCGACACATGTCGGATATCCCTTACTGGGAGCCAGCCCTGGTGACAGTCAGTCCCGTCGCAGCGGCATCGAAATCTCGAAAACAACAATCAGCAATTCCGAAATGACTAATTTGTCATTTTGAACTAAATGTCAATATGGAAAAGAACCATGAAGTTGAGAAGGCTCCGTTGTGGCAAAGATTGATTTGGCGAAGCGCGCCGAGATAGGGCGCGCAAAAAGTGCGAGAACCCGCGAGCAGATCCTCGGCGCGGCGCGTTCGCTGTACGCGACGCAGGCGGTCGAATCCGTCACGGTCGAGGACGTCGTGCGCGAGGCAGGCGTGGCCAAAGGGACACTCTATGTGCATTTCAAGAACATAGAGGCGGTCCAGATGGCGGTTGCGGATGAACTGACTCAGACGTTCGTGGATTTGTTGCAGCCGCGTCGCGCGATCTTCGAAGATCCGATCGAGCGAATTGCGGATGGATGTCACACATTCCTGTCGCAAGCGACGCTTAATCTGACGTGGGGCGGCCTCGTCGCGCGTTACGCCTGGTCATTTCCGATGGTAGGAAGTGCAGCGCGTGGCCTTCTCGCGGATGATTTGCATCAGGCGGCACGCCAGGGCCGCATTGCCGAAATCTCGCCTCATCTGGGCACAGCAATTGTTGTTGGAATCGTTCTCCAGGTGATGCTGTCGGCGAGCGAAGGAAGTGTCCGAAGCCCAGACGTGCCGTTCGCCGTGATAGCCATCCTTCAATCGCTGGGTGTCTCGCGTCGCGAAGCACATGCCATTGTGAAGCGCGTCGCCGGCTAGAGTGCGTCGTTGCAGTCGCGCGTTGCCTCTGGATTGTGAGGGGGCGTTGGGATAATTTGCAGTTCATCGTTGCGAAGGATGTGTCAGGCGGCATCTAAAACTGCTGGCATCTTGTGGGGAGCTTCACGATGGTCGCCCAGCTCACAAAAAACGAACGGCAAGTTGCGCTGCTCATCCTGCTCGCGATTTCCTTGTGGGGGGGCGCGATGGCGGCTGCCGGGCGTGGCGATCCGCTCGGCGTTCACGGCGCGATCGTGCTGCTGGCCGGCCTCGGTGGCATCTTCGCCGTCATTTCCGGCTACTACGCCCCTGAGCCTGACGACAGCCGGCTCGATCACTACTTCGACGATCCCAGCCGGGCCGGAATCGTGCTTGCGATGGTGTGGGTCGTCGCCGGGCTTTTTGTCGGCGACTGGATTGCATGGCAGCTCGTCAATCCGAACCTGACGACCGACGCGGCCTGGTCGAGCTTCGGCCGGCTCCGTCCGGTGCACACCTCGGGCGTGATCTTCGGCTTCGGCGGCAATGCACTGATCGCCACGTCGTTCTATGTGCTGCAGCGAACGTCGCGCGCACGGCTGCCGGACCAGTTGACCCCGTGGTTCGTCCTGCTCGGCTACAATCTGTTCTGCGTCCTGGCCGCGACCGGCTACCTGATGGGAGTCACGCAGTCGAAGGAATATGCCGAGCCGGAATGGTACGCCGATCTCTGGCTCGACGTCGTGTGGATCACCTATCTCGTCCTCTATCTGCGCACGCTGGCTCGCCGCAAGGAGCCGCACATCTACGTGTCGAACTGGTACTTCATGGCCTTCATCATCGTCGTGGCCATGCTGCACATCGTCAACAGCCTCGCCATGCCGGTGTCGATCGGCCATGCCAAGAGCTATTCGGCATTCTCCGGCGTGCAGGATGCGATGACGCAGTGGTGGTACGGGCACAATGCGGTCGCGTTCTTCCTGACCGCGGGCTTCCTCGGCATGATGTACTACTACCTGCCGGTGCGCGCCGGCCGGCCGATCTTCTCCTACCGGATGTCGATCATCAGCTTCTGGGGCATCACCTTCATGTACATGTGGGCGGGGTCGCACCACCTGCACTACACCGCGCTGCCGCACTGGGTGCAGACGCTCGGCATGACGTTTTCGATCATCCTGCTGGTTCCGTCATGGGCATCGGCCGGTAACGCGCTGCTGACGCTGAACGGCGCCTGGCACAAGGTGCGCGACGACGCGACGCTGCGCTTCATGATGGTCGCCGCGGTCTTCTACGGCCTGTCCACGTTCGAAGGCTCGTTCATGGCCATTCGCACCGTCAACGCGCTGTCGCACTACACCGACTGGACCGTCGGCCACGTGCACGCCGGCGCGCTCGGCTGGGTCGCCATGATCACGTTCGGCGCGATCTATTCGTCGGTGCCATGGCTCTGGAAGCGCCAGCGGATGTACTCACCCAGGCTGGTGGAGGTGCACTTCTGGCTCGCGCTTGCCGGCACCGTGATCTACGTCTTCGCGATGTGGAATTCCGGCATCATCCAGGGCCTGATGTGGCGGACCTACAATGAAAGCGGAACGCTCGCGTACTCGTTTGTCGATAGCCTGGTTGCGATGCGCCCCTACTATATCGCACGCGCCATCGGCGGGCTCTTGTTCCTGATCGGCGCATTGGTCGCGTGCTACAACATCTGGATGACGATACGGACGGCCGATCAGCCGATCGACGAGCGGGTTGCGGATCGTCCCGTTCTTCCTGCACTCACAGGCGTTTCCGCGCCGCAACCGGCGGAGTGAGGCGGCATGTTCAACCTGCATTACCGGCTCGAACGCAAGACCATCGGCCTGGTGCTGGGCATCATCATCGTTGCCGCCATCGGCGGTGCGGTGGAGATCATACCCTTGTTCACGATACACCAGACCGTCGAGGAGGCCCCGGACATGCGCGTCTACACGCCGCTCGAGATCGCGGGCCGCAACATCTACCTCCGGGAAGGCTGCTACGCCTGCCATTCGCAGATGATCCGGACGCTGCGCGACGAGGTCGAACGCTACGGCCCTTACTCGCTCGCCGTCGAGTCCAAATACGATCATCCGATGCTCTGGGGATCGAAGCGGACCGGGCCGGACCTCGCGCGCATCGGCAACAAATATTCGGACGAATGGCATGTCCGGCACCTCAACAACCCACGGGAGGTCGTGCCGGAATCGGTGATGCCGCATTATTCGTGGCTCGGCCGCACCGAACTGCGTTATGACGACCTCGGCGTTCATCTCGCGGCGCTTCGCAAGGTCGGCGTGCCCTATACCGACGACATGATCGCCAACGCCAAGTCCGACGCCTACGGGCAGGCGGCGCCCGATTCGCCGCTCGCCGAAGGCGTGACCAAACGCTACGGCGCGGCGACCAATGTGCGCCCCTTCGACGGCAGGCCTGGCGAACTCACCGAGATGGACGCCCTGGTGGCCTACCTGCAAATCCTCGGCAAGCTGACCGACGCTGCGCACAAGCACGCCGCGGGAGGTTGACCATGGACCATGATTTTACCGTCTGGTTCTCGAAGTCGTTCGGTCTGTTCTATCTGATCGCGCTGTCGGTCATCATCGTCGCCTATGCATTCTGGCCGTCGAACAAGAAGCGGTTCGACGAGGCGGCGCATTCCATCCTCGGCAATGAGGACAAGCCGTACAGGGATCAACCGCATGGGGATCAGCCAGATGGGGACAAGAAATGGCGGTAGAGGAACGCGATCCCCATACCGGCTACATGACGACCGGTCATGAATGGAACGGCATCAAGGAATTGAACACGCCGGTCCCGCGGCCGGTCTATTTCTTCCTGATCGCAACCACCCTGTTCTCGGTCGTCTACTGGGTGCTGTTCCCGGCATGGCCGCTCGGCGTGACCTACACCAAGGGCCTGCTCGGCATCGATCAGCGTACCACCGTCAACGAGAGCCTGGCGCAGGCCGCCGCCGAGCGCAGCGCCTGGTCGAAGCGCATCGAGGCCGAGAGCTTCAAGCAGATCCAGGCCGATCCCAAATTGATGGAGATCGTGCGGCAGACCGGCCGGACGCTGTTCGGCGACAACTGCGCACCATGCCATGGCTCGAACGCGCAGGGCGGCAAGGGCTTTCCGAACCTGACGACGGCGTCATGGCTCTGGGGCGGCGATCCCGAGGCCATCGCCGAGACGATCAGGGTCGGCATCAATTCGGCGCACCCGCAAAGCCGCAGTGCGCAGATGATGGCGTTCGGGCGCGACGGGTTGCTCAAGAAGGGCGAACTCGACGACGTCGTGGCGTATGTGCGCAGCCTTTCCGATCCGGCTGTGGCGAAGGATGTGCCCGCCGCGAGGATCGAGGCCGGCAAGGCGGTCTTCGCGGCTAATTGCGTCACCTGCCATGGCGACAATGCCAAGGGCAATGTCGAACTCGGTGCGCCTGATCTGACCGACAAGTCCTGGATCTACGGCGGCGATGCCGAGTCGATCTATGACACCGTCTGGGGCGGCCGGCAGGGCCACATGCCGAGCTGGGACGGCAGGCTGTCGCCGCTCGACCGCAAAATTCTCGCGCTCTATCTGTTCGATATCAGGCGGGGGGACCGATGAGCGCGACCAACGCCGCGACAAGGCCGATCCGGACAAGGGTCGTGGTCTGGTGCGCGATCGGCGCCGGGCTGTTGCTGCTGCTGATCGCCAATTCGCATCTCGTCTATGTGGCCTTCGTGTCGCAGCCGGAATGCGTCGCGCATGTCCGGCAGGGCGAGGGATCGGCCAGGGACGGAAAGTTCAGCGCGGCGCGATCCTCGTGCACGCCGCGATGAGAGAGCAGGGAGACCGATAATGTCGCCGATACCGGCCGTTGTTCCGCCTCTGCCGCGCGCGCGGTCCTGGAACCGAAACGTCGCGCCCGCCGCCGCTTTCGACTGGCTCAGGGCCGGCTGGCGCGACTTCACCATCGATCCGGCGGCCAGCATCAGTTATGGCCTCCTGGTGTTTCTGGTCTCCGTCGTCACCACCGTCGGCCTGTTCGCGCTGCGCTGGGACTTCATCCTGCTGCCGGCATTTGCCGGCTTCATGGTGGTCGGTCCGATCATCGGGATCGGGCTCTACGAAAAAAGCCGGCGCATCGCCGAAGGCAGGCCGGTCGGCCTGTGGCAGATGGTGTTCGTCAGGCCGGAGTCCGGTGGACAGGTGCTGTTCGCAGGCGTGCTGCTGTTTCTGCTGACGCTGTTGTGGATGCGGGCCGCGGTGATCGTGTACGCGCTGTTTTTCGGCCTGCGGCCGTTCCCCGGCCTCGACCACATCATTCCCATGCTGTTCACGACGCATGTCGGCTGGGCCATGTTGATCATCGGCAGCGCCATCGGCGGACTGTTCGCGGCCTTTGCATTCGCCATCAGCGCCTTCTCCATCCCGATGCTGCTGTCGGAGCGCACGGACGCGCTGACCGCCATGGGCACCAGCATGGCGCTGGTCTGGAACAACCTGCCGGTCATGCTGACCTGGGCCGCCATCATGCTGGTGCTGATCGTGATCGGCATCGCGACCGGGCTGCTCGGAATGATCGTGATATTTCCGGTGCTGGGACATGGCAGCTGGCACGCCTATCGGGCGATCCGGCCTGAGTCCTGAGTGCAGGGGGTTTGGAGTTCTCTCCGATGAGTTGTTGCGCTCCGGGAGCAGAACTGACGGCGATGCCGCCGCGCGCGGGCGACGAGGAGATCCTGCTCGCGAGCCGCGTGGTCGCCGACGGCATTCGCCAGACCGATCTTTCGGTACCCGCGATCCACTGTGGTGCATGCATCCGGACCATCGAGAAGGCGCTTGGCGGGCTTGCCGGCGTCGAAAGCGCGCGGGCCA
Source organism: Pseudomonadota bacterium (assembly GCA_023387735.1). Taxonomy (GTDB): domain Bacteria; phylum Pseudomonadota; class Alphaproteobacteria; order Rhizobiales; family Xanthobacteraceae; genus Bradyrhizobium. The sequence continues at coordinate 161,721 of JAEWHP010000020.1, read as the reverse complement.
ACCTGTCGGTCAAACGCGTGACCATCCGGTGGCAAGCGAACGGCAGCCCGCCACCGTTTGTCGACACCCTGAAACAAGCGGGCTTCGAGGCCCATCTGTTCGACATCGAATCCAGCAAGGATGACGGCGCGCTGTCCGAACTGATCCGGGCGCTTGCGGTCGCAGGCTTTGCTTCGAGCAATATCATGCTGCTTTCGGTGTCGATCTGGTCCGGCGCCGAAGCCGAGACGCGCGATCTGTTCCACTGGTTGTCGATGTTCATTGCGCTGCCGGCGCTGGCCTATTCCGGGCGGATATTCTTCCGCTCGGGCTGGCGGGCGCTCAGGCACGGGCGGACCAACATGGACGTGCCAATCTCGCTCGGCGTTCTGCTCGCCTTCGGCATGAGCGTGTACGAGACGGCGACACACGGCCCGCACGCCTATTTCGATGCCGCGATCTCGCTGCTGTTCTTCCTGCTGATCGGGCGCACGCTCGATCACATGATGCGCGAGCGGGCCCGGCAGGCCGTCAGCAGCCTGGTCCGGCTCGCGGCGCGCGGCGCGTTCGTGGTGCAGGCGGATGGCACGCAAACCTACCTTCCGGTCGAGGAGATCGAGCCCGGCATGACGGTTGTGCTCGGCGCCGGCGAGCGCGTGCCGGTCGATGCGACCGTGAGCAAGGGGGAGTCCGAGTTCGACGTATCGCTGGTTTCCGGCGAAAGCGTGCCGCTGCATGCAACAGCTGGATCGAAGGTGCTTGCGGGCACGCTGAATCTCACCGGACCGTTGATGCTGGTCGCGACGGCGAAGGCGGGCAGTTCATTCCTCGCCGAAATGATACGGATGATGGAGGCGGCCGAGCAGGGCCGCTCCGGTTACCGGCGTATCGCCGACCGCGCCGCGGCGCTCTACGCTCCGGTCGTGCACACCGCGGCGTTGCTGACGTTCATCGGCTGGATCATCGCCACGGGCGATCTGCACAAAGCCATCACCATCGCCATCGCAGTCCTCATCATCACGTGCCCTTGCGCGCTCGGCCTTGCGGTGCCGATCGTGCAGGTGATCGCCGCGCAACGGCTGTTCAAGAACGGCATCATGGTCAAGGACGGTTCCTCGATCGAGCGCCTGGCGGAGATCGACGCAGTCATCTTCGACAAGACGGGAACGCTGACATCGGCGGTGCCGCGGCTGGCTTCGAGGGGTGATATCGACGACGCGGCCCTCAGTCTTGCGGCGGCGCTCGCTTTGCATTCCCGGCATCCCTATTCGCAGGCGCTCGTCGAAGCCGCCACCGGCCTTGTGCCTTCACCGGTCGTATTCGACGAGGTGACCGAACAGGCCGGCTTCGGACTGCAGGCGCGATCGGGCGCGGCAATCTATCGGTTGGGAAGGCCGTCGTGGGCGCTTGAAGCCGCGGACACGATCGCCGGAGATGCGTCAGTTGTCCTGACCCGAAACGGTCGTTTGATTGCAGGTTTCTGCTTTGAGGACACGTTACGCCCGGACGCTGCCGTCGCCACGGCAAGACTGAAGCAGAACGGCCTGCGTGTGGAGATCGTTTCCGGTGACCGCGAGGCGGCAGTCGCACGTGTCGCCGCTGCACTGGACGTTCCCTTCCACAGCGGCGTGACACCGGGGGAAAAAGTGGCGCGCATCAACGCGCTGTCCGCGGCGGGCCGGAAGGTGCTGATGGTCGGCGACGGGCTCAACGACACGCCGGCGCTCGGCGCCGCCCACGCGTCGATGGCGCCGGCCTCCGCGTCTGATGTCGGACGGTGCGCAGCGGATTTTGTCTTCCTGCGGCAGAGCCTGCTCGCGATACCCTTCGCGGTGTCGATTGCGCACGAGGCGAGGCGCCTGATCCGGCAGAACCTTGCTTTCGCCGTTGCCTATAACGTCGTGGCGGTGCCGGTCGCCGTGATGGGGCATGTGACGCCGCTGATTGCCGCCATCGCGATGTCGGTATCGTCGATCCTGGTCGTCGCCAACGCGCTTCGCCTGAAGGGCCGGGAAGGTATCGCGGCGAGTGCCGCGCCGGACAGCATGCCGGCGCCAGCCATGCTGGAGGCCGCCGAATGAAGGATTATTTTTACCTGATACCGATCGCGCTCGGCCTCGGCCTCGCTGGCCTTGCAGCGTTCTTGTGGTCACTCAAGACCGGGCAATACGACGATCTCGACGGCGCTGCCGAACGCATCCTCCATGAGGAAACGGACGCGCCGATCCGGACGCCGAGGCCGGAGCGATAATTTTGACGGTGCCGCGTTACGGCTGCGAGCGTGGCATACATCTGAAGAAAAATACCAGGCTTGAGTGTTGGGCAGTCGCCGGAGCTTTAATTAGTTCTACCCGATAACAATGTTAGCCCTGACGCAAATCGAAGGCGTAACCTGTTCATCTAGTGGCAGTCAGGGGAGCCGCGTCATGACCGACCTCGAAGCAAAACTGGAAGGATTTGAGACCCTCGCGACCGAATGCGATTTGATCGGCAAGCTCGCGACCGACAAGGCGAAGCGCGAATTGTACATGCGCCTCGGCCTGCATTACCGCGAACTCGCCGATGCCATGCGGAAGGTGATTGCCCTCAAGGCCGCCGCATAGCGTGCCGGAATTTCCCCGAGCAATGAATTCGAACGGCGCGGCGCATCACCTGCCGCGATAGACTGGCTGCCGGCGCTCGATCCAGGCGTTGATGCCTTCGCCGAGATCGCCGGTTGGCACTATGGCGGCAAACTGCTCGCTCTCGGCCTGCAGCCCTTCCCCGATCGCCATGTTCAATCCGCGCGTGACCGCCGTGATGATGGCCCCCACCGCAAGCGGCGAATGCCTGACGATGCGGCGAGCCAGTTCGCGTGCCGTCGGCAGCAACGCCTCATGCGGCACGACCTCGTTGACCAGCCCGATCTCCTGGGCCCGCGCCGGCGTAAAGGGATCGCCGGTCAATAACAGCTCCAGCGCGCGCTTGCGCCCGGCGAGGCGCGGCAGCCGCTGCGTTCCGCCGAAGGTCGGCGGCATGCCGAGATTGATTTCCGGTTTGGCAAAGCGCGCGTTCTCGCTGGCAATCGCCAGATGCACCGCCTCGGTGATCTCGCAGCCGCCGCCGTAGGCCAGCCCGTTCACCGCGGCAATGACAGGTTTCCTGAATGCTTCGAGCCGCGCCGTCAACGCCTGTCCGCGCCTGACGAAGTCGCGTACGGCCGCGTCGCGGCCGCGGCGAACGCTTCCTGAGAATTCGTGGATGTCGGCGCCGGCGGAAAATGCGCGGTCGCCCGCACCGGTCAGGACGACGGCGCGCACTTCGTCGCCGGTCTCGATCGCGTCCAGCACGGCCATCAGGCGGTCGATCAGCGCGTAGTTCAGCGCATTGTGCTTGTCCGGCCGGTTCAGGGTGACCAGCGCAATGCCGTCATTGGTTTCGAGCAGGATGGGATCGGACATCGGAGGGCTCCACAAGGATTGATGGTTGCAGGCACCGTAGGAGCCGGATCGCGTTGTGTATATTCACTGGTCGGTATACATACGACGGATGGCAAGGTCCGGACTTTCGACGCGGGAACGCATCATCTCGGCAGCAAATGCGCTGTTCTACAATGACGGCATTCGCGGCGTCAGCGTCGACGCGGTGGCGGCGAAGGCCGGCGTCACCAAGCGCACGCTGTATTACCATTTCCGCAGCAAGGACGATCTCGTGGCGGCCTATCTCGCCGGCCGCGATCAACCCAATCTCGCGCTGTTCAAACAATGGTTCGCCGAGGCCGACGACGGCCTGCCGGCGCAGGTCGAGCGCATCTTCCGCAATCTCGCGCGCTCGGCGCGGCATCCCAAGTGGAAGGGCTGCGGTTTCCTGCGCACCTCGGCCGAACTCGCCAACATGCCCGGCCATCCCGCCATGAAGATCGGCGCCGCCCACAAGAAGAAGTTCGAGGCGTGGCTGCGCGAGACGTTTGCGGAAGCGGGGATCGTGCAGGCGGCGCAGCTCGCGCGGCAGATCTTGCTGCTGCTCGACGGCTCGTTCGCGGTCGTGCTGCTGCACCGCGATCCCAGTTACATGGAGACGGCAGGCGAGGCGGCGCATGCGCTGGTCGAGGCAGCGCTGCCGGTACGGGGCAAGCGGCGGGGACGATAGGCCGTCCGTTCTCGCCCTGGCCGGGACAAGCCCGGGCATGACGGCTACAACAAGCGCCGCTCGAATCCGCCGCGCGTTCGCAGCATCTCGGCGACCTCATGGAGATCAGCCACCACCGCAGCGCATCTTACGCGCGACTCGTCTGTCGGTGTCACCATGTCGGGCACCATGATCGTGATGGCGCCGGCGGCGTGGGCGGCGGTCACGCCGTGGTTGGAATCCTCCACCGCCACGCACACTTCCGGCTTGAGGCCGAAGCGGGACGCTGCAAGCAGATAGAGATCGGGGCTCGGCTTGCCGCGCGTGACGTCGTCGCGGGTCAGGAGCGTGTCGAACCGGTGCCGGATTCCGGCGAGCGTCAGATGGGCATCGGCCGTGCGCCGCGACGAGGAGGTGACGATTGCCATCGGGCACGCAGCCGCCTGCAGCGCATCCAGCAATTCGACCGCACCAGGCTTCAACGGCAGGCCACCGTTGAGAAATTCATCGCGGTGGGCGATGAAAGCCCTGCTGACTTCCGCGAGCGGAAAGCGCTCGCCGTAGCGCGCTTGCAGCATGGCCTCGCAGTCCGGGCCGGGCAGGCCGACCATCGCCTGGCACAGCGTCGCGGCGTCGTCGGTGTAGCCATGCGCATGCAGCGCTGCGACCAGGCTGTCGTAATAGACCCGCTCGGTATCGAGCAGCGTGCCGTCCATGTCGAGCAGGACGGCGCCGACATTCCATCGGCCGGTCGTGTCCAGGCCTTTCACGTCGAAGCCTTCAGGCGCGCGGCGGCCTTTCGCAAGCAGTCCGGGCACAGGCAGTCGCTGCCGTCGAGCGGCATCGGCAGTCGAAAGGTCTCGTCACTGCACCAGCATGGCCCCGACAGGCTGCAGCCGAATTCGGTTCCGCAGTTGGCGCAGGCGAGACGGCGCGCGGCCTGATTTTCCAGCCCGTTTGTCATGAGAGGGCGCACCAATCTCGGGTTCGCCGCGAAGCGCGGTATCACGTCCCGTGCAATATATGCCGCACAGCGCCCAAGGGAAATACAAGTGGAACGATGGCGAACCCCCGTCCACCTTGTCCCCGGTCTCAACGGAAGCACGGCGAGAGAGTTGCCGCTACTTCGTTATCCCGTCGATCTCCGCGATCTCCTCTGCGCTCAGCGTCCAGCCGATCGCCTTCACGTTCTGCTCGACCTGTTCGACGCGGGTGGCGCCGGCAATGACGCTTGCGACTTGGGGGCGTGCCGCCAGCCACGAGAATGCCAGTTCGAGCAGGCTGTGGCCGCGGGCCTGCGCAAAAGCCTGCAGCTTTTCGACGATGTCCTCGTTGCGCGGCGTGACGTAGCGGTCCTTCAGGGCGGGCGCCTTGGCGAAGCGGGTGTCGGCGGGCGCCGCCGTGCCGCGCTGGTATTTTCCGGTGAGAAGCCCGCTCGCCAGCGGGAAGAACGGCAACAGGCCGAGCTTGTATTCCTGGGCCGCCGGCAACAGGTCTCTTTCGATGCCGCGTACCACCAGGCTGTATTCGTCCTGGCAGGAGACGAAGCGGTTGACGTTCATCTGCCGCGCCATCATTTCCGCTTCCGCAATGCGCCAGGCTGGAAAGTTCGAATTGCCGATGTAGCGGACCTTGCCCTGGCGGACGAGATCGTCGAGGGCGCGCAGGGTTTCTTCCATCGGCGTCAGTGGATCGTAGTCATGCTGCTGGTAGAGATCGATGTAGTCGGTCTTCAGCCGCGTCAGGCTGGCTTCGACCGCGGACATGATATAGCGGCGCGAGGCGCCTTGTTTCGTGCCGTCGTTGCTCATCGGTTTGGAATATTTCGTCGCCAGCACGATGTCCTTGCGGCGGTCGCCGAGCACGGTGCCGAGCACGGTCTCTGAGCCGCCCATGCCTGCGTAGATGTCGGCGGTGTCGAACAGGGTGATGCCTAGGTCGATCGCCTTGTGGATCACCTTGCGCGACGTCTCGAGATCGGTGCGCTGGCCGAAATTGTTGCAGCCGAGGCCGACGGCGGAAACGCGCAGGCCGGAGCCGCCGAGATTGCGAATTTGCATGGATCGATCCTGTGGGAGAGGCGGGGAGGAGGCCGCATTGTGGCCTCCGCGCCGTCATCCCGCAAGGTGTGCGGCCAGCCTCGCTGGCTTCACTTCATGTCCATGCCCTTGTGGGGATCGTCGGATTTCATGCCGTCCATCATCGCCATGTTCTTGCAGCAGCCGCACATGCCCATGCCGGACTGCTTCTGCGACTGTTGGACCTTGGCTTCCGGCCACTCTGACATCTGCTTCGAGGCGGCCGGCGCTCCGCACATGGCTTGCGAACCGGCTTGCTGACCGCCGCCGCACATGGCGGACGCTGGCGACAGGCCTAACAACAGGACGACGGCCGTTGATGCGAGGAGCAGGCGCATGGGTATCTCTCCGGGTTGATCGCGCCAGCATAGGCTTACCCGGGAAAGACCGGCAATCACGTTTGGGTCAAAATGGCCTTGCGATGCCCGGATCGTGCAGCGGCGCTTGACAGCATGCAGCACAAAAAAGTGCGGCCCCGGCCAGACGCGGCGACTGACGGGGACCGCTTGGGGGCGCGTGATCCGAGACGGGGGGTCTGATCAGACGCAACCGGAGGCTAGCCGTACTCTGTTACGCTCGCGTGACAGTGGTACTTATCCACAGGCAGCCGGGCGTCGTATGACGCGCTGCGCCCTCAGAAAAGCTTGCGGTAGACCACGAAGCCGGAGCGCTCCGCCACCTTGTCGTAAAGCTGCATCGCGGTGTGGTTGGTCTCGTGCGTCAGCCAGTAGACGCGGGACGATCCGGCGAGCTTCGCCTGTTCATAGACGCCGTTGATCAGGGCGCGGCCGACGCCCTTGCCGCGCGCCGCTGCGCTGGTGAAGAGGTCCTGCAAATAGCAGTTCGGTTCGATCGTCGTGGTGCTGCGATGAAACAGATAATGCGTCAGGCCGAGCAATGCGCCGCCGCTTTCGGCGACCAGCGCATGCACCGGCTCATAGCCGTCGAAGAAGCGCGACCATGTCATGGCGGTGATTTCGGGCGCAAGCGCCGTCGGTCCGGAGCGGCCGTAGAACGCGTTGTAGCCGTCCCACAGCGGAAGCCACTGCGCGTAGTCCTGGCGGGTGACGAAGCGGATGGTGAGAGCGGGGGACATTCCTGTTTCCATCTTGATCGAGGTGCAGCGCTGCGGATGCGGGTTGGCGGGAAGGCCTTCTTCCTACAGGCGCGGTTGGGAGGGATCAATCCAGCCGGAGGCCCCCGGTCTTTCGCGTTTCTGAGATCAGGTGATATTCGATGCGCACGGAACCGGTTTCCGCGTTCCAAGCTTAGCGCATGCCATTTACGAGAGGACGTCGATGCCGACAATATCCCCCACGCTACTGCCGATCCTGATGCTGTTTGCCTCCAACGTCTTCATGACGTTTGCCTGGTACGGCCATCTCAAATTCAAGGAGAACGCGCTGCCGGTCGTCGTTCTCGCGAGTTGGGGAATCGCCTTCTTCGAGTATTGGCTGGCGGTGCCGGCCAACCGCTGGGGCAGTGCGGTCTATTCGGCGGCGCAGCTCAAGACCATTCAGGAGGTGATCACGCTGGTGGTGTTTGCCGGCTTCTCGGTGCTGTATTTGAAGGAGCCGCTGGGGTGGAATCACGCACTCGGCTTTCTCTTCATCGCCGTGGGCGCGTTCCTGATCTTTCACAAATGGGCGTGAGCGTTCCGCCGCAGAGGCTCACTTCGCAGCTGGCGCGACCCGCAAAATTCGTCCTGACAAACTGTCGGTCAGCAGCCACAGCGCGCCGTCCGGACCCTGGCGGACGTCGCGAATTCGCTCGTTGAGATTTTGCAGCAGGCGCTCTTCCGACGTTACCGTGTTGCCGTTCAGCGTCAGCCGCACCAGCATCGCGCCGCGCAGCGCGCCGAGGAACAGGCTGCCCGACCATTTCGGAAACAGTTTTCCGGTGTAGAACGCCATGCCTGATGGTGCGATCGACGGCACCCAGTATTTGACCGGCTGCTCCATGCCGTCCTTGGCCGCGCTGTCGTGGATCTTGGCGCCGGAATAATCGATGCCGTAGCCTATCACCGGCCAGCCGTAATTCCTGCCCTTGCCGACGACGTTGACCTCGTCGCCGCCGCGCGGACCGTGCTCTATTTCCCAGGGCTCGCCGGAAACTGGATTGATCGCGAGCGACTGAATGTTGCGGTGTCCATAGCTCCAGATTTCCGGCTTGGCGTCGGCGCGGCCGGCGAACGGGTTGCCTGGCGGCGCCGATCCATCGGGGGCGATCCGGATCACCTTGCCGAGATGGTTGCCGAGATTTTGCGCCTGGTCGCGGTGGGTGAAGTGATCGCCCAGCCCCACGAACAGATTGCCGTCGTCGGCCTGGGCAATGCGGCAGCCGAAATGATTGCCCGACGACAACGGGCCTTGCTGACGGAAGATGATTTTGACGTCGTCGAGACTGCCGTTGCCGTCGTTCAGTTTCGCGCGCCCGACCGTGGTGCGTCCGCCGCCCTCGGTCCGTTCGGCGAAGCAGAAATAGATCGTCCTGTTTTCCGCGAAGGATTTGTCGGTGATAACATCGAGCAGGCCGCCCTGGCCCGACGCCCAGGCTTCCGGGACGCCCTTGAGCGGCGGCGAGATCTTTCCTTCCGCCGTGACGATCCGCATGCGGCCCGGCCGCTCGGTCACCAGCATCTTTGCGTCGGGCAGGAACGCCAGCGCCCACGGGTAGGCGAGACCCTTTGCGACGGTCTGCACTTCGAGGTCACCCGCCGACGAGCCGAAGCCAGCCTGCTGGCCGCGCGCGGTGGGGTGACCACGAGCATGATGGCCGCCGTCAGCAAGACGGCCGCAAAGCCGTGAGATGCTTTCATCCAGGTCCAATGGCGATGCCGGGCATCGCGGGTTGCCTTGCGAAAGATGCGAAACCCGGAACTAGCCGGGGATCGGCATCGCGATGGTAACCCTTATCGACAGCACCGTCAGCGTGACCACAAGGCACAGCGACAACGTGCCGATCGCCAGCGAAGCGGCGATGGCGCTGGCCAACCGGGGAGAAGCAACTGGCGCGGGGTGGTTCAGAAAGCCCACCGTGCCGGGCAACCGCATCATGTTCCAGATCCTTCGAGACGCGGGCGAATCACTCCGCGATTTCCGTCAACTTCACCACCATGGCGGGCAATATTGCGGCGGCGGGAGCATCGAAAACGGCGGAATCAGGGCAATGGTTAATGTTGTGCCCACTGTTGTTAACTTTTGTCAGCGTTCTCGCGCGAACGTGAGCGGTCAGGCGCCCGCGGCGATCCGGGCAGGATCATCGACTTCGGCCCGCCAGTCCATGGTGACGAAACCGGGGGTCTGTTCGACCCGCCGCAGCCAGGCGCGGATGGACGGGAAAGTGGCCAGATCGTAGTCGCAGCGGTCGGCGACGTGGGTGTAGCCATACAGCGCGATATCCGCGACGGTGAGCTGGCCGGCGGCGAAATAGGTGTGGGTCTTGAGATGGTTCTCCATCACCTGCAGCGCCGCATAGCCGCGCTCCATCCAGTCCTCCAGCGCATGCGTCTGCAAGGCGCGGCCGCCCTTGACCAGCGACAGCCAGAAATAGGCGGCGCCGATATTGGGCTCCAGCGCGTGCTGTTCGAAGAACATCCACTGCAGCGCCTCGGCGCGCTCGATGCGCGATTCCGGCGCCAGCGAGGTGCCGCCGCAGACATACCAGAGGATGGCGTTGGACTCGGCGAGATAGCGGCCTTCGGCTACTTCCAGCAGCGGCACCTGGCCGCTCGGGTTCTTCGACAGAAAATCCGGCGTCCGGCTTTCGCCGCTCAGAATGTCGATCTCGATCGCCTGATACGGCGCGTTGAGCAGCGACAGCGCAAGGCGGACCTTGTAGCTGTTGCCGGAGCGCTGCATCGAATAGAGCTTGTACATCGTATCTGGAATTTCCTGGGTCGACGGGAAGCGCGCACGCTGCGCGCCACGGCTTTCGCGCCGCAACGCGGCTAAACAATGATGCCGATATCAATAGGTCGCAAGGCCTGCGGAATGGAAAAAGTCGAAAACCTCTACCGCACTGCACGCGCGCAGAACGATTCTATCCACACGCCGAAACAATTAGAATCACGCTTGCGCGACGCGGTGCGCGCCGACCGCATGGCTTGCGCGATCGAGCGCCGCGCGCCGCAAGACCAACGCGTAGAAGGCCAGTTCGACGAGTAGCCCGAGGGGTATGGAGGTGGCGCCGGCGATGCTCCGCGACAGCAGCGGCGCGATCCAAGCCGCGGCGAGCAGGCTGATCTCGAAATCGCGAAAGCCGCAGCGGAGTCCATGCCGCGCGAAAAATGCGATCGCGACCGCGAGCGCCACGAGGTCGTAGTCGAGCACATAGGGTGTCGCGAGCAGGCTGCCCAGCGCCAGCGCAGCCGCCTTGAGTTCGAACGCAGCGTCGCTGTGCCATAGCCAGGCGAGCGTGGCGGCGAGCGCTGAGAACAGCGTAGCTTGCGCCGCATAGGCGATCGGCACGCTCGCGCCCCATGCCCGTACCGCGGAGAAGATGGACTGGATCTTCTGCCAGCCGGTGCCGCCCTGTTCGAGCACGACCGTCTGGGTGAAGTTCATGGAGTCGGCGAAGGCGTGCCAGATGCCGCTGCCGAGCAGCACGAAGCTGATGGCGACCAGTGCCGCAACGGTGGCCGCAGCCGCGCCGATCGTGCGCCACCGGCCGCTCGCCATAAGCGCGATCGGAATCAGGATGCCGAATTGCGGCTTGTAGGCCAAGAGGCCGATCAGCACGCCGGCAAGCCATGGCCTGCGATCGAGCCAGTGCAACGCGCCGCCAAGCAGCGCTGCGGTGAGGAAGCCGTTATGGCCGTGGCCGACATTGACGAACACGGCCGGAAAGGCCGCCGCAACCAGCAGCGTTTCCCGGCGCGGCAGGATGGCGCGGATCGCGGCGAGGTAGGCTGCAAAGCTCGCGAGCAGCCAGATCGCCAGGCCCCATGCATAGGGAACGGCGGCGACGAGAACGGCAATCGCAAAGAAGAAGGGCGGATAGTGCCAGCCGTAGAACGGCACCTCACGGCCGTCGAACATCGCCTTCTCCGCCGCGTGCTGGAGCGCGGGCTCGTAGGCGTCCGCGGCGCGGCCCTGCCAGGTCAGTGTGCCTGCCGCATACACGTTGGAAAAGTCGGTGCCGATCGGCTGGCCGTTGCGGTCGATGAGGCCGTCGGAAACCGCGATCCATCCGGCGAATACCAGCACCGACAGGCCGAGCAGGATCAGGCTGTAGGCGCGCAGGCGCGCCACCGTCAGCCATTCGCCGGTCCGAAGCCCTTGCCAGATATGAGTCATTTCACCGCGGAATTTTTGCGAATATTGCGCCGTATTGCTCCGACCGTACCGAGCCCGCTTTAACGGTTCCCTAAAGTTTGGCCTTTCCTGGCCAAGCTTCTTGCGATGCAGCGCGTCGCGTCCTAGGGTGCCCCGTTCCCATCAGAAAGAGTCGTGAATTTCAGTGTTCACGACGTTTGCCAGGAGATGATGATGCCCTTCCTGTCCGCTGCGCTCGCCCGTGTGAAGCCGTCCGCGACGATCGCGGTCACGGATAAAGCACGCGCGCTGAAAGCGGCCGGCCGCAACGTCATCGGCCTGGGTGCCGGCGAGCCGGATTTCGATACGCCCGCCAACATCAAGCTGGCGGCGATCCACGCCATTGAGGCCGGCAAGACCAAGTACACCGATGTCGGCGGCATTCCCGAGCTGAAGGAAGCGATCATCGCCAAGTTCCAGCGCGAGAACGGCCTGACCTACAAGCCGAACCAGATCATCGTCGGCACCGGCGGCAAGCAGGTGCTCTACAATGCGCTGATGGCTACCCTCAATCCCGGCGACGAGGTGATCATCCCGGCGCCTTACTGGGTGAGCTATCCGGAAATGGTGGCGCTGGCGGGCGGCGAGTCGGTGCCGGTGGTGTGCCCGGCTTCGAACGGCTTCAAGCTGCAGCCTGCTGATCTGGAAAAGGCGATCACGCCGAAGACCAAGTGGATCATTCTGTGCTCGCCTTCGAACCCGACGGGTGCGGCCTATACGCGTGCCGAGCTGAAGGCGATCACCGACGTGCTGGTGAAGCATCCGCATGTCTGGGTGATGACCGACGACATGTACGAGCACCTGATCTATGACGACTTCCAGTTCGCCACGCCCGCGCAGGTCGAGCCGAAACTGTATGACCGCACGTTGACCGTGAACGGGGTGTCGAAGGCCTATTGCATGACCGGCTGGCGCATCGGCTACGCTGGCGGCCCTGCCGAACTGATCAAGGCGATGGCGACGATCCAGTCGCAGTCGACCTCGAACCCGTCGTCGATCGCGCAGTGGGCTTCGGTGGAAGCGCTGAACGGTCCGCAGGACTTCATCCCCGTGCACAACAAGGTGTTCAAGGAACGCCGCGACCTCGTGGTCTCGATGCTGAACCAGGCCAAGGGCATCGAGTGCCCGCGGCCCGAAGGCGCGTTCTACGTCTATCCGTCCTGCGCCGGAACCATCGGCAAGACCGCGCCGTCCGGCAAGGTGATCGAGAACGACGAGGACTTCGTCACCGAGCTTCTGGAGAGCGAAGGCGTCGCCGTCGTGCAGGGCTCGGCGTTCGGGCTCGGACCGGCATTCCGGATTTCCTACGCCACCAAGACCTCCGATCTGGAAGACGCCTGCAAGCGCATCCAGCGCTTCTGCGGCAATTTGCGATAGGGCATTCTAGCCAAGCCTGCGCCGCGCGCGATGCGGATGACGCGTTAAAGCAAAGGCCCGCGCAAGCGGGCCTTTTCTGTTGGTAACTGCTGTCATTCCGGGTTCGTCGCTTCGCGCCGCCCCGGAATGACGGTGGTGGCGATCTGGCTCCGCATGTGATGTTGTGGCATAGGAACGGCCTCGCTTCGCTTCTTTGCCCTCATCATTTTTCAGCCGGAGAATACTCCATGGTTCGTTCGTTCATTGTTGCCGGTGCTGCCCTTGGCATGTTGGCTGTGTCCGTCGGGGCAGCGAGCGCGCAAGCCCCGCAGCGCGTGCAGGTCGGCGTGCTGGAGTGCCGCGGCGGCGCCAGCGTTGGTTTCATCGTCGGCTCCGTGACCCATCTCGGCTGCGTGTTCCGCGCCGACGGCAAGCCCGAGGATCGCTATGTCGCCACCATCCGCAAAGTCGGCCTCGATCTCGGCATCACCGAGGAATCGGCGCTGGCATGGGGCGTGTTCGCGCCGGTAGCGCGGCTCGGGCCGGGCGATCTCTCCGGCGACTATGTCGGCGCGCAGGGCAGCGCGACGCTCGGTGTCGGCGTCGGCGGCAACGTGCTGGTTGGCGGCTCCGCCAATTCGATCGCGCTGCAGCCGCTCAGCGTGCAGGGCCAGGTCGGCATCGGCATTGCTGCCGGATTGGAAAGCCTGGAGCTTCGGCCGGGGCGGTAGACCATCTCCTCGTCATCGCAGAAGCGCGAACTTCAACCAGCCTCACGACGCACCGCAGCGAAAATTTTTCCTGCTTGCCAAAATCGCGGGACAGGCGGAGCATCCGATCCGCCGACCCAATCATGGGCCGAGCTCCAACCAAGGAGGCGGCAATGGGACAAGACGTCAGAAGTCCCCGTGGTCCACGGTGCATCGCGCTGGTGGGCCCTTTCCAAAGCGGTAAAACCACACTTCTGGAAGCGATACTGGCGCGAACGGGCGCCATCAAGAATGCCGGCAGCGTCGATGCCGGAACTTCGGTCGGCGACTCCAGCCCCGAGGCGCGGAACCACAAGATGGGCGTGGGCCTCTCCGCCGCCACGACCAGTTTCATGGGCGACAGTTATACCTTTATCGATAGTCCCGGCTCCATCGAGTTCGCGCACGATATGCGCGCCGCGCTGCCTGCGGTCGATGCCGCGGTGGTGGTCTGCGAGGCGGACGAGAAGAAGCTGCCTCAACTGCAGATCATCCTGCGCGAGCTGGAGGATCTCGGCATTCCCCGCATCCTGTTTCTGAACAAGATCGACCGCGCCAGCAAGCGCATCCGCGAGACGCTCGCCACCCTGCAGCCGGCGTCGCGCGTGCCGCTGGTGCTGCGCCAGATTCCGATCTGGAACGGCGACCTGATCGAAGGCTTCGTCGATCTCGCGCTGGAGCGCGCGTTCGTCTATCGCGAGCACAAGCCCTCCGAAGTCATTGCGCTGGAAGGCGGAAATCTCGACCGCGAAAAGGAGGCGCGGTTCTCGATGCTGGAAAAGCTCGCCGATCACGACGATGCGCTGATGGAGCAATTGCTGGAGGACATCCAGCCGCCGCGCGATGCCGTGTTCGACGACCTCGCCCGCGAACTGCGCGAGGGCCTGATCTGCCCGGTGCTGCTCGGCTCGGCCGCGCGCGAGAACGGCGTGCTGCGGCTGATGAAGGCGCTGCGCCATGAGGCACCCGGCGTGGTGGAGACGGCAAAGCGCCTCGGCGCGTCGTCGCAGAAGGATGCGCTGGCCTATGTGTTCAAGACCATGCATTTGCAGCACGGCGGCAAGCTCTCGCTGGTCCGGCTCCTTGCCGGCCACCTCGATGACGGCGCCACGCTGCAATCCTCCTCCGGTGAAGCCGGTCGCGTATCCGGCATCCTGGCGGTCAGCGGCGGGCACGACACCAAGCGGGCGTCGGCGGAAGCCGGCGAGACCATCGCGCTCGGCAAGCTCGACGCGGTCAAGACCGGCGATACGCTCTCGAGCGGCAAGACCGCGCCGGCATCGCTGGTGAAGGTCGAGCCGACGCCGCCGGTGCTGTCGATCTCGATCGCCGCGACCGACCGCAAGGACGACGTCAAGCTCGGCCAGGCCTTGCTGAGGCTCAATGAGGAAGACCCGTCGCTGACGATGATCCAGAACCCGCGCACCCACGATACGGTACTCTGGGGGCAGGGCGAAATGCATCTGCGGGTCGCGCAGGAGCGCCTCAAGGACCGCTTCGGCGTCAGCGTCAAGGCGCAGCCGCCCGCGATCGGCTATCAGGAGACCATCCGCAAATCCATCACCCAGCGCGGCCGCCACAAGAAGCAATCCGGCGGCCACGGCCAGTTCGGCGACGTCGTGCTGGAGATCAAGCCGATGCCGCGTGGCA
Source organism: Pseudomonadota bacterium (assembly GCA_023387735.1). Taxonomy (GTDB): domain Bacteria; phylum Pseudomonadota; class Alphaproteobacteria; order Rhizobiales; family Xanthobacteraceae; genus Bradyrhizobium. The sequence goes on along the minus strand of JAEWHP010000020.1, from coordinate 146,487 downwards.
CCGGTTTCGAATTCCACGAGAAGGTCGTCGGCGGCGCGGTACCGCGCAACTACATCGGCGCGGTGGAGGAGGGCGTGGTGGACGGGCTCACCAAGGGCCCGCTCGGCTTCCCGGTCATCGACCTGGAGGTGACGCTGACGGACGGCTCCTATCACAGCGTCGATTCCTCCGATCTCGCCTTCCGCACCGCGGCGCGGATCGGCATGAGCGAAGCGTTGCCGCAGTGCCAGCCGGTGCTGCTGGAGCCGATCCACCTGGTCGAGATTGTCTGCCCGACGGAGGCCACCGCAAAGATCAACGCCATCCTGTCGGCACGGCGCGGCCAGATCCTGGGCTTCGATACCCGCGAGAACTGGCCCGGCTGGGATTGCGTCCGCGCCACCATGCCGGAAGCCGAAATCGGCGACCTGATCGTGGAACTGCGATCGGCCACCGCCGGCGCCGGCGGTTTCACGAGGCAGTTCGACCGCATGGCCGAAGTCACCGGCCGCGCCGCCGACCAGATCATCGCCGCGCATCGCGTTGCGGCGTAGTTGATGACGGAGCGCCGCGGCCTGACCGGCCGCGGCAGTTCGCGCGGCTTGACACACCTCCAGGGAAGATAAATTGATCGTCGTGGCCGGGTTGATCCCGGCCATCGACGTCATTGAGGAGGTTGTTGCCGTGACCAAGCCCCGCGCCGCCTGTCTGATCGGATGGCCGGCCGCGCATTCGCGCTCGCCGCTGATCCATCGTTACTGGCTGCGCACGCTCGGCATCGAGGGCGGCTACGTCATCGAGGCGGTGCCGCCCGACGAGTTCAAGGATTTCCTGTTCCGGCTGTCGCATCGCGGCTTTGTCGGCGCCAACGTCACTATTCCGCACAAGGAGCGCGCACTGGCGCTGTCTAAGCCGGACGAGCGCGCGCGTGCGGTGGGCGCCGCCAATACGCTGTGGTTTGCCGACGGCGAACTGTGCTCGACGAATACCGACGTCGAAGGGTTCATCAACAACCTCGATTCTGGCGCACCCGGCTGGGACAAGACCGGGGATGCGCTGGTGGTGGGCGCCGGCGGCTCGGCGCGCGCGGTGGTGTTCGGATTGCTCGAGCGCGGCATCAAGCGCGTGCATCTCGCCAATCGCACCATCGCGCGCGCCCGCGCGCTGGCGGACCAATTCGGTGCACGCGTTCTGCCCATTGCATGGGATGCGATCCCGGATCTGCTGCCGCGTGCGGGCCTGCTGGTGAACACGACGTCGCTCGGCATGCATGGCCAGCCTGCGCTCGAACTCGATGTCGGCCTGCTGCCGTCGCACGCTGTCGTCGCCGATAACGTCTACGTGCCGCTGCAAACGCCGCTGCTGGCTGCAGCACGCGCGCGCGGGCTGAAGACGGCTGACGGGCTCGGCATGCTGCTGCACCAGGCGGTGCGCGGGTTCGAACTGTGGTTCGGCCGACGCCCGGAGGTGACTGCCGAACTTCGATCCCTGGTCGAGGCCGATCTCGCAAAGGCATGATCACGCACCAGGTGGCCGCGTCAATGTCGGCTGCGACAGCCGCTAGATGCGACCCCAAGCTTCGCTCACTTAACCTTCTCCCCTTGTGGGAGAAGGTGGATCGCTGGCGCGCAGCGGCAGCGAGACGGATGAGGGGTTTGTCTCCGCGGATAGAGACCCCTCATCCGGCGCTTCGCGCCACCTTCTCCCACAAGGGGAGAAGGAAAAGACTGCGCCTTGTATCTCAGATCGCCAGCACGTTGTCGTCGATCTCGGCGATGGTGTTGACGCCGCACAGGCCCATGGTGGTGGTGAGTTCCTTGGCGAGAATGTCGATCGCCTTGGCGACGCCCTCTTGCCCGCCGGCTCCCAGCCCATAGGCATAGGCGCGGCCGATCATGCAGGATTTGGCGCCGAGCGCGAGCGCGCGCATCACGTCCATGCCGGTGCGGATGCCGCCGTCGAACATGATCTCCATCTTCGAACCGACGGTGTCGACGATCTCAGGCAGCACCTCGATCGACGACGGCGCGCCGTCGAGCTGGCGGCCGCCATGGTTGGAGACCACGATGGCCTGTGCGCCGGTCTTGGCCGCGATCTCCGCGTCCTCGACGTCCAGAATGCCCTTCAGGATCAACTTGCCCGGCCAGATCGAGCGGATCCAGTCGATGTCCTTCCAGTTCAGCGAGGTGTCGAACTGCGAGTTGATCCAGGTCGACAGCGCGGTGATGTCCTCGCTAACCTTGAGATGTCCGGCGAGATTGCCGAAGGTGCGGCGCTTGCCCCGCAGCACGCCGGAGACCCACGAAGGCTTGGTCGCGAAATCGACCAGCTTCGACAGCGACCATTCCGGCGGCACCGACATTCCATTCTTGATGTCCTGATGGCGCTGCCCGATCACCTGCAGGTCGACCGTCAGCACCAGCGCAGAGCATTTGGCCGCGATCGCGCGCTCGATCAGCGCCTTGATGAAGCCGCGGTCCTTCATCACGTAGAGCTGGAACCAGAACGGCTTGTCGACGGCGGCCGCGATGTCCTCGATCGAGCAGATCGACATCGTGCTCTGGGTGAAGGGAATGCCGGCGGCCTGCGCAGCGCGGCAGGCATGAATCTCGCCATCGCCGTGCTGCATGCCGAGCAGGCCGACGGGCGCCAGGATCAGCGGCATCGCCGCGGGCTCGCCGAGGATGGTGGTGGAGAGGTCGCGCTTCGATACGTCGACCAGGATGCGCTGGCGGAACTTGATCTGCTGAAGATCCTCGGAATTGGCGCGCAGCGTGTCCTCGGTATAGGAGCCGCGGTCGGCATAGTCGAAGAAGGCCTTGGGCACGCGGCGCTTGTGCAGCTGGCGCAGGTCTTCGATGCAGGTGATGTGCTTCATGGACGTCCCGGCCCCTTCTTGAATTCCTTATCGGTGTTGTCATCTATCATGGTTGGTACGCCAACCAAATCGCATCTCGCGGCGCCGCCGACGAGGCGAGGACATGCCAGGGCATATGCCATGAACGCACCGCGCAAGGTCTCCGACAAAGACGCCGGCTCGCAGGATCGCACTGAAAAACGCCGGTTGGACGACGCCCTGGAAGAGGGCCTGGAGGAGACCTTTCCGGCCTCCGATCCGGTCAACGTCACCCAGCCGCCGCCCTCCAAAGGCGACCATCACGTCAAGCGGCGGGGCTAGCGCGGCTTGCCCCTGAGACTGCGGTTCCCGGAAATATCAAGCTATAACAATATATTATACATGAAATCGGCGGTGGCGGCCGTAATGATTCATCATATTTTTTGAACTCATTTTAGCGGCTAAGGGATTATAACCCGGCGGTGCACGCTACGATGAGAGTGTGTTCGGGGATTCGTGGCTGTCATGCCGGAGAGCCCTGGGATTCGCTTGGGGGACACATGAGCCGCAAATATTTCGGTACCGACGGGATTCGGGGCCGCGCCAACGGATTGATCACGCCGGAGCTCGCGCTCAAGGTGGGGCAGGCGGCCGGGCTGGTGTTCCAGCGTGGCGAGCACCGCCACCGCGTCGTGATCGGCAAGGATACCCGCCTCTCCGGCTACATGATCGAGTACGCGATGGTGGCCGGCTTCACCTCGGTCGGCATGGACGTGCTGCTGCTCGGCCCGATGCCGACGCCGGCGGTCGCGATGCTGACCAAGTCGATGCGCGCCGATCTCGGCGTGATGATTTCGGCCTCGCACAATCTGTTCGAGGACAATGGCATCAAGCTGTTCGGCCCGCAGGGTTTCAAACTGTCCGACGACGTCGAGAAGCAGATCGAGCAACTGCTCGACGAGCCGATGGATCGCCGGCTGGCCCAGAGCGCCAGCCTCGGGCGCGCCCGCCGCATCGACGGCGTTCATGACCGCTATATCGAGTTCGCCAAGCGTACGCTGCCGCGCGAGCTCTCGCTCGACGGCTTGCGCGTCGTGATCGATTGCGCGCATGGCGCGGCCTACAAGGTGGTGCCGGAGGCGCTGTGGGAACTGGGTGCGGACGTCGTTGCGATCGGCGTCGAGCCTGACGGTTTCAACATCAACAAGGAATGCGGCTCGACCTCTCCGGAGGCGCTGGCGAAGAAGGTGCGCGAGATGCGCGCCGATATCGGCATCGCACTCGACGGCGACGCCGATCGCGTCATCCTGGTCGACGAGCGCGGACATGTGGTCGACGGCGACCAGTTGCTCGCGGTGATCGCGCAGAGCTGGAAGGAAGACGGCCGCCTCGCCAGGCCCGGCATCGTCGCCACCGTGATGTCGAACCTCGGGCTCGAACGCTTCCTGGAAGGGCAGGGGATCGGCATGGTGCGTACGCCGGTCGGTGACCGCTATGTGCTCGAACAGATGCTCAAGCAGGGCTACAATCTCGGTGGCGAGCCGTCAGGCCATATCATCCTGTCCGACTACGCCACCACGGGCGACGGCTTCGTCGCCGCGCTGCAGGTGCTGGCGGTGGTGCAGAAGCTGCGCCGTCCGGTCTCGGAGGTCTGCCACCGCTTCGATCCGCTGCCGCAGATCCTCAAGAACGTGCGCTACCGCAGCGGCAAGCCGCTCGACGATGCCGAGGTCAAATCGGCGATCATGGATGGCGAGAATCGCCTCAACGGCCACGGCCGTCTCCTGGTCCGCTCGTCCGGCACCGAGCCCGTGATCCGCGTGATGGGCGAGGGCGACGATCGCATGCTGGTCGAGGACGTCGTCGACCAGATCGTCAACGCGCTCGGCCACGCCGCGGCGGCGTAAGCCAGCTCTATTCGGAAGGGCGCGTGACCGTTGATCGGTCGTGCGCGACAATGCATCGCAGCCATCGTCGATTGACGATGGTCGCCCGGGTGCGTGCGGCGTAAAAAACGGCATTGCCGCCACGAATCCTTCCGGGAATGCGCCTTGAACAAGCCCGTCATCGTGTCCGATGAGACGCTGTCCGCGCCGGTGATCGTGCCGGATGCGGCGCCGGGCCTCGCCGTCAAGGCAGCCGCCGCCGGGCCGGCCTACATCGTGCTCACCGGCATCAGCTTCTCGCATTTCCTCAATGACACCATGCAGTCGTTGATCGCGTCGGTCTATCCGATCCTGAAGGACGCCTACGCGCTCGACTATGCGCAGATCGGCATGATCACGCTGGCGTTCCAGTTCACCGCGTCGCTGCTGCAGCCGCTGGTCGGACATTACACCGACAAGAAGGCGCAGCCGTTCTCGCTCGCGATCGGCATGGGATTTACCTTCTTCGGATTGCTGCTGCTGAGCGTCGCGCATGCTTACCCCGTCATCCTGATCGCGGCGGCGCTGGTCGGGCTCGGCTCGGCGGTGTTCCATCCGGAGTCGGCACGGATCGCGCGGCTGGCCTCGGGCGGACGTTATGGCTTCGCGCAATCGGTGTTTCAGCTCGGCGGCAGCTTCGGCACCTCGATGGGGCCGGTACTGGCCGCCCTGATCGTGGTGCCGTTCGGCCAGCCCTCGATCGCCTGGTTCTCGTCGATCGCGTTTCTGGCGATCGTGATCCTGTGGCGCATCGGCGTCTGGTACAGGCCGCAGATCACCACCAAAAAGGCGGCGGTGATTGAGCGTCATCCGGACCATCCGGATCCAAGGCGCGTCAGGATCGCGCTCGCGGTGCTGGTGGCGTTGCTCTTCTCCAAGCAACTCTACGTATCCAGCCTGTCGAGCTACTACATCTTCTATCTGATCGACAGGTTCGGGGTTTCGACACAGGCCGCGCAGCTCTACCTCTTCATCTTCCTCGCGGCCAACGCGGCCGGCGCTTTCTTCGGCGGACCGATCGGCGATCGTTTTGGCCGCAAATACGTCATCTGGTTTTCGATCCTCGGCGCGCTGCCGTTCACGCTGGCGCTGCCCTATGCCGGCCTGGTCGGCAGCGCTGTTCTCACCGTGTTCATCGGCCTGATCCTTTCGTCGGCGACGTCGTCGATCATCGTGTTCGCGCAGGAATTGATGCCGCACCGCTTCGGCATGATCTCCGGCGTGTTCTTCGGGGTCGCGTTCGGCATCGGCGGACTTGGCGCGGCGGTGCTGGGCCGGCTTGCCGATCACACCAGCATCGCCTTCGTCTATCACCTCTGCGCGTTTCTGCCGGCGCTCGGACTGCTCGCGGTGTTTCTGCCGAAGCTGCAGCAACCCGTCTTGCGTTAGCGTGCGTCATCGCTGCCGTGGTTGCGTCGACAGAGTCTTAACGACGCGGTGAGGCGCGAGACTGCCGTCAATACATTGTTAGGAATGCTGGCGGTTTCGCGTGTTTTTCATGGCCGCAATGTCATCGTCTCTCGCGCTGCGAAGCAGCGCGTCAGAGGAGTGGTGACGATTTGTCAACCTTAATAATTAGGGTTAAGCGCCGCTTAAACATTTAATGGCATCGTCCGCCCGTGAGTTTTTGAAGTGGGGCGTTTTTCGCAGTCTGCCTCACCGGACAAAAGGACGAAGCTTATGCGTAGCGTTATGTCTCTCGTTGCCGCCGGTGCGGCCACTCTGTTGTCGCAGGCGGCTTTCGCCGCCGACATGGCCATCGCGCCGCCTCCCTATGCAGCTCCGGTGGTCGAGGATTTCGGCGGCTGGTATCTGCGCGGCGATATCGGCTTTTCCAATCAGCGCGTCGATCGGCTGAACAATGCGCTCGATGTCAACCTGACCACGTCGCAGCAGACCAACAACTTCAACACCGCAGGCATCTTCGGCCTCGGCGTCGGCTACAAGTTCAACAACTGGTTCCGCGGCGACGTCACCGGTGAATACCGCGGCAACTCGCAGTTCTTCGGCACCGACCGCATCACCTATGTCGGCGGCGTCGGCACCGACACCTATCATGCCACCAAGAACGAGTGGGTCGTCATGGCCAACGCCTATGTCGATCTCGGCACCTGGTGGTGCATCACCCCGTTCATCGGCGCCGGCGTCGGCGGCGCGCGGGTTGCGATCAACGGCTTCACCGACCAGGGCATCGCCAACAACGGCGGCGGCGCGCTGCCGGGCCTCGCCTACGGCGACAACTTCGCCAAGTGGAATTTCGCCTGGGCCGTGCATGCCGGTCTTGCCTACAAGGTCACGCCGAACTTCACCGTCGAACTCGCCTATCGTTATCTCGACATGGGCGACGGCCTGACGGGCGATCTCCGCACCTTCGACGGCACCAACGGCATCTACAACCCGATGACCTTCAAGAACATCACGTCGCACGACCTCAAGCTCGGCGTGCGCTGGGATCTGATCAGCCCGCAGGTTTACGCGCCGCCGCCGCTGATCCGCAAAGGTTAATTGCGACCTTCATTCGTTAACGGTTGCCAGACGGCGCGGGAATTTCCCGCGCCGTTTTGCTGTGCGCCAGCGGTGCAAAAAAAGCGCCGGCTTTGCGACGAGATTGCGCCAATCGCGCGCCAAAACAACGATTGGTTAAGGTTAACAGGCGATGATCAACGCAAGTTCAGAGTGTCCGATGGAGCGTTGCAATGCGTCGATCTTTGCTGGTGGCGGTGATGTGTGGAGCGACTGGCGTCGCACAGGCGGCCGACATGCCGGACTTTCTCCGCGGCGGTATCTCCGAGGGCCTGAGCCGAAGCAGCGTCAACTGGCAGGGCTCCTATGTGGGCGGCCAGGTGAGCTACGGCTCGGTGACCTCCAAGGTGGACAGCGGAATCAACAGCGACCTGCAGTCGACCTACCCCTTGGTTCCGGCGCCCGGCGTCGCCTACAATTGGGTCCCGCTGGGAAGCGCCAACGGTACCTCGACGGGTTACGGCGCCTTTGTCGGATACAACTCGCAATGGGATGATGTCGTCGTCGGTTTCGAGGCGAATTACATCCATGACGGATTCCGGTCTGTCGCGAGCTCGGTCGGATCGACATACGCGGGCGGTGTGCTCCAGAGCGTTACCAATTCCAACGCGACGGTGAAACTTTCGGATTTCGGCTCGCTGCGCGTCCGCGGCGGCTACGTCATGGGATGCTTCCTGCCTTATGCGTTCGTCGGCACCGGCCTTGGCAGCCAGACGATCGATCGCACCGTTTCGGCGTCGCCGCCGCCGCTGGTTGCAGGGACGTTCGCCGCAAGCAAGACCAAGCTGGTGTTTGGATATAGCGCTGGCGCCGGCATTGACGTGATGCTGGTCGGCGGTCTGTTCGTGCGCGCCGAATATGAGTATCGCCGCGTGACGTCGGACGTCGAATCCAACATCAACACCGTGCGCGCCGGCCTCGGCTACAAGTTCTGATCCAGCGGGCGGCGTCCCGCCACCGTTGACAGATTTGCCGCCGCCTGTTGCACTGTCGCCCTCAACTGGTTGGGGCGACTTTGCATGAAAATCTACGGCGATATCAATTCCGGCAATTGCCTCAAGGTGAAGTGGGTATGCGATCATCTCGCGCTGCCCTACAGCTGGATCGCCGTCGATACGCTCAAGGGCGAGACGCGGACGGCTGAATTCCTCAAGCTGAACAGCGCCGGCCAGGTGCCCGCGGTCGAATTCGACGACGGTCGCTCGCTGGCGCAATCCAACGCCATCATCCGCTATCTCGCCCGCGGCTCGCGCCTGATTCCGTCCGATGCGTACGCGCAAGCGAAGATGGATGAGTGGCTGTTCTGGGAGCAGTACAGCCACGAGCCCTACATCGCGGTCTGTCGTTTCCAGATGTTCTATCTCGGCAAGCCCGCTTCCGAGCTCGATCCCGAAAAGGTCAAGCGCGGCTACGCTGCGCTGGCGCGGATGCAGCAGCAGCTTGCCGTTACGCCGTACCTGGCCGGCGAGAACGTCTCGCTCGCCGACGTGTCGCTGTTGGCCTATACCCGCCTGGCGCATGAAGGCGGCTTCGATCTCGATCGCTACGCCGCCGTGCGCCGCTGGATCGGCGAGACCGAGAAATTTCTCGGCCTGCCGGCGGCGCGCTGACTTCACTGGAAAGTTTCATGCCCACCACTTCTGATATCACCATCCGTCGCGCGCGCCGCGAGGACATCGGCGTCATCGTCGCCATGCTCGCCGACGATCCGCTCGGCGGGCCGCGCGAGCGGATCGAGGACCCGCTGCCGCAGTGCTATGTCGCGGCGTTCGAGCAGGTCTCACGCGATCCCAATATTCAGCTCGTCGTCGCGGAGGACGGGGAGGGCACCGTCGTCGGTAGCCTGCAGCTCTGCATCCTGCCGGGGCTCAGCTCGCAGGGCGCCTCGCGCGGCCTGATCGAGGACGTTCGCGTTGCCAGCCATTGCCGCAGCCGCGGCATCGGCGAGCAGATCGTGCAATGGGCGGTGGCGGAAGCGCGCGGCCGCGGCTGCAAGGTGGTCGAACTGCTGACGCATCACACCCGCGTCGATGCGCAGCGGTTTTACGAGCGGCTTGGATTTGCGCGCAGCCATGTCGGCATGACGATCAGGTTTTGACGCGCGGTTGAATAGCTTCCGTCGCCACTGCTTGCGGTAGCAGAACTTTCTGCGATCGAATTAACAACCGATAAACTACGCAGGCGTCCGTTGTTTTACGGAGAGGAACGTCTGGGCTATCCCGGCGTCACCTTCGGGCTTGGGGCGCTTGGGGATCTCGATGAAAAACTATTCGATTGTGCGGGTCGGCGATGAATATGTCGTGCAGGCCGGCGAGGCGCGCATTCTGAAAGTCGCGAGCCGGCGCCAGGCCGCCAAGCTCGTGACCGAGGCCGCCGAATTGCTGGGGCAGGTCGTGGCTCTTCCGCCCGACGATGACGTATCACTCGCGTGTGAAGGCGAGGCTGCCCAGGATCCGTCCGAAGTTCCTTGACGATCTGGCACGATTCCCCTAATCACCGCGGCGGGACACCTCCCCCCAACGGGAGGCTTACTATCTGGAAGGATAGATCATGACCGTTGCGAAGCCCGCTTCGCGGCCGAACGTGCCGCATTTTTCTTCCGGCCCCTGTGCCAAGCGCCCCGGCTGGAATCCCCAAAATCTCAAGGACGCCGCCCTCGGCCGCTCGCATCGTGCGAAGATCGGTAAAGCGCGGCTCAAGCTCGCGATCGATTTGACGCGCGAAGTGCTTGAAGTCCCGGCCGATTACAAGATCGGCATCGTGCCGGCGTCCGATACCGGCGCGGTCGAAATGGCGCTGTGGTCGCTGCTCGGCGCCCGCCCGGTGACCACCATCGCCTGGGAATCCTTCGGCGAGGGCTGGGTTAGCGACATCGTCAAGGAGTTGAAGCTCAAGGACGTCACCAAGCTGCACGCCGGCTATGGCGATCTTCCCGACCTCTCCAAGGCCGATCCGGCCTCCGATATCGTCTTCACCTGGAACGGCACGACCTCGGGCGTGCGCGTGCCCAACGCCGACTGGATCAGCGCGACCCGCGAAGGCCTGACCATTTGCGACGCGACGTCGGCCGCTTTCGCGCAGCCGCTCGATTTCGCAAAGCTCGATGTCGTGACGTTCTCCTGGCAGAAGGCGCTGGGCGGCGAGGCCGCGCATGGCATGCTGATCCTCAGCCCTCGCGCCGTCGAACGGCTCGAGACCTACAAGCCGGCATGGCCGTTGCCGAAGATTTTCCGTCTCACCAAGGGCGGCAAGCTGAATCAGGGCATCTTCGAAGGCGAGACCATCAACACCCCGTCGATGCTGTGCGTCGAGGATTATCTCGATGCGCTGAACTGGGCGAAGTCGATCGGCGGCCTCAAGGCCCTGATCGCGCGCGCCGACGCCAACACCAGGGTGTTGTCGGACTGGAAGGCGAAGACGCCGTGGATCGATTTCCTCGCCAAGGAGCCGTCGATCCGCTCCAACACCTCGGTGTGCCTGAAGTTCACCGATCCCGCGATCACCTCGCTGACGGCGGATGCACAGGCGGAATTCTCGAAAAAGCTGGTGGCCCTGGTCGAGAAGGAAGGCGCCGGCTACGACTTCGCCTATTACCGCGATGCGCCGGCGGGACTGCGGATCTGGTGCGGTGCCACGGTGGAAGCCTCCGACGTCGCGCTGCTCACGCAGTGGATCGACTGGGCGTTCGCCGAGACCAAGGCCGCGTTGCCGAAGGCGGCTTGACGCTTGCGACCCCCCCCTTGAGGGGGAGGGTCGACGCATCCGAAGGATGCGTCGGGGTGGGGTGATCTCTCCGCGTCCGACGTACGTTGAATTTGCACCGACAGTTCACCCCACCCCGGCGCTGCGCGCCGACCCTCCCCCTCCAGGGGAGGGTGTGAAGGATCATCCCATGTCCAAACCCAAAGTTCTCATTTCCGACGCGCTGTCTCCCGCCGCCGTGCAGATCTTCAAGGATCGCGGCGTCGAGGTCGATTTCCAGCCCAATCTCGGCAAGGACAAGGACAAGCTTGCCGAGATCATCGGCAACTATGACGGTCTTGCGATCCGATCCGCGACCAAGGCGACCGCGAAGATCATCGACAAGGCCACCAAGCTGAAGGTGATCGGCCGCGCCGGCATCGGCGTCGACAATGTCGAGATCCCGGCGGCGACTGCCAAGGGCATCATCGTGATGAACACGCCGTTCGGTAATTCGATCACGACCGCCGAACACGCCATCACCTTGATGCTGGCGCTGGCGCGCGAAATTCCGCAGGCCGACGCCTCGACGCAGGCCGGCAAGTGGGAGAAGAACCGCTTCATGGGCGTCGAGATCACCGGCAAGACGCTGGGCGTGATCGGCTGCGGCAATATCGGTGCGATCGTCGCCGACCGCGCGCTGGGCCTGCGCATGAAGGTCGTTGCGTTCGATCCGTTCCTGTCGCCCGAACGCGCCAAGGATATCGGCGTCGAGAAGGTCGAGCTCGACGATCTCCTCAAGCGCGCCGATTTCATCACGCTCCACACGCCGCTGACCGAGAAGACGAAGAACATCATCGATGCGGCGGCAATCGGAAAGATGAAAAAGGGCGTGCGCCTGGTCAACTGCGCCCGCGGCGGCCTGGTCGACGAGCAGGCGCTGGTCGATGCGCTGAATTCCAAACATGTCGCGGGCGCCGCCTTCGACGTGTTCGTCGAGGAGCCCGCCACCAAGAACGTGCTGTTCGGCCATCCCAACGTGATCTGCACCCCGCACCTCGGCGCTTCCACCACCGAAGCGCAGGAGAACGTGGCGTTGCAGGTCGCCGAGCAGATGTCGGACTATCTGCTGACTGGCGCGATCTCGAATGCGGTGAACTTCCCGTCGATTACGGCGGAAGAGGCGCCGAAGCTGAAGCCGTTCATCGAACTCGCCGAAAAGCTCGGCTCGTTTGCCGGCCAGCTCACCGAGAGCGGGATCCTGAAGGTCCAGATCACCTATGAGGGCGCCGTCGCCGAGATGAAGATCAAGGCGATCACCTCGGCGGTGCTGTCGGGCCTGCTGCGGCCGATGCTGGGCGACGTCAACGTGGTCTCGGCGCCGGTGGTTGCGAAGGAGCGTGGCATGGTGGTCGACGAGGTCGTGCGCGCCGCGCACAGCGATTACGAAAGCCTGATCACGGTTACCGTCATTACCGAACGGCAGGAACGCTCGGTGTCCGGCACGGTCTACCACGACGGCAAGCCGCGGCTGGTCGACATCAAGGGCATCCGGGTCGATGCCGAGTTCGGCAAGTCGATGATCTACGTCACCAACGAGGACAAGCCGGGGTTCATCGGCAGCTTCGCCGGCCTGCTTGGCGCCGCCAAAATCAACATCGCGACCTTCCATCTCGGCCGCGTGGAGCAGGGCGGCGACGCCATCGCGCTGGTCGAGATCGACGGCGCCGTGCCTGCGGACGTGCTGGCCAAGGTGCAGGCACTGCCTCAGGTCAAACAAGCCAAGGCGCTGGTGTTCTAGGTTCACCGCATCCGGGGCGCCTTTCCGAAAAGGCAGGGCGCCTCGGCCGCTTGCCGTGAACCTGTCGCAGTAAGCGCATGAATATCCGATCGAACCCGTTGCTCACTCGCCGCGTCTCATGACCGGGAGCGGTGGGCGTATCGCCTTCAGGCGAACGGTTCAGGAGAGGATCCATGCGATTGATTGCGAACAGTTTTCTGACGACGAGCCTCGTCGTCCTGACGGCGCTGGCCGCGAGCGAGGCGCGGGCGGCCAATATCGACGCGAGTTCGGCGGTCGATGCCGTCACCGTCTATCCCGATGGCGCCAGCGTCACGCGCGTCGTCACGCTCGATCTTCCCGCCGGTGAAAATTCGGCCGTTCTCAAGGATTTGCCGCTGACGCTTGATCCGTCGTCGCTGCGGGTCGAGGGCGAGGCGGGCACAAAGCTCACGATCGGCGCGATCGACGCCCTGCCGCCGCGTGCCGCGCCGCCGGTCAACCTGCCCGAACTCGACAAGCGCATCGAGGCGCTGAAGGACGAGCGCGCCAATGTGCAGGGCGCGATCGATGCCGCCACCGCGCGTCGCAAGTTCGCCGAACGCTTTGCCGAGGCATCTCCGGCCGGGATCGGCGACAAGGGCGAGGCGCGGCCGATTTCGGAATGGCGCGCAGCCTTCGCCGCGGTCGGGGAGGAAATCGCCAGCGCCGACGCTGCCATTCGCGACGCCGAACGCAAGCAGCGCGAACTTGATCGCGAAATCGCACGGCTGGAATCCGACCGGGCACAGAAGCCGCCGAGCAAATTGGAAGTCCGGATAGAGCTCGCAGCCGCCGCCGCGACCAGGGCCACGCTGCGGGTGACCTATGCGGTGCGTAACGCGCGCTGGATGCCGCTGTATGACGCCCGTCTCGACACCGGCGCCAGGGACCGCAAGCCCGCGCTCGAACTGGTGCGCCGCGCCGAGATCACCCAGAACACCGGCGAGGACTGGTCGAATGTCGCACTCGCCGTTTCCACCGTGCGGACGGCGCGCGGAGGCAAGGCGCCGGATCTCAATTCGTTGATCGTGCAATATCCGCAACCGCCGCGTCCCGCGGCGTCCGTCAGCGGCGGCGCGATGGATTATGCGGCAAAGCCGCTGCTGCGTTCCGCGCCAGCGCCCAGGGCGGAATCGCTCGCCGAGCGCGCGGATGAGCAACAGGCCGTGGCGGATGTCGGCAGCTTTCAGGTGGTATTCAAAATCCCCGGCCGCGTCAGCCTCGGCGCCAGCGAGGGCGCCAAAAGCCTGCGCGTCGCCAGCGCGATGATTGCGCCCGACCTTTCGGTGCGCGCCGCACCGGTGAAGGACCCCACCGCGTTCCTCGAAGCGAGCTTCAAGCAGAATGAGGACGCGCCGCTGCTGCCGGGCCGGGTTTCGATCTATCGCGATGGCGTATTCGTCGGTCGCGGGGTGATGGCCGCCGCCGGCAAGGACGAGACCGTGCGGCTCGGCTTCGGCGCCGACGACAAGATCAAGATCGAGCGGGCCGTTCTCAAGCGCAACGAGGGAACCGGCGGCCTGATCGTGACGACGTCGAAGACGGACGAGCGCGCCTTCAAGACCACCGTGCGCAACGGCCATGATTTCCCGATCAGGATTGCGATCGAGGACCAGTTGCCGGTTAGCGAGAACGAGGACATCGTGGTCGAGATGCTGCCGCAGACCACGGCGCCATCAGCGACCAACATCCGCGACAAGCGTGGCGTGCTGGAATGGGCGTTCGAGGCCAAGGCGGGTGAAGTTCGCGATATCAATCTCGCGTGGCGCATACGCTGGCCGAAGGACAAGAGCGTCGTGATGACGCCGTCGGGTTGAGCCGGCCAGGAGAGCGAACTTGCGGTCCTCTGCCGCCGCCGAGGACCGCAAACGCAGCGAAGTCAGGCGGATTCGCGCGCGACCCAGCGGTCACCGACCTTCCGGTATCCGTGCTTGACCGCCGCCCAGGCGACGCGATGCGCGGTGCTTTCGCGCTGCGCGGGACCTCGCGAAGCATATTGCTCCCAGGCGCTGTTGAAGGCGGCGAGATAGATCTCCCGCGCGTGGGGCGGCAGATGCGCGCGAACGGGGAGAGGCAGGTCGTCGATCGAAGCATACGGCAAGCGATGTCTCCCGCATGGCCGTGCGACGGGTCAGAGGCCAATCGGACCGGGATCGCTCAGGCCCAGCCGCCGCCCCGGTAGGTGACCAGGTGGTCGTGGACGGCGCCGACGCCGGCCGCGGATTCCGCTGCCACCCTGATAGCCTTTCGCTCGGCATCCGAGTCCGCAACTCCCCAGAGATCGACGATGCCGTTGGAGACGGTGACGTTCAGCAATCCGGTATGGGTCCAGGTTTCCGCCTTCAGGCTCGCAAGAATCCGGTCGCGGATCGCCTTGTCCGTCGGCGCGATGTCAAGCAGCTTGCGCGCACTGGCCACCGCCTGAAGCAGATTGGCCCGGCTCACGACACCGACGAGCTGGCCGTTCTCCAGGACAGGCAATCGTTTAACGCCGTTCTTCTCCATCACGGCAGCAACTTCATGAAGCGGGACCTGGGGCGAAGTGGTGATGACATCCCGCGTCATGACATCCGAAACCCTGCGGCTGTGCGATTTGACGTATTCGTCCGCCAGTGTGTCGCTCTCGACCAGTACGCGAAGCCACCAGGAGCGGTGGCGTTCAGTGCCGGCCTCGACGCGGTGCAGCAAATCGCCTTCGCTGACGATGCCGACCAGCTTGCCGTTGTGGTCCAGCACCGGAACTGCGCTGATCTGCTTTTCGAGAAACAGCTTTGCGACCTCCTGCACGGAGGCGGAGGGACCCACGGTGATTACCGGGGCAACCATGACGTCGCGGACAAGCATGGCAACTTCTCCCATCATTGGAACGATCATCAAAAGCCCCAGGCGGCGGCGCCTGTCGTTGATTCAGGTCAAGCTCGACGGAACCGGAGCGGGTACTGGTTCTGTCGATCACGACCAGCGTCGATGCGGACGGCGCCGGAGGCTGATTGAAGCGGAGAACTTGATGGCGTCCGACCCCTCATCCCGCAAACAGGCGGTCATTGTTGGGTATCTCGTGGTCGCCGGGATCGGCATGCTGGTGCTGCAATGGCTGCTGGCGACCTACAATACCGTCGAGACCATTCCCTATAGTGAGTTCGAGCGGCTGGTCAGCCAGGGCAATGTCACCGAGGTTTCAGTTGGTCAGGATATCATACAGGGAAAACTGAAGGACAAACTCGCCAGCGGCAAGTCTGCGTTCGTCACCGCGCGTGTCGACCCCGCGCTGGCGGAAAAGCTGGAGAGCAAGGGCATCGTCGTGACCGGCGTCCCTTCGGGAGGACTGCTGCAGGGCATCCTGTCCTGGATCGTACCCGCCGTGATGTTCTATCTGATCTGGGTTTTCCTCGGACGCCGGCTGGCGGATCGCCAGGGATTTGGCGGCCTGATGTCGATCGGGAAGTCGCGTGCCAAGGTCTATGTTGAGAAAGACACGAAGGTCACCTTCGCAGACGTTGCCGGCGTCGACGAAGCGAAATTCGAGCTGCAGGAAGTCGTGTCCTTCCTGAGGGATCCCGGGAGTTACGGCCGGTTGGGCGCGCATGTTCCCAAGGGAATTCTGCTGGTCGGGCCGCCGGGTACCGGCAAGACGTTGCTCGCCCGCGCCGTAGCCGGCGAAGCCGGTGTCGCATTCTTCTCGATCTCCGGCTCCGAATTCGTCGAGATGTTCGTCGGCGTCGGCGCCGCCCGGGTCCGCGATCTGTTCGAACAGGCGCGCAAGGCCGCACCCTGCATCATCTTCATCGACGAACTCGACGCGCTTGGCCGCAGTCGCTCCCCCGGCGCCTTCGGCGGCTACGATGAGAAGGAACAGACGCTCAATCAACTGCTCGCCGAGCTCGACGGCTTCGACCCCAGCGCCGGGGTGATACTGCTTGCGGCGACAAACCGGCCCGAAATCCTCGATCCCGCACTGCTGCGGGCTGGCCGGTTCGATCGTCAGGTGCTGGTCGATCGTCCAGACAAGAGCGGCCGTATCGACATCCTCAAGGTTCATGTTCGCAAGATCAAGGTCGGCAACGATGTCGATCTGGAGAAGGTCGCCGCGATGACCCCGGGTTTCACCGGCGCCGATATCGCCAACCTGATCAACGAAGCTGCCATTGCCGCAACCAGGCGCAATGCCGACGATGTCTCGCTTGCCGATTTCACGATAGCGATCGAGCGGATCGTCGCCGGGCTCGAGAAGAAGAGCAGGGTGCTCGGCAAGGAAGAGCGACGAAGGGTCGCCTATCACGAGATGGGTCATGCCCTCGTCGCCGCAAACCTGTCCGGCGTCGATCCGGTGCAGAAGGTGTCCATCATTCCGCGCGGCGTCGGGGCGCTGGGCTACACGCTGCAGCGGCCGACCGAGGACCGCTTCCTGCTTTCGGTGAGCGAGTTGAAGAACCGGATCGCGGTGCTGATGGGAGGACGCGCATCCGAGCGGCTGATCTTCGATGGAGACGTCTCGACCGGCGCAGCCGATGATCTGCAGCGTGCAACCGAGATCGCGATCGAGATGGTCACCAAGTACGGAATGGACGAGACCGTCGGACAGCGAACCTACGCATCCCGCCCTCAGGCGTTTCTCCCGGCGGCCCAGGATACTGTTGTCAGCGCGGCCGAAACGACCGGGCGCGAGATCGATCTGGCGGTGCGGAATCTGGTCGAGGCGGGCGACGCCTGCGCGCGTGCCATTCTCGAAAGGCACCGGCGCGACCTGGACGAAGGTGTCGCCATCCTGATCGCGAGGGAGACGCTGACGGCGGAAGAGTTTCCTGCGCTGCATCCGGTCACGGCACGGGAAGCAGCCTCCGGGTGACGTGAGGCATCATCCGCCGGGGTCTGGATTTGACGCGGATCAATTCGGCGGTCGCGCCGGGATCATAGCCTGTTGCCGGGGCTCGTATCGTCGGGAGGCGTCTTGTCATGGGATCGCCATCGAAAGACAGCAAGTCCAAAGCCACGAAATCGTTTGACCTGCTTCGCAGGGAAATGGTCGCCAACAATATTGCCGCTCGCGGCGTGCGCGATGAACTCGTGCTTGCGGCGATGCGGGAAGTTCCGCGCGAACTGTTTCTGCCGGAAAAGCTGCGCGAATTCGCCTACGAGGACTCGCCGCTGCCGATCGCCGGCGACCAGACCATTTCTCAGCCCTATATCGTTGCTTTCATGGCCGAGGCCTTGAGGCTCGAGGGAGGAGAGAAGGTTCTCGAGATCGGCGCCGGCTCCGGCTATGCCGCTGCGGTGATCTCGGAGATTGCGGCCGATGTTTACACCGTCGAGCGACTTGGTCAGCTCGCGGAACAGGCCGCAGCAAGGCTGGCTGACCTTGGTTACGGCAATGTCCATGTCCTTCACGGCGACGGCACCAGAGGCTGGCCGGAACACGCGCCATATGACGCCATCGTCGTCGCCGCCGGCGGCCCGCAGGTTCCGGAGTCGCTCAAGGAACAACTGAAAATTGGTGGCCGGCTGGTGATTCCGGTCGGTGCGGATCAGCGTACGCAGGAACTGGTACGCATTACCCGCATCTCGAAAGACGAATATCGCAGCGAAGATATCGCCGACGTCCGCTTCGTTCCGCTGATCGGAGAAGAAGGCTGGGCCGCGCGTGGAACGGAGCCTGTGCGAAAAGGCCGGTTGCTGCGGCCTGCCCCGCAAGGCGAGGAAGCGTTGATCCGTAATCTTGCGGACGCCGCGGAATCGTTTCCGTCGATCGAGGCTGCCGATCTCGATCCACTGATGAACCGCATCGGATCGGCCCGTATCGTTCTGCTCGGCGAATCGACGCACGGCAGCAGTGAATTCTACCGGATGCGTGAGCGGATCACCCGTGAGTTGATCGTCAAGAAGGGATTCCGGTTTGTCGCCGTCGAGGCAGACTGGCCCGATGCCGCGCGCGTGGATCACTATGTCCGGCATTTTCAGTATCCGCCTTCGGAATGGACGGCGTTCGCCCGATTTCCTACCTGGATGTGGCGCAACACCGAGGTGCGCGACTTCGTGAGCTGGCTGCGCAAACACAACGGGACCGTGGAGAAGAACGCGCGCGTCGCATTTCACGGCCTCGATCTCTACAGCCTCTACGACTCGATCCGGTCGGTTCTCAACTATCTCGACGAGGTCGACCCGCAGTCCGCCAGGGTTGCCCGCGAACGCTACGGCTGCCTGACCCCCTGGCAGCACGATCCCGCCACCTATGGTCATGCCGCCTTGACTGGATCGTATCCGATCTGCGAGCCCGACGTGGTTCGCGCGTTGAGCGACCTTCAGGCCAAACGCCGGGCCTATGCCGAGCATGACGGTGAGCGGTTTCTCGATGCCGAACAGAATGCCCGACTGGTGGCCAACGCGGAGCGCTATTACCGCACCATGTATTACGGCTCGCGCGCGTCCTGGAATCTGCGCGATACCCACATGTTCGAAACGCTGAAGAACCTTCTGGCTTTCCATGGGGCAGGCAGCAAGGCCGTGGTGTGGGCGCACAATTCTCATGTCGGGAACGCGGCCGCGACCGAGATGGCCGCGCGCGGCGAGCACAATATCGGCCAGCTTTGCCGGGAGCAGTTCGCGGAAGCCGCCTACATTGTCGGATTTGGCACCGACAGCGGGACGGTCGCCGCGGCGTCCGAATGGAATGGTCCGATAGAAGTCAAGGATGTTCGGCCGGCGCTTGCCGGCAGCTACGAGCGACTATGCCATGCGACGGGTCATGCGCGTTTCATGCTCGGTCTGCGAGGCCAGCCCGGGCTGTGCGGTGCGGACGGGCTCGGCAAGGAACGTCTCGAGCGCGCGATCGGCGTGATCTACCGGCCTGAGACCGAGAGGGCGAGTCACTACTTCAGGGCCAACCTGCCGCAACAGTTCGATGAGTATATCTGGTTCGACGATACGCGCGCGGTGACTCCGCTGGAAACCGCCGAAATCAAGGGACTTCCCGATACCTATCCGTTCGGGGTGTGACCCGGGCTAGCCGTGACTTCGGTGCCGAACTCGGGCAAGAAGATGCCAGGGATCGAGCACAGGTCCCGTTTTGGGAGAAGCCAGCGAATGTCCTATCAGCATATTCTCGTCGACGATCCCCGGCCGCGGGTCCGGCGCATCACGCTGAACCGGCCGGAGAAGCGCAATGCGCTGAATAATCGCCTGCGCGCGGAAGTGTTCGAGGTATTGCATCAGGCCGATCGCGACCCCGATGTGTCGATCTCGATCGTGCGCGGCGCTGGTCCGTGCTTTTCCGCGGGCTACGATTTGTCGGCGGATAATCGCGTCGACCAGCCCTATCACTCGGCTTCGGGTCCGGGCCAATGGTCGCGCCACGTCGTCGAAGGCTGGTTCTCGATCTGGGATCTGGCGAAGCCCGTGGTCGCGCAGGTGCACGGCTATTGCCTGGCCGGCGGCACTGAACTGGCGACCGCCTGCGATATCGTCTACGTCGCCGACGACGCCCAGATCGGCTATCCGCCGGTGCGGCTGATGAGCCCGCCCGACATGCAGTATCACCCCTGGCTGGTCGGCATGCGTCGCGCCATGGAACTGATGTTGACCGGCGATGCGATGTCCGGCCGCGAGGCGGCCGAATGGGGCTTTGCGACGCGGTCGTTTCCGCTCTCCGAACTCGACGCGCGCACGCTGGATTTTGCCGAACGTGCCGCCAAGGTGCCGGTCGAGCTGCAGCAGCTCAACAAGCGTTCGGTCCACCGTGCGATGGAGATCATGGGTGCACGCGCTGCGATGCGCGCCGGCACCGAGATCCAGGCGCTGGCGTTCACGACCGAAGCCAGCAAGAACTACATGTCGACGTTCCGCCGCGATGGATCGAGCGTGAAAGCGCAACTTGACGAGCGCGATACGACGTTCGGGGATTACCGGACGAAGAAGTCGTAATCGCCCGCCGCTGTCATGCCCCGCTTCAGGCGGGGCATCCAGTACGCCGCAGCTTCCCGGTCAATCACAAACGTCGCTGGGATACTGGATCGCCCGGTCGAGCCGGACGACGACACCTGGTGTGTGGCGACAGTACTTGAGTCACTTCGCCTTGAGGAAATCCGCGACTTCGAGCAGCACGAACTCGTTGTCGTCGGCCTTGTTCGGATCGCGGCTCGAGGAGAACGGCAGGTTGTTGTCGTTGCCGACGATGATGTGCGTCTCATCGACACGATCGACGTTCTCGATGGTGAAGAACGGGAAGGTGAGCACGCCGTCGTTGAGCGGCTTGCGCGCCTTCTTTTCCGGGTCCCTGATCTTCATCAGGTCGATATAGGCGATCTTGCGCGCCGGCTTGCCGACATTGGCGTCTGTTAGTTCGACCTTGTAGACGCGCTTGAACTTGGCGAGATCCGGGAAGCAGTTCTCGCCGCGCTGGCCTTGCGGGCAGGCCTTGTCCGCAGTGCCTTCGCCGTTGTCGCGCTCGATGATCAGGCCGGAGGTCGCGTCTATCATGTTGAAGTCGCCGATCGCGTTGCCGTTCTGCTCGAACACGTAGGTCCAGAAGCGCCCGGTGAACTTTTCGGCGGCGACATCGAACTCGAGAATCCGCGCGGCTTCCTTGCCGTCGACTTTTTCAACGTCCTTCTTCCCGGCGTCCCATAGCGGCCCTTCCAGCAGGCCATAGAGGAACTTGCCGTCCTTCGAGGCGGCAAAGCCTTCATAGCCCTTGGAGCGGCGCAGGTTCACCGTCGTGTAGGTCGCGCCGGGTGCTGCCGGCGACTGCACAGACCAATGGTCCGGCGAGCGAACCGGCTTGCCGTCGGCCATGGTGTCGAACACGGCGAGGATCTTGCCGGTCTTGTCGGCCTTCAGCACGTAGGGACCGAACTCGTCGCCGATCCAGAAGGTGTCGCCGACGAGCTGAAAACCTTCGGTGTCGAAGTCGGCGCCGGTCAGATAGCGCTTGGGGGTGTTTTCGTGGACGATGCGGAACGGCACCTTCTTGTCGGGGTCGTGCAGGAAGATGGTTTCCTGTCGCTCGATCTTGCCGGACGCCCAGTCGATCTTGTGCCGGTTCAGATACAGCATCGAATCGGCCGAGTTGTAGCGCGAGCCCATGCCGTTGTCGGTGAGCACCCAGAACGAGCCGTCCGCCATCACCTTGATGCCGGAATGACCCTGCAGCGGCTGGCCCTTGAACGGCAGCGACACGCCGGTCGGCCGCTCATAGGACTTGCCCATCACGCTGCCAACGGCGTCGACGCGCTTGCCGGTGGTGTATTTGCCGGAGGTCTTGAGATCGTCAGGCGCATCCGCAGGCGCATCGACGAAGGTCTGCGCCGGCAGCACGGCGTGGCCCTTCAGCGTGGCGGGAAACTCGCCTTCGCCTTGCGCAAACGCAGCGGTACTGGCCAGAAGGACGGCCGCGACTGAATGGAACAGGGACATGCGCATGATCGATCTCCTAGGGATTGAGGATGCGTCGTTCTGGGCAGCGGATGTAACAGGCGGCTGACAGTTTCATGAACGGTACGTGTCGCCGTTGGATAAGGGGTGCGGCGCTACGCCACCGGCCGCATGGTCTGCGGCAAGAGGAACGGTATCCCGTTCTCGGTGTAGTCGATCTCGACGTCGACTTCGAAGATCCTGCGGATGGTTTCGGCCGTGATCGCCTCGGTGCGGCCGCCATCGACGGCGAGCTTGCCGCGATGCATAAGCAGGATCCGGTCGGCAAACCGCATTGCAAGGTTGAGATCGTGCAGCACGGCGACGACGGCGGTGCCGGCCTCCGCGCGCCGCCGTGCCGTCTCGACGAGATCGATCTGGTGACGCATGTCGAGGCTGGACGTCGGCTCGTCCAGCAACAGCAGGCCAGGCCCGTGTAATGCTTCGCCGCAGGCGAGCTGCACCAGGACGCGTGCCAGATGCGCGCGTTGCTGCTCGCCTCCAGAGAGCGTCGGCAACTGCCGGTCGCTGAAATGCGCCAGTCCGAGCTCGCTGAGCGCGGCATCGACCAGCCGCCGCGCGCTGGCGCGGCCGGCGTCGCCTGCGCCCATATGGACGATCTCCTCAACCGTGAACGGGAAGGTGACGGTGACATGCTGAGACAGCATCGCGCGGTGATGGGCGAGTTCGCGCGGCGGATAGCTGCGGATTTCGCGCTGCTTCAGTTCGACATGGCCCGTCGTCGGGCGTAGGTCGCCGGACAGCATCCGCAGCAGCGTCGATTTGCCGGCGCCGTTGGGGCCGACGATCGCGACCATCTCGCCGGCCGCGATGCGCAGGTCGACCGCGTCGACCAGCGTCGTGCTGCCGACCGCCAACGAGAGCGATTTGGCGTCGAGAAGGGATGTCATAGCGAGACCAGCCCGCGCTGCCGCAACAACATACCCAGAAAGAACGGCGCGCCGATCGCAGCCGTCAGGATGCCTATCGGCATGTCCGCGGGCGCGACGATCGTGCGGGCGAGCGTATCCGCACCAACCATCAGCCCGGCGCCCAGCAGCATCGAGGCCGGCAGCAGCAGGCGGTGCGCGGGTCCGATCAGGAGCCGCAGCAGATGCGGCACCACGATGCCGACAAACCCGATGACGCCACAGACCGAAACCGCAACGCCGGTCATGGCCGACACCAGCACGATCGAGATCCGCTTCAGCCGCTCGACGTCGACGCCGCTGTGAAATGCCTCGGCCTCGCCGAGCACGAGCACGTCGAGCCCGCGCGCGATCGACAGGCAGGCGACGAGCGCGATCCCCAGCACCGGCGCCAGCGCGGCGAGCTTGGGCCATGTCGCGCCGCTCAGCGATCCCAGCAGCCAGAACGTGATGTCGCGCAACTGGCGATCGTCGGCAATGAATACCAGCAGTCCGATGCCGGCATTGGCGATCGCGGCAATGGCAATTCCGGCCAGCAGGAAGATCGCAATCGACGTCCGTCCCGAACGGCTGGAGATTCGATACAGGATGATGGTCGTCGCAAGCGAGCCCACGAAGGCCGTGAACGGCAGCACCTGATTTTGCATGAAGCGCAAGCTCTCGCCGATCTGGCTGTCGACGAAGACGATCGAAGCCGCCGCCGCGAGCGCGCCGCCGGAGGAAACGCCGACCAGCGCGGGATCGGCGAGAGGATTGCGAAACAGCCCCTGCATGATCGCGCCGGATGCCGCAAGCAGGGCCCCCACCATGGCGGCGGCCGCGATCCGAGGAATTCGGATCGACCACAGCACGAGCTGGTCGCGCACGAGATTGGGACCAGCCGAGGCGTCTGGCCAAATACCTAGCGCCGCGGGCAGCCGCGCCAGCGGAATTCCCGCAGCGCCCACGGTGAGCGCGACCAGCGCCGCGCCGAAGAGCACGATCAGCAGCCCGGCGAGGGTCAGCGACGCAGCGGGGCGCAACGCATATCCGCTGCGGCGCTTCGCGCCTTCCGCGCGGGAGTCCGCAAGATCGGTCATTGCCGGCAATTGGCCGTCAACGCCGCCGGCATGAACTTCTCGGCCTGCGGCGCCAGCGCCGGATAGAGCTTGATCGAGAGATCGCGCGCCGCCGCGGCCGTGCGCGGCCCGAAGCCGAGCAGGTAGAGACCTTCCATGGAGATGAACGACTTGTTCGCGACGACCGGCGTCAGCGCGAAGGCGGGATGGACATACACCGCTTCCGCATCCACCGAATCCTTGCCGCGCTGGATCGACAGCACCACGTCCGGCTTCGCCGCAACGATCGCCTCATCGTTTATGATCTTGTAGCCGTCATAACCGTCGATCGCGTTGACGCCGCCGGCAAGCGCGATGATCTCGTTGGCGGCGGTCTTCTGGCCTGCGGCCATCGCCCGGCCGTTCAGCATCGACATTACGAACATCACGCGGACCGGCTTCGTCACTTTGGCGCGCAGTTCGCGCAGTTGCGCCAGGTCGTCCGTCACGACCGCGGTCAGGCATTCGGCCCGCTTGTCCGCGCCCATGGCATGGCCGACCATTTTGATCTTGTCGAGCAGGCCCTGTTCGGAAAAGGTTTCGGGCACCAGCACCAGCGGCACCTTGGCTGCCTCCAGCAGGTCCATGGCTTCCTTCGGCCCGGAGCCCTGCACGGCGAGCACCAGCGAGGGATTGAGTCCGAGGACGCCTTCGGCCGATATCTGCCGCATGTAGCCGACATTAGGCTTGCCGCGCGCCGCGGCCGGATAGAGGCTCGTGGTGTCGACGCCGGCCAGCCTGTCCTCGAAGCCGAGCGCGTAGAGAATTTCGGTGATCGCGCCGCCGATCGACACGATCCGCGCCGGATCGGATATCGTGACGTCGCGGTTGCGCGCATCATGCACCTTGATGCCGGCTGCAACGGCAACGCCACCGAGCAGGAAACCGCAGGCAGCGGCCGATAATGCGAGCGTGCGGCAGAATGTCATTGCTGGTTCACCTGGTCAGATCTACTTGGTCAGGATCAGCTTGTTCTGCGACGTCAGCCGCAGGCGGTACTTGTCTTCGCCATGCGCGATGATGATCTCGCGCTCCGCCGCGAACAGCTCGCGGCTGTCGAGCCGGTTGCCGCTCATGACGATGGAACGAGTCGTCGGAGCAGGGCTTGCCGCGTGCGTCGGTGCCTCGCCGAGCTTTCCTCCTGAAGGAACGGTCATCTAATCTGTGAAGCCCCGATTGCGGTATCCCAGGGCGTGTTTGTACAGGCCGGCCCCGCCGCAATCCAACTGCTGCAATTTACAATCGATATAAAGTGGGCTGCGCGGTTGTTGACCGGTTCCGCCGCGCGGCGTAACCAGATGCATGCGATGTGGGCATGGGGTGTGTCCCGGTCGCGAGCATTTGGTAGCCAGCAAGCAGCCGCAATATTTGCGGCGCGCCCGCCAGCCAGACCCAAGAGACAAAACAACAGGTTGGGGCAGTATGGCTTTTCGGGCTAGGCATTCGCGCGCCCTGGTTTTCGGCGCGTCGGCATTTTCATTGGCGTTGATGTCGTCGCTGTTGATGTCGTCGACGACAGCATTCTCGCAAGCCGCCGAGCCGGATGCCGTTGCAAGTGCGTCCGAGAAAAAGCAGAAGCAGTCGAAGCGCAAGCCCGTCGCGCCGCAGCAGATAGCGCAGGCTGCGCCTGTTATGAACGCGCGGGCGCAGATTGGCGCGGCGCCTGTACTGTCGCTCGATACGATCACGGCGGTCGCGACCAGGACGGACGAACGCGCGATTGACGCGCTGGCGCCCGTCAGCGTGGTGACGCTCGAGCAGATCCAGGGCCGCCAGGCCAGCACGCTTGGTGGGCTCCTGTACAACATTCCCGGCGTCTGGGTGCAGGATCGGGGCGACGAGCCGTCGACCTCGATCAATATCCGCGGCCTGCAGGATTTCGGCCGCGTCGCCGTGGTGGTCGACGGCGCGCGGCAGAATTACCAGCGCACCGGCCATTTCGCGAACGGCTCCTTCTTCCTCAATCCGGAACTGGTCGGCGGCATCGACATCGTCCGCGGCCCGACCGCCAACATCTACGGCTCCGGCGCGATCGGCGGCGTGGCGTCGTTCCGTACCAAGGACATCGAAGATGTCGTGCGTCCGGGCGAGCGCTGGGGCGTTGACGCCAAGACTATCCTCGGGACCAACTACGGCCGCGCGCTCGGTTCGGTGTTCGGCGGTGTTCACGTCAATCCGAATGTCGATGTGTTCGCCGGCGGTACCTATAGCACCCAGGAGAACTACAAGGACGGGACCGGCTTCGAAGTCGCCAATACCGGAAATCGGCTCACCGCCGGTATTGCCAAACTGACGGTGCGGCCGGCTGACGGACACGAAGTCAAGCTCGGCACGATATTCCAGGAAGATATCTTCAGTGTCGGCCAGCCGCCGCGCCGTGCGGGCGATCCCAACACCCGCAATCCGAACGGGACCAATAATCTGGATGGCACGTCGATCTACAGGTCCGACGTGAAGAATTACACGACGACGCTCGGCTGGAAATATTCGCAGCCGGACGACAAGTGGTTCGATTGGGACGCGAAGGTCTACTGGAATCGCACGGAGAACGACCAGATCAAGACGGGCCATACCAGCACGACTCCTTCCGCCTTCTGCGGCGGCGTGCCGGGCAATGCGGTCTCCGGCTGTATCGGCAGCAACCGCGGCTATCTGCTCGATACGGTTGGCGTCGACGTCTACAACACGACGCGTTTCGAGACCTACGATTGGCGCCACGCGGTCACCTACGGGCTGGATGCCTTCCAGGACAAGGTGACGTCGAACGATCTGCGCGGAACCTCCGATGTGACGACGCCGGGTGGCCAGCGCACGCTGTCCGGTGGTTTCGTGCAGTGGAAAGCCAACTACACCTCACTGCTCGAAGTGATCGGCGCGTTGCGTTACGACAATTACCAGCTCTCATCGGTGACCTCGTCTGCCAGTGGCGACCGCCTGTCGCCGAAGATCACGGTCGGCCTGATGCCCACCGCCATCCTGACGCCCTATGCCAGCTATGCCGAGGGCTACCGTGCGCCCTCGATCACCGAAACGCTCGTGAACGGGCCGCACGCCGGCGCTACCATTCAAAGCTCGTTCTTCAACTGTCCGTCGGGTACGCCCGGCACCGAGGCGACCTTCTGCTTCGTGCCGAATCCGAACCTGCGGCCCGAGGTCGGCAAGAACAAGGAGATCGGCTTCAACCTGAAGAAGAACGACTTGTTCACGTCGGGGGACAGCGTCCGCGGCAAGTTCAACGTTTTCCGCAACGACATCACCGACTACATCGACCAGGTCGCGTTCGGCACGCCGCGCGTGGTTCCGACCGGGCCGCCGCCTGCGCCGAGCATTACCGTTCTGCCGTTCCTGCAGTACCAGAACATCGCCCAGGCCAGAATTCAGGGTTTTGAGGCCGAGACGATGTACGACGCCAATACCTGGTACGTCGGTGTCGCGGGCTCCTACCTGCAGGGCAAGAACCTGCAGACCGGCTTCGGATTGTACAGTATCCCGCCGCAGAAAATCACGACGACGGCTGGCGTTCGCTTGCTCGATCGCACGCTCGTTCTTTCGGTTATGTGGACGTCGGCGGCGGCGAACAGGAACATCCCTGCAAACTACACGCCGGCAACCGGGTTCGACCTCGTCAACCTCTATGCCCAGTACCAGCCGACGCGGGATCTCACGCTGAATTTCTCGGTCGAGAACCTGCTCAATCAGTACTACCGTCCCTACGCCATCCCGGTCGGCAGCACGGGCGATACTCAAAACGACGTGAAATGGGCCAGCGCCGGCCCCGGAATCGTATTCAAGGGTGGCCTGAAATATCATTTCGGAGGAACCTGACACGAAGATCCCATGGTCTCGGGCGAGAAGACCATCACCTCCAGTGCACCGGGCCGCGCTGATGCTCCAGCGCGGCTTCGGCGCATTCGTGTTTCCACCCAATTCAATCGGTACGCCAGGCGCACCACAGCTAGGAGACTTCTGATGTTTATCGCAATGAACAGGTTCCAGGTGAAGATCGGCTCGGAAGCAGCCTTCGAGAACGTCTGGCGCAGCCGGGAATCCTATCTTGGCACCATGGCGGGCTTCGTCGAGTTCAATCTGCTCAAGGGCCCCGTCTACGAAGATCACACGCTGTATTCGTCTCATACGACCTGGGTCGACAAGGCGGCGTTCGAGGCGTGGACCCGCTCGGAAGAGTTCCGCAGGGCGCACGCTCGCGCCGACAACAAGACCGGCGAGAGCCTCTACCTCGGCCATCCCAAGTTCGAAGGTTTCGAGGTGATTCTGAGCGAGCGCAAATCCAGCGCCGCCGCTTGAGGGAGAGTGCGATGCTGAGCACGGAACTCGCCGACCTCAAGGCACATATGCTGGAAAATCCTGGCGCGGTCATCGAGGACGTGGCGCGGCAGCGAAACGTCACGCCGCGCGCAGTGCTCGAGGCGATGCCCGAAGCGATGGTGCGGATCCGGAGCGGCGGCGGGTTCGCCGCCGCGATGGGCGACATCGCGCAATGGGGCGAGGTGACGCTGATCGTCCATACCGATGATGCGATCTTCGAATTTACCGGCGCGATTCCGGCGGGAGAGATCGGCCGCGGCTACTTCAACCTGATGCAACCCAAGGGACTGCACGGGCACCTGCGGCACGCGCGTTGCGCGGCGATCGCCTTTGTCGAGCGGCCGTTCATGGGAAAATCGTCGGCCTTCGTCGCGTTCATCAATGTCGACGGCGGCATCATGTTCAAGGTGTTCGTCGGCCGCGACGAGGCGCGTGCGCTGCGCGGCGATCAGTTGCAGCGCTTTCATGCGCTCGCGGACAGCATCGCGCCGGCCGGCGCGGCGTAGCCGACCCGCATACCAGCCCGGGAGACGATCATGCGGCGAAGAGTGCTCGACTTTTTGATCCGTTTGGGTGGAGCGACGACCGCGGCCGCGTTGCCGGGAGCGGCGCTGGCCGCGACCGACGTGGCACAGTTGCCGCGCAACCTGTCGCCCTGGAACATGTTCGTGAATGCGGACATCGTGGTGCAGGCGGTCATGGTCGGGCTTGCCTTTGCCTCGCTGGTGACGTGGACCATCTGGCTCGCCAAGACCGTCGAGCTCCGCCGCAAGACGGCCTCGGCCAAACGACGCCTCGGCATGCTGGAGACCGATACCGTGCTCGCCAGGGCCGAGCAGGAAACCCGCGGCAGCAACGATGCCGTGGCGCAAATCATCCAGTCGGCCGCGCGCGAGGCCAGTCTCTCCAACGGACATTTCGACGATGGCCTCAAGGAGCGGGTTGCACTGCGGCTGGAGCGGGTCGAAGCCGCGATGTCGCGGCAGATCGCTCGCGGCACCGGCGTGCTTGCGACCATCGGCGCCACCGCACCGTTCGTCGGCCTGTTCGGAACGGTCTGGGGCATCATGAATTCGTTCATCGGCATTTCCGAAGCCAAGACCACCAATCTCGCCGTCGTCGCGCCAGGTATCGCCGAAGCGCTGCTCGCGACCGCGCTCGGTCTCGTCGCGGCGATCCCGGCGGTCGTGATCTACAATCATCTCACCCGTTCGATAACGGCCCATCGGGCGCTGCTCGGCGACGCCTCGGCGATGGTGCTGCTCCTGATCAGCCGGGAGAGCGACCGCGGTGCGTTTCACCTCGCGCGCGCCGCCGAGTGAGCGAGGGGAGGCGGAGCGATGGGCGCCAAGCTGGGTAGTGTCGTTGGCGGACGGATGCGCGGCGGCGCCGACGATCTGGTCGAGGCCCACGAGATCAACGTTACGCCGTTCATCGACGTGATGCTGGTACTGCTTATCATCTTCATGGTCGCAGCACCGCTCGCCACCGTGGACCTCGGCGTCGATCTTCCCGCCAGCACCGTCGAGCCGTCGCCGCGCCCGGACAAGCCGGTGTTCGTCACCGTGAAGCCGGATCTTTCGGTCGCGGTGGGCGAAGACGTCATTGCGCGCGATACGCTCACCACCACGCTCGACAGCGCCACGCAGGGGAAAAAGGACGAGCGGATCTTTCTGCGCGCCGACAAGGCCGTCAGCTACGGCGACCTGATGGAGGTGATGAACCTGCTGCGCAACGCCGGCTATCTCAAGATCGCGCTGGTCGGCCTCGACGGCCGCAGTTGACCGTCATGAATGCGTTCGCCCTGCATGATGTGTCCGACGATGCCGTCGTCCGGCGCTGGGGAATTTCCGCGGCGGCGATCGTCGCCACGCATGCTGCGCTGATTGCGTTGACCATGAACTGGTACACGGAACGTGTGACGCCGGGCGCGACGATGCCCGCTATCATGGTCGATCTGGCGCCGGTTACGTCGGCGCCCGAGGCGTCCCCAATGGACATGGCACCGGGACCCGAAATGCAGCAGGCCGACGCGGCGCCGCCCGAGTCCGCGGCGATGGAGCCGGTGGAGGAGCAGATCGCGCCGACCCCGCCGCAGGAGAAGCCGGAAGTCGTGGCGCCGCCGGAGCAGAAGCAGCAGCCCACGCCGCCAAAGCCCGAGCCGGCGCAGATCGTTCCGGAGCATAAGCCGGTGCCGGTGAAGCCGAAAATCGTCAGGAAGGACGCCAAGCGGCCTTCGGAGGCGCCCCCGGCGCCGCGCACCAGCGCGCCACCGCGCGCCGAGCGCCAGGCCCCCGCCGCATCTTCGATGAGCGCGGGCGCGACGGCTTCGGCGATCGCCGCCTATAGCAATCTCGTCCGCGCGCACCTGATGCGCTTCCACCAATATCCATCCAGCGGAAACGGCCAGCGCGGCGTCGCCAAGGTGAGCTTTACGATTGGCCGCAGCGGTCAGGTGCAGTCGAGCCGCCTGGGCGGCTCCTCGGGCGTTTCGGCGTTCGATGCGCAGGCCATGGCGATGGTCCGTCAGGCTGCGCCATTCCCGGCAATCCCGCCCGAGATCGCTCACGGAACAGTGTCCGTGAACGTGCCCGTGGAGTTCAAGCCGCGGTCCTGATCGAGACCTATTCCTTCACCGCGCCGGTCAGCGACGAGACGTAGTAGTCGACGAACAGCGAGTAGAACAGCGCCACCGGCAGCGAGCCGAGCAGCGAGCCCGCCATCAGCGCGCCCCACTGGTAGACGTCACCGGTAACGAGCTCGGTCAGGATCGCGACCGGCACCGTCTTGTTGGCGCCGCTCTGGATGAAGGCCAGCGCATAGATGAACTCGTTCCACGACAGCGTGAACGAGAAGATACCGGCCGAGATCAGGCCCGGCACGGCCAGTGGCAGCGTGATCCGCCACAGGATCTGCAGTCGTGTTGCGCCATCGACCAGCGCGCATTCCTCGAGTTCATAGGGGATCGACTTGAAATAGCCGATCAGCAGCCACGTGCAGAACGGCACCAGGAAGGTCGGGTACACCAGGATCAGCGCCAGCGGCGAGTCGAACAGGCCGAACTGCACGATCACGGTGGCCAGCGGGATGAACAGGATGGAGGGCGGCACCAGATAGGCGAGGTAGATGCCGAGCCCCACATAGGGACTGCCGCGGAAGCGCAGCCGCTCGATCGCGTAGGCCGCGAGCGTCGAGGCGAACAGCGACAGGAAGGTCGAGCACACTGCCACGATCATCGTGGTCCACAGCCAGGTCGGATACGCCGTATTGAACAGCAGGTGCTTGATATGCGCGAGCGTCGGCGAGGTGATCCAGAACGGATTGTGATCCTTGAAGTTCAGCAGCTCCGCGTTCGGCTTGAATGACGTGATCGCCATCCAGTAGAACGGGAACAGCAGGATCAGCACGAAGCAGGCCAGCGGCAGGTAGATCATCATCACGCGCCGCGCGCGCGAATCCCACGACATCGTATCCGGCGTGGCGCTGGCGACGTTACTGTTGCCCGGTGAGGCGGCTACGTCAGTCATTGGCTTCTCCCTGCTGCCATTTACGGCGCGCGAGGCCGAAGTAGCTGAACAACGTTGCGAACACGAGGAACGGAATCATCGACACCGCGATCGCGGCACCCTCGCCGAGCTCGCCGCCGGCGATACCGCGCTGGAACGCCAGTGTCGCGAGCAGATGCGTCGAATTGACCGGACCGCCGCGGGTGATGGCGTAGACGAGCTGGAAGTCGGTGAAGGTGAAGATGATCGAGAACGTCATGACGATGGCGAGGATTGGCATCATCATCGGCAGGGTGATGAAGCGGAAGCGCTGCCAGGCGGTGGCGCCGTCCAGCATCGCCGCCTCGTAGAGCGAGGGCGAGATGGTCTGCAGCCCCGCCAGCAGCGAGATCGCAACAAAGGGGATGCCGCGCCAGATGTTGGCCACGATCAGCGAGAACCGCGCGGACCACGGCGTTCCGAGGAAGTCGATGTTGGTCGAGCGGACGCCCAGCACGTCGACCAGGAGATAGGAGATGATCGAGAACTGCGGATCGTAGATCCACCAGAAAGCCAGCGCCGACAGCACTGTCGGTACGATCCACGGCAGCAGCACGATGGCGCGCAGCAGGCTCTTGAACGGAAAGTGGTTGTTGAGCAGCAACGCCAGCCAGAAGCCGAGCGCGAATTTCCCGAAGGTCGCGACCGCGGTGTAGAAGACGCTATAGAACACCGCGCTCCACCACAGCGGATCCTTCAGCAGGTACTGGAAATTCTCGAAGCCGACGAAGACGCCGCTGCGGCCGATCGTGGTGTCGGTAAAGGCGAGCCAGACGCCGAGGCCGAGCGGGTAGGTCAGGAACACTCCCAACAGGCCGATCGCGGGCGCGAGGCAAACAATGATCAGGAATGCCTTGTTGTCGAGCAGCCGGGCGAACCAGCCCGGCTGATGCTGCGCGTATGTTCGCGCGGATATTGTCGTCACGGACATTCGATGATTGTCCTGTTGTGCCTGTTGCTTATGCCTGTTGCGTCATTCCGGATCGACACACGGCATCGAACCCGGAATCCTGATGTTTCGGGCCGACGCCTGCGCGCCGGCCCGAAACGATGTGACGTGACCGTCCTTAGCGGTTCTGGCGCCGGAAGTAGCGCTTCGCCCGCTGCTCGGCTTCCGCGGCGGCGGCTTCCGGCGTCGACGCGCCGGTCGCAACCGCCGCGCACATCTGAATCAGCACGTAATCGGCGCTGACGGCTCCGGTCGCGGTCGAGATCGGGCCCTTGTAGCCGTCGTAATAGGTGCTGTTCATGGTGTCCTTGAAGATCTTGACCTTGGGATCTTCGGACCAGACCTTGGCCTCGGCATAGGCAGCCAGCGGTTGGGACCAATAGCCCGAGTTGGCATTGAGCCAGGGCTCGTACTGGTCCTTTTCCAGCATGTAGGTCAGGAATGCCTTGGCGGCGTTGGGATACTGGCTGTGCTTGAACACCATGGCGTTCAACGTCAGCCCGGCCATCGGCGATACCTTGGCGAGGCCCTTCGGCAGCAACTGGTGCTCGCTGTCGTCGGCGATCGCCTTGGTGGCGGGATCGTTCTTGAGCGAGAAATACAGCGAGACGCCGTTCGCGGTCAGCGAGATTTCCTGCGCGGAATAGGCGCGGTTGTTGCTGACGTCGTTCCAGGACGGCGTGCCGGCGATGAAGGTCGGGTACAGTTCCTTGACCCATTTCAGCGCGGCGATGGTCTCCTTGCTGTTGATGGTGACGTTGCCTTCCTCGTCGAGCAGGGACGCGTTGTGCGACCACAGCGCCCAGCTGGCGAAGCCGTTGCCGTCGCCCTTGGCGTTGCCCAGCGCGAAGCCGGCCGGCTTGCCGGCCTTGTGCAGCTTGCGGCACAGATCGAGGATTCCGGCATGATCTTCCGGTACCTTGTCGAAGCCGACCGATTGCAGGACCGATTTGCGGTAGATCAGGGGGCCGGCGGTGGCGCCGAACGGCAGTCCGATCCAGGTGTTGCTCTTGCTCTTCTTGCCGTAGGTCTGCGCCAGCGGCAGCCAGCCGCCATAGCGCTTGCCGATATAATCGGCGACGTCGGTCAACTCGATCAGCTTGTCCACATAGATGTGCGGTGCGTCCGAGAAGCCGATGATGATGTCGGGTCCGGCGCCCGAATTCGACGTCACCGCGGTCTGCTGGTTGATGTCCTCCCAGCCCACGAAGTCGACCTTGACTTCGACACCGGTCTCCTTGGTGAATTTGGCGGCATTGGCGCGGAACACGTCCTCATCGGCCTGCACGAAGCGCACCGGGCGCAGCATGCGCAGGGTGGCGCCCTTCTCGATCGCGAATTTGGGGGCCGCGACGTCGGCAGCCTTGATGGTGGAGGTGGTCTGTGCCGAAGCGCCGGTCGCCGCCAGCGCGGCGGCGGAAACGCCCAGAGCCAACGCGTCACGGCGGGTGATATTGGTCGTCATAGTGAGAGCTCTCCCTGTTTTCCTGTTCCCGACGTTTCACCGCCGGTGAACTCATAGCCCTCGATTCCAATTGGAATCGCAGGCCCTTCGACTCTGTGATTGTTACGTCCTGCGGGCGCGGACCGTTCTCCGCTTCGCCCGAAGACGCCTTCTTGCCGTCCTAGCTGTTCGGACCGCGATCCATGCTGACAGGCTGCCAGCGACGAAGCGAGGTGTTTTGCAGCACCGACGGATTGACACAGCTTACCGGCCACATGCCCGACAAGACCAGTGACAATTCGTAGCCTACGCGGCGCTTGCGTGCTTCGTCAAAACGTGCCGACGCAGAGGCGACATGCGCGGTAAGCGTAACGTTCTCCATGGAAAGCAGCGGATTGTTGTGGGACGGCGGTTCCTTTTCCAGCACGTCCAGCGCCGCGTGCGAAATCCAGCCCTCCTGCAGCGCCTTGATCAGCCCTTCCTCGTCCACCGTCGCGCCGCGGCCGGTATTGATGAAGACCGCGCTCTTTTTCATCTGCTTGAAGTGCTTCTCGCCCAGCATGTGATGGACCTCGGGCCGGGCCGGGGCGTGCATCGACAGGAAGTCGGACTGCGCCAGCACCTCCGACAGCGTCGCCGGGATCACGCCATGGTCGGAAATCAGTGTCTCCTGGATGAAGGGGTCGTAGGCTATCATGCGCAGCCCGAACGGGGCGGCGCGCTTGGCGACCGCACGCGCGACGCGGCCGAACGAGATGAAGCCGAGCGTCTGTCCCATCAGCCGCGGAATCTTCAACAGGGCGGGGCGGCCCTCGGACCACCGTCCGGTGCGCACCATCTTGTCCTGCTCGACCAACCGCCGGAAGCCCGCCAGCAGCAGCATCATGGCGTGGTCGGCGACCTCCTCGATGAAGGTGTCGGGAATGTTGGTTACGGGAATGCCGCGGGCGGTTGCGGCTTTGACGTCGACCGAATCGACGCCGACGCTGCCGAGCGTGATGACCTTGCAATTCTGCAGGGAGTCGATGACCGCCTTGGTGATCGGCATGCCCTTGGCGTAGATCGCATCCGCATCTTTCGCGGCGGCGATGAATTCCGCCTCATTGGCCGGCGCCTCGATGATCTCGGCCCCGATCGGATCGAGCGCTTCCTTCTCGTAGTCGTAGCCGCCGCCGGCGACCGTGAAGCTCGCGCCCTTCGGCGTCACCACCCTGAATTTCGGCATTTCCTGCTCCCGATTTATCTTCGGTGTTGGTTTGAGGCGGCGTGCGCCGCCACTGTTGTTTGACAGATTTCCCCTTTTACGCGACTTGCTTGGTATTCGCTACAATCATCGGTTGCTTTATCCAATAAAAACACGGACTTGCACCGTCTTCGTAAGGAAGCGCTAAAGGGTCTCTCGATACCGTGCGTCCATCGACGACCGAATCGCACGCATGTTTCCGGAGATTCCCTGTGAAGCTGACCAATCTCAAGATCACCCCCAAGCTCGGCATTCTGGTGGGAATCACCATGCTCGGCCTCTGCGTCGCCGGCGTCCTCGCGGGCTATCTGATGCAGCGTGAGATGCTGAACGGACGCGTCGAACAGACCAGGGCGATCGTCGACATGGCGCGCAACATGGCGCTCGGGCTGCAGAAGCAGGTCGAGGCCGGCCAGATGACCAAGGATGCGGCGATTGCCGAGTTCAGCAAGCGCGGCAATACGCTGACCTTCGACAACGGCAACGGCTACGTGTTCGCCTACACCATGGTCGGCGTCGCCGTGCTGGCGCCGGTTCCCGCGCAGATCGGCCAGAACCGCATGGATATCGAGACAGCCGGCAGGAAGCTCGTGCGCGAGTTGCGCGACGGCATTGCCAAAGATGGTCACGTCACGCTGCGCTACGAATATCGCAAGCCCGGCAGCGAGGAATTGATCCGCAAGTTTTCTTATGCGGTGCCGATTCCCGGCTGGAACATGTTC
The DNA here is from genome assembly GCA_023387735.1 of Pseudomonadota bacterium. GTDB lineage: Bacteria > Pseudomonadota > Alphaproteobacteria > Rhizobiales > Xanthobacteraceae > Bradyrhizobium. Next base: position 110,064 of record JAEWHP010000020.1, on the reverse strand, counting down.
GTCGGCACCGGCGCCTATCTCGACGATCTCGATGCCAGGATGAAGCCGCTCGCGTGGCTGCTCGGTCTCGCCATTCTCGGCATCGCGGTGGTGGCGGGCAGCATCGCCTGGATGATCGGCCGCAGCATCGCAAAGCCGCTCACCGAACTCGGCGCCCGCATGCAGGACCTGGCCGAAGGCAAGCTGGACGGCGCCATTCCCGGCATCGGACGCGGCGACGAGATCGGCGCAATGGCTGCGACCGTGCAGATCTTCAAGGACAATGCGGTTCGCATCCGCGGGCTCGAACAAAAGGAAGCCGAGGTGCAGGCGCGCGCCGAGGCCGAGCGCCGGGCGGCGATGGAGAACATCGCCAGTAATTTCGAACGCAGCGTGACCGGCATCGTTCGTTCGGTGTCGACGGCAGCGGCCGGCATGCAGACCACCGCGCAGTCGATGACGGCAACCGCCAGCGATGCCAGCGCGCGGGCGGCGACCGTCGGCGCGGCGTCGCAGCGTTCATCGGACAATGTCGGCACCGTGGCGTCTGCCGCGGAAGAACTTTCCAGTTCGGTGACGGAAATCTCCCGGCAGGTGGCGCGTTCCAGCGAGATCGCCAGCAAGGCGGTGAGCGACGCCGAGCGCACCAACGCCACCGTCGGCGCGCTCTCGATCGGCGCCGAGAAGATCGGCGAAGTGGTGAAATTGATCCACTCGATCGCCGCGCAGACCAACCTGCTGGCGCTCAACGCCACCATCGAAGCGGCGCGCGCCGGCGACTCCGGCCGCGGCTTCGCGGTCGTGGCGTCGGAAGTGAAGGCGCTCGCCAACCAGACCGCGAAGGCGACCGAGGAAATCTCTTCCCAGGTCGCGGCCATGCAGGCCTCCACCAGCGAGGCCGTGGCCTCGATCGGTGGCATCACCGAAACCATCTCGCAGATGAGCGAGATCACGGTCTCAATTTCGAGCGCTGTGGAGCAGCAGGGCGGCGCGACCCGCGAGATCGCCCGTAACATCCAGTCGGTGGCGGCCGGCTCGAACGAGATCGCAACCCATATCGGCGGCGTTACCACGGCGGCGACCGCCACCGGCAAGGCGGCGTCCGAGGTGCTGGCGAATGCCCGCGAGCTCGACACCCAGTCCAGCATGCTGCGCAGCGCGGTCGACGAATTCCTGGTCAAGGTGCGCGCGGCGTAGGGCCCCCCGGCACCGCTTGCCGCCATCGGGAGCGCGAGTATATTGCGCCGATGGCTGTCAGCTCGCCCGATCTGAAAGCGTTCTTGCTCGCCACGCCGTTCTTCGGTGGCCTTTCGGATGCAAGCCTCGAACTCCTGGTCTCCATGCTGGTCGAGTGCCGCTTCGACGCCGGCGCCACGGTGGTGGCGGAAGGCGAGCCGGGGCGCTCGATGTTCGTCGTTCACTCCGGCGAGCTCGTGGTGAGCAGGCGCGCGGATGCGGAGCGCGTCATCCGCATGGCACGTCTGGATCCCGGGGATTTCTTCGGCGAGATGACGCTGATCGAAATGCAGAACCGGTCGGCCACGGTCGTCGCGGAGAGCCCGACCGTGCTGTACGAGCTCACGGCCGCAAAACTCTATGCCTGCTACAAGGCCGATATCCAGGCCTATGTGATGGTGATGCAGAACATCAACCGCGAGCTGTGCCGCCGGCTCCGTCGCGCCGACCGCCGCATTGCCGAACTGGAAATGCTTCACGGGAGTGAGTGACGGCGCTGAAGCTTGCGTAGGGTGGGCAAAGCGTAGCGTGCCCACCACCTCTCGGGAGAGTGTCGTCGTGAATGGTGGGCACGTTTCGCATTGCCCACCCTGCGAAACCACGCAGTTTGTATCGCGCTTTACTGCTTCTCGATCCCCGCGCCCGCGATCAGCTTCTCCCACACCACGAGCTGGTCCTTCACAAACGCATCGAACTCTTCCGGGGTGCCGGAGAACGCTTCCATGCCGCGCTCGGCGAGCTGGCTCTTGATGTCCGGCCGCTCGATGACCTTGCGGATTTCCGCATTCAGCCTGGTGACGATATCCTTCGGCATATTGGCCGGACCGAAGTAGCCCTGCCACGAGGTGATGTCGAAACCCTTCACGGTGGCGTCCATGGTGGGCAGATGCGGCAGCAGGGCCGAGGGTTTCTTGGTAGTGACGGCCAGCGCTTTCAACGCCTTGGCGTTGACGTGGGGCAGGCCGGTCGGGACGTCGATGAACATCATGGAGACGCGGCCGGCGATCACGTCAGTCAAGGCCGGCGGTGAGCTCTTGTAGGGAACGTGCAGCAGGTCGATGCCGGCAAGCCGCGCAAACGTCGCGCCCGAGACGATCGCCGAGGAGCTGCCACTCGCGTAGGAATACTTGCCCGGCTCCTTCTTGGCCAGCGCGATCAGTTCGGCCACCGAATTGGCCGGAATGTCCGGGTGAATCACCAGCATGAAGGGCAGGTCGCCGGTCCGTGCGATCGGGGTGAAATCCTTGATCGGATCGTAGGTCATGTTCTTCAGCAAATACGGATTCGCCGAATGCGACGTGTTCGTCGTCACGAACAGCGTATAGCCGTCGGGCGCAGAGCGCGCGACATAGCTTGCTGCGATCGACCCGTTGGCGCCCGCCTTGTTCTCGATCACCATGCTGACGCCGAGCGCGGTCCCGACCTCTTTTCCGATCAGGCGCGTCGTGGTGTCGGTGCCGCTGCCGGCGGCGAACGGCAGCACCAGGGTGATGTTGCGGTTCGGGTAGGGGGCCTGCGCGGAAGCCGTGGCGATCAACGCCAACATCAGGGGGGCCGCCGCCGCGACGTGCCGGTACCGCTTCAATCGTTCAAACATATAGTCGTTTCCTCAGGTTGCTCTTGGTCAATTGGCCGGGAAGCTAGCCCGCCCGGGATCAAAGGGGAAGCCGGTAAGACGCTACGCCGCATGCTGCGGAAACACGCGTCTTTCAGGCTTTTGCCGAGGCCCGGCGCGATGCGATCACCACCCCGGCCAGCACCAGCACATAGCCGACCAGGTGGAACAGCCGCAACTGCTCGCCGAGCAGCAGGATCGCCATCGCCGAGCCGAATACCGGCACCAGATGAAAGAACGGCGCGGCGCGGTTCGGCCCGATCAGCGCCAGCCCGCGGTTGAAGAACGTGTAGGCCAGCGTGGAAGGAAAGATCACGACGTAGGCCAGCGCGGTCATCGAGATCAGGTCGAATTTGAACGTGACGCCGGTCGAGAACTCCCAGATCGCGAACGGCAGCAGCATCACCGCGCCGCAGCAGGTGGTGAATGAAATCAGCGATAGTGCGTGCGTCACCGGGCGTCGAGGCATCAGCGCCGAATACAGCCCGAACGACACCAGTGAACTCGCAAACATCAGGTCGCCGCGGTTGAAGCTGATGCCGGCGAGCGCGCTGAAATCGCCCCGCAGGATGATGGTCAACACGCCCACAAGCGAGATGGTGATGCCGGCGAGCTGTGCGCCGGTGAGGCGCACGCCGAACAGCGCCAGCGACCACAGCGCCACGAACAGCGGCCCCGCCGACTGGATCAGCAGCGCGTTCAGCGCCTCGGTGTACTGCATGGCCCAGTACGAGATCGCGTTGTTGTAGGCAAAGCCGATCGACGACAGGAACACCAGCATCGGCAGATGCGCACGCATCACCGGCCAGTCGCGCTTCAGATGCGGCCAGGCGAACGGCAGCAGGATCAGGAAGGTGCCGATCCAGCGCAGGCAGGACAATGTCAGCGGCGGCACATGGCCGGCGACGTGGCGCGCCAGCACGATGTTGCCGGCCCAGAACAGCGAGGTCAGGCTGAGCAGCAGGTAGGGCTGGTTGTTCAGCCACCGGACCGGATGGAAGGCAGGCGGCGCTGGAGCGGGCTCGGTCATGGTCTCGGACCGAGTAGGGCCAAATTTTCCGCCGCACGACAAGTCCCACGCATGCAATGCTACAATGTCCGGGATTGCCGAACGCCGTGAGGAGTTGTGGATGGCTGTGGAATTGCTGAATGTGAAGGGTCTGCAGGAGATGGATCAGCAGGCGCCGGTGGTGATGGTGAACCTGATGCGTTTCCGCGAACGCTCGCTCGACGGCGACGGGTCGGGCTGGGACGCCTATTTGCGCTACAGCGCGCTGACCGTGCCGATGATCAAGGCGCGCGGCGGCACGCTGCTGTGGACCGGCGACGCCAGAACGGTCGCGCTCGGGCGGCAGGACGGCAATCAATGGGACTATCTGGCGCTGGTGTATTATCCGACGGTGTCAGCGTTCGTCGACATGATGACGTCGCCGGATTACGAACAGCGCTGCGATCCTCACCGCACCAACGGCTGCGCCGAGCACGTGATCATCGCGACGGAGGAAGCGTACAGCAAGTTCAAGATCCCGTAGCCCGGATGAAGCGCAGCGCAATCCGGGGACTTTCGAACAATCGCAACCCTGTCCCCGGGTTGCGCTACGCTCCACCCGGGCTACGCGACCGGCTCCTTAAAACTTCCGCACCAAATCCGGCGTGATCTCGCTGAGGGAGCGGATGCCGAGCAGCGCCAGGTCGCGGTCGATCTCGGCCTGCAGCAGCGTGATCGCGCGCTGTACGCCGGCCTGGCGGCCGGCGATCGCGGCGTAGAGGAAGGGGCGGCCGACCCAGACGAAATGCGCACCCAGCGCCAGCGCCTTGATCACGTCGGTGCCGCGGCGGATGCCGCCGTCGACCATCACCGTCATGCCCTTGGCCTCAGTGGCGATCTCCGGCAGCGTGCGCAGGCCGGACATTGTATAGTCGAGCTGGCGGCCGCCGTGGTTGGAGAGCATCACGCCGTCGACGCCGCTCTCGCGCGCGATCCGGGCGTCCGCGGGCGAGACCAGTCCCTTGACGACGAGCTTGCCCTTCCACCTCCTGCGGATCAGTTCGACATGTTTCCAGGCGAGCTGGTCGCGGTGGCCGATATTGCGCATCAGGTTTTTCGCGAGCACCGGCGGGCCGCGCTTGGCGTCCATGTTCTCGAAATGCGGCATGCCGAAATTCTTCACGGTGCGCGCCCAGGTGCCGAACAGCCAGTGCGGATGCGTCACCGTGTCCCAGAATACCCGCGGCGTGATTGCGAGCGGTACCTGAAAGCCGTTGCGGATGTTGTTCTCGCGGTTCGGCGGCACCGGCACGTCGGCGGTGACGACGAAGGTGTCGTAGCCGGCTGCGGCGACGCGATCGACCAGCGGTTCGATGCGCTCCGGCAGGCCGGCCAGATAGGCCTGATACCACGCGGCGTTGTTCTCGCGCCGCACGTCCTCCAGCGTAATCAGGGATGACGCGCTGAGAATCATCGGCACGTTGGTTTCGGCAGCTGCGCGTGTCAGCACGATGTCGCCGCGATAGGCGCAGAGCGCCGAGGAGCCCATCGGCGGAATGCCGAACGGCGACGCGTAGCGCTTGCCGAACAGCGTCGTGGTCTGGTCGCGGCCGGAAACGTCGTTGAGCACGCGCGGCACGAAACCGTATTCGTCGAAGGCCTTTCGGTTGTCGCGCACGGCGGCATCGGTCTCGGCGCCGCCGGAGATATAGCCGTAAAGGAATTTCGGAATCCGGCGCCGCGCGGTCGCCTCGAAATCGTCGAGCGTGAGATATTTCTGCAGGGCGCGTGGAACGGCGCTTTCGGCGCGGGTCACGGTGGCGGGCGGGGCGGCGGTCGCAGCAGTTGATTTGTCGAGCACGTCGGGCGTTTCCGTTTTTCTTGGTTCTTGATTGAAGCTAACGTCTGGCGGGCGAAGCGGGCGGGGCGCTGCCGAATTTGCTGGTGTTGATGGACTGGCTGAGTTCGCCGAACATCTTGCGGGTGTCGGCGATGACGGAGCCGGACTTCTTGTTGAAGCTCTCGATCAGTTCGCGCAGCGAGATCACGGTCGGCAGTAGCTCGCCGCCATATTTGTCGCTGGCGAGCCCGCCGAGAAATCCCTTGGTCTTGTCCAGTGCGCCGTTGACGGCGGCGATGCCGTCTTCGGCGGTCGCGATGATGCTGGTGATCTTCTCGCCATTCCCGGATAGCGACGCGGTGAAGCTTTCGAAATTCCGCAGCGTGTCCTTTACCGCCGCCTCGTTGTCGGCGATCACCTTGTCGACGTTGCGCAGCGCCACGCGGATCTTTTCCTGGGTGTTGAGCGTCCCGTCAGGATCGGCCGTCAGTTCGGGAATGCCGTCCGCACCCTTTCGCGGCGGCGGCGCCTCGTCGGAGCCGCCGGTAAACGAAATCGCCGCGATGCCGGTCAGCCCCTGGAATTCGAGGCCGACCTGCGTGTCGCTCTTGACGGGGGTGTTGCCGTCGATTATGGCGAGCGCCACGACGCGGCGGGGATGGTCGAGCTTCAGCGACACCACTTCGCCGACCCGGATGCCGGAAAAATTGACGCTGCCGCCCTTGCGCAGGCCGGAGGCCGAGCCCTCGAAGATCACCCGGAACGGCACCTGCTGCTTGATGCCGGCTAGCCTCTGATAGGTGAGGAACGCAGCCAGCGACCCGGCAATCAGGGCCAGGGTCAGGGTGCCGATCACTACGTTGCTGGCGCGCGCTCTCATCGAAAACCTTGCGAAGCAGGCTCAACAGATAGCGGATTTGCCACGGCAAGTCACCGCGCCCGGTCACCCGGAACCAGGGGCCGCCGAGGCTTAAAGGCGAGGGATCCAGCCCGGTCGGCTCAACAGGTATTCGACCATTCGCGGCGGAATACTCAATGCCTTGGCGATCTCGAACTCATCCTTCGGCAGTCCGGCAAGGATCGATGCTTCGCTCTTGCTTCGGACCTTGGGCAGCCACTCCGGATCCACCACGACGGCGCGCCCGACGGCAACCAGGTCAGCTCCCAGATCGATCGCCCCCTCGGCATCCACGCACGTTTTGATCCCGCCGCTCGCCATGACCGCACTGCGGCCAGCTACGACGCGGGCAAGTGCCGTAATTGGGCTTTCGGCCGGCGTATAGCTCTTCTCGACCGGACCATTATAGACCCGTGCCTCTCTCATGGGCCGGCTGTTGCGATAATCATCCAGCGAAACGGAGATGTAGTCGAGGTTCAACCTGGCCAGTTCGTCGCAAAGCTGTTTGGCGTCCTCGAGCGTATAGCCGTCCGCCTCGGCCTCGAATGGTGTCACGCGAAACCCTGCGATCAAATCTGGACCGAGGGCTTCGCGAACGGCCTGCGCGACGGCGAGCGGAAAATTCATGCGCCTTGAAAGCGTGCCGCCCCAATGATCGGCGCGATGATTGGCCCGGGGCGAGAAAAACTGATGCACCGCGTAGTGGTTGGCGCCGTGAATCTCGACGCCGTCGAACCCGGCCTTTCGGGCGAGCGAAGCAGCGTTGCGGAAGCTCGCGATCAGGCCTTCAACCTCATCGGCCGTCATCGCCCTCGGGATCTTCGCCCCCGGACGCAACGATGCAACGGCAGAAGGCGCGCGCAGATATTCCTCACCTATCAACTCGGGCTTCGCGATGCGTCCACCGTCATATATCTGGAGGATTGCGAGACCGCCTGCGACACGCATCGCTTCGGCGAGCCGGGTGAGACTGGACAAATGTCCATCGTGTGCCGCACCTATTCCCAGCCAGGAGCGCCCGTCTTGCTTGACGTAAGTGGCGGAAGAAATGGCGGCTCCGAATCCGCCGGCGGCACGTCGCCGGACAAATTCGAGTTCGTCTTCGGCAGCCGTTCCATCTTCATGGGACGCATCGGTCGTCATCGGCGCAATGACAAACCGGTTTGCGATCTCCCGTCCGCAGTTGAACCTCAAAGGGGACCAGACAGCCATCAATCGAACCTCGGATGTTCCTCGTTGGGCAGCGTTGAATGGAAGCCCGTTTCGCTGCTCGATAAAGCTTCGTCTTAGTGGAAGATCCGCCCGGCGTCGATGACGACGGTCTGGCCGGTCATGGTCTCGGTGCGACACATAGCGATCACCATGTCGGCGCAGTCGTCCTTGTCGGCCGGCTTCTTCAGGAGCGAGCTCGATGCGGAGCGTTCGACCTGCTCGGGCTTGAGATTGGCCGTCGCGCGCGTGCCTTCCAGCAGGCCCGGTGCCACGCAGTTGACGAGCGTCTCGGGCGCCAGCGCCACCGCCATGCAACGCGTCAGATGAATCAGCCCCGCCTTCGACACGGCATAGGCGATCGAAGAGCCGGTTGGGCTGAGCCCCGCTACTGAAGCGATGTTGACAATGCGGCCTCGCCCCTGGGCCTTCATGACAGGGGCGACCGCCTTGCTCAGGCGCATCGGCCCCGTCAGGTTGGTCGCCATGATCCGGTCCCATACTTCCATCGTCAGGCTGTCGAGATCGCCGAACGGGATCGAGATGTTGTAGGCTGCGTCATTGATCAGGACATCAAGGCGGCCGAAGGCCTGGGTGACCTCACCGACCAGCCGATCCACGTCCGCGCCGTCGGTGATGTCGCAAGCGAAAGCCTGAGCCTTGATTTGATGACGCGACGACAGTTCGCCAGCGACGCTTTCCGCCTGGTCGCGGCTGCGCGCGTAGACGACGGCGACATGCGCGCCCTCCTGTGCCAGCGCGTGGCAGATGCGCTGTCCCAGCCCGCCATTGCCGCCCGTCACCAATGCAACCGCGCCCTTCAGATCCATCACTTTCCTCCTTTCGTGCGAATGCGCTTATCCGCGCTCTGGGGTGGCGGCCGACAATGATAGCCATCGCTACATTCCGAAGCTACGGCAAGTCCGATGCTCAGGGTTCTCGACCACCATGAAAATGTCTCCTTGTTGGTCGATGACCGGCTGACCTCGGCGGTGCTGGCTCCAGTGCTGCGCCGATCTCGTTCCCCCGCGTGCAATGCGGCGTAACAATCGGCGCGAGGCCAGGGAACCGTCTGCCGCAGACAACAGTTACCCCCTCGAAGCGAAGTGACGCCGCCGGATGTTGATAGTTCAGGACCGCGCGGTGTACATTTGCTTTCCACACCGAACCATCCGCAGACTTGAGGGCGAAGTAAGGCCATGCGCGCCTTGATCCTGGCATTGTCCATCCTGGCGATCGTCGACAGCGCGCACTTTGCCAACGCTGGTCTGAGCAGCACGCCTCGCGAGACGTCGGCACCCGTCGATACGGTGAACGCGACCGACGAGGCGACTCAGGCGACCGAGGAACAGATCGGCCTCAGCAAGGCAAAGCGTCGTCAAGTGCAACGTGGGCTGACCAGGCTCGGGTTCGACACCAAGGTCAATGGGAAGTTCGACGACTCGACTCGCGCCGCCATCACGCGCTGGCAGGAGGAGCAAGGCTACCCTGCGACCGGATTCCTCAACGCCGCCCAGCACAAGGTGCTGACGGATGCCGCGAAGGTGGCCGGCAAGTCTGCCCGTCAAGATCGCCGTCGCACCGCAGGCCGTGCCCGCAATTCGCGTGGTGTCGGCGGCCCGATCGGCGCGATCGGCGGCGCTGCGCGCAGCGTGGTGGGGGGCGTGGGGAGCGCGGTGGGCGGACTGTTTCGCAGGTGACTCGTCCAGCTTCACGCTCTAGGCAGCTTGAGGCTTTCGCGACGCCACGAACACCCCGGTCAGCACCAGCGCGAACCCGATGAAGTGGAACACTTGCGGGTGCTCGCCGAGGAAGATGATCGACATGATGGTGCCGAACACCGGTACCACGTGGAAAAACGGCGCGGCGCGGTTGGCGCCGATCAGCTGCACGCCGCGGTTGAAGCAGAGATAGGCGATCGTCGAGGGAAATAGCGCGACGTAAAACAGCGACAGCAGGTTCGTGGCGTCGAGCCGCATCAGCGGCCGCGCGAACAATTCCCAGATGAATAGCGGAATCAGGCAGGCCGCGCCGGCGCCGAAGGTGAAGGCGACAAAGGACAATGCGTGGATGCCCGGCCGCTTCAGCGACAGTACCGAATAGAGCCCGAAGATCGCGAGCGCGATCAGGAAGATCAGGTCGCCACGGTTGAACTCGATGTTGGATAGCTTGGTGAGGTCGCCATGCATCAGGATGATAAGCACGCCGCACATCGACAGCAGGATGCCGGCAGCCTGCGCCATCGTCAGCCTGATGCCGAGCAGCGCCAGCGACCACACCGCGACGACCAGCGGTCCGGCGGATTGGAGCAATAGCGTGTTGAGCGCCTGGGTGTGTTCCAGCGCCCAGTATTGCAGGGTGTTAAACGCGCCGATGCCGGTGATCGAGAGCACGATCATGATGCCGAGGCGCTCGCGGATCGCGCCCCAGTCGCGCACCAGGTGCTTCCATGCGAACGGCAGGATGATCAGGAAAGCGAGCGACCAGCGGAGGAACGAAAGCGTGACCGGCGGGATGTGGCCGGCGGCCATCCGTCCGACGATGGCGTTGCCGGCCCAGCACAGCGCCGTGATGCTGAGCAGCAGGTAAGGCTGGTTGGCGAGCCAGGTGCCGGCTGTTGCGGAAGTGCTGGGTTCGGAAGCCGACATCTGGACCCGGTTCATGGCGCCGCGGCCCGCCCGGCGAGGTCGCCGGGCCGGAGATGTGACCCGGCCGAAGTCACAGACACGGATTTGGCCGGTTCATCAATGGCGGGGACGCATCGCGCCCATGCGGGCAGCCGTTGCGCAGGCCTGGGCGTTTGCTTCTTGCCACTTGTTTGATGTTGCAAAGGTCGCTGCGAATATGCAATCTAAGGAAGATTGATTGAATCAATCCAACCTTGGATTTTTCTGCCGACGATGGCGGGTTATTCCGGATTGTTCTGTTTTTTCCGAGTTATTACAGCGCTTTCGAGCGACGCATGTCCCCGGCCTTGACCCGGGGACGGATACAGGTCCGCGCAATCCGGGTCTGCGCGGATGGCGTGGACTTGTCTGCGCAGAAAGCGCGTCAACAATAGGTCTGGCGCATGATCGGTGCTGGTTCAATCAGAGCCGATCATGCTCCGGGCGTTCGTTCGATCGTGGGGCCACGGCTGCAGACGATTGCCAATTCAAAGGCTTCGCCTGTCCGTGAGGTCGAATTATGCAACCGATGGGTCATTCCTTTGAGCAAGCCATTATCGGCCGAAGAAGCCGAAGCCGAGACGCGACACCGGTTCGCCGTTCGCGCCAATTCCATTCTCGCCTTCATCGAGTGCGACGACGAGTTGCGCCCGAAACTACGTGAGGCCATCGTCGAGGCGATGTTGTGGGCGCAGGCGCAGCCGAAGCTTTCTGAATAGCCTTGGTTTCTCAGTAGCTGTGCTTTTCGGAAGCTTCGCGAGCGCCGTGGAAGGTGGCTTACGCCGTCAGCGGTCTTGCGATCGCCTCGGCCGCCTTTACGGCGTCGCCGGGCGCGAGTTCGACCTGCAGGCCGCGCTGGCCGCCGTTGAGGAACACGCTGGCGTGGCCCAGCGCGGTTTCCTCGATCGCGACCGGCACGCGCTTCTTCTGGCCGAACGGGCTGATGCCGCCGACATGGTAGCCGGTCAGGCGTTCGGCGTCGCTCGGGCGCATCATTTTGGCAGCCTTGCCGCCAAAGGCGCCAGCGAGTTTTTTCATGCTGACCTCGCAATCCGAGGGCACCACGGCGCAGACCGGCTTGCCGTCGACCTCCGCCATCAACGTCTTGAGCACGCGCGAGGCCTCGACGCCGAGCGATTCGGCGGCCTGCAGGCCGATGCTTTCGGCGTCCGGATCGTAATCGTAGGTGTGCAGGGTGAATTTCACGCCAAGCTTGTCCAGCGTCTGGGTTGCACGGGTGGTTTTGGACATTGCCGTTCCGTCGTTGCCGAATGTTAATGCCACAGGGCTGGGCAGGCGCTGCGGCCGTTCACAAATATTACGGGGTTTCAATGGGTTGTAGACCGTCGAAGGCCCCATAAAGCCGCCTTCTTGCTTGCCTAGATCAGCCGCTTCCGTTATCCGGTGGGGCTGTCTTGCATGCAAACGGCCCCGGCCGTGATTTTGGCTGGGCAAGGCTAGCGCATGATCCGGAACAATGGCTACCGGTTTGCCGGAACCTTCATGCTGGTACCAACAGAGTTGCAGGGAACACCTTAGAAATGGCCAATGTTGTCGTCGTCGGCGCCCAGTGGGGCGACGAAGGGAAGGGCAAGATCGTCGATTGGCTGTCGGAGCAGGCCGACATCGTCGTGCGCTTCCAGGGCGGCCACAATGCCGGCCATACGCTCGTCATCAATGGCGAGACCTACAAGCTGGCGCTGCTGCCGTCGGGCGTGCTGCGTCCTTCCAAGCTTGCGGTGATCGGCAACGGCGTTGTGTTCGATCCCCAGGCTTTCCTGGATGAAGTCGAAAAGCTGAAGGGGCAGGGCGTCGCCATCAGCCCGGACAATCTGCGGATCGCCGAAAACGTCACGCTTATCCTGCCGTTGCATCGCGAACTTGATGCGTTGCGCGAATCCTCCAACACCGCAACTGCGATCGGCACCACGCGCCGCGGCATCGGGCCTGCCTATGAAGACAAGGTTGGCCGCCGCGCGATCCGCCTGATGGACCTCGCCGACTTAGATACACTGCCGCACAAGATCGACCGCCTGCTGGCGCATCACAATGCGCTGCGCCGTGGGCTCAATCTGGATGAGATCGATGGCGGCGGCATGCTGAAGGAACTCACAGCCCTGGCGCCGAAGCTGCTGCCCTACACCGAGACGGTGTGGCGGCTCCTGGATATCAAGCGCCGCGAGGGCAAGCGCATCCTGTTCGAGGGCGCGCAGGGCGCGCTGCTCGATGTCGACCACGGCACCTATCCCTACGTCACCTCTTCCAACACGGTGGCGGCGCAGGCGGCGACCGGCACCGGGATGGGCCCCGGCGCGGTCGGCTATGTGCTCGGCATCTGCAAGGCCTATACGACTCGCGTCGGCCAGGGGCCGTTCCCGACCGAATTGAACAACGAGATCGGCGAGGAGATCGGCCGCCGCGGCAAGGAATTCGGCGTCAATACCGGGCGCAAGCGCCGCTGCGGCTGGTTCGATGCCGTGCTGGTGCGGCAAACTGTCCGCACCTGCGGCATCGCCGGCCTGGCCCTGACCAAGCTCGACATTCTCGATGGCTTCGAGACCATCGAGGTCTGCACCGGGTATATGCTGGACGGCAAGGAGATTGATCATCTGCCGGCGGGCGAGGGTGCCCAGGCCCGGGTGGTGCCGATTTACGAGACCATCGAGGGCTGGAAGGAGCCGACCGCCAACGCCCGGTCGTGGGCGGACCTGCCGGCCCAGGCCATTAAATATGTCCGCCGGGTCGAGGAACTGGTGGGTTGTCCGATTGCGTTGCTTTCCACCAGCCCCGAACGCGAGGATACTATCCTGGTTCAAAACCCGTTTGAGGCTTAACGGGATGTTACCAAGGCCAGTAATATTGAAGAGACATGGCTGATTACTACCCGCTGATCGCACGCGCCATTGCCGGCCTGGACCCCAGTGCCCCCGGCGAGAGTCGACGCGCGCTCTATGAGCGGGCGCGCACCGCGCTGATCGCGCAGTTGCGCAGCGTGCAGCCGCCGCTCTCCGAATCCGAAATCACCCGTGAGCGGCTGTCGCTAGAAGAGGCCGTCCGCAAGGTTGAGTCCGAGGCTGCCCAGCGCGCCCGCGAGGCCTCACGTCCGGGCGGTGGTGCCGCGCCGCGCGGCGGCGACAATTTCCGCCGCGCCAATGCGCGCCCGCCGGACGCCGCCCCCCAGCCGGGGCCGCCCGCGCCGGGCGCTCCACCCCGTCCGCGTCCGCCCGGTCAGCCGCCCGCGCGCGATGCGCGTCCGCCGCTCGGCCAGGAAGAGCAGCGCCCGCCGCGCAATTCGCGGCCCGATGGGCAGCCCCCCGGTCCGCCGCGTCCGCAGGCGCCACAGATTCCGATGCAGGATGCTGAACTGCCGCCGCAGATGCGCGGTGACCGGCCGAACGGACCCCGCCGCGGCCCTGACAATGGCGCCGCGCGGATGCCTCCGCCACCGCCGGGCATGAGCGGCTTCCGCGACATCGCCGCCGACGCCGACGATCTCGGCCGCGCCGCCGCCCAGGCCAACCGCGCCGCGCGAAAGACCTATGCCAACGTGCCGTCGCCCTCGCCGGAATTCGACCGGCTCGAGCCGAGCATGGAGAACCGCGGCGGCGATCCGGAAGCACCCTATTCCTACGAGGAGTCGCTCGAGGAGGCCGACCGCTATGCGGGGCAGCCGCCGCAAATGCCGCCGCCGCGCGAGCGTTCGCGGCTGTCGGGGGATCGCGACCGCGAACCGAAGAAGCCCTCGCGGGCGATGGCCGCGTTTCCGTTCAAGAGCGCGATCGCGGTCGGCATCGTACTCATCCTGGTCGGCGCCGGCATCCTGTGGGGCAAGCAGGCCGTGACAATGGTCAGCGGCCTGTTCAAACCGACCCCGACGGTGGAAGCGCCAAAGGACCCGGCCGCGCCGCAGTCGCGCCCGAAGATCCCCGATCGGGTCGGACAGCCTTCGTCCTCGGAAAACATCGCCCCCGTGGCGCAGCGCGTGGTGCTCTATGATGAGGATCCGAGCGATCCCAAGGGCAAGCAGTATGTCGGCTCGGTGATCTGGCGCACCGAACCGATCAAGGCGAGCGGCAATCAGAAGCCTGATATTGCCGTGCGCGCCGATATCGAGATTCCGGACCGCAAGTTCAAGATGACGATGTCGTTCCGCCGCAACACCGACAGTTCGCTGCCGGCGAGCCACACCGCCGAACTGACCTTCATCCTGCCGCCGGATTTCTCGGGCGGCGGCGTCGGCAACGTGCCCGGCATCCTGATGAAGTCCAACGAGCAGGCGCGCGGCACGCCGCTGGCGGGCCTTGCAGTGAAGGTCACCGACGGCTTCTTCCTGGTCGGCCTCTCCAACGTCGATTCGGATCGCGCCCGCAACCTGCAACTGCTGAAAGAGCGGTCCTGGTTCGACGTGCCGCTGGTCTACGTCAACCAGCGTCGCGCCATCATCGCGATCGAAAAGGGCGCCCCCGGCGAGCGCGCCTTCAACGAGGCGTTCGCGGCGTGGGGGGAATAGCGGCGTTCTCCACGCCTCTGGTTTGTTCCTGTTGGCTGCTCGATAGCCGTTCTCCGTAATTCCGCGGAGACCCCTGCGCGCCGGAGGCACCTCAAAATGGGTGAGGTGCGTCTCGGTTCCGCTTACTCAGTATTATTGCGGTAAAATAGTCGCCGCGTTGCAACCCCCGGTTAGGGAAGTCGCCGTAGGATTGGGCGTCATTTTGGGGACGCGCGCGACACCATTTCTTTCGATCAAACGACAACGCGGGATCAGTTTTCGAACTGGTGTTCAATGCTTGTTCATTTTCTGACTGATGAGCCGACCAAGATTCCAGCCATCCGTGCGATCCTGGGTCCGGAACACGACATAGCGCCCCAGGTGCTGGGGACCGTCAGCACGTCCGCCATATCGGACGGTGTGCTGATGATCGACGCCGACCTGCGCAAGCCCGCCCCTGTCGAGCAGCTCAAGGTCGTGTTGGGCGATCTGCGCGACGTCTCCGAAAAGCTGTTCGTCGTCCAGAAGCACCTCCACCATGTGGTTTCGCAGGCGTTTGCGCTCGGCGCGACCAGCGTGGTTTCGCGTCCGAAAGAAATCGTTTCGAAACTGGCGGAGATCGAAGTCGCCCAGAAGGCGGCGCGGGAGAGGATGCAGGCCAGCTCCGCCAGCGCCCCGCCCGAGATCACGGAAAGTGCGGCGGTGTTCGGGTCCATGTTCACGGCGATTCGGGACGGCAGGCCGTTCAAGCTGGCGGATGCCGAAGCCGCCACGTCGGAGATCATCAACGGCATCGAGAGAAACGGATTGACCCCGTGGCTCAACGACGTGCGCCGCTATCATGAAGGAACTTTTCAGCACTGCCTGCTGGTGACGGGCATCGCGGTCGGCTTCGCCATGGCGATCAAGTTCTCCGCGGCCGACGTCAAGCGGCTTGGCCTTGCGGCAACGCTGCATGACATCGGCAAGGCGCATATCCCCTTGCACATTCTCGACAAGCCGGGACGGCTCGATCCGGAAGAAGAAAAGGTCATGCGAACCCATCCGGTGATCGGATACGACATCCTGAAAGCCCAGCCGGAATTCAGCGAAGAGATTCTGGACGGCGTGCGCCACCACCACGAATATCTCGACGGCACCGGCTATCCCGATGGGCTGACGGCGCCGCAGATCTCCGACCTGGTGCGGCTGCTGACGATATCCGACATCTACGCCGCGCTGATCGAGGCGAGGCCGTACCGCGCGCCGATGATCGGGCCGGCCGCCTACAAGATTCTCGAGGGGATGGAAGGCAAGCTGGAGGGATCGCTGGTGAAGGCGTTTCGGAAAGTCGCCCTGGCTGCATAAGACTTGGCAGCACAAGACTTGGCAGCATGAGACTTGGCAGCATGAGAAAAGTTACGAAATTGGGGTAATGCTGGCGTTCCTGACCGCGCCGCGGGTCAATTTCAGCCGCCGTGAGCCGGACGTTCCGATGGAGCCCAACTAGTCATGCCTGCCGTATCGCCGGATCTGCGCGCAGAGTTGAACGGCGCCGAAAGGGAAGGGCCCGAGCACGATGCCAAGATTCTGGGGCAGGTGACGAGCCTGTTCCTGTCGAATGTCGATCACCTCACCGATTCCCAGATCGCTGCCGTCGACGGCGTCCTCGCTCAACTGGTCGGGCGGGTCGAGGCCGCAACCGTGGTCCATCTCAGCGAATCCCTGTCCAGGCTCGATCGCGCGCCGCGCCAGACCGTTCGCTCGCTGGCATTTCACGACGACCCGCAGGTAGCCGTTCCGGTCCTGAAAAACTCGACCTGTCTGTCGGACCAGGACCTGCTCGAGATCGCCAAGGGCTGCAGCCAGCAGCATCTGCTGGCGATCTCGGACCGAAAGGCGCTCAACGAGGCGCTGACCGATGCGTTGATGCGGTTCGGCGACGTCAACGTCTCCAATGCGCTCGCGCGCAACGCTGGCGCGAAATTCTCCGAGTGCGGCTACGCCACGCTGGTGGGACGCGCCGAGCGCGACGAAAGTCTCGCCGAAAAGCTCGGCCTCCGACTGGATCTTCCCGGCAATTTGCTGCGTGAGTTGCTCGGCAAGGTCGCCGACGTGGTTCTGGCGAGGTTCCTCACGGCGCCGCGACCCGCCGTGCACGGCAAGCCGCAGGCGCCGGCAGCGGCGGCCGGACAGAACGTGGCCAAGACAAAGCCGGTTGATTATACGCAGGCGCAAAGCGAGTGCGTTGCGCTCAACCGCACCGGCAAGCTCGGCGATTCCACCGTGAACCGGTTCGCGGTGCGCGGCGAATACGACTATGTGGTGGCCGCGCTGGCGCTGAAGGCCGACGTCAAGGTCGAGGCCATTGCGCCCTTGCTCGATGCCGACCGGGTGTACGGACTGGTCGTTGCATGCAAGGCGGCGCGCGTGAGCTGGTCGACCACGACGATGATCGTGCGCAATCGGCCCAACTGTCCGCCGGCCACGCAGCGCGAACTCGACCAGTGCGTGGCGATCTATGAATCGCTTTTGCTGTCGGTCGCGCAATGGACGATCCGCTTCGGCTCGGATCGAATTCTCGGGAAGAAGAGCTAGCCGGCGAACGCGGCCGGCCAGACGCGCGTCTTTGCGACCTGCACAGGGTGCTCCCCGATCGCCGTCGGTTTGGACCGTTGCAGATGCGACGCGTGCCGCGCTGCGGCAACACGACCGAACGCAGGGTTCGTTTTATCGGGATTTTGAGCAGCGCCTCGGCCGGGTGCCGATTTGAAACCCGGTGCGTATCTGGTTACAACAGCGGGACTTCCAGTTGGATGGAGAGTTCGGTTTCCAGATGCATCGGCTCATCCAGAGGTTGCCATGAGACGCTATCTGATTTTCGCGGTCATCTGCCCGTTCATTGGCGGCCTTCTGATGCTGTTCGCGGCCACGGTGGCGTCGGGATACTGGACCGATACCAACTGGTCCGAGATCGGCAAATTCCTCGGCGCGTTCTTCAGGACACTGCAGTACAGCTATCTGTTCGGCATCGTGCCGTCGCTGATGATTGCGGCTATCGACGATATTCTCTGGCACATCAGGCGCATTGGCCCCGGCCTGCGGGTGCTGATCATCGGCGTTATCGGCTTCGCCGCATCTTCGCTGCTCTACGGTTCGCGCGGGCCGGATACCGGCGTGCTGCAGTTTTTCCTGTATGGTATGGTCGGCATGGTCCCCACCATGATCTCGTGCTGGCTGGCGCAGAAGTACGGCGAGACCCTGGAGCCGGTGCGTTCGACTTGAAATTCGGCCTGCAGGCCTTTTGAAGATCCTGGCCGATATTCGCTGGTTTCGCCCCGGACGGGAACCGGAGCCTTTCGGCGATCGTCAGGAATTACCTGACCTTGGCGCCTGACATGACGCTTGGCAGACTAATGTCAGGCTGGTCCGATCGGGAATTGCAACATAAGGGAAATCGCAGCGTTGTCAGTCTTCGGCGGCAAGGAAAATATGCGTACCAGCGGGATCGCGGCTTTGGGTAACAGGCTGTTCGCGCGTTCCGGCCGCAGCAAGGATGCCGTCTGGCCGTTCACCGCACTTGTCCTGACCGCTGCCATTCCGGTCCTGCTGCTCGGCGGCTGGATGGCCTATATCACCGCCGACCAGGAGCGAAGCTACGCCCGAAAGGCTGCCACCGAAGCGCTGACGCAAGTTGCGCACCGCATCGAAGGCGAGATTTCCCGCGAACTGCAGGTCGCCGAAACGCTCGCCAGTTCGGCAGCGCTGGATCAGGGGAATCTGGGCGATTTCTATCGCGAGGCAACGCGAATTGTCGCCGTCCGCCCGCTATGGGAAACGGCGGCACTGACCAAGCCGGACCAGGAGCAGGTGCTGAACGTGCTGCGGCCGCTCGGTGCGCCGCTCGGTCCCGTGACCGACACCGAAAGCTTCAACGCCGTGCTGCGCACCCGAAAGCCGGTTCTCGGCGGACTTGGTCCGTATCAGGCCGCCATCGGCAAGCAACTGGTATCGCTGCGCGTCCCCGTCGTTCGCGACGGCGAACTGCGCTACATCCTGACCATCGGGCTGCTGCCGGACCAGATCGGCACGATCCTCGGGCAAGCAGGCCTGCCCGCCGGATGGGCCGGCACGGTCATCGACGCGAAGGAAAAGATCGTCGCGCGTACGCCGGATACGAAGACGCCCCGTGCGGTCGCAACAACGCCGGAAGTGCAGGAAGCCATTGCCCGCGTCGGCTCGAATTCACCGCGGGCCCAGACGCGGGAAGGCGTCGATGTCGAAACCATCCACCGCGCCCTGGCCGGCACCGACGGATGGTCCGTCCACGTGGGTGTGCCGGTGTCGGAACTGAATGCGCCGGTATCGCGCTCTTTGCAACTGCTGTTCGCCGGAACGACCGCGAGCGTCGGACTGGCGATCGCACTTGGCCTGGTGATCGCCCGCGAAATCGCCCAGCGACGTCGCATGGAGGCGCTGGAATCGGCCGCGGCGCTGCTGGACAGCGAAAAGCGGGGCGCGCTGGCGATCGATGCAGCTGAACTCGGGACCTGGCGCTGGGACCTGGCGGCAAACGAGTTCAGCGGCTGCAACCGGTTTTGTGCCTTGCTCGGCTTGCCAAGTTCGCCATCGGGAGAAGCCACCTGGTCTGCAGATCGGATTATCGCGCAGATCGAGCCATCGCACCGCGCCGCCGTGACGTCATTCGGCCTGACCTGCCTCGAGAGCGGCAAATCCAGCAGCGTCGAATTTCTGATCCAATCGGACGATCGCGGCGAATACTGGTTGCGCGCGGCGGGACGCGCCGAAGGTCCATCCAATCGAAGCCAGGTGATACACGGCGTTCTGGCCGACATCGATATCCCCAAGCGCGCGGAGGCCGAGCGTTCCCATCTGCTTCGGCGGCTGGCTTCGGCCCAGGAAGAGGAACAGCGGCGGATTTCGCGGGAGCTGCACGACCAGATCGGGCAGACCGTGACGGGCCTGTCTCTCGGCCTGAAAGCGCTCGAACAAGGACTGGCGAAGGGAAGCAATCGAGCCGCGGCCACCGAACAGATACGATGGCTGGAGCAGCTCGCGGCAGAGATCGGCCGCGACATTCATCGTACCGCATCCGACCTGCGGCCGACGGCGATCGATGATCTCGGAATTTTCAGGGCGATCGAAGCCTATGTCGCGGAATGGCAGGAGCGCTATGGCGTTCGTGTCGATATGCAGACATTCGGCCGCGATAACCCGCTGCCCGCCGACGTCGCCGCGGTGTTGTACCGGCTGGTACAGGAGGGATTGACCAATGTTCTCAAGCACGCAAAGGCGAGCAAGGTGAGTATCGTGCTCGAAAGGAAAGCGGATGGGCTGGCGCTGGTTCTCGAGGACGATGGCATCGGCTTCGATCCGGAAAGCCTCGACCGCAAGGCGCCCGGCGGCAGTCAGGCGCCCGGGTTGGGGCTATCAGGCATGAAGGAGCGGGTTGCCTTGCTCGACGGCACCATCGCCGTCGAATCCGCGCCGGGAAAAGGGAGCACGATTTTTGTCCAGATACCGCTGGATGCAATGGAGGCCGGCAGATGACGCCCGTTCGCATCGCTCTCGTCGATGATCATCCTGTCGTGCTCGCCGGCATTCGGGCACTGCTGCAGGGCGTGCCGGAAGTTGAACTGGTCGGGGAGGCGAATACCGGCGCAAGCGGCCTGCAGGCCATTTGCGACAGTGTCCCCGATATTGCGGTGATCGATCTTTCACTGCCCGATATCAGCGGCATGGAGCTCGCGCGTCAGGTGGGCCGGAAGTGTCCGAAAGTGAAGATCATCGCGCTCACCGTGCACGAAGATCGCGCCTATATTCATCCGGTTCTTGAAGCAGGAGCACGGGGCTATCTCCTGAAGCGGTCGGCCGGCGACGAATTGCTTCGCGCCATCCGGGCCGTCAACCAGGGCGATGTCTATCTCGATCCCGCGATCGCGGAGAAGGCGTCGATCCATGCGCCCGAGCTCGCAGCATCGAGCGACGGCGATGGCGGGGAATTGAGCCGGCGCGAAGAAGACGTGCTCAGGCTGGTGGCGCAAGGCTTCAGCAACAAGCAGATCGCCGGACAGCTCGAGGTGAGCGTCAAGAGCGTCGAGACCTACAAGGCGCGGGCGTCCGAAAAGAAGGGCCTGTTCAGCCGTGCAGATATCGTTCGATTCGGTATCAAGCAGGGCTGGCTCACCGCTCCAAACTGAGCGCGATGGCGACGCGCGACCTCGAGCGTCAGGATTAACCTGT
The DNA here is from genome assembly GCA_023387735.1 of Pseudomonadota bacterium. Classification (GTDB taxonomy): domain Bacteria; phylum Pseudomonadota; class Alphaproteobacteria; order Rhizobiales; family Xanthobacteraceae; genus Bradyrhizobium. Next base: position 88,901 of record JAEWHP010000020.1, on the reverse strand, counting down.
CAGAACGATCGCTTCGCGGCAGCGTTGACGCTTGAGCTCGGACATGAGCGCAGGAAACAGGAGTATTCAGATGCAATCTTGGAAAGTTGCTTCGGCAGCATTAGTGCTCGGCGCGTCGTCATTGCTTTCGACAGCACCTGCGGCCGCATCGCCGACGATGGCGGTGGCCGGGGCCGAGAGGCTGGCGGCATCCGCGCAGCCGGTGCAGACCGTGCAATATCGCCGCTGGCATCGCGGACCTCATCACTATCACGGCGGGTACCATCGCCGGCACTACGGAACCGGCGCCGCAGTGCTCGGTGGGCTGGCCGCAGGCGCCGTCATCGGAGGTGCCATCGCCAACAGCCAGGCCCGGGCCAATGATGCGGTTGCCTACTGTGCACAGCGATACCGCTCGTACGATCCCGCTTCCGGGACATATTTGGGATACGACGGCAACCGGCATGCCTGTCCATGACGAAGCGCGGGGTCTGCGGACGATTGTCCGTCGGCCCCGCGTTCCCCTTCCGATCGCCCCGTAATCACGGGCTACTGATGGCCAGCTACCTGGCCGCACCTGGACGGACGGTGCTCTGCAGGTCGCTCATCGGCACACAGCTCTTCTTTCGCCGCTGATTTCGCGGCGCGCCCTGCACCCTCAAGACCTTGCCGGGCGAACAGGAACCATCGTTGACGTAGATCGTGGAGTACGGATCCATCATCAACGGCTCGTTGGGATAGATCTTCTGCGCGGCTGATGGCTGTGATGCCAGCAAGCCCGCCAGAAGCACAGCCGGGCCGGCGGCCCTGCGCAGGGCGCGCCGCGACGCCGCCGTGAATCCGGAAGCGGTCCGGCATGTACTGCGGATGATCGTGCGCACCTGGTCAATCCCCTTGAAGCCGAAGCTGCGCCGTCGGGTGAGCGGCTCGGCTGTGGATGACGTCAGTCACCGGGATCAGGTAGCGGGCGTATATTTCCTGAAGTCTTCTTATCATCTCGACGTTCTCTGGTGACGCGTTCAAGCCAAACACTCCATCCCTGCGAACCAGCAATCCTTCGGCACACAGTCCGTCGAGCGCCTTCGCCGCTTCCCTCTCGCTGGTGTAGATGCGGGCGGCAATCTGGGACAGTCCCCAACCTTCCTCCGGGCAGGACCAGATCAGAAGCAGCGCTTCAATCTGCGCTACCGAGGCAATGTGCTTCAATATGAAATCCCTGATGTCGTCGGGGACGTATTGTGATGCCATGCCGTGGACTGATCTCGTGTGAGCAAGGCGGGATGCCGGGATCAGCGAATCACTCGAAAGGATGACGCCGCGGATTCGTTCGCCGGGCAAGGCCCTTAGCTGCCGTGGCGCTCCGGAGCGTACCGGGCCTCTTCGCGTTCGCGCGGCATGCCGGGCGTTTCCATGAGCGACGCTGCAGCAGCCTCGCTTTCATACTCGTCGACCAACGACTGAAGCTTCGCCGAGAATGTCGGGTCGGCTGCACCTTGTGCCAGCCGCTTGAAGAAGAAAGCCCGTTCATACAGTTGCTGGCTTCGAGATTGCTTGATCAACTTGCGTTTGGTTTGGGCCACCCTGGCGCTCCCCGACGTTTCATTCATATGTTCGCCCGACCGCCCGCATCCTAGAGCGCAATCGCGCTACGGCGCGTCAGGAAAAACCTGTCAGTCGTCATGTGTTGCCTGAACGGCCTCCTGGCGCGAATCATTGAGGCAGACGAGGCAGACGGCCCTTGAAGCCAGCCGCCCGTTGACGGCCAGCCGTTCGTAACGGTGCGGGGTTCTCTCCGAACAGGGAACGCAAAACGCCAACGGTTGAATTGCGACTGCCTTGCGCCTGAACATTTGTCCCCCATGTTGCATTGAATGTCCCCGGTAGTGCGAACCTAATCTTCCCTCTCGTCACCCCCGAAGAGGGCCACCGCAAGCACGAAGCTCAGCGCGCCGGCCGAGATGAGCGCGTTGAGCCGCAATACGGAGGGAGGGACGCCGAGCCCGTAATGAATGAACAGCACGGTGAACAATGCGGTCAGGCCGGCGCTTCCGAAGAAGACGACAAACATGACAGCGAGATCGATGACCCTCATCGCTATCTCTCCTTGCTTGCAAGCAATTCGATGGTGACAAGGCCCACGACGAGCGCCGCGCAGATCAGCGCCTGCTGGCGAAGCGCGGATCGCGAGAAGCCGAGATCGTGATGTGCAATGTGCGCGATCACGTACGCCACGACCGCCGCGCTGCCGGAGGCCAGGACGAACGTGATTGCGAGCTGGGCGAACCTTTTCACCTGTCTGCACCCCTTGCCGCTGTGGATGTGCCCCAAGATGGTTCCGATAGCGTGGATCGGTCTGTCGCGCCTTCCCGCTGCCCCCGGCGCAACGCAGGCGATCATAGAAATGACCGCTGATTTGGGAACGTCAGGAAAATCCCGTCATGCGGGGCGCCGGGCCAGTCGGGCAGTGCCGGTGCGTCGTGATAATTTGACGCAACTTGCGCCTCGCAGCCGCGTTACCATGTGATGAGCATGAACGACGACATCTATACGCCGCCGCGGCCACGTACCGAGCAGCCGTCCCGGGGCGGCGCGGCGCGACGCGGTCCTGTGATCGATCAGGAAGGGCGGGAGATCCCCGATCCCGGCCTGCGTGAGCAGTTCGAGGGATTGCGATTCGATTTCGGGCAGGCGGGGGCCAATCCGTTCGCCAACCTTACCCGCGAGCAGCGGCTGGCGCGGCTTGACGCCATCGCCAAGCTGCTGGACGTCGCCTTCATCGTGCCCGGCACCAAATTCCGCTACGGCATCGACGGGCTGATCGGCCTGATCCCGGTGGTAGGCGACATCATCACAACGGCGATTTCGCTGTGGCTCGTGCGGGAGGCGCGTGCGCTCGGGGCGCCTTGGTACATTACGGCTCGGATGCTCGGCAATGTCGCTGTTGACGGCGTGGTCGGGCTGGTGCCGGTGGCTGGCGACGCCTTCGACGTCATGTTCCGCGCCAACGTCCGCAACGTGCGGATGCTCAAGCGCTGGCTCGACAAGCAGCCGCGTCTATAGCGCTCAAGAGCAGGGCGCCAAAAAACATGCCCCCGGAAATGACCGGGGGCTGTTCGTCTGGAGATCGCGAAAGGCTCAGGCCGCGTCGGCCTTGTCTTCGGTGTTGGCGGGCGCACGCGGGCGGCGCGGCAGCGGGAAGGCTTCGCTCTCATAGAGCGAGCGGATGCCGCTCTGGTCGAAGCGGGCTTCCTCGACCTGAAGGTAGGCGCCGTTCAGCGAGTCCGCCGGCAACTCCTCGATCGCGAAGCGAACCGCTTCGGCCGCGGTGCCAAAACGCCGATAGGCAAATCCGGCCCGCTTCTTCTTGCGGATCGCGGCGGGAAACAGTTCGGCGGCGGTGTCGTAGCTGAAGGGACGCATGGGCTGTGACCTCAATCTTTTTGGCTCTTGCGTTTGAGCGTATGGGGATTGGACGACGGTGGGCCAGTTTGGCAGGCCACGCCGTGCACGTCATTTCGAACCCTAATATAGGCTTGTTTGACAGAAATGCGACTCCTGAAGCCGCTCGTCGGGGGTGATGATGAATCCGCGCATGGCTCCCCCTGGAACAAATTAAATCAAGTTATTTCAATAGCTTAATTTGCCTAGAGTTTGCCCAGCAGTACCAGGATGAGGAGCACGATCAAAATCACGCCGCCCAGCCCCATGCCGGAATGGCCGTAACCATAGCCGTAGCCGCCGAGCCGGCCCGAGAAGCCGCCCAGCAGCACAATAATCAGGATGATGACGAGTATCGTTCCAAGGGTCATGGCGCGCTCCCTGAAAGGCGTCGGGGGCGTGCGGAAGACGCCCCGCAACCGGATCAAAGCACAATCCGGGCCATGAGTCCTTGTCCTGATCGGGAGGGAGATTATCGATTTGCGCGCCGGATAGAGCGGGAGAGGATCTCATCAAATGAGAACCCCGCGCGACAAGCCCTTGTTCACGCGGGGTGAAAAACAGGTTCGATTGTTACGTGAACTATTTCGGCTGCAGTTTCAGCGCCGCCGAATTGATGCAGTAGCGCAGGCCGGTCGGGCCGGGGCCGTCGGGGAAGACGTGGCCGAGATGGCCGTCGCATTTCGAGCACAGCACCTCGGTGCGGATCATGCCGTGGCTGACATCGCGCTCCTCGTCGACATGGCTGTCGACGGCCGGCGCGGTGAAACTCGGCCAGCCGCAGCCGGAGTCGAACTTGGCATCCGACTCGAACAGCGTCTGGCCGCAGCCGGCGCAGGTGTAAGTGCCTTTGCGGTGCTCGTGCTCATACTCGCCCGAGAACGGCCGCTCGGTCGCCTTCTCGCGCAGCACGGCGTACTGCATCGGCGAGAGCTCCTTGCGCCATTCGGCCTCGCTCTTGACGACCTTGGGGGAGGTTTTGGTGTCGGACATGGCATCTCCTCGGGTTCATGGTCATTCCGGGGCGATGCGAAGCATCGAACCCGGAATCTCGAGATTCCGGGTCTGGTCCTTCGGACCATCCCGGAATGACGGGGGTCTAGTTTGCTGACGCTCGCATCGATGACGGGTCTAATTGGTGGCCTTGGCCTTGCTCACCAATGTCGGCTTCTCGATGTAGTTCTCAGCAAAAATCTTCTTCAGGTTTTCGATCTTCGGGATGTCGTTGAACACGATATAGGGCTGGGTGGGGTGAAGCGTCAGATAGTCCTGGTGGTAGTCTTCCGCCGCATAGAATGCCGCCAGCGGGCCGACCTTGGTCGCGATCGGCTTCTTGTAGACCTTGGCGGCGTTGAGCTGGGCGATATAGGCCTCGGCGACCTGCTTCTGCTCGTCGTTCACGGCAAAGATCGCCGAGCGATATTGCGTGCCGACGTCCGGGCCCTGGCGGTTCAACTGCGTCGGGTCATGCACGACGGAAAAGAAGATCTGCAGGATCTTGCCGTAGCTGATCTTCTTCGGATCGTACTTGATCTCCACCGCCTCGGCATGTCCGGTGGTGCCGGTGCCGATCATGGTGTAGTTCGCGGTCATCTTGCTGCCACCGGAATAGCCGGAAACCGCGTTGAGGACGCCGGCGGTGTGCTGGTACACGCCCTGGACGCCCCAGAAGCAGCCGCCTGCGATGACAGCGGTCTGGATGCCGTCGGCCGCCTTCACGTCGGTCGCGGGCGGCGGAATGATGACGGGTTCCTCCGAAGCTCGCGACGGGGAGACGGCGAAAGCGGCGAGGGCCAGCGCGCCGATGGCGGCAGCGCACAGCGAAAGGCGGCTGAACTGGCGAGGGGACATGGTTTCCTCTTGGATGGGTTAGGGACAGTCTAGAGCGGGAGCGGTGTTACGCAATCGGCTCGTTTCTCTCCGATGTGCCCAAGATACGGCCCTGGCCGCGGATTGTTACGAGGCCGCGTCACACGAGTTCGTGAATAAAATGGCGTCGGTCCAGGGAGTTACGGGGCGGCGTTGGAGGGAAAGGTCAGTCGCGCCTGCGCGCCGTGGTCCGATGCCCCCCGGAATGACCGTAACTCACACCACCACACTCAACCGCTTCGCAGCCCGCGTGATGCCGGTGTAGAGCCACCTGGCGCGGCTGTCCTGGAAGGCGAAGCTCTCATCGAACAGAACCACGTCATCCCATTGCGAACCCTGCGATTTGTGCACGGTCAGTACGTAGCCATAATCGAACTCGTCATAGGGCTTGCGCTGCTCCCACGGGATCGCCTCGACGCCGCCCTCAAAGCAGTCCTGCCGCACCGAAACCTTGGTGACCTTGTGGCCGAATTCCTCGTCGGGCGAGAGCCGCATGCTCAGGATCTGTGATTTCGATCGCGGCTGGGTGCGCGACTTCACCCGCCACAGTCCGCCATTGAACAGGCCCTTCTTGCGGTTGTTGCGCAGGCAAACGAGTTTGTCGCCGGCGACGGGGAGGGGATCCTCGATGTTCTGCTTCTGACGCACGCGCATGTTGTAGGCCCGGCGGGTGTTGTTGCGCCCGACCAGCACCTGGTCGGCGCCCATCACCCGGTCCGGGTCAAGCTCGCTGCGCGACACCACTTCACTCTCGCCGTGGCGCCCGATTTCGAGTTCGCGGCCCTCGCGGATATCCATCGACATCCGAACGATCGGATCGTCCTGGGCCTGCCGATGTACCTCGGTCAGCATCGCGTCGGGCTCGCAATCCGTGAAGAAGCCGCCGCCCTGGATCGGCGGCAATTGCGCGGGATCGCCCAGCACCAGCAGCGGACAATCGAACGACATCAGGTCGCGGCCGAGTTCGGCATCGACCATCGAGCATTCGTCGATCACGATCAGCTTTGCCTTCGAGGCCGGCGCGTCGTCCCACAGCTCGAAGCTCGGCTGCTCGACGCCGGACTCCTTCGCGCGATAGATCAGCGAGTGGATGGTGGAGGCGTTGTCGCAGCCCTTGTTGCGCATCACCAGCGCCGCCTTGCCGGTGAAAGCGGCAAACTTCACCTCGCCATCGACGCCGTCGGCGATATGCCGCGCCAGCGTGGTCTTGCCGGTGCCGGCAAAACCGAACAGGCGGAAGATGGGCGGGGTGCCGTTTCGGCCGGGCTTGGCCTTCAGCCAGTCGGCAACGGCGTTGAGCGCGGAATCCTGATGCGGCGTAAAGGTGGTCATGGGGTCCAGATGGAGGCGCGGGCGATGGGGCCGCGACTCGGGCAGAACTATAAAGCTAACCACTCGCGCGTTCCATGCAAGCAGCCTTCCGCGACGCGGAATTGTGGTTTCGCGGCCAAGGCTAGACTTGAGGCCGGGTGGCCTTACACTGAGCGAAAACAACAAGCTGATTTGGGAGCGGCATCATGAAATTCGGCATCTTCTACGAGCTGCAACTGCCGCGCCCCTGGGAAGACGGCGACGAACTCCGGCTCTACCAGAACGCCCTGACGCAGCTCGAGACCGCCGACCGGCTGGGCTACGACCACGCCTGGGTCGTGGAACATCATTTCCTGGAAGAATATTCGCACTCGCCGGCGCCGGAATCCTTCCTCGCCGCCGCCAGCCAGCGCACCAGGAACATCCGGCTCGGCCACGGCATCTTCCAGCTGACCACGAACCATCCCGCCCGCGTCGCCGAGAAAGTCGCGGTGCTCGATCTGCTCTCCAACGGCCGCTGCGAGTTCGGCATGGGCGAGAGCGCGTCGATCACCGAACTGACCCCGTTCGGCCGCGACATGGAGACCAAGCGCGAGGTGTTCGAGGAGGCGGTTCAGGCGATCTTCCCGATGTTCACCAAGGTGGGCACCGAGCATCACGGCAAGTATTTCGACATTCCCCTGCGCAACGTGGTGCCGAAACCGGTGCAGAAGCCGCATCCGCCGCTGTGGATGGCGTGCTCGCAATTGCAGACCATCGAGCGGGCCGGCGAGAACGGCTTTGGCGCGCTCGGCTTCCAGTTCGTCAGCGCCGAAGCGGCGCACGCCTGGGTGCACGCCTATTACAACGCGATCACGAAGCGGCTGAAGAAGCTCGCCGATTACGAGATCAATCCGAACATGGCGCTGGTGTCGTTCTTCATGTGCGCCAAGACCGACGAGGAGGCCCGCGCCCGCGCCGATGGCGCAACCTTCTTCCAGTTCGCGCTGCGCTACTACGGCGCATCGCAGAACCGGCAGCGTCCGGCGCCGGGCACCGTCAACATGTGGGACGAGTACAACAAGTGGAAGCGCGAGAATCCGGAAGCGCAGGAGGCGGCGCTGCGCGGTGGCCTGATCGGTTCGCCCGAGACCATCCGCAAGAAGCTGCGCCGTTTCCGTTCCTCCCATATCGATCAGGTGATCCTGCTCAACCAGGCGGGCAAGAACACGCACGAGCATATCTGCGAGTCGCTCGAACTGTTCGGCAGGGAAGTGATGCCGGAGTTCCAGAACGATCCCGAACATGACGCCTGGAAGAAGGGCGTGATGAGCGGCGCAATCCAGCTCGAGGAAATCGACACCGAGGCGTTCAAGGACCGTTACGGCAAACTGGCGGTGAGCGTCGCGCCGGCGGCGAAGGTGGCGGCGGGATAGCCGTTTTAGTAAATCCGACTCCGGTCGGGCGGACTGGCCTTTTCGTTTCGTACGATCTAAACCCGGGGAATGAAACGTCTCGCAACCTGGGCCTTTTACGCCGTCGGCGCGATCGCAATCGGCTATCTCGCGCTATACGCCTATGCGGTCTTCAGGGGAAATGACCTGCAGCCCGGCGATCCCATCCGCATTTTCCGAAAGCCGGACGCGCCGAGTTATTCGTAGGAGCGGTCATTCCGGGGCGATGCGCAGCATCGAACCCGGAATCTCGAGATTCCGGGTCTGGTCCTTCGGACCATCCCGGAATGACAGCGGATGCTATCGTGCGCTACCCCGCCGCGACAAATCGCTGCTGCTCGCCCGATCCCGCGGGCGTGATCGGTATTCCACCATCCGCATATTCGTTCAGCTTGTTGCGCAGCGTGCGGATCGAGATGCCGAGAATGTTGGCGGCGTGGGTCCGGTTGCCGAGGCAGTGCTTGAGCGTCTCCAGGATCAGGTCGCGCTCGACGTCGGCGACGGTGCGGCCGACCAGGGCACGGGTGACTTGTTCGGCGGCGAAGGTGGCGTGGGCGACAGCGGGCGCGGTCTTGGCGAGGTCGAGGCGGTCGCCGTCGGGCGTCAGGATCGCGTCGGGGCCGATCTCGTCGCCTTGCGCCATCAGCACCGAGCGGTGGATGGTGTTTTCCAACTCGCGGACGTTGCCCTGCCAGCGGTTCGAGGTCAGCACCCGGCGCGCATCGGCGGAAATCGGACGCAGCGGCACGCCGTTGGCGTCGGCATATTTCTTGGCGAAGTGCTGTGCCAATTCGAGGATGTCGGCCGGACGATCGCGCAGCGGCGGGATCTTCAGATTGACGACGTTCAGACGAAACAGCAGGTCCTCGCGGAAGGTGCCGGCGCGCACGGCCTCAGAGAGGTTTCGGTTCGAGGTGGCGATGATACGGATATCGACCGGCACGGGCTTGGTTCCGCCGACGCGGTCGATGACGCGCTCCTGGATCGCGCGCAAGAGCTTCGATTGCAGCCGCACGTCCATTTCCGAGATTTCGTCAAGCAACAGCGTACCGCCGCTGGCTTCCTCGAATTTTCCGATCCGCCGGGCGACCGCGCCGGTGAACGCGCCCTTTTCGTGGCCGAACAGTTCGGACTCGAGGAGATGCTCGGGGATTGCCGCGCAATTGATCGAGATGAACGGCCGCTTGGCGCGATTGGAGCGGGTGTGGACATAGCGCGCCAGCACTTCCTTGCCGGTGCCGGACTCGCCGGTGATCATGACCGAGGCGTCGGAGCCCGCGATCTGCTGCGCCAGCTTGATCACCTTGCCCATGGCTTCGTCGCGATAAACGAGATCGCGCGAATCGTTGGCGACCGCGGCGAGCACGGCTGCGATCAGTTCCGGATCCGGCGGCAGCGGGATGTATTCCTTGGCGCCGGCGTGGATAGCTGCTACCGCGGCGCGGGCGTCGTTGGAAATACCGCAGGCCACGATCGGCACGTGGATGTGCTCGGCCTCCAGCCGCATCACCAGGTCGCGGATGTCGAGGAAGACGTCGACCAGCAGGAGGTCGGCGCCCTTGCCGCCGCGCAACACCGACATCGCCTGTTCGATGCCTTCGGCGTGGGTGACCGAAGCGCCGTTGTCCATCGCGATCTTGGTCGCGGTCGTGAGCTGGCCCTTCAATGTGCCAACGATGAGAAGCCGCATGTGTATCTCCTGTCCGTCTGTTCGCGCCTTGCGGGCGCGTATCGCCAAAATTGCTAGCTGCGTTCAGCCTTGATGATTTCCGTCATGGTGACGCCGAGCTTGTCTTCCACCAGCACCACTTCGCCACGCGCCACCAGGCGGTTGTTGACGTAGATGTCGATGGCTTCACCGACGCGGCGGTCGAGTTCCAGCACCGTGCCGGGCCCGAGCTTGAGGAGTTCGCCGACGTCCATCTTGGAGCGCCCGAGCACCGCCGAAACCTGCACGGGCACGTCGAACACGGCCTCGAGGTCGGCCGCGATGCGCGACGCCTGTTCGTCCTCGTTGTAGGCGAGGTCGTCGACCGGCGGCGCATCGGCCGAGTTGAGGTCGGGAAGCGGTACCTGTGCGTCGGTGTCACTCATGGTTCAGTCCTCATGGCCTACGCTCCGGCCTGGTCGCGGGACGCCAGATAGCGCCCGACAAGTTCGCTGATCTTTGCTTCGACGGCCGCGCGCTCCAGCACCACGCCGCCGTCGGCCCATTCGATCCGGCAGTCACCAGTCGCGATGCCGGGCTCCGCCAGAATAACCAGCCGGCCCTCGAAACCGCTCTGCGTCGCCTGCCGTTCGATATTGGCGCGGGCGGCCTCGTAGAGCTGGTCGTTGATGCGGACCACGAGATGCGGGGTTGCGACCAGATGCGAGAAGCAGTCGCTGACGAGCGCGGTGATCTCGCCGAGCGGCTCGCGGGCGATGAGCTCGCTGCACAGCTTGCGCGCCACCGCCACCGCGACGTCGACCGCCTCGGTTTCCATCCTTGCCTCGATGCCGGCGACGCGCGAGGCGATGGCCTTGATGGCGATGCCGATTTCTTCCAGCGCCAGCGCCGAGCGGCGGTCGCTTTCCGCCTTGGCCTCGCGCTGGGCCGCCTCGTAACCGGCGCGATAGGCGCGCGCTTCGGCTTCGGCGACTTTCTCGGCGATCTCGGCGGCCGTGGCGGCACGCTCGCGCGTCTTGTCGGGCGCGGCGAAGTCGGTGTCGAACAGGAATTTCGCAGGCGCTGCCATCAGTACACCAGCTCGTCGTCGGCGCGATTCTTGGTCAGCGTGATCTCGCCCTTGGCGGCCATGTCCTTGGCGAGGTTGACGAGCAGGGCCTGCGCCTCGTCGACGTCGCGCAGCCGTACCGGCCCCATCGCCGCCATGTCATCCATCAGCATCTTGCCGGCGCGCGAGGACATGTTGCCGAGGAAGAAGCTGCGCACCTCCTCATTGGCGCTCTTCAGCGCGATGCCGAGCTTGTCCTTGTCGATGTTGCGCATCAGCGTCTGGGCGGAGGCGGAGTCGAGCTTGATCAGGTCGTCGAAGGTGAACATCAGCGCCTTGATGCGCTCGGCGGATTCGCGGTTTTCCTCTTCCAGCGAGGTGATGAAGCGGGTCTCGGTCTGGCGGTCGAAATTGTTGAAGATTTCCGCCATCACCTCGTGGGCGTCGCGGCGGCGGGTCTGCGACAGGTTCGACATGAATTCGGTGCGCAGCGTCTGCTCGACGCGCTCGATGACTTCCTTCTGCACCGCTTCCATCTTCAGCATGCGGCCGACCACGTCGAGCGCGAGATCCTCGGGCAGGATCGCCAGCACGCGTGCGGCGTGCTCCGATTTCAGCTTCGACAGCACCACCGCAATGGTCTGCGGGTACTCGTTCTTGAGGTAGTTGGCGAGCACCTCTTCCTGGACGTTGGAGAGCTTCTCCCACATGTTGCGGCCGGCGGGTCCGCGAATTTCGTCCATGATGCCGTTGACGCGGTCGGACGGCAGGTATTGCTGCAGCAGCCGCTCGGTGGCGTCGAAGGTGCCCATCAGTGCGCCGGATGCCGACATGCGCGAGACGAATTCGAGCATCAGGTCCTCGACCACGTCGGCCTCGACGGTGCCGAGCGTCGACATGTGGATCGACAGTTCGCGCACCTCGTCGTCGTCGAGCTGCGCCCACACCTTGCCGCCATATTGCTCGCCGAGCGCCAGCATCAGGATGGCGGCGCGCTTCGGGCCGCTCAGCGGCTTGCTCTTCGGCCGCCCGCTCTGACGGCTCGCCAACGCGGATATGACGGTCGTAATGTCGTTCGCGTTGCTGTTGTTTTGCGGTGCGGCCATGTCAGGTCTCGGCGGGTTCGTTCAGCCATTGGCGAACAATGGAAGCGGTTTCGTTCGGATTTCGCTCGGCCAGTTCGCCGACGCGGTGCACGGCTTGCGCGTGGACCTGGCCCTGGACCTGGGCGACGTCGATCAACTGGGATGCGTGGCTGGGGCTGGGAAGCTGGACCTGGCCGGATCCTTCCTGCGTGCTGCCGTCTGCCAGCACGGGGATCGTGTTTTCGGTCAGTGCCGGAACGACTTCGGAGGCCAGGATGCGCTTGACCAGCGGCCGGATCACCATGAACAGCACCACGAGGCCGAGCAGCATCATGACGCCGAGCTCGATGACGTACATGACGTCATCCTTGGTGAACTGAAGCATGCCGAGCAGCCCGCCCGGTTCGACGACCGGGGGAACGGAAGGCGCTTCGGCAAAGCGGAGGTTGACGACCTCGACCTGGTCGCCGCGCTTCTGGTCGAAGCCGATCGCCGAGCGCACCAGGGCCGCGATGCGGTCGAGCTGTTCCTTGCTGCGGTCCTGATAGACCATCTCGCCTTTTTCGTTCTTCGAATAGGCGCCGTCGACCAGCACCGCGACCGAGATCCGGTTGACGCGTCCGGCCTCGGTAACCTCGGTCTTGGTGACGCGGGAGATTTCGTAATTGTTGGTCTCTTCGCTCTTCTTGCTCTGGTCGCGGGCCGTTGGCCCACCGCTAGCCTGGTTGCCGGGAAGTTCGTTGTTGACCGTGACCTGGCCACTGTCGCCGGCGCTGGCAGAAGATTCCTCGCGGGTCTGGGTCGAGCGCAGCACCCGGCCTTCGGGATCGAACTTGTCCGAGGTCTGGGTGACCTTGTTGTAATCGAAGTCGGCGGTGAGCTGGACGCGCGCGCGGCCCTGGCCGACCACCGATGAGACGATCGCCTCGACCTCGTTGCGCATCCGCTTCTCGAACGCGGTGCGGCGCTCGTCGCCGACGGCAAGTTCGGCATCCTTGGTGGCGCCGTCGGCCAACAACCGGCCGGCTTCATCGACGATCGAGACGCGCTGCGGCTTCAACCCGTTGACGGCGGACGCCACGACATGGCGGATGGCGCGGATCTGCTGCGGCTCGAGGCTGCCGCGCACGCGCACCACGATCGAGGCCGACGGCTCCGGCGTCTCCCGCGCAAACAGCGGCCGTTCCGGCAATACCAGATGGACGCGGGCGGCCTGGATGCGGTCGATGGCACGAATGGTGCGGGCGAGTTCGCCTTCCAGCGCGCGCAGGTGATTGATGTTCTGGACGAAGCTCGTGGTGCCCAGCGCGTCGGACTTGTCGAAGATCTCGTAGCCGACGCCGCCGCCCTTGGGCAGGTTGGCTTCGGCGAGCTTCATCCGCAGGCGCGTGACCTTGTCCTTCGGCACCATGATGACGGCGCCTTCGTTACGCAGCTCGAAGGGAATCGCCTGGCGTTCCAGGTCCTTGATGATGCTGGAAGAATCTTCGGCACTCAGATCGGTGAACAGGGTAGTCATCTGCGGCGTCGTCACGCGCATGATGACGAAGGCGAAGAAGCCGATCAGCGCGGTTGTCACCGCGACCATGGCCATCAACCGCGAGGCGCCCAGTCCTCTCAGGAAAGCAACGAGACTTTGCACCAACCGCCCCCAGGGATTCGGACCCAAGATTCGTATCGGGGACCGACTGGGCAATTATTGCCTAGGCGATGGTTTCCATATGGTTAACGACCGTTAAAGCCGGCGTTAATAGTTCGGGCATGAAAAAAACCGGCTTCGCAAAACGAAGCCGGTTTTCGTCAAATACTGTTGGTTCGGGAGAGCTTACTGCCGATACTGCTGGATCCGGGTGGTCCGCAGGCCGGCCAGGCCATGCTGGTCGATGGAAAACTGCCAGGACAGGAATTCGTCAACCGTCAGCGTGTAACGGCTGCATGCTTCCTCCAGGGAAAGCAGGCCGCCGCGGACGGCGGCAACGACTTCTGCCTTGCGACGGATCACCCACCGTTTGGTTCCGGGCGCGGGCAGGTCAGCAATTGTTAACGGACTGCCGTCAGGCCCGATGACGTATTTTACCCTCGGGCGATGGGGTTCTGTCATGGCGTACTCACAAACTCTCAACCACTGAACTCACCCTGACAACCTACGCCCCCCGGCTTAAAATTTGCCTAAGCGCAACCCTTCAATGCGAATCTCCTTGAAATTTGACCGAAAAGTTCCGCGACCCGGCCTCTGCGGGGGAGAACGCCGTTGCGTTCAACCCCGAAAGAACCCGGGTCGGGAAGGGCGGTTGAGCGCCCGCTAGCTAGGTGGAGGTGCCCGGACGGACCACGCGCTTGATCTTGTCGGTGGTGTAGCTTTGCCCGCCGATCGAAAGCAGCGGCGGCGAGGCGCTCAGATCGACTGAATCGACGATGCCTTGGACCTCGGTCGAAATCGCCACGTTGTTTCCGCTGCTGTCCTTGCCGGTCGCGGTCAGGGTATAGGTGCCGGCCGGCCATTGCACGCCATCATTGCCCTTGCCGTCCCAGACGAAGCTGGAGCCGCCCTGTTTCAGCGCATAGGAGCCCGAATAGGCGGTCTGTCCGGCGGAGTTGGTGATCGTGATGGTGGCGCTGGTGTCCTTCTCGGAATGAAAATTCCAGGTGGCGGATTTGTCGAACTGCGCCTTGCTGCCGTCGACCGCGACGGTATTGCCGACATAGACCAGCGCCTGCGTCGCCTGCGCGCTCTTCTCGATCTCCACCAGCGCCTTCAACTGCTCATTCTGCTTGAGCTGCTGCTCGATACCGGCGAACTGCACGAGCTGCTGGGTGAACTGGTTGGTGTCGAGCGGGTCCAGCGGGTTCTGGTGCTGGAGCTGCGTGGTGAGCAGCGTCAGGAAGGTCTGGAAATTATCCGCGATCCCGGTCGTCTTTTCGGACGCGGTCTTGTTGCTCGTCGCGGTGCCGGTCCCGGCCGCCGAGACGATCTGCGACGGCATGGTTGCATCGACTGCCATGGCGCTCTCCCTTAAATCCTGATGTCAACGCCGCCGCTCGAACCGAGCATGCGGCCATAGCCGCGGCCGGCGACGACGGGAGCAACGCTGTCTTCCTCGCTGACGACAAGACGATGGGCATTGGGATTGGACTGGTTGCCGTCGTTCTGGCCCTGCGAGGATTGATCGCGCAGGCTGAATTGCAGTCCGGCATTGCCGGTCGAGAGTCCGGCATTGTCGAGCGCGCGCTGCAACTGGTTGGCGTCCTGACGCAGCATCTGCAGCGTCTCCGGCCGTTCGACCGTCAGATGCGACGTCATCTGGCCGTGGCGATCGATATCGATGCGGACATCGATGCGGCCGAGTTCTGCCGGATCGAGCCGGATTTCGAAACGGGTCTTGCCGCTGTTGACGGAAGCGGCGATTTCCATCGCAAGCCCGCTGAGAGGCACCGGCGCGCCTGTGGCTGCGGTGGCGGTGAGCTGGGCCGCGGGAGCAGATGCGCTCGAAGCGGAGACATGCTGCGTCTGGATGCTGCCTGCGGCATGAACGCCGTTGCCGGACGAAGTGATCGGCGTCTGGACATCCGCAATTGCCGCGTGCGTATTGGCGGGCGCGGCCGATAGCGTGGCGTTGCTGCCCGATGCGTCGGCCTTCCCAGCCTCCGCCTTGCCGTTCTCGCCCTTCGGCTTGCCTGCGGCTTCCGTCTGCGGGGCGGCGGAGGTCGCGACGTTGCCTGCATCTGTCGTCGCGGTGGCGGAGGTGTCCGTTGCGCCTGCCGCGTTGTCCTGATCGCCCGCAGTGGCGGCGCCTTCCTTGGCGAGCGCAGCGGTCTTGGTCTGGACGGCGGATTTCGATGTCGCCGGCGTCGCGGCGACCGCTGCGCCGGCCTGTGCGATACCGGTGGTGACGGTGGTATCGGCAGAGGCGGCCGGCGTGCCGACGGCCTGGCCGACGACATTCTGCGCCTTGACCTTGGTGCCGTCGGTCTTGGCGTTCGCGTCGGCAGGTGTGGTCGTATCGGTTTCTCCGCCTTCGGAAGCTGCCGTGGCTGGCGCGGTCTCGCTTGCCAGCGAAGTCGTCGCGGCGATGGCAGCCGCGGCGATGGCGAGCGGCGCCGTCGCCCTATCCGTTGCCGTTGCGGTGGGTGCGGCGGCTGCCGGCGCCGTCGATGTGGAATTGGCGACGGCGACCGCAACGGCGTCGGCCGTTACCACCGCCGTTCCATCCTGCGCGGCCTCGGTCTGATCCTTGGCGGCAGCATCGTCGCCTGAAGATGCCTGTTTGGTTTCGTCCGACCTGCCGGACCTGGTCTTGCTGGACTTCGTCGTTTCAGTCTTGCCGGGCGTATCAGCCTTTGCGTCCGCTTTGGTGTCGGCTTTGCCGTCGTCGCGTGGCTTGGCCGCGGCGTCGCGGTCGCTGGAGTCGTTGCGCGCGGTTTTGTCGAATGCAGCCTTGTCCGACGCGGCGTTGTTCCGTGCGCGGTTATCGGATGCAGCTTGGGTATCGTCCGAGCGGCGCGGGGTAGGGCTTGTGTCCTGGGCGCGGTCCTGCGCGCGATTGTCTTTGCTGGCAGCCGTATTGCTGTCCACCAGCGTCGCGAAACTGTCGTTTCCGGCGGATTGACCCGAGTCGGCCCGCGCCGACTTCGCTTGTGCGTTCTGAAAAGACGCGTTTGCCAATACTTCTGACGTGACGCTGACCACGGGCGACCCTCTCGCTGGAACCTCATTGATCCAGTCAGCAAGGACCGGGCCAGCCGCGCTGGCACAATAATGTCGTTATTTTTCAATGTATTACCAAAATGGCGGGCTGTCCTGAAGGCCCGGTCACGGCCCCCCATTTCTGCCCGGCGGCAAGATTTGCCGTCCTGGATTCATCCCAAAACGGGGAGCGGCTGATTGCCTCCCGGGAATCCGGCCTATATTAAAGAGCGGCGTTCGATCCGGCCCGGTCTGGCCGAATGGTGCCTTAAGACCTTACGTAAAAAGGCTTTTTAACCCTGGCCGCGAGGAGCGCGTTGTTCCCGCGATTGAAGTCGATGACCCCTGCCATGCCAAACAGTCTGGATCTCGAAGGCCGTCCGCAGGACACGCGGGTCGTGGTCGCCATGTCCGGCGGCGTCGATTCATCCGTGACCGCTGCCCTTCTGAAGTCCGAAGGTTATGACGTGGTCGGGATCACGCTGCAGCTTTACGACCATGGCGCGGCGACCCACCGCAAGGGCGCCTGCTGCGCCGGCCGGGACATCCACGACGCCCGCAACGTCGCCGAGCGGATCGGCATTCCGCATTACGTGCTCGATTACGAAAGCCGCTTCCGCGAATCCGTGATCGATAATTTTGCCGAAAGCTACGCGCTCGGCGAAACGCCGGTGCCGTGCATCGAGTGCAACCGTTCGATCAAGTTTCGTGATCTCTTGTCGACCGCGCGCGAGCTTGGCGCGCATGCGCTAGCGACGGGCCACTACGTCGCCTCGCGCCGGCTGGCCGACGGATCGCGGGCGCTGGTATGCGCCGCCGATTCCGATCGCGACCAGAGCTATTTCCTTTTTGCGACCACGCGCGAGCAGCTCGATTTTCTGCGCTTTCCGCTTGGTGACATGTCCAAGCCGCAGGCGCGCGAACTGGCGCGGCGCTTCGGCCTCGAGGTCGCCGACAAGCAGGACAGCCAGGACATCTGCTTCGTTCCGACCGGGCGCTATACCGACATCATCGGACGCCTGAAGCCCGGCGCGATCGAGCCGGGCGACATCGTCGATCTCGATGGCCGCGTCATCGGCCGGCATCAGGGCATCGTTCACTTCACCGTCGGCCAGCGCAAGGGACTGGGCATCGCTTCCAGCGCGCCGCTCTATGTCGTCAAGCTCGATGCGGCGAGCCGCCGCGTCGTGGTCGGACCGCGCGAGGCGTTGCGGATGGATCGCATCCGGCTTCGCGACGTCAACTGGATCGGCGACGGTGCGCTCGATCGCGTAATCGGCGAAGGCATCGAGATGTTCGTGCGCGTGCGTTCGACGCGCCCGCCGCAGCCGGCCTGGTTGCGGGCGGTCGACGGCGGCTATGAAGTCGAACTGGTCGCCGGCGAGGAAGGCGTGTCGCCGGGCCAGGCTTGCGTGTTCTACGATGCGCCGGCGGGCCAGGCGCGCGTACTCGGGGGTGGTTTCATCAAGAGCGCAACCGCGCGGAATGCGGCAAGGGCAGGGGGGCTGGAAACACCTGCGCCACTTGCCGAGGTGATGCGCGGCTAGAAAAATCAGGGCAGAGGGAATGGCTGGGGACATCGACCGCGAGGGGGTCGAAAAGGCTTATGGGCGCTGGGCACCGGTCTACGATCTGGTGTTCGGCAAGGTGTTCGACCACGGCCGCCAATCGACCATTGCCGAGGCCGACAAGATCGGCGGCCGCGTTCTCGACGTTGGCGTCGGCACCGGCCTGTCGTTGTCGGAATATTCGCGCAGCACGAAACTTTGTGGCGTCGATATTTCCGAGCCGATGTTGCGTCGGGCGCTCAAGCGCGTACGCACGATGGGTCTTACCAACGTCGAAACGCTTGCCGTGATGGACGCCAAGAACCTCGCGTTCAAGGATTCCAGTTTCGATGCCGTTGTGGCGCAATATGTCATCACCGCGGTGCCTGATCCGGAGCGTACGCTGGATGATTTCATCCGTGTGCTGAAGCCCGGCGGCGAACTCATTCTCGTCAATCACATCGGCGCCGAGAGCGGGCCGCGCCGGATCTTCGAACTGGCGTTCGCGCCGTTGGCGCGACGGCTTGGCTGGCGGCCGGAATTTCCGTGGGCGCGGCTGACCGACTGGGCCGCCAAGCACGGCGGCGTCACCTTGACCGAGCGGCGGCCGATGCCGCCGATGGGACATTTTTCGCTGATCCGTTTTCGCAAGTCGTGAGCGGCATGGTGTTTTCGCGCGAGGCGGACCCCGGTTCGCGTCGCGAAAACGCGTCAAGGAATAATGCGACAAATTAGCTGCGTAACCTCCGCGTGCGCCGGCCGTTTTCCCGCATGGCTATCAAACGCGCGCTCCTTCTCTCATGTGTATTGACGGCGATCTCCGGCGTGGCGATCGCACAGGCTCCGCCTGGCGAGACGACGCCCGCGCCGCGAACGGCGCCACCATCGCCCGATCGGTCGGCGAATTGTGCCCCGATGCATCCGGCACCGCGGTCTGGAACGGCGGCTCCGGAGGGAACGACCACGGGGCAGCGAGCCGAGCCGCTGGGCGATAGACTGGCCCGCTCCGATGGCGTGCTGTGCCCGCCGCCAGGGGTCGACCCCGAAATGCACGCGCCCGCACCCGACGTCGGCAAGACCCCCGTGATTCCGCCGCCCGGCAGCCCCGGCGGCGACCCCACGATCCGGCCGAAATAGCGCTTTTTGCAGGTATTTCGCTGATGGTACGGGTTTGCTTGACAGGCCCCGGCGCGACTTCTTATATGCCGCGCGTTCGCGACTGCGGCATACATGCCGTGACGGTGGACCGTGGCGAGGTAGCTCAGCTGGTTAGAGCACGGGAATCATAATCCTGGGGTCGGGGGTTCGAGTCCCTCTCTCGCTACCAACGTCCCCCGACGTGAAATATGCGGGGACTAGCGGTTTGCCGGCCGGGGACAGCCTTCCATCGATCTTTCGCCCAACTGGTTGCCTGATTCCGCACGTCCCGCAATCCACATCGCCATCAGTATGTTCTCTGCCGGCTTCCGCGGGCCTTAAGGCTTGCCGAACGTCTGGATTCGTCCGTACGCTTGGGGATACTCATGCCTTCTGAAATCCGCTCGTCTCGTCTCGCCGTCTTGATCGATGCGGACAATGCCTCCGCGAAGATCGTGGATGGGCTGTTCGAGGAAATTGCCAAGATCGGGGAGGCAAGCGTTCGCCGAATCTATGGCGACTTCTCCAATCCGCGCTCAAAGGGCTGGGCCGATACGCTGTCGAAATACGCCATCATACCTCAGCAGCAATTCGCTTACACCACCGGGAAGAACGCATCCGACATTACGTTGGTTATCGACGCAATGGATCTGCTTCATAGCGGCCGGTTCGATGGATTTTGTCTGGTTTCCTCCGACAGCGACTTCACCCGCCTTGCCGCCCGCATCCGTGAACAAGGCGTCGATGTTTTTGGATTCGGGGAGCAGAAAACCCCCGAGAGCTTCCGGCGGGCCTGTCGAAAATTCGTGTACACGGAGAACCTGCTTGCCGGCATCGGCAGCAGTCAGGATGCGGCTTCGGCTTCAAAACCTCTGCAGCCGGCCAGCGCAGCTACGCCCGACATCAAGAAAGTCATCACGCAGATGGAAAGCGAAGACGGATGGGTTGCTCTCGGAGAAGTTGGAAAGCAACTCGCCAACCTGGCCCCCGACTTCGATCCGAGAACCTTTGGTTTTCGCAAGCTGAGTGACCTCGTGCGAAAGACCAATTCGTTCGAGATCGACGATCCAAAGGGAGGCTCCATGCGCATTCGCATCAAGAGCGCCAACGGATCGCTGCCAAAGTCGGGAACCGCCGCCAAGGCAAAGACCTGAGAGAGACTGCTGTGGACTTGTCCGGAGTTTGCAGGGAAGCGGGCGCATAGCCCAATTCAATCGAACTGCACCCCGACGCGATAATCCCTGCGCCACACGACGTGGCACGGAAGCCGCAGCCGGTCTTCCGGTATGACCAATGTGAATTCATCGGGAATGCGGAGGAAGTCGGAGAACTCCAGCGCCGCGCCGGTGCTGGATATGTCACGAATGACGCAAGGATACTTGTCGCCGCCATAGTCGATCTTGGCAGCCTTCATGATTTTGACGCGTGGCGCAATCCGAGTTTCAACCACCGCAATATTCCTGATCTGAATACGGCTGACGGTAGCATGGTGATATTAACGAGATTTTAAGCCGCAGCCCAAGGCGGCGGTTCTGACATGTGACCGCCGTGCAGATGGCGACTGCGATGCGTCAGAAGAAAAAGAATGCGGTGAAGCAGGCAAAAACGGAAACGGTCAGCAACGTCGCCGGAAAGGCATTGTAGATCGAAGGTGAGCTCCTGGGCGCGTTGACCGAGGTGCAATTGTCGTTTGCGGGAGCTTGTCCTGCCTTGAGAAATACATCGGCGATTTTTGGCGACTGACACATGGGCACGATAGCGTCCTCCAGAATACTCAACGCCACGGTATGCGCACAACAAGTAACACCATGCGCCCCCAAGCACTGTGACTCAGATCTCAATCGGCGATTGGCTGACCGAACCTGATAATCACGGGCTCTGGATAGTAAACCTCGATTCGTAACGCCTGCCCAGCGTTTGCATCGGAAATATGAGTCACCGTCAGCAGGCCTGACCTATTTGGCCTCCGCGCTTTCAATGATCTGGATCAAAGGTTCCGCGGCGGCGTCCGCTAGGGCAATCGGCATGGTCGTGCGGAGGTTGCCTGCGTGTTTTCGACAATGAGAGTTTCGCGTACCGCGCCGTTGATCGCGGCGGCGGTGCTTTGCGCGTCGTGCCGAACCGACAATCAACTCGCGACAAGCCAGACCACTCCCATCATTCACGCCAGCGAAATGAGCACACGCGACGACTGTCTGCATCGAGAAGTCGCCCGGCTACTGGAACCAAAGGGAAGCCCTCCCGCGAGCCTTCATAATATCGCCGCGACCGCCACGCGGTTTTGCAGCGAACCGATCAGGTCGAGGTTTCAGAAAGCCTCGGTATCCACTCACGACATGAAGGTCCTCGCGAAGGAGGACCAGGCCAGGACCGAACAGCGCGCCTTTGCAATTGGCCTGGAGTTACGCGAGGGCCGGAAAGCCGACGTGGCTCGCAACTGAGTCACCCGGCCCAGCACTGTCCGCCGCCATCCACGCGCAATACCTGGCCGGAGACGAACGCGCCGAGCGGACCCGCGAACACCTCGACGACGCGGGCGACTTCGTCGACGGTGGCGATGCGGTCAAGCGTGCCGGTTTCGACCATCCGCCTCTCGTCCACCGCGCGCGTGCCCATGAACCGTCCGGTTCGGGTGTCGCCGGGCGCGATGCAGTTCACCGTAATGTCAAAGGATCGAAGCTGATCGGCGAGGCATCGCGTGTAATGCGTCATGCCCGCCTTGGCGACTGCGTAGATCGAGCCGCTGGTGCGGCCCTTGAAGGCTGCGACCGAACCGATGGTGACGATGCGGCCCTGACGCCGCGCCATCATTTCCTTTGCCACCGCCTGACATGTCAGGATCGTGCTGAGCAGGTTGCGATCCAGCACGGCGCGTACATCCTCTTCACGAATGCCGACGGCATCGTTCGGGTCGGGCTTGCCGCCCTTGGCCGCAATGTCGCCGCCGGCATTGTGAACGAGAATGTCGATCGGACCCAATTCCTTCGTTGTTGTCTCGACCACGCGGGCGATGTCGGCGCTGTCGGTGAGATCGCCGAGGACACGGATCGTTCGCACGCCATGCGTGCTGGCTACTTCCGCAGCGACCGCCGTCAGCGTCGATCCCTCGCCATATTCTGCCGGCCCGTTCTCGCGCATGCCGTGGATGGCGACATCGGCGCCGAGGCTTGCGAGCCGCTCGGCGAATGCCCGGCCAAGCCCGCGGCCTGCGCCGGTGACCAGTGCGACCTTGCCCTGCAGCGCACGTGCGGCGTCGTGTGATGCCATGATGTCTTCTCCTGATACGAAAGGCGTGAGGGCGGCAGATCGAGGCCGATGGCGAGCGCCTGCGTCGATCGCAAGGCTGCACAGAATTGAATCAGCTTTGCAATCCGGTCAAGCTTCCATCATATAGGCGCCTGATCATCGGCCCCGCCGTCCGGCGGCAACAACAGCGCTCAGGGAGCAAGTCTCGTGGCATATTCAAATACCCAACTGTTCATCAACGGCAAGTGGCGTCCGAGCCAGTCGGGCAAGACCATTGCCGTGCTCAATCCGGCGACCGAGGAAACCATCGGCACCGTCGCGCATGCCGACCGCGCCGATCTCGACGAGGCGCTGGAAGCGGCTGCAAAGGGCTTCAAGGTCTGGCGCGCCGTGGCGCCGTTCGACCGCTGCAAGATCATGCGCAAGGCGGCGGCGATCATGCGCGAGCGCAACGACGAGATCGCGCCGCTGTTGACGATGGAGCAGGGCAAGACGCTGGCCGAGGCCAGGATCGATGCCATGGCCGCCGCCGACGTCATCGAATGGTTTGCCGAGGAAGCCAAGCGCGCCTATGGCCGCGTCATTCCGGCGCGTGGTCCCGGCATCTACCAGATCTCGATCCGGGAGCCGGTCGGCCCGGTCGCCGCCTTCACGCCGTGGAATTTTCCGATCAATCAGGTCGTTCGCAAACTCTCGGCGGGCCTCGCCGCGGGCTGCTCTGTCATCGTCAAGGCGCCTGAGGAAACGCCGGCGTCCCCGGCGCAACTGATCCGGGCATTCGCCGACGCCGGCGTACCCGAGGGCGTGATCAATCTCGTTTATGGCGTGCCGGCCGAAATCTCGGAGTATCTCATTCCGCACCCGGTGATCCGGAAAATTTCCTTCACCGGTTCGACGAGCGTCGGCAAGCAGCTTTCGGCGCTTGCGGGCCTGCACATGAAGCGCGCCACCATGGAGCTTGGCGGCCACGCACCGGCGATCGTGTTCAAGGATGCGGACGTGTCGTCGGCGGCGAAGATTCTCGCTGCGGCGAAATACCGTAATGCCGGCCAGGTCTGCATTTCGCCCACGCGCATGCTGGTGCAGGACGACGTCTTCCGCGAGTTCGTCGAAAAGTTCGTCGAGGGCGCCAAATCGATGAAGGTCGGCAACGGCATGGACCCGGATTCGAAGATGGGTTCGCTCGCCAACCCGCGCCGGGTCACCGCCATCGAGGGCATGGTGCAGGATGCGGTCGGAAAGGGCGCGAAGCTCGAGACCGGCGGGCATCGCGTCGGCAACAAGGGATACTTCTTCGAGCCGACCGTGGTCAGCGACGTGCCGAAGGATGCGCGCGCCATGAACGAGGAGCCGTTCGGCCCGCTCGCGCTGATCTCGCGGTTCTCGACCTTCGACGAGGTCGCCGAGGAAGCCAACCGTTTGCCCTTTGGTCTCGCGTCCTACGCCTTCACCAGTTCGACCAAGACCGCGACCGCGATCGGCGCCGCGATCGAGGCCGGCATGGTCTCGATCAACAGCTTCGGTCTGGCGCTGCCCGAAGTGCCGTTCGGTGGCGTCAAGGATTCCGGCTACGGCTCCGAAGGCGGCACCGAGGCGATGGAGGGCTACTTCAACACCAAGTTCATCACCCAGACCGGGGTGTGAACCCGCTCTTACGTCATGCCCGGGTCAAGCCCGGGCATGACGATTGGAGCCGACGCTCGCCCTAATTCTTGTTCAAATAAAGCGGCGTTCGCAGCGTCAGCTGATACGACGGCTTCGGCGTCCACGCGATTTGCGCTGTTACGCCGAACAGCCGGTTGTCATCGTCATCCATGCGGTCGAGGTCGAAGCGCACTATCGGTTGCGTAAAGGGCTGGAACGGCGTCAGGTTCAACAACTGCGCACCGCCAAAGGACTGCACGCCGACGCGGCCGGTGAACTTCCAGTTGTTGTCCCACTGATAGTAGCCGCCGACATAACCCATGACATCGGGGCTGACGCGGGCGAGGGGACTGTCGACGAAGATCCTGGCGTATTGCATTCCCGCGAGCAGCCCACGCGTCTCATCCGCATCAAGCGCATAGCCGGCCTCCAGGATCGTGTTGTAGGTCGTGGTGGCCAGAGGCGAGTCCGACGTCGAGCGCGACACGTTGGACTGAACGGTGATGGTCGGAAAAATCCCGCCGTTCTGCTGATAGACGTCGGCCTGAAATCCGAGGGTAAAGCTGAAGATCGAAAAATCCGTCCAGGGCGAGGAGCCGCTTTTCGACCAGGCGCCGCTGACGCCGCCATAGACCGAGAGCTGGTCGTTCACATCGACGGTCAAGGGCAGGTCGACCGAGACGCTTTGGCTGGAAGGCGACCCAAGCGTTCCTAGCGAAGATAGATTCCCCAGTGTCGCAAGCAGCGGCGGGGCGCTGAATCCGATCGACAGCGTCCCGGCCGGCAGCGTCGAATAGATGGTTCTGACATCGAGGTAGATGTTCGGCAGGGTCGGCTTGGCTTTTGCCGTGTCTTCCTCATCGTCCTCCTCCTGTGCCAGAGCGAGGCCGCAAACGCCGAGGCTCATCAGCGCACCGAGTGTGACGATTCGGGCCGACTGCGTCAGCAGGCGCTGCCACCGGCGAGACGCGGGGGACCTGTTGAATTTTCTGCTCAATCGACGATGCCTTTGAAAGGCCAAGATGACCATCTGGCGGCGACGAATACAAGAAGCGCCGGTGACACGGGCTTCGATCTCGCGACATGTGTGGCGCGTTTGCGTCTGCGGACCAATTGACCTGTGTCAATGGATTCCCGTGCCCGCAGTTTAGAGATGTGCCAGCAGCCGAGGAAATCGAGAATGCGCAAGAGCACGAAATATCTCGCGGCGGTTGCCGCAACCGCCGTCGCGCTGGTGTCGCCAGTTATGGTTGCGGCCCAGGCCTCGCAAAAGCCACTGCCGCGGCTTGCCGACATCATGGCCGCGGTCCAGGTCAGGCACTCGAAGCTGTGGGCCGCAGGCCAGCAGAAGAACTGGGAGCTCGCGGGCTACGAGCTCGAGCTGGTGAAAGCGAGCCTCAACGAGGCCATCGCGCTCTATACGGACATTCCCGTGGACAACATCACGATGATCGATCCGCCGATCAGATCGATGGAGAAGGCGATCGACGCCCGAAACAGCGCGGCATTCGGCAAGGCTTTCGGCGAGCTGACATCGGGATGCAACGCCTGTCACCAGTCGACCGGCCGCGGCTATATCGTCATGACGGTCCCGAAGACGTCATCGTTCGGCAATCAATCGTTTGCGCCGCGGGACGGGCAGGGCAAGGGCGCCACACGCCGGTGATGCGCGTCGCGGCGAGGGAGTCGTGATTGTCAGCGGCTGGGCTTGCTGGCGGCTTCGATGGCGACCGACAGCGCCAGCTTGGCTTCCTCCACGATGTCTTCAACCAGTTCTTCCCGGCTGACATTGGCGAGTTCGCCGGTAAGCAGGCCCTGTTCGGCCAGCATGACGACGCCGTGCAGCGAAGCCCAGAGCTTCAACGCGGTGCGCTCGCGCAGCAGGCCGACGGCGGGCGCTTCCAGCGCTTCCAGGAGAAGGCCGAAGGTCTCCATCGTGGCAGTGTGCAACTCGCCGCCTTTTGGCGCGGAGGCGATGATGCGTGAGGCGAACATCAGGCGGTAGATGCCGATGCGGCGCAGGCCGAAATCGAACGTGACCTGAGCGAACCGCGACAGCTTCGAGCGCTTTGACGGTTCTTCGATCGCTTCCCGCAGCGTGGCGCTGAACTGGCGGAACGCTTCCGCCGTCACCGCCATCAGCAGGGATTCGCGATCGGCGAAATGCTTGTAGGGGGCCGGTTGCGAGACGCCGAGCGTCTTGGCAAGCGCACTGATGCTGATCGCTTCCGGGCCGCCGAGCTCGACCTGGTGCAGCGCCGCCTGAACCAGGGCATCGCGGAGATCCCCGTGGTGATAGGCATTGACAGCTTTGCGGGCGGGTCGAGGCAGCATTTCAACTCATGCTCTAGTACTTTTGACTTGACAGCACAACGGCCCAACGAATGTAATATACTATAACTTAGAGGCGTTCGAGTGTCTTGCGTTTGTTGTGAGCCATTCTAAGAACATGCGCGCAAAATGCGCGTCGAGAGGGGAAACGCTGCGATGGCTGGAAAGCTCAGAATCCGCGTCGACCAGGACAAATGTCAGGGACACGCGCGCTGCAAATCACTGGCGCCCGAACTGTTCGATCTCGATGAATTCGGCAACGCGCACGAAGTCGGCGACGGCTCCGTGCCCGAGGGCCTGGAAGACAAGGCCTGGCTCGCCCAGACCAATTGTCCCGAGATCGCGATCGAAGTGACCGAGGAATAGTCCGGTCCCGAACTCGACTTCATTCCATCCGGATCTGAACGAACCAGCAGAGGATTTGCTCCGATGTCCGATTCCGCCAGCATCATGCCCGAACATCCCCCGGTCACCGACTGGGTCAACGATTTCGATCACACCGATCCGACCTGGACAGAAAATCCGTTTCCGATCTGGGAAAAACTGCGCGCGGCTTCGCCCGTCGTTCACACCGAGCGCTTTCTCGGCTGCTACATGCCGACCACCTACCAGGCGGTGAAGGAGATCGCCTACGATACCGATCATTTCTCGTCGCGCCGCGTCATCGTGCGCGACATTCGCCCCGAGATCACGGCGCGGGCGCCGCCGATCACTTCCGATCCGCCCGAGCACAAGCCGGCCAAGCAATTGCTGCTGCCGCCGTTCACGCCGGACGCGATGAAGAAGCTCGAGCCGCGGGTGCGCGCCATCTGCAACGAGCTGATCGACGAGTTCATCGCCGACGGCAAATGCGACGCCGCCGCGCGCTACACCAAGCACGTCCCGGTCCGCGCCATCGCCCACATGCTCGGGATTCCCGAGAAGGACGGCGATCTCTTCATCAAATGGATTCACGGCATCCTCGAACTCGGCATCAAGGATGACAACGCGCTGATGGGGGCGGTGCGGGAAATGACCGGCTATTTCGCCGGCCATATCGAGCATCGCAGACAGAACCCGACCGACGACCTGATCTCGACGCTGATGAACGCGCGGGACAAGGATGGCCAGCCGCTGGAGGATGAGCATGTGCTCGGTTCGCTGCGGCTGCTGCTGATCGCCGGCATCGACACCACCTGGAGCGCGATCGGCTCCTCGCTGTGGCATCTGGCGAAAACGCCCGCCGACCGCGAGCGTCTGGTCAAGGAGCCGGAACTGATGCCGCTCGCCGTGGAAGAATTGCTGCGGGCCTATTCGCCGGTGACGATGGCGCGCGAGGTGATGAAGGAGACGACGATCAGCGGCTGCCCGGTCAAGCCCGGCAACATGGTGCTGCTGTCGTTCCCGGCGGCGAACCGCGATCCCGCCATGTTCCCCGATGCCGACAAGGTGGTGATCGACCGCAAGGAGAATCGCCACGCGGCGTTTGGCCTCGGCATCCATCGCTGCGTCGGCTCCAACCTCGCGCGCATGGAGATGACGGTCGCGATCGAGGAATGGCTGAAGCGGATTCCGGACTTCAGGCTCGATCCCGCGGGCAGGGTCACCTGGTCGGAAGGCACGGTACGCGGCCCGCGCCAGTTGCCGGTGCTGTTCGGCAAGTGAGCCATCGGATGCGGCGCGGCGTAGGAACGCCACACCGCATTCGGGTCACGCGTTCAGGACTATTTCACCTCGATCTTCGCGTCGGCGGCGACCTTCTTCCATGCCTCGATGTCGCGGGCGTTGATGTCGCGCTGCTGGTCTCCGGCGATGTACTCCGCGGTGATGCCGAGCGCGACCAGCTTCTCGACGATGTCGGCTTCCGCCAGCGACTCCTTCAACGCGCCCGAAATTTTTTGCGCGATCGGGGCGGGGATGCCGGCGGGCGCGTACATTACCCACGACAGGCTTCGTTCGAAGTCGACGCCTTGCTCCTTGTAGCTCGCGACCTGGGGCAGGCTGGGAGACCGGCCGCCGCACACGGCGAGGCCTTTTAGCTTGCCGTCCTTTACCAGCGGCGTACCGGTCGCCATATCGACCAGGCCCACCGAGATATGGCCGCCCATCAGGTCGTTGGCGAGTTTGGCGGCGCCGCTGAACGGGACGTGCTGTAGGCGGGCGCCCGCCTTCTGGGAAATGATTTCGCCGCAGAAATGTCCGGTCGAGCCGACACCCCAGCTGCCGTACTGGATCGGGTCGCCCTTCTTCGATAGCTCGGCCAGTCCGCGCAGATCGTTGGCAGGAAAGTCGTTGGTTGCTACGACGAGGATGGATGAGGTTCCGATCCGCCCGATGGTCGTGAAATCCTTGATCGGATCATAGGGCAGGCTGGGATAGACCGCGGGCGCCAGCACGTGGGTGGTCATGCCGCCGATCGTGATGGTGTAGCCGTCAGGCGGAGAAGCCGCTGCCTGCTGCGCGCCGATGGTTCCGGCTGCACCGGTGCGATTCTCGACATAGATGGTCTGGCCGAGACGTTTGCCCATCCGGTCGGCAAGCAGCCGGCCGAGCACGTCGCCGCCGCCGCCGGCCCCGAACGGCAACAGCATCTTGATCTTCTTGGACGGGTAGTCGGCCGCATCCTCGGCGTGGGCAGGATATGCCATCGACGCGAGCGCAAGCACCGAAATCATCAATGCGCGTATCTTCATTTACTTACTCCCTGGGTTTCCCGTTTGCTTTTTTTGTTTTGGTCGTTCGTCGCTGAGCGTTTTCGCCGGGCGCGGAGATCGGTAGCGCCGAGGCGCGTCAGGGCGCGCGCGGCCTGGCGCCGGAGTGCCGAAGGATGAATCGTGTCGGCAGATAGACCGGCCGCAGATCGCGCGCCTTCTGACCCTGACTGATACGGTCGAGCAGGGTCCTGGCGGCGACCCGGCCCATCTCGTCGAGATCCCAGGTGAGCGCGGAGATCGAAGGCGTCGCATGCCGCGCCAGATCGGTATCGCCGATGCACACCAGCGACATGTCGTCGGGATAGCGAAGCCCGTGGCTGGAGAGCGCTTCCATTACGCCCGCAAGCATGTGCGTTCCCAGCGTGATGATTGCAGTCGGGCGGTTGGGGCCCTGCAGCAACTGGCAGACGTCGCTGAACGCAAGGCTGGAGCCCTGGCTCTGCGGCCGTATCAGGTCGGGATCGACCGCGAGCCCGGCTTCGGCATGGGCGCGGCGATAGCCGGCCAGCCGTTCCGAACTCGGCAGCAGCGCCGCGCGTCCGGTGAGCAGCGCGATCCGGCGATGACCGAGCCCGATCAGGTAGCGCGTGATCTCGAGACCGCCGCCGCGATGATCGGCGCGCACCGACGGCACTCCCGGCACCTCGCGATCGATCGCGACGCATGGCAGTTCCAGATTGGCGAGCGCGCCGGTGAAATCCTTGTGGGCATTATCGCCCGCAAAAAGCAGCAAGCCGTCCATGCGCCGCCGGCGCACTGCCGATATGAACGCCGTCTCGCGGTCTTCCTCGTGCCGGGTCGCGGCGAGCATCAGCACGTAGCCGGCGCGCTGGAATTCCTCCTCCGCGCCGTTGATCATCTCGCTGTAGAGCGGGTTGGAGAGGTCGGAGACCATGCAGCCGATCGTCTTGCTGGCGCGCGAACGCAGCGCCTGCGCGGCCGAATGCGGCTCGAAGCGCAGGCGGTTCACCGCCCGCATGATCCGGGCGTGCAGTTCCGGGCTGGTATGCGGCTCGCCGTTGAGGACCCGGCTGACGCTGCTGACCGAGGCGCCGGCCTGGGCGGCGACGTCGCGGATCGTCGGTCGTGCAGGCCGGGCCTGGCGCAACGACATGGCGGGGCTCCCTCGAGTATCAGCGCTTCAAGCGCAGTTGGTGGAAAGCTAGCGCGATCTGGAAACGATATACAATATGAAGCCCTATAAATATCTGTGTTGAAGATAAACATGAAACGAAGTATGGAAACGTTTCCAAAGAGAGGCTGCAGGCTTAGTTGCCCGCCTCCCCGATAACAGGACGGCCGAATGGCCGCGCGACAGGGAAACGGACCGGGACATGGCACGGCGTGTCGAAGGAAAAGTCGCTCTGGTGACCGGCGCCGCCAACGGCATCGGCCGAAGCGCTGTCCTGGTGCTGGCGCGCGAGGGCGCAAAGATCATCGCAACCGATCTGCAGGACGAGAAGGGCGAGGGCCTTGTGCGCGAATTGAGCGCCGCTGGATGCGAGTGCGAGTACTACCATCACGACGTGACGCGCGAGGAAGACTGGCAGTCGGTCGTGGCCCAGACCCGGGCCCGTTTTGGCAGGCTGGATGTTCTCGTCAACAATGCCGGGATCGGCCTGTCGGGCCCGGTTGTCGATATGTCGTTCGCCGACTGGAGACGGCAGGTGGCCGTCAATCTGGACGGCGTCTTCCTCGGCGTGAAGCATTCACTGCCGCTGATGCGGGCAGGCGGGGGCGGCAGCATCATCAATGTTTCCTCGATCGCCGGCATCAAGGCTTCGCCCAATGTCTCCGGCTATTGCGCGACCAAGGGCGGCGTGCGGCTGTTCACGAAATCGGTCGCGCTGGAATGCGCGGCGGCCAAAGACGGCGTGCGCGTCAACTCGCTGCATCCCGGCATCACCGAAACCGCGATCTGGGACACGCTGATCGGCACCGTCGAGGACGGTTCGAACGGCGGACGAGAACGAGGACCGACGCTGGACAAGCTCACCGAACGCGCCGTCCCGCTCGGATACAAGGCCGCACCTGAAGACATCGCCAACGGCATCCTGTGGCTCGCAAGCGACGAGAGCCGTTATGTCACCGGCACGGAACTGGTGATCGACGGCGGCCGGTCGATCGGCTGAACCGCGGGATCAAATATACGGGAGAGCGTCATGAGCAGAATCTTTGGTGCGGTCTGCCAGAACGGATATGTGGTGCGCGATATCCGCGCTGCGATGGAGCACTGGGTCAATGTGATGGGCGTCGGGCCCTGGTACTACATCGACCGCGTCAAGACCGACTACTTCCGCCACCGCGGCCAGGGTTCCGGCATGGAGATGAGCGTGGCGCTCGCCAATTCCGGCGACCTGCAGATCGAACTGATCCAGCAGCGCAACGACGCGCCCTCGATGTACAAGGAGTTTCTCGATTCCGGCCGCGAGGGGCTGCAGCACATGTCGTACTGGACCAGGGAATATCAGGGCCTCTACGACCGCGCGCTCGCGCTCGGATACAAAGTGGGGCACGAAGGCCAGATCGGCGGCGAGAAAGGCCGCTTCGCCTATTTCGACACGCAGGCCCATCCCGGCACCGTGGTGGAGATTTCGGACATCAGCGGCAGCAAGGGAAGTTTCTTCGAACATATCCGCAAAGTGGCCGCCTCCTGGGACGGCTCCGATCCGATCCGCGAAGTCGGCGGGCGCTGACGTTCGGGACCCGACAGATAAGCAGCAAACGCAAGGAGACGGTGATGGCAAGACTTCCCCTGATCGACCCGGAGACCACAAGCGGAGACATGCGTACCTCCTTTGACAGGATGCCGGTCAAGCTGAACATCTTTCGCATGATGGCGCATGCCGAGGCCAATTTCATTCCGGCGATGCGCTACGCCAATTCGATTCTGCATCGCCAGAAGCTCAGCCACGTCAATCGCGAATTGCTGATCCTCCAGGTCGCGCAGCGGGAGAAGGGCGTCTACGAATGGCGCCAGCATGTCCCGATCGCGCTCGGCGTCGGCGTCACCCAAAGCCAGATCGATTGCATCGAACAGGGAAGTTATGAGGACGCCGCCTTCAACGCCGCCGAGCAGGCGCTGCTGGCGTTCGGGCGCGAGGTGATCGACAATGTGCGCGTTGCCGAGCCGGTGTTTGCCGCGATGCGCCAGCATTTCAGCGAACAGGAGATCGTCGAATCCATTCTCGCCATCGGCTTCTATATGACGATGGCGCGCCTGACCGAAGCGACCGATGTTGACCTCGATCCAGCCGCCGGTATGACTGTGTTCGAGGGCGGCAAGCGGCGGCCGGGCTGAACCACACGAAGAGTTTGAGAGAGGGATGATCCATGGGGGTGTCGTTTCAGAGAAGCCACGACATCATGATCGATGCGCCGCCCGCGGCGGTCTACGATTACGTCTGCAACCCGAATTCCTGGCCGGAATGGCTTGCCGCCTCCCATCACATCGACGGCGAAGACCGGCCCTTGCTGCAAGGTGAAAACTTTCGCGAGCAATGGCACATCAAGCGCGGCGAGGTGCGTCTCGCCTGGACGGTTGCGGAGAGCGATCCGCCCAATGCCTGGACCGTCGAGGCCGATACCGACTTCATCGGCAAAATCGTCGTTCGCTATACGTTCGAACCGGTAGGGTCTGCCACCCGGTATACGCGGACATTGCGCAATCCCGACCGCCCCTCGGAGCCCAGCGCGGAGCAGGTCGCGCGCATGGACGAGGAAGCCTTGATTGGCCTTAGGAACATCAAGCGCAACGTCGAGAAGCGTTTCGCCAGTGCCGGCGGCGCCTGATACCTGGACTAGCCTTGGGCTGAGACGCTAGTCCCGGGCTGATTGACCACGACGCCCGTTGCAGCGATCATCGCGACCGGCTCAGGGGCAACGACGGCAGGGAGCGGGCGCGATGACGGGTGAGCCGGAGGCGGGCGGTCCACGATCGATCGGCGAGATCGCCAGCTATCACGCCCATATCTACTACGACCCGGCGTCCACCCGGGCCGACGCCGAGCAGTTGCGTACCTGGATCGGCGAGCGTTTCCCGGTCACGCTCGGACGGTGGCACGACGTCAAGGTCGGTCCGCACGACCAGGCCATGTACCAGGTGGCCTTTTCCAACGAGGTTTTTGCCGAACTGGTCCCTTGGCTGATGCTCAATCACGGCGGGCTGAGCGTGCTGGTTCACCCGAACACCACCAACCCGCGCCGGGACCATCTGGCCGACCCTATCTGGATCGGGCCGGCGCTTGACGTGCATGGCGACAAGCTGCCGGAGGATTCCGAGGCGGAGGCGGCGCCCGCACCGAATACCAATCCGGTCCTCCGTCCCTGATCCCTGTTGCCCGGAAAGCGCTGGCCGGTTTACGATGATCCGGGGTCGATTCAGCGGGTTTGGCCAGTTGGCCAAAACCGGTGTCTCGATTATGCCTTACTTTGGTTGGCATTATGTTGGGGCTTATTCGGTGAATCCCTGCGGAATCAGCGTGATTCTGAAGCGCCGAGTTGGGGACGGATGGATAGCAGGACGACCAGCGCAACCGGGCTTGGTTCGAGCCGGGGCAGTCGATTGTTCGGCAGGGTGGCGTGCAGCGTCACTGCGCTGGGCGTTGCGTTGGGTTTCGCCGCCTGGATCGCCGATTACGACCCGACCGAATGGCTGCAGACTTCCGCATCGGCCAATGTCTCGGCCGCTTCCATCCCCACCACTTCATTCGATGATCGCTTTGGTTCGGGATCGGCACGCAGTTCGCGCGTGATGAACTACCCCTGGCGCACCGCCAGCCGCCCGGCGCGAACCGATTTCGACGCCGAGTTCGGGCACATCGAAGGCCAGCTCGGTGGACAACCGCGGGCCAGCGAGCCCATCCAGGCCGAACAGCCCGCGTCATCGGCCGAGGCCCCGGCGGTGCCAATGCCGCGGTCGCGGCCGGTCGCGGCCGGACTCGCACTGAACATCGATCCGCAACCCGCCGCGACGTCGGACGAGCGTACCCTGTTTGACAAGCTCGCCGATATCAAGCTTGGCAATCTGATGCCGATGAAGTTCACGCTGGCATCGTTGACACCCAATGACGGCCTGTTCAGCGAGAAGAAGGATCTGTCGGCGCTCGGCTACGACAGTCAGACCGCGGTGTACGATATCTCCGCACGCGCGGTGTACATGCCCAACGGCGTCAAGCTCGAGGCCCATTCGGGGCTTGGCAGCCTGATGGATAATCCTGCCTATGTCGACCGTCGCATGGTCGGGGCGACGCCCCCGAACATCTACGACCTGAAACCGCGCGAGAAGCTGTTTCATGGTGTCGCGGCGCTGCGCATGACGCCGGTCGGCGAAAACGAAATGCATGGCCGGAACGGCCTGCTCGTGCACAGCTATCTGCTCGGGCCCAACGGCGATTCCAACGGCTGCGTCTCGATCAAGGAATATGACAGGTTCCTGGCCGCGTATCACAACGGCGAGGTCAAGCGCCTGGTCGTGGTACCGAGCCTCAAGGAAGGCCTCACCGCGTCGAGGCGTTCACCGTCA
Organism: Pseudomonadota bacterium; assembly: GCA_023387735.1. Lineage (GTDB taxonomy): Bacteria > Pseudomonadota > Alphaproteobacteria > Rhizobiales > Xanthobacteraceae > Bradyrhizobium. The sequence goes on along the minus strand of JAEWHP010000020.1, from coordinate 54,263 downwards.
CCGTCATGACCGCGGTCGCAAGCGCCGCTGCCGATTGCGACACCCCGCTGCGGGCGGTTTTCAAGATCAAGCTGAACGGCAGGACGGTATCGATCGGAACGGTCGGCGAGGCCTACCGGTTCATCACCAATCTCAGTTCGGTCGAATGGATCGAGTTTCGCTCGCTGCATGCCGATGCCGTGAGCTCGCTGCAGGGCGCCGCCGGCAATGCGATGCTGACCGTGCAGGCGACCGACGCGCTGCGCGCGCTGTTCGTCCGCGCCAGGCTGCTGTAACGGCGTAAAATTTCTGAAGGAAATCCCCGCATGCCCGGAAGCGCCAGCGAGATTGAAGACGATCGCCTGATCCGGGCGCTGCTGCAGAACTGGGCGATCTGGCGCGACGCCGGCGACTGGGAGCGCTTCCGCACCGTCTGGCACCCTGACGGCCGCATGATGGCGACCTGGACGCAGGGCACCGGCGACGAGTTCATCGAGATCAGCAAGCAGGCCTGGGCAAAGGGCGTCAACATTCTGCATTTCCTCGGCGGCATCTCGGTCGATCTCGCAGGGCCCCGTGCGATCGCGCAGACCAAGATGACGATCTCGCAGCGCGCCGAGGTGGAGGGCGTGCTGTGCGACGTGCTCTGCACCGGACGATTCTACGACCTTCTCGAAAAACGCGACGGACGCTGGGGCATCGTGCTGCGCCAGCCGATCTATGAGAAGGACCGGATGGATCCCGTCACGCCTGGTGCTGTGCCCATTCTCGACAAGGCGCTGCTCGCGCAGTTTCCGCCAGGCTACCGGCACCTCGCCTACCTGCAGACCCGCATCGGCTACACCGTCAAGCGCGACATGCCCGGCCTGAAGGGCCCCGAGGTCGAGGCCCTGTACGCCCGCGGCGCGGATTGGCTCAAAGGCAAGCCGCTTAGCTGATCTCCTTGCGCACGGTCGCGGCCGCGTCGCACATCGCCTTCAGTTTTCCGAACGCGATATGGCGCGGCATATATTTCATGCCGCAGTCGGGCGCTACCACCAGCCGGTCGGCGGCGACATGCTTCAGGCCGTTGCGGATCCGGTCGGCGACCACTTCAGCCGTTTCGATCTCGGGATTGCCGAGGTCGAGCACGCCGAGCATGACTTTCTTCGATGAGAGATCCTTGAGTACGCCGAGGTCGAGCTTGGGTTGCGCCGCCTCGATCGAAATCTGCTCGGCGCTGGTGTCGGCGAGCTCGGCGAGGAAGGAATAGCCGGCCGGCTTGGTCGAACCGGGCACGACGGCGGCATAGCCGAAGCACAGATGCACGACGGTGGGCACCGTGATACCCTGAAGTGCGCGGTTGATCGCCTTGACCGCGTAGCGCCGGGCGAGGTCCGGATTGTTGCGCACCCAGGGCTCGTCGAGCTGGATCACGTCGGCGCCGGCCTTCTGCAGGTCGAGCGCTTCGGCGTTGACGGCGGCGGCGAACGCCATCGCCAGCTCCTCGTCGTCCTTGTAGAACTCGTTCTTGGCCTGCTGGCTCATCGTGAACGGGCCGGGCAGGGTGATCTTGGCCGCGCGGTCGGTATTCTTGCGCAGGAATTCCATGTCGTGCAGTTCGACGGGCCTGGTTCGCTTCACTTCACCAACGACACGCGGCACCGGCGTCTCGTGTCCGGTGCGCGAGGTGATGATGGCGGGTTTTTCGTCGTCGATGCCGTCGAGTGCGGTTGCAAAGCGGTTGGAATAGCTTTCGCGGCGGATTTCACCGTCGGTCACCACATCGATGCCGGCGCGCTCCATGTCTCTGATGGCGACAATGGTGGCGTCGTCCTGCGCTTCTTCCAGATGTTCGGCCGGCAGCCGCCACATCGCGTGCAGGCGCGTGCGCGGCACCACCTTCGACAGCATGGCGCGATCCACCAGCCATTCCGGCTGCGGATAGCTCCCGACCACGGTGGTCGGCAGCAGATGTTTTGGCAGGTTCATGTTCGTCTCCTGGCTCTTTTTTTTCTTCTCAATCGAATTACGCCGCGCGCGTCGCGGCGGCGGCAACCTCGTCCTTCACAGGATTGCGAAGCACGCCGATCCCGGACACTTCGACCTCGACCAGGTCACCTTCCTTCATCCAGAGCGGCGGCGTGCGGTAGGCGCCGACGCCACCCGTCGTACCGGTCACGATGACGTCGCCGGGTACGAGTTCGGTGAAGGTCGAGCAATAGGCGATCAGGGCAGGGACGTCGAACACGAGGTCGGAGATTGGCGCTGCCTGCACCTCGACGCCGTTGAGCCGGGTCGCAATCGTCTGCTTGCTGATGTCAGGAACTTCGTCCGTCGTGACCATCCACGGCCCGAACGCGCCGGTGCCGACGAAATTCTTGCCCGGCGCGAATTGCGAAGTGTGGCGCTGCCAGTCGCGGATGCTGCCGTCATTGTAGCAGGCATAGCCTGCGACATGCGAAAGCGCCGTCTCGCGCGCAATACGCCGGCCGGCCTTGCCGATGATGACAGCCATTTCGCCTTCGAAGTCGAACCGCTCGGACTCCAGCGGCCGGATCATCGGCTGGCCGCCGCCGACCTGGCTGTTGGCAAAGCGGGTGAAGATCATCGGGTGCGGCGGCGTGGGATGACCACTTTCGGCAAGATGCGTGGCGTAATTAACGCCGATGCAGAAAATCTTGTCCGGATCGGGCACGGTCGGCAGCAGCTCGATTTCAGCCAGCGCATAGTCGGGACGCTCGGTCTGCAATGCCTTCAACGCGTCGAGCGATCCGCCTGCGAGTAGAGCCTTCAAGGTCGGATGCGCCTTCAGCCGCTTGCCCGCGTCAATGACGCCGGCATTGGTGACCAGGCCGTAGGTGGCCGTCTGGCCCGCCTTGAAACTCGCGATCTTCATGGTTCGACGCTTTCTTCGATGGAGGAAACATATTGTTCGATCGGCCGCACGATCGCGCCCGAACGGATCGGGACGCAGTCGGGCGGAAAGTCCTGCCGGATGCGCGCGCCGCTTTTGCTTGCGCGATCGAGAAAACGCTCGAGATGATCCATCGCGCCGGTCGGCAGGTCGTGCAGCACCATCAGGCTCCAAGGCTGCGAGCGGCATTGTTCCATCGCGCGTTCGGTCCAGCCGTCGGGATCGTCCCAGTCGCGCGGAATGGCATTCCAGAGCACGCACGCATGCCTGTTGCGCCGGAGGTAATCTACGACGGATGGCTTCAATAGCCGGGTGTCGAGATTGCCGCCGCCGCCGAACGGCCGGAACCAGCGCTCGGTGTGGGCGAGATCGCCCATCAAAGTTTGCGTCCGGCCGATTTCGTTCTCCGCCGTCGCCGCATCGTGTTGCTGCCCGAGCGGAACGGAGTGGGTAAACGTGTGATTGCCGATCCAGTGGCCTTCAACATGGGCCCGCGCAGCAAGCCGTCGGCGTTCGCCATCATTGAGCTTTTCGCCGATCACGAAGAACGTTGCCTTGATGCCGCGTTCGCGCAGGGTGTCGAGCACGCGCGGCGTCACGCCGGGTTCGGGGCCATTGTCGAAGGTCAGCGTCAGGTCGAACACGTTGATTTGCCCCTCACGTCGCAGGCCGCAGGGTGGGGGCGATTTCTTCCGCAGCATTCTGGCCAGCCCGGGTGCCGGTCTGCCAGATCGCGGCCTTGCGCTCGATCCATTTGATCGCCGCGTTGAAGGCAATCGCCATCGCCAGCACGAGCAGCACGCCGGCGAAGACGTGCGGGCTGTCGAGAATGGTACGGTAGCGCGAGATCAGATATCCGATGCCGGCGGACGAGATCAGCATTTCCGACACGACAACGCCGACGATCACCAGCGCGCCACCGACGCGCAAACCCGACAGCACGGTCGGGATCGCCGCCGGAATGATCACGCGGACCAGCCGCTGGCTCATCGTCGCGCCCATGCTCCGGGCGGCCAGAATCAATTGCGGATCGATGGTCTGGATGCCGGCGGCGGTAGCGAGCATCGTCGGCAGGAAGCCGTAGATCGAGGCGAACGCGATCTTGGATTCCGAGCCGATGCCGAGCCACACGGTGAAAACCGGATAGAGGATGACCAGCGGCACCGCATAGAGGCTCGAAACCATCGGCATGATCAGGATGCGCGGCCGCGGCAGGCTGCCGACGATGGCCCCCAAGAGGATGCCGCCGCCGCAGGCGATCGCCATCGAGATCGCGACTTCATATAGCGTGACCGCAAGGGCATGGCCGAATTCGCCCGCCTCGTTCCATCCGGCGATCAGCGTCGAGGACAGCGACGGCAGAAACAGTTCGGGGATCAACCCTGCGCGCGGCAGGATTTCCCACAGCGCGATCAGGCTGATGACGATCAATCTGCGAAGCGTGGCCGCGCTCATCTCTGCCTCACGCCGATTTGCGAATGTGGCGCCAGATGCGGTCGCGCAGCGTGCCGAAGGCGTCGCCGCTCAGCATCTCATAGGTGCGCGGGCGGGGCAGCGATACCTGCAGATGATCGACGATGCGGCCGGGGCGCGGCGACATCACGACGACCTCGTCAGCGAGGTAGACCGCTTCGGTAAGGCTGTGGGTGACGAATACCACCGTCTTGCCGGTCGCGGCCCAGATCCGCAGCAGTTCGTCGCCCATGGTCATGCGCGTCTGTTCATCGAGGGCGGCGAACGGCTCGTCCATCAGCAGCACCGGCGGGTCCTGCACCAGGCCGCGCGCGATCGAGACGCGCTGCTTCATGCCGCCGGAGAGCTCATGCGGATGGCGCTTGCCGAAACCGTCGAGGCCGACGAGCTTTAGCGCATCCTGTGCCCTGGCGCGGCGATCGGCCTTCGGGATGCCGCGCAGCGCGAGCGGAAACTCGACGTTGTCTTCGGCCGTCAGCCACGGAAACAGGCTGGCTTCCTGGAACACGACGCCCACGCGGTTGGGATCGGGCTCGGGGATCGGCGCGCCGCTGATGGTGATGGTGCCAGAAGTCTGCTGGCGCAGGCCGGCCATCATCATCAAAAGCGTCGACTTGCCGCAGCCGCTGGGGCCGACCAGCACGACGAAGCGGCCGGGCTTGATGTCGAGCGAAACGTCTTCGAGGGCAACGACGTCTTGCGTCGTGGTCTTGAAGACCTGCCCGACATTGCGGACCTCGATCGCGCCGGCTGGCTTCAGCGGGGTTATGTTCGCCAATGGCTGCATCGTGTTTCCACCCATCTGACCATTTCATTGAAGGTGATCGCGATCACGGCGATCATCACTACGCCGGCCAGCAATTGCTTCATCTGGAAGTTTTCGCCCCAGGTCGCGATCTGGTGGCCGATGCCGTCGCGTGAGGCGTACATTTCGGCGAGAATGACGCCGGTAAGGTTGAAGATCATCGAGATTCGCAGCGCCTCCAGCAGCACCGGAAGCATGCTCGGCAGATAAACGCGGAATGCTGTCTGCATCGGCGTCGCCCCGTAGGAGCGGGCGACGGTCAGATGCTCGACCTTGACCGACTCCACCGCCGTGGTGGTCGACATGATCACGATGAAGATCGTCGAGAAGAACCCGAACCCGACCTTTTGCGCGAAGCCGACGCCGAACACCAGGATGAACATCGGCAGGAAGATCGACTTCGGGATACTGAAGGCGAAGAACAGCAGCGGCTTCGCCACATCGGCAAAGTAGCGGTTCTCCGCGATCAGGAAGCCGATCAGCGCGCCGAAGGGAACGGCGAGCGCGAATGCGGTCAAAACCTCGCTCGCCGTCACCATGAGATCCTTGCGCACGCTCGCTCGCTGCAAGAGGTCGCCGAGCGTCACCAGCGTGTCCGACGCCGACGGCAGCAGGCGCGGGTTGACGAGGCCGGTCCGCGACAGGATTTCCCAGATCGCGAACAGCGCCACCACGATGGCGACCCGCGCCGCCTTTACGCCCCAACCGCGCATCGCGCCGCCTCAGGGCTTGGTCGGAACCGGCTTGAACTGCGTCGAGATGATCTCGGCAGCCGGCCCAAGGTCCTTCATGCCGCCGGCCTTGGCCATGTCGAGCGCGAGTTGGAGTTGTTCCGGAATCTTCGGCCCGTCCATGCTGCCATCGGTTTCCAGCTTCATGATCGTGTTCTCGTATTCCAGCGCCGCGATCTCGGCGGGAATCTCGTAGAGCTCGGTGATCAGCTTGACGGAGACGTCCTTGTTGGCGCGCATGAACGCCAGCGCGCCATAGAGCGCGTTCAGCGTCTTCTGCACCATCTGCGGCTTGTCCTGCACGTATTTGTCGAGGGCGATCCAGCCGGCGGCGAGATTCGGCGGCACTTCCTTCGAGAAGTCGAGGATGGTTTTGGCTTCGCCCGATTTGGAGATCTGGAAGCTCAGCGGCGAATAGACCACGGCCGCGTCGACATTGCCGGCGAGCAGGTTCGGCACCAGGCCGCCGCCGCCGACGGGCACGCGGGTGAATTCGATCTTCTTGTCCTGCTGGGTCCACAGTGCCAGCAGGTCGGAGCCGGAGCCGGCCGAGGTGATCGCGACCTTCTTGCCCTTCAAATCAGGAACGCCGAGGGTCGATTTGGAAAGCGTCATCAGCTGCCAGCCGTAATAGCCCATGGCGGCGTTCGCCAGCACCTTGGAGTTCACGCCCTTCTTGCGTCCGGCCGAGACCAGCGAGGTCGCATCGAGAATGACGTCGGCGGCGCCCGCGGCCATCGCTTCGAACGTCTCGGCGCCGCCGCGATAGATCGTCAGCTCGGCCTTGATGCCTTCCTTCTCGAACAGTTTCTGGCGCACCGCGGTTTCCGCGATCGTGGTCGGCCAGTAGGTCTTGGTCGGAAGGCCGATGCGAACGGTTTCGGCGGCCTGTGCGAGACCGGATGTAGCGAGCAATGTCGTGGCGGCGATCGTTGCGAGTATGTGGCGTCGTGTGATGGTCATGATGACGTTTCCCCTTGCACTTTTCTTGGTTTGGATTGGCTTGAACGAAAGACTGGATGATGCCGCGAACCTAGGAAGCTCCGGGTGTGGCGAGTTCGACCAGATGCATGGTCGCCCGGAAATGCGTGGAAAGCGCTGCGACCGCGGCGTCGGCGTCGCGCTTGAGCACAGCGTGTACGATCGCCGCGTGCTCGGCCTCGACGTTGCGAGACTTCCCTGTGTCGCGCCGGATCGAGAGCCTGCGATAGCGTTCGCTCTGCTCGTGCAGCACGTCGCGGAAGCCGAGCAGCCATTGCGAGCCGCAGGCGTTCACCAGCGTGCGATGAAAGATGCGGTGACGCACCACCCATTCCTCGTAGTGGTGGGTCGGATCGTCAGGGTAGGTGTAGGGCACGGCGCATAGCGCGGTGAAGGTGCGCTCCACGGACGACAGCCATTCCTGGTCGCCACGCTCGATCGAACGCCGCAGCGCCAGGCCCTCGATGTCGATGCGGGTTTGCGTGACGTCGCGCAGATCGGCCGGCGAGACCGGGCTGACGCGGAAGCCGCGCTGGTCGGACGCCTGCACCAGCCCGTCGGCGACCAGCCGCGAGAGTGCCTCGCGTACCGCGGCAAGGCTGACAGAAAACTGCTTGGCGAGGCCTGCAATATGCAGCTTCTGGCCCGGCAGCAGGCGGGTCGAGAGAATGTCCGCGCGCAGACGTTCCTGGACGGCCGACGTGAGGCTTCGCGGCCGTTCGTCCGCCAGATCGTCACTGAAGCTCAACCCGATGCTGCCCATGGCGGGCGGAGATTGGCGAGAGAAGGAGGTGTCGTCAATCGAAAATCGATTTTTTATCCAAGCCATTGTGCCGCAGAAGGTTTCTGTCGGCAATGGTCTCAAAGACAGCGTTCGCGACGAGGTGGACGATCGGCGCGACCCAAGGACCTGGTGACAACTCCATCGCCATCATCTAGATAGTTCGCATGCGAACTAAATTTCCGAAATCACCGCGATGAGCCGGCGTCGCGAGCCCCGGCTGGTATTCCTGCTCACCGTCGGGCAGCGCCGGCTGCAGCGCTGGATGGCGGCGCGGGCGCAGCACAGCGGCGTCACGGCGGCGCAGTCCGGATTGCTGTTTATCCTCGGCCAGCGCGATGGCGTGCTGATGGGCGAGGCCGGGGCGGCGCTCGATCTCGGCCCGCCCGGCATCAGCGGGCTGGTCGACCGGATGACGGCGGCGAACCTGATCAAGCGGCGCGCCGATCCCGAGGACGGGCGGGCATGGCGGCTTTGGCTGACGCCGGCGGGGCGCACGGCGCTGGCGCAGGCAACGGCCGGGCTCGTCGAGGTCAACGCGCGCCTCACCGAAGGATTTACCGAAGCCGAGATCGATGTCGTCGCGCGCTGGCTGACCAGCCTGCAAACCAGATTTCCCAGAGGAGAAGACGAATGACCGAGCATATCAAGATCGAGAAGAGCGACGGCATCCTGAGCCTGACGATGGCGCGTCCCGACAAGAAGAACGCGCTGTCAAATGCGATGTACGGCGCGCTGGCCGACGCGATCGAGGCGGCCGAGACCGACAGCTCCGTCCGCGTGCTGCTGATCCGCGGCGAAGGCGACATGTTCACCGCCGGCAACGATGTCGGCGAGTTCGCGGCGATGGCAACGGGCGCCTTCAAGGGCGAACGGCATGTCGGCCGCTTCGTGCAGGCGATCGCCAAATCCAGCCGTCCGCTGGTCGCCGCCGTCCAGGGACGCGCCGTCGGCATCGGCACCACGATGCTGCTGCATTGTGATTTGGTTGTTCTCGCCGAGAATGCGCTGCTGTCGACGCCGTTCGTCAATCTCGCGCTGGTGCCGGAAGCGGCATCCAGCCTGTTGATGCCGCTCCGCGTTGGCTATGCGCGCGCCTACGAGATGTTCGCGCTCGGCGAAGCCGTGGATGCGAAGTCCGCGCTCGCCTGGGGCATGGCCAACAGGGTGGTGCCGCTCGATAAGCTTGACGCCGAGGCGAGGGCGCTGGCGTCCCGGCTGGCGAAGCAGCCGGCTGGCGCCATCAGCGCGACGAAGCGGCTGATGCGCAATCCGGAACTTCTGCTCGGCCAGATCGCAGCAGAAAGCAGCAAGTTCGCGGAGCGCCTGACCACCGTGGAAGCGCGCGAGGCGTTTACGGCATTCGCCGAGCGCAGGCCGCCGGATTTCATGAAACTCGCCAGCTAACGGTCGCGCACGCGCGTAGCCATCGCAATTGAAAGTCGTTTTTCCCGCAGCTGCGACCGGGAGGTAATTGACCGCCTGTCAAGGCGCAGCTACCTCTTTTTGGTCGCCTGCGGGGGAAACGAATGAACAATAACAACGACAGTTCCGAGTTCGATTATGTGATCGTCGGCGCCGGCTCGGCCGGCTGCGTGCTCGCCAATCGATTGAGCGCCAACGGCAAGCATTCCGTGTTGTTGCTGGAGGCGGGACCCAAGGATACCAATCTCTGGATCCACGTGCCGCTCGGCTACGGCAAGCTGTTCAAGGAAAAATCCGTCAACTGGATGTACCAGACCGAGCCGGAGCCGGGCCTGAACGGCCGGCAGGTGTTCCAGCCGCGCGGAAAAGTCCTCGGCGGTTCGAGTTCGATCAACGGGCTGTTGTATGTGCGCGGCCAGCACGAGGATTACGACCGCTGGCGTCAGCGCGGCAATGCCGGCTGGGGCTATGAGGACGTGCTGCCCTACTTCAAGAAGGCCGAGAACCAGCAGCGCGGTCCGGACAAATATCACGGCGCGGACGGACCGCTGCCGGTGTCCGACTGGCGCCACCACGATCCCCTGTCGGAAGCCTTTGTCGTCGCAGCAGCGGAAGTCGGCATCCCGACCAATCCCGATTTCAACGGCGCGACCCAGGAGGGCGCGGGATTTTTCCAGACCACGACCAACCGCGGCAGGCGCGCCAGCACCGCATACTCCTATCTTCGTCCGGCGAGGACCCGCAGCAATTTGCACGTCGAAACCTCGGCGCTGGCGCAGCGAATCCTTTTTGAAGGCCGTCGCGCCAGGGCCGTCGAATACAGGCAGGAAGGACGCGTACGCACGGCGCGGGCGCGCAAGGAAATCCTGGTCTCCAGCGGCGCGTACAACTCGCCGCAATTGCTGCAGCTCTCCGGCGTGGGTCCGGCGGACCTGCTGAAGCAGCATGGCATCGAGGTCGTGCTCGATGCGCGCGGCGTCGGCAACGATCTGCAGGACCACATGCAGGTGCGGCTGGTCACGCGCTGCGCGCAGAAGGTCACGCTCAACGACGTCGTCAACCATCCGATCCGCAAGATGATGGCAGGCCTTCAATACGCCGCCTTCCGCAAGGGGCCGCTGACGATTGCCGCCGGCACCTCGGGCGCCTTCTTCAAGACCAATCCGCGGCTTGCATCGCCCGATATCCAGATTCACTTCCTGCCGTTCTCGACCGACAAGATGGGCGAGAAGCTCCACGCGCTTTCCGGCTTCAGCGCCTCGGTCTGCCAGTTGCGCCCCGAAAGCCGCGGCTCGCTGCGCATCAAGAGCGCTGATCCGTCCGTGCCGCCGGAGATCCGCATCAACTATCTCGCAACCGAAACCGATCGCCGCGCCTTCATCGACGGCATCCGCATTTTGCGCAACATCCTCGCGGCCCCCGCGCTGAAGGCCTACGCGGTCGCCGAAGTCGATCCCGGTCCGAAGGTGAAGAGCGACGACGAACTGCTGGATTTCTGCCGCCGCACCGGCAGCACGGTCTATCACCCGACCTCGACCTGCCGGATGGGCAGCGATCCGCTTGCGGTGGTCGACCAGCGCCTGCGCGTGCGCGGCATCGAGGGCCTGCGCGTGGTCGATGCGTCGATCATGCCGGACCTGATGTCAGGCAATACCAATGCGCCGACGATCATGATCGCCGAAAAGGCATCCGACATGATTTTGGAGGATGCGCGATAGACTGCGGGCTATCGACATTACTGGTGTCATCATCCGCGAAGGCGGATGATCCAGTACGCCGAGGCGTCTCGGTTCAATTCGGGGCCGGCGATTACTGGATGCCCGCCTGCGCGGGCATGACGGTCACCCCCTATACGCGCGCACCCGCTGCAGCATCTGCTCGACATGCGCGATCGGCGTTTCCGGCTGGATGCCGTGGCCGAGGTTGAAGATCAGCCGTCCCGCGCCGTAGTTCGCCAGCACGTCGTCGACGGCGCGGTCGAGCGCGGCGCCGCCTGCGATCAGCACCAGCGGATCGAGATTGCCCTGGATGGCGACGCGGTTCTGCACGCGCTCGCGGATCAATGACGGCTCGGCCGCCCAGTCGATGCTGACCGCGTTGACGCCGGTCGCCTCGACATAGGCCGGCAGCAGCGCGCCCGCGCCGCGGGGAAAGCCGATGATCTTCGCGTCAGGCACCTGCGCGCGAACGCCGGCGACGATGCGCTGCGCCGGTTCGATCGACCAGCGCTGGAACTCGCGCGCCGGCAGCACGCCAGCCCAGGTGTCGAAAATCTGCAACACGTCTGCGCCGGCCTTGAGCTGGCCGAGCAGGTACTGGATCGAATTCTCCACCAGCACGTCGATGATCTCTGCGAACGCCTCGGGATGGCGATAGGCCATCATGCGCGCCGGTGCCTGGTCCGGCGTGCCCTGGCCCGCCACCATGTAGGTCGCCACCGTCCACGGCGCGCCGCAGAATCCGATCAGCGCGATCTCGGGCGCGAGTTCGCGGCGCACGCGGCGCAGCGCTTCATAGACCGGTTCGAGTTTGGTGAAATCGGCTTGGCGCGCCAGCGTCGCCACCTGCTCGGGCGTATCGAGCGGATCGAGCCGCGGGCCTTCACCGGCCTCGAAGCGTACCGAGCGGCCGAGCGCGTAGGGGATCACGAGAATGTCGGAGAAGATGATCGCGGCGTCGAAATTGAACCGGCGGATCGGCTGCAGCGTCACCTCGGCAGCGTATTCCGGCGTAAAGCACAAATCAAGGAAGCCGCCGGCTTTGGCGCGCAGTTCGCGGTACTCCGGCAGATAGCGCCCGGCCTGCCGCATCATCCATACCGGCGGCACCTTCTGCCTGTGGCCGGACAGCACTTCGATAATGGGTTTAACGGCGGATTTCTGGGGCAATCGGAAGTTCCTGGACGAGCTGCTGATAGAGCCTCTGATACACGCAGGTCCTGAATTGGCCAAGGCGCGATATGGAACCCAGATTGATCCCCGGCGTTACCCTGCGAATGGAGGCACCTATGGCTGAGAAATTCAATCCTGCGGCGCATGACAAATACGCCGTCGACCCCCGGGAAGCCGCGAAAGCCGACCGGGAAATGCACGAAAAGCTCGAAAAGGGTCTGGTGGATAGCTTTCCGGCATCCGATCCCGTGAGCGCCGCGCAACCGGCGCCGTCAAAGGCCGATGGCGACCGTGAGAACGAGTCCCTGTGGGACAAGGTCCGCGCGGTTTTCAGGTAACGTCAGCGCGCGAGGTCGCGTGATGAAGACCGAATTCAACCACGCTGCCAACGACTCGCCGCGCAGCGGCAGCACCAAGAAAGTCGCTCCGGTCGTCGGTGCGGTGATCGTGTTGGCGATCATCGTCCTCGCAATCGGTCTGAAGATGCTCGCTTAGCGCTGGTGTGCAATTCGGCTATCGCAACGGCCTCCTCGCGGGGCCGTTCTTTTTTTGCTTCAATAGTGCGGCGGCGGCTCGTTGGCCGGACCGGGCAGGTTGCTTTCGGCCTCCTGCAATCGCTCTTTCAGTTCAGTCACCTGGCGTTTCAGTTTGTCGATCTCGGTCCACTGCGTCGTGATCGTCTGGTTCAGCGTCTCGATGGTCACGTCCTGATAGGTCAGGCGCATCTCCAGCGCGTCGATCCGCTCGTTCAGTGCATCGGCATCACTCATGCGAGCCATCGTTGCTCTTGTGCTCCCGCAGCCCGTGGCCCAATGCCACACGTTCGTCGAACACGAAACACTCGCCGCGCCAGCGGCTTTCCGTCTCCGGTACGCCTTCCAGATAGCGCAGGATACCGCCCTTGAGGTGATACACCTCATCAAACCCGTGCGCGAGCAGATAGGCGCTGGCCTTCTCGCAGCGGATGCCGCCGGTGCAGAACATCGCGATCTTCCGATGTTTCGCCGGATCGAGTTGTTGCGCCGCGAACTCCTTGAATTGCCCAAAACTCCTGATGCCGGGATCGACCGCGCCTTCGAAGGTACCCATCGCGACTTCGAAGGCGTTTCGGGTATCGATGACGAGCGTATCGGGAGAGGCGATCAGTTCATTCCACTCGCACGGCTCGACATAGGTGCCGACCCGTCGGGTCGGATCGACCGCGCTTCCGAGCGTGACGACTTCCTTCTTCAGCCGGATCTTCAGCCGCTGAAACGGCATTTCGGCAGCGGTGGAGAATTTGAGTTCGAGATTGTCGAGCCGGCCGCCGAACAGGACGCCGTGCTGCAACTCACCGATCAACGCATCGATATCAGCGGCAGTGCCCGCGACCGTGCCGTTGATGCCCTCATGCGCCAGCAGCACGCTTCCCTTAAGCCCCAGGCCGGCGGCAAGTGTGCGCATCGGCTCGCGCAACTCCCGGAAGTCCGGCAGCGCGGCGAATTGGTAGAAGGCGGCGACCTTGAGCGGCATCGCGACCGTGTATCAGGCGGGCCGGGGAGGGGAAACCCGCAAAGCAGCCCGCATTCCGTGCATTTGCTTGGTATGCCAGCCATTGCCCTGCCCGGGAAGAATATGCCAAGAACCGTCTCCAGACCCGCCCGGTCAGCCCCTGCGGGACGCCCAAGAAAATTCTGAGAAAATGCTGAAAAGAAAGCTCTCGCGATGAGGAATTTCCATTTCGCCGGCCGCTCGACGGTCCATGCCCAGAACGCGATGGTGGCGACGTCGCACCCGGATGCCGCCGTCGTGGCCATCGATGTGATGCGGGCCGGTGGCACCGCTGCGGATGCCGCGGTCGCCGCCTGCGCGCTGCTCGGCGTCATCGAGCCGCAATCGACCGGGATCGGCGGCGATTGTTTTGCCCTGATCCAGCCGAGGGGCGAGGGCAAGATAACAGCCTATAACGGCTCCGGCCGCGCGCCGATGGCGGCGACGGCAGAATGGTACCTGGAGCGCAAGATCAACTCGGTGCCGCTGACCTCGGCCCATGCGGTCAGCATTCCCGGCGCGATCGACGCCTGGGACACGATCCTGCGCGACCACGGCAAGATGGGATTCGACACCCTGCTGCAGCCCGCCATCAAGGCCGCCGAGGAAGGCTACATCGTCGCGCCCCGCATCGCTTTCGACTGGAAGAACCAGTTCGAGAAGCTGAAGAACGGCACCAATACCGAGCGCTATCTGCTGCCGCACGGCAAGCCGGCGGTGGCCGGCGACGTCATCCGCCAGCCTGAACTGGGCAAGACCCTGCGCGCCATTGCCGCGAAGGGGCGCGACGCGTTCTACAGCGGCGAGATCGCCGCCGACATGGTCGATACCCTGCGCGGCATCGGCGGCCTGCACACGCTGGAAGACTTTGCCGCGCATTCGACCGAAACGACCGCGCCGATCGGCACCATGTACAAGGGGCACGACGTCTGGCAGTGCCCGCCGAATGGCCCCGGCATCACCATGCTTGTCATGCTGAACATCCTTTCCCGTTTCGATCTCACGAAATTCAAGCCGCTCAGCATCGAGCGTTTCCACCTCGAAGCGGAAGCCGCGCGCATCGCCTACATGATGCGCGAGCAGTACATCGGCGATCCCGCGCAGGTTCATGTCGATGTCGCCGGCATCCTCGCCAAGGAATTCGCCGAGGAGCATATCAAGAACATCAAGATGGACCGGCTGCTCGACCTGCCGAACGTCGCGCCGCCGATGAATCCGTCCACCGTCTACATCACCGTGGTCGACAAGGACCGCAACGTCTGCTCGTTCATCAACTCGATCGCGCATTCGTTCGGGTCGGCGATCGTGTCGAACAAGACCGGCATTCTGCTGCAGAACCGCGCCGGCGGTTTCCGGATCCAGCCGGGTCACCCGAACTGCATCGCGCCGGGCAAGCGGCCGCTGCATACCATCATTCCGAGCCTTGCGACGAAGAATGGCCGCGCCGTGATGCCGTTCGGCGTGATGGGCGGGCAGTATCAGCCGGTGGGGCAGACCCACGTGCTGACCAACATGCTCGACTATGGCTGCGACGTGCAGGAAGCCATCGATATGCCGCGCGGCCTGCATTACGAAGGCGTCTACCAGCTCGAAGACAGCGTGCCGGCCGAGATCGTCGAAGGCCTGAAGAAGATCGGCCACAAGACCACCAGCGTGGTCGGCCCGCTCGGCGGCGGCCAGGCGATCTGGATCGACTGGGACAAGGGCACGCTGACCGGCGGCTCCGATCCCCGCAAGGACGGTTGCGCGCTGGGCTATTGAGGCCCTGACCGCACGACTTCTGGAACAAGAGCCCGTCGTCTTCGTTGGAACGACGGGTCGCGGCCGCCCGCTTTGCCGTGAGCGGCCGCTTGTTGTCAGGGGTCAGCAATCAGCAATCTCGATTCAGATGATACCGAACAGGCCGACCTGCGCGGCGGCCGTTCGCCGTGGTTTGCGACGTCGTCGCATCCGCAGCGCCGCGATCTCGGCGAAAACCTCAAATGCGATGCGCTGGTGGTCGGCGCAGGCATTACCGGATCTCTGGTCGCCGAACGCCTGACGCGCCAGGGCCTCGACGTCATTGTCATCGATCGCGAATTGCCGGGGCGGGGCAGCACCGCGGCTTCCACATCCATGCTGCTGTGGGAGATCGACCGGCCGCTGCACGAACTGAGCGAGATCTATGGCTTCGAGCGCGCCGCGCGTGCCTATCGGGCCAGCCGCGATGCCGTCGCCGGCCTGCAATCGCTGGTGTGGCGGCTCGGCATTGCCTGCGACATGCGCAACAAGAACTCCCTGCTTCTTGCGGCGGACGAAGGCAGCGCCAAACTGGTGGAAGAGCATCGCTGGCGCGCGCGCGCCGGTTTGCCCGGGGATTTTCTCGAGCATGCCGTGCTGCTGGATCGTTTTGGCTTCGCGCGTGCCGGTGCGATCGTCTCGCCGGGTTCGGCCGACGCCGATCCGATGAAACTGGCGCATGGGCTGCTCAGGACGTCGCTGACGCGCGGTGCGCGGCTGTTCGAGGCAGATGCCGTATCGTTCGAGGCTGCCGGCCGCGCGGTCAATGTCGGTCTGGCCAACGATCGCGAGATCGAGGCGCGCTCTGTGGTGCTCGCCACCGGCTATGTCATGCCCGATATCGTTTGCTCGAACGTGCACCAGGTGTCGTCGAGCTGGGCGATTGCGACCGTGCCGCAGCCGCAGAACATCTGGAATGACGGTACGCTGATCTGGGAGGATGCGAAGCAGTATCTCTATGCGCGAACGACGCAGGCGGGCCGCATTATGATCGGCGGCGAGGACAGCACAGAGATTGTCGAACCCGATGCGCGCGATCGCCTGATATCAGAGAAATCGCGCGTGCTGACGCAGAGGCTCGCGGCGCTTTGGCCGGCCGCCAATACCGATATCGAATTTCGTTGGGCCGGCACCTTCGATACGACCAGGGATGGGCTGCCGCTGATCGGTCCTGTGGCGGGCGCCAGGGGCCTCTACGCGGCGTACGGCTATGGCGGGAATGGAATCACATTCAGTTTCATGGCCGCTCGCCTGATCGGTGATCTGATCGCCGGCAAGACGTCGCCGTTGCTGGACGATTTCGCCATCGATCGCGATGGCGATATCGCCGGTGGCTGAAAAACAACTATGGAAACGCTCCGCCTTGGGCTAGAGACGGCCGTCTCTCCAACGAGGTGCACCAAGATGCGATCTTCCCGACGCACGATCATCCGGACCGCCTTCGCCGCCGCCGCGGCTGCGGTCGCCACGCCGATTGCCGTGCCCTTGACGGCATCGGCCCAGACCGCAGGAAAACCCATGACCACAGCTTCAGGTTTGCAGATTATCGACAGCAAGGTCGGCACCGGCGCGGCGCCGAAGTCCGGCCAGACTTGCGTGATGCACTACACCGGATGGCTCTACGAGAACGGCCAGAAGGGCAAGAAATTCGATTCCTCCGTCGACCGCAACGAGCCGTTCGAGTTCAAGATCGGCCAGCGTCAGGTGATTGCGGGCTGGGACGAAGGCGTCGCTTCGATGAATGTCGGCGGCAAGCGCACGCTGATCATTCCGCCCGCGCTCGGCTACGGGGCGCGCGGCGCCGGCGGCGTCATTCCGCCGAATGCGACGCTGATGTTCGATGTGGAATTGCTCGCGGTGAAGTAACGGGCAGGGAGGCGGGTATTTATGCTCGTCATGGCCGGCGGCCCGGCCATGGCGAGCACAATTCAATTCCAGGCGCACGACAAAAAGGCCGGCCCCGAAGGACCGGCCTTTCCGTTCTCGCCAATCGCGTCACTTCGATCAGAGATTCTTGTTCGCCGCGGCGGCTGCCTTGTTTACGGCATCCTTGGTCGCATCCTTGGCGTCGCCAACAGCCTTCTGGCCCTTGCCCTTCAGCTCCTGGATCACGCCTTCGCCCTGAAGACGCTCGGAACCAGTGGCTTCACCGATGCCCTGCTTGGCCTTGCCGATGGCCTCGTTGGCCGTACCCTTGATCTTGTCGGTCGTGGCGCCCATCACAGTACTCCTTTGAGGTGATTGAACTTCACCATGGCAACGCGTCACTTGGCGCAAAAGTTCCCCGAATTGGCTGGTTTGCGATCACGGTTTTATGTAGCGTAAGCGAGGCATTTTTTTCAGAAAGCAAGAAGATGAGCGGCACTCACGATCACACCCATCCCCACGATCACGATCATTCGCACGGCGACGCCGAGCGCTGGAAGCATGACGGCGTCCGCGTCATTCCCGGCAACCAGCTCGATCCCAACGTGCCGTCGACCGCCGGCATGGACCGCAAAGCCGCGATCAATTTCGCCCGCGTCGGCGCCCAGAAATTATGGGCGGGCACCGTGACGATCCGGCCCGACGCCAAGACCGGCGCGCATCATCACGGCCATCTCGAAAGCATCATCTACGTCGTCAAGGGCAAGGCGCGGATGCGCTGGGGCGAGAACCTGCAGTTCACCGCTGAAGCCGGCCCCGGCGATTTCATTTTCGTTCCGCCCTATGTGCCGCACCAGGAGATCAACGCCAGCCGCGACGAGGTACTGGAATGCGTGCTGGTGCGCAGCGACGGCGAGGCGGTCGCGATCAATCTCGATATCGAGCCGGTGGAAAAGCCGGAGACCGTGCTGTGGGTCGATCCCGTGCATCGCGATCCCGCCGAGAAGAAGTGACGATCGCAACGTTACCGGCAACGCGCTGCACTTTGAGGAAATCCCATGACGCTTGTTCGCTACGAGAGCAGTGGCCACGTCGCCACGATCACCATGGATCGCAGATCGTCGCACAACGCGCTCAATCCCGCGCTGTGTAACGAGCTGCGCGACGCGTGGATGCGTTTTCGGGACAGCGACGATCGCGTCGCGGTGCTGGCTTCCGCCGAGGAGAATTATTTTTGCGTCGGCGCCGATGTGCGGGATTTTCCAGCCGATATGTGGCGGGCGGTACCGGGACTCGGCGTCGAACTGGACAAGCCGGTGATTGCCGCGACCTCCGGCTGGGTCGTCGGCGGCGGCTTCGTGATCGTTCAGATGGCCGACATGTGCGTGGCGTCGGAGACGACGCGCTTCAGCTACCCGGAGGTCAAGGTTGGCACCACCGGCGGCGGCGTCTCGTCGGTGCTGTCGCGCATGCCGCACAAGATCGCGATGGAATTCCTGCTGGTCGGCGAGGAAATGTCGGCTGAGCGCGCCTACCAGATCGGCTTCGTCAACAAGGTGGTGCCGGAAGGCCAGCACGTCGTGCAGGCCCAGGCGATGGCAGCAAAGATCGCCGCCGCAGCACCGCTTGTCGTCCAGGCATTGAAGAAACTCGCCCGCGACGCCATGCCGAAGGGACCGCTCGAGACGGTGGCCGAAGTGCGCCGGCTGCTCGACCCGGTGCGGGACAGCGAAGATCTCAAGGAGGGCGTCAAGGCGTTCTCCGAGAAGCGCAAGCCGGAGTTCAAGGGCCGGTAGCGGCTATTCGCCGCCGGTTCCACTGTCCGCGCGCCGTGCCGGTGCCCCAAAATAATTTGGAAGGGGATGTCGGATCGACCGCCGCGCGTCCGTCCTTGGCTCGAGCCCTCAACAAAGGAACCCGATGATGACCAAAATGATCTTCGTCAATCTGCCGGTCAGCGATCTCGCCCGTTCCACCGCCTTCTATCAGGCGATCGGCGCCGAGAAAAATCCGCAATTCTCCGACGATACCGCGTCCTGCATGGTCGTCTCCGAGACCATCTACGTGATGCTGCTGACCCACGACAAATATCGCCAGTTCACTTCGAAGAAGATTGCGGACGCCAAGACCTCCAGCCAGGTCCTGATCTGCCTTTCCGCCGACGGCCGCGACGCGGTGGACGATATGGTTGCGAAGGCGCGAGGCGCAGGCGGCGCCGCCGATCCAGGGCCGAAGCAGGACTACGGCTTCATGTATGGCCGCAGCTTCGAGGATCCCGATGGTCACCACTGGGAAGTGATGTGGATGGATGCCGGGGCTGCCAGCTGCCCGCAGTCCGACACCGCCGCCGCGTGAAAGTGGAATAGTAGGGCGGATTAGCCGAAGGTGTAATCCGCCGACACGCGAAGGAAGATGGTGGGTTACGCTTCGCTAACCCACCCTAACACCTCACAGCTAATACGTGATCCTCAACCCCAGCCCGCCATGCAGCGTGTTGCCGACCGGCTGCGGACCGGCGGTGCCGTTGAGGAAGAGATCGGCGACCCATCCTTTTGTGACCCGGAAGCCGAGGCGGCCGCCATATTCGAACCAGCCCTGGTTGCCGATCGTGGGCACGATGGTGCCGTCTCCGGTAACGGTGGCGACGATGCCGGATTTCGACCCGAAGGATTGCACCCAGCCGCCGTTGATATTGGCCTCGACGCTCGAGCCGAAAAGATGCGTCCACTGTCCGCCGACCTTGACGAGGTTGGTGCGGTCGGTGCCCGTGGCAATCGATGCGTCGAACGGGTTGAAGGCAGAGGCGGGATCCGTATAGCCCTTGACCCGCTGCCATAGCTGCCAGACCTCGACCGAAGCCGCAACTTCATCGCGCGGCGAAAACCGGCTCATCCAGCCCGCACGGCCGTAGACGGCGTAGTTCTCGCTCGTGGTCGAGCTTTCCAGCGACACCGCACCAAGGCTCGTCGTGTAGCTGCGTGTGTAACGCACCTTCTGGAACGGCGAGAGGATGGTGCCGATATCGAAGAACGGCCGCGACGATCCCCAATCGACGAAATCGTAGCGCAGCGCGAACGCGCCGATCGGCGCGCTGGTGACGTTGTAGCCGCCTTCGTTGAACTGGGTGTAGGCAATGCCGGCCAGCAGCGACAGATTCGGTGTCAGGTTCTTGCGCCCGTGAATGCCGGCCGAGAACGATCCCGCCGAGCCGAACGCGCTGAAGCAGTCGTTGCAGTTGACCTGCTCGTTGATGCCGAGCAGCACGGTGCCGAGCACGCGGTTGGTGATCATCTGGTTGAAGCGCTGCCCGGCGAGACCGTTGATCGAATTGCCGCTGGAGTCCGCGCCGGTGACCGGTGGCGTATTTGACAGCGGCGAGGACGACGGATTCGGCAACGGCGAGTTGCTCGGGCTTGGCGTCGGCGTCGGCGTGTTGCATTCGACGCCACATTCGCTGTGCGGCGTGGGCGAGGGTGACGGCGATGGCGACGGGGAGGGTGACGGAGAAGGCGATGTCGACTGCGCCGCCGCCGATTGCGCCGCAAGCAGCGAGAGCGCGAGCGTCGCCGATATCAGCAAAGTGCGGATGAAGGCTGCCATCGTCAGCGCCCGCACAGCATGCCGGTGGGATCGCTGCCATCATCGACGATGACCGGCGAGGCGTCCGCATATTGCGTCGTGGTGCAAAGCCCCGCAGCGGCGCTGCAGGTTGCGGCAAACGTCCACGGCGGGTTGCTGGTCTTCTTGATCGTCGACCTGCCGCCGCCGCTGGAAGTGATGATGGCGGTGTCGCCGGGCCTGGTGAGCTGGATGCACTCGAAGCTGACCGTGCAGACCGAGGCTGCGCCATGCTGCAGATTGACGATGGTCTGGCCGCGCTGCGACAGGATATCGAGGGTGGTGCCACGGACGCCAATCGTCGCCAGCGGCGTCGTGATCTTGTATGCCGCTTTGTCAGAATTGCCGGTGACAAAACGAAATGCGCCCGATGTCAGCCGCACCGCGATGTCGCGATAATGCGTCGAGTCGTCGAACACGGTGCGGTCCAGTTTGAGCGTCGCATTGGGCCCGAGCGAGAGGTTGGTGCTGTCAGCCATCACCAGCCGCGTGGCGCTGTCGAGACCCGTGCGCACGACCTCGTCCCGCAACAGCCCGTCGCCGACCTTGATGTGGGTGGTCGAGGATGCGGCAACGCGCAGTACTTCGTTCTTGACGACGGCGGCTTCGCCGACACGCGTCTGGGCGGAAGCCGGAACGGCCGTCAGCGCAATGGCGGGGCCAAAGGCGAGGAACAATAAAAAGCAATTACGCAAATGCATTTCAATAACCGATCGATTCAATCCCGACATCGTACCGGATCGCGCTCGCCTTTGTTGTGACAGAAATGGCACAAGCGGCGCCCAAGTAATCCGTGCGTTAGTCGCGGCGGAATCCGATTGCGTTCAATGTGATGGACATCATAATCCATAGCGCCCACACTCAATTTCGCCGCAATCCGTTTGCCCGCGAGTCATTGCCCCCGGATCCGTGAAGACATCGTCCCAATCACATTCCATTGCTTCCGAAGCGGTGATGCGCAGCGTCATCGTCGGTGGAATCATCTTCGTCGTCGCGCATCTCGCGATGCTCGTCGGCCTTACAACTCCGGAGAAGTTTTACTTCGACGAGGTGCATTACGTTCCGGCGGCGAGACAGATGCTCGAACCCGTGATGCCGCAGCCGATGCTCAACCCGATGCACCCGCCGCTGGCGAAGCAGATCATCGCGCTGTCGATCCGTTCGCTGGGCGACGGACCGCTGGGCTGGCGCTACCCGGCCGTGCTGTTCGGATCGCTCGCGCTCCTGGCGGTGTATCTGGGCGGGCTGGCGCTGTTTGCCGCGCAAGGTCCGGCGATTGCGGCGACCTTGCTCGCCTTCTTCAACCAGATGCTGTTCGTGCAATCGCGGATCGCGATGCTGGATATTTTTGCGCTCACGTTCAGCCTGTTCGCGATCGCCGCGTTCATGCACGGTTTCCGAAAGCAACGGCCGCATCTGTGGTTCGGACTCGCCGGGATCGCCTTCGGCCTGTCGATCGGCTGCAAATGGAGCGGGCTGTTCGTGCTCGCGGTCTGCATCGTCATCGTCGCCGCCATCCGGCTAATGCAGAGCTGGCGCACGCAGTTTGCCGATGCACGACCCGAGGACTGGTACCGGCCTGATCTCTGGCCCGATTTCAGGGCCTGGCATTTTGCGCTGTGCTTCGTGCTGCTTCCGGCCGCGGTCTATCTCGCCACCTTTGTTCCGCTCTACGGCTTTTCGGTCACCAGCATTCTCGAAGCGCAGCGGCGGATCTTCAGCGACAACACCACGACGGCGATAGCGGGCCATACCTACATGAGTTCGTGGCCGTCGTGGCCGTTGCTGGTGCGCCCGGTCTGGTATCTGTTCGACAAGGTCGGCGAAGATCGCATCGCCGCCGTCGTCTTTCTCGGCAATCCGCTGATCCTGTGGCCTGTGCTGATCGCGCTCGCCGTTTGCCTGCGCGACTGGATCGTGACGCGGCGAGTGGATGCATTCCTGGTGCTGGCGTTCTATTTCGGCCCGTATCTCGCCTGGGCGCTGCTGCCGCGCACGCTGGGCTTCATCTACTACTATCTGCCGGCCGCGACCACCGCGAGCTTCGCGCTGGTCTATGCATTGAGGCGCGGCAACACGCCCCGCTGGCTGCTGTGGGTCTATGTCGCGATCGGTTTTGCAGGTTTCGCTGCGATGCTGCCGATATCGGCGGCTTTCATCGGCACGTCGATGGCGACGTTCAACCGGCTGATGATCTTTCAGAACTGGATCTGATACTTTTCGGCGCGCAAACGAAATCCGCCTGCCGCGAGGCAGGCGGATCGGGACGATAGCGTTTTCGAGCGAGGTGGATACCGGTTCGCGTAAACGCGTAAAACAAGAAACTCTAACTTACTTCGAAGCGGTCTTGTTGGTCTCCATGTTGACGACCTGAACGCGGCGGTTGGTCGGGTCCATCGGCGCATTCGCATCCTTCGGCTTGCTCTCGCCGTAACCGACCGTCACCAGGTTGGCGCCGGCAATGCCGTATTTCTCGGTCAGGTACTTCTTGATCGTATCGGCGCGGCGCTCGCTGAGTTCCTGATTGTAGGCCTCGCCGCCGATCGCGTCGGTGTGGCCGGAAACCACGAAGGTCGATCCCTTCAAATCGGGGTTGGACAGGGCCTTGCCGAGTTCCTGCACCGCCAACGTCGAGCCTTTGCTGATGTCGGCCGAGTTGTAGTCGAATTGGATATCCAGATCGATTTTCGGCTTGGTGGCGGCGAGTTCCGCGATCTCCTGGCGTTCGCCGAGCGACAGCGAGCGGGTCTTGCGGTTACGCAGCGTGTTGACGAAGCCGGTCTCCTTGGCCTGCGCCGCGGTGTCCACCGGCTGCTGGCTGGTCGTCAGGCCGCGGGTGGCAGATTTCGGCTTCAGCGCGCCGAGGATCTGATCGGCGGACACGGTGTTGCCGGCCACGGCCATCCCTGCCGACATCGACAGCGCGGCGCTGATCGTTACGATTGAAAGTTTGAAGCGGGTCATTGTCCTATCCTCACTGTTAACGCCTGCAAGCTGGCGTGCATGACGTTTTGATGCTGCGAACATAGGTCCGGTTCAAACCCGGGAATGTGACCAAAGTCACTCTGGAATAGGCTGGTTTGCGGCGTGGGTGGGGTTGTTTGCCGGATATTCCGGGCGGCCGTCGGCAGGAATCCCTTGATTCGCACCGGTTTGGCGGCGCCGTCGCAGCATCCGGTCGCGAGGTTCGATGGCGCTGCTTCGCCACGTGATCGGGATCACCGTCGCGACGCGGAGAGTTCGATGGGCGCATCGAACGTAAGCTGATGTGCGGGACGAGTTGCTGTTCCAATGCCGCGCCAACGCCGAGCTGTGGACAACAAATCGGCCAGATACACGCCTAGCTGGATCGCGCACGAAGAACATCCGAAAAAGGAATCGTTCGCGGCAACCAACGGGCGAGGCGGGTGTTGCAGTCAGTCAAGCGTCAGCGCGAGTATCTGGGTTATCGCACCAGCGCGCCGGAGCCTGTGAGTTCCGGAAGTTCCATGCCAACACTGATCGGTGCGGCCATGATCGCCGCCGCAATCCTGCTGTCGACGTTGATCAGTTCGCTCGGCAGCCGCTACGTCGGAATCGAAAGCCCGACCGACGAAAGCGCGTGGCTGGTCGATCGCATGACCGGCACCGTCTACAAATGCGAAGCCTCCCATGCGGGCCGTGCCTCCTGCGAGGCGGAGGTTGCCACCGGCAGCCTCGGCGACCGTCAGAAGCGCCGCGACGAGGGTAACCCCTGACGCGGGGACTCCCCACGCTGGCGAATCCGACTACATTGCCGCGCGATGCCCCGCGCGACTATTCCCCGTCCCCTGTCCAAAGCCGAAGCCCGGCGAATCTGGCTGCATGCCCAGCGGCTCGATACGCGCGCGCCGTTCGGCGAGGGGGCGCAGGCGGTAGCCGCAGCGGTGGATCATCTCGGCTATGTGCAGATCGACACCATCCATGTGATCGAGCGCTGCCATCATCACATTCTCCATAGCCGCATCCCGGCTTACCGGCGCGCCGACCTGCGGCAGGCCCAGAGCATCGACAAGACCGTGTTCGAATACTGGACCCATGCCCTGTCCTATGTGCCGGCGCGCGACTTTCGCTTCTTCGTTCCGGCGATGCGGCAGCACCGGCGCGAGGGCCACAAATGGTTCGCCTCCGTCAAGCCGGAGGATACTCGCAAGGTGATGCGGCTGTTGCGGCGCGACGGTGCGCTTACCATCCGCGATATCGACGACGACGTGCTGACCGAGAAGGAGCATCTGTGGCAGAGCCGCAAACCCTCGAAGCGGGCGCTGCAGCTCGCCTTCTATACCGGCGAGGTCACGATCTCGGAACGCACCGGCATGCTGAAGACCTATGAGCTGATGACCCGGCATTTCGGCTGGGACAAGCCGCCGAAGCCGGCATCGTCGGCCGACATCACCGCCTATCTGCTCGATCGGGCGCTGCGCTCTCAGGGCCTCGTCAGCCTGGATTCGATCTGCCATCTCGACGCACCCAGCAAGGTGGCGGTGCGGCGCCTGATCGAGGCACGCGTGCGCCGCAAGGAACTGGTACCGATCGCGCTCGAAGGCGCCGGCAAGCAGGAGCACTGGGCGCGGACCGAGGTGCTGGAGACCGCCGGCTCCGCGCCGGCAGGCGAGGGCGATGCCGGCCTAGTGCATATCCTCTCGCCGTTCGATCCGCTCATCATCCAGCGCAAGCGAACCGAACTGTTCTTCGATTACGGTCACCGTTTCGAAGCCTATGTGCCGAAGGACAAGCGGGTTTTCGGCTACTTCGCACTGCCGGTACTGGTTGGCGAAGACATCGTCGCCGCGATCGACCTGAAAACCGACCGTCAGAACAGGAAGCTCCTGATGCAGAAGTGGAGCTGGGTCGGAAAGGGCGCAATGCGCAGCCTTCGCAAGGACTTCAAGCGCCGGATTGAGGAAGAGCTGCACCGCTTCGAGCGGTTTCAACTGGCAGATTAACACCCCGCCATCGGGCGTGGTTCAAGCCTTCGAACCGGCCTCGGCCACGCGCGGGGAATCATCGGGAGCATCCGAGAGTGGCTTCTCGAGTTCTTCGATCATCCCGCGCGCGATCTCACGCTCGCCCATGATGACCATGTCCGCCCCCATTCCCTTGAGATGTTCGACCTCGGCGTCAGAATGCGCGCGCGCGATGATTCGGACATCGGCGCTGGCGGCGCGGGCCTGCTGGACGATCTGTCCGGCCTCGAAGGCTTCCGGGATCGCCACGACCACGTTGCGGCTTTCGGCAAGCCCCGCAGCCTTGAGGATTTCCGGCTGCGCGGCATTGCCCGCGAGCGCTTCGATGCCGCTTTCCTTGAGCTTGGTGACCGCGCCGTCCGAAACCTCGATCACGAGGAACGGTAGCTCCTTTTGCTTGAGGTCGTTGCCGATGATGTTTCCGACCCTGCCGTAGCCGACCAGGATGGTGTGGTCCTTGAGGTGCGTGACCGGGATCGCCTTGGCCGGCGCGACACGGCTGGGCGAGGGCGCCTTGCGGCGTTCGAGCCGCGCGATCAGCCAGTCGACGCCGGCGAACACCAGGGGATTGAGCATGATGGACAGGATCGCGCCGGCCAGGATCAGGTCGCGCGCCTGCTTGGACAGCAGCTTCGAGGCGTAGCCTAGTTCCGCCAGGATGAACGAGAACTCGCCGATCTGGGCCAGGCTCGCCGAAATCGTCAGAGCCGTTGCGACCGGGTGCCGGAACGCGATCACGATCAGGAACGCGGCGATCGACTTGCCGACGATGATGACGAGAAGCGTGGCGACCAGCGGCCATGGATCCCGGACCACGCTGAGCGGGTCGAACAGCATGCCGACCGAAACGAAGAACAGCACGGCGAAGGCATCGCGCAGCGGCAGCGATTCCTGTGCCGCGCGCTGGCTGAGCGGCGACTCCCGCAGCATCATCCCGGCAAAGAACGCGCCCAGCGCCAGCGACACGTCGAACAGTTTGGTCGATCCGAACGCGACGCCGAGCGCGATCGCCAGCACGGCGAGCCGGAACAGTTCGCGCGATCCGGTGTGCGCGATGTAGTGCAGGATCCAGGGGATCAGCCGCCGGCCCACCACCAGCATCAGCACGATGAACAGCGCGACCTTGGCAGCCGTCAGCAGCAGTATGCCGCCAAGCCCGAGTTCGAAATGGGTGCCGAGCAGGGAAGCCGCCGTGGTGACGTTCCCCGTTTGCAGGTTGGCAAAGGTCGGAATCAGGACCAGCGCCAGCACCATGGCGAGGTCTTCGACGATCAGCCAGCCGACGGCGATGCGGCCGCGTCCCGTCTCCATCAGCCGGCGCTCCTGCAGCGCGCGGA
Organism: Pseudomonadota bacterium; assembly: GCA_023387735.1. GTDB lineage: Bacteria > Pseudomonadota > Alphaproteobacteria > Rhizobiales > Xanthobacteraceae > Bradyrhizobium. The sequence continues at coordinate 27,186 of JAEWHP010000020.1, read as the reverse complement.
GCAGGACGACGGTACTGGCCACCGACAGCGCCAGTCCGAAGACGAGGCCCTCGCTGACTTTCCACTCCATCAGCAGGGCGAGGCCAATGCCCATCAGCGTTGCCACCGCGATCTGGACGATGGCGCCGGGGATCGCGATGGCTTTGACCGACAGCAGGTCCTTCAGCGAAAAATGCAGGCCGACGCCGAACATCAGGAGGATGATGCCGAGCTCGGCAAGTTCCGTCGCCAGCTTCTGGTCGGCCACGTAACCCGGCGTGAACGGGCCGACGGCAACGCCGGCGAGCAGATAGCCGACCAGCGGCGGTATCTTCAGACGCTGGGCGATGGTGCCGAAAACAAACGCGAGCCCGAGGCCCGCAACGATGGTTGCGATCAGAGGTGTATCATGCGGCATTGTACCGTCTTCGCACAGGAGGACTCCTCATGCGCTGCGACCAAGTGAGGCTCCCAGAGAAGTGAGACTCGCCAAGCAGGCTTTCCGACGCGCTCGATCGCGCTCAGACAAAACTCGCGGAACAACCCCATGCAAAGTAGGGAAGGGCCGCTGGTTCCTGGAACTCGCTGGTGTTAAGAGTCCCTTGACTCACGAAATGGTGTCTGCTGACGATTATTGACATTCGTCAGAGAACATTACACACTCTTCATCGATCTTTCGGTGGAGAGTTCCAATGCTCGCTCGCTCAATTTTCTCTAGTTATTACAGGCTGTTGACCGGCGCATCCGTGGCGTTTGCGGTTTTCGCGCTGACCGGCTGCAACGAAAAGGCGGCAGAGGCGCCCGCTCCCGGACGTCCGGTTCTGGTCGCCACCGTGCATTACGCGGCCGAAACGCCGGAACGCAGTTTCGTCGGCACCATCCGGCCCCGGATCGAGGCCGACATGGGTTTCCGGGTTCCCGGCAAGGTCGCCAAGCGCCTCGTGGAGGTCGGTCAGACCGTCGAAGTCGGCCAGCCGCTCGCCACCCTCGATGAAGTCGATCTGAAGCTGCAGGCCGAGCAGTCGGAGGCCGAGTACCGCGCCGCCACCGGCGTGCTGGCGCAGGCCAGCGCTGCCGAGCAGCGCGCCAAGGATCTGCGCGCCAAGGGCTGGAACACCGATGCGCAACTGGACCAGAGCCGTGCGGCCGCCGATGAGGCGAGGGCGCGCTTCAATCGCGCCGAGCGTTCGGTCGAACTCACCAAGAACTCGCTCTCTTATGCGACGCTGGTGGCCGACACCCGCGGCGTCGTCACCGCGAACCTGATCGAACCCGGCCAGGTCGTGGCCGCAGGCCAGACTGCGATCCGCGTGGCCCGCTTCGCCGAAAAGGAAGCCGTGGTGGCGATCCCCGAGACGCTGGTCGGCCGCGCCAAGTCCGGCACTGCCAGCGTGACGCTGTGGTCGGATGCGGAGAAGAAGTACACCGCGAAGCTGCGCGAGATCGCGCCGTCGGCCGATCCGGCGACGCGGACCTATCTGGCGAAATTCTCGCTCCCGGAGGCCGACGACAAGGTGTCGCTCGGCATGACCGCGACGCTGACGCTGGCAGACGCCGCCACCGAGCGGGTCGCCAAGCTGCCGCTGTCGGCGCTGTTCAGCCAGGGCAGCAATCCCTCTCTCTATATCGTTGAAGATTCCGGCGCGGTGCTGCTGAAGCCGGTCGTCGTGAAATCCTATGACAGCAATTCCGTCGTGATCTCCGGCGGCGTCAACGAAGGCGCCAAGGTGGTCGCACTCGGCGTGCAGAAGCTCGATCCGGCCCAGAAGGTCCGGGTGGTATCGTCGCTGTCGTTCTGATGCGTGGTCGATAACAACGGATATCGTTGGAGAGTGACATGAAGCGCTTCAATCTCTCGGCCTGGGCGGTGAGTCATCCGACGCTGATCCTGTTCCTGATGATCGCGCTCGGCGCCGCCGGCTTCTTCTCCTACCAGTCGCTGGGTCGCGCGGAGGATCCGTTCTTCACGGTGAAGGTGGTGAACGTCTCGGCGATCTGGCCGGGCGCGACCGCGCAGGAAATGCAGACCCAGGTCGCCGATCCCATCGAGAAGAAGCTGCAGGAACTGCCGTTCTTCGAGAAAGTGCAGACCTATTCCAAGCCGTCGTTCACGGCGATGCAGGTCACGTTCAAGGATTCGACCCCGCCCAAGGACGTGCCTTACCTGTTCTATCTGCTGCGCAAGAAGCTCGTCGACGTGCAGGGCCAGTTGCCCGCGGGCCTGCTGGGTCCGAACGTCAACGATGAGTTCTCCGACGTCGATTCCATCCTCTACATGATGACGGGCGACGGCGCCGACTATGCGCAGTTGAAGAAGGCCGCCGAAGGCATGCGCCAGCGGCTGCTGAAAGTAACGGGCGTCACGAAGGTCAACCTCTACGGCACCCAGGACGAGCGCATCTTCGTCGAGTTCTCGCACGCCAAGCTGGCGACGCTCGGCATCACGCCGCAGGCGCTGTTCGATTCGCTGGCCAAGCAGAACAACGTGACCCCGGCCGGCACGGTGGAAACCTCCTCGCAGCGCGTGCCGCTGCGTGTCACCGGCGCGCTCGATGGCGCCAAGGCGGTCGCGGAAACTCCGGTCGAGAGCAATGGCCGCGTGTTCCGCTTGGGCGATATCGCCACCATCACCCACGGTTTCGTCGATCCGCCGACCTTCGTCGCACGACAGGAAGGCAAGCCCGCCATCGGCATCGGCGTCGTCACCGCCAAGGGCGCCAACATTCTCGAACTCGGCAAGGAGGTCGAGAAGGCGACCAATGACTTCATGAAGGCGGTGCCGCAGGGCATCAATGTCGAGCAGATCGCCGACCAGCCCAAGGTGGTCGAGCGCGCCGTCGGCGAGTTCGTGCATTCCTTCATCGAGGCGCTCGCGATCGTGCTGTTCGTCTCCTTCGTGGCGCTCGGCTGGCGCACCGGCATCGTGGTGGCGATGTCCGTCCCGCTGGTGCTGGCGATCGTCTTCATCGTCATGAGCGCGATGTCGATCGATCTGCATCGCATCACGCTCGGCGCGCTGATCATCGCGCTCGGCCTTCTGGTCGACGACGCCATCATCGCCGTCGAGATGATGGTGGTGAAGATGGAACAGGGCTGGGACCGCATGCGCGCGGCCGCCTTTGCCTGGGAATCAACTGCGTTTCCGATGCTCACGGGAACGCTGGTCACGGCCGCTGGCTTCCTCCCCATCGGCTTTGCCAATTCGGCGGTCGGCGAATATGCCGGCGGCATCTTCTGGATCGTGGCGATCTCGCTGGTCGCCTCGTGGTTCGTGGCGGTGATCTTCACGCCCTATATCGGCGTCAAGCTGCTGCCCAACATCAAGGTCCACCACAACCACGATCCGCACGCGATCTACGAGACGCGGATGTACCGGGGCCTGCGCGCGGTGGTGCAGTGGTGCGTCGACCACCGGGTCAAGGTGGTGCTGGCCACCGTCGGCGTGTTTGTTCTATCCATCGTTGGCTTCGGTCACGTGCAGCAGCAGTTCTTCCCGCTGTCGGAACGTCCCGAACTGTTTCTGCAGTTGCGCCTGCCGGAAGGCACCGCCTTCAACGTCACGGAGAAGTCCGTCAAGAAGGCCGAGACGCTGCTGAAGGACGACAAGGACATCGCGACCTACACCTCCTATGTCGGCCAGGGGTCACCGCGCTTCTGGCTTGGTCTCAATCCGCAGCTGCCGAACGAGGCCTTTGCCGAGATCGTGATCGTGTCGAAGGACGTCGAGGCCCGCGAGCGGATCAAGGCGCGGCTCGAGAAGGCGGTCGGAGAGGGTGAACTGAGCGAAGCGCGCGTGCGCATCGATCGCTTCAATTTCGGCCCGCCGGTCGGCTTCCCGGTCCAGTTCCGCGTGATCGGCCCCGATCCGAACACCGTGCGCGACATCGCCTACAAGGTGCGCGACGTCATGAAGCAGAACAAGAACGTCGTCGAGCCGCAGCTCGACTGGAACGAGCAGTCGCCTTACCTGAAGCTGGTCGTGGACCAGGACCGGGCGAGGGCGCTTGGCCTCACCCCGCAGGACGTCTCGCAGGCGCTCGCCATGCTGATCTCGGGCGCGCCGGTCACCACCATCCGCGACGGCATCGAGAAGGTCGGCGTGGTGGCGCGGGCCATTCCGTCCGAACGGCTCGACCTCGGCCGCGTCGGCGAGCTCACCGTGACGTCACGCAATGGCGTTGCCGTGCCGCTGCAGCAGATTGCCCGGATCGAATATGCGCACGAGGAGCCGATCATGTGGCGGCGCAACCGCGACATGGCGATCACGGTGCGTACCGACGTCGTCGACGGCGTGCAGGCGCCCGACGTCACCAACCAGATCTGGCCGAAGCTGAGCGAAATCCGCGACAGCCTCGAGCCGGCCTACCGGATCGAGCCGGGCGGCGCGTTCGAGGAGTCCGCCAAGGGCAATGCCTCGATCTTCGTGCTGTTCCCGCTGATGGTGATCGTGATGCTGACGCTGCTGATGATCCAGCTGCAGAGCTTCTCGCGCCTGTTCCTGGTGTTCCTCACCGCGCCGCTCGGCATCGTCGGCGCCTCGCTCGGGCTCAACGTCGCGAACCAGCCGTTCGGCTTCGTGGCGCTGCTCGGCCTGATCGCGCTGGCCGGCATGATCATGCGCAACGCGGTGATCCTGGTCGATCAGATCGAGGCCGACGTTTCGCAAGGCCTGACGCGCAAGGAAGCCATCGTCGAGGCCACCGTCCGGCGTGCCCGCCCGGTCGTGCTGACCGCGCTGGCGGCGATTCTTGCGATGATCCCGCTGTCGCGTTCCGCCTTCTGGGGGCCGATGGCGATCACCATCATGGGCGGTTTGTTCGTCGCGACCTTCCTGACCTTGCTGTACCTGCCGGGTCTCTATGCGCTGTGGTTCAGGAAGAGCCTCGATGAAAGCGGCCAGGCCGAACAGGCTGATCTTGCGCCGCAACATCACGCAAAGGATCAAACCAGGGTGCCGCACGCAATTCCGCTTGCCGACGCCGCAGAATAATTGAACATTGAGAGCTGACATGGCGCTGATTTCCGAACCCGTCGAAACCGACACCCGCGAGAGGATTCTCGTGGTGGCGGAGCGTTTGTTCCGGCAAATCGGCTACCAGAAGACGACGGTTGCCGACATCGCCAAGGAACTGCGGATGAGCCCCGCCAACGTCTATCGCTTCTTCGATTCGAAGAAGTCGATCCACGAGGGCGTGGCGCGGACGCTGATGGGCGAGGTCGAGGTCGAGGCGCGCCGGATCGCGGCCGCGCCCGGTCCGGCGAAGCCTCGCCTGCGGGAACTGCTCAAGACCGTCAATCGGATGAATACCGAGCGCTATGTCGGCGATTCCAAGCTGCACGAGATGGTCGAGATCGCGATGGAGCAGGACTGGGATGTCTGCGTCGTCCATATCGAATGCGTCACCGGCATCATCGGCGAGGTGATCGCGCAGGGCGTGGCGTCCGGCGAGTTCGAAGCGGCTGATTTGCCTTCGGCGGCGCTCTGCACCTGCACCGGCATGATCCGCTTCTTCCATCCGCAGATGATCGCGCAGGCCGTCAACAAGCCCAGCGCAACGATCGACGAGATGATCGACTTCCTGTTCCGGGCCCTCGAGCCGCGCAAGGCGAATTGAGTCCTTCGCCACTTGACCGATTATTCCGAACTGCGTAGCCCGGATGGAGCGAAAGCGTAATCCGGGACGAGCCCGGCCGCTTGCGAGTTTTCCCGGATTGCGCTTCGCTCCATCCGGGCTACGAACAACAAGGAAGTCCCGGCGTGACGACCAAAGACCTGCATTTCTACGAGCCGAAGAACGGCCACGGCCTCAAGCACGATCCCTTCAACGCCATCATCGCCCCGCGGCCGATCGGCTGGATCTCCTCGCGCGATGGTAGCGGCAACATCAATCTCGCGCCCTACAGCTTTTTCAACGCCTTCTGCTACGTGCCGCCGATCATCGGCTTCTCCTCGACCAACTGGAAGGACAGCGCGGGCAATATCCAGGACACCGGGGAATTCGTCTGGAACCTTGCCACCATGGATCTGGCGAAGCAGATGAACGCCACCGCAGCCCATGTCGCCCGCGATGTCGACGAGTTCAAGATCGCGGGTCTCACCGCCGCGCCCTGCAAGCTCGTCAACGTACCCCGCGTGGCCGAAAGCCCGGTTGCCTTCGAATGCAAGTTGACCCAGATCGTCCAGCTGCAGGGTGCCGATGGCAAGAAGGCGCAGGCCTGGGTCACCTTCGGCGAAGTCGTCGCCGTGCATATCGACAAGGCGTTCATCCAGGACGGCGTCTACCAGACCGGGCTCGCCCATCCGATCGTCCGTGCCGGCCGCCGCGGCGACTATTTCGAGATCAAGCCGGAAAACATGTTCGAGATGATCCGACCGGATTGATCCCGTAGCCCGGGTGGAGCGAAGCGAAACCCGGGACTTTGCCTAGAACGGCCCCGGATTGCGCTTCGCTCCACCCGGGTTACGCATTAGCCGCTCTCACGGAACTCCGCGCTCGCCAAATCTTTATTGCATTGTGTTTCGGAGATTCCCGATGATCCGCCTGCTTGCCGGAATAACCTTGCTCGCCTGTCTCGCCGCTCCGGCCCTGGCTGCTCCCGACGCGGCGGCGGTCAACAACGCCGAATTCAAGGGCAAGGCGCCGGCTGAGGATCGGATCCATCCAGCGGTCGTCAAGGCGCAGGTGCTGCTCGACCGCGCCAATTTCTCTCCGGGCGAGATCGACGGCAAGCTGGGAGAGAACGCCGAAAAGGCCCTCAAGGCCTTTTCCGAATCCAAGGGCTTTGCCATAGGCAAGCAGCCCCTGACGACCGAGGTCTGGGACGCCTTGCTAGCCACAAGCTCCGAGCCTGTGGTCGTCGACTACAAGATCACGGAGAAGGACGTCAAAGGGCCGTTCCTGAAAAAGCTTCCTGCCAAGATGGAAGACATGAAGGAGCTGAAGTCGCTGGATTACACCAGCCCGCGCGAGGCCCTCGCGGAAAAGTTTCACATGAGCGAAGGGCTGCTTGAAGCGCTCAACCCCGGCAAGAAGTTCGACGAGGCCGGGCAGACCATCTCGGTGGTGAATGTCCTGGCGAAGGAGACGAGTGCCAAGTCAGATGCCAAGCCGAAGCGGGCCAAGCGACCGCTTACGCGGGTAGAGGTCGACAAGGAGGCCCAGACGGTCAAGGTCCTCGGTCATTCCGGCGAACTGATCGCCTTTTTCCCGGCGAGTGTTGGAAGCGACGAGAAGCCGACGCCAAGCGGTATGCTCAAAATAACCTCGATCGATGCGCGCCCGACCTATCGCTACAATCCGGACTACAAGTTCAAGGGCGTCAAATCGAAGGAGGCCTTTACCATCAAGCCCGGGCCGAACAACCCGGCAGGTTCGCACTGGATCGGCCTGTCCTCGGAAAGCTACGGCTTTCACGGCACGCCAAACCCCTCGAAGGTCAGCAAGTCGGAATCGCACGGTTGCGTTCGCCTTACCAACTGGGACGTCGACCGGCTGGCGAAGCTGGTGAAGAAGGGCACGGAGGTCGCGTTCATCGAGCGCGAGGCGGCAAACCGGAAGTAAAGTGCTGCCTCTGAATCTCCGTCGGCGCTCCCAACCATCATTTGCAATCTTGCGCGCGACTGGTGAAAATGCCGGCATGCCGCGTGCATCCGTGCAGAAGAATATCAGGCGCCTATACGAGGGCGCGACGCCTGAAGGCGTCCGCTTCCGCTATGGCCTGCTGGTGTTCGATATCATCACCGTCACCTTCATTATCGCGACCTCGTTTCTTCCTTCCAACGACATCACGGAAGCGCTGGACGTCCTGTTCGGTGTCGTGATCCTCGCAGATTTCTCTGCGCGGCTGGTCGCTAGCCGTCACCGGCTGCGCGAGTTCACCCGCTTCTCGACCTGGACGGATATCGTCGCGATCGTTTCATTCCTGGCGCCGCTCGCGGGTGAGGCGGGAGGCTTTCTCCGTGTCCTGCGAACCTTGCGGCTGTTGCGTGACTACCAGATGCTGGCGCGGCTGCGCGAGGACAGCTCGTTCTTCCGGCGCAACGAGGAAGTCATCTTTGCCGTCACCAATCTCGCCGTCTTCATCTTCGTGATGACGGCGATCGTCTACGAAACGCAGAAGTTCCGCAACGACCAGATCGCGAACTATGCGGATGCGCTGTACTTCACCGTCACTGCCCTGACGACGACCGGCTTTGGCGACATCACTTTGTCGGGAACGACCGGGCGCATGATAACGGTCGTGATCATGATTTTCGGCGTGACGTTGTTCTTCAATCTTGCCCGTGCACTGCTGAGTCCGCGCAAGGTGCGGTTTGCCTGCCCGACCTGCGGACTGCAGCGTCATGACAGCGACGCCGTGCACTGCAAGGCGTGCGGCAACATATTGAATATTCCGGACGAGGGCCTGACGTAGGAGAGCCGGCATCTGGCTGGTGTGGGCAGCGCAGTCGCATATGAAAGGAATCGCAGCGGAGAGCGAAGTCGCGGCCATCCTTCGAGACGCCCGCCTTGGGCGGGCTCCTCAGGATGAGGGCCTTTTTTGCGGCAGAATCCTAAATCCTCATGGTGAGGAGCCCGCAAAGCGGGCGTCTCGAACCATGCGGCCGAGCACGTACGCAGCTCCATATACGATAGCCCTGCTGGTGCCGAATAGAAAAAGACCGCCCGCAGGCGGTCTTTGCAGTCTCGATATCCGTGGATGCGCGGCTGGTTATTGCCAATTGCCGTTTGGCAGGCGGCCGTGGAACGGCGTGTTGCGACAATGGCCATACGGACCGCGCCAGAATCCGGGAGGGCAACCGTTATCGGCCGCGCGAAATTCGATCTGGTATCCGCCGCGCGGAAGCGGGCCGGTGTATGGCGTATCCCGGCAATGACCCCACGGGCCGCGCCACCAGCCTGGACCGCATCCTTCGGCCGCGCTTGCCGGTTCGATTGCAATCAATGACGATCCGATGACGAGGGCGCCCGCGAGCGCGAGGCCGATACGTGACTTCAACATTTCCACTTTCCTTTTTTGTTTTTCATCGAAGCAGACGGTGAGCACAGGTCGTGCGCAGCGCGCTGTCCGGCGTGCGGATGTCGTAGTTCGGGTCACTCGCCGTGACAAATACTGCTTCGATATGGAGGCATAACTTCCGCCGATATCTCCCGATTTGCCTAATGGTCTGTTGCGGTTCGTCTGATCGACGTCCGCTCGACGAGCCGGCGCGATCCTGCGTCGCGAGAGATGGCGGGTGCGATCGAGCATTGACAACCTGAAGTCGATTCTGCGCATCTCACGTTGACGATGCATGTTCGTCAGCGTGCGCGAACCTGACGGCCTGACGAGTCATTCCGGGATGCGCCCGAAAAGGGCGCAGGCCCGGAATCCATCGGGCCGCGTAACCCGCCTTGCCATGGATTCCGGGTTCTCGCTTCGCGAGCCCCGGAATGACGCGGAGAAATTCGCTAAAAATTATCATAACTTCTAAACCGTCGACCAACCGCTCCGGCAAAAGCCGGGTGCTCTTAAACCTGGGCTTTATCGCGAACTGTGCACCCTCCTTTCCAAGAAGGGGGAGGCTCGGCTTTCAATGCCCATTTCCAGATATTTTACCTACGCCGGATCGGCGCTGCTCGTATTGCTGTTCGTTTCAAACGCCTATCTCGCTGATGGCGATGCCGACTTGCGGTTCGACGGATCGCTTTACGACAGCGCGCTTTATGCGCCTCGGCAGGGGGAAACGCGGGCGAAATCAGAGCTTCGCTTTACGCGCGATGTCACGCCTGCCGTTCGCGTCAGGGAAGTATTCGCCGTGTTCGTCCCCAACGAGCGTCGTCGCAGCAAGCGCCATTCGTGAGCTTGCGAGCCGGTCTGCGCGGATCGGCCGCGTCTCGCGCGCTGCTTGCTCACCGGTAGCGAAGCCATTCTCTAAACGCCGGACAATGCAGCGCTTTTGGAACGGGTTCGGCTGTCAGCCGTTATTGTCCGGTTCATCAATTTCGCTTCATTCTCAAAACGAAACGTCTCCGAAACCCGTGCTTTTCCGCTAGAGTGGGCCGTCGATTGGCACAGGTGGACGCGACGTCGCGCCGCAGACCAGGAGGGTTCGCCATGAGCTTCCGCCGCGATTTCATCAGCAAGCCGATTTTCTCCTGGGCACGCGGCGTGTTGCCGGCGATGTCCGATACCGAGCGCGAGGCGCTCGAAGCCGGCGACGTCTGGTGGGACGCCGATCTCTTCACCGGCAATCCCGACTGGTCGAAGTTGCTGGCGACCGCGCCGGCGACATTGACCGCGGAAGAGCAGGCCTTCCTCAACGGCCCGGTCGACGAGCTCTGCGCCATGCTCGACGAATGGAAGATCAACTGGGAATGGCGCGACCTGCCGCCGGAGGCATGGACCTTCATCAAGCGCCACAGGTTCTTCGGCATGATCATCCCGAAGGAATATGGCGGGCTCGGCTTCTCGCCCTACGCGCACTCGGAAGTGGTGCGCAAGCTGTCGTCGCGCTCGCTCACCGCGGCCGTCACCGTGATGGTGCCGAACTCGCTCGGGCCCGGCGAACTCTTGATGCGCTTTGGCACGACCGAACAGCAGCTGAAATGGCTGCCGCGGCTGGCCGAGGGCACCGACATTCCCTGCTTCGGCCTGACCAGCCCGGAAGCGGGCTCCGATGCGGCCTCGATGGTCGACACCGGCATCATCTGCAAGGGCAATTTCGAGGGCCGCGAAGTGCTCGGCCTGCGGCTGAACTGGCACAAGCGCTACATCACGCTGGGTCCGGTCGCGACGCTGCTTGGCCTCGCCTTCAAGGCCTATGATCCCGATCATCTGGTGGGCCAGCAGGAAGAGCTCGGCATTACGGTTGCGCTGATTCCGACCCATCTGCCCGGCGTCGAGATTGGCCGCAGGCATCTGCCGTCGATGCAGGTGTTCCAGAACGGCCCGAACTGGGGCCGCGACGTCTTTATCCCGCTGGACTACATCATCGGTGGGCAGGCGCGGCTCGGGCAGGGCTGGAAGATGCTGATGACGGCGCTCGCCGCCGGCCGCGGCATCTCGCTGCCGTCGCTGTCTGCCGCTGGCGCCGCCTACGCCGCGCGCACCACCGGCGCCTATGCGAGAATCCGCGAACAGTTCGGCATCGCCATCGGCAAGTTCGAAGGCATCGAAGAGCCACTCGCCCGCATCGCCGGCACCGCCTACCTGCTCGACGCCGCGCGCCGGCTGACGTGTGCTGCGCTCAACCAGGGGCACCATCCGGCGGTCATTTCCGGCATCATGAAGCTGCACGCCACCGAGCGGATGCGGATCGTGATCGACGACGCCATGGACATCCATGGCGGAAAAGCCGTGATCGACGGGCCGCAGAATTACATGGGCAGTCTTTATCGCGCGGTGCCGGTCGGCATCACCGTCGAGGGCGCCAATATCCTGACGCGAAACCTCATCGTGTTCGGCCAGGGCGCTATTCGCGCTCATCCTTTCCTGCTTGATGAAATGAATGCGCTGAGTGAAACCGACCGCGCCAAGGGGCTCGACGCCTTCGACAAGGCGTTCTGGAATCATGTCGGCCACAGCTTCAAGACCATGTTCCGCGCCTGGGGTCGGAGCTGGACCGGCGGCCGTTTTGCGCCAGCGCCGGATGCCGGCGAGGCGACGCGGTTCTATCGACAGCTCTCGCGCTATTCGTCGGCGTTCGCGTTGTGCGCCGACATGGCGCTGCTGACGCTCGGCGGCGCGCTCAAGCGCAAGGAAATGCTCTCGGCCCGTTTCGGCGACATCCTGTCCGAACTCTATTTGCTGTCGGCCGCGTTGAAGCGCTGGCAGGACGAGGGGCGGCAGCAGGCCGATTTCGCGGCGCTGGAATGGTGCATGGCCAGCGGCTTCCGCACCATCGAGAACCGTTTTGCGGAGATCCTGGCCAATCTGCCGAACCGGTTCGTGGCGGTGATCCTGAAATTCCTGATCCAGCCGCTCGGCGCCAGGGTGCTCGGCCCGTCTGACCGCGTCGTGCATCAATGCGCGCAGCTGGTGCTGGAGCCGTCTGCGGCGCGCGACCGCCTGACGGCCGACCTGTCGCGCGTCGACGACGATGGCGGCGTGGCCCGGCTGGAAAAGGCGTTCCTGCTGGTCACGGCAGCCGAGGGCATTTCCAGGCAGATGCGGGCGGCGCGCCTGCATGACTGGAAGGAAGCCGTGAAGAAGGGCGTCATCACACAAGCCCAGGGCGAAAATCTCAAGGCGGCGCATGAGGCCGTGTCGAAGGTGATCGAGGTCGACGATTTCGCCGCCGAAGCGCTGTCGCCGATTTACAGGAAGCCGGCCGATGTGCATCAGTTCTTCCAGGAACTGGGTGAGCAGAGGGCGGCAAGCTGATGGCACGACCGGTCTTTATTATCGACGGCAGCCGGACGCCGTTCCTGAAGGCGCGCTCCGGTCCCGGGCCGTTCACCCCGGTCGATCTCGCCGTGCAATGCGGCCGGCCGCTGCTGGCGCGGCAGCCGTTTGCGCCCGACGCTTTCGATCAGGTGATCCTGGGCTGCGTCAACGTCATCGCCGACGAGATGAACCCGGCCCGTGTCGCCGCGCTGCGGCTCGGCATGGGCGAGAGGATGGTCGCCTTCACGGTGCAGATCAATTGCGGCTCGGGCATGCAGTCGATCGACACCGGCTACCGCTACATCCGCGAGGGCGTCTCCGACCTGATCCTGGCCGGCGGTGCGGAAGCGCTGAGCCACGCGCCGCTGGTGTGGCCGCAGCAGGGCGTGCGCTGGTTCGCGGGCGTTGCCGGCGCCAAGGGTATCGGCGCGAAGATCATGGCCGCGCTGAAGGTGAGGCCCAGCTATCTCAAGCCGGTCATCGGGCTGGAACGGGGTCTCACCGATCCCATCACCGAGCTGAACATGGGCCAGACCGCCGAAGTGGTCGGGCATCTCTTCGGCATCACCCGCGCGCAGTCGGACGCCTATGCGGCCGAAAGCCACCGGCGGCTGGCGAAGGCGCAATCGGAAGGCTGGCTCAAGGGCGAGGTGGAGACATCGTTTGCGCGCGACGGCAAATTCTACGATCACGACGACGGCGTGCGGCCGGACTCAACGCCGGAGTCGTTGGCCAGGTTGAAGCCGGTGTTCGAGCGCCCGTGGGGCAAGGTCACCGCCGGCAATTCCTCGCAGATCACCGACGGCGCCTCCTGGGTGATCCTCGCCTCCGAGGAGGCCGTCGCCAAACACGGGCTGACGCCGAAGGCAGTGATTCTGGACAGCCAGTGGTCGGCGCTCGATCCCGGCATCATGGGCCTCGGCCCGGTGCTGTCGGCGACGGAACTCTTGAAGCGCAACGAACTGACGCTGTCCGACATCGAGACCTGGGAGTTGAACGAGGCGTTTGCGACCCAGGTGCTGGGCTGCCTAGCCGCCTGGAACGACGAAAAGTTCTGCAAGGAAATTCTCGGCCTTGACGGCGCTGCGGGTGAACTCGACCAGACTAAGCTGAACGTCGATGGCGGCGCGATCAGCCTCGGCCACCCTGTGGGGTGCAGCGGCAACCGCATCGTGCTGCATCTCGTCAACGCCATGAAACGATTGGGCACCAGGCGCGGCATCGCCACCGAATGTATCGGCGGCGGGCAGGGCGGTGCGATGCTGATTGAGACGGTGTGATCATGGAATCTCGGATCATGAACCTTCTCGGCGATCGCGTGCTCGAACTGGGCCCGAAACCCGATGCCAATAGCGCGTACAGGAATTTCAAACTGACCCGCGATGCCGACGGCGTCGCCTGGCTGTTGTTCGACCGCGACGGCACCAGCGCCAATACCCTTTCGGCGGACCTGATCGAGGAACTCGACAAGGTGCTCGCCGAGCTGGAATCCCAGCGGCCGACAGGGCTCGTCATCCGCTCCGCCAAGACATCCGGCTTCATTGCCGGCGCCGACGTCAACGCGTTCCGCGGCGCCAGCGATCCCGGTGCGGTCGAGATGGAGATCGGCCGTGCGCATGCGGTGATCAATCGCCTCGAAGAATTGAAAATTCCGACGGTTGCCGTGATTCACGGCTTCTGCCTCGGCGGCGGCCTCGAAGTCGCGCTCACCTGCCAGATGCGGATTGCGATTGAGGATGCGCGGTTCGGTTTCCCCGAGGTGATGCTCGGCCTGCATCCCGGCCTCGGCGGTACCGCGCGCTTCACGCAACTGGTCAATCCGATGCAGTCAATGCCGTTGATGCTGACCGGCAAGACCATCGATGCACGGAAGGCAAAGTCGCTCGGGCTGGTCGATGCGGTGACGCAGGAGCGGCACGTCCTCAACGCGGTCAAGGACGCCGTGTCCGGCCGCCTGAAGCGCGCGCGGCCGGGGATGTTCAATACCCTGTTCGGATTCGGCTCCGTCAGGGGATTTGCCGCTTCGCGCATGCGCCGCGAGGCCGCCAAGGCGGCGCCGCAGGAGCATTACCCGGCGCCCTATGCGCTGATCGATCTCTGGGAAAAGCATGGCGGCGACCGGCTGGCGATGCTGCGCGCGGAGCAGCCGTCGTTTGCCAGGCTGATGGTGACGCCGACCGCGCAGAACCTGATCCGGGTGTTCTTCCTGCGCGAGCAGATGAAGAAGCTCGCCGGCAGCGGCAACAGGATCGAGCACGTTCACGTCATCGGCGCCGGCGCGATGGGCGGCGACATCGCCGCCTGGTGCGCCGGCCAGGACATGCGGGTGCCGCTGGCCGACATGAAGCCGGAGCCGATCGCAAGCGCGATCAAGCGCGCGGCCGATCTGTTCGGAAAAATCCTGCGCAAGCGCACCGCCGTGCGCGACGCGCTGGATCGATTGATCCCGGACATGCAGGCCGAGGGCGTCCGCAACGCCGATCTCATCATCGAGGCGGTGCCGGAAAAGCTGGAGCTGAAGCAAAAGGTCTATGCCGGGCTCGAGCCGAAGATGAAGCCCGGCGCGATCCTGGCGACCAACACTTCCAGCATTCCGCTGCAGGATCTGCGCACCACGCTCGCGAAGCCCGAGCGGCTATTGGGCCTGCACTTCTTCAATCCGGTATCGCGGCTGCAACTCGTCGAGGTCGTCAGCCACGACGGCACGGACGCGCAGCTCCTGAAGCAGGCGCTCGCGTTCGTCGGCGCCATCGACCGGCTGCCGCTGCCGGTGAAGTCGTCGCCCGGCTTCCTCGTCAACCGCGCGCTGACGCCGTACATGCTGGAAGCGATGCTGATGCTGGACGAGAAGATCGACAAATCGGTGATCGATGCCGCCGCGAAGAAGTTCGGCATGCCGATGGGCCCGATCGAACTGGCCGATCAGGTCGGCCTCGATATCTGCCTCGATGTCGGCGACATGCTGCGCTCGAAATTCGGCGACCAGTTGCCGCCGACGCCGGCCTGGTTGCGCGACAAGGTTGCGCGGGGTGAACTTGGCCGCAAGTCCGGCAAGGGTTTTTACACCTGGAAGGACGGCAAGGCCGATACCTCGTCCGATCCACCCGCGACCACGGAGCCGACCGCGGAGATGATCGACCGGCTGATCCTGCCGATGTCGAACGTCTGCGTCGCAGCCTTGCGCGAAGGCATCGTCGACAATGCGGATGTGGTCGATGGCGCCGTCATTTTCGGTACCGGCTACGCGCCGTTCCGCGGCGGGCCCTTGAACTATGCGCGCACCCGTGGCGTGGAGAACGTGGTCGCGACGCTGGACGCGTTGACGGATAAATTCGGCGGACGATTTACGCCCGATGCCGGCTGGGAGAATTTCAAGTAGCAGACGCCAAGCAGCCATATCCCGCGTTTTGGCAAGTGCAATCGTGCCGACCGATACCGCATGGCGCTGTCACATCATGGCGCTTGCCCTCTGATTGTGCTATTTGTCGCAGCGATCAGAGGTCGTATCTCCATATTGCGGCGCCATGCAAACGACGCCGATTTTCAAGCACGCTACGCCTCGCGAGATCAGGACCATGCAGTTCTGGATCGGCGCCAATACTGCCGTCATCCTGTTTTGCGCATCCTGGCTCGCTTATCATTTCACGGTTGCCGGATTGAGCGGGACTTATCTGGTGGCGGCACTGCTGGCTGGCTATTTCCTGGCCGACTTTTCATCCGGCGCGGTGCATTGGGCAATGGACACCTGGTTCGACGAGCGGACCATGGGGCGTGCGATCGCGATCACCCGCGAACATCATACCCATCCCGACCATGTCTACGGCTTTCTGGAAAATGCCTCGTACGGTTCTGCGCCGAGCGCGGCGGTGTTCGGCTTTGCCGCTATGGTCACCGCTTTGTGTCCGGTCTCGGCCGCGACCTGGACGCTGATGCTGCTGTGGTTCATCAGCTCGGTCTGCCTGCTGTTCGGCATGCATTTTCACAATCTTGCACACAAGCCGGCCCGCTCGGCAATCATGCGGCTGGCGCAGCGGCTTCACCTGGTCTGCCCGCCGGCGCACCACTGGGTCCACCATCACAATCACACGATCCATTATTGCGTGGTGAACGGATGGGCAAACTACGTCTGCGACGGGCTTCATGTCTGGCGTGCGCTGGAGCGTGTGATCGGACCCGTTACCGGAATCGTGCCGCGCGCAGACGATGCCGCCTGGCAGCGGCATTACCGGGAAACTGGTGTGCTGGCAGGTCCGGGACGTCGGTAAGTGACACTTAACAAGGGGGCCAGGTCGTCTATGATCGTTGCAACCTTATTGCAGCGATCGAGATCGATATGACCGGGACTCATGTGAATGCGCCGACCTCCACCGAGACCTCGGCCGAGACCGGACCGCGCGGCGATCTCTGCATCCGCACCCTGGCGATGCCGGCCGACACCAACGCCAACGGCGACATCTTCGGCGGCTGGCTGCTCAGCCAGATGGATCTCGGCGGCGGCGTGTTCGCCTCCAAGATCGCGAAATCGCGCACGGTGACGGTGGCGATCGATGCGATGAATTTTCGCAAGGCGGTGTATGTCGGCGATCTCGTATCCGTCTACGCCAATCTGGTGCGGGTCGGGCGCACCTCGATCACGGTCCATCTCGAAGCCTGGGTCGTGCGGCGCAAGGAGATGCAGTCGATCCTGGTGACCGACGGCAATTTTACCTACGTCTCGATTGACGACGACGGCCGTCCGCAGCCGGTCAAAGCGTTTTCGAGCGAAGTGGGAACCGGTTCGCGTTAAGAAAGCGCGTCAAATCAAGAATCTAGAGTCCCATTCCGATTCATCGAAAGGAGACTCTAGGCAGGACGGCATCATCAAAACGTGATCCTTACGGGCAGGGGCGCTCGTAGCCGTCACGGCCGATGAACGTGCCGCGGCGCGGATTGTAAGTCGGCGAGCGCATGCAGCGCGGCGTGTCGTCATAATAGCGCGGCGGCGGCGCGTATTGCGCCTGCACGCCGCAATAGCTCGGCGAAACCGGAGCCCATCCGCCGGGCTGTTCGAGATAGCAGCCGCCCTGATACCAGCGATAGCCGCCCGGCCGCGGCTCGCCCTGGGCGCCGATCGCCGCACCGGTGCCCGCGCCGACGATGGCGCCGATCGCCGCACCCCGGCCGCCGCCCAGCGCGCCGCCGACAATGGCGCCCGCAGCGCCGCCGAACAGCGCGCCGCCAAGCGTGCTTTCCTGCGCCGCCGCTTCCTGGAGCGGTGCGCAAATGGCAAGGGCAACCAGCATCGAAAGCGCGAATTTCGGCATCATCTCTCTTCTCCGGCGATTTGAGCGATTCGTGGCAAGTTCCGCGACCAGCTTTGACATAGGATACCCCTGCGGCGCAACGGTGGCCGGAGGAACAATCGGCCATGCAACCCGTTGGTAGCCCGGAATTAATCTCAAGGCCGGGCTCATGTCGGATAGCTACATTATCGAAGTCTTCTCGCAGCCAGCGGGCATCGTCGTGCGCGACCCCAAAGGCTTCATGTTCTTCTCGGCTTCGCACCGATTCAACCGCCTGGAAGGCCAGGTCTTTCGCAATGCCCGCGAGGCCGAGCGGGCAGCCCGCAGGCTCGCCAGCGGGATGCCGCTGGCGGCCTGACCGCCAGCGACCGTCCTTCAGCTTTCAGTGCCGCGGTCAGAGCTTGGTGGCCGACCGCGACAGCAGTTTCCAGTCGTTGCCCTGTTTCTGCCAGTTCATCAGGATGGCCAGGTTCTGCGGCGTCTTCTTGCCGTCGGTGAACTCCTGCTCGCCGACGAAGTTGAAGCGCACGATGGCCGCCGGGCCGACGACGCGGACGGTGGGGTTCTTGTACTCGAGCGCCGTCCATTTGTACTTCGCGTTCTTGACGCCATCCAGCAGGGCCGCCTTGGTGTCGACCGCGCCGCTGGAGTGGCTGTAGCTGAGTTCTTCCGCGCAGAGCGCGGCGATGCCGTCGGCGTTGCCCGCCGCCTGCGCCGCGCGGAACGCTTCGACGTTCTTCGCAATGGCGTCCTCGTCCGCACCGGCTAACGCGACGCTCGGGATCATGCTGACGAGGCCGATGGCAAGCGCTGGCAGGGCCAGTTGGCGACGATCGAACTTCATGGTTTCCTCCGTTTTCTGGTTATGCAGGCAGTGTTTTTATCGGGCAGTGCGTGCAGCCACGTGGTGACCTGTCGAGCCATGGTGCAGTTGCGAAGGCGTGGCTTCGGCGCCGATGGCGCCCTTAACCAAGGTTTCTTGGTCGCCCGCTTATTTGCCTCACGGTTGATCTCCCTCGTTGACCGCGTCGCCAATCAGCCGCACCATAACGGCATCATTGTGCCCGAGTGCGTATCTCAAGGGTGCCGCCATGGCCGGACTGTCCAATCGCCAGACTGAAATCCTCAACATCGCACGCGCCTCCGGCCGCGTGATCGTGGAAGATCTCGCCCGCCGTTTCGAGGTCTCGGCGCAGACCATCCGCAAGGATCTCAACGACCTCTGCGACCAGCGCTCGCTGACGCGCATTCACGGCGGCGCCATCATCGCCTCCGGCGTCGAGAATCTCGCCTATGAAGCGCGCCGCTTCGTGGCCGCCGACGAGAAGCGGGCGATCGGCGTTGCCGCGGCCTCGCGGATTCCGAACGGCTGCTCGCTGTTCATCAATATCGGTACCACGACCGAAGAAGTCGCGAGCGCGCTGACCTCGCATGAGGATTTGCTCGTCATCACCAACAACCTCAACGTCGCGATGCTGCTCTATCGGCACCCGCGCATCGAGGTGATCGTGGCGGGTGGGGCGGTGCGCCGCGCCGACGGCGCCGTGATCGGCTCGACCGCGATCAGCCTCATCGGCCAGTTCAAGGTCGACTATGCCATCATCGGCGCGTCCGCGATCGACGAGGAGGGCGCGCTGCTGGACTTCGACTATCGCGAGGTACAGGCGGCGCAGGCGATCATCGCCAACGCGCGCAGCGTCATGCTGGTCGCGGATTCCACAAAGCTCCGCCGCAGCGCGCCGGTGCGCATCGCTCATCTCAGCCAGATCCAGACGTTCGTGACCGATGCTCCGCTGCCCGCGGGGCTCGCCAACATCTGCCATACCCGCGGCATCGAGGTGGTCGAGGCGATGGAGAAGCCCGCCGCGGATATCGACGAGCCGGGCGAGCCGGCGTCGACGGTGGTGCGGCTGAAGTAGCGCGCTCTGATAGAGCCGGGCTCGCATCCTTCGAGACGCCGCGGAGCCTGTCATCGGGCGCGGATTCGCGCGACCCGGTGGGCTCCTCAGGATGAGGTCATGCATTTTCGACGCGGACGGAATGTCAGATCCTCATGGTGAGGAGCGCGGCGAAGCTGTGCGTCTCGAACCACGAGGCCGAGAAGTCGCCACATCCAACTCATCGAAGTCGATTCAGGCCCATTCCCCGTTTTCACTTGCTTTCGTTTTTCTTTGTGATTTACTCCAAATCGAAAGTTAAATCGCCGAAACGAACAGGCGATCGCCGCCGGGGAACGTTCGTTGGACAGGGTTTTCGATCTCGCCATCATCGGAGGCGGTATCAACGGCTGCGGCATCGCGCGCGATGCGGCGGGCCGGGGTAACTCTGTTTTTCTCTGTGAGATGAATGACTTGGCGAGCGGGACGTCGTCCTGGTCGACCAAGCTGGTGCATGGCGGGCTGCGCTATCTCGAGTATTACGAGTTTCGGCTGGTGCGCGAGGCGCTGATCGAGCGCGAAATCCTCTGGCAGATCGCGCCCCACATCATCCGCCCGCTGCGTTTCGTTTTGCCGCACCACGCTGGCCTTCGCCCGGCCTGGCTGCTGCGGCTGGGGTTGTTCCTGTACGATCATATCGGCGGGCGGAATCTGCTGCCGCCGACGCGCTCGGTCGATCTCGTCCATGACGAGGTGGGAAAGCCATTAATTCCCAACCGCTACCGCCGGGGTTTTGAGTATTCCGACTGCTTCGTCGATGACGCGCGCCTGGTCGTGCTCACGGCGCGCGATGCCGCCGATCGCGGCGCCGAGATCCGCACCCGCTCGCGCGCGGTCGAGATCAGGCAGGTCGACGGCATCTGGCATGTCACCGTCGAGAGCAGCGCCGCCGGCACGCTCACGACCATCCAGGCGCGCGCGCTGGTCAACGCCGGCGGGCCCTGGGTCGAGCAGGTGCTGTCGGCAGGTTCCGGCGTCAACGCGCGCGCAAAAGTGCGGCTGGTGCAGGGCTCGCACATCGTGGTGCGCAAGCTCTACGAGCACGACCGCGCCTACATCTTCCAGAATGCCGACGGCCGCATCATCTTCGTCATTCCCTACCAGAACGACTTCACGCTGATCGGCACCACCGATCGCGACTACGACGGCGATCCCGCCAAGGTGAAAGCCACGGCTGAGGAGATCCAGTATCTCTGTGCCTCCGCCAGCGAGTACCTCAAGAAGCCGGTGCTGCCGGCAGACGTTGTCTGGGATTACTCCGGCGTGCGCCCGCTCTATGACGACGGCGCCAGCGAAGCCAAGGCTGCGACCCGCGATTACGTGTTCGAACTCGATACACCGGGCGGCGCGCCGCTGCTTTCGATCTATGGCGGCAAGATCACGACCTACCGGCGGCTTGCGGAAGAGGCGCTGGAGCGGCTCGCGCCGTATTTGCGCAGTGCAAAAGCGAAAGAAGGCTGGACCGGCAAATCGCCGCTGCCGGGCGGCGACATGGATGTCTCGGCGGTTGCCGCGCTGACTGCGGAACTGACGCGGAGCTATCCGTTCCTCACCCCCGCACATGCCGGCCGGTTGGCACATGCCTATGGGACGCGTGCGACAAAATTGCTCGGCAACGCGAAATCTTTTGCCGACCTCGGCCAGTCGTTCGGCGCTACGCTGACGGAAAGCGAAGTCAGGTATCTGATCGCGAACGAGTGGGCGTATAGCGCCGAAGACATCGTGTGGCGAAGGTCCAAGCTCGGCCTGCGGCTGTCGGCAGACGAGATCACAGCGCTCGACGAATGGATCAAGGCCCACCGCGCCTCCGGTGAACGACCCTTGCGCGAAGTGGGGGGACGGCCATGAGCGTCACGCTCGAACACGTCACGCGAACCGTGGACGGTCTCCCGACCATCCGCGACGTCTCGCTGACGCTGGAGCGCGGCACGCTGAGCGTGCTGCTGGGGCCGACGCTGTCGGGCAAGACCTCGATCATGCGGCTGCTTGCCGGTCTGGACAGGCCTTCGAGCGGCCGCGTGCTGGTCGACGGCAAGGACGTCACCGGCGCCGACGTGCGGCAGCGCTCGGTCGCGATGGTCTATCAGCAGTTCATCAATTACCCGTCGCTGACGGTGTACGAAAACATCGCTTCGCCGTTGCGGGTGCAGGGCCGGCCGCGCGAGGAGATCGACCGGCGCGTCCAGGAAGCCGCGAAACTGTTGCGGCTCGAGCCGTTCCTGAAGCGCACGCCGCTGCAATTGTCCGGCGGCCAGCAGCAGCGTACCGCGATTGCGCGCGCGCTGGTCAAGGGTGCCGACCTGGTGCTGCTCGACGAGCCGCTCGCCAATCTCGACTACAAGCTCCGCGAGGAACTGCGCGCCGAGCTGCCGCGCATCTTCGAGGCGTCGGGCGCGATCTTCGTCTACGCGACGACGGAACCTTCGGAAGCCCTGCTGCTCGGCGGCGACACCGTGTGCATGTGGGAAGGCGAGGTGCTGCAGGCCGGCCAGACGCCGAAGGTCTATCGCCAGCCCGGCACGCTGCGGGTGGCGCAGGTGTTCTCCGATCCGCCGCTCAACATCGTCGAGATCGAGAAGAAGAACGGCTTTGTGCAATATGCCGGCGGCATCCAGGCGCCGGCCAGCGGGCTCTATGCGCAGCTGGCGGATGGTCCGTACCGCGTCGGCTTCCGCGCCCACCAGCTCGAAGTGGCCAACGGCGTCGCCGGCCGCCATGCCTTCCACGCCACCGTGACGGTGACCGAGATCACCGGCTCGGAGAGCTTCGTGCATCTCAGTCGCGACGCCTCCAACTGGGTCGCGGTGCTGCAGGGCGTGCATGAATACGAGCCCGGCCATCTGCTCGATGCCGTGCTCGATCCCGACAATCTGTTCGTGTTCGATGCCGCCGACCGGCTGGTCGCGGCGCCGGATACAACATTTTCAAGACAGACGTGAGGGAGATGCGACATGGCACGCATTGACCTCGTCGATCTCGCGCACTCCTACGGCGGCAACGACGCGCCACCGGAATCGTTTGCGCTGAAACCGGTGACCATGACCTGGCGGCAGGGCGGCGCCTATGCGCTGCTGGGGCCTTCCGGTTGCGGCAAGACCACGTTGCTCAATCTCATTTCCGGGATCGTGACGCCGTCGCGCGGAAAAATCCTGTTCGATGGCGCCGACATCACGCGGCTGTCGACGCGCGAGCGCAACATCGCGCAGGTGTTCCAGTTCCCGGTCATCTACGACACCATGACGGTGGGAGAGAACCTCGCATTCCCGCTGAAGAACCGCGGCGTGCCGAAGGCCAGGATCGACGCGCGGGTGAAGGAGATCGCCGACCTGCTCGATCTCACGCCCTGGCTTGGCCGCAAGGCGACGCGGCTGACGGCCGATGCCAAGCAGAAGATTTCGCTGGGCCGCGGCCTCGTTCGTTCCGACGTCGCCGCTGTCCTGTTCGACGAGCCGCTGACGGTGATCGACCCCGAGCTGAAATGGCAGCTGCGCTCGAAGCTGAAGGCTTTGCATCGCGAACTCGATCTCACGATGATCTACGTCACCCATGACCAGACCGAGGCGCTGACCTTTGCCGATACCGTCGTCGTCATGCATGACGGCCGCGTGGTGCAGAGCGGTACGCCGGCCGAACTGTTCGACAAGCCTGAGCATACCTTCGTCGGCTATTTCATCGGTTCGCCCGGCATGAACATCGTGCCGGCCAAGGTGAGCGGACACGAGGCCCGCATCGACGGTCACGTCATCGGCCTGCATCGCAATTACGGCGTGCTGCCCGATGGCGCGAACATCGAGATCGGCGTGCGGCCGGAATTCGTCAATGTCGCGGCGCCCGCGTCGGGCCTGTTGTCGGCCACGATCGAGCGCATCGACGATCTCGGCCGTGTCCGCTTCGCCCGCGTTCGCATTGGTGACGCCAAATTCGCTGCCCGCGTGCCGCCGGGGTTTTCGGTTCCCGATAACGACGTTGGGCTGGTGTTCGATCCCGCCCATGTTCACGTCTATGCCGACAGCCGTCTGGTCGAAGGGGTGGCCTGATGGACAAGACCATCAACCAGAAGGCCTGGTTCCTGGTGCTGCCGGTGTTCCTGGTGGTCGCGTTCTCCGCGATCTTGCCCTTGATGACCGTCGTGAACTATTCGATGCAGGACACCTTCGGCAACAACCAGTTCTTCTGGAACGGCGTCGGCTGGTTCAAGGAGCTGCTCGATCCCTCGACCGATCTCGGCGGGCGCTTCCTCGCGTCGCTCGGGCGTAACCTGCTGTTCTCCGCCATCATCCTTGCGATCGAGGTGCCGCTCGGAATCTTGGTGGCGTTGTCGATGCCGCGCCAGGGCTGGACGGTCGCGGCGTGCCTGGTGATCCTCGCGCTGCCGCTGCTGATCCCGTGGAACGTGGTCGGCACCATCTGGCAGATATTCGGCCGGCCCGATATCGGCCTGCTCGGCTATACGCTCAACAGCCTCGGCATCGACTACAATTACGTCTCCAACGAGTTCGATGCCTGGGCCACGGTCATCGTGATGGACGTGTGGCACTGGACCAGCCTCGTTGCGCTGCTGTGCTACGCCGGCTTGAAGTCCATCCCCGACGCCTACTATCAGGCGGCGCAGATCGACGGTGCCTCGCGCTGGGCGGTGTTCAAGGCGATACAGTTGCCGAAGATGAACCGCGTGCTGCTGATCGCGGTGCTGCTGCGCTTCATGGACAGCTTTATGATCTACACCGAGCCGTTCGTGGTGACCGGCGGCGGTCCCGGCAACTCGACCACCTTCGTTTCGATCGAACTGGTCAAGATCGCGCTCGGGCAATTCGACCTCGGCAAGGCCGCAGCACTTTCGCTGGTCTACAACCTGATCATCCTGATCGTGTGCTGGATCTTCTACACGGTCATGACCAATGCCGGGGCCGAGCGCCCCGAAAAGCAGGGAGGCGCGTGATGAACACGATCCCCGGCCGCCGCATCATCATGGTGGTGTTTCTGTTTTTCCTGCTGTTGCCGATCTACTGGCTCGTCAACATGAGCTTCAAGACCAATACCGAGATCGTCACCACGATGACGCTGTGGCCGCACCAGCCGACGCTGGAAAATTACAAGCGCATCTTCACCGACGAGAGCTGGTATTCCGGCTACATCAACTCGCTGACCTACGTGCTGATCAACACGCTGATCTCGATCGCGGTGGCGCTGCCGGCGGCCTACGCGTTCTCGCGCTATCGCTTTCTCGGCGACAAGCATTTGTTCTTCTGGCTGCTGTCGAACCGCATGGCGCCGGCGGCGGTGTTCGCGCTGCCGTTCTTCAACCTCTATTCGGCGATCAACCTGTTCGATACGCCGTGGGCGGTGGCGCTGGCGCATTGCATATTCAATGTGCCGCTCGCGGTCTGGATCCTCGAAGGTTTCGTCTCCGGCGTGCCGCGCGAGATCGACGAGACCGCATTCCTGGACGGCTATTCCTTCCCGCGTTTCTTCGTCAAGATCCTGGTGCCCTTGATCGCCAGCGGCATCGGCGTCGCCGCATTCTTCTGCTTCATGTTCTCCTGGGTCGAACTGCTGCTGGCGCGTACGCTGACCTCGGTCAACGCCAAGCCTATCTCCGCGATCATGACACGCACGGTCTCGGCCGCCGGCATGGATTGGGGCCTTTTGGCTGCAGCCGGCGTGCTCACCATCATCCCCGGCGCGCTGGTGATCTGGTTCGTCCGCAACTACATCGCGCGCGGCTTCGCGCTGGGCAGGGTTTAGCCATGGAACACATCGCATGGATGGCCTGGACGCTGCCGACCGCGATCTTCTTCGTGATGCTGGCATCGACCTTAGGTGTGATGACCTGGCTCGCGGTCGCCTATCCCGAGGCCGAACGCATCGGGATCTTGCGGATTCCGACGACGCGCGGCGACCGGCTGTTCATCTCGCTGGTGCTGGCAGCGGTCATCCATCTGCTGTGGATCGCCTTTGTCGGCACCGACCCGATCGCCACGCTGCCGATCGGGGAGGGCGTTGAAGTTTCGAGCCTGTGGCTCGCAACCCTGATTTCGCTCCTTGCGGCCGTTGCGATCTTCCGCACGGTCTGAGGGAAGCGAAAAAGAGCAGATCCGGGATCAACCCGGGCCTGAGTTTGTGTCTGTCGCTGCAACCGGAGGATTCAACATGCGACGCTTGAGAGGAAGAAACGGACCTACCAAGGAGAGCTTTCTGACCATGACCAGCGCGGTGGCGCTGATCGCGGCTTCCGTGACGCTTGCCGCGCCTGCGCGTGCGGACGACGCCGTCAATCAACGGTGGATCGACAGCGAATTCCAGCCCTCGACGCTGTCGAAGGCCGACCAGTTGAAGGAGCTGCAGTGGTTCGAGAAGGCCGCAGCCCCGTTCAAGGGTATGGAAATCAACATCGTGTCGGAAACGATCACGACGCATGAATACGAATCGCGGACGCTGGCGAAAGCCTTCAGCGAGATTACCGGGATTAAGCTCAAGCACGACCTGATTCAGGAAGGCGACGTCGTTGAAAAGCTGCAGACCCAGATGCAGTCCGGCAAGAACGTCTATGACGGCTGGATCAACGATTCCGACCTGATCGGAACGCACTTCCGCTACGGCCAGACCGTGATCCTGTCGGACTACATGACCGGCGAGGGCAAGGACGTCACCAACCCGATGCTCGACGTCAACGACTTCATCGGAAAATCCTTCACCACGGGCCCGGACGGCAAGCTTTACCAGCTTCCCGACCAGCAGTTCGCGAACCTGTACTGGTTCCGCTACGACTGGTTCTCCAATCCGGACTACAAGGCCAAGTTCAAGGCAAAATACGGCTACGATCTCGGCGTTCCCGTGAACTGGTCGGCCTATGAAGACATTGCCGAGTTCTTCACCAACGACATCAAGGAGATCAACGGCGTCAAGGTCTATGGCCACATGGACTATGGCAAGAAGGATCCCTCGCTCGGCTGGCGTTTCACCGACGCCTGGCTGTCGATGGCCGGCAACGGCGACAAGGGCATCCCGAACGGCAAGCCGGTCGATGAATGGGGCATCCGCATGGAAGGCTGCCGTCCCGTCGGCTCGTCCGTCGAGCGCGGCGGCGACACCAACGGCCCGGCGGCGGTCTATTCGATCGTCAAATATCTCGACTGGATGAAGAAGTATGCCCCGCCGCAGGCGCTGGGCATGACCTTCTCCGAATCGGGACCGGTGCCGGCACAGGGTGCGATCGCGCAGCAGATCTTCTGGTACACCGCCTTCACCGCCGACATGGTGAAGCCCGGTATCCCGGTCGTGAACGCGGACGGTACGCCGAAGTGGCGCATGGCGCCGTCGCCGCACGGCTCGTACTGGAAGGAAGGCATGAAGCTCGGCTATCAGGACGCCGGCTCCGCGACGCTTTTGAAGTCGACCCCGCCGGATCGCCGCAAGGCGGCCTGGCTCTATCTGCAGTTCATCAACTCCAAGACCGTGTCCTTGAAGAAGAGCCATGTCGGTCTCACCTTCGTTCGTGAATCCGACATCTGGGACAAGTCGTTCACCGAGCGTGCGCCGAAGCTCGGCGGCCTGATCGAGTTCTACCGCTCGCCCGCGCGCGTGCAGTGGACCCCGACCGGCAACAACGTGCCTGACTA
>JAEWHP010000005.1 GCA_023387735.1 Pseudomonadota bacterium | reverse complement strand
GTCGCGGTGCTGGCGTCAAGTTTCACGAGTTACATCGTGGAGCGACGGAGGCAAAAGAGCCGTTCTCCGGGGAGATCACGTTATAAGCCGTAAGGCCACTGCGCAGGGAAGGCCGGGATGCTCCCGCTGAACCTGTATGCTCGTGTGCGCGTCCTTCTGTGCGCAACTGCACACGAGACCGCGGGTGCAGCGCGCACCCGGTCTTCCCTGCGCCCTCGATTTCGAGAGAGGGCCAACGAAGATGCAAAGCTCGGGCAGAACATGCCGCGAGAACGTAGCCTCACATTCAGTCGTCATCCCCGCCTTGTGCGCAATTGCGCACTGGGGCGGGGCCCAGTATTCCAGAGACAGCTGTGATTGATCCGACAAGCCGCGGCGTACTGGATACCCCGCATGCGCGGGGTATGACGGCCGATAGATGTTTCCGGATCGAATCCGTAAGTCGATGATCGAAGTGATATGAGAGACGGGTTCAGCTCACAAATCCTGCCGTGTCAGTCGTCCCTGCGGCATCGTCGACCGCGCCGGCTGCTTCTTCGCCGGCGTCTCCGTGCCCGTCAGCGCCATCACCGAGACCGAGACCACGCGGTCGATGATCGCCTGGACGTCGTCGAGATCGCATTGCCCTTCCGACAGTTTGGTGAGCCGCTCGCGTTCGCGGATGGTGTGGTGCGACATCGCGAGCGCGAAGTGCAGGCCCCAATAGAGTTCGACGTCGTCGCGGCCGGGCATCGCGCGGCGCATGGCGGCGATGAATTTGCGCAGATGGTCGACCTCGCGGTTCTTGATGCGGCGGATCGGCGGCACCGACTCGATCGAGGCGCGGATCATGAAGCGCGCCGCGGTCGAGCCTTCGCTGTCGGGTCCGAGGCAGCCGCGCAGGGTAGGGCCCACCAACGCGCGCAGGATGGCGTCGATCGGCGCGCGGCCGCCGCCGCTTTCTTCCGCCGCCTTCAATTCGTTGAGGCGCTCGCGGTTGGTGGCAAGGCTGCGGCTGACGAACAGTTCCGCGATCAACTCGTCCTTGGAGCCGAAATGATAGTTCACCGCGGCGAGGTTGACGTTCGCCTCCGCGACAATGTCGCGCAGCGTCACATCGCCGAAGCCGCGATCGGCATAAAGCCGTTCGGCGGCCGCAAGGATGGCAGACCGGGTCCGATCGCTGGGCATATCAGGTTCCCGTTTCGACAGTTGCAATTCAAACGTCTGTATGAAACTATTGTTTGAAGAGCTGGAAAAGTCAATCCGCGTTTGCGAACGTCTCGCAGTTCCGGCCCGACCCGTACGGCCACCTCCGTCAGCAAAGCCGCAAAATGCCTTGCGGCCACTGAACGCCGGGCGGACAGTGCGGCCAACGATTGCAAAGCCAGGTGAGGAGCGTCCCATGAACTTCGACATGTCCGAGAAGCAGAAGGAATGGCTGGATCGCGTACGCGCGTTCATGGCCACCCACGTTCGCCCCGCGGTGCCGATCTACGAGAAGCAGGATGCCGAGGGACCGCGCTGGAAAGTGATCCCGATCCTCGAGGAGCTGAAGAAGAAGGCGAAGGCCGAAGGCCTCTGGAACATGTTCATGCCGCCGTCCTCGCACGAGGATGATGAATTCCACGGCGCGGGATTGACCAACCTCGAATACGCACTGCTTTCGGAGGAGATGGGCCGCATCTCCTTTGCCTCGGAAGTGTTCAACTGCTCCGCCCCCGATACCGGCAATATGGAAGTGTTCATCCGCTACGGCAGCAAGGAGCAGAAGCGGAAGTGGCTGAAGCCGCTGATGGAAGGCGAGATCCGCTCCGCCTTCCTGATGACCGAGCCGGCGGTCGCGTCCTCCGACGCCACCAACATCGAAACGCGCATCGAGAGCGATGGCGACCATTACGTCATCAACGGCCGCAAATGGTGGTCGTCGGGTGTCGGCGATCCGCGCTGCAAGATCGCCATCCTGATGGGCAAGACCGATTTCAAGGCGGCCAAGCATCAGCAGCAGTCGCAGATCCTGGTGCCGCTCGACACTCCCGGCATCAAGGTCGAGAAGATGCTGCCGGTGTTCGGCTTCGACGATGCCCCGCACGGCCACGCCCAGGTGCTGCTGGAGAACGTGCGCGTGCCGAAGGAGAACATCCTGCTCGGCGAAGGGCGCGGCTTCGAGATCGCGCAGGGCCGCCTCGGTCCGGGCCGTATCCATCACTGCATGCGCACCATCGGCAAGGCCGAGGAGGCGCTGGAGAAGATGGTCAAGCGGCTGGCCTCGCGCACCGCGTTCGGCAAGAAGATCATCGAGCACTCGGTGTGGGAGCAGCGCATCGGCGAGGCGCGTGCCGATATCGAGATGAACCGTCTGCTCTGCCTCAAGGCCGCCGACATGATGGACAAGGTCGGCAACAAGACCGCGCAGGCCGAGATCGCGATGATCAAGGTCACGGCCCCCAACATGGCGCTGCGGATCATCGACAATGCCATCCAGGCGTATGGCGGCGGTGGCGTCTCCGACGATGCCGGGCTGGCCAAGGATTACGCCCATATCCGGACGCTCCGCCTCGCCGACGGTCCGGACGAGGTGCACAATCGCGCCATTGCCAGACTTGAACTTCGGAAGTATGCAAACTGACGACGTAATTGAAATAGTGGGGGCGCGAACGCTGCGCTCCCTCAGCCGTCATTCCGGGGCGCGAAGCGAACCCGGAATCTCGAGATTCCGGGTCTGGTCCTGCGGACCATCCCGGAATGACGGAACAATAAAATCTTAGGGGAGCATCGTGGCGGACGGCGTCAGGAAAGACGAAGAGTTCTCGGGCACCAAAGAGGTCGAGGAGCGTCATCGTATCAACGAGGCGAACCTCGATGCCTGGATGCGCGAGCATGTCGAAGGCTACAAGGGGCCGCTCAAGGTCCTGCAGTTCAAGGGCGGACAGTCCAACCCGACCTACAAGATCGAAACTCCCGGCCGTTCCTACGTGATGCGCCGCAAGCCGTTCGGTAAGCTGTTGCCGTCGGCGCACGCGGTCGATCGCGAGTTCCGTGTCATCGCAGCGCTCGGCAAGCAGGGCTTTCCGGTCGCAAAAGCCTATGCATTGTGCACCGACGACGGCGTGATCGGCGCCGCCTTCTACATCATGTCGATGGAAGAGGGGCGGGTGTTCTGGGATCCCACGCTGCCGTCGCAGACGCCGGAAAACCGGCGCAAGATATTCACCAGCAAGATCGAGACGCTGGCCAACCTCCACGTCTTCGATCCCGAAAAGATCGGGCTCGGCGATTTCGGCAAGCCCGGCAATTATTTCGCCCGCCAGGTCGACCGCTGGACCAAGCAGTACCGCGCCTCCGAGACCCAGCACATTCCGGAATTCGAGAAGCTCGCCGAGTGGCTGCCGAAGACGGTGCCGGCGCAGGCGCGCGCCTCGGTGGTCCACGGCGACTACCGTCTCGACAACATGATTTTCCATGCGACGGAACCGCGCGTGCAGGCGGTGCTGGACTGGGAGTTGTCGACGCTCGGCGATCCCATGGCCGATTTCACGTACCTCCTGATGCAGTGGACCATGCCGGGCCTCGCCAATGCCGATCTCAAGGCATTGAACATTCCGAGCCTGGAAGAGGCCGCGCAGATCTACTGCAACGTCACCGGCAGCGCCGTGCCCGACCTGAACTGGTATTTTGCCTACAATCTGTTCCGTCTCGCCGGCATCACGCAGGGCATCGCCGGCCGCGTTCGCGACGGCACCGCGGCCAACGCCAAGGCGCTGGAATCGGCCGCGCGCACCGTGCCGCTGTCGAAGGCTTCCTGGGAGTACGCACAGAAGGCCGGCGCGACCTGATCTAAGTTGGCCCTCACTCCGAATATTCGCGGAAGCCTGTTGATGGCCGTCTCGATGGCCGTCTTCACGATGAACGACAGCATCACCAAGGCGGTGTCGTCGCAGATGAACTTCGGCCAGGTGATGCTGGTGCGCGGGATGTTTGCGATCGTGCTGATCGCCGCCTTCGCCTGGTACCAGGGCGCGCTGCGTCCGCTGCGCACGCTGATGATGAAACCGGTGGCGCTGCGCGTGTGCGGCGAAATCGGCGGGACGATCTCGTTCATGGGCGCGCTGGCGCATCTGCCGCTCGCCAACACGTCGGCGATATTCCAGGCGCTGCCGCTGGCGATCACGCTCGGCGCGGCCTTGATTTTCCACGAGCCGGTCGGCTGGCGGCGCTGGTCGGCGATCACGGCGGGGTTCATCGGCGTGCTCATCATCGTGCGGCCGGGGCTTGCCGGCTTCAATCAGTTCTCGCTGCTGGCGCTGGTCTCGGTCGGCTTCTGCGCGCTGCGCGATCTCGCCACCCGGCGAATTCCTGCAAAGATCCCGTCGCTGTTCATTACGCTGCTGACCACGGTGACGGTGACGACCGCCGGCGGATTGATCCTGGTTCCGCTCGGCGGCTGGACGCCGCCGTCCACGCGCTCGCTAGGGCTGCTGGCGCTGGCCGCAGTGCTGCTGCTGATCGGCTACCACTGCATCATCTCGGCGCTGCGCACCGGCGACATTTCGGCGGTGGCGCCGTTCCGGTATTCGGCGCTGCTGTGGGCGATGATGCTTGGTTATGTCGTGTTCGGCGACGTGCCCGACGCGATGATGGTGCTGGGCGCATCCATCATCGTGCTGTCCGGCCTCTACGCCTTCTATCGCGAACGCATCCGCCACCGCGCGCTGGCGGCAGAAAGCTCCGGCCTGCCGCCGGATGGGCTGTGAGGCGTCATGCAGACGACCGTCATCACTATCGCTGTCGAACAGATCACAGATTGGGATAGCTTCCACGCCGTGTTCCAGGCGGCGCTCGGCTTTCCCGAATTCTACGGCCGCAACATGAACGCCTGGATCGACTGCATGACGGATATAGACGATCCCTATGGCGGCATGACGAAAGTATCCGTGGCGCAGGGAGAATTGGTGGCGCTTCGGATCGATGATGCTCCGGATTTCGAGCGACGGTGCCCCGAACAGTATCGGGCCCTGATCGAATGCACGGCGTTCGTCAATTATCGGCGTGCGGAGGTCGGGGAAGCCCCAGCGCTCACCTTGATGCTCGGCGGTTGGTTTCAGAAACGGTCGTAGGTCATGGCAGCCGTCATTGCGAGGAGCGACGCGACGAAGCGATCCATACTTCCGGTGCGGCCTGATGGACTGCTTTGCTTCGCTCGCAATGACGACCTAAACCGGCTTGCCGGTATAGGGCATCGACGCGGTGAGGCCGCCGTCGACCGGGATCGCCTGGCCGTTGACGTAGGAGGCATCGTCGCTGGCGAGGAACAATCCCATCGCGGCGAGTTCGTGCGGCTGGCCGGCGCGCTTCAAGGGATTGAGCTGGCCGATCTTGTCGGAGGTGCCGCGCTCCTTGGCGCGGTCGAACACCGGCTTGGTCATGCCGGTTTCGATCAGGCCGGGACACACCGCGTTGATGCGGACGCCGGTGCCGGACAGCGAATAGGCGGTGGTCTGAACCAGGCTGATGACGCCGGCCTTGCTCGCGCCGTAGGGATGCCCGCTGGCGCCGGCCTTGAGGCCAGCGACCGATGCGGTGCAGACGATCGAGCCGGACTTCTGCTTGATCATGTGCGGCATCGAATGCTTGATGGCGAGGAACGGGCCGATCAAATTGACGCGCAGGACTTCCTGCCAGTGCTCGACGGTCTGCTCGGCGAGCGGCACCAGCCCGCCGCTGACGCCGGCATTGGCCCAGATCGCATCGAGCCTGCCGTATTTAGCAACCGCCTTGTCGATGAAGGCCTTCACGTCGGCTTCCAAACCCGCATCCGCCATCACGGCCTCGACGGTGCCGCCGTCATCGCTGACGAGCTTTGCGGTCTCCTTCACGCCCTCGGTCTTGTCGACGATGATGAGCTTCGCGCCTTCCCTGGCGAACAGCAGCGATGCAGCGCGGCCGATGCCGCTGCCGGCACCGGTGATGACGACGGATTTGCCTTCGAGGCGGCCCATGAGATTCTCCCTGTGATGTCTGCGGGTCGGCGTCTGCCGCCTTGCGGAATTTCAAACAAGATTTCAAACGCCAGATCACTTGAGGCGATGACGGCTCTGACGTACAGCGACAGCGAACAGTATTGAAGGGTGTTGGCGATGTCCAATCCAGGCAAACCGTTGACGGTGACGACGCGATGGTGGTGGGTGCGCCATGCACCGGTCCGTGAAGATGGCGGCTGCATCTACGGGCAGAAGGACCTGGGCTGCGACACCAGCGACCGCGTGGTGTTCGAGGCGGTCGGAAAGATCCTGCCGCGCAACGCCGCCTGGTATTCGAGCAATCTCAAGCGCACGCATCAGACCGCGCAGGCGATCTGGGCGGCGGGCTTTCCGAAGCCGATCGATATGCCGCATGTGAACGCGTTCGCCGAACAGCATCTCGGCGAGTGGCAGGGCATGAACCGCGCCGCCTTCCTCGCCAGCCGGCCGGTGGGCAGCCACTGGTTCGCGGCGATCGACGAAGCCGCGCCCGGCGGCGAAAGTTTCATGGACCTCTATAACCGCACCTGCGGCGCCATCGAACGCATCAATGCCGAGCAGGCGGGCAGGGACGTCATCGTCGTCGCCCATGGCGGCACGATCAAGGCCGCGGTCGGTCTGGCGCTCGGCGGCCAGCCCGAGAAGGGCCTGGTGTTCGACATCGACAATTGTTCGGTGACGCGGCTCGACCATCTTGCAAGCGATGGCCACAACGGCTGGCGGCTGCCGATGGTGAACCAGCAGCCGTGGATCGCGGATGCCTCGCACAACGCGATGCATCAGCCGGCGGGTCCCGAGGTCGAGCCGCCTGCGACGAAACTCGCCTGAGGCCTAAGTTGTCGAAAGCCGCAAAGGCTGCTTAGCTCACGCCTGAAAAACAACACCGGCATATCGCTGGATCAACATCTGGGAGAGAGACATGACCTTGTTCGATATGTCGGGAAAAGTTGCCGTCATCACCGGCTCGACGCGCGGCATCGGGCTGGCCATCGCCGAGCGGATGGCGGAGCACGGCGCCAAGGTCGTGATCTCCTCGCGCAAGGCCGATGTCTGCGACAAGGTCGCCAAGGACATCAACGACAGGTTCGGCAAGGGCACCGCGATTGCGGTCGCGGCGAACATCTCGTCGAAGGAAAACCTGCAGAACCTCATCGACGAAAGCAACCGCGCCTTCGGCAAGATCGACGTGCTGGTCTGCAACGCGGCGTCGAACCCGTATTACGGTCCGCTCGCCGGCATTTCCGACGACCAGTTCCGGAAAATTCTCGACAACAACATCGTCGCCAACAACTGGCTGATCTCGATGGTGGTGCCGCAGATGATCGAGCGCAAGGACGGCTCCATCATCATCGTCTCCTCGATCGGCGGCCTGAAGGGCTCGACCATCCTCGGCGCCTACGCGATCTCGAAGGCCGCCGACATGCAGCTGGCGCGCAACCTCGCCTGCGAATACGGCAAGCACAACATCCGCGTGAACTGCATTGCGCCGGGCCTGATCAAGACCGACTTCGCCAAGGCGCTGTGGGACAATCCGGAGAACCTGAAGGCCTCGACCGCGCGCTCGCCGCTGCTGCGCATCGGCGTGCCCGACGAGATCGCAGGTGCGGCGGTGCTGATGGGCTCGAGAGCCGGGGATTTCATGACCGGCCAGACCATCGTCATCGACGGCGGTGCGACGATCAGTTGATCTCACGTCCCCGAAGCGGTGCAGCGCCACCAATGTCGTCACCCGCGAAGGCGGGTGACCCAGTAGACACCGGCGTCTCGATTGCGATTGATGTCACAGCGTACTGGATGCCCCGCCTTCGCGGGGCATGACAGTCGTGGGTGGACTAGTCGACAGCCGCGTAGATCAAATCCCGCAGCATGTTGCGGATATATTCGCGCTGGCCGGGGCCCTGCATCATGAACACCGTGAACAGGTCCTCGGCGGGATCGATGAAGAAGAACGTGCCGGCCATGCCGCTCCAGAAGTACTGACCTAGCGAACCCGAGAACGGCGCCATGCCCTTGTGCGTGCGAACCGCAAAGCCGAGGCCAAAGCCGTGACCGGCCGGCATCAGCGGCGAGTCCACCTTCACATCAGGCGCGAGATGATCCGACGCCATCAGCTCCAGCGTCTTGCGGCCGATGATCCTGACGCCGTCGAGCGCGCCGCCGTTGAGCAGCATCTGGCAGAAGCGGGCGTAGTCCATCGTCGTTGAAACCATGCCGCCGCCGCCTGATTCCATCGCCGGCTTCTCCAGCATGTTGAAGAACTGCACCTTGTCGCCATTCCAGGGATCAACCGGGAACGGCTCGGCGAGGCGACCGGCGTTCGCCTCAGAGGTGTGGAACGCAGTCTCGGTCATTTGCAGCGGCGCGAGGATGCGTTCGGTCAGGAACGCGCCGAGCGACTTGCCGGAGACGACCTCGATGATGCGGCCGAGCACGTCGGTCGAACGGCTGTAGTTCCACTCCGCGCCGGGCTGGCAGATCAGCGGCATGCCGGCGATCATGGTGGCGTGTTCGGCGTTGGTGACCTTGCGGCTGCGCAGGCGTGATTGCTGGTAGAGCTGCTGCACGGGACCGTTGCCGGTGTGATCGTAGGTCAGGCCCGACGTATGACGCAGCAGGTCCTGGATGGTCATCTGCCGCTTGACCGGGACGAGGTCGAGCTTGCCGTTGTTCTCGACGCCGACCTTCTGGTCGCCGAACTCCGGAATGAATTTCGCGACGGGATCGTTGAGGATGAAGTGGCCGTCCTCGGCGAGCATCATGATGCCGACCGAGACGATCGGCTTGGTCATCGAGAAGATGCGGAAGATGCTGTCATGCGCCATCGGCGTGGCGGCGGACGGGCCCTGGCGGCCGACTGCATCGAACCAGCCGACCTGGCCGCGCCGCGCCACCATGATGGTCGCACCGG
This sequence comes from Pseudomonadota bacterium, assembly GCA_023387735.1. Classification (GTDB taxonomy): domain Bacteria; phylum Pseudomonadota; class Alphaproteobacteria; order Rhizobiales; family Xanthobacteraceae; genus Bradyrhizobium. The sequence goes on along the minus strand of JAEWHP010000005.1, from coordinate 17,033 downwards.
GGAGCGTTCCCTTGTCGACCTCGCGCTTGAAGGCATCCGACATCCGCTGCAGGCGGACGCCCGACAGCCCGATCGTTTCGGGCTTCGCCTGCGGGAGAGAAGGGGTCTGGGGGGCGGATGCTGGCCGGGCGGCGGTCTGGGCGTTCATGGAGTCTCCCGTTGCTCGTTATTGTTGTGGCTGACATCAACTCTGGCCCAGAAGCCGCGCTTTGGGTAGGGCGCTAGCCCGCTTCGCCCTTGCAATCGGGGCATAGCCTATGCTTGAAACAGCGCGAACCGACGCATGCGCCGGTTCCCTGCAGGAGTGTAGCTCAATTGGTAGAGCACCGGTCTCCAAAACCGGGGGTCGCAGGTTCGAGCCCTGCCACTCCTGCCATCTTTTCAATGACTTAGCGAAATCTCGGTGGGAAGCTGCCACCGCTCACGTGGCGGTGGATGAGCCGCGCAGTAGCGTGGCCGCGTTCGATCAGTCCTGATCCAGATCAGGCTGCGAGAATTTCTTGTAGATCCAGCGGCGGCCGTCGTGGCGGCGCCAGACGCGGCCGCGCACCAGCCGTCCGGTGATGGATCGGCGCGGAATGATGACGGTCCACAAATGCCAGAGGCGCGTCCAGGCTGGCATTCCTTTCGATGTGATTTCGGCGTGGCTCGGCACGGTCATGTCACTCTGCGCGGGATTGAAGCCTCGATCCCATTATTCGCGGGTAGAGTGACGGCGGGCAACCAGACTCGCTTGTTAAGCTGAATGTCGGCGCTCCCGGTTAATTCCGGAACTGGCGCGCTTCGCGGCAAGTGCGGTTAACGGGCGCCGCCCGAGCGTTAAATTGCGCGCGGCAGCTTGTACCGGACGCTCATCCCGAGGCCGTTTCGGTCCTGCACCACGATATCGCTATCCCTGAGTTCCTGCTGCATCGCCTCGCAGCAGGCGTTCAGCCAGGCTGTTCCGGCGCGGATGGAGCGGCAGAGATCATGAGACGTCATCGGCAATTCGGTTGCACCGGCGGCTGCGGCTTCGCGCAGCTGGCGGCGCAACTCGTAACCAAAATGATCGACCGAAACCATGTGCGACGGGCCTCCCAAAGCCTGCTGATCCCAAGGACGGTGTTCGTAATCCGTATTTGTGAAGCACTCGATAAGCGCTCTATCGGTTTTCAGCATCGCGTGAGGATTGGCGCACCTGCTGTCGTCGTCGCTGCCCGCCGACGGATGCGGCGTCAAAGGAACCTGTGCCGTGTAACCACGCCTGCCGGTTATCCAACAACTCAGATAATCGCGCCGACCGCCTGATTGCCGGTATGCACTTCGCGCGAAAGCGCTATAGTTTTGAGGAATCGCGCACGTTCGAGCACATGCGCAACCGGGAGCGTAGGATGAGGACAGTGCCCGTCGTGGTCTGCCTGTTTGCTGGTTTCGCAATTCAGTCCGAATTGGGGACGGCAGATGCTCGCCAGCGCAGGCTTGCTTCGGAGACGCGGGTCGAGCAAGCCCGCGGCAACATGCCGGTCGGCTCGAAGACGATCGACGGCGGCGGACCGGTGAGGGGTGTTCCCGAAGGCGGATCCGGCGCCGGTGCGCTGAAGACTGGTCCGACCGCGCCGATCACCTGCAACCAGCAAAACGCATCCTCGCCGGCCTGCTACAGCGCGACCCAGCAGGCACGCCCGCCGGCGCGCTGAAGCGCGCGTCGGTTCGCGTCGGGTAAACAATATCAGGATAAGAATCCGAAGGCTGCAGTTCTGATCTGGTCAGAACCGTGTATGCGTCGGCGATCAGTGCGTCAGGATCAGCGCGTCGCGCTCAGTTCTTGGTGACCACGACCGGCCCTTCAACGACGGCGGGCGCTTCGGCGACATGGCGGGGCACGACCGCCTTCTGGTGCAGGTCGAGCTCGCGCATGAACGCGGCGCCGGCAGCCGGATTGGCGAACTCCCAGAGATTGTTCTTCACGCCTTCGAAGATCAGCGAGTAGACAGCGAGCTGGATGCCTTCGCGCACCGCGAGCGTCGCGGGCGAGTTCTTGGAGACGCCGATGTCGGCCTGCAGCAGCGCATCGACTGCGGCGAACTGGAAGGCATTGCCGCCGACGTTGATGGAATAGATGGTCTTGGTGGTGGTGACGGACGCCAGCACGCGCCCGGTCTGCACGCTGACGGCGCGCAGCGCCACGCTGACGATATCCTGGCGATACGAGACGTTGCCGCCGATGCCGAGATAGTTGGCGCCAATGCCGCCGGTGGTCTCGTTGGTGTCGTAGCCGATCACGCCGCCGTCGAGCAGCACGCCGGCAAAGCGCAGCGGCGGCAGGCTCTGGGCGTTCTTGCCCATCAGCGCGGTGCGCGTGTTCTGGATGATCTGCCGCTCCTGCAGCAGCGACTGCAGGTCGGCGCGCTCGGCGACGTCGAACCATCGGCCGCCGCCGGCCTTGACCAGAACGTCGGTCAGGATCGAGCTGCCGCCCTGCGTCACCGCGCGCGAGAACTCGGCGAAATTGTCATTCGATTTGTTCTGGCCGGTCAGGTCGGGGAAATTGTAGACCGCGACGTCGAGCTTCTGCCGCGGCGGCGGAAGATTATCCAGCACCAGGCCGGTCTTGGTCGCCGGAACGAGCGTTGCGGGCGGCGTGACCAGATCCTTGGACGTACCGGTGATGGCACAGCCGCCAGCCGTCAAGGCGAGGAGCGAAGCGAAAGCCAGCGTGCGAACAGGACCGATCAATTTAACCCCCAGCGCGAAAAATGGACGCACGCGAAACAAAGCAACCCAAATCGTCAGGTCATTCCAAAAGTGAAAGCGAGTAACGAGGCCGCGAAGTGAGCGCTATGGACTGCTCGGTATCGTCGTCTGGCCGCTGCCGCCGATGATGATGACGGGTTGCTGGCTGTTGCCGCCGATTCCGCTCAGGGCGTTGTTGAGCCCGGAAAGGTCAGGACCTTGCTGGCCGGACCTGACGCCGTTGCCTTGTGCCTGCGCGGTGGAGAGCAGAAAGTTTCCGTTCAACGCGTTGCCGCCGAATGTCGGGCTGACGGGGCGATAAACCTGTTCGGTTGCGAATGCGGAAGAGGAAAGAAGTATGCCTGCCACGAGGCCGGCTGCGGAAAAACAAACTCTACCCATGATACAACTCCTCTGAAAATTTGAACGCCATTCCACGGCTTGACCAATCCGCCCGGTTGGCAAGCGCGTCGCAAAACTGGTGCTGACGAAATTTCGGCTGAGACTCATCAGACGAACGTCGGCACGGTAAGGTAGCAAGTGCCCGCTAGTGAGGCTATTGCGCACCGGCAACACCAGAACATTGTTCGCGATTGCCACAGCGTTTCCAAACATTCGCGACAATTCGCGGAACATCGCACCAAGCGCTGCGCATAGAGCGTTGCGTGCGCGCGTGCTGGCGAGGCTTCCTGCGCTGCCGGCGGTTATCGTCTGAGATGACTGCAAGGCTTGCGATCCGGTTGCGAATGTGGGCGCTGATTTTGCGCGAGCGAAGTTCAAGGGTTGGACGGAATGGTGCCGCTGTTGATGATGATGGGCGGTTGCGAACTGTTGCCGATTCCGCTCAGCGCGTTGTTCAGCCCGGAAAGGTCGGGGCCCTGCTGGCCGGACCTCACGCCATTGCCCTGGGCCTGCGCGGTGGAGAGCAGGAAGTTGCCGTTCAGCGCGCTGCCGCCAAAGGTCGGGCTTACCGGCCGGTAGACCTGTTCGGTTGCGAATGCCGAGCCGGAAATAAGCAGGCCTGCGATCAGGCACGCTGCGGAAAAACCCGACTTGATCATGTTACTCCTCCACCAAATGCCGAATGAACTATCGCTTGATCAGCAGCGCGCCGTTGGGAAGCCGCGCGATCAGCACGTTGACCGGCGCCGATCCGTTCGGCTGGATGACGCCCACCGAAAGCCCCTGCGTGTTGATCAGGGCCACGTTGGACTTCAGATTGTCGCCGGCCTGCAGGACGCCGACGCTGTTGGCGTAGCCCTTGATGATGCCGACGTTGGAAACGTTGTTGGCGCCGAACTGGCCCTGGAACACCTTATTGTAGGCGCCGATCTCGAGCGTGCCGGCGAAGTTGCCGCCACCCGCCGCCGCGGCGAGTTCGGGCGCGGCCTTCTGGCCGCCTGTCCTCGGCGCCGCGAAGGAGGGGGCGCCGCCGGTCAGCGCCGCCGACGGCGCAATCGGATTGGCAACGGTTTGAGCCAGCGCGCCGGCGGCGGGCAGGATCGAAATGGCCGAGAAAATGGCTGAGCAGGTGGCAATGAATTTTATGGCGAAACGCATGAAACGCTCCCGAATTCTTTTGAGTCCAGAACCAGCCGGGCCCGGTAATGGCCGCGGGCAGATCCGTCCAGAACAACGGTGGTCAGTATGGCGTCCCGATCGGCATCCAGTGCAAACGCCCCGCTCTGGACGTTCTGGCTGGTGCCGCTCGGACTCTGCTTGAGGATCTCGAAGCGATAGTTCCCGGTCGTGCTTCCTGGACCGTTTGCCACCGCCTCGAGGCGAAGCATGTCGTTCTGCGACGTCACCAGGATCTTGCAGCCAATTGTCATTTTCGGCTCCGCTGCGGGGGAGGTTTGCGCCCGCGTACAGATGGGAAAAAAGCCAACGGCGATTGCAAGCCCGGTGACGGAGGTCGTGCGCAGGCGCGACATGCTCGTCATCCCCTGGAGGATAAGGGCGGCGGGGAAATTTCCGCCGCCCTTGCTTGGGCTTACTTCTGGACGACAGTCGCGGTGTTGTGCGAACCGAACTGCGCCGTCACCGACGTGTTCGAAACCGCCGCGCTCGCGATCTGCGAGGTCGTCGCCGTGTTGTTGTAGCCGACCTGGACAGTCGCCTGCAGGTTGGCACCGATCATCGGCTGGAGGCCCGACTGGTTGTTCTGCTGTCCGACCGTTGCAGTATTGCCATTGCCGATCTGGGCAATCAGCGAGCCGTTCAGGCCGGTACCCAGCGGGTTGGCGACCTGACTCGTGGTGGCAGTGTTCTTGCCACCGACCTGAAGCGTCAGAGCTGCGTTCTGGTTCAGCGAGAGCTTGTCGTTGCTTTGGCTGGTCGTAGCATTGTTCTTGTAACCAGCCTGCAAGGTCCCCTGCAGGTTCGCTCCGTTGGCCTGGCCCACGAGGGCGATGTTGCCCACGCCAATCTGACCGACGAAGGAATTGTTGGCGACGAAATCCGGTCCGACAATCGGACGGTTACCGGACTGGTAGGTCGTGGAACTGTTGTCTTTACCGGCCTGAATGGTCGCGGCGTTGTTCTCGACACCGAAGTTGGAAATCAAGAAGCCACCCTGGCCCGTCGAGTCTTGTCCGGTGACCGAGGTGTTACCCTTGCCGAACTGCATCGTGAGAGCAGAATTCGTGCCGCCAGTACCGTTCGGAAACCCGGTCGACCCGCCGGTATTTTGCGACGTCAGTGCGTTGTTACCATAACCGCCCTGCAGCGTGAACGCGCTGTTGGTCTTGCCGAGGTCAGTTGCCGTCTGACCAGTAGTTGCGACGTTCTTCGCGCCGAACTGCAGCGTGCCCTGCGTGTTGTTGCCGCCAAGCTGTCCGACCGTGGCCTTGTTGTCCCAGCCGAACTGGCCGACGAACGAGTCGTTCGACAGGGTGGTGTCCTTGCCGTTGCGCTGGCCGTCTTGCGAGACGCTGGCGTAGTTCTTGCCGCCGAACTGAACGACTCCGGAATTGTTGTCTACGCCGGACTTGGCGTCCCCACCGGTGTTGCCGTTGCTCGATGTCTTTCCTGAACCAAGAGAGTTCTGGCCAACTAGGGCAGTATTGCCGAAGCCGCTCTGCAGGATGCCTGAGGTATTGTCACCGGCAATACCGCCCTTCTTGTTCCCGTCGTTCGCTGCACCCTTCGAGATCTGCGAAGTCGTCGCGGTGTTGCCCCAGCCGAATTGCGCGGTGGTGGAGTCGTTCTTGCCAGCGTTGGTGGAATTGGCTTCCTGACCGGTGGTCGACTTGTTCTTGCCGCCTACCTGCAGCGTGGTCGAATCGTTGTTGCCGCCGGTCTGTCCGACCAGCGAGTCGTTCTTGTAGCCGAACTGCGCGGTGCCCGAGTTGTTGGTCTGAGTGCCGCCCGCGCCCGACTGGTAGGTTATGGCCTTGTTTTCCACGCCACCCTGGATCGTGCCCTGGGTGTTGTTGCCCCCGGTCTGGCCAACGAGCGCGTTGTTCTTCACGCCGAACTGCAGCGTGCCGGACTGGTTCGAGTTCGATCCGCTGGACGGGCCGACCTGCGAAGTAATCGACTGGTTGTTCTTGCCCGCTTGAATCGTGCCCTGCTTGTTGTTGCCCTTTTCCTGACCGACGACGGCGTTGTTGTTCGCGCCGATCTGGCCGATGAAAGATTCGTTGCTCGCGGCAGAAGCGAGCGACGTCGTCGCCATCAGAAATGCGAAGATTGTTAAACTTCTCATTTGGAAATTCCCATGTTTCCCATTGGTGGTACAGCGACCATCGCTGCCCTCCTGCGCGGATTAACGCTCTGTTAAGCGTGCTTCGCAAGCAGGAACTCACATTTTTGCCCGAGTGTTGCCTTGAAGTTTTTGCGACGGCCGCGCTGGCGTTGCGCGAACACGATCCAACCTGCGGCGCGGCTTTGAGAATTTCGCGTTGTCTACTTATATGTCGACCGCAGCCGCGTTGCCGCTTCGCACGTCGTTTGTTGACTCGTAAGTCGACAATTCATGCGCGCTCGGCTTCAGTGCGTTTTTTGAGAAACCGGGATGACCCGAATCATCGCGCGGGTGGGGACGTGCCGAGTCACCTTCGCGAATCAGAGCGCGCGCGTGTCAGCCGTTACAGTGGCGCACGTGTCAGCCATTGAAGTGTCAGCCATTGAACCAGACGCTGCAACCTGACATCGTGCACTGGCCGTCTGTGACTTCCAAGCATCAGACGCCGGATTTTTTTGAGTCGCGTGCGATTTCCCCAACTTAAATCGCGACGATGGGATTAGTCTGTGACGTATATGTCAACGCAGACACGTTCTCGCGATTTTATGATTTGAACCCCGGGCCCGGTTGTAGACGTCATATGTCAACGATCGAAGATCTCGTAGCCTCGGGGGCCATTTCAAGAATCGAAGTGGAGATGACGGGCCGGGAGCAGGCGCAGCGCCTGCTGTACGGAACGCCTGGTTTTATCGAGTGGCTTCGTAAAGTCATGAACGGAGAGGAACCTGAAGGCCGCGCAGGACAGGCAACCGCAGCGGAACAGATCGACCAACTCTTTCACACGTATCTCAGCGGCGCGCCTTTAATCCACCTGCGTCAATTCAGATACATACGCGCCGAAGAAAATGCAGTATGGGAGCTGAAGACCCCGGATGCGCGAATCTTCGGATGGTTTATGAAGCGCGATTGTTTTGTGTGCGTGTTTGGCGATTGGGCCGACAAGGTTAAAGACCACGATCTCTATCGTGGATATCGAATTGCAATCAGAAGACTCCGAAGGGAGCTCGGCGTGGATCATACTTTATGTGTTCAGGGGGTAAATCCAGGTGACGTCCTTTCAGTTTGATATTGGGGGCAGGGCGCGCAATGCCGGTCGTTTCATTGGTCGCGTCAGGGATGAACTGCTGAAGGCGCTTTCGGAGCGGAAGAAAGACGGCAAGCTCACGCAGCAGGAACTTGCAACCAAGCTCGATGTACATCGTTCGCTGATCAATCGGCAGTTGTCCGGAGAGGCCAATTTGACGTTGCGGTCGCTCGCCGATCTCGCGTGGGCGATGGATATGGAGATCACGTTCGAACTGAAGAAGCCGGTGGTCGAGGCGGGGCAGAACCAGCCGGTGACGACGTCCACGATCGGCCATGGCCAGATCAAATATATCGACGGCGGCAGGCGTTCCCAGCCTTGCACGTTGGCCGTATCGCCGATGGCGTCGGCCGAGGCGACGGCGAAATCCCTGCGATGAGACGTTACGGCTATTCCATCTTCTGCGACGACATTCGCAGCGAGGCCGGCGGCAAGCTGAGCTTCATCGGCTGCTACAATGCGGTGATGATGACGACGCAGCGGTTTCCGCTCGTGCTGCCCAAGTTCTGCATTCACTTCCACGTCTTCTCGCCGGCGACGCAACCCTACACGTCGGTGACGGCGCGCTGCTACGTGCCGGGCGAAGCCGAGCCGATCGCGCAGGAGCCGATCGAGGTTCCGGGATTGCTGGACCAGCAGAACCTGCTCGACAGCCTGCCGAAGAACGTCACCGTGCCGCCCTATATCGTCGTGGCGTCGAGCCTGGTGTTCGCGCCGCTGGAGATCAGGGAGCCCGGCATGATTCACATTCGCGTCGTGATCAATGGCGGGCCGGACGAATTGCACCTCGGCTCGCTGCAGGTGATGTCCGCATCGGCGTAACGGATCGCGCTGCGATCTGTTCTGGAAATCAGCGCCGCTGACTGACGATGGCCTGGTTTCCCGAACCCTGCTGGGCGATGGCGGACAGATTGTTGCCGCCGGTTTGCGCCACCATCGCGTAATTGTTGTTCCCGATCTGGGTGACGGACGACACGTTGGTATTGGGCGGCAGCGTCGTCGGCAGCGTCGCAGGCAATGCGTTCACCTTGATGGGGGCGGCGATCTTCGCGGCCGAGACGGCGTCTGCAAGCATCGACTTGAAATGGCCGACTGACTTTTGTGTGCCCCCGATCTGCGAAACAAAGGCTTCACCCGCCACAGCGGGCGTGCTGGCCCCGATCAGGAGCGTCACGAGAACGACGGAATATGTGCGCATCTTACCTCACCTGGCAGGATGCGTATTCCTATCGGGTTTCCCTTAACGACCCGTGATGACCGAACGCGTGCAGTCGGGGTTGCCGCATTGCACGGCATGTTCCGCCATCGGGAACAAGAGTTTCGTTTCACAGCGGATTTTTTGCTGACAGTACAGAATGTCGCAGATGTCGCGTGCGACGCGCCGTCAATGGGAACGCACAGGCTTTTGCACCGCGCAGCGGCGCCAGACTGGCGCCTGCTTTGATCTGGCGATATCTTCCCCCGACTTTGGTCAGGCTTCTTTTCTCACCGTCCACGCTCAACACTTTGCCGTTGCCAAGCAATGGATCGAGGACGTTTTTGTCATGTGCAGTTTTGTGATGTCCGAGAATACAAAGTCCAAGAATACAAAGTCCAAGATTACAATGTTCAAAATTGCAGCGCCTGCGTCGTACATCGTTCTCATGGCAATTGCCGCGCTCCCGTTCGCCGCGACGTCGCTTCATGCGCAAGGCCCCAACATCCCGGCTGAGCCGAACCCGGTGTTCGTTCCGCAAGCGGAGCCGGGGCAGGCCAAGAAGGCGCCGGCGCGACGGGCGGCGCCCAAGGCAGCCGCTCAACAAAGCCCGCCGCAGTCGATGGCGCCGGGTGCTGTCATCGGCTTGCCGAACGGTGCAACCGCGCTCAGCGAAACCTATGGCGACTGGACGCTGAACTGCGGCGCCGACAAGGGCGCAAAATTCTGCACATTGAGCCAGACGCAGGTCAACAAGGAAGGGCAGCGCGCCTTTGCCTTCGAACTGCGGATGGCAAAGGACGGATCGGGCGAGGGCACGATCCTGATGCCGTTCGGACTGAAACTCGATGCCGGCGTCGTCCTCAAGCTGGATGACCAGAGCATCGGGGAAGGGCTGCGCTTCTCGACCTGCATGGCGCAGGGCTGCCTGCTTCCGGTGTCGTTTCCCAGCGCCGGCATGGAGGCGATACGGCACGCGAAGTCGTTCACGGTCGGCGCGCTCAACGTGAGCAACAATCAACTCCTCACCATCGGCATCTCGCTCAACGGTTTTGCCGTCGCGCTCGATCGCGCCGTGCAGGTCGTGAGCTGACTACACGGCGCTGACAGCCGCGCGCTCGGCGGGCCGGCCGAGGTCGCCGGGTGCCGCTTCGGGTTTGTCCGCCGACGGCTGCGCCGCGTGGCCGTGCGCCGATTTCTCGACGCGCTTCGACCATGACCGATAATAGGCAACCGCCGTCATGATCGCGATGCCGGCGATACCGACCAGCATTTGCGTGACAATGCCGTCGGAGGCCTGCGTCAGGATAAAATGTCCGATGAACGCGAGGTAGATGCCGACGGCAAAGACCTCGAGCGATTGCTGGCCGCATTTGATCAGCGGTTTCCAGATCGCGGCCTGCAGCCCCGGTGCGTCGATCGGGATGAACCGCGCGCCGAGGATGATCACGATGGCAAGATGCAGGAAGCGATAGGGCGCGAGATTGGTCTTGTCGTTCGGATTGAAGGCTTCGAACAGCGCAGTCGGGATCCAGTCCTGCAGTTCCGGTATCAGCCCGGCCAGCGTCATGACGGCGGCAAACAGCAGATACGCCACGCCGAGCAGGAGAACGGTGTTGGAGCGCACCAGGAAATGCAGCGTGCTGGCTCCGCCCAGCGCCAGCCAGGCGCCAAGCACGAAGAGAAGCTGCCACGTGAACGGATTGAAGTACCAGACGCCGGAGGGATAGGACGGCAGGTTCCAGCCGAATTGGCGGGCGCCGAAATAGAGCGCAACCGATCCCAGCATCACCCAGTTGCGGTGCCTCAGCATCAGCCAGAGCACCGGCGCAAAGGCGCCCATCAGGATGACGTAGAGCGGCAGCACGTCGAGGTTGACCGGCTTGTAACGGAGCAGCAGGCCCTGCGTGATGGTCTCGACCGGTGCGTTCACCAGCGGCGCGACGTTGAACCGATCGATCAACTCGGGTGCGCTGAACCCGTTCGAGAGGAGATGGACGGAAGCCAGATAGAACACGAACAGCAGAATGTGGGCGGCGTAGATTTGCCAGACCCGCCGCATCAGCCGCGTCGTGCCGAACACGAAGCCATTTTCGATCATCCGCCGGCCGTAGACGAGCGCGGACGTATAGCCGGAGATGAACACGAACAGATCGGCGCCATCGCTGAAGCCGTAGTTGCGGAACGAAAACCAGGCCAGCAGGCTGGTGGAGACGTGGCCGAGGAACATCAGCCAGTTGGCAAGGCCGCGGAACAGGTCCAGCCGCAAATCCCGCTTCGACGGTGGAAGTGCAAGCTCGACCTTCATTTGCCGCCGGCATCCTCTGACGTGCATCCAAGCCTTGGATACAGCCTTCGAAAGCATAGGGACAGGCGAGGTGAGGCTATTGAGCCATGTCAATCGCAAGGCCGGGTTTGGCGAGGCCGCGCTCCAGCTAAATTTCTGCTTGAGGGATGGAAAAATTACCAGTTATTTCAATATTTTAGTTTGGATTTTCAAGACTCGCCCGAAGCTAGGCGAAGAACGCGGAAAGGACCGCGACGTCCGATCGGGCCGGGGTCTCACCCCGCAGATCGGCGTCGATCACCCGCCGGCAGGCATCGATCGTGATGGTGTCGCCGAGATCGTTCGCAGCGTCGAGAACGGTCCAGGCCGTTTCGCCGCAAGATTCGTCCCGTTCGTGGCCAAGCAGAGCCATGTTCATCCCTTCAACCCGTCGATAGTACCCCGGAGGCTAGCAGCGAGCTTTTAAGAACGAGATCGCGGTGTTGTGAGGATTTGAAAGGCCGTGGTACCGGCGATTAACCAAGGCGTTTTCGGCCGGTTTCCCAAGGGCCTCCGGCAAGTCCCTCGCAATGGTCGGTTTGGCGCCCCGCGGCACCCCGTACCTTGACCTTTTGCCCGGCTGGCAGTAGATACCCGCCACCTGCTGCCGGCCCGTTTTGCGGATATCCGGCGCGGCTTTGAATTCCCCCGAACAATCGAGCCTGCTGTGCGGCTCATCCTTCGAGAGAGGGCTGGGCGCAAAAGGGCTGTTCGGATTCGCCTTAAATCATTCAATCGTCTGACGAAGGACGCGGATACCCCAACGATGGCTTTCAGCCCGTTCAAATTCCTGCAGGAAGTGCGCTCGGAAACCGCCAAGGTCACCTGGCCGACGCGCCGCGAGACGACGATCACCACCATCATGGTTTTCATAATGGTGACGCTGGCTTCGATCTTCTTCTTCTTCTCGGATATGGTCATCCGCTATCTCGTTACCTTCCTGCTGGGCGTTCGCTGATGAGCACCGGAACCCAAACGATGGACAAGCGCTGGTATATCGTTCACGCCTATTCGAACTTCGAAAAGAAGGTCGCGGAATCGATCCGCGAGCAGGCGAAACAGCGCGGGCTGGAAGAACTGTTCGATCAGGTGCTGGTGCCGACCGAGAAGGTCACCGAGGTGCGTCGCGGCCGCAAGATCGATGCCGAGCGCAAGTTCTTCCCGGGCTACGTGCTGGTGAAGATGAAGCTGACCGACGAGGCGTTTCATCTGATCAAGAACACGCCGAAGGTGACCGGTTTCCTCGGCGCCGAAAACAAGCCGATGCCGATCTCCGAGTCCGAGGCGATGCGGATCCTGCACCAGGTGCAGGAAGGCGTCGAACGTCCGAAGGCGTCGGTGTCGTTCGAAATCGGCGAGAACGTGCGCGTGGCCGACGGTCCGTTCGCGTCGTTCTCCGGCGTTGTCGAGGAAATCGACGAGGCGCGTTCGCGCGTGAAGGTCGCGGTGTCGATCTTCGGCCGCGCCACGCCCGTCGAACTGGAATTCGGTCAGGTCGAGAAGGTCTGATCGGAAGGCGCGAAGCCGGGTCTTCGCGTATGAAGAGGCCGTGGGAGGAAAGGGTGGTCGCCAACCGCCCTCGATCCGAACCACGAACCTGAAACCGCCGGCTTCAAAACCCGGCACAACAGGAGTGATAGATGGCAAAGAAAGTGACCGGATACCTGAAGCTTCAGGTGCCGGCCGGTGCGGCGAATCCTTCGCCCCCGATCGGTCCCGCGCTTGGTCAGCGCGGTCTCAACATCATGGAATTCTGCAAGGCGTTCAACGCGCAGACGCAGAAGGAAGAAAAGAACACCCCGATTCCGGTGGTGATCACGATCTATGCCGATCGTTCGTTCACCTTCGAGATGAAGACGCCCCCGATGTCGTTCTTCCTCAAGCAGGCCGCCAAGATCCAGTCCGGTTCGAAAGCCCCGGGCCGCGACAAGGCCGGCAAGGTGACCAAAGCGCAGGTGCGCGAGATCGCCGAGAAGAAGATGAAGGACCTCAATTGCGATTCCGTCGAGTCGGCCATGAAGATGGTCGAGGGCTCCGCCCGTTCGATGGGTCTGGAAGTTGCGGGGTAACGGGCCATGGCAATCGGAAAACGTTTGAAGAAGGCCCGCGAGGGCGTCGACCGCGAGAAGCTCTATCCGCTCGCGGATGCCATCAAGATGGTCAAGGAGCGCGCCAAGTCGAAGTTCGACGAGACGATCGAGATCGCGATCAATCTCGGCGTCGATCCGCGTCACGCCGACCAGATGGTGCGCGGCGTCGTCAACCTGCCGAACGGCACCGGCCGCACGCTGCGCGTCGGCGTGTTCGCCCGCGGTGCCAAGGCGGAAGAAGCCAAGGCAGCGGGAGCTGACGTCGTCGGCGCCGAAGACCTGGTCGAGAAGGTGCAGGGCGGCAACATCGATTTCGATCGCTGTATCGCCACCCCGGACATGATGCCGCTGGTCGGCCGCCTCGGTAAGGTGCTCGGTCCGCGCGGCATGATGCCGAACCCGAAGATCGGCACCGTGACGATGGACGTCGCCACCGCCGTGAAGGGCGCCAAGGGCGGCTCGGTCGAATTCCGCGTCGAGAAGGCCGGCATCGTGCAGGCCGGCGTCGGCAAGGCGTCGTTCTCGGAAGAGAAGCTGGTGCAGAACGTCAAGGCGCTCGCGGATGCGGTCTCCAAGGCGAAGCCGGCCGGTGCCAAGGGCACCTACATCCAGCGCGTGGCGGTTTCCTCCACCATGGGTCCGGGCGTCAAGGTCGAGCCGGGCACGCTGCTCGGCTAGTTCGTCGCGCATAACGTGATCAAGCGAGGGCGGAATCGGGTGACCGGTTCCGCCCTTTGCGTTGACGGTGCTTTTGCGTAATCGTCGGCCGGCCGGACTTGCAATCAAGGAAGAAAAAAATGCCCGAGAAAGTCCTGATCTATTCGCGTTTTCCAAAGGCGCAGATGGAGCGCTTCGGCCAGCGCTTCGACCTGCTCAACGCCGCCGGCCAGGCGCCGAACAACGTGTTCTCCGCCGATCAGCTTTCCGACATTCGCGCGATGATCACCGCTGGCGGCACGCCGCTCGGCGGTGCCGCGATGGACCTGCTGCCGAAGCTCGGTGCCATCGTCTGCTACGGCACCGGCTACGACGGCCTCGATCTAGCCGCGGCCGCCAAGCGCAACATCGCGGTCGGTCACAGCCCGGGTGCGAATGCGGCTTCGGTTGCCGATATCGCGGTCACCCTGATGCTGGCCACCACGCGGCGGCTGCTGGTGGCGGACGACTATGTGCGCAGCGGAGACTGGGCAGGTGCAAAGCCGTCGCCGATGATGCGCCCGCAGGCCGGCATGCTCGGCCGCAAAATCGGCGTCTACGGCATGGGCGAGATCGGCCGCAAGATCGCGGCGCGCGTCGCCGCGTTCGAGACCGAGGTCGGCTATTTCAGCCGCAGCCGGCACGACGTGCCCTATCGATATTTCCCGACCCTCGATGCGCTGGCGGAATGGTGCAGCGTGCTGATGATCGCGGTCCGCGCGGGCGCCGACACCAACCACGCGGTCAACGCCGACATCCTCAAGAAGCTCGGCAAGGATGGCTACGTCGTCAACATCGCCCGCGGATCCGTCATCGACCAGAAGGCGCTGGTCGCCGCGCTCAGCGAGCAGGGCATCGCCGGCGCCGGCCTCGACGTCTACGAGAAGGAGCCGCATGTGCCGGATGCGCTGACGGCACTGCCCAATGTCGTGCTGTCGCCGCATATCGGCGGCCATACGCTGGAGTCGCATGTGGCGATGCAGGACTGCGTGATCGCCAATCTCGAAGCGTTCTTCGCGGGCCGGCCGCTGCCGTATCCGGTGCCGCTCGGCTGACGCCTCGGTGCGATGGAACTTAACGGAGAGACGTTTTTGGGCTGTTTGGACGGATTTCAGGACAGCTACGGGGACGCCAACTGGTCTGAATTTTGCTCTTGGCAAGCCGGATAAGAGTCGTTAAACAGCGGCCTCCGGGCGTGCTGGCGGTTGCTGGCATGTCCGTGCTCGCATTCCTAAAACCCGATACGGTAGGAGATCATTCCTTTCAGGACATCCGCATGGATTGCTCGAAAGGAAGGAAAACTCATCGCTTCGGCGGGATGCGGCAGGGGTCTTCCGGCGTGCCGGATGGCCTCGATCCTGTCCGAGACTGCAGGCGCCAACGATGAAACGTCAGTTTCTTCAATGGCTTAATCTTATGGCCTGCATAGACGGGTGAAGACCGGATTTCGCTCCAACGCCGCCTCGAGCGGCGCGATGGCTGATTTGGTTCGAACCTCGACACCCCGCGCCATCTGGTTCGGGAGGGCAGGCTTTTCAAATGTCGTCTGCCCGGCGTGTCCAAAAGACTGGTGTCTAGAGGTCAGGTTAGGGCGAGACGATGGGTGCAACCCGGCGGTCTCGCTTCCTGCGAAGGCCGCCAACCGGAGAGAGCTTGCTGTGGAAAGAGCGGCAAAAAAGGACGCGGTTGAGGCGCTGAACGAGGTCTTCAAGACCACGAGCGTCGCAGTCGTCGCCCACTATTCCGGCCTCACCGTGGCCCAGATGCAGAAGCTGCGCATGCAGATGAAGCAGGCGGGTGCGTCGGTGAAGGTCTCGAAGAACCGTCTCGCCAAAATTGCTCTTGAAGGCACGGATGTCGTTGCCATCGGCTCCCTGCTGAAGGGACCGACCGTGATCGCGACTTCAAACGATCCGGTAGCGGCGCCGAAGGTTGCCATGGAGTTTGCCAAGGCGAACGAGAAGTTCGTCATTCTCGGCGGCTCGATGGGTAAAACCGTCCTGGATGTGAACGGCGTGAAGGCGCTTGCCTCGCTGCCGTCACTCGACGAACTGCGCGGAAAGATTGTCGGCCTCCTGGTGGCGCCGGCGACCAAGATCGCTCAGCTCTCGACTGCGCCCGCGGCCAAGCTCGCGCGCGTCGTCCAGGCCTATGCCTCAAAGGGCGAAGCGGCCTGACCCTTCGCAAATCAAACCTGGTTCGAACCAAACGTTTAAGGAAACTGATCAATGGCTGACCTACAGAAAATCGTCGACGACCTCTCGAGCCTGACCGTGCTCGAAGCTGCCGAACTCGCCAAGCTCCTCGAAGAAAAGTGGGGCGTGTCCGCCGCTGCCGCCGTTGCGGTGGCCGGTCCCGCGGGTGGCGGCGCTGCTGCCGCTCCGGCCGAAGAGAAGACCGACTTCACCGTCGTTCTGGCCGCTGCCGGCGACAAGAAGATCGAAGTCATCAAGGAAGTCCGCGCCATCACCGGTCTGGGCCTCAAGGAAGCCAAGGACCTCGTCGAAGGCGCGCCCAAGCCGGTCAAGGAAGGCGTGAACAAGGAAGAGGCCGACAAGCTCAAGGCTCAGCTCGAAAAGGCTGGTGCCAAGGTCGAGCTGAAGTAACGCGAGTTACTTCGGCGAAATCCCCGGACAAGCGAGGCCAAGGCCGAGCACGATCCGGGGATCTGCCAAGGATAGAACTTGTGCGAAGGGGGAACCCGGAGCATAGCGTACACAGAAAAGTGTGGGGATTCGCGGGGTTAGCTCCTCGAATCTCCACGATTACGCCCCATATCGGAGCGGCAGCAGGAAAATACGGTAGGCGGTGGGAACGGCAGGGTTCCCGGCGTAAGCCGTTGGGAGACAGTCAAATTTCGGGCTTTTTCAGTCCGTGAAGCGATAGGTTGAGACGGGCGGGTGCAGTCATGCGCCCCGCGCGTCGTTTTGCGTTTGGAAGGTCCGGAGAACGAGTTTGGGACTTAATTCCTGAATCTGGGCTTTGTTCCTTCCGAGCGGTTCGAAAATTCAACCCGGGGGCGATGGCAGTCGCGCTCCGGATGGTTCGCCCAAAAGGGCGACGAAAATGAGAGGCCACGATGGCGCAGCAGACATTCACCGGTCGCAAACGCGTTCGCAAGTTCTTCGGACACATCAAGGAAGTCGCCGAGATGCCGAACCTCATCGAGGTTCAGAAGGCGT
>JAEWHP010000004.1 GCA_023387735.1 Pseudomonadota bacterium | reverse complement strand
CGGCGTGGTCCGGGTGGCCGTTGTACCAACCCACCAGGTCGGTGGCCGACAGGGAGCCGGGCAGGTCCTCGCCGGGCAGCCCGAGCGGCCGGTCGGCGCTGGCGCCCACGGCGTACACGACGGCGTGGTAGCGCTCGGCGAGCCAGGCGTGGTCGACGTCCCGGCCGACCTCGACACCGAGCAGGTAGCGGAACCCGGGCTGCTGCTCGATCGCGGCGAAGAGCTGCTCGACCTGGCGGGTGTCCGGGTGGTCGGGGGCGACGCCGGCGCGGACGAGGCCGTGCGGCGTGGGGAGCCGGTCGAGGACGTCGACGCTCGCCTCGGGGTGGCGGAGCAGCTCGTCGGCGACGTAGAGGCCGGCCGGTCCGGCGCCGACGACCGCCACCCGGACCGGGTCGTCGTGGCGGAGCCGGCGCTGCTTCGCCACCGGCGCGACCGGCGCCCGGTCGGCGTGGGGGAAGGCGTCGTAGTACGCCGCGTTGAGGGCCACGAACGGCTGCTCCTCGGGCGTGAGCGACGACTCGGGGACGATCGCGCCCGCCGGGCAGGCCGTGGTGCAGGCGCCGCACCCCACGCACGCGCGCGGGTCGACGTACAGCATCTCGGCCTCGGCGAAGCCGGGCTCCCCCGGCGCGGGGTGGATGCAGTTGACCGGGCAGGCGACGACGCACGAGGCGTCCGCGCAGCACGACTGCCGCACGACGTAGGTCACGATCGGTCCTCAGGCGGCCGCGGAGGCCGGTTCGCTGCGGTGCCGAGCGGGCCGCCCGTCGATCTTGAGCGCCCGCCACACCCGACGCGAGGCCGGGTTCATCAGCCCGCACTTCTCGCACAGCATCCGGACGTCGGCGAAGAGGTCGCGCAGCACCTTGCGGGAGTGGTCGGCCTCCCACCACACGTCGGCGAACACGTCGTCGGGGATGCCCATGTCGCGGCGCGCCTGCCTGGACGGCTTCATGATCTCGTCGCACAGCCACCGCATCACCACCGGCGTCAGCACCGACAGCACGAGGCGCTCGACCCGACCCAACCGGGAGGCGTGGTGCTCGAGGTAGTGGTGGGCGAAGCCGATGTGGCGCGCCTCCTCGGCGACGTGGATCTGCATGATCCGGCGCAGCAGGGGGTGCTGCTCGTGGGAGGAGCGCAGCACCGCCTTCTGGGTGTGGTCGATCGGCTCCTCCCCCGCGAGCACGCCCATGAAGAACCCGAACGGCACCCACTTGGCGAACAGCGGCAGGATCGGCGCCACCATCCGGAAGAACAAGGACCCGCCGCTGACCTTCTGCCCGGAGCGGTTCACGAACTCCTGGAACATCTGCGTGTGGTGGCACTCCTCGGTCGCCTCGTGGGTGCCGTAGCGGAACTCCGGACTGCCGTTGGGGAGCGAGAAGGCGTAGTTCATGATCCCCGAGATCAGGATCTGCTCGAACTGCAGCCCGACCTTGGTGATGTTGGCCTGGCGGTAGAGCCCGACCCGCACCTGCTCCTCCGCGGGGAGCGAGCGGTACCACTCGTGGCCGCCGAGCACGTCGACGTCGGGCAGCCGCCAGCGCGGGTCGGCCGGGTCGACGGCCAGCTCCGGGTCGTCCCACGCGATGTCGGTGAACGCGTCGAAGTGCTGCTCGACCGAGGCCTCCGAGAGGGTGCGCAGGCGGTCCTCGTACGCCGTACGGCTGGCCTGGTGGCCTGCGCTGCTGCCTGCGGTGGTGCCTGCGCTGGTGTGCTCGATCTGGGCGGTCATGTCGTGTCGCCTCCCGGTGGGAACGTGGTACACACAGGTTAGTGCGACATGACGTCACACTGTCAAGGGTTTCCGCGACATCGTGTCGCGCGTGTCGGGCCCTGTCCCGTCAACGCCGACCGGGCAGTGCCGATGGGCGGCGTACGCCGTGCCCAGCACCCCGCAGCGGTGCCCCAACCCGGCGCTACCGAACAGTACGGTCCCGAATGAGCCCAGGAGAGAGCTCTACTGTTCGGTAGCTCCGCGTGGGGCCGGACCTCGGGACGCCGGGGTCGGAGGCGTGCTCAAGCGGCCACATGGTCGCTCAAGCACCGATATGGCGGCACTTGAGCGACCATCTGGCCGCTCAAGCACCGGTTTGGCGCGAGGCCGGCCGCCTCAGACCTGCTCGCGGCTCTCCACAGCGGCGCGGACCCGCTCGATCGCCTCGGCGAGGGGGACGCCGTTGTCCTGGCGGCCGTCGCGGTAGCGGAACGACACCGCGCCCGCCTCCACGTCGTTGTCGCCGGCGATCATCATGAACGGCACCTTCTGCAGCTGCGCGTTGCGGATCTTCTTCTGCATCCGGTCGTCGGACTCGTCGACCTCGACCCGCAGGCCGAGCGGCTTCATCTGCTTCGCGACGTCGTACAGGTAGTCGACGTGCCGCTCGGCGATCGGGATGCCCTGGACCTGGACGGGCGCGAGCCAGGGCGGGAAGGCGCCGGCGTAGTGCTCCACCAGCACTCCGATGAACCGCTCGATGGAGCCGAACTTCGCGGAGTGGATCATCACTGGTTGCTGCCGCGAGCCGTCGGCGGCGACGTACTGCAGGTCGAAGCGGTCCTCGGCCGGCTGGTTGAAGTCGTACTGGATCGTCGACATCTGCCAGGTGCGGCCGATCGCGTCCTTGGCCTGGACGGAGATCTTCGGACCGTAGAAGGCAGCCCCGCCCGGGTCGGGCACGAGGTCGACGCCGAACTTCAGCGCCGCCTCCTCGAGCACCTTCGTCGCGGTCTCCCACTGCTCGTCGGAGCCGATGAACTTGTCGGGCCTGGAGTCGTCGCGGGTGGAGAGCTCGAAGTAGTAGTCGTGCAGCCCGAAGTCGCGCAGCAGCCCGGTCACGAAGTCGAGCAGGTGCTCGACCTCGGCCGGCGCCTGCTCGGGGGTGACGTAGGAGTGCGAGTCGTCCTGGGTCATCGCGCGCACGCGGGTGAGGCCGTGGACGACCCCGGACTTCTCGTAGCGGTAGACCGAACCGAACTCGAAGAGCCGCAGCGGCAGCTCGCGGTAGGACCGCTGTCTCGACCGGTAGATCAGGTTGTGCATCGGGCAGTTCATCGCCTTGAGGCGGTACTCCGCGTGCTCCATCTCCATCGGCGGGAACATGGTGTCCGCGTAGTAGGGCAGGTGCCCGGAGGTGTGGAACAGCCCGTCCTTGGAGATGTGCGGGGTGCCGACGTACTCGAAGCCCTCCTCGAGGTGGCGCCGCCGGACGTAGTCCTCCATCTCCCGCTTGATGACGCCGCCGCGGGGGTGGAAGACCGCCATCCCGGAGCCGATCTCGTCGGGGAACGAGTAGAGGTCGAGCTCACGGCCGAGCTTGCGGTGGTCGCGGCGCTCGGCCTCCTCGAGCCGGTGCAGGTGCTCGGCGAGCGCCTCCTTGGTCTCCCACGCGGTGCCGTAGATGCGCTGGAGCTGCTTGTTCTTCTCGTCGCCGCGCCAGTACGCCGCCGCGGTGCGCATCAGCTTGAACGCCGGGATCCGCTTCGTGGTCGGCAGGTGCGGGCCGCGGCACAGGTCGGACCAGGCGACGTCACCGTTGCGGCGCACGTTGTCGTAGATGGTCAGCTCGCCGGCGCCCACCTCGACCGAGGCACCCTCGGCGGCGTCGTCGGACTGGCCGGCCCCCTTGAGGCCGATCAGCTCGAGCTTGTAGGGCTCGTCCTGCAGCTCGTCGAGCGCGTCGGCGTCGGTGGTGACGCGGCGCTCGAAGCGCTGCCCCTCCTTGATGATCTTGCGCATCGCGGTCTCGATCTTGCCGAGGTCGTCGGGGTGGAACGGGGTATCGACGTCGAAGTCGTAGTAGAAGCCGTCCTGCACGGGCGGGCCGATGCCCAGCCTGGCCTCGGGCCACAGCTGCTGGACGGCCTGGGCCATCACGTGCGCCGTCGAGTGGCGCAGGATGTCGCGGCCGTCGGGGCTGGTGATCTCGACCGCCTCCACCACGTCGCCGTCGGCGAGGACGTGGGCGAGGTCGCGCAGCTGGCCCTCTCCCCCGGCGCTCCCCACGCGGGCCGCGACCACGTCTCGGTCCTCGGCGAAGAGCTCCCAGGCCTTGGTGCCCGTCGTGACCGTCCGCTCCGCACGCTCACCTGCGTGGACGCGGACGACCTTGATCTCGGGCACGGGGAACCTCCTGGGGAGTGACTTGCGGACGTCCCGATGCTATCGGCCGCCATGCACGCGACTCACCCCGGATTCCGCGGCGCCCCGCCGGGACCTGGGGGCCTGGGAGGCGGGGGCCCGGGTCAGGCCTTGCGCAGCATCTCCGCCACGAGGAACGCCAGCTCCAGGCTCTGCACCCGGTTGAGGCGCGGGTCGACCACGGACTCGTAGCGGTGCGCGAGCCGGTGCTCGTCGATCTCCTCGCCGCCACCGACGATCTCGGTGACGTCGTCACCGGTCATCTCCACCATCATGCCGCCGGGCACGGTGCCGAGCTCGCGGTGCACGTCGAAGAACCCCTGCACCTCGTCGAGGACGTCGTCGAAGCGCCGGGTCTTGTAGCCGGTCGAGGCCTCGAAGGTGTTGCCGTGCATCGGGTCGGTCACCCAGGTGACGTTGACCCCCTCGGCGGTGACCTTCTCCACCAGCGGCGGGAGCCCGTCGCGGATCCGGCCGGCGCCGAAGCGGGTGATGAACGTGAGCCGCCCGGGCTCGTTGGTGGGGTTGAGCTTGTCCGCGAGCGCCAGCGCGTCGTCGGCGGTCGCGGTCGGGCCGAGCTTGCAGCCGATCGGGTTGCGGATGTTGCGGAAGTACTCCACGTGGGCGCCGTCGAGCTGGCGGGTGCGCTCACCGATCCACACGAAGTGGCCCGAGACGTTGTAGGGCTCCTCGGTGCGCGAGTCGATGCGGGTGAGGGCGTGCTCGTACTCCATCAACAGCGCCTCGTGGCTGGAGTAGAAGTCGACCCGGTGGAACTCGTCGGGGTCCGCCCCGATCGCGCGCATGAAGGTGAGCGCCCGCTCGATCTCGTCGGCCATCGCCTCGTAGCGCTGCCCGAACGGCGAGGACTTCACGAAGTCGGTGTTCCAGGTGTGCACCTGGCGCAGGTCGGCGTACCCGCCGCCGACGAAGGCCCGGATC
>JAEWHP010000024.1 GCA_023387735.1 Pseudomonadota bacterium | reverse complement strand
GCGCGAACCCGGAATCCATCTCGCGACATGCGATGCGGCCCCATGGATTCCGGGTTCGCGCTGCGCGCGCCCCGGAATGACGACTGCGTGAAACTTCACACCGCGGCTGGCTTCTTGCCCCTGCCGTCCGCCAGGTTCCGGACGATGACGTAGAAGAGCGGCGTGAAGACCAGGCCGAACAGGGTCACGCCGATCATGCCGAAGAACACCGCGACGCCGACCGCCTGGCGCATTTCGGAACCCGAGCCCGAGGAAATCACCAGCGGCAGCACGCCGAGGATGAACGCGAACGAAGTCATCAGGATCGGCCGCAGCCGCAAGCGACACGCTTCGATGACGGCCTCCAGCCGCGCCTTGCCTTCGAGCTCGATGTCGCGCGCGAACTCGACGATCAGGATGGCGTTCTTGGCCGCCAGCCCCACCAGCACGACGAAGCCGATCTGGGTCAGGATGTTGACGTCCTGCCCCATGATCCGCACGCCGATGGTCGCAGCCAGCAAGCACATCGGTACGATCAGGATGACGGCGAACGGCAGGCTCCAGCTGCCATATTGCGCCGCCAGCACCAGATACACGAACAGCACGCAGATCGGGAACACGAGGAGGCCGGTGTTGCCGCCGGTCACCTGCTGATAGGACAGGTCGGTCCACTCGAAATCGAATCCGCTCGGCAGCGTGTCCTCGGCGAGCTTCTTCATGGTGTTGATGGCGGTCGCCGAGCTGGTGCCCGGCAACGTGTCGCCCTGCAGCTCGGACGCCGGATAGAGATTGTAGCGCGCGACGCGGTCCGGGCCGGAGATATCCTTGAAGTCGACAACGCTGCCGAGCATCACCATGTCGCCGGCGGCGTTGCGGGTGCGCAGCCGCGCGAGATCAGCGCTCTCTTTCCGGAACGGCAGGTCGGCCTGCGCGGTGACGTGGTAGGTACGTCCGAACAAATTGAAGTCGTTGACGTAGGACGAACCGAAATAGGTCTGGATCGTGTCAGTGATGCCAGCGATCGGCACGCCGAGCTTCTGCGCCTTGACCCGATCGATGTCGACGAACAGTTGCGGCGTGTTGGCCGAGAACGGCGAGAACACCTGGGTCAGGCCGGGCGCCTTGCGCGCGGCGCCGACCAGTTCGTCGGTCGCAGCCGCGAGCAGTTCGGAGCCGCGGCCCTGACGGTCCTGGATGCGCATGGTGAAGCCGCCGCCGGTGCCGATACCGGGAACCGCAGGCGGCGGAATGACGATGATGAAAGCACCCTGGATGCTGGCCAGTCGCTTGCGCAACTCGTTGGCGACCGCATCGGCCGACAGGCCCTTCTTGTGACGCTCCTCTGCATCCGCAAACACGGGGAATAGCGCCGCCGCGTTGCTGGCCTGGGTACGGGTTGCGCCCGAAAAACCTGCGAAGGCTGCGACGCGAATGATACCGGGCGTATCGAGCGCAATACGCTCGATTTCGCGGACGATCTCCGTGGTTCGAGCCAGCGATGCCGCACCGGGCAACTGCACGGAGACGATGACGTAGCCCCGATCCTGCGCCGGGATGAAGCCTTGCGGCGTGGTGACCAGCAGCCATCCGGCACTGCCGATCAGCGCCGCATAGACCAGCAGCATGACGGCGGAGTGCCGGATCACAAAGTTCGCAGCCCGGCCATAGCCATGCGCCAGCCGGTCGAATCCGCGATTGAACAAACCAGTGAACCAGTCCCAGCCGCGCGCGATGAAATTCCAGCTTGCCGGCGGCCGCTTGTCGGCGTGCGGCTGCAGGATCAGCGAAGCCAGCGCCGGCGACAGCGTCAGCGAGCAGAAGCAGGAAATTGCGGTTGCGACCGCAATGGTGACGGCGAACTGCTGGAAGAACTGCCCGGAGATGCCGCCTAAAAACGCGGTCGGCACGAACACGGCGCACAGCACCAGCGCAATCGACACCAGCGCGCTTCCCACCTCTTCCATGGTGCGCAGCGCCGCATCGCGGCGGCTCATCCCGTGCTCGAGATGGCGCTCGACGTTTTCGACCACCACGATCGCGTCGTCGACCACGATGCCGACCGCCAGCACGAGGCCAAACAAAGTCAGGTTGTTGATCGAGAAACCGAGCGCCGCCATCACGGCAAAGGTGCCGACCAGCGACACCGGAATCGCGATAATGGGAATGATCGCCGGACGCCAGCCCTGCAGGAACACCAGCACCACGATCACGACCAGCACCATGGCCTCATAGATGGTCTTGATCAGCTCGCTGACGGACTGAGCGATGAATTCGGTCGGGTTGTAGCCGATGTTGTAGTCCAGCCCGCGCGGAAAGCTGGTTTTCAGCCGTTCCAGGGTGGTGGAAATGTTCTTCGCGGTCGCCAGCGCGTTCGAGCCCGGCCGCTGCGTCACCAGCATGGCGACGGCGGACTTCCTGAGCAGAAAGCTGTTGGTCGAATACGACAGCGCGCCGAGTTCGATCCGCGCGACATCGCGCAGCTTGACGGTGCGCCCGTCGGCGCCGGCCTTGACCACGATCTCCTCGAACTGTTTCGGGTCTTTCAGGCGACCGGTGAAGGTGAGGTTCGGCGAAAAGGCGCGATCGGCGATCGGCGGTTCCGCGATCTGGCCGCCCGCGATCTGCACGTTCTGCGCGCGGATCGCCGCCACCACCTCGCCCGCGGTCATCCCGAGTGATGCGATCATTTCGGGATCGAGCCACAGCCGCATCGAATAGTCGCGCGCGCCGAAAATCTGGATGTCGCCGACGCCGTCGAGCCGGAGCAACTGGTCGCGGACCTGCAGCAGCGCGTAGTTCGAGATGTAGAGCTGGTCGAACGTGTCGTCCGGCGACAGCATGAACGCGACCATCAGGATGTCGGGGCTGTTCTTGCGGGTGACGACGCCGTTGCGCTGAACCTCCTGCGGCAGCCGCGGCTGCGCGATCGCGACGCGGTTCTGGACCAGCACCTGCGCCTTGTCCAGGTCAGTACCGAGCTTGAACGTGACAGTAATCGTCAATTGCCCGTTCGAGGTCGCCTGGCTGTAGAGGTACAGCATGTCCTCGACGCCGTTGATCTCCTGCTCGATCGGTGCTGCGACGGTATCGGAAACGGTCTGCGCGGAAGCGCCCGGATATTGCGTGGTGACAACCACCGTCGGCGGCACCACCTGCGGATATTCCGAGACCGGCAGCGTGGTGTAGGCGATCGCGCCGACGATCAGGAGCACGATCGACAGCACCATCGCCAGGATGGGCTGGTTGATGGAAAGCCGGCCGAGATTCATGTCTTGCCACCGGCCGGCTTGGCCGGGGCGGTTTGCGGTGTGACTTTCGCCCCCACGCGCGCCCGCTGCAGGCCGTCGACGATCACGCGATCCTCGGGCTTCAGCCCCTCGCGGATCACGCGCAGTCCATCGTCGAGCGGGCCCAGGATCACCGGCTTCGCCTCGACCGTGTTGTCGTCCTTGACAACGAAGACGATCTTGCGCGACTGGTCGGTGGCGATCGCCGTATCCGGCAGCAGCAATGCTTCGTACGGCGCGCTGCCGATGATGCGGACCCGGCCGAACTGCCCGGGCAGGATCGAGAGGTCCTTGTTCGGAATCACCGCCCGGCTACGCAGCGTGCCGGTCGAGGCGTCGAGGCGGTTGTCGAGGAAATCCATCTTGCCGTCATGCGAGGGCTTCGTCTCGCCCGACAGCGTCACCTGGACTGGATTGGGCGTATCGCGCGAACTCGGCCGCTTGCCTTCGAACCAGAGCTTGCTGTTGCGCTGGTAGGTCGCCTCGTCGACGTCGAAATAGATGTAGATCGGATCGAGCGACACGATCGACGTCAGCAGCGTCGCACCGCCCTCGCTGCCCTGCACGAGGTTACCGGGGGTGACGAGGTGGCGGCTGACGCGGCCCGTGATCGGCGCCACCACGTGGGTGAATTCGATATTGAGCTTGGCGGCCTTGAGTGCGCCTTCGGCCTGCATCTCGGCGGCGCGCGCCGCCTGCAGGGTCTGGCGGCGCTGGTCGACGATCGAATCCGACACCGCCTGGGTCTGGTTCAACGTGAGCGCACGGTCGAGCTCACGCCTGGCGAGTTCACCCTTCGCCCGCGCATCGGCCAACTGGCCGTCGGCCTGCTCGGCGATCGCCTCGAAGGGACGGGCGTCGATCACGTAAAGCAGGTCGCCCGTCCTGACGATGCTGCCGTCGCGAAACTCGACGCCGGTCACAAAGCCGCCGACGCGGGCGCGAACCGCAACTTCCTGGACCGCCTCGAAACGTCCGGTGAATTCATCCCAGTCGGTGACGGTGCGTTTCACCGGCTCGGCCACGGTCACGGGCGGCGCTGCGGCAGCCGGCGCCTGCGGCGGCTGGTCGCCGCAGGCAGCCAGCGAAAGCGCGAACAGCGGGGTCAGCCATTTGAGGCCATGAGGTGGACGCAGGTCGATCCCCGCCGGCGACGCCGGACGCTCCAATTGCTCAGTTGCGGTCAAACCCCATCTCCCGTCTCGACATCCCTGATGGATGAAAGCCGCCGTATCTCTGGCGGAGGCCACAGATGTGATCGGTTCCCAGTCTCGTCAAGAAGCCGCAGGGATCAAGCACAATCGTTATGCATTCGCGCAGGCAACGCCCTGCGTCACGGCAATCTCGACCTTTTCGCTCTGCGACGAGCGCCAACTAATGCCCCGCTCATGACGGAAACGTGACGCGCACCATCTTCATGCATGACGTCTCCGATTTCCTCCGCTAACCTTGGCGCTCAAGGCTCGCTAGATGGGCCAAAAAATGTCCGGGAGGACAAGCGTGCATATCGGGCGTGTCGTATTCGGCGCCATGGACGAGGTCGTGTTCGGACGACCGGCATCCGAGGCGATCGTCGAGCAGTTGAACCGGCTGGGCGCGAAACGCGCGTTTCTGATGGTCAGCGGCACGCTTAACCGCGAAACCGACGTGATCGAGAACATCCGCCGCGCCATGGGCCAGCGCTGCGTCGGCACGTTCGATGCGATGCCGCCGCACACGCCACGCGCGGCGGTGATCGCCGCCAGCGAACAGGCCCGCGCCGCGGACGCCGACCTCATCGTCACCGTCGGCGGCGGCTCCATCACCGACGGCGCCAAGGCGGTGCAGCTCTGCCTCGCCAACGACATTCGCGAGCCCGACGACATCGACCGGATCAAGGCCGGGCGCGGCGCCTTGCCGCAGCTCAAGCCACCCGTGGTCCGCCAGATCAGCGCGCCGACCACCATCGCCGGCGGCGAATTCTCCGCCACGGCCGGCGTCACCAACGAGAAGACCAAGGTCAAGGAAGCGCTGCGCCATCCGCTGCTGATGCCGCGCGCGACGATCCTCGATCCCTGGCTCGGGTCGCACACGCCGGAATGGCTGTGGCTGTCGACGGGCATTCGCGCCGTCGATCATTGCGTCGAGGGTATCTGTTCTCGCGAAGCCCACCCCTACGGCGATGCACAGGCGCTCAAGGGGCTGTCGATGCTGGCGCAGGCATTGCCGAGGGTGAAGAAAGATGCCGGCGATCTCGACGCCCGGATGGATTGCCAGATCGGAACATGGCTTTCGACCGGGCCGCTGGCCTCGGGCGTGCCGATGGGCGCCAGCCACGGCATCGGCTACGTGCTCGGCGCCGAGTTCGGCGTGCCGCATGGCCATACGTCCTGCGTGATGCTGCCGTCGGTGATGCGCTGGAACAAATCAGTCAATGCGGAGCGGCAGGCGCTGGTCGCCGCGGCGATGGGGCACCCGAACGAGGATGCAGGCGACGTCCTCGACGATTTCATTCGCGGGCTCGGCATGCCGCGCAGCCTGCGCGAGGTCAAGGTAGGTCCTGAACATTTCGACCGTATCGCGCAGCAGGCGATGGCGACGCCCTGGGTGCCGCGCAATCCGCGCAGGATCGAGGGACCGGCAGACGTGCGCGAGATTCTAAATATGGCCGCGTAGGGAGATCGAAGCCAATATGTATACCGGCAAGCATGTACATCTTCGTCCGCTTCAACCTGCCTTCATCATGGCGTCATCGGGCGAAGCAGTGACCTACCGCGAACTGGATGCCCGCTCCAACCGGCTGGCGCACCTGTTTCGCAACCGCGGCCTCAAGCGCCTCGACCACTATTCGATCTTCATGGAGAACAACAGCCGCTACCTCGAAGCCTGCGGCGCCGGCGAACGCAGCGGGCTGTACTATACATGCGTCAACTCCTACCTGACCGCGGGCGAACTCGCCTACATCCTGACCAACAGCCAGTCACGTATCCTGATCACGTCGAGGGAAAAACTCGATGTCGCGCGCGATGCGCTGAAGGAATGCCCCAAGGTCGAACTCTGCATCGTCGCCGATGGCGAGGGCGAGAGCGACCGCATCGTCGGCCTTCGGGAAGCAACGGCCGGCCTGCCGCATACGCCGATCGCCGATGAGTGCATAGGCACCGCGATGCTCTATTCGTCAGGCACCACCGGTCGCCCGAAGGGGATCCTGCGCCCGCTGCCAGAGCAAGCGGCCGACCAGCAACTGCCGCTGTTCGATTTCCTAGTGAAGATCTGGCAGTACCGCGAGGGCATGGTCTACCTGTCGCCCGCGCCGCTCTACCATTCCGCGCCGCAGGCTGCCGTGAACCTCACCAT
The DNA here is from genome assembly GCA_023387735.1 of Pseudomonadota bacterium. Classification (GTDB taxonomy): domain Bacteria; phylum Pseudomonadota; class Alphaproteobacteria; order Rhizobiales; family Xanthobacteraceae; genus Bradyrhizobium. The sequence goes on along the minus strand of JAEWHP010000024.1, from coordinate 34,596 downwards.
CAAGATGGGCGGCACAGCCATCATCATGGAGAAGTTCGACCCCGAACAATATCTCGCGCTGATCCCGAAATGGGGCATCACCCACACGCAACTGGTGCCGACGATGTTCTCGCGGATGCTGAAGCTGCCGGAAGACGTGCGCAACCGCTACGACCTGTCGTCGCTCGAGATCGCGGTGCATGCGGCCGCGCCCTGCCCTGCGGCCGTGAAGGACGACATGATCAAATGGTGGGGGCCGATCATCCACGAATATTACGGCGCCACCGAAGGGCTCGGCTTCACCGCCTGCGACAGCCAGCAATGGCTGGCCCATCGCGGCACGGTCGGCCGGGTGCTGCTCGGCGACCTGCATATCCTTAACGAGAACATGCAGGCCTGCCCGGTCGGCACGCCGGGCACGGTGTGGTTCAAGACGGCGACGCCGTTCGAATATTTCAACGATCCCGGCAAGACGCAGGAGGCCCGCTCGGCCGACGGCAGCATGAGCACGGTCGGCGACGTCGGTTATGTCGACGACGATGGCTATCTGTACCTGACCGACCGCGCCACGTTCATGATCATCTCCGGCGGGGTCAACATCTATCCGCAGGAATGCGAGAACCTCCTGATCACCCACCCCAAGATCGCCGATGCCGCGGTGTTCGGTGTGCCCAACCCGGATCTCGGCGAGGAAGTGAAGGCGGTGGTGCAGCCGATGCCGGGGGTGTCGCCGGATCAGGATCTGGCCGACGAACTGATCGCCTTCTGCAGCCAGTCGCTGTCGCGGCAGAAGGTGCCGCGCTCGATCGATTTCGAGGCGGAATTGCCGCGCCTGCCGACCGGAAAACTCTACAAGCGGCTTTTGCGCGACCGCTACTGGGGCAACAAGACCTCGCGGATCGTGTGAAACGCGGGATCGGCGACGTAGCGCTGGACGCGGTGGTGCACTGCATCATCGCGCGGGGACTTCCTGAGGAACGCCGCGCCACGACCGCGCTGCAACCGAGTTGCGGATTTCTTTCACATCGTGACAGAACCGCCCCCAGTTCCGCCCCGCGGACTTTTCACGGGCTCTTAGTTCGAATTGCCAATTTCTGTTTCGGCTTGGCTGGTTGCGGGGACGCGTCGTCATGCTATCGTCCGGCGCAATCGGCCAGATCGAGACCGAGTTAACTTGGAGGGGACCATGCGGAGCGTGCAAGCGCTTGCCGTTGCAGCCTTGTTGTTGCTGCCGGCTTACGAGGGTGCATCGGCGGCGGAGCCGAAGCAGGGCGGCATCCTGAAGATGTATCACCGGGACAGCCCGGGCAGCGCCTCGATCCATGAAGGCGCGACCTATTCGGTCAACGTTCCCTTCATGCCCGTGTTCAACAACCTCGTCATGTTCAAGCAGGACGTGGCGCAGAACAGCGTGGATTCGATCGTGCCAGACCTCGCCGAAAGCTGGGCCTGGAGCGGCGACGGCAAGAAGCTCACCTTCAAGCTGAAGCAGGGCGTCAAATGGCATGACGGCAAGCCGTTCACGTCCGCCGACGTCAAGTGCACCTTCGACATGCTGATGGGCAAGTCGCAGCAGAAGTTCCGCCAGAACCCGCGCAAGTCCTGGTACGACCAGGTCAATGACGTGACCGTCAACGGCGACTTCGAAGCGTCGTTCGACCTCAAGCGGCCGCAGCCCGCGCTGCTGTCGCTGCTTGCCTCGGGCTACACGCCGGTCTATCCGTGCCACGTCTCGCCGGCCGAGATGCGCACCAAGCCGGTCGGCACCGGCCCGTTCAAGTTCGTCGAGTTCAAGGCGAACGAATCGATCAAGCTCGCCAAGAACCCCGACTACTTCAAGAAGGGCCTGCCGCATCTCGACGGTATCGAGTTCACCATCATTACGAACCGTTCGACAGCGATTCTCGGCTTCGTCTCCGGCAAGTTCGACATGACCTTCCCGACCGAAGTATCCATACCGCTGCTCAAGGAAGTGAAAGCGCAGGCGCCCAGCGCGGTGTGCGTGGTGGAGCCAAACAACGTATCCACCAACATCATCGTCAATTCGTCCGCTCCGCCGTTCGACAACCTCGACATCCGTCGCGCACTGGCACTGGCATTGGACCGCAAGGCCTTCGTTTCGATCATGTTCGAAGGACAGGCCGATATCGGCGGCACCATGCTGCCGGCGCCAGGGGGCCTGTGGTCGATGCCGAAGGAGATGCTGGAAACCATCCCGGGATACGGACCCGATATCAACGCCAACCGGGAAGAAGCGCGCAAGCTGATGCAGAAGGCCGGTTACGGCCCGGACAAGCGTCTCGCCGTCAAGATCTCGACGCGCAACATCCCGATCTACCGCGATCCCGCCGTCATCCTGATCGACCAGATCAAGAACATCTACATCGACGGCGAGCTTGACGTCGTCGATACCGCACAGTGGTTCCCGAAGGTGGCCCGCAAGGACTACTCGCTCGGGCTCAACCTCACCGGCAACGCCGTCGACGATCCCGATCAGTCGTTCTACGAGAACTACGCCTGCGGATCGGAGCGGAACTACACCAACTACTGCAACAAGGAAATCGAGAAGCTGTTCGACCAGCAATCGATGGAGAAGGACACCGCCAAGCGCAAGAAGCTGGTCTGGGAAATCGACAAGAAGCTTCAGGAAGACGTCGCCCGTCCGATCATTTTCCACAGCCGGTCGGGCTCCTGCTGGCAGCCCTATGTCAAGGGCGTCACCATCATGGTGAACAGCTCCTATAACGGCTTCCGCTACGAAGACGTCTGGATGGACAAGTAGGTCCAGCCGCAGCCGGGCGTTTTCAGGCAAGGTAGACACCGGTTTCTGTGAAGAAAACGCGTCAAAACAAAATGCGGCGGCCCGGTTCTGACTCAGTCAGAACCGGGTTCTAACGGCCGGTCAGGGAGAGCACAGGGTGTTTGCTTACATCGTGCGACGCCTCGTATTGATGCTCGTGACCCTGGTCGGGATCTCGATCATCATTTTCGTGCTGCTGCGCGTCGTTCCCGGAAACATCGTCGATATCCTGTTCGACGCTGCAGGCTTCGTCGATCCCACCGACAAGGCCAACCTCGAAAAGGAACTTGGCCTCAACCTGCCGATCTACCAGCAGTACCTGAACTGGATCAGCGGGCTGCTGCGCGGCGATCTCGGCTATTCCTACGTGTCGGAAAAGCCGGCGCTGGACGAGATCCTGCCGCGGATTCCGATCACGGCCCGGCTGGCAGCCCTCGCGTTGCTGTTCTCTGCCTCGATCGGCATCCCCTTGGGGGTCATCAGCGCCGTGCATCAGGGCTCGCGGCTGGATTACACCTTGCGCGTCGTCAGCCTGAGCGGGCTGTCGCTGCCGTCATTCTGGCTCGGGCTGTTGATCCTGATGGCATCGGTGTCGCTGTTCGGAGCCATGCCGATCTACACGCCCAATCCAAAGACCTGGACCGAGGCGTTCGCGATCTATGCGGTACCTGCCATGGCGGTCGGCTTCCGCAGCGCGGCACTGACGATGCGCATCACGCGCTCATCGATGCTCGAGATCCTGCGGCAGGACTACATCCGCACGGCGCGCGCCAAGGGCGCGTCGGAATCATCGGTCAACTACCGCCACGCGCTGAAGAACGCCATCCTTCCGGTCATCACCGTGATCGGTATCGAGGCGGCGTTCCTGATCGGCGGGCTGATCGTCACCGAGACCGTGTTCAACATTCCCGGCGTCGCCCGCTTCCTGGTCGAGGCGCTGCGCTGGCGCGACTATCCGATCGTCCAGAATCTCGTGATGCTGATCGCCGTCGTCGTGGTGGTCGCGAACTTCACCGTCGACATGCTTTACGCCGCGATCGATCCGCGCATCCGCTACACGGACTAGGAGCCAGCCGTTTGACCACGATCAACTTCGATACCGAATTGCGGCGGGCCGGGGCCCATTCCAGGCACGGCTGGCGCCGGCTGGCATTCCTGGCGCAGCGTTACCTGCTCGGCACGTTCGGCCTCATCATCATGGTGCTGTTCGTCTGGATGGCGATCTCGGCCGACCTGATCTGCCGCTACGACCCGCTCAGCGTCGATTCCGCGCACCGGCTTGCCGCGCCGAGCATGCAGCACTGGATGGGCACGGATTCGTTCGGCCGCGACGTCTGGAGCCGGATCGTCCACGGCGCGCGGATTTCGCTCGCCGTGGGCATCGGCGCGACGTTGCTGGGGTCATCGATCGGCGTGCTGGTGGGTCTTGCGTCCGGCTATCTGTCGGGCTGGGTCGACCTGCTGTTCCAGCGCATCACGGATATCCTGCAGGCCCTGCCGCTGCTGGTGCTGGCGCTGGTGATGACGGCGGCGCTCGGCCCGTCGCTGCCGAACGTGATCATCGCGATCGCCATTCCGCTGATCCCGACGGTTGCCCGCGTGATCCGCGCCAATACGCTGGCGCTGCGCGAGCAGCCGTTCGTCGAGGCTGCCAAGTCGATCGGCATGAGCGAATACCGCATTGCTTTCCGCCACGTTCTGCCCAATACGCTGGCGCCGCTGATCGTGCTCGCCACCGCGCAGCTCGGCTCCACCATTCTCACCGAAGCCTCGCTGTCGTTCCTCGGCCTCGGCATTCCCGAGCCCTATCCTTCCTGGGGGCGGATGCTGTCGGAATCGGCCGCGGAATATGTCCGCACCGCGCCGTGGCTCGTGATCTTCCCGGGGATTGCGATCAGCCTTGCGGTGTTCGGCACCAATCTGTTCGGCGACGCGCTCCGCGATATCCTCGACCCGAGGCAGCGCGGCTGATGAGCGAAGTAAGAAAGGAAGAGACGGTTCTCGACGTGAAGAACCTGCAGACGGTGTTCTTCACCAACTCCGGCCTGTTTCGCGCGGTCGACGACGTGTCGTTCACGGTGCGTCGTGGCGAGACCCTGGCGATCGTCGGTGAGTCCGGCTGCGGCAAGAGCGTGACCGCGCTATCTGTCATGCGGCTGGTGCCGGATCCACCCGGCCGGATCGTCGGCGGCTCCGTGACGCTGGAGGGTACGGACCTGCTCGGCCTCGATGAGGCCGAGATGCGCAAGATCCGGGGCAACCGGATCTCGATGATTTTTCAGGAGCCGATGACCTCGCTCAATCCCGTGATGCGGATCGGCGACCAGATCACCGAAGTGCTTCGCCTGCACCAGGACGTCACGTCAAAGCAGGCATGGGCGAAGGCGGTCGAGATGCTGCGCCTTGTCCGCATCCCCGAACCTGAACGCCGGGCGCAGGAATACCCGCACCAGCTCTCCGGCGGCATGCGCCAGCGCGCGATGATCGCGATGGCGCTGGCGTGCCGGCCGACGCTCCTGATCGCCGACGAACCGACCACGGCGCTCGACGTCACCATCCAGGCGCAGATCCTGGCGCTGATCGTCGATCTGCAGAAGACGCTCGGAACCGGACTGGTCCTGATCACGCACGATCTCGGCGTGGTGGCGCAGACCGCGCAGCGCGTCATCGTGATGTATGCCGGCAAGAAGGTCGAGGAAGCCACCGTCGAGGACCTGTTCGAGCGCCCGATGCATCCCTACACAAGAGGACTGATGGCCTCGATGCCGGCGGTGATTTCGTTTGGCGCCAAGACCGACGCGCGGCTGAACGAGATTCCCGGCATGGTGCCGTCGCTGACAAACCTGCCGCCCGGCTGCGCCTTTGCACCGCGCTGCAGCCTCGCCATCGACCGCTGCCGCGCCGAATATCCGCCGCTGCAGGAGTTCGCCGGCCAGCATTCGGCCGCCTGCTGGCGCGCGGCGGAAGCGGTGGCCACGCCATGACCGATCAACGTCCCCTGCTCGAGGTCAACGACCTCGTCAAACATTACGCGGTGCGCGGCGGCGTGCTGCGGCGTCGCGTCGGCACCGTGCACGCCGTCGACGGCGTCAGCTTTTCAGTCGCGAAGGGCGAAACCCTCGGGCTGGTCGGCGAATCCGGTTGCGGAAAGTCGACGGTGGCGCGCAGCGTGCTCCGCCTGGTGGAACCATCCAGCGGCGCCATCAAGATGAACGGCACTGACATCGTCGGCCTGAGCAAGGCCGAGATGCGGCCGCATCGCCGTTCGATGCAGATCGTGTTCCAGGACCCGTTCGCCTCGCTCAATCCGCGCATGACCGCGGGCGACATCGTCGGCGAGCCGCTCGCGGTGCACGGCCTCGCAACCGGCAAGGCCCAGCAGGAGCGGGTCGCCGAACTGTTCGCGCAGGTTGGGCTGCGGCCCGACCAGATGAAGAACTATCCGCATCAATTCTCCGGCGGACAGCGGCAGCGCATCTGCATCGCACGCGCGCTGTCGCTCGGCCCCAGCCTGATCGTCTGCGACGAGCCGGTATCGGCGCTCGACGTCTCGATCCAGGCGCAGGTGATCAATTTGCTGATCGACCTGCAGCGCAAGAACGATTTCTCGTATCTGTTCATCGCCCACGATCTCGCGGTCGTCGCCCATATCAGTCACCGCGTCGCCGTGATGTATCTCGGGCGGATCGTGGAGATCGCCGACAAGACCGAACTGTTCGCTAATCCCCGCCACCCCTATACGCAGGCGTTGCTGGCGTCGGTTCCGATTGCCGATCCCAAGGCGAAGAAGCTGGCGCCGATGATCGACGGCGACGTTCCGAGCCCGATCAACCCGCCCTCCGGCTGCGCCTTCCACACCCGCTGCCGCTACGTCATGGACCGCTGCAAGGTGGACCGGCCGGTGCTGGCGGATGCGGGGTCGCAGCACCAGGTGGCGTGCTGGCTGAACGAAGGAACGGGGCGGAGCGAGTAGCATTCGTAGGGTGGGCAAAGCGCAGCGTGCCCACCATCTCCGGCACGGCAAGAATGGTGGGCACGTCGCTAGGCTCCTTTGCCCACCCTACGAACTACCCCGCCGCGATCTCCACGACGATCCTGCCTGTCGTCACCTGTTCGCCTTCGCTGACGTCGATGGCCGACACCGTGCCGGCGACGCCCGCCGTGTGGACGTGCTCCATCTTCATCGCCTCGAGCGTCATCACGGGCTGGCCGAGCGTCACCTGCTCGCCCGGCTTGACCAGCACCGCGACCACGCGGCCGTTCATGGCCGCGCGCACCTTGCCGTCGCCGCCGGTTGTCGCGGCCGAAACCGGCGCTGCCAGCGTCATGTCACGCACGGCGATCGTGATGCCGCGATGCAGGATAAAAAGCCTGTCGCCATCGCGGAGGAATTTCGCGGTTTCCATCAGGCCGTCGGTGCGGAAGCGGATCGTCTCGCCGCCGAGTTCATCGATCTCGAAATGCTGTTCGCTGCCCGAAGGACCCACCAGGTAAGCCCCGTCGCGCTCGCGCACGATGTCGACCTCCTGCACGCCATGGCCGAGATCGATCCGCGTCGTCAGCGGAAACGTCGCTGCCAGGCTGCGCCCGCTCCGCCACGTCGGCGCATGCGGATTGGTGACGTACAGCAGCAGCGCCGCCAGCGCGGCTTCCGCCTTGTCGTCCGCGCGCGGCGCCAGCAGTTCGTCGCGGTGTTTGCCGATGAACGCCGTGGTCGCCTCTCCCGCGGCAAAGCCGGGATGGCGCAGGCAGGAGATCAAGAATCCCTGATTGGTGGTGACGCCGAAGGCCGCGGTCTGCTCCAGTCCGCAGATCAGGCGTCCGCGCGCCTCGTTGCGGTCGGCGCCATGGCTGATGACCTTGGCGATCATCGAATCGTAGAACGGCGGGATGTCGGATCCGGATTGCAGCGCATGCTCGACGCGGACGCCATCGGGCATCTGCCACAGCGCCATGCGGCCGGACTGCGGCATGAAATCGTGCCCGGCATCCTCGGAGCACAGCCGCACTTCGATCGCGTGGCCGGAGAACTTGACGTCCTCCTGTTTCAGCCCAAGCGGTTCACCGGCGGCGATACGGAGTTGCAGTTCGACAAGGTCGAGCCCGGTGATAGCTTCCGTCACCGGATGCTCGACCTGCAGCCGCGTGTTCATTTCCATGAAATAGAACTTGCCGTCCTGGTCGAGCAGGAATTCCAGCGTGCCGGCGCCCTCGTAGCCGATCGACTTGACCGCGGCGACGGCAACCGCACCCATGCTGACCCGTAACCCCGGCGTCACCCTTGGCGACGGCGCCTCCTCGATCAGCTTCTGATGCCGCCGCTGCACCGAGCAGTCCCGCTCGCCGAGATGGATGGCGTTGCCGTAGCGGTCGCCGAACACCTGGATTTCGATGTGCCGGGGATCGACGATGGCGCGCTCCAGGATCACGGTGGGATCGCCGAACGCCCCCTGCGCTTCGGAACGCGCGCTGCGCAGCGCGTCCGGGAACGCCGCCGCATCCGGCACCAACCGCATGCCGCGCCCGCCGCCGCCGGCAACCGCCTTGATCATGACAGGGAAGCCGATCTTGCGCGCTTCCGCCAGCATCACGGCGTCGCCTTGGTCCGCGCCCTGATAACCGGGCACGATCGGCACGCCCGCGCGCTGCATGATGTCCTTGGCGCCGGCCTTGTTGCCCATCGCCCGGATCGCTTCCGGCGAAGGGCCGATGAAGATAAGCCCGGCGTCGCGGCAGGCCTGCGCAAAGTCCTCGTTCTCGGCGAGGAAGCCATAGCCGGGATGCACCGCCGTGGCGCCGCTGGCCTTGGCGGCCGCGATGATCGCCTCGATCCGCAGATATGACTGCGCGGGCAGCGCTTCCCCGATCCGCAGCGCCTGGTCCGCCTCGCGGACGTGCAGGGCATCGCGGTCTGCTTCGGAGTATACGGCGACCACGCCATAACCCAGCCGGCGCGCGGTGCGCATGATCCGCAGCGCGATCTCGCCGCGGTTGGCGACCAGGACCTTGAAGAACGGCGTCCGCTTCATTGCTGAACTTGTCATGGCCGCGCGACCGAAAATTGCATGCGCTGCGGTGAACGGGCCTCGGACTCGCGGCAGATCGCCAGCACCTCGGACAGCACGCTCCTTGTGTCGCGCGGATCGATCACGCCGTCGTCGAGCACGCGCGCGCTGGTCGAGAACACGTCCATCTGGCCGTCGAACACGCCGGTGATCTGCGCCTTCATCGCGTCGAGTTTTTCCCTTTCGATCGGCCTGCCGCGCCGTGCGGCGGCGGCCTCGGTCACGATCGCCATGGTCTCCGCCGCCTGCTCGCCGCCCATCACCGCCGTCTTGGCGTTGGGCCATGAGAAACAGAAGCGCGGATGGAAGCCGCGCCCGCACATGCCGTAATTGCCGGCGCCGAACGAGGCGCCGCAATAGATCGTGATCTGCGGCACCGTGGCCGAGGTCACCGCCTGGATCATCTTGGAGCCGTGCTTGATCATGCCGGCTTCCTCGTAGGCCTTGCCCACCATGTAACCGGTGGTGTTGTTGAGATAGAGCAGCGGCGTGCGCGACTGGCAGCAGGCCTGGATGAAGTGCGTTGCCTTGTTGGCGCCGGGCACATCGAGCGGTCCGTTATTGGTGATGATGCCGATCGCCTGGCCTTCGATGCGGGCATGGCCGCACACGGTGGCCGGGCCGTAGTTGGCGCCGAACTCGGTGAAATCGGAATCGTCGATGAAGCGCGCGATCGCCTGCCGCATGTCGACCGGCCGCTTGTGGTCCATCGGCATGATGCCGAGCAATTCTTCTGCGTCGTAGCGCGGCGGCTTGAACGAAGCTTCCACCGGCCTCGGCCGGTCCCATTCCAGGTTGGCCATGATGTCGCGCGCAATGCGCAGCGCGTCGCGATCATCTTCGGCCAGATAGTCGCCGAGACCGGAAATCGAGGTGTGCATCTCGGCGCCGCCGAGTTCCTCCTCGGTCGCGATCTCTCCCGTCGCCGCTTTCAGCAGCGGCGGCCCGGCCAGAAATGCCCGGGTTCTCCCGCGCACCATCACGATGTAATCGGACAGCCCGGTCTGGTAGGCGCCGCCCGCGGTCGATGATCCATGGGTGACGGTGACGACCGGCAGGCCCGCGGCAGACAGCCGGGCCAGATTGCGAAAGATGTTGCCGCCGCGAATAAAATCCTCGACGCGATAGCGCAGCAGGTTGGCGCCGGCGCTCTCGACCAGTTGCACGTAGGGCAGCTTGTTCTCCAGCGCCAGTTCCTGCACCCGCAAGGTCTTGTCGAGGCCGTAGGGTTGCAGCGCGCCGGCATCGATGCCGGAATCATTGGCGCTGACCATGCAGCGGATGCCGGACACGAACCCGATGCCTGCGATCAAACCGCCGCCGGGCACGCTCTTGGCGGCGTCGGGCACGTCGAACATGTAGCCCGCAAGCGTCGACAGTTCGATGAAGGGTGAGCCGGGATCGAGCACCAGCGCCACACGTTCGCGGGGCAGCAACTGTCCGCGCTTGTGGAAGCGGTCCCTGGCCGCGGCGGATGCCGCCCGCGTGCGATCTTCCAGCGAGCGCATGCGCGCAATCAGCGCCAGCATGCCGTCGCGGTTGGCCTTGTAGGCCGCGCCGCCGGTCGCGATGGTGGATTCGAGAATGGCCATGGTTTACTCCGTCATTCCGGGGCGATGCGCAGCATCGAACCCGGAATCTCGAGATTCCGGGTCTGGTCCTTCGGACCATCCCGGAATGACGACGTTAGAGTTGGCCACCATCACGTCCCCTTTCCGGCAAAATGTTCGCTGAAGGCCTGCCGCAATTCCACCTTGCGCAGCTTGCCGGTCGCCGTCATCGGCATCTCGTCGAGAATCCGTATCAGTTTCGGTACCTGGAAGCCGCCGAGGTGCTTGCGGCAATGCTCGGCAATTCCGGCCTCGTCGGCCTGCGCGCCCGGCTTCAGCTTGACGAAGGCCGACACCGCCTCGCCCCATTGCGGATGCGGCAGGCCCACGACAGCAGCGTTCTGCACGGCGGGATGCGCGAGCAGCGTCTCCTCGATTTTCACGGAGGCGACGTTCTCGCCGCCGGACTTGATCATGTCCTTCTTGCGGTCGAGGAACAGCACCTCGCCGTACGCGTCGATCAGCGCGAGATCGCCGGTATGATGCCAGCCGAACTTGCGCGCCTCTTCGGTCGCCTTCGGGTCCTTGTAATAGCCCATCATCACGTTCGGCCCGCGATGCACGAGTTCGCCGACCTCACCACGCGGCAACAAATTGCCGTTGTCGTCCATGATCGCGGTTTCGTTGACGATCAACGACTCGCCCCAGTAATTGCCGAAGCGTTCGAGCTGACGGTCCGGCTGCGACATCGTGGTGGCGGGATACATTTCGGTCTGGCCCGAGCTCAGCACGAAATTCGGACAAATGTCGGCCATGGCGCGCTCCAGCAGCGGACGGCCCATCGGCGCCATGGTGTAGATGCAGGTGCGCAGGTTCGAGAGATCGAACTCCCGGCGACGCGGGTGATCGAGGATCGCCTGGTACATCAGCGACAGGCCGACGAACACCGTGAGCTCGTCGCGCACGATCGCTTCCATGCAGACCACGGGATCGAAGCCCCGCATCAGCGCCATCCGGCCGCCGACCGACAGATAGCTCAGCAGCAGCACATGCCCGGCGCAATGGAACAGCGGAAACTGCCCGGTGATGCCGTCGTCGCGGCCGAGCTTCATTTCGATGGCGTTGCTCATCACGGCCATGACGACGGCGAGATGACAATGCATCGCGCCCTTCGGCCGCGAGGTCGTGCCCGACGTGTAGATGATCATCGCGAGATCGCGGTCGTCGATCTCGATATCGGGCTCGACCTCGGATTGGCCCTTGATGAGGTCGTTGAAATTCTCCAGGCCTGTTGCAGCGACCTTGCCGGTGAGATCGATCGCGATCATCTGCATGCCGCGCTTCTCCAGCGCGGCGCGGCGATCGGCCTGCGCGTGCAAGACGTCGTCGATCAGCGCGAAGCGCACCTCGGCATGATCCAGGATATAGTCCATATCCGCAGGGCCGAGCATGGTATTGATCGGCACCCAGACCAGGCCGGCGCGATGGATGCCGAACAGCGCTTTGACGAACTCGACCGAGTTATTGCAGATCGTCGATATCTTCTCGCCGGGCTTCAACCCGCGTTTTACCAGGTAGTTGGCGAAGCGGTTGGCGTCCTGTTCGAGCTCGGTGAAGGTCACGCGTCGGGCGCCGTCGGTGAGCGCGATGCGATCCGGAAACCGCACTGCGGCGCGCTTCAGGAGATCGCCGATCGCCACCCGACCGATGCGGCCGGGACCGGGTACGCCGCCGGTTGCTGCGAGGTTTGTCATTTTGTCTCCATCCGCGATGGCTGTCATTCCGGGGCGATGCGCAGCACGAACCCGGAATCTCGAGATTCCCCGGGGTGCAGTTGCACCCCTTAGGTCTGGTCCTTCGGACCATCCCGGAATGACGGCGCGCTAATGCGTGGTCCCGAAAATCTGCCGTGCTTCCGCCGGGCTTGCGATCTCACGCCCCGCGCGCCGCGCGCAGCCGGCGATTTCCTCGATCAGCTGTCCGTTCGAAGTCACCTTGGCGCCGTTGGCGAGATAGAACGTGTCTTCGAGCCCGGTGCGCAGATGCCCGCCGAGATCGGCGCAGCGCTGGTGCAGCGGCCAGATTTCGGCACGGCCAATCGCGGTGACCTGCCAGTGCGCATCGGGCTCCTTCAGCTTCAGGAGGATCGGCAGCAGCTCGGGATCGGCCGGCATCCCGGACGCGACGCCCATCACGAAATTGTACTCCAGCGGCCCGGAATACATCCCGGTCTGCCGGTACATGTTGACACAGCGCACGATGCCGACGTCAAAGCATTCGAACTCCGGGATCGTGCCCGCTTCCTTCATGACGTCGAGATAGTCCTGCACCTTCTCGACCGCATTATCGAACATCATCGGCGGCCAGGCCCAGGTGTTGTCGGACTTCACTTTCAGATAGTTCAGCGAGCCCGCGTTGCAGGCGGCGATCTCGGGCTTGGTCTCGCGCACGCAATTCAGCGCGCCCTGATAGTTCGGACCCGAGGTGCCCGTGGTGTGGTTGATGATGACGCCGGGGCAGGCCTCGCGGATCGCCTGCTGAATTTCTTTCGAGACATTCACATCCCAGGACGGCAGATGACCCTTGTTGGGCTCCTGCTGTCGCAGATGCATATGCATGATGCTGGCGCCGGCGTTGAACGCGGCTTTCGCCTCGTGCGCCATCTGCTCCGGCGTGACCGGCACGTTGTGTTGCTTGGGGTCGGTCAGCACGCCGTTCAGCGAGCAGGTAATGACGGCCTTGTCACCCATGGATCAGCCTTCGGTGCGAGATGTCAGGAGTCGCGAAAATTTCGTTCGCGATCATGCGTCCGGCATCAACTGGCTTCTTGCGTCCACCCGCTATTGTCGGTCGCCGCGCGACCGCTGCTGTAGATCGCGAGATCGCGCGAGCCGGAGAAGATCGCGCGCGGCTTCAGCCCGTAGAAGCGGCGGATCGAGTGGCTGAAATGCGTGGAGTCGGGATAGCCGATGTCCTGCGCGAGATGCGCGAGGTTGATGTCCTGGTTGGCGAAGTGCAGCAGATGCCGCGCACGCTTCCAGGCGCGGAACGAGCGGAACGAAATGCCGGTCTCTTCCTTGAACAGATGCAGGAAGCGCGACGGCGACAATCCGGCTTCCGCGGCGCAGCTCGCCGCCGTCACCGGCTCGCCGCAGAATTTTCCAATCTGCACGATCGAACGCGCCACGCGCGGATCGAGCACGCGCTGCGGCAGGACTTCGCCGAGGCACAGGCGATCGAACTCGGCGCTGGAGAAATCATTGCCCGACTGATGATCGCGCAGTTCGAGATAGGCGGCGCGTATGCGGCTGGTGAACACCTGGCCTTCCGGTCCGTCGAGCCGCTCGACGAGATCCTCGAGCACGCCAGGACACACGCTCTCCGGCTCGATCACGATGCTGAGCACCGAACGATAATCGCTGGCGACGGTGTGCCGGATGTTCGGCAGCACGGCGACCATTTCGCCGTAGCGCTCGCCGTCGTCGGCGGTGGTGAGCCACAGGCCGCCTTCGATCGAGACATAGATGTTGAACGCGCCCGAACAGCGTTGGCGCGGCCGGCCGAGCAGGCCGGCGTAGAACACGCGCTCCGGGGTGATCAACATCAGATGGCCTGACTTGCGGCCGATATCGTCCATGGGCTCGTCCTCCTCGCGCGGCTCTCTGGCCGCTGCGATGAGGTCAACATAGCGGAAATTCAAGTTCTGTCACCGACCAAGGCCCGTCATTCCGGGGCGATGCAAGGCATCGAACCCGGAATCTCGAGATTCCCCAGGGTGCAATTGCACCCCTTAGGTCTGGTCCTTCGGACCATCCCGGAATGACTGTGTGCTGCCTTAAGCCCGTACCCGCGGCGTCACGTTCTGTTCGACGCCCGCCTTGCGTTCCGCTGCAACCGCCCGCTGATAACCCTCGCGTTCCTGCAACCGGGCCCAATAAGCCGCGACATTCGGCCCGAAATCCTTGGCGAGCCCGATATTGCCGGCCAGCCGCAGCGCATAGCCGTTGACGATGTCGGCCGCCGTGAACCGCCCGGCGCACAAATTCTGCCCATTTGCGGTCGCTGCCTCGACGGCGCGCAGCCGGCCCAGGAACCATTTGGCGTAATCGCCGGCCACCTGCGGGTTCCGCCGCTCTTCGGGCTCGAGCTGGCTGTATCTCAGCACCAGCGTCTGCGGAAAGGTCAGCGTGGCGTCGCTGAAATACATCCAGTTCAGGAAGGCGCCATAGGCCGGATCGTCCTGCCCGACCACCAGCGGCGTGGGTCCGTATTTGGTGCCGAGGTAATAACAGATGCCAGAGGACTCCGTCATCTTGGTTTCGCCGTCGACCATGAAGGGAATGGTGCCGAGCGGATTGATCGCGAGATATTCCTTGGCCAGCACCCGCGGCGGGAACGGCAGCATCTTCAGCTCATACGGCAGCCCCATCTCTTCCAGCATCCAGAGCGGACGGAACGAGCGTGCGCCGTCGCAGTGATAGAGCGTGATCATCGGCATTTCCTCTTTCTGATGGAGGTTACTCTGGAACGCCGGCTAGCCCTGCGCAACGATATCTTTATTCGCGCCGATACGAACCGAGGACGCGTCAGCCAGTCAACGCAAGACGATGGCCAAAGGCGGCGCATCCACTCAAGCAGAAGTCATCGAACATGAAAGGCGAGGCCAATGGATTTCGAGCACAGTCCCCGGGCCGTCGAGTTGCAGGCGCGGCTCTCAGCCTTCATGGACCGGCACGTCTATCCGGTCGAAAGGCTCTACCAGGAGCAGGTTGAGAACGGGCACCGCCATCACCGGCCGCCGGTCCTGGAGGAATTGAAACGCCGGGCCCGCGGCGAGGGCCTGTGGAATCTGTTCCTGCCCGGGGATCATGGCGCCGGGATCACCAATCTCGAATACGCGCCGCTTGCCGAGATCATGGGCCGGATTTCATGGGCCTCCGAAATCTTCAACTGCTCGGCGCCCGACACCGGCAACATGGAGGTGCTGTCGCTCTACGGCACGGCCGAGCAAAGGAAACGCTGGCTCGAACCGCTGCTGGCGGGCGAAATCCGCTCGGCCTTCTCGATGACCGAGCCCGAAGTGGCCTCCAGCGACGCCACCAACATCCAGTGCAGCATCCGCCGCGACGGCGGCGAATATGTGATCAACGGCCGCAAATGGTTCACCTCGGGCGCGATGAGCGAGGACTGCAAGCTCCTGATCGTGATGGGGAAGACCGATCCTGACAATCCCAACAAGCATCTGCAGCAATCGATGGTGCTGGTGCCTCGGGACACGCCGGGGATCCGGATCATCAGAGACATGCGCGTGTTCGGATATGACGATGCGCCGGTCGGCCATCCCGAGATCATCTACGACAATGTGCGCGTGCCCGCCGCCAACATGCTGCTCGGCGAAGGCCGCGGCTTCGAGATTGCGCAAGGCCGGCTTGGTCCCGGCCGCATCCATCACTGCATGCGGCTGATCGGCTGCGCGCAGCGCGCGCTCGAACTCATGTGCGCCCGCGCGCAGTCCCGCGTCGCGTTCGACAAGCCGCTCGGCGAACAGGGCTCGGTGCGCGAGGATATCGCCCACTCCTGGTGCGAGATCGAGCAGGCCCGCCTGCTGACGCTGCGGGCCGCGGAAAAGATGGACCGCGAGGGCAACAAGGCCGCGCGCGACCTGATTGCCGCGGCCAAGATCGTGGTGCCGGCTATGGCCGCGCGCGTGATCGACCGCGCCATCCAGATCCATGGCGGCGCCGGCGTCTCGCAGGACACATTCCTGGCGGAGGCCTACACCTACGCGCGGTTCATGCGGATCGGCGACGGGCCGGATCAGGTCCACCTGTCGCAGCTTGGACGCGGCCTGCTGAAACGCTACGGTAGCCAGGCCTGACCGCGAGGCGCCTTCAGTTACTGTGCTTCCGCAATTCGAGGCGGGCGATCTGGTTGCGATGGACCTCGTCCGGGCCGTCTGCCAGACGAAGCAGCCGCGCGGTCGCGTAGGCCGCGGCCAAGCCGAAATCGTTGCTGGTGCCGCCGCCGCCATGGGCCTGGATGGCCCAGTCAATCACCTGGCACGCCATGTTCGGCACCGCGACCTTGATCATCGCGATTTCCGCTTTCGCCACCCGGTTGCCGACCGTGTCCATCATGTGCGCGGCGTTCAACGTCAGCAGCCGCGACTGCTCGATCATGATGCGCGATTCCGCGATCCGCTCCTGGGTGACGGTCTGTTCCGACACCGGCTTGCCGAAGGCGACGCGGTTGCGGGTGCGGACGCACATCTTCTCCAGCGTCCGTTCGGCGAGCCCGATCAGCCGCATGCAGTGATGGATGCGGCCGGGGCCGAGGCGTCCTTGCGCGATCTCGAAGCCGCGGCCCTCGCCGAGCAGCATGTTCGCCACGGGAACGCGCACGTTCTCGAACACGACTTCCGAGGCCCGATCAGGCACGCCATAGAAGCCGAACACCGGGAGCGGGCGAAGCACCTTGATACCCGGCGTATCCATCGGCACCAGGATCATCGACTGCTGGCGATGGCGATCCGGATTGTCCGGATCGGTCTTGCCCATGAAGATGCAGATCTTGCAGCGCGGGTCGGTGGCGTTGGTCGTGTACCATTTGCGGCCGTTGATGATGTAGTGATCGCCGTCGCGAACGATTCTGCTCTCGATGTTGGTGGCGTCGCTGGAAGCAACCGCCGGCTCGGTCATGGCGAAGCATGAGCGGATTTCACCTGCCAACAATGGAGTCAGCCAGCGCTCCTGATGCTCCCGCGTGCCGTAGCGGGCCAGCACTTCCATGTTGCCGGTATCCGGCGCCGAGCAGTTGAACAGTTCCGGCGCGAGATGCGAGCGTCCCATGATCTCGCACAGTGGCGCGTATTCGAGGTTGGTCAGGCCGGCGCCGTGCTCGCTCTCCGGCAGGAACAGATTCCAGAGCCCCTCTTCCCTTGCCTTGGGCTTCAGCTCCTCGACGACCGGAAAAACTTTCCAGGGGCCGAGCTCTTCGGCCTCGCGATAGAACCGCTCTTCGTTCGGATAGACGTGGCGGTCCATGAACGACTGAAGCCGATGCTTCAGTTCGATGACTTTCTGGCTCTCCTGATGAAGCATCTTCAGTTCCCGTGCTTTGGGCGCGTTGCGTCGCTATTTCTTCTTCATGCCGGGCAGCGTGCCCATCATCTTGCACAGTACCATCAGCATGACCTCGTCGGCGCCGCCGCCGATCGAGGTCAGTCGGCTGTCGCGATAGGCGCGGCTGACCGGCGTCTCGTTCATGAACCCCATGCCGCCCCAATATTGCAGGCAGGCGTCGGTGAGTTCGCGGCCGAGCCGCCCGGCTTTCAGCTTGGCCATGGTCGCAAGCCGCGTCACGTCCTCGCCGGCGACCAGCGCCTCGGCGGCACGATAGATCAGCGAGCGCAGCAGCTCGACCTCGGTCTGCATTTCCGCAAGCTTGAAGTGCACGGTCTGGTTATCGAGGATCGAGCCGCCGAAGGCCTTGCGGTTGCGGGTGTATTCGATGGTCTCTGATATGATGAACTCGTGCGCCTTGAGGCAGGCCGCCGCACCCCACAGCCGCTCCTCCTGGAACTGCACCATCTGGTAGGTAAAGCCCTTGCCTTCGTCGCCGATGCGGTTGCGCTTCGGCACCCGGACATTGTCGAAGAAGATCTGTGCGGTGTCGGACGAGCGCATGCCCATCTTGTCGAGCTTGCGCGCGATCTGCACCCCTTTGCTCTTCATTGGCACGCAGATCAGCGACTTGTTGCGGTGGACCTGATCGTCGCTGGTGTTGGCGAGCAGGCAGATCCAGTCGGCCTGCGTGCCGTTGGTGATCCACATCTTGCCGCCATTGATGACGTAGTCATCGCCATCGGAGCGCGCATTGGTCTTGATCGAGGCGACGTCGGAACCCGCGCCGGGCTCGGAGACGCCGATGCAGGCGACCGCATCGCCTGCAATCGCGGGCGCGAGAAACTCACGGCGCACTTCGTCGGAGCCGAACCGCGCCAGCGCGGGAGTGGCCATATCCGTCTGCACGCCGATCGCCATCGGCACGCCGCCGCAGGTGATGGCGCCGAGTTCCTCCGCCATCATCAGCGCATAGCTGTAATCGAGGCCCTGCCCGCCGAATTCGGCCGGCTTGTTGAGACCGAGGAAGCCTAGATCGCCGAGCTTCTTGAACAGCTCATGCGCGGGGAAGATGTCGTTCTTCTCCCACTCGTCGACGAAGGGGTTGATCTCGGCGGCGATGAACTTTTGCAGGGCGCGGCGGGGTTCGTCGTGGTCGGCGGTGAAGAGCATTTTTCGGTTTATCCTCCGTCATTCCGGGGCAGCCCGCAGGGCTGAACCCGGAATCCAATTCACTACAGCACTTGCGGCCCGATGGATTCCGGGTTCGCGCTGCGCGCGCCCCGGAATGACGGGGAGAGCTTACTAAAGCCCCATCTGCCTTGACGCGAGATCCTTCATGATCTCCTCGGTACCGCCGCCGATGGCGTTGACCTTGACCTCGCGGTAGATGCGCTCGACCTTGACGCCGCGCATGAAGCCGGCGCCGCCGAAAATCTGCACCGCCTCGGAGGCGCAGAACGCCATGGTCTGGGTCGCCTGGTTCTTCATCATGCAGATCTCGGCGACCGGACTCTCGCCCTGCCCGAGCCGCCACGCCAGCATTTCCAGCATCGCCTGCGACGCCGCGACCTTCTGCGCCATGTCGACCAGCTTGTGGCGGATCACCTGGTGCTGCGCAATCGGCTTGCCAAACGTCTTGCGTTCCCTGGCGTAGGCGATCGCTTCCTCGACGCAGACGCGGGCATAGGCCGTGCAACTCGCCGCCATTCCCATGCGTTCGCTGTTGAAATTCTGCATGATGATCTTGAAGCCCTGGCCCTCCTCGCCGATCAGGTTCTCGACCGGAACGCGACACTCGTCGAAATGCAGCGTGGCGGTGTCCGAGGCCCACCAGCCCATCTTCTTCAGTTTGGTGCGCGACAGGCCCGGCGTATCGCCTTCGATCAGTAACAGGCTGACGCCGCCCGGGCCCTCGCCGCCGGTGCGCACGGCAACGGTCAGATAGTCGGCCCGCATGCCTGACGTGATGAAGGTCTTTTCGCCGCTGACGACATAATGATCGCCATCACGCTGCGCTTTGGTACGGAGATTGGCGACGTCGGAGCCGCCACTCGGCTCGGTGATCGCAAGCGCCGAGATCCTCTTGCCCGACAGCACAAGCGGCAGCACCCGCGCCTTGACCTCGGGCCGCGCGGCGCGGGCGATCGGCGGCGAGCCGATGGTGTGGCTCATCAGGCTCGAACTGACCCCGCCGGCGCCGGCACGCGCCAGTTCCTGCGACGCCACGATCTTCATGAACTGATCGGCGGTGACACCGCCATATTCTTCCGGAAAGCCAAGCCCGAGCAGCCCGATCTCCGAGGCCTTGGCATAGAGCTCGCGCGGAAATTCGCCGGCTTCGTCCCATTCATGGGCATAAGGCTCGATCTCGCGCGCCACGAAGCGTCGCATCACGTCGCGAAACGCCTCGTGTTCCGCGGTGTAGAACGGGCTTTGCACCCTTGTGCGCTCCAGCATGCTCATCCTCCCGTGGGATCACGATGCCCTGATTTGACCCCCGCAAACTTGCGTTGAGCGGCTGGCACTATTGTGCCGCCAACGCACATCGTGAGCGGCGACCTGACGCATGCCGTGCCCAGCAACTGAACGCAAGACCGGTCACCCGGCCCTGACTTAGCGTCTGCCGCACAAAATCAATAACACATAACGGCCATTCGCCGGGGAGGATGAAGCATGATCCGATTGAGCAAATCAGCCCCGGCCATTGTCCTGTCGGCATTGCTGACCTTTGCCGCATCTGCCGCCGCTTTCGCCCAGCAACCCGGCATCACGGATACCGAGATCAAGTTCGGCAACATCATGCCGTATAGCGGCCCGGCGTCGGCGCTCAGCGTCACCGGCAAGGTCTTCGCGGCCTATTTCGACATGATCAACGAGAAGGGCGGCGTCAACGGGCGCAAGCTCAACATGATCTCGCTCGACGACGGCTTCTCGCCGCCGAAGACGGTCGAGGCCACACGCCGATTGGTCGAGAGTGACAACGTCGCCTTCATGTTCGGCACCATGGGCACCGCGCCGAGTTCGGCGACGGCGAAGTATCTCAATGGCGCCAAGGTGCCGCATCTGTTCCTGATCAGCTCCGCATCGAAATGGAACGATCCGGCGACGCAGCCCTGGCTGATGGCGCTGCCATGGGCGCCGAACTATTACGAGGAAGCCGGCATCGAGGTCCGCTACGCCCGCGCCAAGAACCCCAACGCGCGGATCGCGATCCTTTATCAGAACGACGATGCCGGAAAAGATTACCTGCGCGGCGTCAAGGACGCCCTCGGCGCCGACGCCGACAAGGTCATCGCCATGGCGTCGAGCTTCGAGGTCGCCGACCCTACCGTCGACTCGCAGATCATCACGCTCGCCAACACCAAGGCCGATGTCTTCCTGATCTACAGCGTGACGCCCCGCGCCTGCGCCCAGGCGATCCGCAAGGCGTATGAGACCGGCTGGCGTCCGATGCGCTTCATCTCGTCAGGCTGCACCAACAAGGACACTGTGTTTGTGCCGGCCGGCGTCGAGGCATCGACGGGCATCATGTCGGTCGTGGCGCTGAAGACCTACAGCAAGGATACGAAGGATGCCGGCCTTCTCGCCTACGCCGAGTTCATGAAGTCGCGGCTGCCGAACGTTGACCTCGGCAACTTCGCCGCCGGCTATGGCTACATGGTCGCGCAGGCGCTGGTGGTGGTGCTGGAGCAGTGCAAGAACGATCTCAGCCGCGCCAACATCATGGCACAGGCCGCCAACCTCAATGGCGTCCCGCTGTCGATGCTGCTGCCCGGCATCACGCTCAATACCTCGCCAACCGACTACCGTCCGATCAGGGACGGCTACATGGTCGAGTTTCGCGACAACCAGTTGAACGTGATCAGCGAAATGCTGCGCGGCTCCTGAACGGCGACGGCGAAGCGGGGATCGGCGAACCAGCCAGCGTAGGCGCTCGCGCGGCAGCGCTCAGACATCATCGCCTCGCGCGATCAAGCGATATGCCCAACCCCGTCAGGTGCGTATCGACGAACTGCGCCAACTGCTGGCGCAGCTTTTCCGGCGGCACCGCGACCATTCGCTCTTCCAGGCCAAGCGAAATGATGCCGTGCACGGCAGAGAACATCATGCGCGCCAGCAACGCGACCTCTTCCGGATTCCGGTCGGGCAGAAGCCGGACCAACGGTTCATGCATCAGCGCAAACGCCTGCATCACCATCAGCAGGATGTCTTCGGGGAACGGCCGGTCGTCCTCCATCCTGTGCTCGAACAGCGAGCGCAATAGATTGGCGTGATCGGCCGCAAACGTGAGGTAGGTCGCGGCCAGGCCGTGGAGCTGAGAGACCGGATTTTCGGCAGGAACCGCCACCAGACGGTCCGTCAGAGCCCGCACCGTCTCGCGATTCACGGTCAGGATCAGGCCGTCGAAGTCGCCGAACTCGTTATAGACGCTCCCAATGGAGCAGTCGGCGGCTTCGGCCACATCCCGAACCTTCAATGATCTCAATCCATTAGCGGCAATTATGCCCCGCGCGATCTCGATCATGAGATGGCGCCGCAAAGTTTTTTTGCGGTCGCGCGCAGATTCTTCTTGAACATTGTTCATTTTGGCCCTATACGTCCTGAACATTGTTCATTTAACCTGGAGGCTGCCCCAATGCAAACCCTTGTTTCCCAATTGACCACTGCTTTCGTCGACGACGCCATCGAACTCGTGAAGGGCTTTGGCAAGGTCATCGTCCACATCGCAACCGCGCCGATCGAGCGCATTGCCAATGCCTGCGACGTCGGCGGCGTCCTGGCCCGCCGGCGATCGGCGCGCAGCTTGCGCGCAACCATGAAGGCGCATCGTCCGCGCGGCCTATGGAAGATGACGCCGTTCGCCTCCCTGCACCATTTGACCTGAGCCGAGGCGCCGCCAATTTCGTTCAAATGTCTCTCCAATCGTAAGGAAGAGATCACTATGCCCCGGCAATTCGTTCACCACATCCCGCGCAACGGTGTCCGGATAACTTTCCGTACAACCTTTCAATGCAACCGTGCCCGGCGACCACTTCGCGCGGCCAGACCTTCGTGCGAGCGACGACCCTCACGCCAGTAGCTCACAACCTGCAGACCACACATCCGGAATTGCCCGGCGGAAGCAACAGGTAACTAACAGTCATGATCAAGGAATTGCTGTCCTCTCGTCGTTTCGCACCGCTGTTCGGCTCCCAATTCTGTTCGGCCTTGAACGACAATGTGCTGAAGAATGGGCTCGTCATCCTGCTGCTCTATGGCGTGGCCGCCGAAGAAGGCGCCCCGTTGGTGACGCTGGCCGGTGCGGTCTTCATCTTTCCCTTTTTCGTGCTTTCGGCGCTCGGTGGCGAACTGGCCGACAAATTCGTCAAGATGACCGTCGCGCGCCGGCTGAAATTCGCCGAGATATTCGCGGCCTGCTTTGCGGCCGCCGGCTTCTACATGCATTCGATCCCGTTGCTTTTTGTGGCGCTCGGGCTGTTCGGCGTGATCGCCGCACTGTTCGGCCCGGTGAAATACGCGATCCTTCCCGATCAGCTATCGGTTTCCGAACTCTCCACCGGCAACGCTCTCGTCGAAGGCGCGACCTTCCTGGCGATCCTGATCGGCACCATCGCCGGTGCACTGCTGGTCGTCGGCGCTTCGCATATGGGATGGATCTGCCTTGCAGTTGTCGGGCTGTCGGTGCTGTCCTGGGCGTTCGCGGCGCGTATTCCCGCGACCCGGCCATCCGCGCCTGATCTGCTGATCACAGCCAACCCCTGGACCTCCACCGTTCGCCTCTTGAAGACGCTTTACGCCGAGCCGCGCCTCTGGGACGGCATGGTGATCGTATCCTGGTTCTGGATGGTCGGCGCGATCGTGCTGTCGCTGCTGCCCGCGCTGGTCAAGGGCGGCATCGGCGGCACCGAAGGCGTCGTGACAGTCTGCCTCGCCGTGTTCGCGATCGGTATTGCCGCGGGTTCGCTGTTTGCCGCGCAGCTCAGCCATGTGCGGCCGAATCTCGCGCTGGTGCCGATCGGCGCGATCGTGATGGGCATCGTCGGCCTCGATCTGGCCTGGGCCATTGGAAGTACGGTGAAAGGCACGGACGTAACCGCCGCCGCATTCATCACCTCCTTTGCCGGTGTCCGGATGCTCGCCGACTTCTTCCTGTTCGCGGTTGGCGGCGGCTTGTTCGTGGTGCCGTCCTTTGCCGCCGTGCAGGCATGGTCTGCGCCGTCGGAACGGGCCCGCGTGATCGCTGCCGGCAACGTGCTGCAGGCTGCCTTCATGGTGGCCGGCTCGCTGCTTGTCGCGGGCTTGCAGGCGGTTGGCGTTCCGGTTGCCTGGATATTCTTCGGCCTTGCGATCGCAAGCTTTGGCTCGGTCTGGTTCGTGCTCAACAAATGGGGCCGCGAAGGCGTGCGCGACTTCGGGGCGCTGCTGTTTCGTGCGCTGTTCCGCGTCGAGGTTCGCGGCATGGAGAATCTGCCGCCGGCCGGCACACGCATGCTGATCGCGCCGAACCATGTGAGCCTGGTCGATGGCCCGCTGCTGCATGCGACGCTGCCGATCGACGCCAGCTTTGCGGTCGACACCGGGATTTCCAAGGCGTGGTGGGCAAAGCCGTTCCTGAAGCTGATCAAGCACTACACCATGGATCCGAGCAAGCCGCTTGCGGCGCGCGACCTGATCAGACTGGTGGCGTCGGGCGAACCGGTGGTGATCTTCCCCGAGGGTCGTATCACGGTGTCAGGCTCGCTGATGAAGGTTTACGACGGCACCGCGATGATCGCCGACAAGGCCGACGCGGTCGTCGTGCCCGTCCGCATCGAAGGCGCGCAGCGTTCGCGTCTGAGTTACCTGAAGAACGGCGAGATCAAGCGCTCGTGGTTCCCCAAGGTGACGATCACGATCCTGCCGCCGGTGAAATTGTCGATCGACCCGTCGCTGAAGGGCAAGATCCGCCGCAACGCCGCAGGCGCCGCGCTGCAGGACGTGATGATCGACGCCGTGGTGAAGAACGCCATGCTGGACCACACCCTGTTTGAAGCGCTGGCACATGCACGCCGCGACCGCGATACCGGCAAGCCGATCATCGAGGACGCGCTGGGCACCAGGCTGACCTATCGCAAGATGATCCTCGGCGCCCAGGTTTTGAGCCGCAAGCTCGAGAAGGGCACCACGGCCGGCGAGAATGTCGGCGTGCTGCTGCCGAATTCGGCCGGCGTCGCCGTGGTGTTCATGGCGCTTCAGACCATCGGCCGCGTGCCGGCGATGCTCAATTTCTCCGCCGGCCCGGTCAACGTGCTGGCGGCGATGCAGGCCGCGCAAGTCAGGACCGTGCTGACGTCGAAGGCGTTCATCGAGAAGGGCAAGCTCGACAAGCTGGTCGCCGCCATCGCCGGACAGGCCCGCGTCGTGTATCTGGAGGACGTGCGTGCCGGCATCGGTGCGCTCGACAAGGTCCGCGGGCTGCTCGCCGGCACTGCGCCGCGCGTGGCGCGCAAGGCGGACCATCCGGCGGTGATCCTGTTCACGTCGGGATCGGAGGGCACGCCCAAGGGCGTCGTGCTCACCCATCGCAACATCCTGGCCAACGCGGCCCAGGCGCTGGCCCGGGTCGACGCCAACGCCAACGACAAGGTGTTCAACGTGCTGCCCGTATTCCACTCCTTTGGCCTGACGGGCGGAATGATGATGCCGATGCTGGCCGGCATTCCGATCTTCATGTATCCGTCGCCGCTGCATTACCGGATCGTGCCGGAACTGATCTACCAGACCGGCGCCACCATCCTGTTCGGCACCGATACCTTCCTCACCGGCTACGCTCGCTCGGCCCACGCCTACGACTTCCGCACCCTGCGCCTGGTGATCGCTGGCGCGGAAGCGGTGAAGGACCGCACGCGGCAGGTCTATATGGAGCGCTACGGCATCCGTATCCTCGAGGGTTACGGCGTCACCGAGACCGCGCCCGTGCTGGCGATGAACACGCCGATGGCGAATCGCCCCGGCACCGTCGGCCGGCTGTCGCCGCTGATGGAAGCGCGCCTCGACCCCGTTCCCGGAATCGAGGAAGGCGGACGTCTGTCGGTGCGCGGGCCCAACGTGATGCTCGGATACCTGCGTGCGGAAAACCCCGGCGTGCTGGAGCCGCTCGCCGGCGGCTGGCACGACACCGGCGACATCGTCGCCATCGATGCGGCGGGATTCATCGCCATCAAGGGCCGCGCCAAGCGCTTCGCCAAGATTGCCGGCGAGATGGTCTCGCTGTCGGCGGTCGAAGCCATGGCCGCGGCGCTGTGGCCGCAGGCGATGTCGGTCGCGGTATCCATTCCCGATGCACGCAAGGGCGAGCGGATCGTGCTCCTGACCACGCAGAAGGATGCCGATCGCTCGGCGATGCAGCGCCAGGCCAGAACCGTCGGCGCGTCCGAACTGGCGGTGCCGGCCGATATCCGCGTGGTCGGCAATGTGCCACTGCTGGGCTCCGGCAAGACCGACTACGTTGGCGCGACCAGGCTCGCGCAGGAGCTTGCGACGCCGGCCGAACCGATGCGGCAACAGGAAGCCGCCAAAGAGGAAATCGCATAACGTGGGAGCAGCGCCGCGGGATCAATGATGATCCAGCGGCGACGGCGTGATTGCGAAGCCTAGCCATCCTCCCCTGTCATCACCCGCGCATGCGGGTGATCCAGTATTCCAGAGACGTCGGTGATGAACCGACAAGGCGCGGTACTGGATTCCCGCCTGCGCGGGATGACGATTGGTGTGTGGACGGGTTCCGCAGAAGCAACGAACGCCGACACGCCATACCCCAGCCACTCCACGCAAGACGGCATCCCCATTTGACCCTTCATCTGCTACATTGAACGCCGTCGAGCAAACCTGCGGCGTCAGACCGCTGGGCGTGGAGGAGACCTTGTCCGTACGCTATTACGACTGGATCGCTCATTTCGGCCGCCGCACCCCGGACAAGGTCGCGGCCATCGACCTGGCGAGCGACCGCCGGTTTTCCTACGCGGAATTCGACGCGCGCATCGCGTGCCTCGCCACGCATCTGCGCGACGGCTTTGGCGTCAAGCGCGGCGACCGCGTCGCGGTGCTGGCGCTGAACACGACCGATACGCTGGAAGTACAGTTCGCCTGCGGCCGCATCGGCGCGGTGTTCCTGCCGCTGAACACCCGCCTCACCGTTCCCGAACTACAGTTCATCGTCGGCGATTCCTCGCCGAAGGTGATGATCCACGACAACGATTTGGCCGAAATCGCGCTGTCGGTCGCAAAACTCTGCAACGTCTCGTCGACGCTGCTGTTCGGGCCTGACGGTTCGTATGAGGCGGCCATTGACGCGTCGCATCCGCTGGATCGCTGCGAAGACGTCACCCACGACGACATCTCGACCATCATGTATACCTCGGGCACCACGGGGCAGCCCAAGGGCGCGATCATCACCCATGGCATGACGTTCTGGAATTGCGTCAATCTCGGCGGTCCCGCCTACATCTCGCCGCGAACGGTGCTGCTCACCGTGCTGCCGCTATTCCACACCGGCGGGCTCAATTGCTACACCAACCCGGTGCTGCATTCCGGCGGCACCGTGTTGATCATGCGCGCGTTCGATCCCGGCGTGGCGCTGCAGCTGATCAGCGATCCCGCGTGGGGCATCAACCAGTTCTTCGGCGTGCCCTCGATCTATCAGTTCATGGCGCAGCATCCGGCGTTTGCGACCTCCGACTTCAGCCGCCTCGTGATCGGCGGCGTCGGCGGTGCGCCGATGCCGGTGCCGCTGTTGAAGGTGTGGGAAGAGCGCGGCGTCGCCCTTCAACAGGGCTACGGCATGACCGAGACCAGCCCGGCCGTGCTCACGCTCGACAAGGAGGACGCCGTGCGCAAGGCCGGCTCATCCGGCAAGCCGGTGCTGCACACGGAAGTGCGGATCGTGCGGCCCGACGGAACGGATGCCGGCGTCGACGAACTCGGCGAGCTCTGGGTCAGGGGCCCGAACGTCACGCCCGGCTACTGGAACAGGCCGGACGCCAACGCCTCGTCGTTCACCGATGGCTGGCTGCACACCGGCGATGCCACGCGCGTCGATGACGAGGGCTTCTACTACATCGTCGATCGCTGGAAGGACATGTACATTTCCGGCGGCGAGAACGTCTATCCGGCCGAAGTCGAGAGCGTGCTGCACCAGCTCACCGCGATTGCCGAGGCCGCCATCATCGGCGTGCCGAACGAGCAATGGGGCGAGGTCGGCATGGCAATCGTCGCCGTGAAGCCCGGCCACACGCTGACACCGGCGGAAATTCACGCCCATTGCGCGGCGAACCTGGCGCGGTTCAAATGTCCGCGCTTGATCGAGTTCGTCGATGCCCTGCCGCGCAACGCGACCGGCAAGATTCACAAGCCGACCTTGCGGCAGCAATTCAACGCGGTGAAGGCGACAGACAAGGTTGCGTCGTAGCCGCCCGCTCCCATCGTCATGCCCGCGCAGGCGGGCATCCAGTAGACGCAGGCCATCGTGATAGAGCCGAGACGCCGCGGCGTACTGGATCGTCCGCCTTCGCGGACGATGACAGCGGAGAGGAATGGAGAGATTTACCCCGGCAGGAACAGCGCGAACGGCTCTTCCGTCGTGCGGCGCAGGTGCTGGCGGTACAGCGCAAAATTGACGTCATCAGAAGAAATCCGCCCGAAGCTCGGACTGGCGACCATCTGGATCGGAAGGTAGGCGATCGGGGCTGCGATCGGCGTCAGCAGCGAGCCGCGGCCCGCGAGCAGCGTGGTGATGATGCCGTACATCTCGCCCGAAATCGCCAGCCGCGCCACCGTGATCAGGCGGTGCTGACCGTGCCGGTTGGTGACGAGGTAGATGTGTCCGGACTGGTTCGGCACCGCGACTTCGCCGAACTGCGTGAAGGCCGCGTCCTGCCGCTCGCTTTCGTGAAACACCAGCGATGAGGCCGCCGTGTCCCAGACGATCTCGGTGCGGTAGGCGAAGATCGCATCCTTGTCGCCAAACGACGGGCGCACCGTAACATACGTGCCTTCGATCCACGCCACCGCGCGGCGCGAATAGGCGCCGAGCCCATCCGGCGCGATGTCACCGTTCCCGTTGGAAGCGGGAGGAGCCGGCGCATCCTGCGTCTTGCGTAAGGACACGCCGAGCGCCTGCTCGAGCCGCACCGTTGTCGCAAGCGTGAAAGGGCGGCGGCCGCCCAGCACTTTCTCCAGGGTCGACAGGCTGAGCTTTGCGAGTTCGGCGAGGGATTGCCGGGAGATGCGGCGGCGGGCGATCTCTTCACGAATGGTGTCCGCGATCTGCCGGCTTTGTTCGGCGGAAAGCTGCTTGTCCGGCGTCGGCATCGTTACCCCTGTTTGATCCGCGCCAGTCTAGCAGACGCACAAACCATCACAAACCCGCACAAAACCGTCATGGCCATGGCGGGCCGTGCTGGCCGGCGGCGGAACAAGGCCGATCATTCCGCTCGCGCCACGTCGGCCCTTTCCGCAACCTCGCGCATGGCGAATACGCCATTCGGGAGTGAGCGAAATGACGACATGCGATGAGATCGACAGCGACAAAAGCGGGGTGCGGCCCAGCCTGATCAGGCTGGCGCTGTTCCTGGTGATACAGGGGGTAGCCGTATTCCTGGCCGGGTTTGCGGCATTATTTTTGAGCTTTGAGCCGGCGTGGTCGGCCGAGCGGCTTTCAGCCGCCTTTCTCAAGCCGGGCGACGCGCGCTCCGGCTCTTTGCTGCTGAAGACCGAAGAAGGGTATGCCGATGCATCGCGGCTCGGCATCGATGTCGATCTCACCGTATCGGGTCCCACGGTTCGCGCCCGCGTCACGCAGATTTTTCGCAACCCGACAAAGGACTGGGTCGAGGCCGTCTATGTCTATCCGCTGCCGTCCGGCGGCGCGGTCGACACGCTGAAGATGGTGATCGGCGATCGCGTCGTGGTCGGCGACATCAAGGAGCGGCAACAGGCGAAGGCCATCTACGAACAGGCGAAGCAGAACGGCCAGAAGGCGGCGCTGACCGAACAGGAACGGCCGAACATCTTCACCAACTCCGTCGCCAATATCGGCCCCGGCGAAACCGTGCTGGTGCAGATCGAATATCAGGAGCCGGTCCAGCAATCCGGCAACGCCTTCTCGCTGCGGGTGCCGATGGTGGTCGCACCCCGCTACAATCCCGTGCCCGTCGTGCAGAGCGTCGACTTCCGACCCTATGGCGGCGGCTGGGGCGCGACCAGATCCGATCCCGTGCCGGACCGCCACCGCATTTCACCTGAAGTACTGGACCCCGCAACCAACGCGCCGGTCAATCCGACCAGCATCACCGTGCGGCTGCAGGCCGGCTTTCCGCTTGGCGAGGTCAAGAGCCATCATCATGCGGTGAAGACCGAAAAGCCCGGTGCCGGCACGAACATCATCCGGCTTGCCGAGGGCCCGGTGCCGGCGGATCGCGACTTCGAACTGACCTGGAAGCCCGCGGCCGAAACGGCGCCGTCGGTCGGGCTGTTCCGCGAACGCGTCGGCGACAGCGACTATCTGCTGGCCTTCCTCACGCCGCCCGCAGTCGAGCAGGCCGAGCAGAAGCCGATGCCACGCGAGGTGATCTTCGTGATCGACAATTCCGGTTCGATGGGCGGCACCTCGATCGTCCAGGCCAAGGCCAGCCTGATCTACGCGCTCGGCCGCCTGCAGCCGACCGATCGCTTCAACGTGATCCGGTTCGACAACACCATGGACATGCTGTTCACGGGGGCCGTGCCCGCCGACAGGGCACACGTCCGTCGCGCCACCGATTTCGTCGGCGCACTGCGGGCGGAAGGTGGTACGGAAATGGTGCCGGCGATGCGTGCCGCGCTATCCGATAACGCCGGCGACGCCAACTACGTCCGCCAGGTCGTATTCCTGACCGACGGCGCTATCGGCAACGAACAGCAATTGTTCGAAACCATCAACGCGCTGCGCGGCCGTTCGCGGATCTTCATGGTCGGCATCGGCTCGGCGCCGAACACCTATCTGATGACGCGCGCCGCCGAACTCGGCCGCGGCAGCTTCACCCATATCGGTTCGGTCGAGCAGGTCGAAGACCGCATGCGCGGGCTATTTTCCAAGCTGGAGAATCCGGCGGTGACCAACCTGACCGCGAAATTTTCCGACGCCACCGCCGACATCACACCCGCGGCAATTCCCGACCTCTATCGCGACGAGCCGCTGGTGCTGGCGGCAAAACTCGACAAGCTCGCGGGCTCGGTCGAGATCAAGGGCCGTATCGGCGATCGTCCCTGGGTCGTCACGCTGCCGCTGGCGAATGCAGCCGAAGGCAAGGGCCTGTCGAAACTCTGGGCGCGCCGCAAGATCGCCGATGCCGAGGTGGCGCGCACCACGCGGCAGGCCAGTTCGGAAGACGCCGACAAGACCATCCTCGCGCTGGCGCTGGAGCACCAACTCGTGACGCGGCTGACAAGTCTCGTCGCCGTCGACAAAACCCCGAGCCGCCCCGGCGGTGAGTCGCTCAAGCTCTCCGAATTGCCGATCAACCTGCCGGCGGGTTGGGATTTCGCCAAGGTGTTCGGCGAGCGCCCGCAGCTGCCGGCAGCGCCGACGGAACGGCGCGCGGATGCTGACGAAGCGCGCCTTCAGGTCGCAGCGTTGAAGCGCGCGCAGCCCGTGGTCACGCAGATGCCTGACACCGTCAAGCTTCCGAAGACGGCGACCGATGCCGAACTGAAAATAATCGCAGGTGTGATCCTGCTCACGGTCAGCCTGCTCCTGTTGGGGTTCAATCGCCGACGTCAGATGTCACTCCGATGACGTCGGCTGAAAGGAGGAGGCCTCCCCCACCTCCTCCTTCAAGAGCGCGCGCGGCTTCCACCCGTCCCCCCAAGGGCCGCGCGCGCTATTTTCTTTCCACACACGCACTGTCATTCCGGGGCGATGCGAAAGCATCGAACCCGGAATCTCGAGATTCCGGGTTCACGCTGCGCGTGCCCCGGAATGACGGAGCAAGTGCCAGCCGACTGCAGCATGAATGACAAACATGCCCCGCTTCATCCTCCCGCTCCTGCTCGCTCTTGCCGGCCTCATCCTGTTCGGCCAGGGCGCCTACATACAGGCCAAGGCGCTGGTCGCGCAGGTGCTGCTGGAACGCGCCTTTACGAAAACCATCGCCACCGGGCACGCAACAAAGCCGTGGTCGTGGGCGGACACCTGGCCGGTCGCACGGATCGAGGTCAAACGGATCCATGCCAGCGCCATCGTGCTGGCGGGCAGCAGCGGCCAGGCGCTCGCCTTCGGTCCGGGGCATGTCGAGGGCACGCCCGATGCCGGTGAACCCGGCGTTGCCGTCTATTCCGCCCATCGCGATACGCACTTCGCGTTCCTGAAGCACGTCTTGATCGGCGACGAGATCGACATTACGCGAGCCGATGGCCAGAAATTCCGCTACCGCGCGGATGCAACCTCGGTCGTGCGTTTCGATGCCTCCGGGATCGATCCGCTCACGGCAGGCCACAAGCTGGTGCTGTCGACGTGCTGGCCGTTCGATGCGCTGACGCCGGGGCCCGAGCGATATCTGCTGCACGCCACGATGATCGGCCCCCCCGTCCTCAACGAGCCGGACTCGCGCTGAATTCTCCGCAAGCCGAAATATCGTGCGTTGCGCGAATGGCGCTGTCCGCGCCGCGCGTGTTGCCACCCCCAGCAAGTCCCAATAAAAAGGTCTCAATCAAAAGGCATTCATGGCGCGGATCGTTGGCCGCAGCCAAAGGATACAACCGAGCAAGGGACATTCATGGAAGCCCAGGCAAGCACCGCATCGCACGGACTCGAAAAATGGTCGCCTTCGCCTGACGCCAGCGACATCGTCAAACGCATCCATGCGATGCTGCACCCGCGCAACATCGTGCTGGTCGGCGCCACCGACAAGCCCGGCAACTACGCCGAGCGCATCTGGAACAATCTCATCAAGTACAAGTATGAAGGCGGGCTGTTCCCGATCAATTCCAAGCGCGAAACCATCTGGGGCGTACCCTGCTACAAGGATTTCGCCAGCCTGCCCGAAAAGCCCGATCACGTGCTGGTACTGGTGCCGGCGCGTTTCGCGGTGCAAGTGATCCGCGACGCTGCCGCCGCCGGCGCGCGTTCCGCCACCATCGTCACCTCAGGGTTCAGCGAGTTGCAGGACGAAGACAGCCAGCGGCTGGCGGGCGAGTTGAAAGAGGCGGTGCGCGAGACCGGCCTTGCCGTCACCGGCCCGAATTGTCTGGGCAATCTGAGCGCAGGCGAAAAGCTGTTCACCAATATCGACGACCGCATCGTCACCATGGAAGCCGGCCCGGTGGCGATCGTCGGGCAATCCGGCGCGATCGTGATGGCGATCCGGCAGACGCTGGAAGATCGCGGCGTCGGCGTCGGCTACATGGTCACCACGGGCAACGAGACCGGCCTCGAGACGCCCGACCTGATGGCCTATTTCGCGGCCGATCCCTCGATCCGCGTCATCGTGGTCTATCTCGAGGGCGTCCGGAACACGAAAGTGTTCCGAGAGGCCTGCAAGGCCGCGCGTGCCGCCGGCAAGCCTGTGATCGCGCTCAAGCTCGGCGCCTCCGAAGGCGGCCGCGCCGCCGCCATGGCGCACACCGGTGCGCTTGCCGGCTCGATCGAGACGTTCGACGCGATCTCGACCCGCGAGGGCGTGATACGTGTGCGCGGGCTGGACGAACTGATCGAGACCACGGAATGCTTCGTGCATGCCGATCCGCCCAAGGGCAACCGGCTCGCCGCTGTGTCGCTGTCCGGCGGCAAGCGCGGCCTGCTGATCGATGCGTTCTATTCGGCAGGCATGAACTTCGCGCCGCTCAGCCCGAACGCGACCGAGCAACTGGCAAGGATGCTCGGCCCCGGCAGCATCGTCGGCAATCCCCTCGATGCCGGTTTTGCCGCGGTCGTCGACCCGTCCGTCTACATGAAGTCGATCCAGATCATGATCGACGATCCCGATACCGACATCGTCATCATCGACGCCGAACTGCCGAAGGCGCCGCACGAACTGCGCGAACGCAATCTGCGCATCGTGAACGAGATGGCCGGGAAGGCAAGCAAGCCCGTGGTCTACATCAGCGCGATGTCGATCGGGTTCACCGAATTCACCAAGGGCTTGCGCAAGTCGCTGCCGAACATCGCGGTCATGCAGGGGCTCGACCGCGCGGTCGGTGCGATCAAGTCGCTGATTGAATATGCGTCCCTGCGCAAGGAAGTGCCCGACATCGTATCGAGCTCGAAGGCGTCGGCACGCGCGGTGCTGGAGAAGACGTTGAAAAGCGCCAACGGCGCCGCCGCGCTCGACGAGGTGGCGTCGAAGAAACTGCTCAAGGCATACGGCATTCCGATCTCGAAGGAGGAGATCGCGAAGACCGCGGCTGAAGCCGTGAAGATCGCGAAGAAGATCGGCTTTCCGGTGGTGGCAAAGGTCGTCAGCGCCGACATCCTGCACAAGTCCGACATCGGCGGCGTGGTGCTGAACCTCAACAGCGCGGCCGAGGTGAAGAAGGCGTTCAACGACATCACCGCGCGGGTAAAGAAGCTGAAGGGCAAGCCGAAGCTCGAAGGCATCCTGATTGCGCAGCAGGTTAAGGCCGATCTCGAACTCGTGGTTGGCGCGTCGCTCGATGCCGAGATGGGGCCGGTGGTGCTGTTCGGCACCGGCGGCGTCGATATCGAGCTGTTGAAGGACGTCGCCCTGGCCGGCGCGCCGCTGGACGAGGCCGAGGCGAAACAGCTGATCGGCAAGACCAAGGCCGGCGTGAAGATGAAGGGCTATCGCGGCAAGCCCGCGCTGCACGAAGCCTCCGCCGTCAAGGCGCTGGTCGGGCTCTCCAACCTGATGGCCGACGCCGGCAATCGCATCGCGTCGGTCGACGTCAATCCGTTCCTGATCAACAGCAAGGTCGGCGTCGCCGTCGACGGCCTGATCGTGCTGAACAATGCTGCGGCCAACAAGGCGGCGAAGCATTGATTCACGAATGCCCTAGGGTGGGCAAAGCGCAGCGTGCCCACCATTACGAGCGCAACACTGGAC
>JAEWHP010000032.1 GCA_023387735.1 Pseudomonadota bacterium | reverse complement strand
CGTTGGCTGCCGAGGGGCGGTTCGATGGGGGAAGTACGATCACCTTCGCGCCGATTTTGACGCGCTCATAGAGGTCCGTGACGTCGTCGTTGGTCAGACGGATACAGCCGGACGACACCCGCTTCCCGATCGTATCGGGCTTGTTGGTGCCGTGAATCCTGAATTCGGTCTCGCCCAGATACATCGCGCGAGCACCGAGCGGATTGCCGGGACCGCCTGCCATGAACCGCGGCAGATAAGGCTGACGCACCAGCATCTCCGTGGGCGGACGCCAATCCGGCCATTCTGCCTTGCGGGCCACAGTCTGCTCACCGGACCACGCGAAGCCTTCGCGGCCGACGCCGATGCCGTAGCGCATCGCTTGCCCGTCGTTCAGAACGAGATAGAGGAACGTGTTCTTGGTATCGACGATCACAGTGCCTGGCGTCTGGTGGCTGGCGTAGTCAACAACCTGTCGAACAAATGCGCCGGGACCTTCAGCGGCTTTTGGCGGTTCGACCAGAGGTGCCGGGGCAGGAATTGGAGCAGGGGCTGGAGCCGCAGCCGGCGCAGCGACGTGAGCAGGTGTTGCCACGTAGACTGGTGTTGATGATGCCTGGGCTTCATGTGCGGCGGGCTTCCGTGTCGTTTGCACGCTCGCCGGGCCAGACATCAAACTGTACCCCGCTACGGCGACGGCCACGGCGCCAATGCCAACTCTTGCCGCCACGGGAATTGCGAGCGTCTGTGCCTTTCCGCGTTTAGCCCGCTTAGCCATGTCTTTCCCCAGGTCACTCTGCCCCGAAGAGGTACCCAGCAAGTTTTAACAAACTTCGAAACGTCCGGAACGGAACTGTTAACCATCGCGAGCCCCGCCAAATAGCGGACGAACTGCCGGTAGCAACGCGATGAATCTGCGGCCCGGCGACGCACGAACCTTGCAGCGTTCCGCCGCCTTCATATGTCGGACTTGCCGGCCAGGGGCTTGCCGCGGCCGCGCCTCAGGAGACGGCCATGAACTATCTGCGCACCGCAATGCTTCTCGCAGGCCTCACCGCCCTGTTCATGGGTGTGGGCTATCTGATTGGCGGCGCGAGCGGCGCGATGATCGCGCTCGTCATTGCGGCCGCGACCAACCTCTTCACCTATTGGAACTCCGATCGCGCGGTGCTGTCGATGTACGGCGCCCATGAGGTTGACCGCCACAGCGCGCCGGAGCTGGTCGGCCTCGTCGCCGAGCTTGCAGGGCGCGCCGGGTTGCCGATGCCGCGCGTGTTCGTGATGGACGAGGCGCAGCCGAACGCATTCGCGACGGGGCGCAATCCCGAGAACGCGGCGGTGGCCGTTACCACCGGCCTGATGCACCAGCTCAGCCGTGAGGAGCTAGCCGGCGTGATCGCCCACGAGCTTGCGCATATCAAGCATCATGACACGCTGTTGATGACCATCACCGCGACCATCGCCGGCGCGATCTCCATGCTGGCGCAGTTCGGGATGTTCTTCGGCGGCAACCGCGATAACAATGGTCCCGGTATCGTCGGCTCGATCCTGATGATGATCCTGGCGCCGCTCGGCGCCATGCTGGTGCAGATGGCGATCAGCCGCACCCGCGAATATGCCGCCGACAATCTCGGCGCGCGCATCGCCGGTCAGCCGATGTGGATTGCGTCGGCGCTGGTCAAGATCGAGAGCGCGGCGCATCAGGTGCAGAATGTCGAGGCCGAGCGAAATCCCGCGACCGCGCACATGTTCATCATCAACCCGCTGTCGGGTCAGGGTGTCGACAATCTCTTCGCCACCCACCCCTCGACGCAGAACCGCATCGCCGCGCTCCAGCAGCTCGCGGCCGAACTTGGCACGCGCGCCACGCCCTCGGTCGGCGCTAACGAAAACTATCCGCCGCAGGGCCCGTGGGGCCGCTCCTCCTCGCGTGGTCCTTCACGGGGTCCTTGGGGATGAGCGCGCGAGCAGCGTCGATGCATTCTGGTGGCGCTGCAATTCAAGCGAGAAAATTTCTGATGCAACGTCGCATTGCCGGCAACCGTCGAGATCATCGTCAGGGTGCGGATTGCTGCTGCGCACGATCCGAAATGTAACTTGTGCTCTCTCACGCATTGCGTCAAATCAATGCATGCTCGCCTTGGCTGGGGGAGCAATAGGTTGGAATGCTTGCCGAGTGGCCGAGTTTGCGCACGCAAATCGCCGGAGGTTCGCATGGTACCGTTGCAGATCGAGCAAGTGGTTGAACGCGACATTGCACCGCGTGAAAGCCTTTTGGAACGAATGGAAGGCGCGCTTCTCCTGACGTCACTGGCATCGGTGACGGTCGTCTGGTGTTGCTTGCTTGGCCTGATGGTCTGGAAGTGCTGCATCTGGATGCTCCAATTGGCCTAGGTGGCTCGCTAGGTTGCCTGGAGTTCAGGGAATGGCAGGCGAGCAGGGCGCTGCCTGGCGTCGCGCGGCATTATGCTGCCTAATGTGATCTGGCGCACAGAGGGGCATCTCAGCAGGTGTTAATAGCTAACCGAGAGTGTTCCTTCGAAAGGGGATGCGTGGCCGGCCTGCTGCCGGTCACCGTCGAAGATGACCAGAGCTGCGGTGCCATTGTTGATCGTCCTGGGCGTGGCCATTGGCCTGTCCACGCATACGGTCGTGAATTGCGGCGACGAGGATGAGCCCGACATCTGCTCGGCCGTGATCGGCTTCTCGCCGTTTCGCGGCTCTCTGATCGCCTTCGCCTATGAGGGGCGCGGACGGATCGCGCTGCGCCATCACGACAATGGCCGAGCGATTGCTGATTTCAACGAGGCCATCCACCTCAATCCGAACCGCGCTTCGCTCTATCGTGATCGCGCGCAGGCGTACCGCCAGAACGGTGATCTGGGTCTTGCGATTGCCGACTATGACGAGGCGATCGCCCTCGATCCCAAGCCCGCCGCGCCCTATCGTGAGCGCGGCCTCGCGCTCACCGCCAAGGGGGATCTCGACCGCGCGATCCTGAGCTACAGCACCGCCGTTCGCCTCGACCCGTCGGATGCGCAGGCCCGTCTCGACCGTGGCCTCGCCTACCTCGCGCGCGGCCAGGCCGCCGACGCCCGCGCCGATTTCGAGGCCGCCCTTGCGTTGCCCCCCGGCAAGGATGCTCAGACGCGCGACGCGGCACGCGCAAAACTCGCCGAGCTCACACACGACGAGCCGACTGAGGTCTCCACACCGCGACGCTGAGTGAACGTCGCTTTTGCTGATGGACGTGGTGGACTACTTCGCTTTCTTGGCTTTGGCCTTTGCAGCCTTCTTCGCCGACTTGTCCTTTGCGGTCTTGTCCTTGACCGGCTTCTCCGCCTTCACCTCGACAGGCGTGCTGGCGGCGACCCGCATTGCGCGGGCGTAGCTGTCGGCGACGTTGTCGGCGGACATCTGCAGGCGCCTTGCGGCGGCGGTGGCCTGCTCCATGGTGGCCTTGGCCATCATCTTGAAGCGGGTGCCGGTCTCCTTGCTCTTGGCCTTGGCCGCGAGGCCGCTGAAGCGATCCCGCCGCTCCTTGGCGCGGGTCATCAGGCCCGTCTGCAGCTGTCTGGCCAGTTGCCGGATCACGACATCCAGGTCGGCGTCCGCCATGTCTTCTATCCTCTTCGAAGCAGTCCCAGTCGATGCGGCGGGACTATGCAGATCGAGTGCCTGCTTGGCAATTGCCGCCCGGGCGTCATCCGCAGCTTCCGTTGACCAAAACAGAAAAGCCGCGCATTTCGCGCGGCTTTTGTCATTGGATCGGTGATGCCGGCCCTATTTCAGCGAGGCGACCGGTCCGCTCGAGGCAGCTGCCGGATCGGGATCGAAGCCGAACACGCCGATCAGGTATTTGTAATAATCCGGCAGCTTTTCCTTGAGTGCTTCGCGGGTCTTCGGATCGTGGAATTCGCTCTTGCCGGCCAGGAAAATGCTGGCGGTGACTGCAAAGAACTCCATGTGGTTCTTCAACGCATAGGAGTCCTTGGGCAGCAGGTCCTTGGACTTGGCGTAGGCGTAATAGCCGATCACGCCCTTGTTGGCGTAGCCGTCCGGCAGCAGGCGCGCGTGATAGGCATGCAGCATCTCGTGGAGCAGCACGGCTTCCTTCTCGTAACGCATCATGTCGGGCCGGACCATGATCACGCCGAGCCCGGAATCGACCGCGAGGTCGACTGCATTCGGATTGGTCCAGCGCTGCTGGTCGTGATCCCACACCGTGAGCGTGCGCGGCGTGGTGCGCTGGATGTCCGGAGTGACCCGGCCGTAGCATGCGGTCGCGGCGCCTTCGTCGAGGCAAGCCAGTTCGCTCGCGATGATCGGGACGGTGCGGAAGAAGCGCAGCACGCGGGGGGAGAAGCCGGCGCCTTCGACGACGTCGATCTGCTGCTTGAGATTTTCGGTCAGCTTGTCGAGGTCCTTGCGATCGGACGCCTCCGACACGTCGAACATGTAGCCGCGGTAGGTCTGAAAGCCGGGCGGCGCCTTCACGGCACCAGCAGACGCGGCGTCGAGCGAGCCGGCGTTGGACGGATTGGCGAACAGCGCGCCGACGATGGTCGCGGTCAGCAGCAACGCAATACGCATGATGAACCCCCTGAGATCACTTCACGCGGCAGAATAGGCTGCCGTTGTTTGCGAAAAGTGAGTGGGGCGAGACTAAGGCGCCGATG
Source organism: Pseudomonadota bacterium (assembly GCA_023387735.1). GTDB lineage: Bacteria > Pseudomonadota > Alphaproteobacteria > Rhizobiales > Xanthobacteraceae > Bradyrhizobium. The sequence goes on along the minus strand of JAEWHP010000032.1, from coordinate 219,429 downwards.
TTGAGGCGTGCTTAATCGTTGGTTGCAGATCGCGAAGGCGAGTTAGGTTCGGGTTAACCAAACCGTAGATCGACGGCGCGCTTCGGCGTAACATGCCGCCGGGCATCATGCCCCACATCGACAGCCGGAAGGGAGGATGCCATGTATGCCGCCATCCGTCAGGCCAAGGCGAAGAGCGGAAGCGCCGAAGAGTTGGCGCGCCGCATCAAGGACGGCGCCGTCCCCATCATCAGCGACGTCGACGGCTTCAGGGCCTATTACGTGGTCTATGCCGGCGACGACACGGTGACCGCGATCTCGATCTTCGACAAGTTCGAGCAGGCCGAAGAGGCGAACAAACGCGCCATCGCCTGGATCGAGAGGGATCTGGGCTCGCTGCTGGCGGGGCATGCCAGCGCAGCGGCGGGGCCGGTGATCGTGCATACGCTGGCGTAGGCTCCGCGTCGTCGGCAGTCTCGTGCCCCGGACGCAGCGCAGCGCTTCTTCAGCGGTGCGCTGCAGAGCCGGGGCCCACCTTGCGGCATGCGTGTCTTGCTGGGTCCCGGCTCTGCGCAGCAGCGTTGCACGCTGCAGCGCGTCCGGGACACGAGACCCCCCTTACAACTCCCGCGCATTCGAGAACGCGAAGCTCGACACCCTTCGCGTTGTCTCGTCGAGTATCAGCGTGCGCGTGATCGGCGGCTCGGCGCGCTGGGCGCAGTTTTCGCGCTCGCAGAGCCGGCAGTTCACGCCGATCGGCGTACCTTCCGTCTTCTCCAGGTCCATACCGGCCGCATAGGTCAGGCGCGCGGCGTGGCGAATCTCGCATCCGAGGCCGATGGCGAAGCGTGGCTGCGGCAGCGGGTGCGGCGCGACGGGACGGCGCACCATCTGCGCGATCGAGAAATAGCGCGTGCCGTCGGACAGCTCGATCACCTGTTTCAACAGGCGATCGGGCGTGTCGAAGGTCGAGTGCACGTTCCACAACGGACACGTGCCGCCGAATTTCGAGAACGGAAACGTGCCGGACGAAAACCGCTTCGAGACGTTGCCGGCGTTGTCGACGCGCAGCAGGAAGAACGGAATGCCGCGCGCATTCGGCCGTTGCAGCGTGGTGAGGCGATGGCAGACCTGCTCGAAGCCGGAATTGAAGCGCTGCGCCAGCACGTGGATGTCGTAGTTGAGCGCCTCGGCCGCCGCCAGGAAGGTCGGGTACGGCATCATCACGGCGGCCGCGAAGTAGTTGCCGAGCGTGATACGGAACAATCGCCGCGGCGCATCGTCGAGCGGACCGGCGCGGCTGATGATGGTCTCGAGTGCCTGCGCGCATTCCCCCAGGCCCAGTTGGAACGCGAGCTGGAAGGCGCGGCCAGGCGGATCGACCAGTTCGGAGATCAGCAACTGGCGGCGATGGCGGTCGAAGCGCCGCAGCGTCTCGCGCATCACGTCGACGGGCATGATGCGGGTCTGGATCGAATGCTTTTCGCGCAGGCGTTCCACGAGCGCGGCATAGAGCCCTTCGGCCGGGACGTTCAGTTCGTCGCGCAAATTTTCCGCAGCCTGCTCGAGCTCCGGAAAATAGTTGCGGTTGGCCTCGATCAGCTCGCGCACCCGCTCGACCGGATTGGCCTCATAGCGCGTTCCGACGTCGCGGTCGGCCATTTGCGCCGCCGCCAGCGTCTCGCCCTGGCGGGCCTCGGTATAGGCCGCATACAGCCGTTGCAGCGCATGGGTGACGCCGGGGCAGAGCTCGGCGAGGTCGCGCAGTTCCTGCTTGGGAACGTCGATCTGCCGGAACAGCGGATCGGAGAAGATCTCGTTAAGCTCGGCGAAGAAGCGGTCCTCGTCGGCGGTGGCGAGGTCGCGCAGATCAAGGTCATAGGTTTCGGCCAGCCGCAGCAGGATCTGCGCCGTCACCGGGCGCTGGTTCCGCTCGATCAGATTGACGTAGCTCGGCGATATCCCGAGCCCCTCCGCGATCTGGGTCTGGGACAGCCCCAATTGCTGCCGGATGCGCCGAAAGCGCGGACCGACGAACAGTTTCTTCCCGGATTCGGCGGGCATTTTCAGGTCTCCAGAACAATCAAGGTCAGTCTTTCTGACCTATAATTTACAAAATTTACAAAATAACATCTATTACATGTTCCGATGTTACACAACATCACCATTCAAATACAAGGCCTCTATACGAACTTCGCTTTCTCGCGTTTATCTCATGACACGCATTTCGCAATGCACTGTCAAAAATGTCGATGGCATAGCCGGTCGCTTTGTCATCCGTCGAAAGGGATAAGGCACATGAACTACCAGCCCCGTGGCATCACCACCTTCCAGGGCCCGGCCTCGTATCAGAACGAGGTCGAAGCGGCCCAGGCGCTCCTTCAGACCCAGCCGACCTGGAACGGGGTGTCGGCCGAGGCGGTCGCGCGCATGCGCCTGCAGAACCGCTTCAAGACTGGCCTGGACGTCGCCCGCTACACCGCGGCGCTGATGCGGGCCGACATGGCGGCCTATGACAAGGATCCGACCAAGTACACCCAGTCGCTGGGCTGCTGGCACGGCTTCATCGCCCAGCAGAAGCTGATCTCGGTCAAGAAGCACTTCGGCGGCAAGACCGATCGCACCTATCTGTACCTGTCCGGCTGGATGATCGCGGCGCTGCGCTCCGAGTTCGGTCCGCTGCCCGACCAGTCGATGCACGAGAAGACCTCGGTGCCGGCGCTGATCGAAGAGCTCTACACCTTCCTGCGTCAGGCTGACTCCCGTGAGCTCAACGACATCTTCCGGGCGCTCGACAAGGCGCGCAAGGAAGGCGACAAGACTCGCGAGAAGGAGCTGATCGCCAAGATCGACAACTTCCAGACCCATGTCGTGCCCGTGATCGCCGACATCGACGCCGGCTTCGGCAATGCCGAGGCGACCTATTTGCTCGCCAAGAAGATGATCGAAGCGGGCGCCTGCGCGCTCCAGATCGAGAACCAGGTCTCGGACGAGAAGCAGTGCGGTCACCAGGACGGCAAGGTCACCGTGCCGCATGAAGTGTTCATCGCGAAGATCCGCGCCTGCCGCCACGCCTTCCTCGAGCTCGGCGTCGAAGACGGCGTCATCGTCACCCGCACCGACTCGCTCGGCGCTGGTCTCACGCAGCAGATCGCCGTCAGCCACAAGCCCGGCGACATCGGCGACCAGTACAACAGCTTCCTCGATTGCGAGGAGATCACCGCGGCGAATGCCCGCAATGGCGACGTCATCATCAACCGTAACGGCAAGATGATGCGCCCGAAGCGGCTGCCCTCGAATCTCTACCAGTTCCGTCCCGGCACGGGCGAAGATCGCTGCGTGCTCGACAGCATCACCTCGCTGCAGAACGGTGCCGACCTGCTCTGGGTCGAGACCGAGAAGCCGCATATCGAGCAGATCGCCAAGATGGTCGACCGCATCCGCAAGGTCGTTCCGAACGCGAAGCTGGCCTACAACAACTCGCCGTCGTTCAACTGGACCATCAACTTCCGCTGGCAGGTCTACGACGCGATGAAGGAAGCCGGCAAGGATGTCAGCAAGTACAACCGCGCCGAACTGATGAAGCCGGAATACGACGATACGCCGCTCGGCATCGAAGCCGACGAGCGCATCCGCACCTTCCAGGCGGATTCGGCAAAGCGTGCCGGCATCTTCCACCACCTCATCACGTTGCCGACCTATCACACGGCAGCGCTCTCCACCGACAATCTCGCGAAGGAGTATTTCGGCGAGCAGGGCATGCTGGGCTATGTGAAGAATGTTCAGCGCCAGGAGATCCGTCAGGGTATCGCCTGCGCCAAGCATCAGAACATGGCCGGCTCCGACATCGGCGACGAGCACAAGGAATACTTCGCAGGTGAAGCCGCCCTGAAGGCGGGCGGCGCCCACAACACGATGAACCAGTTCGGCTAAACGCCGGTCAACAGCAGGAGACTAGTCATGACGAAGAGCAATTTCTGGGTGATTGGCGGCGAGTTCGGTTCGATGAACTTCCACAAGCTCGTGGAAGGCTCGGCCCAGGTGCAGGGACCCTTCAAGACCCGCAAGGAGGCCGAGGATGCCTGGCGCACGGTCTCGGAAGAGAACCGTCACAAGGCCGGCGTGCGCTTTTCGATCGTCGAAGAGCCCTCCCGCATCTCTGCCTGATAAGATCTGAGGAAGCCCAAGGGCGAGCGGCCCCATCCGGAAAACCGGGTGGGGCCGCTTGCATTTTCTTCATCCGTTAGGTGGCGGCGAAGGGACCGGACCGCGAGGCTAGCTCAACCCGCCCACGATCGTCGGCCGCTAAGTTCTTGCAAATAAACAGCCTTTGTGTCGATTGTGGTTGCTGATAGGTTAAGTGAGCTCACACCTTCACGGACAAAGGCGGCAGGCGATGTCAGACGCGCAGAATACCGGCAAGGAGGTCCCGCGACCGACGCGGTTGCGCGATGCGCTCCGGCAGGCCCGGATCGAGGCTGCCGATCGCACCGGCGTCGTCGTCGAACTGCGCGACGCCGAGGTCGCCCGGCTCGAGATCATGAACGAGGCGCTCGATCCCTTGTTCGCGCAGGTACCGGCACAGGTCGACCTGTTCGACCGCGGCGTCAGCCAGGGCGAGACGCCGAGGCTGTGGATCGACGTCGTGGCGCACATCGTGATGGGGCGCGACAAGCGCATCTACCGCTTCGTGCAGGACACCCGCTTCGGTCGCATCGTGCTCGCGGAGTCGCACGACGTGCCCGTGATCGTTGGTGCCGTGACCGAGTACGTCGCGCGCCGCATGATCGAGCGCGAGCACGCGATGGTCGCAACGCCCATCGTCGAGCCGGAAGCGCCGAAGAAGCCGCGCCGCCGCGGCTTCTGGCTGTTTGTGCTCGGATTCCTGCTCGGCGCCGCGGCACTGTTCGCCTTCGCGCTGTATGCCGCGATGCGCGGCCTGTAGCCGCCGCAATCGGAGCCGCCCCGTTGTCTGAAATCGGGTTCGTGCTGTTCGTTGCCGGCGTGATCGTGCTCGGCGTGATCGTGCCGAAATGGCTGCAGCTTCGGCGGGCCGAATTCATTCGGACCTATCGCTGGCCGCGCGGGTTGCTCGATCGGCTGGAGAAGCATCATCCCGGCTTTCAGCGCAAGGACAGCGCGCTGGTGTCGCGGGGCCTGCGGCAGTTTTTCCTCGCCTACCTCATGAGCGGCAAGCGCTATGTCTCGATGCCGTCGCAGGTCGCCGACGACCTCTGGCACGAATTCATCCTGTACACGCGCGAGTACGACGCGTTCTGCCGGCGTGCGTTCGGCGGCTTCCTGCACCACGCGCCCGCGGTCGTCCTCAGCGAGCACCGCAAGGGCAACGAGGGCCTGCGCCGCGTCTGGTGGTATTGCTGCAAGTACGAGAACATCGATCCGGTCAGCCCGACGCGGCTGCCGCTGTTGTTTGCCCTCGACAGCAAGCTCAATATCGCCAACGGGTTCGTCTATCACCCCGATTGTGAAGCGCTGCGCAAGAACGGCAGCGGCGCGGCGTACTGCGGCGGCGACTTCGCCGACAGCTCGGTTGATGGCAGCACGTCCGGGTTTGGCGACGGCGGCAGTGATGGCAGCGGCCATGCTGGCGACGGCGGTGGCGACGGTGGCGGCTGCGGTGGCGGAGACTAGAGCCCCGGTTCCGACTAAATCAGAACTGAAGCTCTAGATTCTTGCTTTGACGCGTTTTCTTCACGCGAACCGGTATTCACTTCGCTTGAAACGCTTTAGCGCCGTCGTCCGCCTGCAGGCCTGAAGAATCTCTAGGTCAGCGTCACCTGCTTGATCTGCTTGATGCGAAAATCGGCGTCGATGCCGCGCACAGTCTGCACGCAGCGCCATTTGTTGCCGTCGCGCGAGATCGAGAACAGGTTGTAGGCGGCGGCCGGATAATTCCGGTGCGCCAGCGCCGATGCCGACGGCACGCCGATTGCGGGGATCTGCCGGTCGGCGCCCTCGATCCACGTCGTCGAGTGGATGTGGTCGTGGCCGTGCAGCACCAGCTCCACGCCGCGCCGTTTCAGCACCGCGCGAAGCGCCTTCGAATCCGTCAGGTGCTTCATGCGCGAGTCCGAGTGCAGGGGGTGATGCACCAGCAGCACCCGGAAGGCGTCCTCGGTCGACAAGTCCGCCAACTGCCGGTCGAGCGCATCGAGCTGCGCGCGGCCGAGCCGGCCGGTTGCCATCAGCGGCGGCGTCGGCACCGCCGAGGACACGCCGATCAGCGCCAGCGGCCCGCGCCGGCGCACGAACGGAAACGGCGTGCCGTTGGCCTCGGCGTCGCCGCGCAGATACGGCTCGAAGGCGTCGACGAAATGATGCCGCGTGGCGCGCACATAGGCGTCGTGATTGCCGGGAACGACCGTGACCTGCTGCGGCGTGCCGACGCTTTCGAGCCAGGCCTGGGCGGGCTTGAATTCCGCCTCCAGCGCCAGGTTGACGAGATCGCCGGTCACCGCGATGTGGTCCGGGCGCTGCGCCTGCAGGTCGGCAACCAGCGCATCCAGCACCTCGCGGCGGTGATATTTGTGGCGGTTGCGGGTCCAGTTGAGATAGCCGAGCGCCCGCTTGCCGACGAGATCGCGCATCCGCGCGGCGGGCAACGGTGGCAAATGCGGATCGGACAGATGCGCCAGCGTGAAAGTGTCCGTCATTCGCGCTCCGTCGCACCGCCTGTGATATAGAGCCGTCGCACGATCATGTCGGCGATATAAGGATCAAACGTGACGTCTGTCTATCCGGGGTTCGCGTGATGGCCCTGCAGGATCTGCGCAAGCGCCTGGAACCGCTGTTGCGGCGCGGCTTTCATCTCTACTGGCGGATCGCCCGCGGCATGACGCTCGGCGTCCGCGGCGTCGTACTCGATGGCGACAACCGGGTGTTTCTGGTCAGACACAGTTATGTCGACGGCTGGCATCTGCCGGGAGGGGGCGTCGAGGTCGGCGAGACCTTTCTGGAGGCATTGCGGCGGGAACTGGTCGAGGAGGGGCGGATCGAGTTGATGGACACGCCTGTCCTGCACGGCGTGTTCTTCAATGGCCACGTCTCGCGGCGCGATCATGTCGCGGTCTATGTCGTCAGGCAATTCCGCCAGGATCGCCTGCCGGCGCCCAACCATGAGATCGTGGAGTGCGGGTTCTATGATGCCGGCGCGCTGCCGGTCGAGACCACCCGGGGCACGCGCCTTCGGATCGCGGAAGTACTCCACGGCGCGGCGCCGATCGCGACCTGGCGTTAGGTCGGCCCGCGCAAGGAGTTGACGTTCGGTTCACCTTGTTGGCCGCCGTCAGTCGCGCGGCCAACCTGATTTGGTCGCGATCCAGCCGACATTTACGCCATATTAGATGATTCAGACCGACATGCTTTCTCTCTGGAACCTGCTGTTCGTAACGCCCCGGTTTGCGCGATGGAAAGCCTTGATTCGGTGAGCCTGCAATGACGACGCCAGCGCTGCGGATCGCGGTCCTCGTGCCGTGCTACAATGAGGAGGCTGCGGTGGCGACCGTGGTCGCCGATTTTCGCAAGGCGCTGCCGACGGCAGAAATCTTCGTCTACGACAACAATTCAAAGGACCGCACCGTCGAAGTCGCGCGCGCGGCCGGCGCCATCGTGCGCAGCGAGCGCCGCCAGGGCAAGGGCCATGTGGTCCGGCGCATGTTCGCCGACGTCGATGCCGACATCTACGTCCTGGTCGACGGCGATGCGACCTACGATGCCCCGAGCGCCCCGCGGATGATCGATGCGCTGGTCAACCAGCACCTCGACATGGTGGTGGGATTTCGCGTCGACCAATCCGTCGCCGCTTACCGGCCCGGTCACCGTACGGGCAACTGGATGCTGACGAGCTTCCTTTCCACGGTGTTCGGCCAGGCATTCAAGGATATTCTTTCCGGCTACCGCGTGTTCTCGCGCCGCTTCGTCAAGTCGTTCCCGGTGCTGTCGGACGGCTTCGAGATCGAAACCGAGTTGAGCGTGCATGCGCTCGAACTGGCGCTGCCGGTGATGGAAATCGAGACACCATATTTTGCGCGCCCCGAAGGATCGTTCAGCAAGCTGAACACCTGGCGCGATGGTTTCCGGATTCTCGGCACCATCCTGAAACTGTACCGGTCGGAAAAGCCGCTGCGGTTTTTCACCGTCATCGGCATTTTCCTGATGCTGGTCTCGATCGGCCTCGCGATCCCCGTGCTCGTCACCTATCTCGAGCAGGGCATCGTGCCGCGGCTGCCGACGGCGGTGCTGTCGATGGGATTGATGATTGTGGCGATGCTGTCGATTTCCTCCGGCCTGGTCCTGGATACGGTGACGCGCGGCCGCCGCGAGATGAAGCTGCTGGCATATCTGTCCCAGCCGGCGATCAAGACGAATTGAGTCTGCTTCAATTTGGTGCGGTGAGGTCATGGACCGCGCCGCCGCCAGATGCTATCCCGCGCCCCATCATGAGCGAACTTGACGTCACTATCCTGGCCGAAACACCAAAGGACGCGCAGGCGATCGAGCGCCTGCATGAGCGCACGTTCGGGCCCGGGCGCTTCGTGCTGAGCGCCTACCGCCTGCGCGAACATGTCGATCATCTGCTCGATCTGTCGTTCACGGCGCGGATCGGCACGTTGCTGGTGGGCTCGGTGCGCCAGCTGCCGATCTGCATCGGCGACACGCCGGCCCTGATGCTCGGGCCGCTGACGGTCGAGCCACCGTTTCGCAGCCGCGGCGTCGGGCGCATGCTGCTCGACCGCTCGCTGCAGGACGCCAGGGGCAAGGGCCATCGCCTCGTCATCCTGGTCGGCGACGAACCCTATTACAGCCGCGTCGGATTCAAGGTCGTGCCCAAGGGAAGGGCGACCATGCCGGGTCCGGTGGATTACAAGCGCCTGCTGGTGGCGGAACTGGTTGAAGGCGCCTTCGACGGCGTCTCCGGCGAAATCCGTCCGGACTGGAGCAAGGCGCGCTAGCGACCCTCCGGCGATCTCAGGAAGTGCGCCGCCTTCTGGTGCCGGCCGTTCGGATCGGCACGGTGCCTGCACTCCCCGCAGCCTGTTGCAATTCGTGCCGAAATTCCTCGCGCTTCTCGTGGATGGAGGCGACGACGTGGCCCATCGCCACGCCGAGGCCGATCAGGGCGGCCTCGGACACCAGCAGGCTCGCCTCGATGGTCTCCGGCACGGCATCGGTGACGCCGATCTGGTAGAGATGCCGCGCATGGTCGGCGTCGCGGGCGCGCGAAACCACCAGCAAATCTTTCCTGAACGTGCGGACCTGGGCAACGATTTCGTCGATGCTCTCGGGCTCATTGATCGTCACGATCACGGCGGCGGCTTCCATCAGACCGCAGCTCTTCAGGAACTCGGGATTTGTAGCGTCTCCGTAAAAGACGGTTCGCCCTTGCCGCCGCTGCTCCGGCACTGCCGTGGCATCGTTGTCGACGGCGATGTACTTGAACTGGTGCCGATCGAGCATCGTGCAGACCACCTGTCCGACCCGACCGTATCCGATGATGATGGCATGGCCGCTGCCTCCGCTCGGCGCGGCCTGAAGTTCGGGGTCAAGCGGCTTGTCCTCGCGCACGATCGGCGCCAGCCGCCGCGCGAGATGGGACAGCGCCGGGATCAGCATCATCGTCAGCGCGGTCAGTGTTACCGTGAAGCCCGATAACTTGGCGCCGATCAGACCAAGCTCCGCCGCGATGCCTATTCCGACAAAGGCGAACTCGCCGCCCGGTCCGAGCAGAAGGCCCATCTCGAGTGAAGCCGGCCAGGAAAGCCGGTACGTCCGCGCAAGGCCGATGAGAATCGCGGCCTTCATGGCAATCAGAGCGAGGGCGCCTCCGACCAGCCAGACCGGTTCGCGGGCCAGTTCGCGAAAGTCGATGTTCATGCCGACCGTGAAAAAGAACAGGCCGAGCAGAAGTCCCTTGAACGGGTTGATGGCGGTTTCAATCGCCTTGCGGAATTCGGTCTCGGCAAGCAGCAGGCCGGCGACAAAGGCGCCAAGCGCCATGGATATGCCGGCCACCGCGGCCGCCACGCCTGTCGCAACGATGACGAACAGTGTCGTGGCCACGAACAGGTCGCTCATGCCCACCGACGCGACAAGGCGGAACAGCGGGCGCATGACCACGCGGCCGGCGACGACGATCACACCGAGCGCGATGGCGGCGTTGGTCAGCGCGAGCAGCAGCGTGCCGACGACCGAGCCCGATTCGCCCGCGCCATAGATCGAGATGAAGAGCAGGAGGGGGGCGACTGCGAGATCCTGCGCCAGCAGTGTCGCGAAGCTCGCTCTTCCTGCGCTTGTGTTGAGCCGCCCTTGCCGGGAGAGCATCTCGACGACGATCGCCGTGGAGGAGAGGGCGAGGCACGCGCCGATAATGAACGCGACCGGACCTTTGCTGCCCGCAATGGCCGCGACTGTGCCGATCGCGACGGTGGAGAATACGATCTGAAGGCTGCCCAGCCCGAAAATCAGGCGGCGCATCGCCTTCAATCGATCGTAGGACAACTCCATGCCGATCAGGAAGAGCAGGAACACGATACCGAGGTTCGCAATGCCGGAGACGTTCTTGGCGTCGACGACTGTGAACCAATACAGCAGCGGAAAGCTCTCGATGAACGATCCCAGCCCGAGAGGGCCCAGGATCGCCCCGGCACCGAGATAGCCCAGAACGGGATTGAGGCCGAACCGCCGTACCAATGGAATGACGACGCCCGCGGTACCGAGCAGAACGAGCGCGTCGCTGTAGGCGGGAATATTGATAGGCGACGACATCTGCTGGCTGTTCGTCCGCTTCGGGTGGCACATCTGACGCTGGATCGATCTTCGCAGCCAACGTCATGCCGACGTTAGCCGGTACCACCGGCTAACGCCACCCAATGCGCGCAATGCTCTAGAACTTCAGATTGGCGAACGCGCGCACGCCGATGCCGGGCAGCAGGACCTCGTCCTTGTTGAAGGACGCCGAATTGCGCATGTTCTCGTTCAGCAGGTTGTTGCCGACCAGCCCCACCACCATTTCGCGCGCGCCGAACCAGGACTGGTCGAGCCTGGTCTTGTAGCTGACCTCCGCCTTTAGCAGATTATAGCCCGCGGTCGGCGTCTCGCCGATCGGGGCGATGTCGTTCTGCGCAAAGGCGTGCAGCAGGTTGATCCGCGTCAGCCAGTTGGCATCGCGCCAGAACAAGCCGCCGCCGGCGCGCACCGGCGGGATTCGCGGAACGTTGGTGCCGTCGTCGAAGGTGGCGCGCACGACATCGAACTGGCTCTCGACGCCCCAGATACCGCCGTGGAGCGGACCGATGTCGAGCTGGCTCTGGAACTCGCCGCCGCGGAAGGTAGCGTCGCGCTGCGAATAGATCGCCTGGTTCAGTTCGAGCGGATAGGCCGGGTCGGCAGGGCCGACACAGGCGACGTCCTCGCAGGTGTTGCCGGTGAGGCGGCGGTAAATGAAGCCATTGAATTTCGTGTAGTAGGCCGTCGCTTCGAACCTCAGGGGTCCGGTCGCCCGTCGCAATCCGATCTCGATCGACTTGGCGGTCTCCATTCCCAGGTTGGGATTGCCGATGTCGAAGGTGACGGTTGCGTCGTGCGGCCCGCGCGAGAACAGCTCCGCAGGCTTTGGCGCGCGTTCGACATATTGGGCGGTGACGCTCGCCACCAGTTCGCCCGGCAAATTCTGGATCAGGCCGATGCTGGCGCTCTTCGGCGTGAAATTCAGGTTGCGGGCCGTCGGCGGGCCGATATCGCCGGGATTGGCGTTGAGGTCGAACAGCTCCGGAATGAACGACGGCGTCGTTCCGTTGAGGCTGACGTGTTCGATTCGGCCGGCAATCTGCGCCTTGGTGCTGTCGGAGAACTTGAATTCGTTGAAGGCGTAGCCGGCGACCCTGCTGTTCTTGTTGGGATCGAACAACCCGCTGAGCGGACTGCCCGGAACGTCCGGGCTCGATGCCGTCAGTTCCTGATGCCCGGCCTGCAGACCGAATGCGGTGGTGACGGCGGCGAAGCGCGCGTTGAACGGCGCCATCTGCACTTCGACGCGCCCTTCCTGCTCCCTGTTGGTAAAGGTCTGCCGGACGCCTGACGAGAAAAGGTCGGCAGGATCGGCCAGACCGATCTCGTTGTGCTTGTAGTCGGTCGCGCCGGCCCAAAACCTGATGGCATCGATCGCTGCCGCATCCGGGCGGTATTCGCCCTTTGCCGTGAACTTGGTCTGGCGTGCGTCGATCCTGGTCTGGTTTTCGGAAGGTTCAATTCCCGGGATGCGATACAGCGTATTGTTCTGCGTGATGGCGGCGCCGATGAAGCCGCCATGGAAGATATAGGAGCCGCCGACCGATGCACCACTCGCCTGCATCGCCGAGTTCGGCTGCCGCCCGTCGACCGGCAAGGTCTGGTCGAACAGATAGGGATAGCCCGGGATGCTGTAATCGCCGGCCTTGCGACCATAGGCGTCGGCATGTACCGCGAAATTGCCGCCGCCGGCATCGATCAGGATACCGCCATCGACACCGCGGTCGACGGAGTTGACCGCGGTGCGGGTTTCGACCGTGACGCAGGAAGGCGATTGCAGGTTGGCGAGCGGCGCCTTGGTCGGCAGCCCGTAGGCCTGGAACGGGGCGGCCGCGCATGAGGGAAGGGCGTCGGGGATGCGGTTGTTGGTCGCGCTGACGACGCCGCCGATCGAGGTCGAGCCGTAGCGCAGCGCCGCCGGACCGCGGATGACCTCGACCTGATTTGTCGCCAGCGGATCGACCGGCACGAAATGGTCTTCGCCGAGATCGGAGACGCCGCCGGCGCTGGTGCCGTTTTCCAGGATGCCAACCCGGTTGACGTCGAGCCCGCGAATGATCGGACGGCTGGCGGCGCCCGGCGCGAAGGTGGAGCCGGTGATGCCGGGCTTGGAGAACAGGAGATCGCCGAGCTGGGCGGTGCCTTCGCGACGGATTTCCTCGTTCGGCACCACGGTGACGGTTGCAAATTGATCGGTGACGATCGGCAGCACGCCCTGCTGGGGCGCGGCTGCGATCGGCGTGGCCTGCGGTTCTGCCGGACGTTCGCGGTTCTGGCCGGGCGCGGTGCGGGCGACGCGCGCCGGCGTTCGGGGCGGTGCAGGTTTTCGCCGTACGATCGGGCTTGGCGCCGTTACGGAAATTTCAGGCAGTTGCGTCGAGGTGGGGGGCGATGCCGCGTCCTGGGCCAGCGCGCCGTCGGCTACCGCGCATAGCAATAGCCAGCTTGCTCCACCGAAATGGAACGCTCGTTTCTTCTTGAATGTCATTGTCCCGATCCTGATCCCGTCGGTGTGCGACGGATCGATTCCGATTTTTCCCCGGCGGATCGGCCGCGCGCGGCGCGGCGATGCTTCCGGAGAAGTGTATCAATCAATCGATGTCAGGAGGCGGGGGGCGCGCGCGGCTGGAATGGCGGATGCAACGCGCCGAGATGCGCGAATTCGGCGTCGGTGGTCAGGCGGAGAAGTTCGATCGCCTGCGGCAATTGCAGCACGGGCGGCGCGGCGAACAGGTAGTTGTTGGCCAGCGAGAGGACGGCGCAGATCGCGCACGCTTCCGCTGCATGCCGGTCGTTGTCGTGATCGGACGGCGCCTGCGACTGGGCCGCTTCGCCGGCTGCGACAAGCGCAGTCTGTTCGGTGGCGTAGGTCGGGCCGGCATCGGAAAGGCCGATCCGGACGCCCTGCGCGGCGGCCTCGTGAAAGTGCCCGAACGACACCACAAACTGGATCGCGAGCGCAAACAGCGCCAGACGCGAGCCGTGCCTGAGGTGCTTCCGGAACCAGTTCAAGAGCTTGCGCCTTCCCCGAAACGATTATGCGACTGAAGAGCGCGACCGCCTATGTTATATTATAACATCGCGAGCGACGCCCGACTGTCAATGTGCATCCGAGGCGTTGCGGAGTTGGGAGCTCGACATTTCGCGAACTGTGCGATTTGGGCAACATCAACACTGCCGTTGCCTGTCTGGGCGTCTATTGACATCAGCGTCATTGCGAGTGTTATGTTATAACATAACACTCATTCAGTCGACGGTCCCCCCACATGCGAATTCCTTCCCGGCTGGGGCTCCGTGCGCTGAACAGGCTTTTTGATCTGCATGCGAAAACTCCCCGTCACCGTCTTGTCCGGCTTCCTCGGGGCTGGAAAGACAACTTTGCTGAATCATGTCCTCAACAACCGTCAGGGCCTGAAGGTGGCCGTGATTGTGAACGACATGAGCGAGGTCAACATCGACGCCGACCTGGTGCGAGATGGCGGTGCGAACCTCTCGAGGACTGACGAAAAGCTCGTCGAGATGACCAACGGCTGCATCTGCTGCACGTTGCGCGACGATCTGCTGAAGGAGGTGCGTGCGCTCGCCGAAGGCGAACGGTTCGACTACCTGCTGATCGAATCGACCGGCATCTCGGAACCGCTGCCCGTCGCTGCCACCTTCGACTTCCGGGGCGAGGACGGCGGCAGTCTCTCCGATGTGGCGATCCTCGACACGATGGTAACGGTCGTCGATGCGGTAAACTTGCTGCGAGATTACTCGTCGACCGATTTTCTCGGTGATCGCGGCGAATCGCTGGGAGAAGGCGACAAACGTACGCTGGTGGATCTCCTGGTTGAACAGATCGAGTTTGCCGACGTGGTCGTGCTCAACAAGGTTGACGATGCCTCGCCGGCGCAGCTGGAAGCCGCGCGAAAGATCATTCGCGCACTCAATCCCGATGCCGATATCGTCGAGGCTAGCTTTTCGAGGGTGCCGTTCGAGCGCGTCCTGAACACGGGGCGCTTCGATTTCGAACGGGCGCAGCAGCATCCGCTCTGGTTCAAGGAATTGTACGGTTTCGCCGACCATACGCCGGACCGAGGAATATGGCGTCGGAAGCTTTGTGTATCGCGCTCGCCGGCCGTTCGACCCGGCGAAATTCCACCAATTCCTGAGCGAGACCTGGGCCGGCGTCATCCGCGCCAAGGGACATTTCTGGATTGCGACCCGCCCGCAATGGCTCGGCGAATTGAGTCAGGCCGGCGCGATCGTCAGAACGGAGGGCCTGGGATTCTGGTGGGCGAACGTCCCGGTCGACCGATGGCCCAACGATCCGTTCTGGCGGCAATCGCTCAAGAAAAACTGGAGCGATGTGTATGGCGATCGTCGGCAGGAAATCGTCTTCATTGGCACCGACATGGATCAGTCGGCGATAGCGGCGCGTCTCGATGCATGCCTGGTTTCGGGGAAACCGGGAATGCACGTCGCCGAATGGTCCGGGCTTGCCGACCCGTTCCCGAAATGGCGGCGAGCAGACGAGATCGCATAACGTCTGCTGACGGGGCCGGCGCCTACCGCCCCTCGCGGATCCACGTCGCTGCGAATGCACCGAGCAGCAGCAACAGGCCGATCAGGCCGGCGAACATCGGCAGCACGCCAACGCCCTTGACGACGCTGGCGTCGCGCATCTTGACGCCCATCCAGCCGTCGCCATGGAAGACGCCGGAGGCACGCACCGGCACCACGCGGGGCATGTCGAGGCTGCCGCCGTCGGCCACGCGGCGCGCGTCGCCGCCGGTCGCCTGCGCCAGCGGCTTCAGCATGTCGGTGGTGGAGGTGACCTCGGAAAACTCCTTCGGGTTGGTCGGCCCGACATTGATCAGCGCCTTCAGCGCGCCGTCGGTCGCCTGCCACAGGCCGAGTTCGTTGGCCGGAAGCGTCGAGCGCCAGGTGCCGGGTTCGCTTGCGGTCAGCTCGAGCTCCCTGGTGGCGCCGCTCGGCGAGGTCACGGTCACCGGCGGCACGTTGTCGGCCATGGTCTGGCGCAGCACCACGAGGTCCTTGCCCTGGATCTGCAGCCGCAGCGCCTCCTCGTCGAGGTCCGGTTGCTTCATCAGCCAGTGCGAGGTGCGCCGCAGCAGGTCCAGATGCGGCCCGCCGCCCTCGAAGCCGCGTGCCCACAGCCAGATGTGATCCGACAGCAAGAGTGCCACGCGGCCCTCGCCGAAGCGCGACAGCAGCAGCAGCGGCTTGCCGTCGGCGCCGGTCATGACCGGCGGGGTGATCGCATTGCGCGTGTCGACGGTGCGGAAGAAACGGCTCCAGCGCGGCGGCTCGCTTGCGGAGCCTTCGAGGCCGCGCGTCACCGGATGGCGTTTACCGGCATCGCTCAGATGCGCATGGAACGGCTTTTCGGTGACGCCGACGGGCTCAGCTGGCAGCACCGTATCGAGCGGCGTACGCCAGATGCTGGTGGTGGAGGCGTAGTCCGGCCCGGCCGAGACCAGCACTGCGCCGCCGGCGCGGACATAGCGCGCGATATTGTCGAAATAGGCGATCGGCAGCACGCCCTGGCGGGCGTAGCGGTCGAAGATGATCAGATGAAACTCGTGGATCTTCTGCTGGAACAGTTCGCGCGTCGGAAACGCGATCAGCGACAATTCGTTGATCGGCGTGCCGTCCTGCTTCTCCGGCGGGCGCAGAATCGTGAAATGCACGAGGTCGACGCTGGCATCGGACTTCAACAGATTGCGCCAGGTGCGCTCGCCGGAATGCGGCTCGCCGGAGACCAGCAGCACGCGCAGCTTGTCGCGCACGCCGTCGATGGAGACCACGGCGCGGTTGTTGACCGGCGTCAGTTCGTTCTCCAGCGGCGAGGCCTCGATCTCGACGATGTTCTGGCCGGCGTGCTTGATGTCGATCTCGACATTGGCGGTCTGGCCGCTAAGCATCGTGCGCTCGCTGACGACTTCGCCGTCGCGGCGTACGACGATCCTGGCGCGCTGGCCGGTGACCCCCTGGTCGTCCAGCCGGTAGGTGATGGTCTGGGGCTGTCCGACGATGCCGAAGCGGGGCGCGGCCGTGATCGCGATGCGCCGGTCGCGTTCGTCCTTGCGCCCGGTGACCAGTGCATGCACCGGCGCCTGGAAACCGAGGGCGGCGGCATTGGCGGGAATGTCGTGGACGCGGCCGTCGGTGACCAGGAACGCGCCGGCGACGCGGTCGACCGGGACATCCGACAGCGCCGAGGACACCGCGCCGAACAGCTTGGTGCCGTCGGTCTCGCCGTCGGCCTGTCCGGCCTCGACGACGCGGACTTCCAGCCCCTTGATCTTCTTCAAACTATCGACGAGGGCTTCCTGCGCCTTCGCCGTCTCCTGGTTGCGCGTGCCAAAATTCTGGCTCGGGCTCTTGTCGATCACGACGGCGGCGACCGAGGACAATGGCTCGCGCTCCTCCCGCGTGAAGGACGGGTTGGCGAGCGCCAGCAGGATCAGCGCCAGTGCCGCGACGCGCACCGCTGCGCCGCGCGCGCGGGCGATCAGCAGCAGCGCCGATATCGCAACGATCGCGGCGAGCGCGATCCACAGCACGATCGTCGGAACCAGGGGCGTGAAAACAATGCCGTAGTTCATGGTTTATTGCCCTAACCGTTCGATGAGGGCCGGTGCGTGTACCTGGTCGGCCTTGTAGTTGCCGGTCAGCGTGTACATCACGATGTTGACGCCGGAGCGGAAAGCGAACTCGCGCTGGCGCGGTTCGCCCGGAGTCAGCGGCAGCATCGGCTGGCCGTCCGGGCGGATCGCCCATGCGCCGGCAAGATCGTTCGAGGTGATGATGATCGGCGAGACACCGTCGCCGCCGCGCGCCGGCCGCGCGGCGGCATCGTCGTCCTCTTCTTCCCGCGGCAGCGTCTCGACCCAGGTCTGGCCCGAGATGAAGCGGCCGGGGAAATCGCGCAGCAGGTAGAACGTCTTGGTCAGCACGTGCTCGCGCGGCACCGGCTCGAGCTCGGGCACATCGAGCGAAGAAAGAATTTCACGCAGCGTGCGCATCCCCGGCGTCTGTGACGCGCCGTTCTCGCCCGGCGGCGCCTCGACGGCATCGCGGGTATCGAACAGCACCGTGCCGCCCTGTTTCATGTAGGCGTCGATGCGGTTGATGGCGTCTTGCGGCGGCTTCGGCGCGCCCGGCACGATCGGCCAGTAGATCAGCGGGAAGAACGCCAGTTCGTCGCGCGCGGGATCGATGCCGACGGGATCGCCGGCCTCCAGCGCCGTGCGCTGCGCCAGGAACAGCGTCAATCCGGACATGCCTGCCTTGACGATGGAATCGACGTCGGCATTGCCGGTCATGACATAGGCGAGCCGCGTCTGCGAGACGGCGCTGATGGCCGCCGTGTCGTTGTTGTCGGCGCGCGTCGGTGACGGCGCGATCACTGTCGCGGACAGGACCAGCGCCATCATGACCGCCGCAGTCGCGGTGCGCCGCCGCCACAGCGCGGCAAGGCCGGCGCCAAGCATCGCGATCACGATCGCATCGATCAGGAACAGCGCCAGCGCCGTCGAGAGCAGGATACCCCGGAGATCGCGCGGCTCGGCATTGGTGTAGCTGGCGCGCTGCGCGCGCAGCGGCGTCGTGTCGAGCGTGGCGATGCGATCGGCTGCAGCTAATGTGTTGACCGCGACCGGGCCGTCGGCGGGACCGTAGAAGCCCGGCGGATGGTCCAGGGTGGCGCGGTCGCGGTAGTCCGCCGGCATCGGTTTTGCGGTCGAGGGCGGTGGTCCGAACGCGCCGAAGCCGTCGAGCGTGCGCAGCGGCGCCACGGTCTCGACCTTGGCCGTTTCATTGGCAACACCCGCGCCGGGTTTCGACGTATAGCCGGATGTATCGACCAGCCGCCGCAGCATCTCGACGAAGCTGCCCGACATCGGCAGATCCGACCAGGGCGAGTCCGCGCCGACATGGAACAGGCTGAGAATTCCCTTGCCGCGATGTTCGCCGGTGACCAGCGGCGTACCGTCTTCCAGCGACGCCCAGCTCCTGGTCGCGAGCGCTGCGTTGGGTTCGGCCAGCACCTGCCGGTTCACGGTGATGTCCTTCGGCACGGCCAGTCCTGCGAACGGTCCGTCGGCGGCGAACGAGGCCAGATGCTGCGGCTTCTCCCAGGTGAGGCTACCGCCGAGGCTGCGGCCGCCGCGACGCAGTTTCACCGGCACCAGATCGTCATCAGCCTGTGCCAGGCGCGGACCGGCAAAGCGGACCAGCACGCCGCCCTGATCGATCCATGCATTCAGCCGCTCGCGGATTTCCGGCGACAGCGTGCCGACATCGGCCAGCACGATCATCGGCAGCCGCTGATCGAGGAACTGCGCGATGACCTGTTGCGGCGCGCCGCGGTCGCCGAGCCGCACGTCGGCAAACGGCGACAAGGCGCGGGTGAGATAGAAGGTCGAGGCCAGCAGAGGCTGCGCGGTATCGCTGGTCGCACCGGTGACGACGCCGACGGCGCGCCGCCGCCACCTTTTGTCGAGCAATTGCGCGGCGCCGGCGGACCGCTCGCCCGAAATATCCAGCCGCGCGATGTCGTTGCGCAGTTCGACCGGTAGGTCGAACGCCGCCTCGGTTTCGCGATCCTGCGGTCCGAAGGCGTAGCGTGCCTCGCCGATCGGCGATCCCTTGGCGTCGGTGGCGCGAACAACCCCCGCGGCGTCACCGCCGGTGGTGCGCAGCACCTTCACCGTCATCTTGGCGGCGGCATTCTCTGCGGCGACCAGCGCCAGCGTCGGGGCCGCGCCACCCTCGAACACCGTCAGCTTGCGGTCGCCGATGGTCTTGCCGAGGCCTTCGACGAATTCACTGCCGCGCCCGGTGTCGACGCCATCGGACAGCCAGGCGATTTCGGCGTCTCCGGTCGCTTTCAGGAAACGATCGAGCGCGGCAAGCGTCTCGACGCGGTCGACCGACCAGGGTTTCGGCGCGATCTGGCGCAGCGCGACGCGGGCGGTGCCGGCCGGCACCAGCGTGACGTCGCGCGCGGGCTCGGAGAGCGGAACCAGCGCCACGCCGCGGCGGTCGTTGTCGGCATTGGTGATCAGTTCGTCGGCGGCCTTGATGCGCGTATCCCAGCTGGCGGCGGCGCTCCAGCCGTCGTCGAGCAGGATCACCAGCGGCGCGTTGCTGCCGCCGACGCCGGTCTGCGGATTCCAGATCGGACCGGCGGCGGCCAGGATCACCAGCGCCGCGGCGGCAAGCCGCAGCAGGGTCAGCCACCATGGCGTCCGCGACGGGGTTTCTTCCTTTGGCTTGATGTCGAACAACAGCCGCGTCGGCGGGAACTCGATCCGCCGCGGCCGCGGCGGCATCACGCGCAGCAGCCACCACAAGACCGGCAGGCTCAGCAGGCCGAGCAGCAGGAGAGGCTGGGCGAAGGTGAGGGGGAGACCCGCGATCATGCGCTGCGCCCCGCTTTGACGGTTGCGCCGCGTGTGTTGCCCTTGGCCGACATCATTCCCGAATGCAGGAACAACAGCAGTTCGGCGGCGGAGCGGCTGGTGGTGTGGGTCGAGAACAGCCAGTCGAGCTTGTTGGTCTCGTTGCGGATTTCATCGCGATGCCGGGCGACGCGCGCGACATAGTCGCTGGCCCAGCTCTCGGCGCGGCCGGCGGTGATGACGCCGCCGCCTTCAGGCTCGACGAATTCGATTCGGCCGGCGTAAGGGAAGGTCTCTTCGGCGGGATCGACGATCTGGACCAGCGTGCCGTGCGCGCCCGAGGCCGACAGGCCCGCCAGCATCGTCTTGATTTCCGGCATCGGCGACCAGAAGTCCGACAGCACCACGATCTCGGCGAGCTGCGACGGCACGAACGAGGGCGGCAGGCTGGCGCGCGCCGCATCGTCGTGCAGCATCGCCTGCGCCATCTTGTCGATCACGCTGCGGCTCGCGGTCGGATTCATCAGGCCGGGAATGCCGACGCGTTCTCCGCCGGCGACCAGCAGTTCGGCAAGCGCGAAAGTAACGATCAGTCCGCGCTCCAGCTTGCTGTCGCGCGCGGTCTTCGAGGCGAACGCCATCGAAGGCGAGCGATCCGGCCACACCCACACGGTATGCGCGGCCTCCCATTCCTGCTCGCGGACATAAAGATGATCGTCGCGCGCCGAACGGCGCCAGTCGACGTTCTGCGACGGTTCGCCCGAGACGAAGCGGCGGTACTGCCAGAAACTTTCGCCGGCGCCGGCGCGGCGCCTGCCGTGCAGGCCGTGGATGACGTTGGCGGCGATGCGGCGGGCTTCAAGCACAAGACGGGGCAGCGATGCGGCGAGCGTTCGGCTTTCGCCATCGGCACGTCGTATTGCCAAAATCTCCCTGGTCGCGTCCTTACTCTCTGCGGCCATCAACCAATCCGCGTCTTCAATTGCCTGATCACGTCGGGAATGGTGCGGCCTTCCGCGCGCGCCGAGAAGGTAAGCGCCATGCGATGCTTGAGAATGGGTTCCGCCAGATCCAGCACGTCGTCGATCGAGGGCGCGAGACGGCCGTCGAGCAACGCGCGGGCACGGACGGCGAGCATCAGCGACTGGCTGGCGCGCGGACCCGGTCCCCAGGCGATCAGCTTGTCGTTGCCTTCGGGGTCGGGCCGCGCGGAGCGCACCAGCGACAGGATCGCCTCGACGACGCTGTCGCCGACCGGCAGGCGGCGTACCAGCCGCTGCGCCGCGATCAGGATTTCCGCATCCATCGATGCCTTGGCGAGCGTCTCTTCCGCGCCGGTCGTCTCGAACAGGATGCGGCGTTCGGCGTCGCGGTCGGGATAGTCGACGTCGATCTCCATCAGGAAGCGGTCGAGCTGCGCTTCGGGGAGCGGGTAGGTGCCTTCCTGTTCCAGCGGGTTCTGCGTGGCGAGCACGTGGAACGGCTTCGGCAGATCGTGCCGCGCGCCCGCAACGGTGATGTGCTGTTCCTGCATGGCTTGCAGCAGCGCCGATTGCGTCCGCGGGCTGGCGCGGTTGATTTCGTCGGCCATCAGCAGTTGCGCGAAAACGGGGCCCGCGATGAAGCGGAACGAGCGCTTGCCGGAATTGCTTTCGTCGAGAACCTCGGCACCGAGAATGTCCGACGGCATCAGGTCCGGCGTGAACTGGATGCGCTTGGCGTCGAGCCCGAGCGTGGTGCCGAGCGTCTCGACCAGCTTGGTCTTGGCGAGACCGGGAACGCCGATCAGCAACGCATGACCGCCGGACAGGATCGTCACCAGCGTGTTCTCGATCACCCGGTCCTGGCCGAAGATGACGGTGGAGATCGCCTCTTTCGCGGTACGGATCTGTTCGGCTACCTGTTCGGCCGAGCGGACGATCGCGTCCTCGAGTTTCTCGACACCGTCTGCATTCGCCATGACTTTCTCCTTGACCGCTTCATGACACCGCCGATCGCGTCGTCATGCCACGCGCCTCATGCTAATCCTGTGCAAAGGCCATGTATTCGTTGAATTAAACTATCCCCACATTATCGGCATTTCGGGGTATGAACGGCATCACGATATGGCGACTTGACCCGCAATAATACGGATCAGATCGTCAGGAACACATATCGGGATACGTGCACCAATCGTGCCAGATGCAGCGATGACACTCAGGGCAAACAATGGCGAAGCAAGGGCAGAACGGCGCTGAAGGCCTCGAAGGACTAACCGTCGCTGCGAGGCAAGCCGCCAACGCCGCTCCGGCCGGCAAGGGACTGCCGCCGGTACATCTGTGGAATCCGCCGTTCTGCGGCGATCTCGACATGCGAATCGCCGGCGACGGTACGTGGTTCTATATGGGCACGCCGATCGGGCGGCCGGCGCTGGTGCGGCTGTTCTCGACCATCCTCAAGCGCGAGGACGGCAAGCACTTTCTCGTGACCCCGGTCGAGAAGGTCGGCATCCGTGTCGACGACGCGCCGTTCCTCGCCGTGGAGATGCAGAACGAGGCCGGCGAGCGCGGACGGCTGCTGCGCTTTCGCACCAATGTCGACGACTGGGTGCCGTGCGATTCCGGACACCGCCTGCGCTTCGAGATGGCCGCCGACGGCGGGCTGACGCCCTACCTGCACGTCCGCGCTGATCTGTGGGCGAAAGTAACCCGTGCGCTCTATTACGATCTGGTTGACATGGGGGAAGAGCGGGTGGTCGATGGTCAGCCGATGTTCGGTGTAGAATCCGGCGGTGAGTTCTTTGCGATGGCGGACGCGAAGCAGGTGAGGGACGCGGTTTGAACGAGCCGATACTGAAAAAGATGGAAGCGGCTCCGGTCAACTCGGCGGAATTTTTCGCGCGGAGCCAGGCACGGCTGAATTTTGACGTGCCACCCGGCCTGATCGATCCCAACATCATTCCCAAGACCGGCGACGAGGGCAACGACCGCATGCTCGAGATCATCGCGCGCGAGCAGCCGGTACGGCCGGCGGCGGTGCTGATTCCTGTCGTCGATCACCGCGAGCCGACGGTACTGCTGACGCAACGCTCGCTGCATCTGTCCAGCCACGCCGGCCAGATTTCCTTTCCCGGCGGCAAGATCGACGCCACCGACGCCTCGCCGCTCGACGCCGCCCTGCGCGAGGCGGAGGAGGAGGTAGGTCTCAGCCGCGACTTCATCGAGCCGATCGGCTATCTCGATCTCTACGGCACCGCATTCGGGTTTCGCATCCTGCCGACGGTGGCGCGGGTCAAACCCGGCTTCAAGCTGACGATCAATGAAGGCGAGGTCGACGATGCCTTCGAGGTGCCGCTGGCCTTCCTGATGAATCCCGAAAATCATCAGATCCACTCGAAGGAATTTCGCGGCATGGAGCGTTCCTACTACGCCATGCCGTTTGCCGAGCGGTATATCTGGGGCGCGACCGCGGGCATCCTGCGCGTATTGTATGAGCGGATCTATCTCGCATGATCCGTCCGGTCCTGACCGAACTCGCGATTTTCCTGATCCCGTTCGTGGCCTATGCGCTGTTCCTGGTCGCCACCCGCGCCGGCGTGTTCACGTCCGCATCCTGGCCCGCGCATCTGATCGCCAAGCTGGTGTTCGGATCGCTGCTGCTGGTCATCATCAGCTTCGTGCTGCTGGCGCACTTCTCCGGCGCGCCGCCGGATTCCACCTACGTTCCCGCCCATATCGAGAACGGCAAGCTGATTCCCGGAGCCGAGAAATGAGCGAGGCGCGCGTGCTGTCGGATGCGCCCTGGCTCAGGTCGGGTCCGGCCGCACGCGCGCTTTCGCTGCTTAACGGCGAAGGCGAGGAAGCCCGCGTCGTCGGCGGCGCGGTCCGCAACGCGCTGCTCGGTATCCCGACCGGCGACATCGACATCGCCACCACGGCGCTGCCGGAGGAGGTCGTCCGCCGCGCCAAGGTTGCCGGCATCAAATGCGTGCCCACCGGCATCGACCACGGCACCGTTACGCTCGTGATCGACGCGCATCCGTTCGAGATCACGACCTTGCGCGAAGACACCGAGACCTTTGGCCGCAAGGCCAAGGTAGCGTTCGGCCGCGACTGGGTCCGCGATGCCGAACGGCGCGACTTCACCATCAACGGGCTTTCCGTCGATGCCGAAGGCATCGTGCACGACCATGTCGGCGGGCTTGCGGATATCGCAGCGCGTCGTGTGCGCTTCATCGGCGATGCCGGCCAGCGCATCGCCGAGGATTATCTGCGCATCCTGCGTTTCTTCCGCATGCATGCCGCCTATGGGACCGGCGAACCCGATCGCGCCGGATATCTCGCCTGCATCGCCGGGCGCGCCGGATTGGCCAGTCTCTCAGCCGAACGCGTGCGGATGGAAATGCTCAAGCTCGTCGTCGCGGAGGGGGCGGGGGGCGCCGTGCAGGCGATGGCTGATGCCGGCCTGCTGCTGTCGATTTTTGGCGGCGTCACCTACACCGGCACGTTTGCGGCAATGATCGCGGCGGAACGCGCGCTGGCGCTGCCACCGAGTGCGGTACGCCGGCTCGCGGCACTTGCGGTCGCCGTCACCGAAGACGCCCGGCGCGTCGCGGCCCGCCTGCGCCTTTCCAACGCCGAAGCGAAGGCGCTGGATTCGATGGGCCATCGCTGGTGGCGGTTCGCGGACAAGGACCAGGCGCGGGCGCGGCGGCTGCTCTACCGGCTTGGCGCGGATTCCTATCGCGACCGGCTGATGCTGGCGTGGGCGCGGGCAGGCGACGGCATCGATTCTGCGCGCTGGCACGAGCTTGCAACCCTGCCGCAACGCTGGAGCGCGCCGAAATTCCCGTTGAAGGCCGCCGATTTCATTTCGCGCGGCATTGCCGAAGGCCCGGCGCTCGGCCATGTGCTGACGCTGGCAGAAGACGCCTGGCTGGCTGCGGATTTTCCGCTGGAGCCATCGGTGCTGGCCAATATCGCCGACCAGGCCGCCGCCCGTTTCACCCGCGACCACCGCCTGTGAGCGTACCACCGCGGCACTGACCCGCGTCAGCGCGAGCGTGGAACTTCAGCCTTTGCTGTCAGTGCGCGGCGGCAGCAATTCGGTGAGCGAGCGGATGATGCGGTCGGGCTTCACGGCGGAGCCTTCTGGCAAGCCGTCGCCGTGCACGTCGATCCAGATCGCGTGGATGCCGAGGCGCTGCGGCGCCACCACTTCCCATTCCAGATTGTCGCCGATCATCCAGGTGTCCGACGCGGTGACGCCCAGCGCCTGCATGGCGTGCAAATAGGCGCGCTCTTCCGGCTTGCCGAAACCGTGCTCGCCCTCGATCTGGATGTGATCGAAGCGATCCGACAGCGCAAAGCGTTCGATCTTGGCGCGTTGCGTGCCGGCGGCGCCGTTGGTGACCAGCGCGAGCTTGACGCCGCGCGCCTTCAATTCGTCAATCGCGTCATGTGCGCCCGGGAAGACGAACATTTCCTCTTCGCGAAAAGCTGTGAAGCGGTTGGCGAGCCGCGCTGCAAGATCCTCTGATAGCGTGTGGCCGTCGGCGGCAAGAGCGGCAAACCCGTTGCTGACGGTGATGCGCCGCGCCTCATCCAGTTTCATTCGCCATTCGGCGCCGGCGACCGCCCAGAATTTTCGCGCGGAATCGAGCACCGCACCTGCGACCTGTTGCGACGTGAACGGTCCGAATTCGGCGGCAAATTCCGCGGCGACATTGTTCCAGGCGATCTCCGGACGGCCATAGGCCGACAGGATGGTGTCGTCCATGTCGATCAGCATCGCGCGGGGCAGTTCGGTCATCGCATCAGGGCCATTTACTTCCAGCGGTATTTGACCGCGGAAAGCTGCGGCCGATGGGCCCGCGAATATCAGATCCCCTGCGCCGGGTCGAATCCCGGGAAGAAACGTCGCCGGGCCGTTGAGTGCCGGGCGACGTCGGGAGTCACTCAGGCAACCTTGCTGTGCTTGTCGTCTTCTTCCTCTTCGTCGTCCTCTTCCTCGTCGTCTTCATCCTCTTCTTCGTCGTCGTCTTCATCGTCGTCTTCGGACGTATCGACGAGTTCAAGCACGGCTAGCGGCAGCGTCTCGCGGAAGAGATCGCCTTCATTGCCCATCCACACGCAGCCGATTTTGTCCCCGTTGACCTCAGCCACGCTAAGCGGATGGCCGCCCGACTTCAGAATGACGACGTCCCCTGGCTTCAATTCCATGTTCAGCTCCTTGATACACGACACGAATCGCACCCTAGCGACCGGTCATGACAAGCTGATCATGCGATCATGGCCACTTTACCTGCGGTGGCATCGACGAAAGAATGGAATCCACATTGCCGCCGGTTTTGAGCCCAAAGATGGTCCCGCGGTCGTACAGGAGATTGAACTCGACGTAGCGTCCGCGCCGGATCAACTGTTCCTCGCGCTCGGCGGCATCCCATGCATGGGCGAAATTGCGTCTGACCAGTTCAGGGTAGATCTTCAGGAAGGCGCGACCGACGTCCTGCGTGAAAGCGAGGTCGGCGTCCCAGTTGCCCGAGTCATGCCAGTCGTAGAAGATGCCGCCAATGCCGCGCGCTTCCTTGCGATGCGGCAGGTAGAAATATTCGTCGCACCACTTCTTGTACTGGTCGTAGTCGGCGACGCCGTTCGAGCCCTCGCAGGCTTCCCGCATGGCCTGATGAAAGGCCAGCGTGTCGGGATCTTCCTGGGTACGCCGCCGGTCGAGCACCGGCGTCAGATCCGCGCCGCCGCCAAACCACGCCTTGGTGGTGACCACGAAGCGGGTGTTCATGTGCACGGCCGGGATGTGCGGATTGTGCAGGTGGGCGATCAATGAAATGCCCGACGCCCAGAACCTGGGATCGTCGGCGGCGCCCGGAATCTGGGCCCGGAACTCGGGCGCGAATTCGCCATGCACGGTGGAACAGTGCACGCCGACCTTCTCGAACAGCCGGCCGCGCATGATCGACATCACCCCGCCGCCGCCGGGCTTGCCGGTGTGGTCGGTGCGGTCCCATGGCGTGCGCACGAAACGCCCGGCATCGCCAGGATAGAGCGCAGCCGGTGCATCGTCTTCGAGCCGCTCGAAGGCCGCGCAAATGTCGTTGCGCAACGCTTCGAACCAGCTCCGCGCCCGCGTCTTGCGCTCCTCGATGACGGATACGTCCATGCGCTTTAGCCCTGTGGCCCGAAGTAGGTGCAGCTCTCGTTGCAACTGTCGCGGTGAACGCTGACTCGGGTGATCTTGCCGGCGTGCTGCACCCGTTCCCAGATGAAGCGCGACAGGTTTTCCAGCGTCGGCGTTTCCAGCGCCTCGATCCTGTTCAGCAGTTTGTGGTCGAGCGTCTTGCGGACCTCCTCCATGCTGCGTTCGAGCAGGCCGAGGTCGAGTACCATGCCGGTGGCGGGATCGGGGGTGCCGCGCACGCTCACCTCGGCGCGAAACGAGTGGCCGTGGATTTCTTCGCTGGCCGCGCCGAAGGTCGTGCCCTTCAACGAATGCGCGGCTTCAAAGCGAAACGATTTCGTCAGTTCCCACATCTCTTTAAGTCCAAAATCCTATCTGATGCCGAGTGTCTTGTGCGTCTGCAGGCTGAGCCGCCATTGCGGATGGCGCAGGCAATAATCGATCGTGCGCGCGGTGTTCTCGATCGCGTCGGGGCCGTCCATCGGCTGCAGCGAGAAGCGTTCGAAATCGAGGCCGGCGAAATCCTCCGGCGCCGCGCCTTCCTGCGGATAGACCAGTTTCAATTCGTGCCCCCGGCGCACCACGAGGCCGGCGCCGGCCTTCGGGCTGACGCAAACCCAGTCCATTCCCGCGGGAGGATCGATGGTGCCGTTGGTCTCGATGCCGATCGCGAAGCCGCGCGCATGCAGCGCATCGATGAAGGGCGTGTCGACCTGGAGCAGGGGCTCGCCGCCGGTCAGGACGACGTAACGGTTGGTATTGTCGCCGGTCCATTGGCGTTCGATGGTGTCGGCGAGTTCGTCGGCGGTGGCGTAGCGGCCGCCCAGCGTGCCGTCGGTGCCGACGAAGTCGGTATCGCAAAACCGGCAGGTGGCGGTGGCGCGGTCCTGCTCGCGGCCGCTCCAGAGGTTGCAGCCGGAAAAACGGCAAAACACCGCGGCGCGGCCGGCATGCGCGCCTTCGCCCTGCAAGGTCAGGAAGATCTCTTTGACCGCGTAGCTCACTATCTCTCCTCGGACCGCATCTCGTCCGTCACCGCGGCGCCGGTCTGCCGCAGCGCCTCGCCCAATGCCATGGCGGCCGCCATGGCCACATTGAGCGAGCGCAAACCAGGCCGGATCGGGATCAGCAGCCGCGCATCGGCGGCGGCTGCGACTTCGTCGGTCACCCCTGCGGATTCCCGCCCGAACAGCAGGACATCGTCCGGCCGGTAGCGGAAATCCAGATAGGAACCGGCTCCCTTGGTCGTAAACAGCACCAGCCGGGAACCCGCCTCGTTACGCCATTGTTCGAATTTTGACCATGAGTCATGGCGGGTCATGGTTACATGGTCGAGATAGTCCATTCCCGCCCGGCGGAAATGCCGGTCGGAGATCGGAAACCCGGCCGGCTCGATAATATGGGCCGCCGCGCCCAGGCACGCGCACAGCCGCAGAATCGTGCCGGTGTTTTGCGGGATGTCAGGCTGGAAAAGAGCGAGGTGCATGGTGTGGCGGCTTTGGACGCGCGGATAGCAATGGCTGAATAATCACGGTCGGGCGCGGATTTAGTGCATTGCACGCCTGCGAGCCGATAGCGGGCTTGCGCTCGTACGGCAAGGGTGCCAATAGAACGATTCTGGACTGCTTGTTCCGCCGGTTTGGGGGAGGAAAAAGCGGTTTTCTGCCGCCGCGGGGGCCGCGGGCGCCGGCAGCCTCTTCAGGTCGCGTTTTTCAGCGTGTCCGGGGCGGTTCCGCCGGCTGCAGACAAGAAAGGGCTTGGAATCGTGACGACAGCGTCTTCGGCGGACCATCCGACACGCCGTGATTTTCTTTACGTTGCAACGGGAGCCGTCGCCGCGGTAGGCGCTGCTGCCACGGTGTGGCCGCTGGTTGCCCAGATGAACCCGGACGCCTCGACGATCGCGGCCGGTGCGCCGATCGAGGTCGATCTGACCCCGATCGCCGAGGGGCAGGACATCAAGGTGTTCTGGCGCGGCAAGCCGATCTACATCAGCCACCGGACCAAGAAGCAGATCGAGGCCGCCCAGAACGTGCAGCTGTCGAGCCTGCCGGACCCGCAGCCCGACTCGGCGCGCGTCAAGGCGGGCCATGACCAATGGCTGGTCGTGGTCGGCATCTGCACCCATCTCGGCTGTATCCCGATCGCCCATGAGGGCGCTTACGACGGCTTCTTCTGCCCCTGCCACGGTTCGGTGTACGACACCTCGGGCCGCATCCGTCAGGGACCTGCACCGACCAACCTGCCGGTGCCGCCCTACACATTCGTTTCCGACACCAAAATCCAGATCGGCTAAGGGTCCGGACGCCAGTCCGAAACCCCTTAATCCGTCGCGTCGTTTTACTTCCTCAGGATCGCATCAATGAGCGGACCATCCGATTTCCAGCCGACCAATCCCGCCTTGAAGTGGATCGAACGGCGCCTCCCGATCATGGGACTCATGCATTCGTCGTTCGTGGCGTATCCGACGCCGCGTAACCTGAACTACTGGTGGACCTTCGGCGCCATCCTTTCGATGATGCTGGGTGTGCAGATCCTGACCGGCGTGATCCTGGCGATGCACTATACGCCGCATGCCGACCTCGCCTTCAAGTCGGTCGAACTAATCGTTCGCGACGTCAACTACGGCTGGCTGCTGCGCAACGTCCACGCCTGCGGTGCGTCGATGTTCTTCTTCGCCGTCTACATCCACATGTTCCGCGGCCTGTATTACGGGTCGTACAAGGAGCCGCGCGAGGTGCTCTGGATCCTCGGCGTCATCATCTACCTGCTGATGATGGCGACCGGCTTCATGGGTTACGTGCTGCCGTGGGGCCAGATGAGCTTCTGGGGCGCCACCGTCATCACCAACCTGTTCTCGGCCGTGCCGTATTTCGGCGAGAGCATCGTGACGCTGCTGTGGGGCGGCTATTCGGTCGGCAATCCGACGCTGAACCGCTTCTTCTCGCTGCACTACCTGCTGCCCTTCGTGATCGCCGGCGTCGTCGTGCTGCACGTCTGGGCGCTGCACGTCGCGGGCCAGAACAATCCCGCGGGCGTCGAAGCGAAAACCGAAAAGGACACCGTGCCTTTCACGCCTTATGCAACGATGAAGGATGCGTTCGGCGTGTCCTGCTTCATGCTGTTCTTCGCCTGGTTCATCTTCTACATGCCGAACTATCTCGGCGACCCCGAGAACTACATCCCGGCCAATCCCGCCGTGACGCCCGCGCACATCGTGCCGGAATGGTATTACCTGCCGTTCTACGCGATCCTGCGCTCGATCCCGGACAAACTCACCGGCGTCGTGGCGATGTTCGGCGCGATCGTCATCCTGGCGTTCCTGCCCTGGCTCGACAGCGCCAAGACGCGCTCGTCGAAGTACCGCCCGCTGGCCAAGCAGTTCTTCTGGATGTTCGTGGTGGTCTGCATCGGCCTCGGCTATCTCGGCGCCCAGCCGCCGGAAGGCATCTACGTGATCGTCGGCCGCATCCTGACGTTCGCCTACTTCGCCTATTTCCTGATCGTGCTGCCGCTGCTGGCGCGGATCGAGAGGCCGCGTCCGGTGCCGAATTCGATCGCCGACGACGTGCTGGCGAAGTCGGGCGGCAAGGCTGCGCCGATGGTGTCGAGCATGATCGCCCTGATGGTTGCCGGCGGCTTGCTGCTGGGCGGCGCCGACAGCGCCCGCGCCGCCGAAGGTGCACCGAAACCGCCGGGGCAGAAGTGGTCGTTCGCCGGCCCCTTCGGCACGTTCGATCGCGGCGCCATGCAGCGCGGCCTGCAGGTGTACAAGGAAGTCTGCGCGGCCTGCCACGGCCTGTCGTTCGTGGCATTCCGCAATCTCGCCGAGCGCGGTGGCCCCGGTTTCTCGGTGGCCCAGGCGCAGGCATTCGCCTCCGAGTACAAGGTCAAGGACGGCCCGAACGACCAGGGCGAAATGTTCGAGCGGCCGGGCCGGCCCGCGGACTATTTCCCGTCGCCGTTTCCGAACGAGCAGGCGGCGCGCGTGGCCAACGGCGGTGCGTATCCGCCGGACCTGTCGCTGATCACCAAGGCGCGTTCCTACGGCCGCGGATTTCCGCAGTTCCTGATCGACTTCTTCACCCAGTATCAGGAGCAGGGCCCGGACTACCTGGTTGCGCTGCTGCAAGGCTATGAGGACAATCCGCCGGCCGGTTTCACGCTGCCGGAGGGCTCCTACTACAACAAGTACTTCCCCGGCCATGCCATCAAGATGCCGAAGCCGCTGAGCGACGGTCAGGTGACCTATAGCGACGGCTCGCCGGCGACGGTGGCACAGTACGCCAAGGACGTCACCACGTTCCTGATGTGGGCCGCGGAGCCGCACATGGAGGCCCGCAAGCAGCTCGGCCTGCAGGTGTTCGTGTTCCTGATCCTGCTCACCGGCCTGCTGTTCTTCACCAAGAAGAAGGTCTGGGCCAACGCCCACTGAGGCGAGCGTCTCGCGAAGTTTCGGAAAAGCCCCTGCGGGGGCTTTTTTGTTGTGCAAATCCCGACAGAGTCATTCCGGGGCGATGCGAAGCATCGAACTACGGGGCGCTCTTGCGCCCCTGAGAATCTCGAGATTCCGGGTCTGGTCCCTCGGACCATCCCGGAATGACAGATCGCGCGATTGCTTCCTTCGCTTACAGCGGACAAAATAGCCACCAAACCATTCAGAAATCAGCGTGGAGGATTCCCATGGGTACCAGCGTCACTTTCAAGCGACCGGACGGCAAGGACGCCGCCGGCTATCTCGCCAACGCCTCGCGCGGCAATGCGCCGGGCGTGGTCGTGATCCAGGAGTGGTGGGGCCTGCAGGACCAGATCAAGGGCATGTGCGATCGCTTCGCGCTGGCCGGGTTCGACGCGCTGGCGCCCGATCTCTACAAGGGCACGGTGGTGCCGTATCACGACACGGATGCGGCTGGCCGCGAGATGAACTCGCTGGATTTCATGGACGCCACCACGCAGACCGTGCGCGGCGCCGTCCAATACCTCGCAAGGAACGGCGCCAAGGTCGGGCTCACAGGCTTCTGCCTCGGCGGCGCGGTGACCATCATCGGCGCCACCAAAATTCCGGAGCTCGCGGCCGGCGTGGTGTTCTACGGCATTCCGCCGGAGCAGGCGGCAAAGCCTGCGGACGTGAAGATCCCGCTGCAGGCGCATTTCGCCAACAAGGACGACTGGTGCACGCCGCAGGTGGTCGACGCCTTCGAGAAGGGCATGAAGGCCGCCGGCAAGTCGCTCGAACTGTTCCGCTATGATGCCGAGCATGCTTTCGTCAACGAGCAGCGCCAATCGGTGCACGACCGCCAGGCCGCCGAGCTGGCCTGGGGCAGGGCGACGGAATTTTTCAGGAAGCATCTGGGGTGAACCGGTTGCGCTTCCTCGCAAGGACAGTGGTGAGCGAATGAAAATCTTCTGCACGGGCGCATCGGGCTATATCGGCGGATCGGTAGCCGCGCATCTCATCGCCGCCGGCCATCAGGTGTCGGGCCTGGTCCGCTCGCCAGAGAAGGCCGACGCGGTTCGTGCGCGGGGCATCGAGCCGGTGCTGGGCAAGCTCGATGACGGGAAAATCCTGGCGCAAGCGGCGCAGGCCGCCGACGTCGTCGTCAACGCGGCAAGCGCCGATCACAAGGGCGCTGTCGTTGCCCTGCTCGATGCGCTCGCCGGAAGCGGCAAGCCGTTCATCCACACATCGGGATCGAGCATCGTCGGCACGCGCGCGAAGGGCGAGCGCTCGGATGCGGTTTTCGACGAAGACACGCCGATCACGCCATCGCCGGCGCGCGCCGCGCGTGTCGCATTGAATGAATTCATCCTCTCCCACCGCGACAAGGGTTGCCGCCCGGTCATCGTCTGCCCGAGCCTGATCTACGGCCTCGGCCTTGGCGCCAATCCGGACAGCGTGCAGGTGCCGCTACTGATCAAGCTCGCCAAGAAGCGCGGCAACGCGGCGCATGCCGGACCCGGCGAGAACATCTGGTCGAACGTGCATATCGACGACCTCGTGCCCCTCTACGCGCTCGCCATCGAGAAGGCGCCGGCTGGCAGCTTCTATTTCGCCGAGAACGGCGAACTCTCGATGCGCGACGCCTGCGAGGCCATCAACCGCATGCTGGGTTTTTCCGGGCCGCCGGCGGCGATGTCGATGGCGGATGCGGCTGCCGAATGGGGCGAGGGGACGACCGAAGACACGATGGCGTCGAACAGCCGCGTGCGGGCCAAGCGCGCGCGCGAGTTCGGCTGGAAGCCGAATGCGCGCGGCCTGATCGAAGAGATCGGGCAGGGGTGTTACCGGGAGTAGATTTCAGTCGTCCCGGCGTTCGCCGGGACGACTGTTTGTTGGGCGACAATCAGGCGCCGCTTCCGCCGCACGCCATCCCACCACGCACACGTCCCCGACATCAGCTGGTAATTCCCTTCCATCACCTGCACCGGCGCGCGCAGTCCGGCGGCTGCGGCGCGCATGCGCATTTCGCGCGCGACAACGCGGTCTTCCGGCGGCAGCCAGACGCGCTCGTGGCCCCAGAGGCTCGGGCCGTCATGCATCTCGACCGGCTGCCAATTGGCCGGATCGATCTCGCGGCCGCCCCAGCCGCATTCGATCATGAATGACGACGGCGTCCTGGCGTAGAACGAGGTCATGAAATCGTTGGTGTGCCGGCCGAGCGTAACGCCGACGCGGTCCTCTTGCGTCATCGCGATGTCGTAGCACTGGCCGACATCGTCGAGCGAACACAGCTCCACCATCAGATGATGCATGCCGTTCCGCCCCGTTTCGATCAGCGCGAGGCTGTGATGTCGCGCGTTGACATGGAAGAAGTAGGCGCGGAACGGTTTTGAAATGTAGTCGGAAAGCCCGAAGCCGAGCACATCGACATAGAACGCCATGACAGGCTCGATGTTCTCGACCGTCAGCACGGCGTGCCCGAGCCCCAGTGGCCCGGTGCGAAAGCCCGAGATCGAACGTCCCGGCTTGAACGGGGTGTCGTCGATCTCGGCGCCATGGAACGCTTCCAGCCGGTTGCCGGCGGGGTCGCGAAACGAGATCAGCCCGCTGACGCGCCTGGCGTCCGCCAGCGGTTGCGGCTCGGCCGTAACCTGTACGCCGGCCTTTTCCAGCCGCGCCGCCAGCGCGTCCAGCGCGGGGCCGTCTGCGACCTCCCAGCCGAAGAAGCGCGTTCCTTCGCCCATGGCGCGGTCGATGACGATGCGCTGCTTGCGATCATCCATCCGGAACGCCAGCAGCGAATTGCCGCGCTCCACCGCCTGCAGCCCGACGATGCCGGTCCCGAACTGCCGCCAGTCCTCCAGCGCCTCCGATCCGAAGCCTGCATATCCCAGACCCAGCAATGCCATCACTGCCTCCGCCCTTCGCAGATCTTTTGCGCGCCGAACGCGCCGCTGCCTGGTCAAATCCTATGCAATTTTTGTCCGTTCCGACACTCAAAGCTGGAGGCCGTACTGGTCATCCGGGGTGATCCCTCCCTTGACATCGTCCACGGCGGATGGTGTCTAGTTCCCATGAGCACCATCCGCCCATCCCGTCTCTGGTGGCGCACCTCTTAAAAGAGGTGGCCGGTGCGATTTCATTTTTTCAATCGTCGAAGGTCGCCATCGCAGCGCGACCGATGGTTTGTTCATTTGCCCTTCGTTTGTCCTGTGTGGCGCTCCCTAGCGAAGTTTCGTAAGAGGATCACATGAACAGGACAACCTTTTCCTTACCCGAGCACAGCGAATACCGGACCAGCGGCGGCCTCGCGATCGCGCGAACCGTCGAGCAGTTCACCGGCGATGCCAAGCGGCTCGACGATCTGATCGAACTGCTCGACCGCCGCCGCGGTGTGGTGCTGTCCTCGGGCACCACGGTGCCGGGCCGCTACGAGAGTTTCGATCTCGGCTTCGCTGATCCGCCGCTGGTGCTTGAAACTGTTGGTTCCGACTTCTCGCTCTCCGCGTTGAACGCGCGCGGCGAGGTGCTGATCGCGTTCCTCGGCGACGTACTGCGCGAGCCCTGCGTGGTCATTTCGGAACAAACCCCAACGCGGCTGGCAGGCCACATCATCCGCGGCGCGGCCCCGGTCGAGGAAGACCAGCGCACGCGCCGCGCCAGCGTGATGTCGCTGGTGCGCGACATCATCGCCGCCCTGTCGGCCAATGACGATCCGCTGCTCGGGCTGTTCGGCGCCTTTGCCTACGACCTCGTGTTCCAGATCGAGGACCTCGTGCAGAAGCGGGCACGCGAGAGCGACCAGCGCGACATCGTGCTGTATGTGCCGGACCGCCTGCTGGCCTACGACCGCGCCACCGGCCGCGGCGTGGTGCTGAGCTATGATTTCTCCTGGAAAGGAAAATCCACGCAAGCGCTGCCGCGCGATACGGGCGAGAGCCCTTACGTGAAGGCGCCGCGCCAGGGCTTTACCGATCATGGGCCCGGCGAATATCAGGCGACCGTCGAGGTCGCGCGCGCGGCGTTTGCGCGCGGCGACCTGTTCGAGGCAGTGCCGGGACAGTTGTTCGCCGAACCCTGCGAGCGCTCGCCGGCCGAAGTGTTCCAGCGGCTGTGCCGCATCAACCCGTCGCCCTATGGCGCGCTGATGAATCTCGGCGAGGGCGAATTCCTGGTGTCGGCTTCGCCCGAGATGTTCGTGCGTTCCGACGGGCGCCGGGTCGAGACCTGTCCGATCTCGGGCACGATCGCGCGCGGTGTCGACGCGATCGGCGATGCCGAGCAGATCCGGCAATTGCTGAATTCGGAGAAAGACGAATTCGAACTCAACATGTGCACCGACGTCGACCGCAACGACAAGGCGCGCGTCTGCGTGCCGGGCACGATCAAGGTTCTCGCGCGCCGGCAGATCGAGACCTATTCAAAACTGTTTCATACCGTCGATCATGTCGAAGGCATGCTTCGGCCGGGCTTCGATTCCCTCGATGCGTTCCTGACCCATGCCTGGGCGGTGACGGTGACCGGTGCACCGAAATTGTGGGCGATGCAGTTCGTCGAGGACAATGAGCGTTCGTCGCGGCGCTGGTATGCGGGCGCGATCGGCGCGGTGAATTTCGACGGCAGTATCAATACCGGGCTCACCATCCGCACCATCCGCATGAAGGATGGCCTCGCCGAAGTGCGCGTCGGCGCCACCTGTCTTTTCGACTCGGATCCCGCGGCTGAAGACCGCGAATGCCAGGTCAAGGCGGCGGCGCTGTTCCAGGCGCTGCGCGGCGATGCGCCAAAACCCTTGTCGGCGTTCTCGCCCGACGCCACCGGCTCGGGCCGCAACGTGCTCCTGATCGACCACGACGACAGTTTCGTGCACATGCTGGCGGATTATTTCCGCCAGGTCGGCGCGAGCGTGACCGTGGTCCGGCACGTTCATGCGCAGGAGATGCTGAAGAAGAACTGGGATCTCCTGGTGCTGTCGCCGGGCCCGGGACGGCCCGAGGATTTCGGGATCGCGAAAACCATCGGGACCGCGCTCGAACGGAAACTACCGATTTTCGGCGTCTGCCTCGGCGTGCAGGCGATCGGCGAATATTTCGGCGGCCAGCTCGGCCAGCTCACCCAGCCCGCGCATGGACGGCCGTCGCGCGTACAGGTGCGCGGCGGGCGGCTGATGCAGAACCTGCCCAATGAGATCGTGATCGGCCGCTATCACTCGCTCTATGTCGAGCGCGACAGCGTGCCCGATGTGCTCAACGTGACCGCGACCACCGAGGACGGTGTCGCGATGGCGATCGAACACAAGACCCTGCCGGTCGGCGGCGTGCAGTTTCACCCGGAATCGCTGATGTCGCTCGGCGGCGATGTCGGGCTGCGCATCGTCGAGAACGCGTTTCGGTTGGGCGTGGGATAAACTGAATGGAACATTTTGTGCACGTCATTCCGGGGTGGTGCGCCAGCACCAGACCCGGAATCTCGAGGTTCCGGGTTCGATGCTTCGCATCGCCCCGGAACGACATTTGAGAGAGACACCGATGACATTCGATCACGATCTGAAGGCCACCGTTCGCACCATTCCGGACTACCCGAAGCAGGGCATCCTGTTTCGCGACATCACGACCTTGCTCGCGGATGCGCGCGCGTTTCGCCGCGCGGTCGACGAACTGGTGCAGCCGTGGGCCGGCCTGAAGATCGACAAGGTCGCCGGCATCGAGGCGAGGGGCTTCATCCTTGGCGGTGCGGTGGCGCATCAGGTCTCTGCCGGCTTCGTGCCGATCCGCAAGAAGGGCAAGCTGCCGCACACCACGGTGCGGATCGCCTACTCACTCGAATACGGCCTTGACGAAATGGAAATGCATGTCGACGCGATCCAGCCTGGCGAACGCGTCATTCTGGTCGATGACCTCATTGCCACCGGCGGCACCGCGGAAGGCGCGGTAAAGCTCTTGCGCCAGATCGGCGCCAATGTCGTCGCGGCCTGCTTCATCATCGATCTGCCCGATCTCGGCGGCGCCGACAAACTGCGTGCGATGGACGTGCCGGTGCGCACGCTGATGACGTTCGAGGGGCATTAAATTTACTCACGTCGTCCCGGCCAACGCCGGGACGACGTGAGGATCAGACAGCTTCTGCATTGAGCTGCGCCCGCCAATGCACCGCGCGCTCCTTCAGCAGCGCATCGCGGATGTAGGCGGTTTCCTCCTCGTCCAGCCGTTCGCATTCCTCGAAGGTCAGGCTGTCCGGTCCGTGCGTGGTCCATACCGCCTGCAGGCTGCGGCAGGTGTGGCTGCCCTGGCGCAGGGTGAACCAGATCCGGTTCTGGATCTTGTCGAGGTTGGGCGTCTGCCCGACCCAGGTCTGGGACGAGGCCTTGCAGCGGATCGCGAAGATCCCGGCGACGGTTTTCCGTTCCTTGTAGGCGGCGATCGCTGCCTTTCGATCTGATGTCACGGGATGGCCTCGCCTGCTGAATGTCGGGCCGTGGCGATATCAGACGTGGCGAGGCGCGTCAATATTACCCGGGTAATATATTGGCGTAACGCCGTTCATGACGGCTGCGCCAGCAGGCTGAGTTCCAGCTCGCGAAAACAGATGTAATTCCTCCGTATCCACTGGTGCAGTTCGGTCGAGGAGTCCCGCTCGGTCCGCAGGTAGTCGGTGAAGGAGAAAGTCACCCGGTCGATATAGGTCTTCAGGAACGAGGGCAGCGCCGAAATCCGAACCACCGGCCCTTCTGTCATCGCCCTGGGCAATTCGCCGCGCACCACGTGCTCGTTGTCGATCGTGATCAGCGTCTTGGTGGGGATCCGCTCGTGCAGCATCGGATAGCTGCGTGCGGAGACGCGGTCGGTATCGGCCACGAACAGGAAGACCGGCGCGACACCGCGGCGCGCGGCTTCCTTCAGGAAGCCGATCTCGTGGATCATCCTGAAGAACTCGTCGAAGGCGTGAAAGCCGAGGTCGATCACCTTGGCGACGCCGTCATTGACGATCAGGCGGTCCATCAGCTGCATCTTGCCGTAGGTGTCGCCGACATCGGCGGTCTCCGTGACGCGCGGCAGGTATTCGAGCAGGGACGGCTCTTTCAGGTTGATGTCAAAAGCGGACACCACACCGTCCTTCAGCAGCAGGAATTCGCTCAAAAGGCGCGCAACCAGCGTCTTGCCGACCATCGGTCGGGGAGAGCAGACGATGTAAACGGGCGTGAGGCTCATCGCGCGCTATATCAGGCGAATTTCGTGCCTAATCCAGCCCAATCGCGCGCGCGGCGCGACTATTTTTCGCCGCCGCGTGCAACCGGCTTGCTGGAGCCCACGAGGTCGGTCAGCTTGATGCGATCGAACTCGCTCCAGACGTTGGCGAGCCAGTGCCGGACATAGCCGCGCAGCACGAACGAATAGTTCGCGGCCTCGTCGTCCTTGCCCTTGTTGGCGACGAATTTGAGGAACGGCACCGAGGAAACCTCGACCTGCTCATAGGCCATTTCGTTCAGCTTCGGGATCGTGAGGTCGGTCGCATCCTTGATGCGGTGGAAGTAGGAATTATAGGTCGACTGGTCCCACTGGAAGAACTGGGTGTCGTTGATGAAGTTCTTCACCAGGAAGTACTTGGCGCCCTGCATGAAATTCGCGGTCTCGGCGATCTCGTCGAGCGAGGCGATCGAGGGTCCCAGTATATGGAACACGGCGAAGGTGATCTGTCCGGCCTTGGCCGCATCGAGGAACCCGATGTCGCGCAGGGAGGCCAGCGCGGGGGACAACAGTCCGGCGCGGACGTCGATCACGGTGACGGACGGGCTGACCGCGTTCAGCGTATCGAAGATCTTCATCTGGTCCGCGGTCGTCGTCATGTCGACGATCTCGGTGATGTCGGGGTGGAACCGCTTCAGCGTCCCACGCGGAGATTCGGTGTCGAACGCCCGGGTCGGTACGTTATTGGCACTGAAATAGTCCAGCAGCGTCCGCGACACGGTCGTCTTGCCGACCCCGCCCTTGTCCGCGCCGACCACAATCACAACTGGCTTTGCCATGGATTTCCTTTGAACAACCGTCTCCGACCGCGGGGAGCGACCGGGAGCCCCATTCCCTGCTTTGGGCGCGACCATGGCAGAAACAAGGGAGAATTCAATTCCTTAGAAGCGCAACGCGACTATTCGTGCGGAATTTCTTGATCCGGCCAGCCGGCCACCCGCGGAACCTAGCTGCGCCGGCCCCAAGGCCCCTCCGACGGGCCGGGAGGCGCGTCAATCGGGCCGATTGCGGTCGTGTTCCCGTCGCTCCAGGGGCTGCGGGGCACCGGCGGCAGGAGTTGATCGGGCGTCGCTTCGCCCTGGACTTCCGGCTCCTCTGCCGCATCGGCGGGCAAGGCCAGCGGTCCGGGATCGTGCCCGCCGGCGTATTGCACCAGCGCCTTGACCCGGTTCTCCACCGAGGGATGGGTGGCGAACAAATCGGCAAATCCTTCGCGTGGATTGTCGACGCAGAGTTCCATCACCGCCGAGGTGGCGCCGGGGAGTTCGCCGCGGTTCTCGATCTTGCGCAGCGCCGAGATCATGGCGTCGGGGTTCTTGGTCAGTTCGACCGAACCGGCGTCGGCCAGAAATTCCCGCGACCGCGACAGCGCCAGCTTGACGACCTGCGACAACAGCCAGGCGAGCACGATCAGCGCCACCGCAATGATGATGGCCGGGATCGCGCCACCAGCGCCCTTGTTGTCGCGATCGGACGACGATGACGATGACGAGGAGGAGGACGACGAGCGGCGGCCGGAACTCCAGGGCACGTTGGTGAACATGCGGAACATCAGTTCGCCGAAGAAGCCGACCACGCCGGCGATGATGACGGCGACCACCATCAGCTGCACGTCGCCATTGCGGATATGCGTCAGCTCGTGGCCGAGCACGGCCTCGATCTCCTGATCGTCGAGCGCGGCCAGGAGACCGGTTGTGACCGTCACCGCATATTGTTGCCGGTTGAGGCCGCTCGCGAAGGCGTTCAGCGCCGGGCTCTCCATCACCTTCAGCTTCGGCATCGGGATGCCGCGCGAGATGCAGAGATTCTCCAGGAGATTGTAGAGCCGCGGCTGCTGCTGCCGCGTCACGCTCTCGCCGCCGGTGACGGCGTCGATCATGTTCTGATGAAAGAAATAGGCGATCACGATCCACAGCGCGGCGACGGCCGTGGCGTAGGGAAACGCCGTGACCAGGTCGCGCGATGCGCTCTTCAGGTAGAAGTCGAGCGACCTTCCGCCATGCGTGAAGACTTCGGCGACCAGCGCGCCGGCAAACACCAGCACGTAGATCAAAAGAAACAGCCCGGCGAGCAGCAGCATCGAACGAACCTTGTTCGACGAGATGTGCGTGTAGAGACCGTACGCGGCCATCGTGATCTTTCACTCACCACGGTCATTCCGGGGCGGCGCGAAGCGACGAACCCGGAATCTCGAGATTCCGGGTTCACGCCTTCGGCGCGCCCCGGAATGACGGGACTTCAATTTCCAATGCAATTAGAACTTCACCGTCGGCACCGTCTCGACCTGCGTGCGGCTGGCGCCGAGATCGAAGAATTCCTTGCGGGTAAACCCGAACATGCCTGCAAACAGTGCCGCGGGCAGTTGCTGGATGCCGGTGTTGTATTCCTGGACCGCGTTGTTGAAGAAGCGGCGGCTGGCGGCGATCTTGTTTTCGAGATCGGAGAGCTCGCTCGCCAGCTGCTGGAAATTGGCGTTGGCCTTGAGGTCCGGATAGGCTTCCGACAGCGCGATCAGCCGCCCGAGCGCGCCGCTCAACTGGTTTTCGGCCGCCGACACCTGCGCCGGGCCCTGCGCCGACATCGCGGAATTGCGCGCCTTGATCACGTCGTCGAGCGTGCCGCGCTCGTGCTGGGCGTAGCCCTTGACGGTCTCGACCAGGTTCGGGATCAGGTCGTGGCGTTGCTTGAGCTGCACGTCGATGTCGGCAAAG
Organism: Pseudomonadota bacterium; assembly: GCA_023387735.1. Lineage (GTDB taxonomy): Bacteria > Pseudomonadota > Alphaproteobacteria > Rhizobiales > Xanthobacteraceae > Bradyrhizobium. Next base: position 177,662 of record JAEWHP010000032.1, on the reverse strand, counting down.
GCCTGGCTGACGCGCTGGCTGAGCGCGACGAGGCGGTTATACGCGCCGAACGCAAACAGCACGATGATGACGATGACGCCGAGAACGATCCAGCCGGTCGACATGACGGACACTCCTGAGGGGACGAAAAGGCAGGGAATTTAGACGAGAAACGGCGCGCGGGCAGCCCGCCGCGAGTTGGGGCATGGCGTTAGTCGGAAGTGAGGCGGATAAGTTCAAAAAGCACGCTCTGCCGTCATTCCGGGGCGATGCGAAGCATCGAACTACGGGGCGCCCTCGCGCCCCTGAGAATCTCGAGATTCCGGATCTGGTCCTATCGGACCATCCCGGAATGACGAGTTCAACTAACGGCGTCGCCCCAACGCCAGCGGCGGGCGCTGGCGTAGTCCGCCTTGGCGCGGCGGGGTACTTTGGCGAACGAAAGACCTTCCGGTGTGCAGAGCTTCGCTGTGATGTCGACCTTGCTCACGGCCGGTTGCGCCAGCACGCGAGAAGGGCGTCGGCCTGCAACCGTCGTGCGCGTCAGCGTGACATAGGCGAATTTTTCATCCTCGAACGGCACTTCCGCGCCCTTCACCTGCATGTGCGCGCGCGAGCGCTGCAGGCGCTGGGTGAAGTGGCACCAGTCGGGCGCCTGCAGCGGGCATTTGCCGTCATGCGGGCAGGGGGCGGCGACATGTGCACCGAGGCCGATCAGATGATCACGCAACGCGATGATCCGCCCATAGCCTGCGGGCGTGCCGGGTTCGACCACCAGCAGCGTGTCGCGGGTCTTTTCCCACATCAGTTCGGCCAGCGCGCGTTGTTCGGCATCGCCGATCTCATTGATCATGTAGCTCGCCACGACGAGATCAGCCGCATCGGCTTTCGCCAGCGCGGCGCGGGCTTCGCCGCGTTCATAGCCGATCTCTCGTAGCCGGGTACTGTCCCTTGCAAGGTCGAGCGCCAGCGCACGCAGCGCTTCGTTGGCGTCGAGCAGCGTGAAATCCTTCAGCGATGGAAACGCTTCCGCCGCTGCCCAACTCGCCGTTCCCGGCCCGGCGCCGATATCGAGCAGGCTCGCGGGCGCAAGATCCGGCCTGACCTCGACGAGCGCGTTCAGGCTAGCCGTGATCGCCGCATAAGTCGCAGGCATCCGCGCCAGCGCGTAGGCCAGCGCATCGGCTTCCGAGCGGATCGCGCCCGAGTTACCGCCGCCGCGATAGGTCTTCGAAATCGTCGCGGCGCGTCCGGCGGCGTCGCTGCGCGAAAAGCCGCGCAGCTTGCCGTCGAGCGCGGCTTTCAGTTCGGCGGGGAGGTCGGGTGAGGTCATCTTGTATTCTTTTCCCTCTCCCCTTGTGGGAGAGGGTGGATCGCCGTCGCGAAGCGGCGGCGAGACGGGTGAGGGGTTCTCTCCGCGAATTCTGTCTTCGCGGTAAGATATCCCTCATCCGGCGCTTCGCGCCACCTTCTCCCACAAGGGGAGAAGGGAAGAAACGTCACGCCACGTGCTGATCCAGGATCTTCACGGCGTCGTCGAGGCCGACCGAGACCAGTTGCGAGACGCCGCGTTCGGCCATGGTGACGCCGAACAGCCGGTTCATCCGCGCCATCGTGATCGGATTGTGCGTGATGATGATGAAGCGGGTCTCCGTCGACGAGGTCATCTCGTGCAGCAGGTTGCAGAACCGCTCCACATTGTGGTCGTCGAGCGGCGCGTCGACTTCGTCCAGCACGCAGATCGGCGACGGGTTGGTGAGGAACACCGCGAAGATCAGCGCCAGAGCCGTCAGCGCCTGCTCGCCGCCCGACAGCAGCGACAGCGTCTGCGGCTTCTTGCCGGGCGGTTTTGCGATAATTTCGAGACCCGCTTCGAGCGGATCGTCGCTTTCGATCAAATGAAGCGCGGCTTCACCGCCGCCGAACAGCTCGGTGAACAGCCGCTTGAAGTGTTCGTTGACGGTCTCGAACGAGGTCAGCAGCCGCTCGCGGGCTTCCTTGTTGAGGCTCTGGATGCCCTGGCGCAGCCGCTTGATGGCCTCGACCAGATCGTCGCGCTCGGTGGTCAGCGCCGTATGCTGGGTCTCGACCTCGCGCAGCTCTTCCTCGGCGCGCAGATTGACGGCGCCGAGCCGCTCGCGGTCGCGGCGCAGCTTTTCGAGGCTTTCCTCGGTCTCGTTGAGCGGCGGCAGTTCGGCGCCGGGCTCGATCTCGGCCAGCGCCGCCACCGCCTGCGGCTCGACTTCGAGCATGTCGTGGATTTCGCGCTCGATATCCGAAAGCCGGCGCTTGCTGCCTTCCATGCGCTCCTCGGCGCGGGCGCAGGCTTCGCGGGCGGAGGAGAGCGCCTCGAGCGACGCCTTGGCCTCGCGGTCGGTTTGCGCCATCACGCTCTCGGCGGCGGCCAGCGCGTCCGCGGCCACGCGGCGGGCGCTTTCGGCGGATTCGATTTCGTTGATCAGCGCGCGGCGCTTTTCGGCGAACACTTCCGGCGCATTTTCAAGTTCGGCGCGTTCGGCCGTCACTTCGGTGATACGCGCTTCGACAGTGGCGAGCTGGGAGGCCGCACTTTGCATGCGGTTCTGCCACTCGGTGCGTTCGGCCGTGATCGCCTGCACGCGCTTGTCGGCCAGTTCCGCCTCGCGCGCCAGTGCCTGGCCTTCGGCCCGCACCTGCGCGGCAATGCGGCGGTGTCCGTCGATCTCGCTGCGGACCGTGCTGAGCCTTGCTTCGGTCTCGTCGGTCGGGGCCAGTTCGTCCAGCGCGGCAATTGCGCTCTCATGCGCAGCCTCGGCTTCGCTGCGGTCGGCGGCGAGGCGGCTATGGGCCTCGGTCAGTGCCGATTTGCGCGCGGCGTGGCGGTTGATCTCGCGCTCGGTGGCGGCATGGCGTTCGCGCGCGGCGTCGGCTTCGCGCTGCGCGGCCCGCCAGGCTTCTCGGCCGGCGGACTCGGCGGCAGCCGCCGCCTTCAGCTCGGTCTCGGCGTCTTCCAGCGCGCGGCGCTTGGCGGCCGCATCGGTACGGGCCTGCTCGAGCTCTTGTTCGATGTCGACCAGGCGCGCGCGTTCGGCGAGCCGGCGCGCGGCGCCGGTCGGGGCATGGGCGGCCGCAACGAAGCCGTCCCAGCGCCAGACGTCGCCTTCCAGCGACACCAGCCGCTGCCCGGTCTTCAATTGCGATACCAAGGCCGCGCCGCGCTCCTTCGACACGACGCCGATCTGCGCGAGACGTCGCGACAATTCGGGCGGCGCCTCGACGAGGCTGGCGAGCGCTTCGACGCCAGAGGGCAGCGCCGGATCGTCGAAGCCCGCGCCGGCATTGGTCCAGCGCATTGGCGCGGAGGGATCGACGGGCGCATCGAGGTCGTCGCCGAGCACGGCGCCTAGCGCCTTCTCATAGCCCTTGGCGACGGTGACGCCGTCGATGATCGGCGGCCACAGGTTCTTGGTCTCGCCATTGACGAGCTTTGAAATGGTGCGCGCCTCGGTCTCCAGCCGCTGCACCCGCTTTTCCGCCTCAGTGAGCGGGGCGCGGGAGGCTTCGAGCTTTTGCCGCGCGGCGACGTGACCGGCCTCGCTGGCTTGAGCCGTGGCTTCGGACACCGCCAGCGTTTCCTGCGCCGTCTCCATGGCGCCGGCAAGCGCGTCGAGGTCGCCGAGATTGCCGGTCTCCTCGCTGAGCTTCTGCTCGTCGGCCTGGACGCTGGCGATCTCCTGATCGAGCCGGGCCAGACGGTCGCGGTGGGTGCGGACGCCGGCCTCCAGCTGGTTGCGCCTGGCGGTCAGGTCGGCGAGCGCGGTGGTCAGCTCGCCGAACATGCGCTCGGCGGCGGAAAGCGTCTCTTCTGCTTCAGCAACGCGTTCATCGACGCCGGAACGCTTTTCGACGCGCGACTTGATCTCTTCCTTCAACTCGGCGTCTTCGGTGTCGAGCCGCTGCAGCGCGATCTCGGCGTCCGAGGCCTGCTGCTGTTCGCGCGCGATGTCGGCGGCGAATTGCTGCAGCCGCCGGTCGAGCTCGGTGACGCGCTCCCTGGCGCGCTGTTCCTCGCGGTCGAGCAGTTCGCGCGCATTGGTGAGGCGCTGCAGTCCCGCCGCGGCACGGGCCTCTCCCTCGCGCAGCGCCGGCAGTTCGGAGGCGCGGATCGCCTGGATGCGCACGGCCTCGGCCTGCTCACGGGTGCGCTCGGCCATTTCGCGAACATTGATGTCATGGGTATGCGCGGCTTCGGCGACGTCGGCGTTCGCGCCCAGCCAGCGCAGGTGAAACAGCGTAGCCTCGGCCTTGCGCACCTTGGCTGCGACTTCGCGGAAGCGAATGGCCTGGCGCGCCTGCTTCTTCAACCCTTCCATCTGGCCGGACAATTGCCCGATCACGTCCTCGACGCGGGTGAGGTTGGTCTCGGCGGCTCTCAGCCGCAACTCGGCCTCGTGGCGGCGGGCATGCAGTCCGGCGACGCCGGCGGCGTCTTCCAGCACGCGGCGGCGCTGTTCCGGCTTGGCCTGGATGATCTCGCCGATCTTGCCCTGGTGGACCAGCGCCGGCGAACGCGCGCCGGTCGCCGCGTCCGCAAACAGGATCTGGACGTCGCGGGCGCGCACATCGCGGCCATTGATGCGATAGGCCGAACCGGCCTCACGCTCGATGCGGCGCGAAATCTCCAGGAGCTGGCTGTCATTGACGGCGGCCGGCGCCGTGCGATCGGCATTGTCGATCGTCATCACGACTTCGGCGTGGTTGCGCGCAGGACGGTTGCCGGAGCCGGCGAAGATCACCGCATCCATGTCGGCGGCGCGCAGCGACTTGTGCGAGGTCTCGCCCATCGCCCAGCGCAGCGCCTCGACGAGATTGGATTTGCCGCAGCCATTCGGACCGACGACGCCGGTAAGACCGGGTTCGATCATGAAGTCAGTGGGTTCAACGAACGACTTGAAACCGTGGAGGCGGAGGCGCGTGAGTTTCATGAACACAGATCTCGCTTGGCCGGGCGCGAATCTCCCAGCCGTGACAATACCATAGAAGGCAATGTCGGTGTGTGGACGAACCGCCGGTCGCGGCGTTTATCGGCGCGACAATGGCGAGGCCGAGGCCTGAGGGCAACGGCTACGCAGGGCTTTTCCCAAGGGAATTGAGGCGGTTTTGTGCAGTCTTTTGCTGGACTTATCGCCCGTTATGAATCCGCGGCGCGAATCAGCTCTTCAACAGCGAGTTGATGCGCTTCGAGAATTCCTCGAAGCTCTGCTCGCCCTTGATCATCTCACCGTTGATGAAGAAGGTCGGGGTCGACTGCACCTTCAAGACGTCGGCGGCGTACTTCTGGTCGGCGGCGATCTTGTCGAGCAGCGCCTGATCCTTCAGGCATTCCTCGACCTGCGCCTGGGTGAGGCCGGCCTGCTTGCCGATCCGGATCAGCGTTTCCGTGGTGTTCTTCGTCACCCAGTCGTTCTGCTGCTTGAACAGCAGGTCGATCACGGCAAAGAATTTCGGGGCGTCATCCTTGGCGATGCAGCGCGCCAGCATCGATCCCGCGGCGGCCTTGATGTCGAGCGGGAACTCGCGGAACACGAAGCGGATCTTGCCGCTGTCGATGAATTCCGACTTGATCTTCGGGAACACCTTTTCGGTGAACGCCGCGCAGTGCGGGCAGGTCATCGAGGCGTATTCGGTGATGGTGACGGTGGCGTTGGCCGGGCCAAGCGCCATGTCGGGAAGCGATTGCGGCTTGGCGACGTCGGCGGCACCTTGGGCGATGGCGTCCGTGATCAGCCGCAGCGGCGAGATGCCGGCGAGGGCGGCGAGCCCGGTCAGCGACAGGGCGGCGGTGAAGGCGCGGCGCGTGATCATCAAGGTATGCTCCGAATGGCGCGTTCACGCCCCAGGAAGTTCCGAAAAGGAAGCCTTCGCTAGCTTGAAACGATAATTGTGGCAATGGCGGGTTGCAGCGGCCGCCCCGCGTCGCAGGCTCAATTTCGCTTGATCGCGGCGCCAAGCCGGGCAAGTGCGTCGCGCAGTTCCTCATCCTCGATCGCGGTGAGGGTCTCGGCGACCTTGGCCACCGATTTCGGGTCCGGCGCGCGGGGGCGCGGGGCTTTACGGCGCGAGAGCGGGGCCTGCCGCAGCGCCAGTCGGCCGACCGCGCTCCAGCCGAAGAAGCGGTTGACCCGTTGCAGGATCACGTCGGAGGAATGCTGGATCTCCAGCGCCATCGGGCCTTCGACCCGTAGCACCAGCGTGGCCGGTTCCTGCGGCTGCCCCTCCACCGGCCGCGGCCATTGCATCTTCATCGGCTCGGAATGCGCGGCGATTTCGGCGCCTGCGATATCAGCCCAGCGCGTCACCAGTTCGCGCGCGGCGAATCCCTGCCTGGCATAGGCGTCGGAGAAGACGTCACCGAGCAGAACGGAAAGCGGTTTTGCGGAGATGGGGCCGGGTTTGGACATGGGGCAACTCTACCACTTCACGTGATGATGAAGGAATACCGTCATGGCCGGGCTTGTCCCGGCCATCCACGTTCTTTTCCAACGGCGAAGAAAGCCGTGGATGCCCGGGTCAAGCCCGGGCATGACGTGGAGAGATTTGCGTTCTCTCACTAGAATGCGTGGATGACGTCTTCAGCTGTCGCCAAAATCAGACGACGAACCGAATCGACTGAAAGCCGCGCCGATCGTCCCGCGCTGCTGCTCGATTGGTACGACCGCCATCGGCGCCGGCTGCCGTGGCGGCCGCCAGCGGGAGAACGTGCCGATCCGTACCGGGTCTGGCTGTCCGAAATCATGCTGCAGCAGACCGGCGTCAAGACGGTCGGGCCGTACTTCGAGAAATTCCTGGCGCGCTGGCCGGATGTCGCAGCACTCGGCCGCGCCTCGCAGGATGACGTGCTGCGGATGTGGGCCGGGCTCGGCTACTATTCGCGCGCGCGCAATCTTCACGCCTGTGCGGTGGCCGTGCTGCGCGACCATGGCGGGGTGTTTCCGGATACCGAGGAAGGCCTGCGCAAATTGCCGGGGATCGGCCCGTACACGGCAGCCGCCATCGGCGCGATTGCTTTCGATATCAGGACCATGCCGGTCGACGGCAACATCGAGCGCGTGACGTCCAGGCTTTATGCGGTGGAAGAACCGCTGCCGCAGGCCAAGCCGCGCATCCAGGAACTGGCGGCGACGCTGCTGGGCGAGTCTCGCGCCGGTGACAGCGCGCAGGCGCTGATGGATCTGGGCTCCTCGATCTGCACGCCCAAGAAGCCGGCTTGTGCGTTGTGCCCGCTGAATGATGATTGCGCCGCCCGCTTGCGCAGCGATCAGGAAACATTTCCGCGCAAGGCGCCGAAGAAGACGGGAGACCTGCGCCGTGGCGCCGCCTTCATCGTCACGCGCGGCGACGAACTTCTGGTGCGCACGCGGCCGGAAAAAGGCCTGCTCGGCGGCATGACCGAAGTGCCGGGCTCCGACTGGCTCGCCGGACAGGACGATAAAGCTGCGCTGAACCAGGCACCCGCGCTCAAGGGCGTGGAGCGCTGGCATCGCAAGGCCGGCGTCGTCACGCACGTGTTCACGCATTTTCCGCTCGAACTCGTGATTTATACCGCGACAGTTGCCGTGCGGACGCGCGCGCCGGAGGGCTTGCGCTGGGTGCCGGTCGCAACGCTGGCCGACGAGGCGCTGCCCAATGTGATGCGCAAGGCGATTGCGCACGGTCTGGACCTTTAGATCTGCTGACACCATGCTGGCAGCAGGCCTGCGCCAGGATGAAACCTCACGGAGGTTCCCATGATCGCAACCGCTCTCGACAATCTGCCTGCGCCGCCATGCGCAAAACTGCTCGGCTGGCACCTGCTCGACGCGCACCCGAAAGATGGCTGGATCCGGATCGGCTTCGACGGCAAACATGACTTCTGCAACCCGGCGGGCTTCGTCCAAGGCGGCATTCTCTCGGCGATGCTCGACGACACCATGGGGCCGGCCGTGTTCGCGATGACCGAAGGCCGGCTCTATACCGCGACCATTTCCTTGACGGTGAATTTCCTCAGCCCCGCCAAACCGGGGCCGATCACGGGCGAGGCCAAAGTCACTCAGCTCGGCAAGACTGTCGCCTTCGTCGAGGGGCGGCTGATGGCCGAGGACGGCACCGTGCTCGCCACGGCGACGACCAGCGCGCGGCTGGTCGAGACCGCGAAGGCGCTTCGCTAGCCGGCAGCCCGCGGCGCTTCGGGCTTGAGCTGCACGATCGGCGGCTTGGCGTTGAGGCCTTCGACCTGGAAGCCGGCGACGCGCTTGTAGTTCGCGGCGATGTCTTCCAGCTCTTGCAGCGAAAGCACGTCGGTGACGACCTTGTACCCATCGGGCGCGCGTTCCTCGACCAGCTGCATCACCTGCTCGGGACCATTGCGGCGGTTGAGCATTACGAGGTCGGTGGTGGCCGGCCGCCGCTCGGCTTCATAGGCCACGAGTGCGGCGCTGGTTTCGCCCTTTGCCAGGATCTCGCGGGTGAGCACGCGCGCATCCAGAATCGCCTGCGAAGCGCCGTTGGAGCCGATCGGGTACATCGGATGCGCGGCGTCGCCCATCAGCGTGACGCGGCCAAACGTCCACTGCGGAATCGGATCGCGGTCGACCAGGGGATATTCGTAGGCGTGCGGGCAGTTTTCGATCAGGCCGGGCACGTCGAGCCAGTCGAATTTCCAGTCCTTGAACCAGGGCAGGAACTCTTCGAGTTTCGCGGTCCGGTTATAGTCCTCGCGCCGCCACTGGTAGGTCGGTGGCATGTGCCGCTCCGCCACCCAGTTGATCCTGAACTTGCCGGCGCTGTCTGGCTCCCTCGAAATCGGATAGCAGACGAATTTCAGGATCTCGTGGCCGGCCATGATCATGGTGCGGCCGGACAGGAAGGCCTCGCTTTCGGTAATGCCGCGCCACAGGATGCGACCGTTCCAGATCGGCGGGCCTTCCTGCGGATACAGCTTTTCGCGGATCGCGGAGTGGATGCCGTCGGCGGCGATCAGCAGCGCGCCTTCATGGTGGCCCGCGGATTTGCCGGTGGCTTTGTCAATGAATTCGGCGCGGACGCCATCGCTCGTCTCGGTCCAGCCGGTGAGATGATGGCTGGTGAGGATGTTCTCCCTGCCCAGCCGTTCGATCGCGGTGTCGAGCAAAATCTGCTGCAGCGTGCCGCGATGGATCGAGAACTGCGGCCACTTGTAGCCGGCCTCGATGCCGCGCGGTTCGCTCCAGATCGGCTTGCCGTGCTTGGAGAAATAGGCGAGCTCCCTGGTGCGCACGGCCGATTTGTCGAGCGCATCGTGCAGGCCGAGTTCGATCAGCTCGCGCACCGCATGCGGCAGCACGTTGATGCCGACGCCAAGCGGCTTCAGCTCGGATACGCTTTCGAAGACTTTGGCGGCAACGCCGATCTGGTGCAGGCTGAGCGCCAGCGTCAGCCCGCCGATGCCGCCGCCGGCGATGAGTACGGTCATGTCTGCACCCCTGTCACGCTCCTGCCTCTCGGGCGTCATGACATGAGGGAGGGCAGGGGGCAACTGCGAAGGCGCCTGCCGAGGGTGGACGGCGCGGGGGCGCGCCGCTAACGTCCGGCTTTCCCCATGAGGATCGCCATGTTCAAGCTTTACACTGCCCCCGGTACCTGCGCGCTGGCTTCGCATATCGCCCTGGAGGAGGCCGGCGCCGACTACGCGGCGGAACGGCTCGACTTCAAGAGCAGCCAGCAGACCACCCCGCAATATCTGGCGATCAATCCGAAGGGACGGGTGCCGGCGCTGGTGACGGACCGCGGCACGCTGACCGAGACGCCGGCGATCCTCGCCTTCATTGCGAGCAGTTTCCCGAAGGCGAAACTGGTGCCCGATGATCCCTTTGCGTTCGCGCAGGCGCAGTCGTTCAACAGCTATCTCTGCTCGACGGTGCACATCAACCATGCGCACAAGATGCGCGGCTATCGCTGGGCGGCGGACGAGTCCTCGTTCGCCGACATGAAGCGCAAGGTGCCGGAGACCATGGCCGCCAGCTTCGCCCTGATCGAGCGCGAGATGCTGAAGGGGCCGTGGGTGATGGGCGAGCAGTTCACGATCTGCGATCCCTATCTCTACACCATCTCCGGCTGGCTCGAGGGCGACGGCGTCGATCTCGCGACGTTGCCGAAGGTGGCGGCGCACCGCAAGCGGATGGAAGAACGGCCGGCGGTACAGAAGGTGCTGGCAGAAGTGAAGCGCTGAGATCACATGTCAGACCTCATCCTGAGGAGCACGCGTCAGCGTGCGTCTCGAAGGATGAATGGCACCAGCGGGGCTACATGGTTCGAGACGGCGCTTTCGCGCCTCCTCACCATGAGGATTTGACATCTATTAAGCCGTCTTCCTCGTGGTGCGCTCCATCTCGCGGCCGATGCCGAGCATGATGTTGCGCAGCCAGATCGATCCGGGATCCATCCGGGCCCGGGTCGGATAGAACATGTACTGCTCGTCGATCCCGGGATCGACCGGCGGCGCGATCGTCGCCAGCGACAATTGCTTTGCCAGCGCGCCGATCAGGCGGCGCGGCACGAAGGCGACCAGATCGGTGCGCGCGGCAACATGCAGCGCCTCGATATAGCCGGGCACGACCAGCGCGATCCGCCGCTCGATACCCTTGGAGCGCAGCCAGCCGTCGATCAGGTCCTCGCTCTGGCCGCGGATCACGACCGCGACATGGCGCGCCTCGCGAAACGTCTCCAGCCGCTTCAGCCTGATGCCGGCCGGGTGCCCTTTGCGGACCGCGAGCGCATCGCTGTCGATGTAAAGCCGTTGCCGGTGAAATCCGCTGAAGGAATTGCCGATCGAGATCACCATGTCGATGGTGCGGGCGAACTCCGGCGTGAAGATCGCCGGACCCCGCCACGGCACCACGTCGATCCGCAGGTTTGGCGCCAGCTTCGTGATCTTCTCCATCAGCGGCGGCATCAGCAGCTCGACGGCGAGATCAGGCATCATCAGGCGAAACTGGCGTTCGCTGCTGGCGGCATCGAAACCTTCGGGGATGAACAGCGCGCGGACCTGGTCGAGCGCCTGCGCCAGCGGCGCGCGCAACGCCTGCGCCCGCGGCGTCAGCTCCATCCGCGCGCCATTCCGCACCAGCAGCGGATCGCCGATCAGGTCGCGCAGCCGCTGCAATGCGTGGCTCGCCGCAGGCTGCGACAGACCGATCCGCATCGCCGCGCGGCTGACACTGGCTTCCCGGAGCAGGGCGTCGAGCGCGACCAGCAGATTGAGGTCAAGCGAAATCAAATTCATGGAACGAATATATATCATACCAGCTATCGATTGGAAGAATGACGGGCCGCGCGCGATGATCTGAAATACGGATCAAAAAGGAGAAGCCGCCATGAGCGCAGCAGCCAACAAGAAACTCGTCCAGCAGGTCTACACGGATTCCGCCAACCGGAGCGGGACCACGTTCCTCGACAACCTGGCCGAGGACGCGACCTGGGTCGTCACCGGGCAATATTCGTGGTCGCATGAATTCAAGGGGCGCGACGCCATCAACAACGGCCTGATGGGCCACTTCCGCTCGTTCTTCGCCGTCCGGCCGCGTACGGTGGCGTTCAACTTCATCGCGGAAGGCGATTTTGTCGTGGTCGAGGCCCGCGGCGACAACGTCACCAAGGCAGGCGAACGCTACGACAATCAGTACTGCATGGTCTGGCGCATCGAGGACGGCAAGATCAGGCAGATCAAGGAATATTGCGATTCCGCGCTGGTCGAGCGCGTGCTCGGGCCGTTCCCGGAAGAACGGAAGGTGGCGGTGTAATTAATAGAGCAGCGTGTTTGTAGGGTGGGCAAAGCGAAGCGTGCCCACCATCGCGAGCAGGGCGTGAATGGTGGGCACGGCGCAAGTGCGCCTTTGCCCACCCTACGATCTTCTCGATCAGGCCGCCTTGATCTTCAGGTGCTTGAACATGTTGCCGCGCGCTTCGTCGTCCATCTCCGCCTTGAACTTGAAATTGTCCTTCAGCGCGATCGCCTTGGCGGCCGCAGGCCTTGCCGAGATCTCGTCGACCAGCTTCTTGACGTTGGGAAATTTCGCCACTGCGTCCTCGCCCATGACGAAGGCCATCATGCGCGCCCAGCCCCAGACGTCCATGTCGACGATGGTGTAGGTATCGCCGACCATGTAGCGGCGGGTGGCGAGATGGTCGTTGAGAATGCCGTAATGCCGCTGCGCCTCGAACTGGTAGCGGTTATGGGCGTAGTCGACCTTTTCCGGCGCGAAATGCTTGAAGTGCACGGCCTGGCCGGAGAACGGGCCGATGCCGGTAGCGACGAACATCAGCCACGACAGTAGTTCGCCGCGATTGGCCGGCGTATTTGCCGGGAGAAACTTGCCGGTCTTTTCCGCGAGATAAAGCAGGATGGCGTTGCTGTCGAAGACCTTGATGCCGTCGTCGTCGATCGCGGGCACCTTGGCGTTCGGATTGATGGCGAGATATTCCGGCTTGAACTGGTCGCCCCTGCGGGTGTCGACGGCAACCGGCTCATAGGCGATGCCGGCTTCCTCGAGGAAGAGCGCGACCTTGGTCGGGTTGGGCGATCCGTTGAAATAGAATTTGAGCATTCAGAATTCTCCCTGGCTCTCGTTACCGACAAATGGTCGGGGCGCGGCGGCACTGCCGCGGGCAGGGATGTCAATGCGCCAGTTCTGCCAGCAAACGCAACCGAAGAGTTCGTGACGAGGTGTCGAGACAGTGCCAGCTATGGTTGTTTTCGATCGCGAGCACGCGTCGTCGATCCAAAAATTCTCAAATCGCTCAGTCCTTAAGACAAAATTCAGTTCGGGTTTCTAACCCTTGGCCAGGCGCACTCAACGGCGATGCGCAACGGAAACCAGAATGGCCAACCACGTCACCCCGAGCGGTCGCGAGACCTTCTTTCCCGTTTCCGAAATGATCGTTTCGAAGACCGACCTCAGGGGACGCCTGACCTACGCCAACAGCCTGTTCTGCAAAATTGCAGGCTATCGCGAAGCCGAACTGATCGGCCAGCCCCACAGCATCATCCGCCATCCGGACATGCCGCGCAGCGTATTCCGCCTGCTGTGGGAGACCATCGAGGATCGCCGCGAGATATTCGCCTTCGTCAAGAACATGGCCAGGAATGGCGATCACTACTGGGTCTTCGCGCACGTCACGCCGTCCTACGACGCCAGCGGCGAAATGATCGGATACCATTCCAACCGCCGCGCCCCCGATCGCGACGTGATCGAAACAATCATCGTGCCGCTCTACGCCGACGTGCTCAGGATCGAACGCAGCCACGCCAACGGGAAAGAGGCGCTCGCCGCGGGCTTCAAGGCCCTGACCGATTTCGTCGCGTCGAAGAAAGTCGCCTATGAAGAACTCGTCTTCTCTCTCAAGAGCGCTGCTTAGCATTGCGGCCGCGATCTGCGGATCGCTGGCCGCGATGGTTTTGCTTTGGCTGAATTACCCTCGCGCTTTCGTCGCGATCGAGGCGGCAGCGATCGCCTGCCTCGGTCTTGCGATGTTCTGGATTGCTGGCACGGCGCGCCTGATGCGGCAGGCGAAGGACGTCTGCCGGCGGATTGCTGCTGGCGATTTCGAGGCCCGCGTGCTCGCGATTCCGGAGCATGACAGCGCCACTGAGTTGCTCCACGCGGTCAATGACATGATCGACGGCTGCGATGCTTTCGTCCGCGAGGCGACGGCGGCGATGGATGCGGTCCATCACAACAAGTATTACCGGCGGATCCTGCCGGACGGGCTGCATGGCGCGTTGCTGCAGGGCGCCCACACGATCAACGACGCGACGTCGAGCATCGAGATCCGGATTCGGCAGTTCGAACGTCAAACCGCCGAACTGGAGGGCAGCGTGAGTGCCATCGTTGCAGCGCTGGATAACGGCGCGGCGGAGATGAGCGGAACCGCGGGCAACCTGCGCGGCGGCGCTTCCACCACGCGCGAGCGTATCACTTCGATCGGCGCGGCCTCCGGGCAGGCCGCCGCCAACCTGCAGTCGGTCGTGTCGGCGACTGCACAGCTTTCCTCCAAGGCGAGCGAAGTGGGCGCCGATATTCAGCGCTCGTCGGACATCGCCGGGCGCGCGGTGGAGCGCGTCACCGATGCCGCCGGCAGCGTCGACGTGTTGAGGGATGTTGCGGCCCGCATCAGCGATGTCGTCAAGTCGATCAACGCGATCGCCAGCCAGACCAACCTTCTGGCGCTGAATGCGACGATCGAGGCTGCGCGCGCCGGCGACGCCGGGCGCGGCTTCGCCGTGGTCGCCCATGAGGTCAAGGCGCTGGCAACGCAGACGGCGAACTTCACGGCAGAGATCGAAACCCAGGTGGGGCAGGTGCAGTCCGCGGCCGACCGCGTCGGCGTCTCGATTACCGAGATCGGCACCGTGATCGCGGAGGTCAACGACATTACCGGCAAGGTGGCCGAGGCATCGCACGTGCAATCCCAGGCGACCGCCGAGATCGCCCGCAACATCGACGACGCGTTTGCCGTCGTCGGGCAAATCGCCACCGACATCCAGGCGCTGGCGCAGACCGCTGGGGATACCGAGCAACTCGCGGCATCGACCATGACCGCGTCGGAAGATCTGTCGTCCCAGTCCGGCCTGCTGACCAGGGAGATCAGGACCTATCTGGGTCACGCCAGAGGAAATCTGGTCGATCAGGCCGGATCCGGCGCGCCGCGTTTGGCTGCGCGCGCGGGCTGATCGCGATTGCGATCAGCCGTAGCAGAAGACGCCGTAGAGCCCTGCGGCGGCAAGTCCTGCGCCCGCGACGATCATGGTGACGGCAAAGCGGATCTCCGATCGCAGATTGGTCCGCTGGATCGCGCGTTCGGTCCCGCGCGTGTAGCCGTGGACGATGATCTGCTCGCTGTAGGCGCTGTTGGACTCCAGCACGTCTGTCAGCCCGACGGAGGCGATGAGGATGCCGAGGATGACCAGTCCGGCGGGACCCATCAGGCTCAACAGCAGCATCGGGAAGGCGCCGAGCAGGAAGATCGGCAGCAACGGCAACACGATGAACGACTCGGAGTTTCGCGAGCGCATTGGAAGAATCTCGAAGGAAATGATTGTGCAGAGCATACCCGAAAATGGGAGCGAAAACGCTCACGATCGTGACACGGCTGCCATGCCCGTCGATCGCTGAGCCTGCGCAAGCCGTGGGCAACGGCATATTTCGCGGCATATCCGTTGGCCGCTATGCATGATTCCGTGCGTTGTCGGGCCGTTCTTCTCGAGGTGCCAGCCTGTGGGATGGGTAGAGCGCAGCGAAACCCATCCCTATGCGCGAGCGATTGATGGGTTTCGCTGCGCTCTACCCGTCCTGCCGATCTATCGATTTGGCCGCGCGCGTGCCAATCGAGGGCAGGATTAGCCTACAGCCATTTCGGAGCGAATTTCGGCCCGCAGTTCGTCGATCAGCCGCAGGCCGTTCTTGGTTTCGACGTGCCAGAAGGTCCAGCCGTTGCAGGCCGGCGCGCCTTGCGCCACCGCGCCGATGCGGTGGATCGAGCCGACCTTGTCGCCGAGCATGATGGCGCCGTCGGCACGGACGAGCGCGCCATGGCGTTTCTTGGAATCCACGAGCCTGGTACCTGGCGGAATCATGCCGCGCTCGATCAGTTCGGAGAATGCCACGCGGGGCGCTTCGCGCGCGGTCATGAACGGCGCCAGCGTTGCCTCGGGCAGCGGTTCGATCGCGGCGATCCGCGCTTCGGCCGCTTTGGCATAGGTCTGGTCGCGTTCGAAGCCGATGTAGCGGCGGCCGAGACGTTTTGCCACGGCGCCGGTCGTGCCGGTGCCGTTGAAGGGATCGATCACGAGATCGCCGGGCTTCGACGACGACAGTAGCACGCGCGCCAGCAGGCCCTCGGGCTTCTGGGTCGGGTGCACTTTCTTGCCATCGGCGCCCTTGAGGCGCTCTTCGCCGGTGCAAAGCGGAATCAGCCAGTCGGAACGCGCCTGCACGTCCTCGTTGGCGGCCTTCAACGCTTCATAGTTGAACGTATAGCCCTTGGCCTTTTCGTCACGCGCGGCCCAGATCATGGTTTCGTGCGCATTGGTGAAGCGGCGGCCACGGAAATTCGGCATCGGATTGGACTTGCGCCAGACGATGTCGTTGAGGACCCAGAAGCCGAGGTCCTGCATGATCGAGCCGACGCGGAAAATGTTGTGGTAGGAGCCGATCACCCACAGCGTCGCCGACGGCTTCATGATCCGGCGGCAGGCGAGCAGCCATGCGCGGGTGAAATCGTCGTAAGCCGCGAAGGATGAAAACTTGTCCCAGTCGTTGTTGACGGCATCGACATGGGATTCGTCGGGGCGCTTGAGTTCGCCCTTCAGCTGCAGGTTATACGGGGGATCTGCGAACACCAGATCGACCGAACCGGCCGGAAGCTTCGACATCTCGGCGACGCAATCGCCGACGACGATACGAGCGCTGGAATCAGGCTCGAATTTAGTGCGGGGCGCCCTTGCAGACGCCCCGCGACGCGACACAACCATGACTCAATTACTCTGACTCAGGCGACGCTGCCGGCGACGCGGGACTAAACAACCGACTGGCGCTACATTGACCCGGCAAAGTAAAAATCGACTTAATCGGTATTGTTGCTGAGAAGAGATTGCCCGGAAAGATTGCGGGTTTGGATGTACTAGGCAATATTTGCCGGACGGGTTATTGATTAATGGAATGGAAATTTTACGTGACTACTGCGTTAGGTATTGAGCCAACAGCCGGGATGAGGAAATACCGCCATGCGTTACGATGATTTCCGCCGCAGCGACCAGATCGATGATCGTCGCGACGATAGCGGTGGGGGTGGCGGCGGCGGCTTCGGCCTGCCGATGGGCGGCGGCGGGCTCGGCATCGGCACCATCATCATCCTCGGCCTCGTCGGCTACGCCTTCGGCATCGATCCGCGCCTGCTGATCGGCGGCGCCGAGATTCTCACCGGCGGCAACCAGGCGCCGACCTATCAGACCGATCGCCGTTCGGGACCGGCGAAGACCGGCGCGCCCAAGGACGAGGTCGGCAGCATGATCGCCGGCATTCTCGGCGAAATCGACGATCGCTGGAGCGAGATCTTCCAGGCCAGCGGTCAGAATTATACGGGACCGCGCATCGTGCTGTTCAAGAACGCCACCAATGGCGGACGCTGCGGCATGGCTCAGTCGGCAATGGGGCCGTTCTACTGCCCGCCGGACAAGCAGATATTCCTCGACACCGCGTTCTTCCGCGAGGTCGAGACGCGTTTTCGCGGTTGCTCGGGCAGCGCGTGCAAGTTCACGACGGCCTACATCATCGCGCATGAGGCGGGCCATCACATCCAGAACCTGCTCGGCATCCTGCCGCGGGTGCAGCGGCTGCAGCAGCAGGCCGGCAGCAAGGCGGAAGCCAACGCGCTGCAGGTCAAGGTCGAGCTGCAGGCGGATTGTCTCGCCGGCGTCTGGGTCAATCGCGAGGCCCAGAAGCGGCCGGGCTTCCTCGAGGACGGCGACATCGACGCGGCCTTGCGCACGGCAACCGCGATCGGCGACGACACGTTGCAGCGGCAGTCGACGGGCAGGGTGGTGCCCGACAGCTTCACGCACGGCTCCGCGGCGCAACGCAGGCAGTGGTTCATGACCGGCTTCCAGCAGGGCACGGTGCAGGCCTGCAATACGTTTGCTCAGGGAGCGGTGCAGTAGACGGACAAAAGCGCGAAGCGCGTCTTCGCGCACATGTCCGGCTATCCAGGTCATTGCTTTAGAGACAGGTTGAAGCCGTAGCGCCCGGGAAAAGCGCGGGCATGTCAAAAAGAAGCAGTCATGTCCTCCATCGACGACTCAAAACAATTCGTGCCGCTGAACATCGCGGTGTTGACGATCTCGGACACGCGTTCGCTGGCCGATGACAAGTCCGGCTCGACGCTGGCCGACCGGCTGACCGCCGCCGGTCACCACCTGGCCGCGCGCGAGATCGTCACCGACGATGTCGAGGCGATCCGGGGGGTGATCCGGCGGTGGATCGCCGATTCCGGCGTCGATGTCGTCATCACCACTGGCGGCACCGGCTTTACCGGCCGCGACGTGACACCGGAGGCGGTCGAGCCGCTGTTCGAGAAGCGGATGGATGGTTTCTCCATCGCCTTCCACATGCTGAGCCACGCCAAGATCGGCGCCTCGACCGTGCAGAGCCGCGCCACCGCCGGCGTTGCCGGCGCCACTTTCATCTTCTGCCTGCCGGGGTCGCCGGGCGCCTGCCGCGATGCGTGGGACGGCATCCTTGGCCCCCAGCTCGACTATCGCACGCGCCCCTGCAATTTCGTCGAGATCATGCCGCGGCTCGACGAGCACATGCGCCGGCCCAAAGCCAAAGGCGCTTCAGCTTGATCTGTGTTGTCATTCCGGGGCGCGCAGGGCGCGAATCCGGAATCTCGAGATTCAGGGTTCGATGCTGACGCATCGCCCCGGAATGACTGGGGGTTAAGCGACGCTTGGTTCCACGACATATCGGCTTCACAGTTCGAGTTCCCAGGTTTCACCGATCAGGTCCTGGCCGAAACTACGGTGCGGTTCGGTGGCGACCAGCTTGAATCCTGCGTCCTGATAGATCCTGCGGGCGGCAACCAGGATGCTCTGTGTCCACAGCGTGATCCTTCGATATCCGCAGGCTTTTGCGAACGCGATGCATTCGGCGACCAGCCGGTGACCGAGGCCGTGTCCGCGTCCGGCCGGATCGACCAGCAGCAGGCGCAGCTTGGCGACGTCGTCGGTGTGCCGCACCAGAAAGATCGAGCCGACTTGTTGACCCTCGATCTCGGCGATCCAGCAGCGTTCGCGCGACGCATCGAACGAAGCGAGGAATTTTGCTGCGATCTCGGCGACGAGGCCCTCGAAGGAGGAATCGAAGCCGTACTCGCGGGCGTAAAACGAGCCGTGGCTCTGCACCACCCATCCCATGTCGCCGGGCCGCGGCTCGCGCAGGATCGCCGGCGAAGCCAGTCCGCCGGATTCGCCTAGCAGCCGTTCGATCAGGGCCATCGCCCCGATCAAATGCGCTTTGCTGTCGTGCGGCAACTTCGCCAGCATCGCCGCAACTTCGTCACGCATGCTGCGCTCGAGCTTTGCGAATGTCTGACGCCCCTTCACCGTCAACGCGAGCCGGTATTGCCGGCGATCGGATGGCAGCGGCGTGCGGGTAATCAGGCCGGCGTCATCGAAATTCTGCACGATGCGGCTGAGGTAGCCGGCGTCGAGGCCCAGCGCGCCGCCAATCTCCTTGGCTGAAGGCTGTTCGCGATAGGCAAGCTCGTACAGCACCCGCGCCTCGCTCAGCGAGTAGGGGCTGTCGAGAAGCTGCTGATCCAGCACGCCAAGCTTGCGCGTGTAGAAGCGGTTGAAGGCGCGGACTGCCGCGACCTGCTGTTCAGTGTCTGGTTGGGGCATGGCACTTCCCTCGATATTTGCCATTGTCAAAGATATAGTTGCTTTTGGCAAGTATATTCGCGTGGCAAGCCCGCGGCGCACTGCCGCCTACTTTGCATGGGGTTGTTTTCGATGTTTTGAGTCCGGGCCTGCTGCGGTGTCCCGCTCAGGCCACGACCATGATCCGGCTGCGCAGCTGGGTGCGCGAGGCGCGGCCGAGCTGGCGCAGGAGCCGCGTCTCCGAGCGGCGCGAATCCGGCCGGTAGCCGCCAAGCCGCTCGTAATGATCACGCGCGATCAGGAGGCCTTGTTCCGCCGATGGCCCTGCGATCATGCGGGCGACGAACTTGAAGCCGTCGCGCAGCCTCGCATCGGCATAGGGCGATCGGGCATAGCGGAACACGCCGGCCCGCGGCCGGTCGCTGTTCGAGACGCTCTGGATGAATTGCGTGGTCTCTTCGATCCAGCCGCTGTCGAGCACGGCACCGGCATGCAGGAACATCAGCCAGGGCGAGCGTGCGGCCCGCGCGCCGGCTGCGAGGGCTGCTGCGCGCGTTCCCTCGAAAGCCAGGAAGTGGCAACCGGCGACGTCGGCCACGCGCTCGATCACGTCGGTCCCGGCGCGGTCGACCAGCAGCACCTCGCGGATCACGCCCGCTGCAGCACCCGGTACGAGCGCCGCCAGCGTCGCCACGGCAGGCTGCTCAATGCCTTCGGTCGGGATGATCACGCTCAGCATGAATGAGGCTTCGACGGCTCAAACGGTGAAAAACCGTGGCACTGTTATCACCTTGTCACATTCAAAACAGCGGTAGGCGTGCAGATTTTTGCGGCATGGTTGCCGACGCCCACGCTTCTCTTTCGCGAATTCTTTTCGATCCTGTTCTTGATTTGTTCTCATCATGTGCTAGTTTCCCGGCATGAGCCGAGCATCCTCTCATGCCCTCAAGCACCCGCCGGTCACGGCGCCCTCCGAACCGGCGGGTGCGACCCCTTTTCCTGAACTCGCGGTCGCGATCGAGCGCGGTCGGCGGCGCGGTCGCGGCGCGCAGTCCAATGGCAGCGGCCGGTTCGAGGCCGAAGCGCGCGTCGCCTTCGACGATGGCTGGCAAAGCCTGGAAGACCTGCCGCCGTTCAAGACCACGGTAGGGGTGGATACCTCGCGCAAGGTCATCACCCGCAACGACTCGCCCGATATCGGCTTCGACCGTTCCATCAATCCCTATCGCGGCTGCGAGCATGGCTGCGTCTACTGCTTCGCGCGGCCGACCCACGCCTATCTGGGCCTTTCGCCCGGACTCGATTTCGAATCCAAGCTGCTCGCCAAGCCGGATGCGCCGGAACTGCTCGAGAAGGAACTGGCGGCATCGGGGTACGAGCCGCGCATGATCGCGATCGGGACCAACACCGATCCGTACCAGCCGATCGAGCGCGAGCGCCAAATCATGCGCGGCATCCTCGAAGTGCTGGAGCAGGCCGGACACCCCGTCGGCATCGTCACCAAATCGGCGCTGGTGACGCGCGACATCGACATTCTGCAGCGGATGGCCAGGCGCAACCTGGCCAAGGTCGCCATTTCAGTGACCACGCTCGATCCCAAACTCGCGCGCACCATGGAGCCGCGCGCCTCGACGCCGCCGAAACGGCTGGAGGCGCTGCGGCAACTGTCTTCCGCCGGCATTCCCGCGACCGTGATGGTCGCGCCCGTGATTCCCGCGCTGAACGATTCCGAGATCGAACGCATTCTCGATGCGGCGGCGCATGCCGGCGTCAGGGAAGCGAGCTACGTGCTGCTCAGGCTTCCGCTGGAAGTGCGCGACCTGTTTCGCGAATGGCTGATGGCGAACTATCCCGACCGCTACCGCCACGTCTTCACCCTGATCCGTGACATGCGCGGCGGCCGCGACTACGACTCGCAATGGGGCACCCGGATGAAGGGGACCGGCCCGATGGCCTGGATGATCGGTCGCCGCTTCGAGATCGCCTGCGAGAAACTCGGCCTCAACAAGCGCCGTTCGAAATTGACCACGGATCATTTTGTCAGGCCGAAGCGGAGCGGGCAGCAATTGAGTTTGTTCTGAGGGGCTGCGTCGTCGCGCCCGGCCTGTGTTGAATAACGGGAATTGCGCCCGGTTCCCGGTTGCGCGGGCTTGCTCGTTTCGCGCACCATCCCGGCATGATTCGGGACAAGTCCGCCAAAAAATCCGAGAAGAGTGTCGGCAAGCAAAAGGCCGCGTTGCCGAAGGGCGTGATCGCGGTTGCGCCACCGAGCTTTCGCCGCGAGCGCGCGCTGATCAAGCGTGGCGTCTTGCCGGTGGCCGGCTGCGATGAAGCCGGGCGCGGGCCGCTGGCAGGACCGGTGGTGGCCGCCGCCGTGGTGCTGGACCCGAAGCGGATCCCGAAGGGCATCGACGATTCCAAGCGGCTGACCGCCGAGCGCCGCGAGGAATTGTTCGAGGAGATCTGCGCAACGTCCTCATTTGCCGTCGCCTTTGCCTCGCCCGCGCGGATCGATCGCGACAATATCCTGCGTGCGTCGCTGTGGGCCTTGGCACGCGCTGTCCGTGCGCTGCCGGAGATGCCGCAGCATGTGTTCGTGGACGGCCGCGACAAGGTCGATGCGCCCTGCGACTGCGACGCCGTGATCGGCGGCGATGGTATCGTGATGTCGATCGCGGCGGCATCGATCATCGCCAAGGTGACGCGCGACCGCCTGATGTGCGCGCTGGCGGCCGATTGCCCGGGCTATGGCTTCGAAACCCACAAGGGCTACGCGGTGCCGGAACATCGCGAGGCGCTGGACCGGTTAGGACCGAGCATCCACCACCGCCGATTCTTCGCGCCGGTGATTGCGGCGAGACTGAAGCATTTTCCCGAGACGGTCGAACGCGAACCCGACCTGTTTGCGGCGGATACATCGATCGCATCCGGGATTTCGGCGGCGGTTTGAAACCGCGCTTTCCGCTGCAAACGGTAATCGCCTGGCGCGAAAACGCGATGGTTGCCTCTGCGGCCGGCCGGCTCTATCAAACGTCATCGGGCAGGGGGCTCGGCCCGGGCATTCGGACATTTCATGCGCTTCACCTCGCTCGTCGTCGAACTGATCCGCGCCCGGCCGCGGCTGGTGGTCTGGCTCGTGGTGCTGCTCCAGGCCGGGCTCTGGCTGATCCTTCCCGTGCTGCTCTACCGCAGCCCGCCCGCGGATGTGGCGACGCTGCTGGCGTTCGGCCGCGAGTACCAGGTCGGCACCGATCTCGGTCCGCCACTCGCGTCCTGGCTGGCCGACATTGCCTTTCGCGCAGCCGGCAATCATGTGTTCGGCGTCTATCTGCTGGCGCAGATCTGCACCATCGTCACTTTCCTGACCTTCTATCATCTGGCGCGCGCGATCGTCGGTAGCCAGCAGGCGGTGCTTGCGGTGCTGCTGTCGTTGACGGTCGTGGCCTTCAGCGCGCCCAGCGCCGAATTCGGCCCGCTGGTGCTGGCGCGGCCGCTCTGGGCGCTGCTGCTGCTGCATTCCTGGCAATTGATCGGTCAAAATCGACGCAGCGCCTGGTTTGCCTGGTCGATCGAAGCCGGCCTGCTGCTGCTGACGACATCTTCCGCGATCGGGCTGTTGCTGCTGCTGGCGGGATTTGCCGCCGCCACGCCGAGGGGCCGACGCACGCTGATGTCGCTCGACGCGCTCTTTGCGCTGCTGGTGATCGTCGTGCTGGTCTTGCCCTATTTGATCTGGCTGATCCGCGCCGATGCGCTCGCCATGCCGTCGTGGCCGGCGATATCGGAACTCGGCGCGCGCGCCATGCAATGGGGCACGCTGCTGGCGGGCCTCGGACTGGCGATGCTGGGCATCCTGGTGCTGGTGGTCCTCAACTCGGCCTGGTTCGTCCGCAACGCCGAGGATGCGCCGATCATCTATCGTCCGCCCGTCGATCCGCTGGCGCGCGAGTTCGTCTATTTCTTCGCCATCGCGCCGGCGTTGTTCGGAAGCCTGCTAGGGGGCCTGTTCAATCTCGATCGCGTCGTCGGAGGCGCGGGCGTGGCGCTTCTGATGTCGGGGCTCGCCATCATCGTCGCGACCGGCGATCTCGTCTATCTGCGGCGTCAGCGCCTGTTGCGTTCGGCCTGGGCAGCGGCGCTGGTGGCGCCAGTTCTGGGCGTTGTTGCGATCACGTTCTTCCAGCCGTGGACCGGAGCCACGGAAGTGCCGACCTCGATGCCGGCCAGCGCCATCGCGCGCTTCTTCGGCGACAGCTTTGAGCGGCGAACCAATCAGCGGCTGCGCGCGGTGACCGGCGACCCCCAGCTTGCAACCCTCATCGCGATGGACAAGGGGCGCCCGCATCTCCTGCTCGACGCCGCGCCGCAGCGAACCCCGTGGCTGTCGGTTGCGAAATTCAACGAGACCGGCGGCGTCGTGGTCTGGCGCGCCTCCGATACGTCGGGCGCGCCACCTGCCGATATCGCGCAGCGGTTTCCAGGCCTGGTGCCCGAAGTGCCGCGCGCCTTCGATTGGCTGGTGAACGGCCGGCAGCCGTCGCTACGCGTCGGCTGGGCGATCGTGCGGCCGAAGGCGCCGTAAGGCGAAAGCCTCAAGGCGAGGGCGCCTGCTCCAGCACTTTCGCAATCGCGCGCAGATCCTGCCACGACATCCGCTTGTACGACGGCGACCGCAACAGATAGGCCGGATGGAACGTCGCCATGGCGCGGATGGTGCGCGTGCCGGTGTCGTAGTCGAACCACTTGCCGCGGGTTTTCATGATGCCCTCGCGGGTCGACAGCAGCGTCTGCGTCGACGGATTGCCGAGCGTCACCAGCACATCGGGATTCACGAGTTCGATCTGCCGCTGGATGAACGGCAGGCAAATCTGCGTCTCCTGCGGCGTCGGCGTCCGGTTGCCGGGCGGCCGCCAGGGAATCACGTTGGCGATATAGGCCTTGCCGCGATCGAGCCCGATCGCCGCGATCATGCGGTCCAGCAGCTTGCCGGACCGGCCGACGAAGGGCAGGCCCTCGATATCCTCGTCGCGCCCGGGGGCTTCGCCGACGAACATGATGCGCGCTTCGGGATTGCCGTCGGCAAACACCAGCCGCGTCGCGGTGTTCTTCAGCGCGCATCCCTCAAAACTTTCCAGGAGCGCACGCAACGCTTCCAGCGTCGGTGCGGTCCGCGCCGCTTCGCGTGCCGACGCGATCGCGGCTTCCGGCGCCGGCGCTATTTCGCTGCGCGGAACAGCCGGCGCTGCGGCCGGCATTTCCCGCGCCGGGCGAAGCGTCGCAGGCTCACGGACCGGCGCGGCAGCGGCGGGGAGTTCGGGTTCGGCAAGCCGGTCGATCGGCTCCTCGCCCAGCGTGCAGTCGACCCCTCCCTCCAGATAAAAAGCCAGCAATTGCCTGATATTAGGGGCGGGTTCGGGGATCAGATCCATTATGCCAATCTAATATGGATACTGCTTAAGTGAAACGTCTCGCTTTGCATTTCCATGGTTGTTATCGGCGCGAAAATCGGAAACAACGAGCCCTTAGAGCCGTTCTCAATTGGGCTGAGATCAGATCATGAGTGCAGAAGAGCTTCCTCCCCGCGAATCCATGGAATTCGACGTCGTGATCGTGGGCGCCGGGCCATCGGGCCTGGCTGCTGCGATCCGGCTGAAGCAGCTCAACGCCGACCTCAGCATCGTCGTGGTCGAGAAGGGTTCCGAGGTCGGTGCACACATCCTCTCGGGCGCCGTGATCGATCCGGTCTCGCTCGACAAGCTGATTCCGGACTGGCGTCAGGACGCGGACTGTCCGCTGAAGACCCAGGTCAAGGACGATCGCTTCTACTGGACGACGGCGACCAGCGCGATCCGGCTGCCGAATTTTGCGATGCCGCCGCTGATGAACAATCATCACTGCTTTATCGGCTCGCTCGGCGATGTCTGCCGCTGGCTGGCGCCGAAAGCCGAAGCGCTTGGCGTCGAAATCTATCCGGGTTTTGCCGCGGTCGAGGTGCTCTACGACGACAACGGCGCGGTGCGCGGGATCGCAACCGGCGACATGGGCATCGCCAGGGACGGCAGCCACAAGGATTCCTACACCCGCGGCATGGAGCTGCTCGGCAAATACACGCTGTTCGCCGAAGGCGCGCGCGGCAGTCTGAGCAAGCAGCTGATCGCGAAATTCTCGCTCGACGCCAAGAGCGAGCCGGCGAAATTCGGCATCGGCCTGAAGGAAGTCTGGGAGATCGATCCCGCCAAGCACCAGAAGGGCCTGATCCAGCATTCGTTCGGCTGGCCGCTGAACAATTCGACCGGCGGCGGCTCGTTCCTCTATCACTACGACGACAACAAGGTGGCGGTCGGCTTCGTCGTGCACCTCAATTACGACGATCCGTATCTGTCGCCGTTCGACGAATTCCAGCGCTTCAAGACCCACCCGTCGGTCCGCTCCGTCTTCGAAGGCGGCAAGCGGCTTTCCTACGGCGCGCGCGCCATCACCGAAGGCGGCTACCAGTCGGTGCCGCGGTTGAGTTTCCCGGGCGGCGCGCTGATCGGCTGTGCGGCGGGCTTCGTCAACGTGCCGCGCATCAAGGGCGTGCACAACGCGATGGGCAGCGGCATGCTCGCCGCTGAACACGTCGCCACCGCGCTCGGCGCCGGCCGAACCAACGATGAACTGGTGGAATACGAAAACGCCTGGCGGGGCTCCGCGGTTGGTCAGGACCTGCACCGGGTCCGCAACGTCAAGCCGCTATGGTCGAAGTTCGGCACCATCATCGGCGTAGCGCTGGGTGGCTTCGACATGTGGTGCAACACGTTGGGATTCTCGCTGTTCGGAACCCAATCGCATGCCAAGCCCGACCGCAAGACGCTGGATGCGGCGAAGGAGCACACCCGGATCGTCTACCCGAAGCCGGACGGCAAGATTTCGTTCGACAAGCTGTCCTCGGTGTTTCTCTCCAATACCAATCACGAAGAGGACCAGCCGATTCATTTGAAGGTCGCGGACATGAACCTGCAGAAGACGTCGGAGCATGATGTCTATGCCGGTCCTTCGAACCGCTATTGTCCGGCCGGCGTCTACGAATGGGTGGAGGAGGCCACAGGGCCGCGTTTTCAGATCAACGCCCAGAACTGCGTTCACTGCAAGACCTGCGACGTCAAGGACCCGAACGGCAACATTACATGGGTTCCCCCTGAGGGCGGTGGCGGGCCCAACTATCAGGGCATGTAATCCCAACTATCAGGGCATGTAATAAAGGATCGTCTGGCCACGATTGCGTGAGGTAGGATCGCCTAATACCGTCGGTGGTCACGATACCGCCACAGTGAAAGCGTTTCCGGGAAGGGTTGGCCAAATCGGCGGCCTAAAGGCCTAATCTGCCAATCGATTCGCCAACCCGTATCCTTGCGGTTGAAGGCCAAAACCGGCATTGTCGCAGTCCGAGATGCCGCCGCGTGGGTTTGCATTCGAGACCGATCACGAATCCGATCGTAAGATCATGCCGTACATCCTGGAGCTAGGCGAACCGTGATGCTTTCCACTCGTTTCAATCGTTGGACGATCGCCGCTATTGCCTTCGCTGCGCTGGCCGCGCCCGGCGCGGTTTCGGCGCAGACGCCGGATCACACGGCCGACAATGCGGCGCAATTCCCGACCAAGGCCGACCTGAAATCGCTCACCACGTCCGGCAGCTATCTCGCCGCCCGCCACGCCAGCGTGGAGCGTGACGCCGCTTCGGCGGCCGCCTTCTATCGCTCGGCGCTGCGCACCGACCCGAAGAACAACGAACTGCTCGACCGCGCCTTCATCTCCTCGCTGGCGGACGGTGACATCGACGAGGCCGTCAAGCTCGCCGACCGTATCCTCACGATGGACAAATCCAACCGCGTGGCGCGGCTGGTGGTCGGCGTGCGCGATCTCAAGCAGAAGAAATATGCCGCAGCCCAGGTCAACATCAATCAGTCGATCCGTGGGCCGATCACCGATCTGGTCGCGACGCTGCTGTCGGGCTGGGCGACCTATGGCGCCGGCGATGCCAAGGCTGCAGTAGCCAACATCGACAAGCTGACCGGGCCCGAATGGTATCCGATCTTCAAGGATCTCCATACGGGCATGATGCTCGAGATCTCGGGCAAGGAAAAGGATGCCGGGACGCGGTTCGAGCGCGCCTACAAGCTCGACGATTCCATGCTTCGCGTTTCCGACGCCTATGCGCGCTGGCTGTCGCGCAACAAGGAGAGCGCGGCGGCGACCGGCATCTACGAGGCCTTCGACAAGAAGCTGCCGCGGCATCCGCTGGTGCAGGAAGGCCTGCGCGACACCAGGGCCGGCAAGAAGCTGTCGCCGCTGGTCGATACGGCGCAGGCCGGCGCGGCCGAGGCGCTGTACGGCATCGGCGCAACGCTGACCCGCCGCGGCGGCGAGGATCTGGCGCTGGTCTACCTGCAGCTTGCGCTCTACCTGCAACCCAACCATCCGCTGGCGCTGCTGTCGCTCGCCGATCTCTACGAGTCGGTGAAGAAGCCGCCGATGGCGATCAAGGTCTATGAGCGCATGCCGGCGAGTTCGCCGCTCAAGCGCAACGCGCAGATCCAACTCGCCACCAATCTCGACGCCGCCGACCGCAGCGACGAGGCGATCAAGATCCTGAAGACTGTCACCGCCGAGGCGCCGAAGGATATCGAGGCCATCATGGCGCTCGGCAACATCGAGCGCGGCCGCAAGAAGTTCAGCGATTGCGCCAATACCTATTCGCTGGCGATCGATGCGATGCCCGGCGTGACCGACAAGAACACCTGGGTCACCTATTATTATCGCGGCATTTGCCTGGAGCGTTCCAAGCAGTGGAACAAGGCCGAGGTCGACATGCGCAAGGCGCTCGAACTGCAGCCCGAGCAGCCGCATGTGTTGAACTATCTCGGCTATTCCTGGATCGACCAGGGCGTCAATCTCGACGAAGGCATGAAGATGATCAAGCGTGCCGTCGATCAGCGTCCCGACGACGGCTACATCGTGGACTCGCTCGGCTGGGCCTACTATCGCATCGGCAATTTCGAGGACGCGGTGAAGCATCTCGAACGCGCGATCGATCTCAAGCCCGAGGATCCGACCATCAACGACCATCTCGGCGATGCCTATTGGCGCGTCGGCCGGACGCTGGAAGCGAAATTCCAGTGGGCCCACGCCCGCGACCTCAAACCCGAGGCGGAGGAATTGCCGAAGATCGAGGCCAAGCTCGCCAATGGACTGCCCGAGGACACCTCTTCTGCGGCGTCTGCCGACAAGAAAAAAGAAGACGGCAAGGGCGGCTGACGAGGACTTTGGGGGCTGTTCGGCAATGCCGGGACTGAGTGACGAAGGGCGTGCCAAGGTCAACCTGACCTTGCGTGTGAATGGCCGCCGCGTGGATGGCTATCATGATCTCGAAAGCGTCGTGGCGTTCGCCGACTGTGCCGATCGCCTGACGCTGACGCCCGGTCCAGACCTCGAATTGAAGATGTCCGGACCGCTGGCGCAAGCGTGCGGCGACACGTCGGACAATCTGGTGCTGAAGGCCGCGCGCCTGCTGGCTGAGCGGGTGCCGAACATGAAGGCCGGCAGTTTCACCCTCGACAAGGTACTGCCGGTTGCGGCCGGCATCGGTGGCGGTTCGGCGGATGCCGCAGCGGCGCTGCGCTTGCTGGCGCAACTGAACGGGCTGTCGCTCGACGATCCCCGCATCATCGAGGTGGCGGAACTGACGGGGGCCGACGTGCCGGTTTGCGTCAACTCGCGCGGCTGCATCATGAGCGGCGTCGGTGAAGCGCTGGAGCCGCTCAGCCTGCCGAAAATGCCGTGCGTGATGGTCAATCCCGGCGTTCCCGTAGCTACCCGCGACGTCTTCAAAGCGCTCGGCCTGCGCAATGGCGAATTATTGGTCGGCGTGACCGACGTGCTGCTGCGCGACCGCTGGCCCGACGACAAGGCATCGCTCGAGGAATGGGTCGAGGCGCTCGCCGCCAACGCCAACGATCTGGAAGCGCCCGCCCTGCGCGTGCAGCCGGTGATCGGCGAGGTCATCGCGGCGCTCAACGCAACCAACGGCGCATGGCTGGCGCGGATGTCAGGTTCGGGCGCCACCTGTTTTGCGATCTACGAGAACACTGCCGACGCCGGCCGCGCGGCAGAGCAGATCCGGCGCGATCACCCCGGATGGTGGGTGCACGCGGGAACGCTGAGTTAGCTTGTCGGCCGGCGCGCCAGCGCCAGCGACACCCCGAGCCCGGCGATGAACAGT
Organism: Pseudomonadota bacterium; assembly: GCA_023387735.1. GTDB lineage: Bacteria > Pseudomonadota > Alphaproteobacteria > Rhizobiales > Xanthobacteraceae > Bradyrhizobium. The sequence continues at coordinate 147,993 of JAEWHP010000032.1, read as the reverse complement.
CCCGATCCCTGTCGCAGGCGTTGAAACAGCTGCGGCCGGCGCGTGAGCCCCGAATGCGCCGTCGATGCCATCAGCACGACGACGAAATCGACCAGCGTATTGAGCGCGACCGAAATCAACCCCAGTGCCATGAACTGGAGGGCAGGGTGGCTGCCGGCCGGATCGAGGAATTGCGGGATGAAGGCCAGAAAGAAGGCCGCCGTCTTGGGATTGAGGGCTTCGACGAGTACGCCGTCCCGAAACGCCTGCTTCGAGCCCACGGCGGCGAACTGTTCAGGCAGCATCTGACGGGCCTCGCGAAACGTCCTGATGCCAAGCCAGACCAGATAGATCGCGCCTGCGAATTTCAGCATGGCGAACAGTTCGGCGCTTGCAAGAATGATCGCCGAGACGCCGAGCCCGCCTGCAATCACATGGACGAGCCCGCCCAGCGCTGTCCCGAACGTCGACGCGATGCCGGCTCGGCTGCCGCCGGTCAGCGTTCTCGTTGCGACGTAGAAAATCCCGGGGCCGGGGACCGCGGCGATGACGAGCGCGGCAAGCAAAAACAGCAGGAGATTTGTGTCGTTCATTGATGCAACCGGATTTCGCGGGATTCGTATAGAGCAGCGAAGCCATCAATCTGCGCCCGTCGAAGCGATGGCAATCGCTGCGCTCTCTCCATCCCGCGCCGTGGCATCGATCGACACGACCTTGCCAGATGAAGTCGAAGTTTAGTTGACGCTGTTTGCGATTGAGCGAAATCCAGTCTGGACCGCCGTCCTCGCCAGATATCCAGCACCCTGATCCCTGACAGGAACACTGCTTAACAGCCCCGTTGACAAGCCGTGGAACTGAACGGTATGGAAAGTGTAATGTTATAACATAACATTTAGTGGCGGCTTGGGGGTACTGTTGCGATGAAGAGGCGGGAGATCGACCCCGATAGGAGGTCCTCGGCTGAAGCCTGCGTCCGGCTGCCGCTTGCTCCAATCGCACCAGCCGCACTTCGAACAGCGACGCGTCGTGTCCGTCGCGGAGCGGGCAAACAATCTGCCGCACATTCGAAGGCCTAAAGAGATGCTCGAGGCATTGGACGTCAGCAAGGATTTCGGCTCGAACCGCGCGCTCGACACTGTGACGCTGCGCGTACAGCCCGGAGAGATCTACTGTCTGCTCGGCGCCAACGGCGCCGGCAAGACGACGCTCATCAACCTTTTCCTCGATTTCATCGAGCCGACCTCGGGTGAAATCCGAATCAACGGCAGGAAGGTCGCGGACGATCCGCTCGCGACCAAGCGGGACACTGCCTACATTCCCGAACAGGTGATGCTCTATGGCGTCCTTTCCGGCATCGAGAATCTGAAGTATTTCGCAACGCTCGCGACAGGAGAGCGGCGTTCGCGCGAACAATTATTGGGACTTCTCTCCGAAGCCGGTTTGCCGACAGCAGCCGCCGACCGACGTGTTGCGACCTATTCGAAAGGCATGCGCCAGAAGGTTGGGATCGCGATCGCGCTCGCCAAGAACGCCAAGGCACTGCTGCTGGACGAACCCACGTCCGGTCTCGATCCGAAGGCGGCAGGCGAGTTTTCTCAGCTCCTGGGCAAGGCTCGCGATCGCGGTGTTGCCGTGCTCACCACGACCCATGATTTGTTTCATGCCAAGCAGACCGGCAGCCGCATCGGGATCATGAAGCAGGGCAAGCTGGTCGCAGACTTGAGCAGCCAGGATCTCTCGCACAGCGATCTCGAAGCGCTGTATCTGCAGCATATGGCTGCCTGACATGATCGGTGTGATTGCGCAGCGGGAGTTCACGGAATTTGTGCGGGACGGTCGCCTGTTCTGGGCCGGCGGGATCATGCTCCTGCTGGTTGTGACCGCGCTCGGCGTCGGATGGCAGCGGCAGAACCATCTGCATGCGGAACGCCATGCCGCTCAACATCTCGATTATGAAGATTGGCTGCAGCAAGACGAGCGCCATCCCCACGATGCGGCGCATCAGGGGATGCACGTCTTCAAGCCGGAACCGCCGCTATCGATCATCGATCCCGGGATCGGTCCCTATGTCGGTTCTACGATCTGGCTGCAGGCCCATCGCCAAAGCGAGGTGAAGTTCCGACCGGCGCAGGATGCGACGGGCCTGCAGCGGTTCGGCACCTTCTCGGCCGCATGGCTGATACAAATACTGGCGCCGCTTCTCATCATCGTACTCGGATTCAACGCCTTTGCGGGCGAGCGTGAGCTCGGCACGTTGCGGCAGCTCATGAGCCTTGGCGTTTCGTCGCGCGCGCTCCTTTGGGGGAAGGCGCTGGCCCTGGCCATTGCAATAGGCGTGCTGCTCGCTCCCGGCATCGTCGTCGCTGCGGTTGCGGTAGTAATTGAAAGCAAAGCAGGCCTCTTGCTCGACTCCCTTGTTCGATTCTTCCTGCTCGGACTGGTCTATACGGTCTATCTCGGCATCGCGATCTTCGTCGTTCTGGCGGTGTCGGCGCGGGCGTCGTCCTCCCGCGTTGCGTTGATCGCTCTGCTGGCGCTGTGGATCGGCGGCGTCCTGCTGGCGCCGCGGGTGATGTCCGACATTTCGCGACATGTCCATCCGAGTCCGTCGCGCACCGAGTTTGCATCGGATTTGTCCGATGATCTCAAGCGCCAGCACGACAAGGCGTGGCGCGAACAGTTCGGCGTCGCGAGCGGGTGGGGACCGGACCTTCCCTTAAGCAAATGGGGCGTGGCGCTCGCGGTCAACGATCGCGTCGGGTACGACGTGATGGACCATCATTTCGGCACGCTGTGGGACACTTTCGAGAAGCAGCAGCGAATGCAGGAATGGGCGGGCTTTCTTGTTCCGGTGTTGGCGCTCCGTTCGTTTTCCATGAGCATGTCAGGCACTGATTTCGCTCAACATCGCGACTTCGCGGTCGCGGCCGAACGCCAGCGCCGGCTCGTGCAGGACATCATGAGCCAGGACCTGATCAAGCACGCTGATCCGCTCGGCGACCGGCATTTCGCCTACCAGGCGAATAAGGAGCTTTGGGCCAAGGTCCCTCCGTTCGACTACGCGCCGCCGCCACTTACCTTTGCGCTGCGTCACCAAGGGTCCGCGTTCGCGATATTGTCTGCCGTTCTGATCGTGGTCGGGATCATCGCAATTCGCTCAGTACCCCGCAGGTTGCCGTTGTGATGTCCGACGCAGGGTCCTCGAAGGCACAACCGTTCCGGCTTGTGTTTATGCATGAAGCGCGCGTTCTGATCGCGGATGGGACGCTACCGCTCGTCTTGGCGTTGTTCGTTCTCTTGCTTGGATACGCAACCTGCAACGGCATTGTGGAGACGCGAGCGCGCGACATCACCATCGCGTCCATTCTGGCGAAGCAACAAGAACGCCACGCGGCAAATGTCGATCAGCTTCAGCGGATCAATGCCGGCACTGCAACTCCCGCTCCGTTCTCGAATGCGGCGGATCCGGCCAACGTTGGGAGCGGTCTCGGCGGACGCTTCGCCTACGTTCCAACCAGCGCTCTGGCGCCGATGGCGTTCGGCCAGTCGGACATGATCCCGAACTACTACCAGATCACGTATCGCAGTCGCGTAAACTTCATGTACGACAGCGAAATCGAAAATCCGTGGAACCTGTTGAACGGTCGCTTCGACGTCGCGTTCGTGGTGATCTACCTGCTGCCTCTCTTCATCTTTGCGATGAGCTACAACCTGCTCTCGGCTGAGCGCGAGCAGGGCACCCTGCGGATGCTGCTGTCCCAGCCGATCACGCTTAGCCGGCTGGTGCTGGCAAAGGTGTCGGTTCGGGCCAGCGTGATCTTCGCTTGTGCGATCTTCGTTCCGGTTGCCGCACTTCTCATTTTTCGACCGGAAACGCGGGAAGCGGCTTCGCTGGCGCAACTCGCCGCGTGGACGGTCCTCGTCTGCGCTTACGGCATGTTCTGGTTTGCCGTGGCGGTGATTGCAAACGCTTTCAGCCGATCATCTGCGGCTAACGCCCTTACGCTCGTCGGAAGCTGGGTAGTGCTGGTCTTGATTGTGCCGGTGCTGTTGAACCTCGTTGCGTCAATGTTGTGTCCTGCGCCTTCGCGCACGGAATTGGCGACGCAAACGCGCTTGATCACGGTCGATGGGTTGCGGCGCTACGAGCAGTTGTTCAGCGCCGACTACCGCTATTCGGACAAGCCCGGCTCGCTTCTGCCAAAGGACGGCCGCTTCGAAGTGCAATCCCGTCCCAGGGCCGCCTTCATGCTCCAGCGTGACGTCGAAGCGGACATCCAGAAACTGCTCGATCGGTTCGATGCGCAGTTGGAGGGGCAGCAAGCCCTGGTTGACCGCTGGGGTTTCGTTTCACCGGCGATCATCGTGCACGAAGGTATGGCGGCAATCGCCGGCAACAGCTCACAACGCTACCTGCACTTCCAGCGCCAGGTCGCGACTTTTCACGCGGCGTGGAAGCAGTTCTTCGAGCCGAAGATCCTGGAAGGCAAGGCGATGACGGAGGCCGACTTCGCGGCCATGCCCGCTTGGACATGGCGGGAAGAAGCGCCGCGCCGGCAAGCATCGGATCTGTTGGCGAGAATAATCCAGCTTCTTGCCTTGGTCCTCGTCGTTGCGGGGATCGGGTTCTGGAGACTTAAGACGTCGTCGGTTGTCTGAACGGGGAGACGGCCGGCCGGCCAAGACTTTGAGGTAGTTGGGGGGAAGTTATGTTGCGTCTACGTTCGATGCTGTCGTCGAGTTCGAGTATCGCTGTCGGTCTTTACATCGTCTTTGCTGGAACCGACGCTCGCGGTCAGGCGGATAGCGCAAGCCAGAGTAGTCGGATCACGGGGACGTCAGCGTCACAAGCGGCACCTGCGGGGACGACGCCGCTGCCGGCGATCCAGGTCGTGCAAGACCAGCGACGGCCGAGCGCCAAGAGACGGGCCGGGACACGGCAAGCGACCAGCCGGGCAGCGGCGCGGCAGACGGCGGCCCGGACGGCGCCTGTCATGCCTGTTGCCAGCAATCAGGGGCCAGGGCCTTGGCCGCCATCCGAGAATGATACTCGGGCTGTTCCGCTCAATGCTGAAGCGGTGACATCCTCCCGCCTCGGACTGAGCGTGAAGGAAACGCCCGCCAGCGTCGAAATCCTGACCCAGGGAGCTTTGCGGGAACGCGGCAGCCGGGTGCTTCGCGAAGCCATCGAGCAGTCCACTGGAGCTACGGCAAGCGCGATTCCGAACATCACCAGCACCGTGTCGGTGCGCGGCTTCATCAACAACAGCGTGAATGTGCTCTACGATGGCGTCGGCCTCCCGCACAACTCGACGGCAGCGCGCTATACCGACCTCGGCAATCTCGAGCGCATTGAGTTCCTGCGCGGGCCCGCTTCGGTGCTTTACGGCGATGGTTCGGTCGGAGCCACCATCAATCTCATTCCACGGTATCCGACCTGGATCCCGAAAGCCGATGCGGAATACGCCTTCTCAAGCTTCAATTCCCACCGCGTGCATGCCGGCGTGGGCGGCCCCATTCTCAACAATGCTGCGGCGGTCAGGTTCGACGCCACCGTCAATAATTCCGGCAGCAATGTAAAGCTCACGAGAAGCCAGCTCGAGCAATACAATGGCTCGATCTTGATTCCGCTCGGTGAGGATCTCGCGTTGACATTTTCGGCCGAGAAGCAAATTGACGATATCAAGAACGCCTATTGGGGCACGCCCTTCGTGAACGGGCAACTCGCGGGATTCCTGCGCAACGTCAATTACAACAACCTGACCGATGCCCGCATGGGCTCGGACAGCGACTGGCTACGCGCGAATCTGGTCTGGACCCCGACGAAAGAGTGGGAGGTCCGAAATATTGCCTATCGATACAGTGCGTCTCGCTATTGGCACAATGTCGAAAGTTTTGTCTACAATGCCGGAAGCAGTCCGCCGACGGTGACGCGCCGATGGTTCGGTGACCTCGATCATGATCACGAGGTTCTGGGCGATCGCATCCAGGCGCGCCATATCGGCGACATCGCGGGCCTCGCAAACCGCTTCGTCGTCGGCGCCGAGACGTCGACGGTCAGTTGGAGAAGCTCGCGGAACGGCTTTCCGGGATCGCAGGTCGTCGATGCCTTCAACCCGCCGGAAGTGCCGTTCTCCGCAGGCACATCGATCCTTCGCACGCCCTCGCGCGACGTCTCCCTCGACAGTTGGGCGATCTTTGCCGAGGATCAGCTATCGCTCACGCAGCAACTGAAGGTGCTGGTGGGCGGACGGTTCGACTATTTCGAGGGCAATTGGCTCTACATCGACCAGGGCGGAATCCGGCGGCATCAAACCTACCGCGAACCGTCCTACCGGGCCGCGCTCCTCTATGACATCACGCCGCTCACCACGGTCTATGCTTCCTATACGACCGCCTCGGAGGGGGGCGATTCCTTGTACTTCCTTGGGCCGCAACAGACGCAGCTCGGCCTGACCGATGCTCGCCAGACCGAGGTCGGACTGAAGCAGGATATCTTCGGGCGCGGCGAGTTCACTTTTGCAGCTTACCATATCGTCAAGAACAACCTCTTCGTGCCGGACCCGGCCAATCCGACCGAACGCATTCCGGTCGGCCAGCAATCGTCGAGAGGCGTCGAGGCGACGCTTGGATACCGGCTCGACGAGCAGTGGAAGTTCGACGCCAACGCGGCGTTCGTGCACGCGCGGCTCGACGAGTTTACCGAGGGAAATCCAGCAATCTCCCGCGCAGGAAACATTCCGCAGTTTGTCCCGAAATACGTATTCAACGTCGGCGCGCGCTACTCTCCGTTTGCATCGTGGGAATTCGGTGCATGGTTGCGGCATGTAGATTCCGTGTTCGTCGACAACGCCAACACGCAGAAGCTACCAGCCTACACGACAGTCGATGTCAGCGCGGTCTACAAGTACAGCAAGAATGTCGAATTCACGGCGCGGATCCGCAATCTCACCGATGCACTCTATGCGACGTGGTCTGGACCGACCCAGGCCTATATCGCAGCGCCTCGGACATTCGAGATTTCGGCACGCGCCAAATTCTGACCGGTCCGCGCAATCCTGGGAGGCTGGATGGCGCGATGGGAATCGCTCGCGCTCCATCCATCCGACGCCATGGCGTCAATCAATGCGATCGCGCCAGGCAGAACGCCACGACCTGTTCGAGCGCGGACTTCATCGGCGAGGCGGGGAACAGGGCGAGCGCATCGACGGCCATTGCGCCGTAGTGCTGGGCGCGGCTGATGGTGTCTTCCAGCGCGCGATGCTTGGTCATCAACCCGATGGCGTAGTCGAGATCGCCATCGCTGATCTCGCCGCGCTCCAGCGCCTTGATCCAGAACGCGCGCTCGCTGTCATTGCCGCGGCGGAATGCCAGCACCACCGGCAGCGTGATCTTGCCCTCGCGGAAATCGTCGCCGATGTTCTTGCCGAGCTTGGCGGCCTTGCCGCCATAGTCGAGCACGTCGTCGACGAGCTGGAATGCGATGCCGAGATTCATGCCGACCGAGCGGCAGGCGGTCTGTTCGGCCTTGGGCCGGTTGGCAATGACGGGGCCGACCTCGCAGGCGGCGGCGAACAATTCAGCGGTCTTGCCCCTGATGACGGCGAGATACTCGTCCTCGGTGGTTGCGGTGTTCTTGGCGGCGGCGAGCTGCATTACTTCGCCTTCGGCAATGGTGGCGGCGGCTGAGGAAAGAATATCGAGCGCGCGCAGCGAGCCGACCTCGACCATCATGCGAAACGCCTGGCCGAGCAGGAAATCGCCGACCAGCACGCTGGCCTCGTTGCCCCACAGCATCCGCGCCGACAGCTTGCCGCGCCGCAATTCGCTTTCGTCGACCACGTCGTCATGCAGCAGCGTCGCGGTGTGCATGAACTCCACAGAGGCCGCGAGCTTGATATGGCCGTCGCCGGAATAGCCGGTGAGGCTGGCCATCGCGAGCGTCAGCATCGGGCGCAGACGCTTGCCACCCGAGGAGATCAAATGATTGGCGACCTCGGGAATCATGGTGACTTCCGACCCCGTCCGCGACAGGATCGTGGCGTTGACCCGTTCCATGTCGGCCGCGACCAGCCCGACCAATGCATCGATCGAAGCGTTCGGGCTCTCGAAAGGTACAATAACCGCCACGCAGGTCTCCACTTTTGGCCAATTCGCACTATCCTGATCTACAATAGAAACTGCCGGCTGGGGCGGCAAGGGCAGGTAGTGGTTGACAGTTGCCGCCGGCGGCGTTTTCGAGCCGCCTGAGTACCGGTTGGTGTTCAGGAAAAGGCGTCAAAACCAAGACTTGTTGCTATGGTTTGGGGCTTCGGTTGTGACTCAATCCGAGCCTAATGGGTCCAGCCCGCCCGGTTGAGGCGAAACAGGAGAGCGTCAATTGCGGGAATTGGTTCGGACCAACGATATCGTGCTGGTTTCCGCTGTTGGCGCGCTGCTTGATGGAGCCAATATCCATCATCTGGTGCTGGACGAGAACATGAGCGTCATCGAGGGATCGCTCGGCGTGCTGCCGCGCCGCATCCTGGTCCATGACGACGACAACCGCGAGGCACGCCAGCTTCTGACCGATGCTGGCCTCGGCCATGAATTGCGGCCCGATGAGTGATCCGGCCCTGGACCTGACCGAGGACGCGTTTCTCGGCGGGCAGTTGCGTCTGCGGCAGCTGAAGTCGGGACACCGCGCCGGTCACGATGCCGTGTTGCTGGCGGCGGCGACATCGGCGCGTGCAGGCGATCGCGTCGCGGATCTCGGCACCGGCGTCGGAGTGGCAGGACTTGCGGTCGCCCGGCGCGTTGGCGGCATCAACCTGGTTCTGGTCGAGATCGATCCGGTGCTGGCGGAACTCGCGCGCGCCAACGCGGCCGCGAATGCGATCGCGGCCGACATCGTCGTGCTCGATGTCGAAGCCGACGCGGCGACCTTTGCCGCCGCCGGGCTCGGTCCCGACAGCATCGACGCCGTACTGATGAACCCACCGTTCAACGATCCCGCGCGGCACCGGATCTCGCCGGACAAAGCGCGCGGCGTCGCCCATGTGGCGACCGCGACGACGCTGTCGAACTGGGTGCATGCGGCGCGGCGCATCCTCAAATCCAGGGGCGTGCTGACGCTGATCTGGCGCGCCGACGGGATCGCCGAGGTGCTGGCCACACTCGATCACGGTTTCGGGAGCATCGAGCTTCTGCCGGTTCACGGCGACGTCGGCGGCCCGGCGAACCGCATCCTGGTACGCGCGGTCAAAGGCGGACGCGCGCCGACGCAAATTCACCCCGCCCTGATGCTCAATGATGAGTCAGGCGTGCCCAACAAATGGGTCCAGGAGATTCTCGCAGGGAAGGGGAGCTTGCCGCTTGCGAAGCCGTAAAGCTAGCCCACGCATGTCGCAATCAACACCCTATTGCGGCAGCGTCTCCGACTGCCGCTTCGGTGCCGAAGTGAAGTGGGTAGCGGCGAGCAGGGTGCCGATCAGCAATATCAGCAGGTAGATTTTCATGTCACTCTCCGCGGCCCCATTGCAGCCTCGACGGCCACGATGCAAAAGGCGTTCCTGCCACAAGACGTTCCGGCCTTTGCAATGACATTGGCGTGATAAAGAATGGTTAATTCGAGGTAACGGCATGAGTGAACAATTAAGTGATCGCACGGGATTGCCGGGCCTCATCGACAAACTCAAGGAATTGATACCAGCCAGGTTCCGGAGCGGGGCAGTCGTCGTCCCGGTGGTGCGGTTGTCGGGCGTGATCGGCGCGGTGACGCCGTTGCGGCCGGGCCTGTCGCTGGCGGGCATCGCCAAGACGCTCGAACGCGCCTTCGCCACCAAACATGCCAAGGCCGTGGCGCTGGTGATCAATTCGCCCGGCGGCTCGCCGGTGCAATCGCGCCAGATCTATTTGCGGATCAGGCAGTTGGCCGCGGAAAAGAAACTGCCGGTGCTGGTGTTCGTCGAGGACGTCGCGGCGTCCGGCGGCTACATGATCGCCTGCGCGGGCGACGAGATTTTTTGCGATCCGTCCTCGATCCTCGGCTCGATCGGGGTGGTGGGCGGCAGCTTTGGTTTTCAGGATTTGATCAGGAAGATCGGCGTCGAGCGGCGGCTGTACACCGCGGGCGAGCACAAGGCGATGCTCGATCCGTTCCTGCCCGAAAATCCGGATGATGTTGCGCGACTGAAATCGCTTCAGCGCGAGATCCACGCCATCTTTATCGCACTGGTCAAGGACAGCCGCGGTGCGCGCCTCAAGGGTGCCGACGACGAGCTGTTCACCGGTGAATATTGGGCGGGCGAGAAATCGATATCGCTGGGCCTTGCGGATTCCATCGGCGATCTCCGCTCGACGCTGCGCGCCCGCTTCGGCGACAAGGTGCTGACGCCGGTGATCGCGCCCGCGAGCGGAATGCTGGCAGGGCTGCTGGGCCGGAGGGCGCCGGGGGCGGGCTCAATGGCGGCGCTTGAGGGTATCGGGGGATTGCCGGATGAGGTGATTTCGGCGCTCGAAACCCGGGCGATCTGGGCCAAATTCGGGTTCTAGAAATCAACAAGAGGTCAACGAACCGCGCCATTTAGTCCCAAAAGCGGAATTGCGGCGCAGCCCGGCTTGGGGGAGAATGGTCGGCGTTGGGGGCTGACACGTGAACGACAAGGATCGACCGATGCCGCCGTTGATCGCATTCGCAGGGGCCCTGGGTGGGCTCGCCGTAGTCCGCTGGGCCTACAAGACTGCCGTCCGCATCAACCAGGAACTGGAAGAGGCGCGGATGGCCCGCGTCGCCGAGCCCGCACCCGCGGGCGAGATTCCGACCCTCCGCCGCGACCCCGTAACCGGGGCTTACCGGCCGGGTTAATCCTCCGTCATTCCGGGGCGTGCGATAGCACGAACCCGGAATCTCGAGATTCCCCGGGGTGCAATTGCACCCCTGAGGTCTGGTCCTTCGGACCATCCCGGAATGACGCGGTAGAGGCACCCCCGTCGCCTTGATTCCCCGCTTCCACGCCGATACGGTCCCGCGCTCCTAAAACCCCCTCGCGAGACCGATTCTGCCGATGGACGCCTTGCCTGACCATATGCGCCCGGAACGCTCGTTCCAGGGTTTTATCCTTGCTCTGCAGCGGTTCTGGGCTGAGCAGGGCTGCGTCATCCTGCAACCCTATGACATGGAAATGGGCGCCGGCACCTTCCATCCCGCCACGACGCTGCGCGCGCTCGGGCCGAAGCGCTGGAATGCGGCCTATGTGCAGCCGTCGCGGCGGCCCAAGGACGGGCGTTACGGCGAGAACCCCAACCGGCTGCAGCACTATTACCAGTTTCAGGTGATCATGAAGCCGTCGCCGCCAAACCTTCAGGATCTTTACCTGAAATCGCTCGCCGCCATCGGCATCGATTCCAGCGTGCATGACATCCGCTTTGTCGAGGACGACTGGGAGAGCCCGACGCTGGGGGCGTGGGGGCTCGGCTGGGAGTGCTGGTGCGACGGCATGGAAGTCAGCCAGTTCACTTACTTCCAGCAGGTCGCGGGCGTCGAATGCGCGCCGGTCGCCGGCGAGCTCACCTACGGGCTGGAACGGCTTGCGATGTACGTGCAGGGCGTCGACCGCGTCTATGACCTCAACTTCAACGGCCGCGAGGGCGCGGACAAGGTCACCTATGGCGACGTGTTCCTGCAGGCCGAGCAGGAATATTCCCGCCACAATTTCGAGCACTCCGATTCCGAGATGCTGTTCAAGCAATTCGCAATGGCGGAAGAGGCTTGCCGGAAATATCTCGACGCGGGATGGAAGGATGGCAAGCGCGAAGCTCACCTGATGGCGCTGCCGGCCTATGACCAGTGCATCAAGGCCAGCCACGTGTTCAACCTGCTGGATGCACGCGGCGTGATCTCGGTGACCGAAAGACAGAGCTACATCATGCGGGTGCGCGAACTGGCTAAGGCTTGCGGTGAAGCCTGGGTTCACACCGAAGCGGGCAGGGCGGTCTGATGCCTGATCTCCTGCTGGAACTGTTCTCCGAGGAAATTCCCGCGCGCATGCAGGCGAAGGCGGCGGACGATCTGCGCCGCATGGTCACCGACAAGCTCGTCGCCGAAGGCCTGGTCTACGAGGGCGCCAAGGCGTTCGCGACGCCGCGGCGGCTGGCGCTGACCGTGCACGGCATTCCGCTGCGGCAGCCCGACCTCAAGACCGAACGCCGCGGACCGAAGATCGGTGCCCCCGACGCGGCGGTGCAAGGCTTCCTGAAAGCAACCGGCCTCAAATCGCTGGACGAGGCGACGATCCAGCGCGACCCGAAGGGCGATTTCTATGTCGCGCTGATCGAAAAGTCCGGCCGCGCCGCGATCGACGTGATAGCCGAAATTCTCCCCGTCATCATCCGAACCTTCCCGTGGCCGAAGTCGATGCGCTGGGGCGAACGTTCGGCCAAATCGGGTTCGCTGTCCTGGGTGCGGCCGCTGCATTCGATCATCGCGACCTTCGGCATCGAGACCGAAGAGCCGGATATCGTGAAATTTTCCGTCGACGGCATCGAGGCCGGACAGACTACGTTCGGCCACCGCTTCATGGCGCCGGCCGCGATCTCTGTGCGCCGCTTCGAGGATTACGAGGCGAAGCTGAAGGCGGCAAAGGTCGTGCTGGATCCCGAGCGCCGCAAGGACGCTATCCTGACCGACGCCAAGCAATTGGCATTCGCGCAAGGGCTTGAGCTGGTCGAGGATCAGGGGCTGCTTGACGAAGTCGCCGGCCTTGTTGAGTGGCCAGTCGCACTGATGGGGTCGTTCGAAAAGGAATACCTGTCGATTCCAGACGAGGTGATCCGCGCCACCATCCGCAACAACCAGAAATGCTTCGTGGTACGTGATCCCAAGACGGGCAAGCTCGCCAACAAATTCATCCTCACCGCCAACATCGAGGCGACCGACGGCGGCAAGGTGATCATCAGCGGCAATGAACGCGTGATCCGCGCCCGGCTGAGCGACGCAAAATTCTTCTATGAGACGGACCTCAAGACGAAGCTGGAAGAACGGCTGCCGAAGTTCGAGCAGATCGTGTTTCACGAGCAGATCGGCACCCAAGCAGCAAGGGTAGCAAGCAACACCGCGTCTGCTGCATATCTTGCTGAGATTGTGCGGGCCGATGCTCGCCAATCGCGACGTGCGGCTCAGCTCTCCAAGGCCGACCTACTCACTGAGGTCGTCGGGGAGTTCCCCGAAGTACAGGGCTTCATGGGCCGCCACTACGCCGAGCTTCAGCGGGAAGATGAGGCGGTCGCCATCGCGATCGAGGACCACTACAAGCCCCAAGGCCCCAACGATTCTATCCCAACCAATCCAGTCTCGATCACTGTAGCGTTAGCCGACAAGCTAAATATGTTGGTGAGCTTCTGGATAATCGGCGAAAAGCCGACCGGATCCGGGGACCCCTACGGCCTGCGTCGGGCCGCTCTGGGTGTCATTCGAATAATTCTCGAATCTGGACTCCGTTTGCCGCTGAAAAAGGCTATTCCAGAAATAATTGAGCACGTCGTCAAGATTGACGCCGCCTTGGTCCCTGCGGGAAACGCGATAGACGTTTCGGCAACGTTGGGGGGCCAACTGCTGCAATTGTCACATAAGGCTGTGAAGAGGCCCGCAAGTGATGAAGAACTCGCGTCAATGTTGAGTGAGGCCGTAACTCGATTCATGCCCGAGTTCAGGGCTGAGTATTCGGCAAGGATTGTTGACGAGCTATTGGTGTTCTTCGCCAGTCGTCTCAAGGTCCAGCTTCGCGACCAGGGCGCGCGTCACGATCTCGTCGATGCCGTGTTCTCGCTCGGCGGCCAGGACGATCTGCTCATGGTCGTCCGCCGCGTCGAGGCGCTGGGCAAGTTTCTCGATACCGACGACGGCAAGAACCTGCTTGCGGGAACGAAGCGGGCATCCAATATTCTCTCGATCGAGGAGAAGAAGGACAAGCGATCGTTCGACGGCGCGCCGGATGCCGGGCTCTACAGGTTGGCCGAGGAGAAGGCGCTGGCTGCGGCGATCGATCAGGTCAAGGGCGAGGCCGGGGCCGCGGTTGCAAAGGAAGACTTTGCCACCGCGATGGGGGCGATGGCGAAACTTCGCCCGGCGGTCGATGCGTTTTTCGACAAGGTCAAGGTCAATGACGATGAACCTGCCGTGCGCGAGAATCGACTAAAGCTGTTGAACGAAATCCGCGCGGCGACCCGCGCGGTGGCGGATTTTTCCAGGATCGAAGGCTAGCCCATGGACCCACAGACGCTCGCCGCTTACGACTCGAATGCGGCGGCGTTCGCGGAGGACTGGCACGTTCAACCCGCTCCGGTTGACCTGCAGGAAGTCGTCGAACGGTTTTTCGTGCGCGGCGGGACCTCGGCCGATATCGGCTGCGGCAGCGGCCGCGAGGTCGCCTGGCTCAACGCGAATGGTTTTCCGACCGTCGGTTTCGATCCGTGCGAAGGCCTGCTGGACGAAGCGCGCCGCCGGCATCCCGGCCTGAAGTTCACGAAAGCGGAACTGCCCGAACTGCGCGGCGTCGGCACGTTCGACAACGTGCTGTGCGAGACCGTGATCATGCACATCGAGCGCAAGCAGATCGCGCCATCGGTTCGCCGCCTGCTGGATATCGTCAAGCCGAGCGGCATTCTTTATCTGAGCTGGCGCGTCACCGAAAACGCCGACCAGCGCGACACCCAGGGCAGGCTTTACGCGGCGTTCGATGCCGCGCTGGTGCTGGCGGAACTGAAGAACGCGACGGTATTGCTCGACGAAGAGGCCATCAGCGCCTCATCGGGAAAGAAGATTCACCGCCTCGTGGTGAAGAAGGCCGGGCTGGAAATCCGCGAATAGAGTTGCGCACAAAATGAAAACCCCGCCCGGAGGGGACGCCGGGCGGGGCTTCATGTCCAGTCGTATCACGCGCACATCCGCTTGCGCGGCGCCCGGACCAACCGTTCAGGTGAATCGGGTCTAGTCGACCACCTGAACGATGCGACGCGAACGCGGTTCGACCAGGATCGTCTGGCCGTTCACCACGGTGTAGCGATAGGGCGTCGTGCCAAATTTCTGCGGCACGTCGTAATAGGTCACGCCGACCTCGGGCAGCACGGCGCCAACCACCACGCGCTCGGAGATCGTGAAATCCGGAACGCGTTCGCGCACGATGTATTCACGGAAGGCCGAACGCTGGCCGGGAACGATGCCTTCGTGTTCGCCGATGACTACCGTGCTGCCGCCACCGACACCGGTCGTGATGGTGCTCTGCGCCTGCGCTGCGATCGGGGCAGCCATCGCGCCGGCGATCGCTGCAATGGCAAGAATCCTGGTTCGCATAGTCGACTCCTTCGCGAGAGAAACAGCGCCGGCCGTCAGCCAGCGCGCACGTCCCGAGCCAATTCATCGTGCGGACCATTGTTCCGGAAAACGGCGGTCGCATACGCGGCATTTCTGGGGAATTGTTGCGGAGTTGGAACCCGTTCAACGCGGATGCGTCTTGCTATTCCGGAACCGCGCCAGCGGTTAAGTTGCCGGCCTCGATTCGATTTCCCGTGTCGCTTCCCTGGAGAATGCAATGACCATCACCGCCGCGCACATTTCCCCGCTTGTCGCCCTGATCGCGGGAGTCCTGATTCTGATCATGCCGCGGTTCCTGAACTTCATCGTCGCGATCTACCTGATCGTGATCGGTCTGGCCGGCCTCGGCGTGTTCAAGATGTTGCGGTTCTAGCGCCGGTATGGACCGGCGCTATTTTTTGTTTGACGCGTTTTCTTCACGCGAACCGGGTCCACTTCGCTCGAAAACGCTATGACGCCGGAAAGCAGGGTTTCGCGGCTTGCGCGGAACCCCTCAAAGTGGTGTAAGGCGCGCATTCTTCTCCCTTTTTCGGATAGTTGGAATCCATGGCCAAAGCCGTCGCGAAGTCCAAGAAGGCTGCAGCGAAATCTGCAGCGAAATCAAAGTCATCGGCTCGACCCAAGGCCGCGCCATCCGCCCGCAAGGCGCTGAAGAAGACGCCCGCCAAGCCGGTCGCCAAGGCCGCGAAGAAGGCCGTCAAGAAGGCCCCGGCGAGCAAGCCGGCCGTTGAGGCGGTAAAGGCCGGCAAGTGGGTCTATACCTTCGGCGACGGCAAGGCCGAGGGCAAAGCCGGCCTGCGCGACCTCCTGGGCGGCAAGGGTGCCAACCTCGCCGAAATGGCCAATCTCGGCCTGCCGGTGCCTCCGGGCTTCACCATCCCGACGTCGGTCTGCACTTACTTCTACGCCCACGACAAATCCTATCCGGCGGCATTGAAGGCGCAGGTCGAAAAGGCGCTCGATTACGTCGGCAAGCTGACCGGCAAGGCTTTTGGTGATTCAAAGAATCCGCTGCTGGTGTCGGTTCGCTCCGGCGGCCGCGCCTCGATGCCGGGCATGATGGACACCGTACTCAATCTCGGCCTCAACGACAAAACGGTCGAGGCGCTCGCCGAGCTCTCCGGCGACCGGCGCTTTGCCTATGACAGCTATCGCCGCTTCATCACGATGTACTCGGACGTCGTGCTCGGCTTCGAGCATCATCACTTCGAGGACATTCTCGACACCTTCAAGGACGGCCAGGGCTACACGCTCGACACCGATCTCTCCGGCGACGACTGGGTCGAAGTGGTCGGCAAGTACAAGGAAGCCGTGGCGCGCGAGACCGGCCACGATTTCCCGCAGGATCCGCACGAGCAATTGTGGGGCGCGATCGGCGCGGTGTTCTCATCCTGGATGAACGCGCGCGCGGTGACCTATCGCAAGCTGCACGACATCCCGGAATCCTGGGGCACCGCTGTCAACGTGCAGGCCATGGTGTTCGGCAACATGGGCGAAACGTCCGCGACCGGCGTCGCCTTCACGCGCAATCCTTCCACCGGCGAGAGCAAGCTCTACGGCGAATTCCTGATCAACGCGCAGGGCGAGGACGTGGTCGCGGGCATCCGCACGCCGCAGGACATTACCGAGGAAGCGCGCCAGGAATCCGGCTCCGACAAGCCGTCGATGGAAAGCGCGATGCCGGAGGCGTTCAAGGAACTGACGCGGTTCTACACGCTGCTCGAAAAGCACTACCGCGACATGCAGGACATGGAGTTCACGGTCGAGCAGGGCAAATTGTGGATGCTGCAGACCCGCGGCGGCAAGCGCACCGCCAAGGCCGCGCTGCGCATCGCGGTCGAACTCGCCAACGAAGGCCTGATCTCGAAGAAGGACGCGGTGATGCGGATCGATCCGGCGTCGCTGGATCAACTGCTGCATCCGACCATCGATCCCCAGGCCAAGCGCGACGTGATCGCGACCGGCCTGCCGGCTTCGCCCGGCGCTGCGTCGGGCGAAATCGTGTTCTCGTCCGATGAAGCGGCCAAGCTGAAGGCCGATGGCCGCAACGTCATCCTGGTGCGGATCGAGACCAGCCCGGAAGACATTCACGGCATGCACGCCGCCGAAGGCATTCTGACTACGCGCGGCGGCATGACCTCGCACGCCGCCGTGGTTGCGCGCGGCATGGGCAAGCCCTGCGTCTCCGGCTGCGGCGCCATCCGCGTCGACTACGGCCGCGGCACCATGAGCATCGGCTCGCGCACCTTCAAGACCGGCGACGTCATCACCATCGACGGTTCGCTCGGCCAGGTGCTGGCCGGCCGGATGCCGATGATCGAGCCAAAGCTGTCGGGCGAGTTCGGTACGCTGATGGGCTGGGCCGATGCCGTCCGCAAGCTCGGCGTCCGCGTCAACGGCGACACGCCTGACGATGCGCGCACCGCGGTCAAGTTCGGCGCCGAGGGCATCGGGCTGTGCCGCACCGAGCACATGTTCTTCGAGGAAACCCGCATCCGCACCGTCCGCGAGATGATCCTTTCCGAGGACGAGCAGTCGCGCCGTGCGGCGCTGTCGAAACTGTTGCCGATGCAGCGGGCCGATTTCGTCGAGCTCTTCGAGATCATGAAGGGCCTGCCGGTCACGATCCGGCTGCTCGATCCGCCGCTGCACGAGTTCCTGCCGCACACCCAGGCCGAGATCGAGGAAGTCGCGCGCGCGATGAACACCGATCCGCGCAAGCTCGCCGATCGCGCCCGCGACCTCGCCGAGTTCAACCCGATGCTTGGCTTCCGCGGCTGCCGCCTCGCCATCGCCTATCCCGAAATCGCCGAGATGCAGGCGCGCGCGATCTTCGAGGCGGCGGTGGAAGCCGAGAAACGCACCGGCAAGGCCGTCGGCCTCGAGGTGATGGTGCCGCTGGTCGCGACCAAGGCCGAGTTCGACCTGGTCAAGGCGCGGATCGACGCGACCGCGCATTCGGTGATGAAGGAAACCGGCAAGAAGCTCGCGTATCAGGTTGGTACGATGATCGAATTGCCGCGCGCCTGCCTCATGGCCGGCGACGTGGCGCAGACCGCGGAGTTCTTCTCGTTCGGCACCAACGACCTGACACAGACCACCTACGGCATCAGCCGCGACGACGCTGCGAGCTTCCTCGGCACGTATGTCGCCAAGGGCATTCTCGAGATCGATCCGTTCATCTCGGTCGATCGCGACGGCGTCGGCGAACTGGTGAAGATCGGTGTCGAGCGCGGCCGCAAGACGCGGCCCGACATCAAGGTCGGCATTTGCGGCGAACACGGCGGCGATCCCGCATCGGTGGCGTTCTGCCACGAGATCGGTCTCGACTACGTGTCGTGCTCGCCCTACCGCGTGCCGATCGCGCGCCTCGCCGCGGCACAGGCCGCGCTCGGCAAGAAGATCGAGAGCCAGGCGTAAATCGTAACCGATGGTGAAACTGAAATGGCCGGGATGTTCTCCCGGCCATTTTTGTTTGTGTGGGCGCGGAGCAGCAGAACATCACATCGATGGTGTCATTCCGGGATGGTCCGAAGGACCAGACCCGGAATCTCGAGGTTCCGGGTTCGATGCTTTGCATCGCCCCGGAACGACGCCCGTCGAGTTTCCCTATCATTTCCGTTGACGCGATCTTTACCACTCTTGTCGAGCGCATGTTTACCAACACTTCTCATGCGATCTCGAAAAATCATCCGATCGCTTGCGTGTAACGCGCGCGCAACGACGATTAACTCCCCGGCAACCTAAATTCGATACCAACGATAAAGGTCGAATTGCACGGATGTACTGAAGTTCGATCGTGTAAGTGTTGCGTGAGCGTATCGATGTTTGTGTTGCGTAACCAGCCGAAGGGCGCGCGGTTTGCGTCCTTCGGCCTCGGTCTCTGCGTCTTTGCATTGATGCCGACCGGGATCGGATATCAGGATATTGCCGCATTGC
This sequence comes from Pseudomonadota bacterium, assembly GCA_023387735.1. Taxonomy (GTDB): domain Bacteria; phylum Pseudomonadota; class Alphaproteobacteria; order Rhizobiales; family Xanthobacteraceae; genus Bradyrhizobium. Next base: position 128,726 of record JAEWHP010000032.1, on the reverse strand, counting down.
TGGCCCGTCAGCCCGGCGTTGCCGAGCGCTGGCAGAAGCGGGTGTTCAACTCTGCCGGCACGATCCAGGTCGCGACGTTCAGCTTCGGCCGTCCGATCGGAACTTCCTCGCCGCAGACCGCGACCTATCGCCTGGCCAGCCTCGACCATCAGGGCATCGACATCACGGGCTCGGTGACGCGCAATCCGCTCGTTGCACCGCCGCCGCAATATCATGCCGCCGATTTTCCGAAGGTCGATAGGACGCTGAAAGGCGACCGGCTTGTCATCATGCCGGCCCAGCCGCAGGAGCCCGTGGCTCCAACCGAGCGCGCGCCGGCTGTGGAGGATCCCGCCAACTCCAACGCACTGGTTCGCGGCGCCAAGACCGCCGAGGCGCCGCCGGCCATCGAGCGTGCGCCGCTCGATCCCGAATTGCAGGCCGCGCTCACCGCGCCGCCGCTGGCGCAATTCGACGTGTCGCTGTCGCTTGAAACCAGGCCGCAGGACGATCTCAAGCCCGCACCTCAAGCGCCGGAGCTCCGCCGCGCTCCCGCGCCGCGGCGCGATGGTTTCTCTTTCAAGACCTCAAGCCTGTTCTTCGGCTCTTCGCTCGGCTCGCCGGAAAGCATCGAGCGTTGGCAGCCCGGCGAGGAACCGGTCATCGTGATGCCCGGTGCAGTTGCCGATCCCGACATGAAGGTGATGGCGTCGCTGCCGGTCGATGCCGACGGGCCGGTGAGGGCAGGCGACATGGGCGAGAGCGTCGCGCCGAAGGGTGAAGTCAACGCCGACAACCAGCGCGCCAAGACGCCGGCCGAGCGGCTTGGCCTGTTCGACGAAAAGTCGCGCGCCAGGTCGGAGAAGTGCCTGGCCGAAGCCATCTACTTCGAGGCCCGCGGCGAAGCCGTACGCGGCCAGATCGCGGTGGCGCAGGTGGTGCTGAACCGCGCCTTCTCCGGCAAGTATCCCGAGACGGTGTGCGGCGTGGTCTATCAGAACAAGCACCGCCATCTGGCGTGCCAGTTCACCTTCGCCTGCGACAACAACAAGGATGTGATCCGCGAGCCCGATATGTGGGAGCGCGCCCGGAAGATTTCGAAGGCAATGCTCGACGGCCAGCTCTGGCTGCCTGAAGTCGACAAGTCGACGCACTACCACGCCTACTGGGTGCGCCCGTCCTGGGTCAACGAAATGAAGCGCATGTACAAGACCGGCGTACATACGTTCTATCGGCCGCGCGCCTGGGGCAACGGCAGCGACGCGCCGAGCTGGGGCTCCGCCGCCGAGACCGCCGAGATCTCCGCCAAGCTCGCGGAAGCCGCGCAAAGCTCGGCCGAGCAGGTGAGTGCGAGGCGGTAGCCGTCGTCGTTATTGCAGCGTAACGACTTCCCCCCGTCATTCCGGGGCGCGCCCCTTGGCGCGAACCATGATGTGCAATTGCACATCTGGGAATCCATTTCTCCACGTCATTTGTGGCCCAATGGATTCCGGGTTCTCGCTTCGCGAGCCCCGGAATGACTGAAAGATTAGCCGCGAGATCGCGGATGCGCCCCCATCTTGCGGGACCGTAGCCCTGCAAAATTGCATCGATTGCTCTCGCCAATTTTGCAGGGCTGCCCTGCAGTGGGAGTTTTTTCTCCGCTGCCCTTGGGGTTTCCATGCAAATGCATTAAGTCACTGCGGCGCGAACTCGATTGGCCTGCAGGGGTATTGATATGGCTGTAACGACCGGCGACCGTCCATCCTCGGGCGCTGCCACCTGGCGGACACCGCTGGTGATCATCATCTGCGGCTGCGCGATCGCGCTGCTTAGCTTCGGGCCACGCTCGAGCCTCGGCTTTTTCGTGCAGCCGATGAGCGCGGAATTTACCTGGGGCCGCGATGTCTTTGGCCTCGCGCTGGCGCTGCAAAACCTGCTGTGGGGACTGGGGCAGCCGATCGCCGGTGCCATTGCGGACCGGTTCGGCATCCTACGCGTGATGGTGATCGGCGCGCTGCTCTATGCCGGCGGCCTGTTGCTGATGCGCTATTCCGCGACGCCGATGTCGCTCAATCTCGGCGCCGGTGTCCTGATCGGCTTCGGGCTATCGGGCTGTTCGTTCAATCTCGTACTGTCCGCGTTCAGCAAGCTGCTGCCGCCGGAGAAGCGTGGCATCGCGCTCGGCGCCGGCACGGCGGCCGGCTCGTTCGGGCAATTCCTGTTCGCGCCGTTCGGCGTGGCGATGATCGACAATTTCGGCTGGCAGCCGGCGCTGACCGTATTCGCGTTGCTGATGCTGCTGATCGTGCCGCTGTCGCTTGCCATCGCGACGCCGCCGGCGACGTCGTCGAATGTCCCCGTCGCCGACCAGCAGTCGTTCAAGACGGCGCTCGCCGAGGCATTCGGCCATCGCTCCTATGTGCTGCTGGTGCTCGGCTTCTTCACCTGCGGCTTCCAGCTCGCCTTCATCACCGTGCATCTGCCGGCCTATCTCGTCGACCGCGGCATTCCCGCCACGACCGGCGGCTGGGTGATTGCGGCGATCGGCCTGTTCAACATCATCGGCTCGCTAAGCGTCGGCTACCTGCAGAACCTGTTTCCGAAGCGCTACATCCTTTCGGTGATCTACTTTACGCGGGCGCTGTCGATCGTCGCCTTCATTTCATTTCCGATCACTACTTTCTCGGCGGTCGCCTTCGGCGCGATCAGCGGCCTGACCTGGCTCTCCACGGTGCCGCCGACCTCGGCGCTGGTCGCGCTGATGTTCGGCACCCGCTGGTTCGCGACGCTGTATGGCTTTGCCTTCGTCAGCCATCAGGTTGGCGGCTTTCTCGGCGTCTGGCTCGGCGGCATCGTCTTCGAGCAGTTCGGTTCCTACACGCCGATCTGGTGGCTCTCGGTGCTGTTCGGCGTGCTATCGGCGCTGATCAACCTGCCGATCGTGGAAAAGCCGGTCGCCCGTCTGGTTGCACAACCGGCCTGATGCGGTAAAGAGCCTCCTCAAACCGCTTTTCGTCATGCCCGGGCTTGTCCCGGCCATGACGCGTGGCGGTCACTCAAGTCCGGGGAGTTTGCCGTGGGAACATTCAAGGCCATCAGGATCGACAAGGCGGAAAAAGGTACCACCGTCGCACTGACGCAATTCGACGAAGCCGAATTGATGGAAGGCGACGTGACTGTCGCCGTCGAGTGGTCGACGCTGAACTACAAGGATGGTTTAGCCGTCACCGGCAAGGCGCCGGTGGTGCGGCGCTTTCCGATGATTGCCGGCATCGACTTTGCCGGCACTGTTGAGCAATCCTCACATCCGCAATGGAAGGCCGGCGACAAGGTCGTCTGCAACGGCTGGGGCATGGGCGAAACCCATCTCGGCGCCTACGCCGCCAAGGCACGCGTCAAGGGCGACTGGCTGGTGCGGCTGCCGGACGGGATGTCGACCCGCGAAGCGATGGCGATCGGCACCGCCGGTTACACCGCGATGCTGTCGGTGCTGGCGCTGGAGAAACATGGTTTGACCCCAGCAAGCGGTCCGATCGTGGTCACCGGCGCGGCGGGCGGCGTCGGTTCGGTGGCGACTGCCGTGCTCGCCAAACTCGGCTACCACGTCATCGCCTCCACCGGGCGGATGTCGGAAGCGGACTACCTCAAGGGCCTTGGCGCCGCCGAGGTGATTGACCGCGCCGAACTGTCAGGCCCGGCCAAGCCGCTGGCCAAGGAGCGCTGGGCGGGCGGCGTCGACAGCGTCGGATCGACCACGCTCGCCAACGTGCTCTCGATGACGAAGTATGGCGGCGCCATCGCCGCGTGCGGGCTTGCCGCCGGCATGGACCTGCCGTCCTCGGTCGCACCGTTTATTTTGCGCGGGGTGTGCCTTCTCGGCATCGATTCCGTGATGTGCCCGCTACCGCAGCGAAAGCTCGCCTGGAGCCGTCTTGCCAACGACTTGGATAAGGCGAAACTCGCTGAAATTACTCACGAAATTAACCTTGACCAGGTCATCGGCGCCGGTGCACAAATTCTTGCCGGGCAGGTCCGCGGTAGAATCGTGGTAAAAATAACCTAACGCTGTTCAGACTTTACCAACCAAGCTGCTTCAATGTCGCCACGGTTCGTATGGTAAGCAGCGGGTAAAGAATTTTCAGGCGGGGGCCCGCGCTCTTGTAAAGTTGGAGTTGGTGCATGCTTGCGCGTTTGGTTTTGGGGGCCGTGACGGCCAGTGCGATGGTTGTTCCTGCGCTGGCCGGGATGATGAACGCCGACGAGGCCCGCAAGTTTGTGGCCGGCAAGGTTTTCGCTTTCACCTGTTTCGACGGGACGCGCGGTGCGGGCCGGATCATGGACGATCTCGGCGCCGTCGGTTCGGTGCAGTTCAGCGGCTCGGGCCCGATCCGCAAGGTGCGGCTGCCCGGCAACACGCTGCAGATCCGCGGCCAGGCCGTCTGCGCATCCATCAAGGGCATGCCGTTCGAGCCGTGCTTCAATCTCGACAAGCAGGATGATCGCTCTTTCCGCGGTTCCGTCTCCGGCATGGGCTTCGCCTATTGCGACTTCCGCCACCAGGGCGCGTCGCAGATGCTGATGGCGCGTTCGGTGGCGCGGCCGCGGTCGTTGCTCCGCCGCGAGGAGCCGACGCGCTCGGCCGACGCACGTGCCGAGGTATCGTCGCGGGTCCAGACGCCGCCGGTCGAGAGCGCCAAGCTCGAGCCGGTGAAGTCCGAAGCGAAGGCCGAGCCCGCCAAGGCCGAGGGCGCGCCGGAGCTGCGCCGCTCGACAGAATAGCCGCACCAGACGCGCGATTGCCAAACGCATCCTGTTGATAGCGAGCCCGTGGACACACGAGCTCGCTATTTCTTTTCGTGTCGGCTCAAGTGCCGCCCGACTCCGCGCATTTTGGCGCCTGCGGCTCGCGCGTGAATGTCCGCCGGGTCATGCGGTAGCATGCCTTGGGTATTTCTACGGGTTGCAAATTAACCCTCGCTTGCAACCAGCCATATAGGCTTGCGCGAAATACCCGGCGCTCCGGGATCAACGAACAATTCATTGGAATTCGATGGCTCGGGTTTCCTCCGGGAGAGCCGGCCATCGTCATTTGCAGAAAGCCAACTATGTCAAAGCTGTCGATCAGGGCCAAAGTCATCGCCGTTATCGCGTTCATGCTGGTTGCCATGTCCGGCATGGGCCTGCTGGCGATCCGCAGCATGCAGATGATCAACGCTCATACCGTGGAAATCGCCTCGAGCTGGCTTCCGAGTGTTCGGGTGCTCGGCGAATTGCGGACCGACATCAACCTGTTCCGTATTGCGCTCCGTGCCCACGTGATGGCGGAAACGCTCGAGGCCAAGGCCGCCAACGACAAGCGGCTGGCCGGCATCCTCGAGAGGATCGCGAAGGACCGCAAGGCTTACGAGCCGATGATTGCCACTCCCGAAGAGCGCTCTATCTACGAGAACTGGTCGCGGGCCTGGGACAAGTACATCGCAGGTGTACAGGAAGTGATCGACCTGTCGCGCAAGAGCATCGGCCGAATTCCCACCGAGGCCAGCGAGGCCATTTCCAAGAAAGTCGCGGTGATCGCTGCCGAATCCGATGCCTTCCTGGAAAAATCAATCGTCCTGAACAATACGGGCGCGGACACCGCTACGCGCCAGGCCGCGGAAGGCTACAATTTCGCGTTCTGGACCGTGCTGGGCATTGTTGCTGCCGTGATGGTCTGCGGCTTCGGCGTCGGGCTTTATCTCGTTCGCGACCTGTCGAATGGCATTGCCTCGATCGTGAAGCCGATGCAGGCGCTCGGAAGCGGAGACCTGACGGCCGAAGTCATGCGCCGCGGCGAGAAGACCGAAATCGGCGCCATGGCCGATGCGTTGCAGGTGTTCAAGGATGCGCTGATTGCCAAAAAGGCAGCCGATGCGGAAGCGGCACGCGATGCCGAAGCCAAGATCGAGCGTGGCCGCCGCGTCGACAGCATCACCAGCAACTTCGAAGCCATGATCGGCGAGATCGTCGATACCGTGTCGTCGGCTTCGACCGAACTCGAGGCTTCCGCGGGCACGCTGACGTCGACCGCGGAGCGGGCGCAGGAACTCGCCACCACGGTCGCCTCCGCCTCCGAAGAGGCTTCCACCAACGTGCAGTCGGTGGCATCCGCCACCGAGGAAATGGCGTCTTCGGTCACCGAGATCAGCCGCCAGGTGCAGGAATCCGCGCGGATGGCCGGCGATGCCGTCGAGCAGGCGGCCCGCACCAACGACCGGGTCAGCGAACTGTCGAAGGCTGCCGCCCGCATCGGCGACGTGGTCGAACTGATCAACAACATCGCGGGCCAGACCAATCTGCTCGCCCTCAACGCGACCATCGAGGCCGCGCGCGCCGGCGAGTCCGGCCGTGGTTTCGCGGTCGTGGCATCCGAGGTGAAGGCGCTGGCCGAACAGACCGCCAAGGCCACCGGCGAGATCGGCCAGCAGATTGCCGGCATCCAGGCCGCGACCCAGGAGTCGGTCGGGGCCATCCAGGAGATCTCGGGCACCATCGGACGGCTGTCGGAAATTTCCTCGGCTATCGCAGCGGCCGTGGAAGAGCAGGGCGCGGCAACGCAGGAAATTTCCCGCAACGTGCAGCAGGCGGCACAGGGTACCCAGATGGTCTCCGCCAACATCACCGACGTGCAGCGCGGCGCGACCGAGACCGAGAGCGCCTCGTCCCACGTGCTCTCCGCAGCGCAGTCGCTCTCGACCGACAGCAACCGCCTCAAGGTCGAGGTTGCCCAATTCCTCGCATCGGTGCGCGCCGCCTGATCGATCAGCCCGTCGTTGGTGCCGCCGGCACGGCCGGCGGCACCGCCGCCTGTCGGCGGAACAGGATGCGCTGGTACAGCCAGCCGATCGCCACCAGCACCAGCCCGAGGCACATGAACGACAGCGCGCGGTAGACGCCGGTCAGCGTCGACATGTCGATCAGGAACGCCTTTCCGATCGTCAGCGCAATGACCGCGGCGGACGCCAGACGTGCGCGCTGCGAGTTGAAGAGAATGCCAACACCGAGCAGCACCACGCCGAACGCCAGCCACGCGATCGAATAGCTGTATTGCTCGACGCCGGTGGTCGGGCCTGCGGCCATGACCGGGCCGTGATAGAGCCTCCGGATCTCAAACGTTACGTAAGCGAGCGCGAGGATGAGCGCGCCAGCCGCGATCGTGTTGGCGTAGGCGACCGGACGCCGACCCGCCACCGCATAGGACAGCAGCAGCGCGAGCACCGCGGGCAGGGCGTAGCCTAGCAGCAGCAGGTTGATGACCGTGCCGCCGACGTCGATATTCCAGAGCAGCGGGTTCTCCAGCACTAGCAGCCCGAACACCGCAGCAAGCCCTGCGAATACCGTGAGCAGGATCGCGCCGGCGTTGTGGATGACGCTGCCGGTGCGGACGCGCAGACGCTCCAGCCCGATCGCCATCGCCAGCGCCACGCAAACCTGCAGCGCAATCTCGGTAAGGCCGGCGCTCTGGCGATAGACGTCGCCATTGTTGACGGCGTGGCGGATCTGCATGAAGGCCAGCAGCACCGTGAACAGGATCGCCGCCGATTCCACCGTTCGCAGCGGCGCGTCGTCGCCGCCGCGGCGCAGGAAGATGCTTCCGGCCCAGAACGAGAGCGCTGGAATGCCGTAGCCCCACAACAGCCAGTTGAAGATTGGCGTGGTGCCGACCGCGGAGCCGACGATGCGCGGCTCATCGGCGATCCGCAGCACCACGATCGCCGCGAGGATCGCAGCCAGCGAGCGCAGGAACGGAATCGGCCGTTGCGTCGAGATCCAGGCGGTCCCCGCGGACATCAGCGCCAGCGCAATCGTGAGCCAGCCCTTTTCCAGCGCAAATGTCAGCGCCAGCGCCAGCGCTGCGAGCGTACCGGTCGCAAACAGTGCGATCGAGGCCTGCAATCCCGGACGGTCCTCGCGTTTGGCGAGGATTTCGGTCGCAGCCGCAAAGGCCGCGGCAAGCGCCACCGCGGCAATGGCGAACGGAATCGAGCGGTCGAGATGTGCGATGCGGGCATAGAGTGCGACCAGCAGCGCCAGCGGCGTGAATACCCCGGCGGCCGACCAGATCACCGGTATGATCGGTCCGGCGGAACGGCCCTGTGCCAGGAATCCCGCCACGCCAAAACCTGCGGCGAAGATCGCGGCCGATACCAAGTGCAGCGACACCGATCCGTCCGTCGCATTCGGTCCGATGCCCGGCAGCGCGCCACCGGGCAGCACCAGCATGTCGGCATTGGCGCGAACGGCCCATTCGGCGAACACGACGAACACCAGCGCAGCGGCGGCACCGACGGCGCCAGTTGCAGCATCGCTGCGCCAGGCGACGAACAGAGTACCGGCCACCAGCAGGCCGAACACGATCATTGCGGTATCCGCATGTAATCCGTTCAGCACGATCAGCGTGGCGCCAAACAGGTAGGCCGCAAGCGCGCCGGATGAGATCGGCTCGACCTGGCCCTGCTCCGCCGGCGGGCCGAACATGAAGCCGCACACGACAAGCAATGCCGCGAGGATGAAACCCGCGAGGACATGGAAGGCATGCGGGCCGATCATCGATGGCCCGCATTGCAGGCAGGGGAAGGTCCATAGCAGCGCGAACGCGATCGTGGTGACCGCGAGCCATCGCCATAGTCTTACGCGCGCCAGACCGAATGCCGCCGCGGTGACGATGGCGAGATAGACGTAGAGCGCCCAGAAATCCGGCTTGTCCGATGACACGAGGACGGGCGTAACGAAGGCGCCGACGACGCCGAGACCGGCGAGCGCCGGGCCATGCAGCAGCGCGGCGGCTAGCGTTCCGAGCGCCACCAATCCGAGCAGGATGAATGCTGTGGCCGGCACCAGAAAGCCGTACAGCGCATAGGCCGCATAGACCGTGGCGAAAGCCACCGCCGTTCCGGCCGCCGTCAGGATCGCGGGAATGTTGGCAATCGGCGTTGCGGCGATGGTGGAAATGTTCTCCTTGCGGCGGGTCCATTCCCCGGCCAGCAGCAAGGTGAGCGCGAACAAGCCGCCCAGCGCCGTGCGCACTTCGGGGCCGAGCAGCCCGGCCTCGATCGAGTAGCGCACCATGAAGAAGCCGCCGAGCGCCAGCGTCAGGCCGCCGATCCACACCACCCAGCGGGTGCCGACCGTTTCCTCGAAGCCGCGATCGGGTTGCGGCAGCGGAGGGGGCGGTGCCGTGGGGCCAGCCGCAGCCGCTAGCGGCTCAGCTTCGGCGGGGGCTGTGGATTCAACTTCGGGAACGAGGGGCGGTGGCGTTGCCGTACTCTCCGGCGAGGCTGGCGGCAGCGTCTGCTCGAAAGCCTCGAACGGCGTGAGTGGTGGGGGCACGGCCGTGGCGGCGGCCGCCTTCATCCGGAAGGCCTCAAGCTGCGTTCGCAACTCCGCGACCTGGTTCATGGCCTTTCGCGCGAACGCGAGGGCGACAATCGCGATCACGAGCGCGAAGAAATCGAACGGCAAATCGAACATCGGGCCTCCAGGCGCGTTCCAAGGCGTTTTCAAGCGAAGGGGATACCGGTTCGCGTGAAGAAAACGCTTCGAAACAAATCACTAGCCGCTAACCGGCCACGTCTGCAGCCTGGTTGCAATCCAGTGAGTGCAGCTTTGCCCGCTAAAAGTTCAATGGGGGGTTAGTCGAGATCGACCCGGAACGGTCGGCCCTCCATCGTCATGCTGCCGGGCCCCATCTCGTCGAGGGCGCGCAGCATGCGTCCATCGCGTCCCAGCGCCTTGTCGGCGAGGGTGACGATCAACCGATTAGGTGACGCGATCGGGGAGCGCGCGCGGATTTGCCTGGCGATCTCGATCTCGTTGCGGTGCGGATTGAGCATGCAGGCGGCGGCAAAGGCGCTTGCGGTCGAGCGGCTGATCCCGGCATAGCAGTGCACCACCAGCGGCGCGCTGCGGTCCCAGCTACGGACGAAATTCAGCACCTTCTCGATATGCTCCTGCGACGGCGCGAGAAAGCCGTCCATTTCCTGGGTGATATCGTCCATCGACACTTTCAGATGGTTCGCCTCCAGCACCGAAGCCGGTCGCTGCACCTGATCGATATTGGCCATTACGGTAAGGACGTGGCTGGCCCCGGTGACCCTGACGGTCTCGGGAAGTGCGGCAAGCGAGCAGACATGAATCATGGCGATCCTACGAAGCGTTTCTGGAACGTCCTGTTTTGTCGTGATTATAGGCGCACCAAGCAGGCGGCGGAAGCGGGATTGCGCAAGGCGTTCAGGCCAGCAGAAGGTTAAATCTGGCCAAAAACTGCTTCTCCGCCCTGGCTGCCGTCCACGGCGTCAGATAGTCACGCACCGTTGCTTCGGGCAGGCCGGGATCCCGGCCGAACAGCCGCTTCGCCTCGGCCTGCGAGAAGCCCGCGAGATGTGTGGCTTCGAGATATGCTGCGCCGCGGTCTGCGGCCTTGATCGCCTTGGTGATTTCATCGGCGAGAACCGGCGGCAGGCCGAAGCGGATATGGATCGCCGCGAGCAGCCGCCTTTCCACCACCTTGTAGTCACCGCCGAGCACCGCCTTGAATGGCGAGATCATGTCGCCAATGACGTATTCCGGCGCGTCGTGCAGCAATGCCGCCAGGCGAAACCGGACGTCGACGCGCGGCATCTGTTCGCGCAGCACGATTTCTACGAGCAGCGTGTGCTGCGCCACCGAGAAGATGTGCGCGCCGCTGGTCTGCCCGTTCCAGCGCGCGACGCGCGCCAGTCCGTGTGCGATATCGGCAATCTCGATATCGAGCGGCGAGGGGTCGAGCAGGTCGAGCCGCCGTCCCGACAGCATCCGCTGCCAGGCACGGGCCGAGACATCAGACGATTTCCGAACCGTCATTTTGACTTGAGGCGGGGCTTGCGGAGCTTGCCGCTGCAGCTCTCGTGGCAGAAGCAGGTGACCAGATGGTCGTTGACCATGCCGGTGGCCTGCATGAAGGCATAGACGATGGTCGGGCCGACGAACTTGAATCCGCGCGCGCCGAGTTCCTTGGAAATCTTGATCGAGACCGGGGTCGAGGCCGGCACGCTGGCGGTGGTCTTGAACTGGTTGACCTTCGGCTTGCCGTCGACGAAGTCCCAAAGGAATTTGGAGAAGCCCGGACCTTCCTCCATGATCTTGAGATAGGACCTGGCGCTGTTCACCGTGCCCTCGATCTTGGCGCGGTTGCGCACGATGCCGGCATCGTTCATCAGCGCGTGGACTTTCTTCTCATTGTAGCGCGCGATCTTTTCCGGCTGGAAATCGTCGAAGGCTTTGCGGAAGTTTTCGCGCTTGCGCAGGATCGTGATCCACGACAGCCCGGCCTGAAAGCCGTCGAGGATCAGCTTCTCGTACAGCGCGCGGTCGTCATATTCCGGCACGCCCCATTCGGTGTCGTGATAGGCCATGTAGAACGGGTCTTCGCCCGGCCACGGACACCGCGTCTTGTCGTCGGCATGCAGGCGCGCAGACCGGCTCATGCGACGGTCTGCTTCGGTGGGGTGCTGATATCGCCGGGGTCGGCCAGGTGCATCGCCAGCCCGCCCGCGCTCAGCGAGAGCCCGGCATGGAGGGCGTCCGCCACGCGATCGATGCGGACCAGCGCCAGACCCTTGCCGCCGGCGGTCGAACCCATGGTGCCGACCTGTTTGCCGCCGGCGAGAACAGGGGTGCCGGTCTCCGGCGAGAAGTCGTCGAGGACCATGCGCACGATCCGCGTCCGTGCCGTTCCGCGGTGCTGCATCCGCGACACCACTTCCTGACCGACATAGCAGCCCTTGTCGAAATCGATGCCATGCAGGCGGTCCATGTTGGTCTCATGCGGAAACGCATCGCTGTACATGAAATCGAGCCCGCCGCGTGGAATGCCCGAGGCGATGCGATGAGCCTCGTAGGCCTCGCTGTCGACGAGATCGGCGCCGATCAGGTCGGCCACCTTCTGCTTGAGGTCTTCGGGCACGAGGATGCGCCAGCCCAGCGCCTCGAGCCGCGGATCGGCAAAGGCCAGATCGGGCTTGATCGCAGGCTCGCCATCCCATGCCGCCAGCACGCCCATGCCGTCGGAGATGTTCTCGACCGCGACCTTGGCGCGCAGCTTGTAGAAGCCGAGCTTGTCAGCGAGGGTCTGCGCCAGCGGGCGCGGCACGTCGATCAGGAAGCCGCCGCCATGGCCGGCCGGGACCTCGGTGATCAGAAAATCGATCGTGATCTTGCCCTGCGGCGTCAGGAGCGCGCCGAACCGGCCGAGGCCCGGCTGCAGCAGCGTGACGTCAGTGGTGACGAGGCCATTGAGGAAGCTGCGGGCATCCTCGCCGCTGACCTTGACTACCCCCCGGTCCGGTAGAAACGCTGCTTTCATAAGTAAAAACGGCCCCTTGTGACGTTTTTCTGAAGTTCCTGGGGAAACCCGGGTGCCGGATTTCCCATGCAAAGTTAAGGCGCTAAAGTGCCGCCAACAAGCCCCGCGCGATAGGCTGAAGCGGCGTCGAGGACCAATGAATCAACGATTTGACACCATTCTAAAATCCGGCACCGTGGTCAATCAGGACGGTGAGGGCATCCGCGACATCGGTATCTCCAATGGCCGGATCGCGGCGATCGGCTCGCTCGGGCAGGCCTCCGCCGCCGAGACCATCGACTGCAAGGGACTGCACGTCCTGCCCGGCGTGATGGACACGCAGGTGCATTTTCGTGAGCCCGGGCTGACGCACAAGGAGGACCTCGAGACCGGTTCGCGCAGCGCCGTGATGGGCGGCGTTACCGCGGTATTCGAGATGCCGAACACCAATCCGCTCACGGTCTCCGAGGAGACGTTCACCGCCAAGGTGAAGGCCGGCCACCACCGCATGCATTGCGATTTTGCGTTCTTCATCGGTGGCACGCGCGAGAATGTTCAGGACCTGCCCGAACTGGAGCGCGCACCGGGTTGTGCCGGCGTCAAGGTATTCATCGGTTCATCCACTGGCGCACTGCTGGTCGAGGACGACGAAAGCCTCCGCCGCATCTTCCAAGTGATCCGCCGCCGCGCCGCTTTTCACGCCGAGGACGAATACCGACTCAACGAGCGCAAGCCGATCCGCGTCGAGGGTGATCCGCGCTCGCATCCGGTATGGCGCGACGAGCCCGCGGCGCTGATGGCGACGCAGCGGCTGGTCAATCTCGCGCGCGAGACGGGAAAGCGCATCCACGTGCTGCATATCTCGACCAGGCAGGAGATCGAGTATCTGCGCGACCACAAGGACGTCGCGTCCTGCGAGGCGACGCCGCATCATCTGACGCTGGTCGCGCCCGAGTGCTACGAGCGGCTCGGCACCCTTGCGCAGATGAATCCGCCGGTGCGCTCGGCCGATCATCGCGAGGGCATCTGGTACGGCATCGAGCAGGGCATCATCGACGTGCTCGGCTCCGACCACGCGCCGCATACGCTGGAGGAAAAGTCCAAGACCTATCCGGCTTCGCCGTCTGGCATGACGGGGGTGCAGACGCTGGTGCCGCTGATGCTGGATCACGTCAATGCCGGGCGGCTGTCGCTGGCGCGTTTCGTCGATCTCACCAGCGCGGGCCCCGCGCGCCTGTACAACATCGCCTGCAAGGGCCGCATTGCCGCGGGCTACGACGCCGACTTCACCGTCGTCGATCTCAAGCGGACCGAGACCATCACCAACAAATGGGTGGCCTCGCGCGCCGGGTGGACGCCCTATGACGGCATGCGCGTCACCGGCTGGCCGGTCGGCACCTTCGTGCGCGGCAAACGCGTGATGTGGCAGGGCGAAGTGGCGACGCCGTCGACGGGAGAGCCGGTGCGGTTTTTGGAGACGCTGAAGCCGTAGGGCGGTCTGCGTTACTGCTTCGCCCGCGACAGCGAAAACTCGCCATTGCGCACGCGGGTCGGCAGGCCTTCGACGAATTTGACCACCGCGTCCTCGCCATAGGTCGAGACCAGTTCGGCGAGGGCTGTGAACATGCTCGCCTGTGCGAGGCAATCGCCGTCGACCCCGTCGTGCCGGGCCTCTGCCCAGGCTTCATTGAGATAACCGAGCGCCGCCTGCTTCTGCTCGTGGTCGGCAAGCGGCTCGCGGGCAATCGAGAAGGATACTGGGGAGCGCATGAAACTCGACGAAATTTGCGCGCGATCCAGGGCGGAACGCGTCGAACCGGCGAAGCTGTAGCACGCGGGGCCAACCCGCCTAGGCCACATCTTTAGGAAAGGTTAACGGCTGCCCGAATTTGAGGCGGACCGGGAGAAACCCATTTCAGGCAACGCCAGGATTGCGCCCGGCGTGGCGCAAACATGCTGCGCGCCTGCTCCCAGCAACTCGTCCCTGCTGCCGTAGCCGTACAGCACGCCGATGCCTCTCATGCCGTTGTTCTTTGCGCCGATCATGTCGTGGCTGCGGTCGCCGATCATCAGGGTTTTCGACGGATCGACCGAAACTTCCCTGAGCGCGTATTCCAAGAGATGCGACTTGTCCACGCGGGTACCGTCGAGTTCGGACCCGAACACGCGCTCGAAATGACTGCGCAGGCCGAAATGGTCGATGATGCGTTCGGCGAAGACATGCGGCTTGCTGGTGGCGACGAACAGCCGGTGACCGGACGTGCAAAGTTCTGTCAGCACGTCGCCGATGCCGTCATAGACGCCGTTTTCATACAGCCCGATGTCGGAAAACCGCTCGCGGTAGAGCGAGACGGCGTGATCGGCCGCATGATCGCCGCCGAGCAATCGGACAAAACTCGCGCGCAGCGGCGGGCCGATGCACCAGGTCAGTTCGTCCTCGGTCGGAATCGCCGGGTGATCGAGACGTTGCAAGGCATATTGAATCGAACGGGTGATGCCGGGCTTGGGGTCGGTCAGCGTGCCATCGAGATCGAAGAAAATCGCGTCCATCATTTAGTTCGCATAACGCGCGGTGAGGTCGCGCGAGATCTTGGAGCCTTCCTCGATATATCGGCGTATCGCCACGGAAGCCGCCGGCGTGCAGGTGCGGTAGGTCTGCTGAAAACCGTTATAGCCGCGGTTGAAGCCCGCGATCATGCGGGCGCGGCGGTCGCCGGCAGGCGTTTCGGCGTCGATCAGCGCCTGCATCTCGTTGCGCCATTTCGCGCCTTCATTGCTGCCGCAGATGCCCCTGAGATAGTGCAGGGTGCCGAGGATTTCGGCCAGCCGCTGCAAATCGCCATCGAACGGCGCGGCCGCATCCTGGGCGCGCGCGGGGCCAAGGTGGCATGCCGAGATGAGGATGAGGGCGGCGAGAAGGTGCTTGAGCATTTGAGGCCGATATGCCCCCTCAATACGCCCGAGGCAAGGCGTGAGGGGATGGAAGTTCCCAGCTAAACCAGCTTCCGGGCCGCCTCGATGACCTCCAGGAGGCCGCCGGTGACCTGGAGATCGCCGACTGCCCCAGGCGCCAGCCACTTGAAATCGTCGTGCTCGTCGTTGAGGACCGGTTCCCGGGCCGTCCAGCGCGCCGCGAACGACATGATCACATAATGCCCGCCGCCGGTATTTCCCGGCAGCACCTCGCGCCAGCCGGCGAGCCCCAGGATCTCCACCCTCAGCCCGGTTTCCTCATCGACCTCGCGATGCAGCGCCGTGTGCAGCGATTCGCCGAATTCGACCCGTCCGCCGGGGAACGAGTAGAAGCCCTTGCCCGGCGAGCGCGCGCGTCGGACCAGCAGGATCTTGCCGTCGCGAAAGATCGCGCCGCTGACGGCGAGCTGAGGACGGGTCGGCTGCACGGGTGAGGCCAAGGCGTGATCCGGGTAAGCAGACAATCGCTCTGGAGGCGGATCGGATCTTTCTCGATCAGAACAATGCGGTTCTAGTGGTTCGAGATCAGGGTTTCAATGTTCGCATCGGAATTGCCGTTGATGACGCCGCCGGCCAGCGCGACCAGCGGCTTGACCCAGGCGGCGGCCTGTTCGGCGAGCGTCGCGCGGGTCTTGTCCTGCTGCGCCTCGCGCATCGCCGCACTTACCGCGGTGAGGATCGAGGTCATGCTGGCGGTGAGATTGTCGAAATCGGTGCGGACCTTGGGATCGGCGGCTTCATACGCCTCGATGGCGAGGTCGCGGGCCTTGAAGTTGGAGGCCCAGAAGTGCTCGGCGTATGTCAGCGGCGACCAGCTCAGGAAGTCCTCCGCGCATTCCGGCATGTCCGGAACCATTTCGAGCAGCATGACGGCTTCGTTGAAGTGATTCAGATAGTCTGTCGCAAGCCCGGTGCGCGGATTGATATTGGCAGCCTTCAACTGCGCCGCGCGGGCTTCGTCAATGAAGCCCGTCGGTGGCGGCATCGGGTGCTCTGATCGCGCGGGGGTGGCAGCAGTTGCAGTCATCTGTTCCACTGTTGGCATCTGGGGTTAACACGCAATAAACGGCGCGATATCCTGGACAGATTATGTGTGGTCGCTTCGTCATTACCTCGCCGCCGGCGGCGCTTCGGCAGATATTCGGCTACGTCGAGCAGCCAAATTTCCCGCCGCGGTATAATATCGCGCCGACACAGCCAGTTCCGGTTGTCATTCTGGAGAATGGCGGCCGGCATTTCCGGCTGATGCGCTGGGGACTGATTCCCGCGTGGGTGAAGGATCCCCGTAAATTTACGTTGTTGATCAACGCGCGCTCCGAGACGATTCGCGACAAGCCCGCCTTCAAGAACGCGATCAAGCGCAGGCGTTGTCTGATTCCGGCGGATGGTTACTACGAATGGCAGGATGCCGGCGGCCGCAAGCGACCGTTCTTCATCCATCGCCGCGATGGTTCGCCGGTAGGATTTGCCGCGCTCGCGGAAACCTGGATGGGACCGAACGGCGAGGAGACCGACAGCGTCGCCATCGTCACCGCGCCGGCGAGCCCGGATCTCGCCGCGCTGCATCACCGCGTTCCCGTGACGATCGCGCCGGAAGAATTCGAGCGCTGGCTCGACAGCCGCACCCACGACGTCGACGATGTGATGGCGCTCTTGCGCGGCCCGATCGAAGGCGAGTTCGCCTGGCACGAGATTTCCACGCGCGTCAATCGCGTCGTCAATGACGACGCGCAATTGCTGCTGCCGATCACGGACGAGGAGAGGGCGGCGGAAGAGCCGAAGCCTGCGAAGAAGTCCGTTCCGCGCAAGGCGGCAACGGCGCCGGAGGATGACGGACAGGGGTCGTTGTTTTGAGGCTGATCTCGTAGGGTGGGCAAAACGCAGCGTGCCCACCATTCTTGCGCGGTGCGTGTGGTGGTGGGCACGCTGCGCTTTGCCTACCCTACGGGGCCTCACCTGAAAATATTCAGCGCTGCGTATTGCAGCAGCATGATGGTCTTGGCGTCGACGATGCGGCCATCGGTTATCATGGCGAGTGCCTGATCGATCGGCAGTTCCAGCACCTCGATGTCCTCGCCTTCCTCGGCGATGCCGCCGCCGTCACTGACGCGCATCGCGGCATCGTATTCGGCGACGAAGAAGTGCAGCTTCTCGGTAACCGCGCCCGGGCTCATGAATGCCTCGAACGCCTTGCGTGCCTCGTGCAGGCGATAGCCGATTTCCTCTTCCGCCTCCGCGAGGATACGTTTCTCCGGCGTCTCGTCGTCGAGCATGCCGGCAGCGGCCTCGATCATGAGGTCGTCGTGGCCTGCAAGATACGGCGGCAGGCGGAACTGCCGCGTCAGCACGACGGTGCGGTTGGCCTGATTATACGGCAGCAGCGCCGCCGCATGGCCGCGCTCGAACACTTCGCGCTTTTGTTGCTGCCATTCGCCATTGCCACGGCGATATTCGAACTCGACCTCATCCAGTCGATAATGCCGCTCGGAGAGCACGCTGACATTCTTGACGCGGACACGATCGGAGATGGTCATCGAATTCCCTTCGCCGTCACCTTGGCCGTCACGGCGTCGGCTCGCGGCCGTCGAGCCATTTGGCGAAAACGATCGTCTGCGCTTCCGCGTAGCCGATCGATTGATAGAACGCTCCCGCTTTGGCGTTTTCCCGCCGCACCAGCAATTGCAGCTTTTCAATGCCGGCTTCGCGAAGCCAGCTCTCGGCCGCATCCATGATGGCGCGGCCAAATCCTTTCGCGCGGCGATCCGGATCGGTGGCGACGTAATAGACCCAGCCGCGATGACCGTCATGGCCGACCATCGCTGTCGCCACGATCGTGTCGTCGGCGCGTCCGATCAGGATCGTCGAATTAGGCCCGCGCCGGGCGAGGGCGATATCGGACGCGGGATCGTTCCACGGCCGCGTCAATCCGCAGGCCTGCCAGAGCGCAATCACGGTGGCGATGTCGGCATCTGTTATCGGCGCGATCGCAAGCGGTGGAACGGATCTGGTCACAGCACCTTGCCGGGGTTCATGATCCCTGCGGGGTCGAGCATCGCCTTGATGCCGTGCATCAGCTCGATCGCGACCTTGTCCTTCACATCGGGCAGTTCGTCGCGCTTGAGCACGCCAATGCCGTGCTCGGCCGAAATCGATCCGCCCATCCGCAGGACGATCGCGAACACGACCTCGTTGACCTCGTGCCAGCGCGACATGAAGTCGGCGGTGTTGCCGCCGATCGGCTGGCTGACATTGTAGTGGATGTTGCCGTCGCCGAGATGGCCGAACGGCACCGGCCGCGAGCCCGGGATCAGCTTGACCACCGCTGCATTGGCCTCTTCGATGAAGGCGGGCACCGCCGCGACCGGCACCGAAATGTCGTGCTTGATCGAGCCGCCTTCCGGCTTCTGCGCCGCCGACATTTCGTCGCGCAGCTTCCAGAAGCCGGCGCGCTGGGTCAGGTTTGCCGCGATCACGGCGTCGTCGACGATGTCTTCCTCCATCCCCTTGGCGAGGATCGATTCCAGCGCGGCGCGCGCGTCGTCGCGCGAGGAGGACAGTTCCATCAGCACGTACCAGGGATGCTTGCTGGTCAGCGGATCGCGGATGTCGATGCCGTGACGCAGGCTGAAATCGACCGCGATGTCGGCCAGCAGTTCGAAGCTGGTGAGGCTGCCGGCAGCCTCGTTCTGCGCGATCGAGAGCAGCTTGAGCGCCTGCGCCGGCGACTTGAGGCCGACATAGGCGGTCTCCACCGCGCGCGGCTTCGGAAACAGTTTCAGCGTCGCCGCGGTAATGATGCCGAGCGTGCCTTCCGCGCCGATGAAGAGATTGCGCAGATCGTAGCCGGTGTTGTCCTTTTTCAGCTTCGACAGCCCGTTCAGGATCCGCCCGTCGGCGAGCACGACTTCCAGCCCGAGCGCCATCTCGCGCGCCACGCCATAGGCAAGCGCTGCGGTGCCGCCGGCATTGGTGGAGAGATTGCCGCCGATGGTGCAACTGCCCTCGGCGCCGAGCGACAGCGGGAACAGCCGATCGACCTCGCTGGCGCGCGCTTGAGCGATCTGCAGCACCACGCCGGCCTCGCAGGTCATCGTGTTCGACGCGGGATCGATCTCGCGGATCTTGTCGAGCCGCCGCAGCGAAACCACGACCTCGCCGTTGTGCGGGGTCTGTCCGCCGACGAGCCCGGTGTTGCCGCCCTGCGGCACCAGCGCGATCTTGTGCTCGCTGGCAAGCTTGCAGATCGCGGACACCTCAGCGGTGGAGCCGGGCCGCAACACCAGCGGCGAGCGGCCGTGAAACAGGTCGCGTTCCTCGGTGACATAGGGCGCGATATCGGCGGCGTCGGTCACCGCATATTTGTCGCCGACAATGGCGCGGAATTTTGCGATCAACTCGGGTGGAAGCGGGGGCACGGAACCCTGAGCGATATTCATTGTCGTCTTCTCTTTCATTCCCGCCCGTTCATTCTCGCCCGACCGCTGCGCGGCGCAGCCGGTCGTTGATGGCTTCGCCCAGGCCTTCGTCCGGAATGGGCATCACCGCGATGGTGCGCGCGCCCCTGGCGTCGAGCGCGCGAAGGTGGCCGAACAGATTGGTGGCGGCCTCATTGAGGTCGCCGCGCTCGGACAGATTCATCACCATGGCGGCGGCGTCAATTCCCGAAATTGCTCCGAGGCCAAAGGCGAGCAATGCTTCGCCGGGCTCGACGCTTTCGGCATGGAGCCGCACTTTTGCGCGCGGCGCGTAGTGCGACGCCAGCATGCCGGGCGCCAGCGGTTGCGCGCTGTCGCTGGCGGCATCAGTGGGCGGCAGTTTCAACGCCCGGCCGAGCACGCGTTCGATCTCGCCGCGCGGCACGCCGCCGGGACGCAGCAGCATCGGTTCGTCGAAACAGCCCACTATGGTGGATTCGACGCCGACATCCACCGCGCCGCCGTCGACGATCAGGTCGATCCGGCCGGCGAGGTCGCTCTGCACATGGGCCGCGGTGGTCGGCGAGACGTGGCCCGAGAGGTTCGCCGACGGCGCCACCACAGGTCCGCCGAACGCCCGCAGGATGTCTCGCGCGACCGGGTGGGAGGGGATCCGGATCGCGACGGTGTCGAGGCCGGCGGTGGCGAGATCGGCCACGGTGCAGTCAGGCGCCTTCGGCAGCACCAGCGTCAGCGGGCCGGGCCAGAACGTCTCGGCCAGCGCCATCGCCGACGCGTCGAAGCGGGCGATCTGCCGTGCGGCGGCGATATCGCCGACATGGGCGATCAGCGGATTGAAGGCCGGCCGGCCCTTGGCCTGGTAGAGCCGGGCAACCGCGGCCGGATTGGCCGCGTCCGCGCCGAGGCCATAGACCGTCTCGGTCGGGAACGCCACCAGCCCGCCCTCGGCCAGAATACGCGCCGCCGCCGCCACGGCAGCCTCGCCGGCGGGCAAAATCGGGGTCTTCAGGCCTGCATCCACTATGATTAATTTCCTCAAACCGGTGCCTTGCGGTCACCGAAACCCAAGGCTATAAGCCGCGTTCTTAGTCGGAGTGTGGCTCAGCCCGGTAGAGCACTGCGTTCGGGACGCAGGGGTCGCAGGTTCGAATCCTGCCACTCCGACCATCGTTCTTGCCATTCATTTTACTGGCTTTTTCTGATTGCTGGCGGTTCCCGAGTCAACCGCCGATTCCTCATCCTTGACGGGCATAAACCTACGTTCTCGCGGCTTGCTGCGCCCGAGGTATGCCAAAACCTTGTCCCTCGAGAGGAGGGAGCAGGGAATGCCGGGTGCACGCTGCACCCGCGGTCTCGTGTGCAATATGCGCGAAGCAAAAGCGCACACGAGCATACAGGTACAGTCGGAACACTCCGGCATTCCCTGCGCAATGGCTCTACGGCTTATGCCGCGCTCTCTCCGGAGACGAATTCGTCTTGCCTCCGTCACTGTCGGCTTGATGACTGATCGATCCGGTTGGACCGAATTCGCCACCGACAGCTTGGCACCAGCCACGGGTGTCGAGACCACACGGTTTTGCCGTACGCATTAGCGCCGTTCGTCTTGCGCGCCGTTCGATCGCTCACGGACAAGCCGCCCTGCAATCACGCTCGCGCCCGACGCTGCCGCGTCCACCACATCCCGTCCCGCGTTCGTGACGATCGCGATACGCCCCTCTTGTCGAGACGAGACGCTGCGAAAATAACGCCCAAATCGGGGTGCTGCAAAGTGGATTATATTTGCAAACGTGGCTGGACGACCCAAATCACGTTGAATCGACTGGTGAAATTCGCTTGTAAACGCAGCGTGTGTTGCGGCCGTTTTCGCCGTGCGCGGTGTAGGCTGCGGGCACTGATTTGCCCGTCAGGCCGCTGTCGTTGACACCTGCCGCTGCGCCCTCCGTCAGGGCGGCAAATGACGGCCGGCACGCCAGGAGGACATGCTAACTGACGCGCCGTGTCTGGTTTTCCCAGAACGGTTTGCGAAGTTCGCGCTTCAGGATCTTGCCGGCACCGGAGAGTGGAAGCGGCGTCGGGGTGATCTCCACGCTGCGCGGGCATTTGTAGCCCGCGATCAGCGTCTTGCAGAACTCCATCAGTTCCTCCGGCGTCGCGCTGGCGCCGCCTTTCAGGACGATGACGGCGTGAACCTGCTCGCCCCAGCGTTCGTTAGGAATGCCGATCACGGCGCATTGCGCGACGGCCGGATGCTGGGCCAGCGCATTCTCGACCTCGGCCGAGTAGACATTCTCGCCGCCGGAGATGATCATGTCCTTGACCCGATCGACCACGTAGACGAAGCCGTCTTCGTCCATGTAGCCGCCGTCGCCGGTGTGCATCCAGCCGTCGATCACCGCGCGCGCGGTTTCCTCCGGGCGCTCCCAATAGCCCATCATGACAACGTCGCCGCGCACCGCGATCTCGCCGACGGTGCCTGACGGGACGACCTTGTCGTCGGTATCGACGATCTTGACCTCACAACCGAAAGCAGCGCGGCCGGCGCCGCGATGCCGGCCCTTGGCACGGCCGTCGCCGATATGCTCCTTCCAATGCAGCAGCGTTGCGATCGGCGACAACTCGGTCATGCCGTAGGCCTGGGTGAACTCGACATGGGGCAGGGCCTTCATCGCGCGCATCAGCACGGCGTCGCTGATGACAGAGGCGCCATAGGCGATCCGCTTCAGGGACGACAGGTCGTAATTGCCGAGCGTCGGATGATCGACGAACATCTGGATCATGGTCGGCACCAGCAGCACATCGGTGACGCGTTCCTTCTGCATCGCGGTCGCGACGCCGTCGGGCGTGAACCCCTGGATCACGACGTTGGAGCCGCCAGACAGCAGCACCGAATACATCGCTGCGCCATTGGCGAGGTGGAACATCGGTGCCGCATGCAGATAGATCGTCGTGCTCGGCCACAGCCCTTCACTGAGCGCGTTCAGCGCATTGGCCATCAGGTTGCCGTGACTGAGCATCACGCCCTTGGAGCGGCCGGTGGTGCCGCCGGTGTAGAAAATGCCGGCGAGATCGTCGCGCTTGCGCATGGCGTCCGCGATGGGCTGGTTCTGCGCGATCAACGCTTCGTAGTTGTCCATGCCGGCGGGCGTTTCGCCGTCATCGGCATAGACCAGTTTCAGGCCGGAGATGGACTTCGCGAGCGCGGTGCCGACCGGTGCAAAGGCCTTGTCGACGAACAGGATCTCTGCGCGGCAATCGCGCATCGCGTCCTCGTTTTCCAGCGGGCTCCAACGGATGTTCAGCGGCACGATCACCGCGCCGGCCCAGCCGACCGCGAGATAGAGCTCGAGATAGCGGTCGGAGTTCATTGATAGCACTGCCACGCGATCGCCATCGCTGGCGCCGAGGCCGCGGATCGCGGCGGCGAGGCGGGCGACGCGGTCGCCGACCTCGCGCCAGTTGCGCCGCCGTTCACCGCAGACGATCGCGAGCCCGTTTGGATTGACCTGCAGCGCGCGGCGCAGTCCGTGCGTGATGTTCATCTCGATCCTCCCTGGATGTCTTGATCTTGCCGGGCGGCTTGTCCGCCTTCTTGCGCGTCGTTGCCGTGGCGATGCCTGCGGTGAGGCGGATCGCGAATTCCTCGGCGATGGCTTCCGCCGTCATCGGTCCGCCCGGCTGGAACCAGTGGCCGATCCAGTTCAGCGAGCCCGCGATCGCAAATGCCGACAGCTTCGGATCGCACGGCTTGATCGTGCCGTCGGCGATGCCCTCGGCTATGTAGTCGCGGAAGGCGCGATCGATCTTCCGCTTGGCGGTGTTGACGATCCTGCGGTTGTGCTCGGTGAGGTCGCGAACATCGAAGCGGACCAGGCTCTTGCCGTAGTCGGTGGTCATCACCTCGGCATAGCTCACGATCAGCTTGCGCAGCCTGGCAAGCCCGGTGCCGCCGCCGGATGCGATCTCGTTGATGCAGTCATCGACGCGCTCATTGCCGATCGCCCAGCATTCGAACAGGATCTCATCCTTGCCGCCGAAGTAATTGTAGAGCGCGGGCTTGGTGATGTTGAGCCGGTCGGCGACGTCGTTGAGCGTGGTCCGATGATAGCCCTGCTCGAGGAAGAGCTGCACGGCCGTACGCAGCACCGCCTCGCGCTTCTCGTCGCGGGCGCGGCGCCGGCTTTCGAACGGCAGCCACGGGGACTGACGGTTGGCGGAAGGGGAGCGGGCGTCCATGTCCTGAAGCTTTATGTCGTGAAGCTTTGTCTCGTTGACTCGTAACATCACATATATTACCCATGGGTAAGTAATAGTCCAGCGGGTAATTTTCGGGAGGAAGTGATGACGTCACGCGCCTATGTTGCCGGGGTCGGGATGATCCCGTTCGTCAAGCCGGGCGCCAACGCGCCGTATCACGTGATGGGCGCGGAGGCGGCGAAGCTCGCGCTCGCCGACGCCGGCCTCGACTACGGCAAGGTGCAGCAGGCCTATGTCGGCTATGTCTATGGCGACTCCACCTGCGGCCAGCGCGCGCTCTATGGCGTCGGCATGACCGGGATCCCGATCGTCAACGTCAACAACAACTGCTCGACCGGGTCGACCGCGCTGTTCCTGGCGCGGCAGGCGATCGAGTCGGGCGCGGCCGATTGCGTGATGGCGCTCGGCTTCGAGCAGATGAAGCCCGGCGCGCTTGGCGCCGTCTTCACCGATCGCCCCAGCGCATTCGACGATTTCGACGCGGCCGCCGACAAGCTGGTCGATGCGCCGGGCGTGCCGCTGGCGCTGCGTTATTTCGGCGGCGCGGGCCTCAGCCACATGAAGAAGCACGGCACGCCGCTCAGCGCGTTCGCAAAAGTGCGCGCCAAGGCCAGCCGTCACGCGAAGAACAATCCGCTGGCGCTGTTCAGAAAGGAAGTCACTGCCGATGACGTCATGAACGACCAGGTGATCTGGCCCGGCGTGATGACGCGCCTGATGGCGTGCCCGCCGACCTGCGGCGGCGCGGCGGCGATCCTGGTTTCGGAAAAATTCGCCAACCAGCACGGCCTCGACAGGAGCGTCCGCATCGCGGCGCAGGCCATGACGACGGATACAGCGTCGACCTTCGGCGCCGGCGACATGATGCAGGTGGTCGGCTACGACATGGCGCGCGATGCCGCAAGGAAAGTCTATGAGGCCGCCGGTATCGGCCCTGAGGATCTCGACGTCGTCGAGCTGCACGACTGCTTCGCCCACAACGAGTTGATCACCTATGAAGGCCTCGGCCTGTGCGGAGAGGGTGACGCGGCGCGCTTCATCGATGACGGCGACAACACCTATGGCGGCCGGATCGTGACCAATCCGTCGGGCGGCCTGCTGTCCAAAGGCCATCCACTCGGCGCCACCGGGCTGGCGCAATGCTACGAGCTGACGCGGCAGCTCCGAGGCACGGCGCAGGCGACCCAGGTCGACGGCGCGCGGATGGGCCTGCAGCACAATCTCGGCCTCGGCGGCGCCTGCGTCGTCACGCTCTACGAACGCGCCTGAGGCGGCGATGGTCGATCAATCCGCCGTCGGGCGTGCCTTCACGCCGGTCACCGCACGCGTCGAGCCGGGGCGCGTGCGCTTCTTCCTCGATACGATCGGCGAGGCCAATCCGCTCTATCGCGACGAGAAAGCCGCGCAGGCAGCCGGGTATGCGGCGGCGGCATTGCCGCCGACCTACCTGTTCTGCCTGGAGATGATGGATGCCACCGAGCCCTTTGAATTCCTGAGGGCGCTCGACATCGACCTCGCCCGCGTGCTGCATGGTGAGCAGCGTTTTGACTACCGCGCACCCGTCGTGGTCGGCGACACCGTGACGTTCCAGCCGCGCGTGTCCAGCGTGACCGAGAAGAAGGGCGGGGCGATGACGTTGATCGTCGTCGAAACCGAGGTCACCAACCAGGACGGGGTTCACGTCGCCGACCTCTCGCGCACGGTCGTGGTGCGCAATGCGAGGCCGTCATGAGCGCCGACCAGCCGCCTATCGGCGAGCGCATCGTCCACAAGGAGTTCCCGGCGATCACGCGCCACCGGCTGGCGCTTTATTGCGGCGCCTCCGGGGACCACAACCCGATCCATGTCGACCTTGATTTCGCAAGGCAGGCCGGATTTCCGGATGTATTTTCGCACGGCATGCTCGTGATGGCCTATCTCGGCCAGGCGCTGACGGAAGCGGTAGCGCCGTCGCGCATCCGTTCGTTCTCGACCCGCTTCGTTGCCATCACGCAACTCGGCGCGGAACTGACCTGCGAGGGTACGGTCGCGGAGGTTTTCGAGCAAAACGGCGAGAAGCGTGCAAGGCTCGCGCTCACCACAAAAGACCAGAGTGGCGAGATCAAGCTCGCCGGTGAAGCCGTCATCGCACTCTAGGGAGAGATCATGTCGAAACTGAAGGGGAAGGTCGCGCTCGTTTCGGGCTCGGGCCGCGGTATTGGCCGTGCGATTGCACTGAAGCTTGCGAGCGAGGGCGCCAGGGTCGTGGTCAATGATCTCGATGCCGAGCCGGGCGACGCCGTGGTCGCGGAGATCAAGGCCGCGGGTGGCGAGGCAGTGGCCGTCAACGGCAGCGTCACGGAAGCGGGCTTTGCCGATCACTTCGTCGGTGCCGCGATCGAACGCTTCGGCGGGCTCGACATCATCGTCAACAATGCCGGCTACACGTGGGACTCGACGATCCAGAAGATGACGGACGAGCAGTTCCAGGCGATGCTCGACGTCCATCTCGTCGCACCTTTTCGCATCATGCGTGCGGCCGCCGAACCGATCCGGGTGATGGCGAAGAGGGAAGCCGAGGCTGGCCGCGAGGTGTTCCGCAAGGTCGTGAACATCTCTTCGATCGCCGGTCTTTGCGGCAACGCGGGGCAGGCGAGCTATTCCTCCGCCAAGGCCTCGCTGGTCGGGCTGACCCGCACCATGTGCAAGGAGTGGGGGCGCTACAAGGTCAATGTCAATTGCGTGGCCTTCGGCCTGATCAACACCCGCCTGACCCAGCCGATCGAGGCGAGCCAGAAGACCATTGACGTCGCCGGCCGCGACATCAAGGTCGGCGTGCGGCCGGAGATGCTGGAAGCGATGGGGCAGATGATTCCGCTCGGCCGCGGCGGTACGCCGGAGGAGGCGGCAGACGCGGTCTATCTGTTCTGCAGTCCGGAATCGAACTATATCAGCGGCCAGGTGATCGTCGCCGGCGGCGGTCTGCTCATCTGATAGCGAGGGTCCCATGCCATACCGTTCCTGCTGGATGACCGAGGAACTCGACGTCTTCCGCGACCAGTTCCGGAAGTACCTCGCGAAGGATCTGGCGCCGCATGCCGAGAAATGGCGCGAGCAGAAGATGGTCGATCGCTTCGCCTGGCGCGGGCTTGGCGAGATGGGCGCGCTGCTGCCGAGCGTGCCGGAAGCCTATGGCGGGCTCGGCGCCACCTTCGCCTACGATGCCGCCGTGCTCGAGGATATCGAGAGCACGGTCCCGGAGGTGACGACGGGCGTCTCCGTGCACAGCGCCATCGTCGCCCACTACATCCTCAATTACGGCTCCGAGGAACAGAAGAAGCGCTGGCTGCCGAAGATGGCCTCCGGCGAGATGGTCGGCGCCATTGCCATGACCGAGCCCGGCACCGGCTCCGACCTGCAGAGCGTCAAGACCACCGCGAAGAAGCAGGGCAATTCCTACGTCATCAATGGCCAGAAGACGTTCATCACCAACGGACAGGCCGCCGATCTCGTCATCGTGGTCGCGCGAACCGGCGAAGCCGGCGGCAAAGGCCTCTCGCTGATCGTGGTCGAGACCGCGGGCGCGGACGGCTATCGTCGCGGGCGCAACCTCGACAAGATCGGCCTGCACGCCTCCGATACGTCGGAACTGTTCTTCGACAATGTCGTGGTGCCGCCGGAGAATCTGCTCGGCAAGGAGGAAGGCCAGGGCTTTGTCCAGTTGATGCAGCAATTGCCGCAGGAGCGCCTCGCGCTCGCGGTCGGTGCCGTCGCCTCGATGGGGCGCGCGATCAGGCTCACCACCGAGTATACCAAGGAGCGCACCGCCTTCGGCAAGCCGCTGATGGAGTTCCAGAACACCGCCTTCACGCTCGCCGAGCGCAAGACCGAAGCGATGATCGCCCGCGTCTTCGTCGACTGGTGCGTCGAGCGCCTCGTCGCCGGGGATCTCGACACCGTCACCGCCTCGATGGCGAAATACTGGTGCTCGGAAAAGCAGGTGCAGACCGCCGATGAATGCCTCCAGCTGTTCGGCGGCTATGGCTACATGCGGGAATACCCGATCTCGCGGATGTTCGTCGATTCCCGGATCCAGAAGATCTACGGCGGCACCAACGAGATCATGAAGCTGTTGATCGCTCGCTCGTTGTGAGCGGAATCGAATTTCTTCGGTGCGTACTACACGGCGCGGCTGAACGTCCGGCCCGGCACTTCGAGATACGCATCGAAAGCGGACGCCACGGTGCGCACCAGATGCCGGGCGCCGTCGGCAACGCGGACTACGTGGCCGCTTCGCTCGACAAGCCCGTCCGACTGCAGCGTCGCGAGGCGCGTAAGCGCGCGGAACACGGCTGCCGGATCGGCGTTGTGGCGGCGAGCGACGGCGGCGACGTCGACTGCGAAATCGCACATCACGCGCTCGATCAAATCCGCGCGCAGGCGGTCGTCGGCGGTCAGGACGTAGCCCTTGATTGTCGGCAGTGTGCCGGCGCCGACGCGCGCCGCGTAGTCGCCGAGGCCGACCGCGTTCTGCACGTAGCCCTGCGGCAGGCGGCCGATGGCGGAGGCGCCGAAGCCGAGCAGGGCGTCCGACGTATCGGTGGTGTAGCCCTGAAAATTGCGCCGCAGGCGTCCGTCCA
Organism: Pseudomonadota bacterium; assembly: GCA_023387735.1. Classification (GTDB taxonomy): domain Bacteria; phylum Pseudomonadota; class Alphaproteobacteria; order Rhizobiales; family Xanthobacteraceae; genus Bradyrhizobium. The sequence goes on along the minus strand of JAEWHP010000032.1, from coordinate 100,125 downwards.
AATGCGCGCTGACCATCGGATCGGACGGCAGGGCATAATGATCGAGACCGATCCGCCGGTATCCCGCCGCCTGCAGCGCATCCGCGATCGCCTCGGCCTGCGCGTGCCGCGCCACGCCGTCGGGAAGCGTCGCCTCGTCGATCATGCGCTGGTGTTTCTTGAAGCCCGGAACATGCGCGTAGCCGAACACCGCAAAGCGGTCGGGCCTCATGTCGAGGCATGCCGCGACGGTGTCGCGACAGGATTGGATGGTCTGGTGCGGCAGTCCGTAGATCAGGTCGAAGTTGATTCCGCCCACGCCCGCCGCCCGCAGCCCGTCCACTGCAGCGGCCGTCTGCGCCACCGTCTGCACCCGGTTGATGGCGCGCTGCACGACCGGATCGAACGACTGCACGCCGAGGCTTGCCCGCGTGACGCCGCTCCGGCCGAGCGCCGCAATCATCGCCGGCGCGAGCGTTCGGGGGTCGATCTCGACCGCGATCTCGGCGTTGGGGGCGATGGCGAAGCGCGTGGCGAGCAGGTCGACCAGGCGGGCCAATTCATCCGGAGTCATCACGGTCGGCGTGCCGCCGCCGAAATGGACATGGCGCACCGGCAACCGGCGTTCGAGCCGTTCGGCGACCGTCTCGATCTCCCGCCGCAGCACCGCCAGATAGTCGGCGATCGGGGCGTCGTGTTTGGTGATCGTGGTGTGGCAACCGCAGTACCAGCACATCGAGCGGCAGAACGGGACGTGAAGGTAGAGCGATCCGGTCGCGCCGCTATCGAGCGATCCGAGCCAAGCGCCATACTGCCGGTCCGACACGGCCGCCGAGAAATGCGGCGCCGTCGGGTAGCTCGTATAGCGCGGCAGGCGCTCGTCACGGTATCGGGCTTGAAGATCGATGCTCATCGGGAATTCCGGGATTCGACAGTGTGAACCTGTAGCCCATGGGCTTCCCGGGAACTTTGCGGCGTATCAAAGACGGCTAATTGGCCGTGCGTTAATAATACGCCGGTATTTCCGTCCGCCGGGCCTATCGTTGCGGCCCCGCGAGGTTCACCTCGCGCTCGGCCCGGAAGACGTTGCTGTGGAGGTTGGCGATCCACTGGCGGCCTCTGGAGGTGATGTTGAGGTAGCGGATCGCAAGCTGGATCTGCGGAGCGACGTTGGTCCAGTAGAACTGCGGGAATTTGTAGACGATGTCGGCCGGCGTCGCGTAACCCAGCGTCTTGTTCAGCCCGATTTCCTGGAATTCGTGGAACAGGGCGTTCGATTTTCGCATGTAGTTGGGATCGCCGAGCTGGCCGATCAGATCGGCCGCGCGCAGCAGCGATCCTTCCTCCTCGTTGAGGTCGTCGCCATCGGGCTTTGGCGTATCGACATAGGGAAAGCGGGTATATTCGATGGCGCGGGCAATCCGGGCCGCGTCGACTTCCTCGCTGGAATCGAAGCGCTCGATGATGAACAGTTTCGAGCGGTCGACATGGTAGGGCGCGAGCGCGGCGTCGGACGATCCGACCGGCAACTGGATCTTGCGCCCCGTGATATCGGCGACATAGGCGTCATCCTCGTCGCCCTGAACGACGCCGCGGACGTAGCCGATGTCGTGGGCAAGACAGGCCAGGATGAAGTTCGCATAGTCGCTGACCGTGGTGGTTCGCTGCAACGCGCGTCCAACCAGGATGTCGTGGCCTACCAGCGTCACCAGCATGGTGTGCTCGATATTGTGATAGAGCGCATCGCTGTTGCCGATGCACTCGAGTGTCAGCCTTGCCGCGTACGGAAGCAATTCGGGCAAACCCGACGGCGATGAGCCGAACAGGTCCTGGGTCTCCTGCGCCAGAAACGAACCCAGCGCATGCGCGGTCAATTGTGGAATTGTAATCATTTCGGCACCCGCTCCAGTCGCACGTGGGTTGCGAAGAATCCGTGGCCTTATGCTGCGGCCCCCCTGTTTGAACGGGGTGAGCCGCCAATATTCGCTCATTCTATCACCATCCCATGTGTTTCGGCTCGGGTGCATCCCGCCGCAGGCTTGAGGGAAAGTCCGGGTCCGGCAGGTCAGATCCTGACCGCGTTGGCGAAGAGCGTGTCTCCCCATTCGTAGAGGGGCCGCCCGAAGTCGGAGTGGGTGTGGATCGCCTGGCCCTTGCGGTCGCGCCATTTTCGTCCGTAGGTGTCGAACGGAAAGTGCCGGATGTAGTAGTCGCAGGTCTCTTCCCAATGTTCGACCGAAAGCGCCTTGCCATAGTGCTGGCAATGCAGGCCGGTCACCGCCCGTTCGATGCAGGCAGGCTCACGCTTGTGGTGCTGCGCGAAACTGACCTCCGGCCGGTTGCGCCACAGCATCAGGATGTCCCGCCGCTCCGGGCCGAAAAAGCGGCGAAAGTCCAGCAACTGGCGACCGGCCTGATAGGGGGCTTGATCGTCGGCGGTCATGTAGGCGTCGAATAGTTCGACCCGTATGCCGTCGTAGTCGCTGGAATGCGTTTCTTCCGTGAACGTGCGCAGCTCGCCGGTCACGCGCTCGTCCGCATCGAAGCAGAACATCCAATCGAAGGCGAAATGTTCGCGCGCCGTCTGCAGCAGCAGTCCGCGGTGCCGGCCCTCGGCAATCTGGCGGGCCTCGATGTCGGTTTCCCACGACCGGTTCGCCACGATCAGCGCGACTTTCGGGTGTTGGCGCAGAATTTCCAGCGTGCGATCCGTGCTCGCGTCGTCATAGGCGATGATCGCATCGACCTGGCTGCCGACGTAATCCAGCGTGTCGCCGATCACGAGCGCTTCGTTGCGAACGCGGGTGATGCCGATCAGGAAGTGCCGAAGGCCCAGCAGGCCGGCATTGCCGGCAATGACCTGCTCGCCGTCGCGGAGCTGCCAACTATCCGTGTTCGGCATGATGACCACCCGGCTGCGACAGGAAATTCGCGCCAATAATGGTGGCCGGCCGGAGACCGGTCGCCGCATCTTGGCCGGCATTCTCAACGCGCGGGAGCGGAAATGGTTCGGGCCGCGGTTGTTGCGGCGTCGCCGCCGGAATGAACGGTCACACCCGGGGGCTAAACGGTCACACCCGGGGGCTATACGACCTGAACAGGCGACCTTTTTCCACTGCAAGTACCACCGCCAGCGCAGCCAGCGTGCAGAGGAAGAAGCCGGTCGCGAACGGCACCAGCGTGCCGTCGTAATCCTGGCCGATGGTGACGCCGACGCCGATGCCGAGCAGGGTGGTGATCGATCCGTAGAGCGACGAGGCGGTGCCGGCGATGTGGCCCTGCGGCTCCATGGCAAGCGCGGTGAAATTGGCGATCATCAGGCCGAAGGCGAACATCATCAGCGCCGACAGCGCCATGAACAGCGGCAGGCCAAGGGTTCCGGTTCGCGCCGCCACCAGCATGACGGCGGAAACGACGACAAAGCCGATCAGCGCGCCGTGCGAAATCACCCGCATGCCGAGCCGGCCGACGAACCTGGCATTGACGAAGCCGGCGATGGCGACGCCGACGGCGCAGGCCGCGAACGCCAGCGGGAAATAATGCCCGAGCCGGTAGATTTCCGTGAAGATCTGCTGCGACGAAAACACGTAGGCGAAGAGCGTACCCTGCACGCCGCCGGCGACCAGCGCATAGCCGAGCGTCTGGGGGTTGGTGACGGTCTGCCGGTAGGCGCCGAGCACCTCGCCAACGGCAAGCGATTTTCGCCGCGCCTCGGGCAGCGTCTCCGGCATGCGCAGCGCGCTCCAGACGAACGCCACCACGCCATACAGCATCAGCACGATGAAGATGCCGCGCCAGTGCGTCAGCAGCAGCACCGCCTGTCCGAACGAGGGCGCGACGACCGGCACGGCAATGAATACCATCATCGCCAGCGATACCACGCTCGCCATGCGACGACCGGCGTAGCAGTCGCGGACGATCGCGGTGGCGATGACGCGGGTGGCCGAGGTGCCGAGGCCCTGCAACGCGCGGGCCAGCAGCAGCGTCTCGAAGGAGGGCGCTGCGATGGCGAGCAGGCTGGCGACGCAATAAAGCGCCATGCCGCCGAGCAGGATCGGCCGGCGGCCGAAACGATCCGACAGCGGTCCCATGATGAACTGCCCGACGCCGAAGCCGAGCAGGAAGATCGACAGCACCATCTGGGGCCGGTTGGCGACGGTGATATGGAAGGTGGACGCGATGTTCGGCAGCGCCGGCAGCATCATGTCCATCGCGATCGGGTTCAGCGCCATGATGGACGCGATCACGATCACGAATTCGGGAAAACCCATCGGGCGGTGGCCTGAAGCGGCCACGGCATTGGCACTGGTATCGGACAACGAAAAACCCTCTTGCGGAGCGCAACTTATGCCTCTTGCTGCGATGCACAATCGGCGTTTTGGAATGGCAGCCCGGCGGCACCGGAGCCTTTAGGCAGACCCTGCCAGAACTTGCGGCAGGCCAGTTCCAGGATGGTTCACGGCGGGTATCAGGTCGAGCGTCGGCGGCCCGCCAGTCCGGCGAAGATCGAGAAGAACAGGACGGTGTAGAGGAAGCCAAAGATGATCTGGACGCCGACCACGAATTTTGCCCAGCCCGTCCGGGGGACGATGTCGCCATAGCCCGTCGTCGTCATGGTGACGATGCTGAAATAGAGCGCCTCGCCGAGATTGAGTTCGGCGGAAAACGCGCCCGGGCCCTGAAGCCTGATGATGTAGAGGTACAGCACCGCGAAGCAGAATGCCGCCAGCATGAAGGCTGCGGTGACGTCGAAGAGGATTCTCCAGATGGGGGTGAACTTCAGATAGAGCGCACTCCTCGGACCGTAAATGCCCCGGATGGCGTCGGCGATGCGCCAGATCAGGTAGGCCCAAATGGCGAAGAGCCCGGCTTTGGCCGCCTCTCCGACGTAGGAAGTGAAGGCGTTTTCGGGAAGAAAATGCGGCACCGCCGCTTCGACCAGCAGGCCGAAAATGCAATAGCCGACAACGATGGACCGGATGATCCTGAACCAGCGTGCGAGGCGCCTGCGTTTCCACATGATCGTCGTTTTTCCCGTCTGACGGCTCAGCCAGCCGCATGCGTTCCGGGCGGAACGACATAGAGCGTCATGGCGAAGATCAGGTAGATGAACAGGAGCAGGACGCCGATGAACCAGGCCGAGCGCCCGCTGTTGGTGATGAAGCACGCGGTAATGGTCGCGATCATCACCATCGAGACGGCCCCCGGCCAGAATTGCAGGTCCATCGGCTTGGGGCCGATGACGTAGCTGAGCAGTACCAGTACGGGCGCAACGAACAGGGCGATCTGCGAGGCGCTTCCGAGCGCGATGCCGACGCTCATATCGAGGCGGTTCTTGCGCGCTGCGGAAAACGCCACCGCCATTTCGGCAGCGCCGCCGACCAGCGCCACCACGATGAACCCGATGAAGGCGGGGCTCATTCCCAAGGTCTCTCCGGCCTTCTGCACCGATCCGACAAAGATTTCGCTGACCAGCGCCACCAGCACCGTCACCGCGATAAGCGTGCCAACTGCGACGCCGACCGGCAGCGTTTCCGCTTCACTTTCGCCGTGATCCTCACTGACGAACAGCTCCTTGTGGGTCTTCAGTGAGAACACGAGGCTCAGCGCGTAGGCGGCGATGAGCAGGACGGCGAGGCCGGTGCTGAGCTTTTGGGTTACCGACGGGCCCTGGGCGAGATCGAGATTTGCGACCGCGGCCGGCGTGATCAGGGCAATCGTGGCCATCAGCAGCAGCGCCGCATGCAGCCTGCCGCCGGCGCGATTGAACTCCTGGGTGCGGTAGCGCAGTCCGCCGAGCAGGAACGACGCGCCCAGCATGAACAGCGAATTGGTAACGATCGCGCCGGCGATCGACGCCTTTACCAGCATGTATTCCCCGGCCTGGAGTGCCGCCAGCGCGATGATCAATTCGGTCAGATTGCCCAATGTCGCGTTCAACAGGCCGCCGACGGCATCGCCGGTCTTCTCGGCCACGCTCTCGGTGGCGTGGCTGAGCAGGGCGGCCAGCGGAATGATGGCGAGAACGGCCAGCACGAACAGGGCGGTGTGCGCCGACGGCGCCAGCAGTTCGGTGGCCAGCACGATCGGCACGAACACCAGCATCCATAGCAGAGGGGTATGACGGATTTCCCTGATCAACGCGTTCATGATTTGGTCTAGGCCCTGGTTGCATTGCCAAGGCCATCCTTCGCCGGGCGCGGCGGTCGATATTGACGCAGCTCAACAAATTGGGCGGCTGGTGCTCGCCGCCGGGCCAGCCGCGCCAAAATCGTTGTTCTGACCGGCGGCTTGCTCTATCCCCTAAGCTTGAACGTGCGTGTCGAAACGGAGACCTCGTGTCAGGACAGCCCTTGAGGATCGGTACGCGCAAGAGCGTGATGGCGCTGGCGCAGACGGAAGCGATCGCGCGGCTGCTGCGCGCTGCCGATCCCGCGCTCGACGTCGAGATCGTCAAGTTCGAAACCCGCGGCGACCAGGACCAGACCAGCAAGCTGTTGCGCCATGGCGGCAAGGGCGGCGCGTTCGTCGCCGAGATCCGCGAAGCGATGCGGGCCGGGCAATTGCAGGCGGCGATGCACTCGCTCAAGGACGTGCCCGGCAACGAGGAGACGCCGGGCCTGATCATCGCCGCGACCTTGCCGCGCGATGCCGCCAACGACGCGCTGGTGCTGCGTCCCGGCGTCTCGCTGGACGCGTTCCGCGCAGCGAAGGGCAAGGGCTTCAAGATCGGCACCAATGCGGTGCGTCGCGCCGCCTATCTGCGCCGGCTGTTCCCCGACGCGACCGTGATCCATTTCCGCGGCGCTGCCGATACCCGCGTGGCAAAGCTCGATCGCGGCGACAAGCAGCGGCTGCCCGGCGGCGGCGAGGTGGGACCCGCGGATGCACTTGTGATGGCGCGGTCGGGGCTCGAGCGCATCGGGATGGCGTCGCGCATCGTCCACGATTTCTCGGTTCGCGAAATGCTGCCGGCGGTCGGGCAGGGCATCGTCGCGGTCGAATGCGTCGAGAAGGATTGGCTGACGCGCGGACGGCTGGCGAAGATCGAGGATGCGTCGTCCAGGCTCTGCGCCGAGGCCGAGCGCGAGGTGCTGTGGGTTCTCAACGGCCACTGCAACTCGCCGATCGCCGGCCACGCCACGCTTGCGGGCAGCGAGATGACGCTGACGGCCTCGGTGCTGGACGAGGCCGGCGACCGCTTCATCGAGGTGACGCGACGTGGCGCGGCGGACCGGCCGCGCGAACTCGGCCGCGCCATAGGCCTCGAACTGCTCGACAAAGGCGCCGCCGAGATCATCGCGCGGACGCGGCCGGAGGACGATTCGATCCTTTCGTAGGCGTGCCTTTGCCGTTATCCTTCCACGGGATCGGTCAATAGCTGTGGGGGCACGCATGCGCTACGCGTCAGTTCTGCAAGCTGCGTTGATCGCGACCGCAGCGATCGCATCGCTGCCGGCGCAAGCCGGGCAGCCGCTTTTTCTGGTCACGCCGGACGAGATCGGCATCGGGCCGCCGCCGGCGCGCTACGGCTATATTCCGTTCCGCTGTACCGACGGCCCCGCCGATAATTTCTATCACGGCGCCTGGTATGCCGGGCAGCCGACCGCGCTGTACCGCGGCAAGGCGTACCGGCCATACTACCGATATACGGCCTACCGCGCGGTGCCGCGGACCTATCTTTGTTCGGAATAGGCGCGCGACGTCGGTCACAGCCACAAGATCTTCTTCCGGTATTCGAGGTCGCTCAGCAGCGGGGCGGCCGGGCCCTGGTGGAACACCGCGCCGCGCTCCAGCGCGAATACGCGGTCGGCCAGCGCCAGCACCAGGTCGAGATTGTGTTCGACGATCACGATGGAAACGTGCTGGCGCAACCGGTCGAACACCCTGAACAGTTCGAGGATCACCGTCGGCGCCAGTCCCTCGAAGGGTTCGTCGAGCAGCAGCAGTTTCACGTTGCCCGACATCGCGCGCGCCACGGCCACCATCTGCTGCTCGCCGCCGGAGAGATAATCCGCCGCAACATCCATGCGCTCGCGCAGGCGCGGGAAATAGTCGAGGATCTGCGCCTCGTCCCACACCACGCCGTTGCTGCCGTCGGTCTTGCGCGCGAGCCGGCCGAGCGAGAGGTTTTCCCGCACGGTCATGCCGGCGAACAGGCCGCGGCCCTGCGGCACGTAGCCGATGCCGGCGCGCGCGATGTCAGGCGCCGGCATGCGGGAGATATCCTTGCCGGCGTATTCGATGGTGCCCGATGACAGCGGCACCAGGCCAGCGAGCGTCTTCAGCAGCGTCGACTTGCCGGCGCCGTTGCGGCCGAGCAGGGCGACGATCTCGCCCTCGCGCACATCGAGCGTGGCGTCGTGCAGGATGTGGCTCTTGCCATAGAAAGTATTGACGCGCTCGAAGCGCAGGATCGGCGCGGCGCTGGCGCTGACATCGTCGCTGCGGCTGTGCTCGACTTCGGGGACGCCGGTGCCGGTGTAGATCTCCTGCACCTTGCGGTCGGCGCGCACCGCCTCGGGCGTGCCGGTCATCAGCACTTCGCCCTGGTTCATCACAGTGACGATGTGGGAGAAACCGAGCACGCGATCGATGTCGTGTTCGACGATCAGGACTGGAATGTTGGCGGCGATGTTCTTGACGAGGTTCGACACCCGTTCGCGCTCGGCGGCGGCAAGGCCCGCCAGCGGTTCGTCCAGCAGCAGCACCTGCGGCTTCGAGCCGAGCGCGATGCCGAGGTCGACCAGCCGTTGCCCGCCATAGGACAGTTCGCCGCCCTCGATGGTTTCGATTCCCTGCAAGCCCAGAAATTTGACCAGTTCCGCGGTCTCGGCGTGGATGTCGCCGTAATGGTCGATGTCGCGCCACAGATTGAAGCGGCACGGGCTCTGCGCCTGCAGCGACAGGCGCAGGTTCTCGTAGATCGACAGGCCCTTGAACAAATTGGTGATCTGGAACGAGCGCGCCAGCCCCTGATGGCAGATCGCTTCCGACGATACGCCCTGGATCTCGCGGCCGTTCAGCCTGATGGTGCCCTGGTCGGTCGGGAACAGGCCGGAGACGAGGTTGAACAGCGTGGTCTTGCCCGCGCCGTTCGGTCCGATCAGCGCGTGGATTTCGCCGGCGCCGACCGTGAGGCTCGCATCGGTGACAGCGCGGATGCCGCCAAACGTCTTGGAGACGCCGCGCACGTCGAGCACGGTGCCGTTGAGCGCCTTCGGCAGCAGGAAGGCCGGCAGCGGTAGGCCGTCGTAGATCTTGCGCCTGCTCATGGCGGCGGCTTCCTCCGGCGCTGGCCACCAGCGTTTCGACAGCGTCGCCCAGATGCCGACGAGGCCGCCCGGCGAATAGAGTACGAAGGCGACGAAGACGAGGCCGAACCACAGCAGCCAGTTCGGCGTCCAGATCGAAAACAGTTCACGGAACAGGATGAAGAACAGCGCGCCGATCGCCGGCCCCAGCATGCTGCGCATGCCGCCGATCACCACGATCGCGAGTAGTTCACCGGAGAACGGTACCGAAACCGCCTCGGCGGACACCAGGTAGTTCTGGAAGCCGATCAGCCCGCCGGCAAAGCCGGTGACGACGGCGGAGATCACGAAGACGCCGAGCTTGTAGCGTTCGACCGGATAGCCCTGGAAGGTGGCGCGCAACTGGTTCTCGCGGATCGCCATCAGCACATGGCCGAACGGCGAGCGCACCAGCCGCAACAGCAGATACAGCACGCCCAGGCTGAGCACGGCGACGACGATGTAATAGTTCAGCGCGCTGTCGAGGCTGAACGGCCCGACGCTGCCGCGCTTCAGGCCGCCGAGGCCGTCTTCGCCGCCGGTGACCGCCGTCCAGCGGAAGGCGATGGTGTAGGTCAGCGCCGACAGCGCCAGCGTCAGGAGCGAGAAATACACGCCGCGCCGACGCAGGATGACGATGCCGACGAAGGTCGAGATGGCGGCGACGACGATCGCTGCCAGCAGCAGCGGCAGGAAGATGTCGTTGTTGAACCAGTTGCGCTGGATCAGCCCCGCCGCATAGGCGCCGATGCCGAACCAGGCGCCGTGGCCGAACGATACCAGCCCGGTGTAGCCGATGCAGAGATTGAGCCCCATCGCGGCAATGGCGAGCGCCACCACCATGGTGCCGGTGTTGAGCGACAGACCCATCAGGTACAGGGCGAACGGCAGCACGATGACGGCGAGCGTGGCCAGCAGCAGCGGACGGTACTTGGCGGCGGCGCTGCTTGTCATTCGAACTTCTCGATACGTTCGCCGAGCAGGCCGCGCGGCCGCACCAGCAGCACCAGGAACATCAGCACGTAGATGGAGGCTTCACCGGCGGCGGGTGCGAAATGGATGGTGATGCCGCGCACGACGCCGACCAGCATCGCGGCCAGCACGACGCCCCAGAAACTGCCGAGGCCGCCGATCACGACGACGACGAAGGCCACCGTGATGATCTCTGCGCCCATCGCCGGATGCACGATCGTGATCGGCGCAAAGAACGCGCCGCCGAGCGCCGCCATGCCGACGCCGAGCATGACGACCGCGGTCATGTAGGGCTGCAGGCGGATGCCGAGCGACGCGACCATGTCCGGCCGCTGGATGCCGGCACGGACCACGCGGCCGAACGAAGTCTTGTGCAGCAGCAGCCAGACGCCGAGCAGGACGGCGGCAACGACGGCGAGGATCAGGAGCCGATAGCGCGAGAACAGGAAGTCGCCGAGGAACACCGAGCCGCGGAACGCCTGCGGAACCGCGGCCGATATCGGCGGCGCGCCCCAGACGATCCTGATCGCCTGTTCGGTGACCATGGCGAGCCCGAACGTCACGAGGAGACTCAGGATCGGATCGGCGTCGTAGAATCGCCGCAGGATGAATCGTTCGAACAGGATGCCGAGCAGCCCGACGGCGACCGGCGATATCACCACCGCCGGACCGAAGCCGAGATACCTGGTGATCTCGACGGAGACATAGGCGCCAAGCGCGTAGAACGCGCCGTGCGCAAGGTTGACGATGCCGCCGACGGAAAATATCAGCGACAGCCCGAGCGCAATCAGGAGGTAATAGCCTCCGAGCACCAGGCCATTCACCACCTGTTCCAGCAGGAAACCGAACTGCATATCCAACCCGCAATGCTAAAAGAGACGGCGCCGGCGCTATGCTGCCGGCGCCGCAACGCCAGTTGCCCTACACCCGGGCTCCTATGCCTTCATGTTGCAGGGGTTCTGCGTCTTCGTCGGGTAGATCGATTCGAGGTCCGCGCCCGCGACAGGGACGGCGTCGCCGAGCACCAGCATGTCCCATTTGTCCTTCATCTCGTTCTTCGGCTTCACCGTGAACGGATAGGCTTCCTGCACCAGTTGGTGGTCCCAGGAGCGGAAATAGGCCTTGCGCCCTTTCATGATGTCGAACTGCGTCTGCTTTTCGAAATAGGCAATCAAGGCGTCGCTTTCGGTCGACTTGGTCTCGGTGATCGCCTGCGCGATCGCCTTGAGCGTGATGTACTCGATCCAGGCGTGGTTCTCCGGCGGCTTGCCGTATTTCTTGCTGAAGGCCTCGACGAACGCCTTGGAGGCGGGATTGTCGAGCGTGTGATACCAGACCGTCGGCCAGGTGCCGCTCAGATTGCCTTCGCCCATCGCCCAGGCATCGCCGGTGTTGAGGTTGAAGCCGACCAGCGGGTAGGGGAAGCCAAATTCGGCATACTGCTTGACGAGGTTGGTCACCTGGTTGCCGGCGAGGTTGCAGCACACGACGTCGGGCTTGGCCTGGCGGACCTTCAGCAGATACGGGCTGAAGTCGGTGACGTCGGTCGCAATCAACTCGTCACCGATCACGGTGGCGTCATTGGCGCTGAAGAAGGCCTTGGCGGCCTTCAGCAGGTCGTGGCCGAAAATATAGTCCGCAGTCAGCGTGATGAACTTCTTGCCCTTCACCATGCCCTTCTGGTTGAGCGCGGTGCCGACGGCGTTGACCATCACGGTGTTCGGAATGTCGCAGTGGAAGGAGTAGCGGTTGCAATCCTTGCCGCGCAGCGCGTCGGAGCGGGCGCCGGTCGAGAAGAACACCTTCTTGTTGCGCTCGGCGACCTGCATGATCGTCAACGAAGACGCGGAAGAGATTTCGCCGAACAGCAACACCGCGCCGTCCTGCTCGAGCATGCGCTGCGCCTTGGTGGCGGCGGTGGCGGGATTGACCGAGTCTTCCGACATCAGGTCGATCTGCTTGCCCATGATGCCGCCGGACGCGTTGATCTCCTCCGCTGCCATCTTCACGCCGAGCTGGGCGTAGCTGCCGATCGCGCCGAGAAATCCGGTCAGCGGCACCAGGTGCCCGATCTTGATGCGTGCGGCCTGCGCGCTGACGATGGCGGGACATCCGATGGCGGATACGCCGGCGAAAGCTGCGCCGGCCTTCAACAGAGTACGTCGGCTGTAACGGGTCATCACTGGTCTCCTCCCGAGGATGCTTGGCGACGTCCTCTCTTCGATTTTCGCGTATGCGACAATGTGAGAGACGCTCTTTTATTATTGTAAGTATTTCCGGACGCGACGTCGGCTGTCAACGCCAAATGCGTCGCAGTCACGCGCAAACGCGTCTGCGGCGGAATCAGGAGGGGGAAGATCGCAGGACGATCAGGAGGTTTTCGAAATATCCCGGGCGCCGAACTCGGAGGACAGGCGGCTGGCGGCGCTTCGCACCAGCTTTGCGCGGCTCTGTATCACCTGGTCGGTCATCCGCCAGATCGGGCCGGAAATGCCGAGCGCGCCGATCACTTCGCCGGTGAAATGATAGACCGGCACCGCAACGCACCGTACTTCGGCATTGAATTCGCCGTCGTCGAAAGCGATCGCATCTCGACGTATCTCCGCGATCTCACGCAATAATTCAGCGGGCTCGGTGATGGATTTCTTCGTCGACGGCTTCAGCTCGATCCGTTCGAGAAACCGCTTCAATTGGTCGGGACGCAGCGAAGCAAGGATGATCTTGCCGAGCGCCGTGCAATGCGCAGGGCGTACCACGCCGACGCGGTCGGTCAGTTGAAACGCGCCGGCCCCGCTGGTGCGGGCGATCACGACGACCGCATCGCCCATCCGTACGGCAAAATGCCCGCTTTCGCCGGTCTCGCGCGACAGGTCTTCCAGGATCGGCGTGGCAAGATTGACCATCTCGATCTCGTCGAGCGCGCTGGCCGCGAGCGCAAACAGCGGCCGGCCGACGCGGTAGCGCTTGGAGTCGCGCTCCTGCCGGAGATAGCCGAGCGACACCAATGTCTTCGCGAGATGGAACGTGGTGGAATTATGCAACCCCACCAGCTTGCTGAGATCGGCCAGTCCAATGCCTTCGCGGTGGCGCGCGACCTCCTCGAGGATCGAGAACGCCCGTCCGAGCGACTGCACGCCGCCGCGTGCGCGCTCCTCGGCCTCGTCGTCGATGTTGGGTTCGTTCGACGGCACCAGCTTGGCGATCGCGACCTTGCGCGGAGTGGCCGGCTTGTCACTCGTCTTCAGCTTGGTGCGCGACTTCACGGGAATCAGGTCTCCAGAATAGGCGAGACGAACTCTATCAGGACGTCCTCGTCCGGCAACAGCGCCGCGCCTCGTTTAGCACGAGGGGCCGATCATACCACAATAGCAATTGACGTACAGTATTATGAGAAATAGGTTCGGCCCCGTTGCCGGCCGCGCAGTTCAAGATGCGGAGGCGGGGATCGTTGAGCTGCAGGGAGTGGGTGAATCAATGTCGGGTAACATGCTCAATGGCGCCCAGGTCATCGTCGACTATCTGATCCAGGAAAAGGTGCCACAGGTGTTCGGCCTGTGCGGCCACGGCAACGTCCAGCTCATCGATGCGCTGTACGAGCGCTCCGACGAACTCAAGACGATTTCCGTGCATCATGAGAGCGTCGCCGGCTTCATGGCCGACGTTTACTATCGGGTATCGGGGCGGCCGACCGCGACCTTCACTTCGTGTGGGCCGGGCTCGGCCAATCTCCCGATCTCGCTCGGCAATGCGTTTCTCGATTCCGTTCCGTTCCTGGCGGTGACCGGCAACGTGCCGACCAGCCAGTTCAACCGCGGCGCATTCCAGGAACTGTACCGGCACCATCAGGCCGACTTTCCATCGACGGTGCGCTCCTACTGCAAGAAGGTATTCCAGCCGACGCGCGGCGAGATGGTGCCGCTGGCGGTGCGGCAGGCGTGGAAGACGATGACGACGGGCCGGCCCGGACCTGTCGTGCTCGACGTACCCTTCGACGTCTTCATGGAAGCCGCCGCCGAGGAAGCGCCGAACGCGATAGCCTGGAACGCCAACATCTCGAGCCGCTGCGGCGCCGATCCGGAAGGCGTGGTCAAGGCCGTCGACATGCTGCTCGGTGCCGACCGTCCGGCGATCATCGTGGGCCAGGGCGTACGTTATGGCGGCGCGGCGGAGGAGTTGCTGCGGCTTGCCGAGCGGCTGCAGATTCCGGTAGCGGCATCGGCCAGTGGCCTCGGCGCGATCGACTGCAACCATCCGCTGGCGCTCGGGCTGGTCGCGCGCGCCGGGCACTACCAGGCCAACCATGCGACGCGCCAGGCCGATGTCCTGCTGGCGATGGGCATGCGGTTCGACGATCGCACGTCGAGCTCGTGGATTCCCGGCTACTCCTTCACCATCCCGCCGACGCGGCTGATCCATGTCGACATCGATCCCGAGGAGATCGGTCGCAATTATCCGGTCGCGCTCGGCCTGATGGCCGACGTGCGCACCTTCCTGCGGCAGGTTCATGCCGAACTCGATCGCCGCGCCGATCTCACCAAGAAGGCCGACGCGCGCAAAAAATGGCTGTCGCAGATCGACGGCTATCGCAAGGAATGGGACAAGTTCGTCGCGCCCGGATTTTCCGACGACACCACGCCGATCAATCCGCAGCGCGCCGCGCTCGAGATCGACAAGGCGCTGCCGGAGGATGCGATCCTCGTCAGCGACATCGGCGTGCATCACAACTGGCTGCTCGGCTTCTGCAAGCCGAAGCGGCCGGATTCCTTGATCGGCTCGATGGGGTTCGGCCCGATGGGCTTTGGCGTCGCCGGCGTGATGGGCGCCAAGTTCGCAGCGCCCGACCGGCCCTGCGTCTCGGTGTGCGGCGACGGCGCCTTCTTCATGCACGCCAACGTGCTTGGCACGGCAGTGGAGTACAATCTGCCCGTGGTCTGGGTGGTCTGGAACAATTATGCCTATGCCTCGATCCGCGGATTGCAGCGCGGCTATCTCGGCGGCCGCGAACTGGCGACCGATTTCCACGACCCCAACACCGGCGAGCGCTACAACCCTGACTTCGCCGCGATGGCGCGCTCCTGCGGCGTCGAGGGCGTGCGCGTAGATCGCGCGGGTGATCTCGGCGAAGCCATTCGCAAGGGCATCGCGGCGAACAAGCCGTACCTGATCGACGTCGATATCGCCGCCGACATCAATCCGGTCGGCGCCGGCGTCTGGGAATTGCCCGGGCTCGGGCAGAGCAAGGCCGGCATCGGCGCCCGCTATCAACCCGCCTGATCTCACCTGAGGAAATACCATGTTGCTTGCAGGCAAGAAGGTCGTCGTCGTCGGTGGCTCCTCGGGCATCGGCCTCTCCACCGCGGAAATGGCCAAGCGCGAAGGCGCCGAAATCATCATCGCATCGCGCAACGCCGAGCGGCTCGACAAGGCGGCCGGCAAGCTGAATGCGATTGCGATCCCCGCCGACGTCACCAGCGACGACAGCGTTGCCGAACTGTTCAAGCGTTGCGGCCCGGTCGATCACGTCGTGGTCACGGCGGCGCAGCTTCGCACCGGCCCGTTCAGGACGGTCAAGATGGAAGACGTGCGTGCCACGATGGAAGGCAAGTTCTGGGGCGCGTGGCGTGTCGCGCAACAGGCGCAGATCAACGCCGGCGGATCGCTGACGCTGGTCTCGGGTTTCCTGAGCGTTCGTCCGCGACCCAATTCAGCGATCGTCAGCGCCGCCAACGGCGCGCTGGAATCGCTGGCCCGGGCGCTCGCGCTTGAACTGGCGCCGGTGCGCGTCAATGCGGTCTCGCCCGGCATCATCGATACGCCGATCCGTGCCGCGATGCCGGAAGAGGCGCGGCGCGACATGCTGGCGAAGACCGCGGCGGCGTTGCCGGTCGGCCGCGTCGGCGCGGGCGAGGACATTGCGCGGCAGATCCTCGGCTTCATGGCCAACGGTTTTGCGACCGGGTCGATTGTCTATATCGATGGCGGCGCGCTGGTGATCTGACGACAGGGAGGCTGGACATGGCTTCGGAAAACAACGGCGCCTTCATCCGCAACATCGCCGAAGTGCCGTGGCGCGAGTTCCCCAATCATTTCGGCGGCGCGCTGTCGAAACCGCTGGTCATGCCGGAGACCGCAGGCTCCCGCCACATCGACTACCGGATTTCGATGTACCAGCCGATGGCGCATGTCGCGCGCCACAGCCACCGCGTACAGGAACAGATCTATCACGTGCTCGAAGGCGAGGGGCTGATGGAGATTGCGGGCAAGAATCACGTGGTGCGCAAGCACGACTTCATCTTCCTGCCGCCAGGCGTCGAACACGCGATCTCGAATTCGGGCCTGGTCGATCTGGTGTTCCTGGTAATCACCTCTCCGGTGACGGATGACGAAAAGCCGGTGTGATTTCGTTCACGCTGCCAGATCGAGCAACAGACGCGACGATCCGCGAATCAGCACCTTGCGGCCCTTCGGCGTGATCGCCGGAATATCTCCGTTCATCACGGCAAGTTCGAGCGCAATCAGGCCGTCGATCGTGTACCGGCTCATCCGGGCGAGACGTGAAGCGGGCGTGCGCAAAGCCTTCAGTGCTTCCCACTGGTCCGGCGTCAGGTCGTAGTCGAATTCTTCGCTCATGGTGCCTCGGCGTTCTCGCAAGCTTTCGCTCAAGTTCTTGTGGCGCCTCATACCGAGCCCACATGAAGATCGTGCGACTGCAACGAGTCTGTATTTCGACGCATCGACGATGCGCTGTCACATCATCGTGTCGTTGGAATCGATTGAATGTGTCGAATCACACACTGGGCCAAAACAAAAAAACTGGCACAAGATTGCGTGAGTACGGACGCCGAAATGGACGCCCAATCGCAGCAACGGGTTAGGGGGAGTTTATTAACAAAAGGTAAATTTTTGCACCGCGGAAACATGGTTTCCGCGTCATTTCCGCCAGTTGCACACCATCCGAATTCGCGCCGCCGCTAACCCCGCCGCACGCTTGAGCCGCCATCGACTGGCAGCGTCACGCCCGTGATAAAACTCGCTTCATCCGACGCGAGGAACAGCGCGGCGTTGGCGACGTCCCAGCCGGTTCCCATCTTCTGCCGCAGCGGCACCTTGCTGTCGCGATCGGCCTCGACTTCGGCGCGGGTCTTGCCCCATTCGCGGGCACGGGTGTCGACCGCCATCGGCGTATTCATCAGGCCCGGCAGGATGACGTTGGCACGGATGCCGTACTGCGCATTCTGGTAGGCGAGCTGTTCGGTGAACGCGATCATCGCCGATTTGGTCGCCTTGTAGGCCACGTACGGATAGGTCGTGATCGCCGCCATCGACGAGATGTTGATGATGGCGCCGCTCTTTTGCTTCCGCATGATCGGGATGACGTGCTTGGCGGCGAGCACGCAGCTCTTCAGGTTGATCGCGACGCAGCGGTCGAATGCTTCCTCGGTAATATCGAGCAACTCGGCGTCGCCGCCGGACAGGCTGACGCCGACATTATTGTGCAGGACGTCGATGCGGCCCCAGCGCGCTATCGCATCCTCCACCATTGCCTTGAGGTCGGCATTCCTGGTGACGTCGGCCTTGAACGCCGCCGCCGTGCCACCCTTGGCGGCAATCATGTCGGCGGTCTCCTGCGCCGAGGCCAGGTTGTGATCGACGCACATCACCTTGGCGCCCTCGCGGGCGAAAGTCAGCGCTGTGGCGCGGCCGTTGCCGATGCCTTCGCCGGGGCTTTGTCCGGCGCCCACGACGATGGCGACACGATCTTTCAGACGCATTTCATTCCACTCCCGGGATCGGGTACTGTTTCAGTACCTCTTTATAATAGGGCTCGTTGTCCATCTTCATCGTCGCCAGCACGCGGACGACGGCGCAGTAGAAGGCGATGGTGACGACGAGATCGACCATGTGCTCGTCGGAAAGGTCGCGCTTGATCTCGGCGAAGGTCGCGTCCGACATTGCGAGCTCGCGCACCATCTCGCGGGCGCCCCTCAGGATGGCCTTCGCCAGCGGTTCGAGGTGCGAGGGCTTGCCCTCGGTTTCGGCCATCAGGGCGGCGATATCGTCGTCGGTGACGCCGAATTCCTTGCCGATCTTCACGTGATGGGTGAACTCGTATTCGGATTTCTCGATCCAGCCGACCTGGAGGATCGCGAGTTCGCGCAGCCGCGGATCGAGCTTGCTCTTGAAACGGATGTAGCCGCCGATGCCGTTAAAGGCGCGCGCCATCTCGGGCGAGTTCACCAACAACTTATGCAGGTTGGTGTTGCGCTTGAGCATGTCGCGATATTCGGGAGCAATCTGGTCGGCTTCGAGATAGGGCAGGCGGGCCATTTTCTTGTTGTCCTTGTTGGCGATAGCGGATGAGGCTTATCTAGCCGTAGAGCTCTTTGTGCTCCCGCTCAAAGTTGGCGTAGGAGTCCTTGATGCTGGCGAGGTTGAGCAACATGGTCGCAACCGGCGTTCCGTCAGTTTCAAACACGGTCGTACGCACCCACATGCTCTCGGTGCGGCGGCTGCCGCTGAGCGCGACCACCTCGCGTTCGGTGAAATAGTCTTCCCCGGCGAACAGCGGCCCGCGCAGCAGGCGGATTTCCTGGTCGGCAAACAGCCCGACGGCGGGCCCGCGGACCGGCAGCTTGTCCTCGCGGGCGCGGTACTGGAACAGCACGCTCAGCATCTCCATGGGGATGATGGCCCGTCCCCACGGATTGAACTCCTGCGAGTAGTAGGCCGATGGTTCGGTGATCACCCGCAGCTTCTCGGCCAGCGAGAACGGGTAGAGGTCGCCCATGTTCTGGTCGAAATCCATTCGCACGGTCTGGCGCGCGGTCTTCATGCCGACCTTGAGGTCGGCGAGAATAACCGGATCGGTGAGCGGCTTCAGTTCGCCGAGCCGTCGGTGCAGGGCGGTTTCCGAGCCGTCGCCACCGACCGACGCGGTGCCGCGCAGGATCTCGGTGCCGTCGCGCTTGACCATGCCGATGGCGCAGACCGTCTGGCCCGGCTTCGGCGCTTCGATGTTGGCCTGGACTTCCTCGCCCTCGAAGGCGGGGTTGCGGTAATGCGCGGACAGGCACCCGGTTTCGAACCAGGCCTGGCCCCAGATCCGCTCGCAGAGCGGCGCGAACTGGCTGAAATGGGTCGGTCCTTCGATGGTGCCGCCCTGAAAGCCGAGCTTCTGCGCGGTCGCGTCGTCGTGGATCGAGGCGTGGGAATCGTAGACCTGGGCCTGCAGCATCTGCTTCGGGCTGCGCCATGGCCCGACGAGCAAATTGTCGCGCTCCGATATCTCCGTTCTGAACGCCGGTTCTGACATCCCTGAGCTCTCCCTTTGCCCGCCAGCGTTTCAAAGAAGCCGGGCTTCGGCAAGGGGCGGGCGACCGTCCACATCGGAGCGCGAGATATGTCCTGCGGCGATGGAATCCCGCTGGGCACGCATAGCAAAATCGGTACATTCTCGTCACAATTAGATCGGTTCAAAAGCGGCTCGGCTGCTGGCGCGACGGGGAATCCAACAATGGCGTTGATGGAAGTGGGGCTGGACGACAAGTACCGGCTGGATGCGAAGCGCATATTCCTTTCCGGTACCCAGGCGCTGGTCCGCTTGCCGATGTTGCAGCGCGAACGCGACCGCGCGCAGGGCCTCAACACCGCCGGCTTCATATCGGGTTACCGCGGCTCGCCGCTCGGCATGTACGACCACGCGCTGTGGCGCGCAAAATCCTTCCTCAAGCAGCATGACATCGAGTTCTCGCCGGGTCTCAACGAGGATCTGGCGGCGACCGCCGTGTGGGGCAGCCAGCAGGTCGGCATGTTTCCTGGCGCCAAGGTCGATGGCGTGTTCGGCATCTGGTACGGCAAGGGACCCGGCGTCGACCGTTCCGTCGACGCGCTCAAGCACGCCAACTCGGCCGGCACCTCGCCGAACGGCGGCGTGATTGCGCTCGCCGGCGACGACCATGGCTGCCAGTCCTCGACGCTGGCCCATCAGAGCGAGCAGGTCTTTGCCGCGGCGCTGATGCCGGTGGTGAACCCGGCAACGCTGCAGGATTATCTCGATCTCGGCATCCTCGGCTTTGCAATGTCGCGCTACTCGGGGTGCTGGGTCGGCTTCAAGGCGATCTCGGAGACGGTGGAAAGCTCGGCCTCGATCGTGAGCGATCCCGATCGCATCAAGATCATCATGCCCGACGA
This sequence comes from Pseudomonadota bacterium, assembly GCA_023387735.1. Classification (GTDB taxonomy): domain Bacteria; phylum Pseudomonadota; class Alphaproteobacteria; order Rhizobiales; family Xanthobacteraceae; genus Bradyrhizobium. The sequence goes on along the minus strand of JAEWHP010000032.1, from coordinate 79,690 downwards.
TTTCGAGATGCCGCCGGGCGGGCTCTCGATCCGCTGGCCCGATGCGCCGATGGACCAGGAGCGGCGGCTGCACGGCCCGAAGATGCAGGCGGTGGCGGCGTTCGCGCGGGTCAATCGCTTCGACCGTATCGTGCTCGACTCCAAGCCGGCGCGGCTCGGGATCATGGCGACCGGAAAGGCCTATCTCGACTTGCGGCAGGCGCTGGCCGACCTCGGCATAACAGATGCGGAGGCGCAGGCGCTGGGACTGCGCATCTACAAGGTCGCGCTGACCTGGCCGCTGGAAGAGGCCGGCGCGCGAGCGTTCGCAGAGGGGCTGCAGGACGTTCTTGTCGTCGAGGAGAAGCGCGGCTTCATCGAAGACCAGCTACTGCGCATTCTTTATAATGTCGACGCGTCGAAACGGCCCTCGGTGGTCGGCAAGCGCGACGAGACCGGCGCAACCCTCCTGCCGAGCGAAGGCGAGTTGACCCCGACCATGGTGGCCGCGGCCATCGTCGCTCGGCTGCGCCGGCTCGGCCACCGCAGCCCGGCGCTGGAGCAGCGCCTCGCCAAGCTCGAAGCCTTCGACCGTCCGGCGGATGGCGTCGGCGCCGCCAAGCTGGCGCGCACGCCATATTTTTGCTCGGGCTGCCCGCACAACACCTCGACCAAGATTCCGGAGGGCAGCCGCGCGATGGCCGGCATCGGCTGTCACGGCATGGCGCTCTCGGTGCCGAACCGCCGCACGCAGACGATCTCGCATATGGGCGCCGAAGGCGTCACCTGGATCGGGCAGGCGCCGTTCACCAGCGAAGCGCATGTTTTCCAGAATCTCGGCGACGGCACCTACACCCATTCCGGCCTGCTGGCGATCCGCGCGGCAGCGGCGGCCGGCGTCAACATCACCTACAAGATACTTTATAATGACGCGGTCGCGATGACCGGCGGCCAGCCGGCCGAAGGCGGCCTGACCGTTTCGCAGATCGCGCACCAGGTGGCGGCCGAAGGGGCGAAGCGCCTCGTCATCGTCTCCGACGACCCCGACAAGTATCCGGCCAACTATTTCCCTTCCGGCGCGACCATCCATCACCGCCGCGAACTCGATGCCGTGCAGAAGCTGCTGCGCGAGGTCAAGGGACTCTCGGTCCTGATCTACGACCAGACCTGTGCCGCCGAAAAGCGCCGCCGCCGCAAGCGCGGGCTCTACCCGGATCCGCAGAAGCGCGTCTTTATCAATGAGCGCGTCTGCGAGGGCTGCGGCGACTGTTCGCAGGCCTCTAACTGCGTTTCCGTGCAGCCGCTGGAGACCGAGTTCGGCCGCAAGCGCCGCATCGACCAGTCGAACTGCAACAAGGACTTTTCCTGCATCGAGGGTTTTTGCCCGAGCTTCGTCACCGTGCACGGCGGCAAGCTGCGCAAGGCCGATCGCGCGGCGGCCGACCCGTCGGCGCTGTTCGCCGACCTGCCGGCGCCGGCAATCCCGGCGCTGGATGGCGCCTACAACATCCTGGTTACCGGGATTGGCGGCACCGGCGTCATCACCATCGGCGCGCTGCTCGGCATGGCCGCCCATGTCGACGGCAAGGCGTGCTCGACGCTGGACTTTACGGGGCTGTCGCAGAAGAACGGCGCGGTCATGAGCCATGTCCGCATCGCGCCGTCGGCGGACGATCTCGCCAATGTCCGCATTGGGCCCGGCAGCGCCAACCTTATCCTCGGCTGCGACATCGTCGTGGCCACGAGCGTCACGGCGCTGAGCCGCGCCGAACGCGGCGTCACCAGGGCCGTCGTCAACGCCGACCTGCTGCCGACCGCAAGCTTCGTGATCGATCCCGATATCGATTTCCAGGCCGGCACGATGCGGGATGCGCTGAACGAGGCGGTCAGCGCGACCGATCTCGACATCCTCGACGCCAACGGGCTTGCCACCGCGCTGATGGGCGACAGCATCGCTACCAACTCGTTCATGCTCGGCTTTGCGTTCCAGCGCGGCGCGATCCCGCTGTCGCTGGAAGCGATCATGAAGGCGATCGACCTCAATGGTGCGGCGATCGACATGAACAAGCTGGCGTTCTCGTGGGGACGGCTGGCCGCTCATGATTTGCCGCGCGTGATCAGCGCCGCGCGGTTCAAGAGCTCGGGCGCGCAGCCTGCCAAGCGCACGCCCGATGAAAGCATCGCGTTCCGCGCCAAGTTCCTCACGGACTATCAGGACGAGGCCTATTCGAAGCGATACCTTGGGGAGATCGAACGCGTCCGCGCCGCGGAGGCGAAGTCGGCGCCCGGATCGCAAGAGCTCACCGAAGCGTTCGCAAAGGGCCTGTTCAAGCTGATGGCCTACAAGGACGAGTACGAGGTCGCCCGGCTTTATTCCGACGGCGAATTTGCGAAGGCATTGAGGGAGCAGTTCGACGGCAACCCGGACGTCAAGGTCAGCCTCGCACCGCCGCTGCTGGCGGAGCGCGACCCCGTGACCGGACGGCTGCAGAAGCGCGAGTTCGGTCGCTGGATTTTCCGCGCCTTCGACATCCTGGCCCGGTTCAAGTCGCTGCGCGGCACCGCGCTCGATCCGTTCGGCTATACGTCCGAGCGCCGGATGGAGCGGGCCTTGCCGGGCGAATATTCCGCGATGATCTTCCGTCATCTCGACAAGGCCAAGCCGCACGACTGGCCGCGGCTGGTGGCGCTGGCAAAATCCGCCGAACTTGTGCGCGGCTATGGCCACATCAAGGAAGCCAATGTCGCCAAATACCGCGCGGAATGCGCGCGGCTTGAGGCAACGATCGGCCAGCCGGTCGCGCAGGCGGCCGAATAGAAGTGCTGCGCCCGGCCGTGAACTTTTTCGCGGCCGGCGTCATTCATCAACAACTTTGCGGGCGTGACCTGGTGCAATTGCGCGGCGGGCTTCCTACATAATTACTGTTCCTCAGAGTTCTTGGTTTCGATTTCAGGAGGCCTTCGATGGTCCTGAAAAGCGCGCTTGCGACGGCATTCTGCACGGGGCTCCTGATATTGGGCAGCCCCGCGGCAGCAGACGAATATGGAGCAGGGGAGTTCCTCGGTATGGATCTTCCCAAGGCCCTATTGTCGCCAAAGCGGCTCGGCCCGGAAAGCGAGTTTGCCCCGTTTCCGATCGAGGCGAAGACAGACCGCAAGCATGTGGAGACAGAACGCGTAATCGCGCCTGAAGTCGCGGAGCGCGCGGCTGAGCCGGAGAACGCTGCGCGGCCGAAGGCCACAGCGCGCAAGGCGCGTGTGGTGCAGGGCAGGGTGGAGAAGCCGCGTGGCGTGGCCCGCGCAAAACTGGCGCGGCGCAATCCGCTCGATGCGCAGGCGCGCGATACGCGGATTCAAACCTGGCCGTGCAAGTCCGGCGCGATGTGCGGCTGGCAAAACCAGCCCGCGCCGGAATAGCCCGAGCGTCGCTTCAGGGCCTCACGATCAGGTAGCCGCCGACGACGATCAGGGTGGAGAGCGCGAAGGCGATGCCTACAACCGCGGCTGCAATCGCGGGCAGCCCGTGGGTATCCAACCAGTGTTGCAGCGCTCTGCCCATTACGGTCTGATCCGATCTTGATTTGTCCCGCGCCTCTCGCGCAAGCTATTCAATACCGGCCTATTCCGCACAATGAAATGCCGTTGACGCGGCCTTTGCCGCGCATACGACTATTTTCCATTCGGGAGCCACCATGGAACACCTGCAAATCCCAAATTTGGAAGCCGGCGGCATCAGCTTCCCCAGGCTCGGGCTCGGCACCTTTCGCATGCAGGGAGATGCCTGCCGCGCGGCGGTCGAAAGCGCGCTGGCTCTGGGCTACCGGCATCTCGACACCGCCGAGATGTACGGCAACGAGGAGGCCGTGGGCGCTGCGATTGCCGCCTCCGGCGTCGCCCGCAAGGATCTGCATGTCACCACCAAGGTCTGGAACGAGAACCTTGCGCCGGATGCGATGCGCCGGGCGTTCGATGCGTCCCTGAAGAAGCTCCGGCTCGACCGGATCGATCTCTATCTGGTGCACTGGCCGGCGCCGCGGATGAACCTGCCGCAGATGTTCGAGACGCTGATGCGGCTCAAGGAAGAGGGCCGCACCCGCGCCATCGGCGTCGCCAATTTCAACATCGCGCTCATGAAGACCGTGGTCGATGAGATCGGAGCGCCGATCGCCTGCAACCAGGTCGAATACCACGTGATGCTGGACCAGACGCGGCTGCGCCAGTTTCTCACTGCGAAATCGATTCCTCTGGTGGCCTATTGCCCGCTGGCGCAGGGCCGCGTCGCCTCGGATGCGGCGCTGGCCGCGATCGGCCGCAAGCATAACGCCAGCGCAGCCCAGGTGGCGCTGAAATGGCTGCTCGATCAGGACGGCGTCGCCGCGATCCCGAAGGCGTCGCGTAAAGAGAGCCAGCAAGCCAATCTCGACGCGCTCAAGCTTAAGCTCGATGACGCCGACCGGAAGGCCATCGCGGGCTTGCCGAAAGACAAACGGTGTGTAAATCCCGGCTTCGCGCCGGCGTGGGATTGACGGAAATTCTTTCCTTTCCGTCCGCCGGAATTCGGGTTTTTCGCTACACACGGACTGTGCTCCAGTCCATACTGGCCGCATCAAAGGGAGGTCTTGAAAATGCGTGAAGCTGTTATCGTTTCCTATGCACGAACCGGGCTGGCAAAGTCCGGCCGTGGCGGGTTCAACATCACCCCGCCGATGTCGTTGGCGGGACACGCCATCAAGCACGCCGTCGAGCGTGCCGGCGTCGACAAGGAATATGTCGAGGATTGCTATCTCGGTAACTGCGCGCATGGCGCGCCGAACATCGGCCGCCAGGCCGCGCTGCTCGCCGGCCTGCCGAAGTCGACCGCCGGCGTGTCGGTGAACCGCTTCTGTTCGTCGGGCCTGCAGACCATCGCGATGGCCGCGAACTCGATCCGTTCCGACGGTTCGGACTGCATCGTGGCCGGCGGCGTCGAGAGCATCTCGATTCCCGGCGGCGGCTCGCCCAAGGAATCGATCGACCCCGAACTGCTCAAGGTCGCGCCTGACATCTTCATGGCGATGATCGACACCGCCGATATCGTTGCCGAGCGCTACAAGGTCAGCCGCGAGTACCAGGACGAGTATTCGCTGGAATCGCAGCGCCGCATGGCGGCCGCGCAGCAGGCCAACAAGTTCAAGGACGAAATCGTCCCGATGAAGACGAAGATGAAGGTCGTCGACAAGGCGACCAAGGCCGAGAGCATCGTCGACTACGTCGTCGACCGCGACGAGTGCAACCGGCCCGAGACCACCATGGAAGGCCTTGCCAAGCTCGAGCCCGTGAAGGGCGCCGGCAAATACGTCACCGCCGGCAATGCCAGCCAGCTCTCGGACGGTGCGGCCGCGGTCGTGCTGATGGAAGCCAAGGACGCGGAGAAGCGCGGCCTCAATCCGATGGGCCGCTTCGTGGCCTGGGCATCGGCGGGCTGCGAGCCGGACGAGATGGGCATCGGCCCGATCTACGCCGTGCCGAAGCTTTTGAAGCGCCACGGCCTGAAGATCGACGACATCGATCTCTGGGAGCTCAATGAAGCCTTCGCCAGCCAGTGCCTCTATTCGCGCGACAAGCTCGGCATCGACCCCGAGAAGTACAATGTCAACGGCGGCTCGATCGCGATCGGCCATCCCTTCGGCATGACCGGTGCGCGTCTCACCGGCCACATCCTGCAGGAAGGCCGCCGGCGCAAGGCCAAGTGGGGCGTCGTCACGATGTGCATCGGCGGCGGCCAGGGTGGCGCAGGCCTGTTCGAGATCTACAGCTAAAGCGCTTCTCGCGCTTAAGCGAACCGGCGGATCGAAACAAAGAAAATGGCTCCGTGAGGAGCCATTTTCAGTTTGCGCGCCAGCGCTCGAAACTCAGTAACGATACTTCTTGATGACCACGACCTTGTCGCGATGACCGCGATGCCAGTGGCGGTGCGGCCGATACTGGGCGCGCGCGCCGTGATGGTGGTGGTGACCGTGGTAGCCGCCACGCTTCTTGATCACGACCGTCTCTGCGCTTGCAACCGACGGCGTTGCCAGCACGATCGCGCCCAGCGCGGCCAAAGCGATTCCCAACTTCTTCATTGCCTGATGTCCTCCAAATGAGCGGACATTCAACCGCGCGGTGGGCGAAACGTTCCGCCGGAACCTGAAGAGAATTCTGAACGCACGTTCAGATGTCCCGTGGGGCGCGTTGATCGTCTGCCGCCGGGTTCCGCCGCTTGCGCAAGGCCGGCCCCGGGCGCATCATCCCGCCACAAAAATCACAGGGGGAGCGCTGCCATGAGCGGATATTCACGCCGTGACTTTTTGAGCCTGACCGGATCGGCCGCACTTGCCGGGATCGCCGGACGCGCCGACGCCGCGATGGGACCGAATGACAAGTTCGATCTCGTCATCAAGGGCGGCGACGTGCTCGACCCGAGCCAGTCATTGCGCGGCAAGCGCGACATCGGCATCCGCTGGGGCGTGATCGAGGCTGTCGAAAACGAAATCCCGGCGGCGCGCGCCGCCAGGACCATCGACGCCTCGGGCAAGCTCGTGACGCCCGGCCTGATCGATCTGCATTCCCACGTCTACCCTTACGGTTCGGCGATCGGCATTCCCGCCGACGAACTGGTGCAGGCGCAGGCCACCACCACGGTGGTGTCGGCGGGCGACGCCGGCGTCAATAATCTCGCAGCACTTCGCCGTTACATCGTGGCGCAATCGCGGGCGCGGATTTACGCCTTCGTGCATATCGCCAATAACGGGCTGTCCGGCTTCCCGGTCGCCGAACTCTACAACATCGATTATGCGCAGATGGACGCCTGCGCGATGGCGCTGGCGGAAAATCCGGATTTCCTGCTCGGCGTGAAGGTGCGGATGTCCGAGAACGTCATCGCAAAACACGGCCTCGAGCCGCTGAAGCGCGCGATCAAGGCCTGCGAGATGTGCGGGTGGCCGGCGAAGATGATGGTTCATATCGGCGGCGTCGAAACGAAAGAGCTAATGTCGGAGATTCTCGACCTGCTGCGGCCTGGGGATGTGCTGACGCATGCCTATTCCGGCGCGCCGAACATCGCCGGCGTCTTCACCAACATCGTGCAGGACGGCAGACTGTTGCCGGCGGCGCTGTCGGCCAAGCAGCGCGGCGTGATGTTCGATGTCGGCCATGGCGGCGGCAGCTTTGACTTCACGGTCGCGGAGGTGGCAATCCCCGGCGGCTGCGGGCCGGATACGATCTCTTCCGACATCCACGTGTTCTCCGGAAATTCGCCGGGCATGCCCTATCTGCCGAACGTCATGAGCAAGTTCATTCCGCTCGGCTATACGGTGGAGCAGGTGGTGGCGATGGCGACGATCGTACCCGCCAAGATCATCAACCGCGCGCCCAAGATCGGCACGCTGCAGGTCGGCGCCCCCGGCGATGTCGCGATCATGGAATTGATCGAAGCCCAGACCTCGTTCGTCGATACCCGCAACAACCGGCGCGAGGGCAAGCTGTTGCTCAAACCGGTGCAGACCGTGATCAACGGCGTGCCGTTCGGCCGACCGTACCAGGCGCCGTTCGCGGTGCGCTGAAGCGCCGTACCGCATTTGATCCTGATCAATGCGGCAAGTTTCTCGCTTCGCGATCATTTCGCGAGCGAGGGGGTAGAACGTGGCACGCAGCGGAAGCCTATCCGATACCGAAGCATTCCCGAACCGCCGTGTCGGGTCGCTTCCATATGACGACGACGGCCGCCTGCCGCACGAGAGCGAATTTCTCACCCAACTCGGCTGTCGCGTGCGCGAGGCCCGCGCGCTGCACGGCATGTCACGCCGCGAGTTGGCGCGCCGGTCCGGCATGTCCGAGCGCTACGTGGCGCAGATCGAGGCCGGCAAGGGCAACGTATCGATCGTGCGGCTGCTGCGGATCGCGCTGGTGTTTCGCTGCGACGGACCGGATGCCTGACGCCGGGCGCCCCAACGGAGACGATGGCCATGGGAGAACTCGTGCTTGCCGCCAAGGTCAGCCACGTGCCGTCGCTGATGTTGTCGGAACTCCCTGGCAGCCAGCTCAAGGGCGTCCGCGAGGACGCGGTGCGCGCGCTGCGTGAGCTCGGCCGCCGCGCGCGGGAGCGGGGTGTCTCCACCTTCGTGGTGTTCGACACGCACTGGCTTTCCAATTTCGGTTATCACATCAACGCCAATCCACATCACCGTGGCACCTTCACCAGCCACGAAGCCCCGCAGATGGTCCAGGATCTGCCTTACGACCTGCCGGGCGACACGGAGCTTGCCGAAGCGATTGCGGAGGAGGCGGCCGGCGCCGGCCTCAACGTGATCGCGCACAGGGTTGCGAGCCTCGGGCTCGAATACGGCACCATCGTGCCGATGCACTTCATGAACCCGGATGGCTTCGCCAAAGTGGTCTCGGTCGCCACGCCGCTGTTCACCTCGGTGGAGGAAAGCCGCATCCTCGGCGAAGCAACCCGGCGCGCCATCGCGCGTTGCCCCGGGCGGGTCGCGATCCTCGCCAGCGGGTCGCTGTCGCACCGGCTCTGGCCGAACAAGAAACTTGGTCCGGAAGCCTGGACCTCGATGGCGAGCGAGTTCAATCGCCAGGTCGACCTGCGTGTGCTCGAACTGTGGCAGCAACGCCGCTACCGCGAGTTCATCGACATGCTTCCGGACTACGCGATCAAATGCAACGGCGAGGGCGGCATGGCCGACACGATCATGCTGTTCGCGGCGCTCGGCTGGGACGACTTCCACGGCGCCGCCGAGCAGCTGTGCGATTATTTTCCCTCCAGCGGCAGCGGCCAGATCAACGTCGAGTTTCACGTCGACGGGTGATCCGGACCGCAAACAGCCGGCCGTGCTTGTCGTTAGCCCTTGGCCCGCTTCTCCACATTCGCGCTGCGCTCGGGAACGCCGAACTCCTTGCGGCAGACTTCGGCGAGCACGGCGACGCCCTCGCGGATCTGTTCGTGCGAGGGGCTGGCGAAGCATAGCCGGAGCCGGCTGCCGGCATAGGCCTTGTCGGTCGACCATTCCGGTCCGGGATTGATGGCGACACCGGCGGCCAGTGCTGCCTGGTAGAGTTTCAGCGTGTCGACATTGTCGGGCAGTTTCACCCAGAGGAAGATGCCGCCCGCAGGCGTCTCGAATTCGGCCGAGGTGCCGAACTGCTCGTTGAGCGCCTCCATCAGCGTGTCGAGCTTGGCGCGCAGGCCGCGCGTCAGCTTCGGCACGTGGGTTTCGAAATGCGGCGCGCAATATTCCGCCAGCACCATCTGCTCCAGCGCGCCACTCCCCGCATCGGTCTTCAGCGCCAGCATCCGCGACATCATTTCCCAGGGCGCGACGATGAAACCGACGCGCAGTGCCGGCGCGATCGACTTCGAGAACGAGCCGATGTGGATGACGCCGCCATGCTTGCTCATGGCGTAGATCGCGGGCGGGCGTTCGCCGGTCCAGATCAAATCGGCGTAGCAATCGTCCTCGAAGATCGGCACGCCGTATTCTTGCGACAGCTTCAGCATCTCCGCACGCCGCGTTTCCGGCATGATCGTGCCGGTCGGGTTCTGCACGGTCGGGATGGTGTAGATGTATTTCGGCGTGATGCCGCGCCGCTTGTGGTCCTCGAGTGCTGCCGCCAGCGCATCCATGCGCATGCCGTCGTCATCCAGGGGGATGCCGACCGCCTTGACGCCGAGCCGCGTCAGCCGGTTCAGCGAACCCTGATAGGTCTCCTGTTCGATCAGCACGGTGTCGCCGCGCGCCAGCAGGGTCTGGTTGACGAGGTCGAGCGCCTGCAGCGAACCCGAAACGATCATGATGTCGTCGGCGGTGCAGGCGATGCCGGCATCGCGCTTGAGCTTTGCGGTGAGGAATTCGCGCAGCGGACGATAGCCCTGCGGGCCGCTGGCGAGGCCATAGGTCGCGAGCGTCTTGCCCTCGCGCTTGAGCACGGCATTGACCGCGTCGATCAGGCCGTCGACCGGCACCTGGTCCGGGTCGTTGTTGCCGCCGACGAAACTGTACTTGGCAAGGCCCGTCCACCGCGCCGCCGGCGCCGGCAATCCGGCGGGCAGCAATGGCGCGAAGTCGAAGGGGGATGCGGTAGACATGGACGTTCACTCCGGTTTGTTTTTGTTGAGAAGGCCGTCTCGGGCCTACTGGCAGCTAATATTCTTGCAGTCTAGTTCCTGATGATCCTGATCGGCCGTCCCTGGCTGATGAAGGCATAGTGTCCAGCACCGACGCTGCCGACCATCAGCGCCTCGACCGCAGGCTCGGCGATCTCGCCCACGGACGCCCAGTCGACCACGAAATTGGCTCCGGTTCCGCCGCGCACGTCATTCGCGGCGATCGAGATCTCGATCGTCGAGAACGGTTTTAGCGCAACCGGCGATTTCAGGTAGCTCTCCACCATCTTGCCTGCTGTGTCGAAATAGGCGATCCGCTTCAACACCAGCGGGCGGGTTTCGGAGGTGTTGTGGACGCTCAGCGTGACCGAGAAGTCGGCCCGCAACTTGCCTTGGCTCATCGACACGCTGGAGTAGACCGGCACGTAAAATGCGCCTGACACGGTCAGGTTATCGGCAGGAATTGCAGTGAGCGAGCCGGCGAAATTCTGTTCGATGGGGCTTGCGCTTTGCGCGCCGGCCGAGGAGCCGTTCAGGATCGACAGCGCGACCAGAATCGCGAAAAAGGGGCCGATTTTGCGGCTGTGACGCATTGTTTGTTTGACCCCTGCGCCGGGGCCTCTAGGTTGCAGGAGGGGAAAGTCCGGAATTATGCACGAACTTATTCGCGATATCACCTTAAGTATCCTGTTCGCCTGGGGGCTCGGCCTGCTCGCCCATTTCACGCGGCAGCCCTTGATCCTGGCCTACCTTATCGCCGGGTTCATCATTGGTCCATTCGGGATGCGGCTGGTCTCTTCCCAGGAATCGATCACCGTCATCTCCGAACTCGGCCTGATCTTCATGCTGTTCATGATCGGGCTGGAAATCGACCTGAAGAAGATCGTGCGCGCCGGCAAGGTGATCCTGTTCGCGGCGGGCGGACAGTTGATCGGCGGCGTCGTGCTCGGGATCTTGTTCTTCCTGGGTATAGGGCTGTCGATGGGGGGCGGCAAATTCGACGCGCTCTATCTCTGCGTCGCCTGCGCGCTGTCGAGCACGGTCATCATCGTCAAGGTGCTGTACGAGAAGCGGGAACTCGACACGCTGCCCGGCCGCATCACGCTCGGCGTGCTGGTGCTGCAGGACGTCTTTGCGATCCTGTTTCTCGCGGTGCAGCCGAGCCTCGACAATCTGCAGGTCAGTGTGATCCTGCTCTCGATCGCCCGGGTCGGCGCACTGGTGGCGACCGCCCTGGTGCTCAGCCGCTATGTGCTACCGTGGCTGTTTCACCACATTGCGCGGCGACCGGAACTGGTGCTGCTCGGCGCGCTGGCCTGGTGCTTCCTGATCGGCGAGATCGCCGAGCGGCTGCATCTGTCGCGCGAGATGGGTTCGCTGGTGGCCGGCGTCTCGCTGTCGACGTTCCCCTATGCGCTTGATGTCACCGCCAAGGTCACGACGCTGCGCGACTTCTTCATCACGCTGTTTTTCGTCGCGCTCGGCATGACGATCCCGATTCCCGGCCTGTCGGTAATCGGGCTGGCGCTGATGATCGCGGCGTTCACGGTGGTGAGCCGGGTGGTGACGACGTTCCTGCCGCTCTATCTGATGAAGCAGGGGCTGCGCGCCAGCCTGCTGCCGGCGATCAATCTGGCGCAGATCTCGGAATTTTCGCTGGTCGTGATCCAGACCGGCGTGGCCGCCCATCATATCAGCACCGAGACGTCGAGCGCGGCTTCGTTCGCCTTCGTGGTCCTGGCGGTGCTAAGCACCTTTGCCATATCGAGGAGCGACGAGTTGACACGCGGCCTGATCGGCCCGCTGAAGCGGATGGGCTTGCGCGATCTCGATCACACCCATGAGGCGGATGCCGGACACGAGGGCGGGCACGGCGAGGCGCGCCGGGTCGTCATCCTCGGCTTCTTCCGCGCCGCCAGCGCGCTGCTCAGCGAGATCGAACGCCGCAGTCCCGCGGTCCTCGACCAGATCACGGTGATCGACTTCAACCCGATGGTGTTCCGGACCTTGACCGACCGCGGCATGCACGTGGTCTATGGCGACATCAGCAACGTGGATACGCTGGTGCATGCCGGCGTCGGCAAGGCCGAACTGATCATCCTCAGCATCCCGGATTCGCTGTTGAAGGGCGCCGACAACGAAAAGCTGGTCCGCCACGTCCGCTCGCTCAACCCGACCGCCAAGATCGTGGCGACCGCAGAGATGCTGGCCACCGTCGACGATCTCTACAAGGCCGGCGCAGACTATGTGACGGTAACCCGGCTCAGCGACGCCAACGAGCTCTACAAGGTGATCGAGGCCGCGCAGGCCGGGCTGCTCGAAGACAAGCGGGCCGAGACCGACGCGCTGCTCAGCGAGCGGCGCGAGGTATTGCCGTAGTAAAGGGGCTGCCGGGCCCGAATAGCGCTCCGCTCTCTCCCGTCTGGCTGAAGGTGGGGTTCTGTTCGAGGCTGCGGGTGGTTTCCCGGTCAGCCCCCCGCAGCAGCATGGTGCTTCCGGCGAGGCGCTGGCGAGGTTCTGGCCTGCGTATTGGCGCTGGCGCGGACGATTGAGTCCGGCTAATGCACTTGGGCGTTTAAGCGAGATTTTGGAAAAAATGGCCGATACCATCCAGGAAGTTCTGCAAGCCTTTGCCAACGGCGAACTCGTCGTCGTCACCGACGACGATGACCGGGAGGGCGAGGGCGATCTGATCGTTGCGGCGTCGTTGTGTACGGCGGAAAAGATGGCGTTCATCATTCGCCACACCTCGGGCATCGTCTGCGCGCCGATCACCACCGACGACGCGCGCCGCCTGCGGCTCGATCCGATGGTGGCGCACAACGAGTCCAACCACACCACCGCGTTTACGGTCTCGATCGACTACAAGCCCGATGGCGGCACCGGCATTTCGGCGGATGAGCGCGCCTCCTGCTGCCGCGCGCTCGCCAACCCCAACGCCGGAGCCAATGATTTCGCCCGGCCGGGCCACATCTTCCCGCTGATCGCCCGCGATGGCGGCGTGCTGCTGCGCTCGGGCCACACCGAGGCGGCGGTCGACCTGTGCAAGTTGTCGGGCCTGCCGCCGGTCGGCGTCATCAGCGAGCTGATGAACGATGACGGCACCGTCATGAAAGGCGAGCAGGTCTCGCGCTTCGCCGCCACCCACAAGCTCAAGCACGTCACGATCGCTGACATGATCGCCTACCGCCAGGCGCGCGAGAAGCTGATCGAGCGGGTCGCGACCTTCACCACCGACAGCCCGATCGGCCCGCTGCAGGGCTACGCCTATCGTTCGCCGTTCGACGAGATCGCGCATGCCGCCTTCGTCTACAACGGCGTCGGCGACGGCAGGAAGGTGCTGACGCGGCTGCACAAGCCCAACATCGTCAAGGATCTCTTCACCGGGCAGGCGCGGATGCAGATCGTGCTCAACCATTTCGAGAAGGCCGGCCGCGGTGTGCTGGTCTACCTGCGCGACGGTGCGGCGGGGGTTCCCGTCGAGCCGGTCGGCGAACAGAAATCGGCGGAGGCCGATCGCAACCGGCAATGGCGCGAGGTCGGTGTCGGTGCCCAGATCCTGCGCGATCTCGGCATCACCTCGATCGTCAACCTCACGTCCTCCGTGCACGACTACAAGGGACTATCCGGCTTCGGCATCGAGATCGTTGCCAACGAAAAGCTGGAAGGCTAGGTCGCTGTCATTCCGGGATGGTGCGCAAGCACCAGACCTCAGGTGTGCAATTGCACACCGTGGAATCTCGAGATTCCGGGTTCGATGCTGCGCATCGCCCCGGAATGACACCGCGAAAGATTTGCGCTTCTGCCGATAGCGCACTATTTTGGCCGCCGAGAATTTTCATGAGGACTGTGATGCGAAAGGGATATTCATGAGCGTGCGCCCTCAGACCAAGGACAAGCCGACGGCGGCCGGCTTCCAGTGGGACGACCCGTTCCTGCTCGACGAGCAGCTCACCGAAGACGAGCGCATGATCCGCGACACCGCGCGCGCCTACGCGCAGGACAAGCTGCTGCCGCGCGTGATCAAGGCCTATCTGGAAGAGAAGACCGACCGCGAGATCTTCAACGAGATGGGCGAACTCGGCCTGATCGGCGTCACGCTGCCGGAGGAATATGGCTGCGCCAATGCCAGCTACGTCGCCTATGGCCTGGTGGCCCGCGAGATCGAGCGCGTCGATTCCGGCTATCGCTCGATGAACTCGGTGCAGTCGTCGCTGGTGATGTATCCGATCTACGCCTATGGCGACGAGAACCAGCGCAAGAAATACCTGCCGAAGCTCGCCACCGGCGAGTGGGTAGGATGCTTCGGCCTGACCGAGCCGGATGCCGGTTCCGACCCCGGCGGCATGAAGACCCGCGCCGAGAAGGTATCGGACGGCTATCGCATCAGCGGCAGCAAGATGTGGATTTCCAATGCGCCGATCGCGGACGTGTTCGTGGTCTGGGCGAAGTCGGCCGCGCATGACAACCAGATCCGCGGCTTCGTGCTGGAAAAGGGCATGAAGGGCCTGTCGGCGCCGAAGGTCGGCGGCAAGCTTTCGCTGCGCGCCTCGGTCACGGGCGAGATCGTGATGGACGGCGTGGTGGTGCCGGAGAGCGCGCTGCTGCCCAACGTATCCGGCCTCAAGGGCCCGTTCGGCTGCCTCAACCGCGCCCGCTACGGCATCTCCTGGGGCGCGATGGGCGCCGCCGAGGACTGCATGCATCGCGCCCGCCAGTACACGCTCGACCGCAAGCAGTTCAACCGGCCGCTGGCGGCGACCCAGCTGGTGCAGAAGAAGCTCGCCGACATGGAAACCGAGATCGCGCTCGGGCTTCAGGCCTCGCTCCGCGTCGGCCGCCTGATGGACGAAGGCAAGATGGCCCCGGAGATGATCTCGATCGTCAAGCGCAACAATTGCGGCAAGGCGCTCGACATCGCGCGGGTGTCGCGTGACATGCACGGCGGCAACGGCATCCAGATCGAATACCACGTGATGCGCCACACCGCGAATTTGGAAACCGTGAACACGTATGAAGGCACCCACGACGTCCACGCCCTGATCCTGGGCCGGGCAATCACGGGCATTCAGGCGTTTTCGTAAGAAACTTGCTCGTCATTCCGGGGCGATGCGAAGCATCGAACCCGGAATCTCGTGCCGCATTCTTTTCTCCCCACTTCGGGATTCCGGGTCTGGCCCTTCGGGCCATCCCGGAATGACGCCAAGAAAAAAACCATGGCCGATAACGACGATATCCCGTTCAACCGCGATTTTCCGCTTCAGCCCGGCGTCGTCGATGAAGCCCGTCCTGGCGTGCGGCGGGTTCTCTGCAACAATCCGAGCCCGTTCACCTTCACCGGCACGGTCAGCTACATCGTGGGCAAGGGCAAGGTCGCGATCATCGATCCTGGTCCGGACGACGAGGCGCACGCGAAGGCGCTGCTGGACGCGGTGCGCGGCGAGACCGTGACGCATATTCTCGTTACCCATACCCATCGCGACCATTCGCCGAACACCGCGCGGATCAAGGCCGCCACCGGCGCGCCTGTCTATGCGGAGGGGGCGCATCGCGCCTCGCGGCCGCGCTTCGAGAGCGAGAAGCACAATCCGGAATCCGGCGCCGATCGCGACTTCAGGCCCGATATCGAGGTCAAGGACGGCGACGTCATCGAAGGGACGGGGTGGGCGCTCGAAGCGGTGGCGACGCCTGGCCACACCGCCAACCATCTGGCGTTCGCGTGGCCGGAGCGAAAGATAAACTTCGTCGGCGATCACGTGATGGGCTGGTCGACCTCGATCGTGGCGCCGCCGGACGGCGCGATGACCGACTACATGGCCTCGCTGGCGCGGCTGGAAGCACGCAACGAGGATCTGTACTTCTCGGGCCATGGCCCGGAAATCCCGGACGCGCAGCGTTACGTGCGTTTCCTGACCCGGCATCGCCAGGCCCGCGAGGCCTCGATCCTGCACCGTCTCGCCAAGGGCGAGGCCGACATCCCCACCATGGTGCGCGCGATCTATATCGGCATCGACCCGCGGCTGACCGGCGCGGCCGGCTATTCCGTGCTGGCCCATCTGGAAGATCTGGTTGCCCGCGGGATCGTCGCCACCGAGGGCGATCCGGTGATCGGTGGCACGTACCGGATGGTTTGATCTGGCAACGTCATTCCGGGGCGATGCGAACCATCGAACCCGGAATCTCTCGCGACCTTTCCTTTTCCGTCACCTCGGGATTTTCAGGGGCGCAAGGGCGCCCCATAGTTCGACACTTCGTGTCGCCCCGCAATGACCTGTGCCTATTGCTTCTTCACCGTTTTCGCCTGGCCCTTGGCCGGCGTCTGCGGCTTCTTCGGCGCGGCCGATTTGGCGCTGTCGACCGCGGTGTTGATGTCCTCGATCAGCTTGCTGACGCGCGCCGCATTGCTGCCGAGGTCGCTCTCGAAATAGCGCGAGGAGGAGCGGATATCGACGCGCGATTCCTCGCCGTCCGGGGTGATGCGGATCGAGACGTCCTCGCGAAAACCCATGATCGGCGTCCGCGCCACCGCCTCGATGCGGCCGATACGGCGCGGCGGCTGCGGCGGACGTTCATCGATGACGAGCCATTTGCGCTTGCCGATCAGCTGCAGCGTAACCTCGTAGGCCCGCTGCGGCGGCACTTCGAGTTCCACGGTTTCGATGTCGGGGTAGGCCAGCCGCTGCTGCTCGGCCGAATAGAGTCCGGCATACACCGCGGAGTTGGTGCCGTCGCCGCTGCGCAGCCGCGCCAGCGCCTCGAAGCGCGGCGGATCGATCGGATCGGTGGTAATGTCGTAGATCTTCGGCAGCTTGCGGTATTGCAGGCCGAGATAGGCCGGGTAGGCGAGCACGACGGCGTTGATCAGGAACGCCAGCAGGATCCGGCCCATGCCGCGCGACCCGTTCTGCCAGATCGCCGCAAACGCGGCGAGACCGAACAGAATGGAAAGAACCGCGAGGCCCAGCGCGCCGAAGAACGTCGCCAGCGCCGGCTTCATCTCCAGAAAGCCGAAGCGGACGATCAGGATCGAGACGATGACCGCGATCACCGAGAAGAGCGCGAGGTTGCGTGACCACGTGGCGAGGGCGGACACGGGCTCCGACTGGTAGGGAGCGGAAAACCTGCGGGCCATCGGTGAAATCTGCCGGGTTGGAGCCTGTCTGGCCGACGATCGGGATCGGGGTGCAAACCCTGAGCTTGAGACCACGGCTGCCCGCGAATTTCAAGGTTCACGGGCCGTTCTGGTCGGACAACGGACAAGGCTATGGCAACCTTACCAGTTAACCATCCCTTTCAGTCGATGGTTAGTTGTTGATTGACTCAATCCCACTTTGGTCTACCTGTCGCCCTCAGGTCGTCGCATTCGCCCACGGGACTGTCTGCTACAGACATGGGCGAGCGTCGATCGAAAAAGGGAAGCTGCGGGCGTCCGTAGATGCTGTAGAGTGATCTCACCAGCCGGCCTCGGTGGCCGGCGGAGCGCGTCGTCCTTGGGTTCGAGGGATCGCGCGCAGCATTGGTCGGCGTAGGTCCGCAGGGGCTGGTGGAAGGCCCGTCAGGGCGAGTGTTGGTATGAGTGACCCAAAGCGCGGCGGAATTCTCGGCCCGAACGATCCAGCCTATTACGCACCGCGTGAGTTGAGGGAACGCGCCGCGAGCGGAGAGCCGGATGCGGTGCTCAAGCAGGCCGCCGAGTGGCGTCCGCGGCTGACGACGGAAGATCCGCCGCCGCAGGTGCCGGGCAGGACCCCCCAACGCCGTGAGAGTTCCGAGATGTTCACCAAGGCCGTTGCCCAGGCCTTGCAGGAGTCGATGGAGCCTGCACTGGTCGAGGCACCGTCCGTGCTTCGTGACGGGGGACGACGCGCGCTGTTCAGCGTGGCGCTCAGGTTCTCGCTTGCGGTGCTCGTTGCGGCTGGCATTGCAGCGGTGCTGGTCATGGCCATCCCTGCATCGCAGCGCCCCGCGGGCGACGCGTCATCGCTTTCGTCGATCTGGCAGCAGGTCAAATCGACGGTGCTCCCGGCACCGCAACCGACGCCAGTCCGGCGTACCGCGACCTTGTCCGCACAGGATGGCAGTGCGCTCGTCAACGATGCCCTGCCGCTCGGGGTTCATGTCGGTGCGCCGCCTCCGGCTGCCTTCGTTGCCATCAACGGGCTGCCGGCCGGGGCGCGGCTGACGTCGGGCAGGCGTGTTGCCAACGAATGGCGGGTGCCCGCAACTGAAATTTCTGGCGTTTCGGTCATTCCGGCCGATGGTTTCGTCGGGCAGATGCAACTAACGGCGGAATTGCGCGATGGAGACGGGGCAGCGCTCGTCGCCGGAACCACGCGCTTGTCCTGGACGGCTCCACGCGCCGCCGCTGTGCCGGTCGCCCCGCCGCCAGCAGCCCAGGCGCCGGCACTGCCGCCGCCGGCTCCGCGTGTCGCCGCTGTGCCGCCGCCCGCAGCGAGCCCCGTTGTCCAGCCGCCGGTCGCAGTCGCACCGCCCGTGGCACCTCCGGTTGCTGCCCCACCGCCGCAGGCCGCCGACGTCGTGCGCAACCTGGACCAGAGGGAGATCCAGGCTCTTGTCAGGCGCGGGCAGGAATTGCTCTCCAGTGGCGACGTCCAGTCGGCAAGGCTGCTGTTGCAGCGTGGCGCCGAAGCACGGGACGGCCGCGCCGCGTTGTTGCTCGGCACCACCTATGATCCGGCTTCGCTCAGGCAACTCGGCGCCAGCGGGCTCGCTGACGTCGCGCAGGCACGTAGCTGGTACCAGAAGGCGAGAGAGTTGGGCGAGCCCGGCGCCCAACGGCAGCTCGAAGCGCTCGCGCGCTGATTCAGCCGCAGTTCCTGAAATGGCGGCGGTCGGACCGTTGGCTGTGAAACCCGATCATCGTCATGGCCGGGCTTGTCCCGGCCATCCACGTCTTTCTCGCTCGTTGCTGCAAAGACGTGAATGCCCGGCACCAGGCCGGGCATCACGAGCGATATTACTGTTTGCTCTCTGAGTCAGCCTCTCAAGCGGCCGCGTTCGGGAAGCGGTAGCTCTTGAACTGGTCGCGCAGCGCGGTTTTCAGGATCTTTCCGGTGGCCGTGTGCGGGATGCCGTCGACGAAGGCGACGTCATCGGGCACCCACCATTTCGCGATCTTGCCATCCATGAATTTCAGGATGTCCTCGCGTGTCGCGCTCTCACCCTGCTTGAGCTGGACGATGAGCAGCGGGCGCTCGTCCCATTTGGGATGATAGACGCCGATCACGGCCGCTTCCGCGACGGCGGGGTGGCCGACCGCGAGATTTTCCAGATCGATCGACGAAATCCATTCGCCGCCCGACTTGATGACGTCCTTGGAGCGGTCGGTGATCCGCATGTAGCCATGCTCGTCGATGGTCGCGACGTCGCCGGTGTCGAAGAAGCCTTCGTCGTCGAGGATGTTGGTGTCGACCTTGAAATAGGCCTTGGCAACCGCCGGGCCGGCGACCTTGAGGCGGCCGAAGGTCTTGCCGTCCCACGGCAGCTCCTTGCCGGCATCGTCGGTGATCTTCATTTCGACGCCGAACGGCGGGTAGCCCTGGGTCTGCAGGATGTCGAGGCGCTCTTCGCCGGTGAGTACGGCAAACGGCGGCTTCAGTGCCGCGACGGTGCCGATCGGACTCATCTCGGTCATGCCCCAGGCGTGGCGCACGCGGACGCCCATGTCGACGAACGACTTGATCATCGAGCGCGGCATCGCCGAGCCGCCGCACACCACGCTCTTGAGGTGGGGCAGCTTGAGGGCGTTGGCGGCCATGTGGTTGAGCAGCATCAGCCACACGGTCGGCACGCCGGCCGTGTGCGTGACCTTCTCGGTGTCGAGCAGCTCGTAGACCGACGCGCCGTCGAGCTTGGCGCCGGGCATCACCAGCTTGGTGCCCATCGAGGGGGCGGAGAAGGCGATGCCCCAGCTGTTGGCATGGAACAACGGCACCACCGGCAGCATTGTCTCGGCGGCACTGGTGCCGAGGGCGTCGACATTGTTGGCCATCAACCCGTGAAGCACGTTGGAGCGGTGAGAATACAGAACGCCCTTCGGATCGCCCGTGGTGCCCGAGGTGTAGCACATCGCGGCAGCGGTGTTCTCGTCAAAATCCTTCCACGTGAACTTGCCGTCGGCTTCCGCGATCCAGTCCTCATAGGCGACCGCGTTCTTCAGCGTGGTCTGCGGCATGTGCGCCTTGTCGGTCAGCACGATGTAGCGCTCGACGCTCGGCATGCTGGCGGCGAGCTTTTCCAGGATCGGAACGAAGGTGATGTCGGTCATCACGATGCGGTCCTGCGCATGGTTGATGATCCAGGCGATCTGGTCGGGGAAAAGCCGCGGATTGACGGTGTGGCAGATCGCGCCGATCCCCATGATGCCGTACCAGACTTCGAGATGGCGCCAGGTGTTCCAGGCGATGGTGGCGACGCGGTCGCCGAACTTGATGCCGTCGCGCTCGAGCCGTTGCGATACTTTCAGCGCGCGCGCATGAATTTCGGCGTAATTGGTGCGATGAATGGGGCCTTCGACCGACCGCGTGACGACCTCTTGCGTGCCGTGATACTTCGCGGCGTGTTCGATAATCCGGTGACAAAGCAAAGGCCAGTCTTGCATCAATCCGAGCATACGCACTTCCCTCCGACGGTTTGTTCGTTGCCGCGCGATCCGCGAACCTTGCGGGCGGATCGGGGTTAAGTTCATGGAATTGACATGAACTTTACCGCGCAGAAAGCAAGCCGAAAATGGGCTAGTGGCGCCTTTGGCCGCATTGGGGCGGTAATGGTTACCGTTGCCACGACCAGCCTGCTGCTTGGCATGCCAACCGCGCCAGCCTATGCGAAAAAAGGCTGCTGCGCGGCGCCGTGGGATAACCTGTTCCGGGTGGAGTCGCCGAAATCGCGGGCAAAGGTCCGCCGCGCGGCGGTGCCACTGCCGAAGCCGCGGCCGGCCGAGGCGCCGGCGGCCAGGTCCGAGCAGGCGGCCGAGAAGGAAGAGGCCGCTCCCAAGAACGGAAAGTCCACAGATCAGGCCAGGGAGGAAGCCGCCCCCGCGCCGGAGCCGCCGCCACCCTCGGCCTGCCGGCTGGCGCTGACGGATGCGATCGCCATTGCGCCCAGCATTCCCGATATCCGTGACGCCGGTGGCTGCGGCGGCGAGGACCTGGTGCGGCTGGAGGCGGTCGTGCTGCCGGACAAGCGGCAGGTTTCGGTGAAGCCTGCGGCCGTCCTGCGCTGTCCGATGGCGACCGCGCTGGCCGAGTGGATTCGCAACGATATCGCGCCGCTGGCTACCGGCCTCGGCAGCACCATCGCCAACCTCGATAATTTCAACTCCTACGAATGCCGCGGCCGCAACCGCGTCGCGGGCGCCAAGCTCTCCGAACATGGCCGCGCCAATGCGCTCGACCTCCGCGCCTTCAAGCTCGCCAACGGCCGTGCGATCTCGCTCACCGATCGCGCCGTGCCGCGCGAGGTCCGCGAGAGCGTGCTGCATTCGGCCTGCACGCGGTTTCCGACCGTGCTGGGTCCGGGCTCGGACGGCTACCACGAAGACCACATCCATATCGACCTGATGGAGCGGCGCGGCAATTACCGGATCTGCCAGTGGAACGTGTATGATCCGCTGCCGCAGATCGCGCCGCTGCTGCCGGCCGAGCGGCCCGACGAGGCACCGCCGCGCGAAGTCGCCGCCAAATCCGAGAACAACAAGTCCGAAAACAACAAATCCGAAAACAACAAATCCGAAAATAGTAAGCCCGAGGCTGGCAAGCCCGGCGCAGGCAAGGCAGAGGACGACAAAACCGGCGCTGCGAAACCAGGCGACGAGAAATCGGAAGAGGCCGAACCCGCGCGCGAGGAGAAGCCCGCAACGAAAAAGCGCCGGCAAAGCCGGCGCTCTGGATGATCGACTGGCGACGAAAATGTCGTCGATTACTGCGCCATCGGGCCGTTGCCGCCGCCCTGCAGCGCCATCTTGGAATTGAACGGCGAGTCGCCCTGCTTCGGCTCGAGCACGACGACGACGGTGCCTTGCTTGACGCGGGTGTAGAGGTCGATGACGTCCTCGTTGGTCATGCGGATGCAGCCCGACGAAATCGATGCGCCGATATATTCCGGCTGGTTGGTGCCGTGAATGCGGAACAGGGTGTCCTTGTTGCCCTGATAGAGATACAGCGCACGGGCGCCGAGCGGATTGTCGACGCCGCCTGGAACCGAAGCCGGCAGGCCTTCGATACGCTTGTGGATATCGGCGGTCGGCGTCCATTTCGGCCATTCCGCCATGTTCCCGACGCGGGCGATGCCCGAGAATGCGAGGGCTTCCTCGCCGACGGTCACGCCGTAGCGGATCGCCTTGCCGCCGTCCTGCACCAGGTACAGATAGTGGTTGTCGGAATCGACCACGATCGTGCCGGGCATTTCCTTGCGGTGATAGTCGACGATGGCGCGGCGGAAGGGTTCCGGGGGCTTGACCGCGGCGTAGCGCGCCTTGGCGAGCTGGGCCTTGTCGCTCGGCTTGAGCGAGGCCTCGGGCGCGGCCTGGTATGTGGTTGCCTGCATGCAGCCGGACAGCAGGAAGCCGGCAGCAAGGACCCCGAACATGACTTTCAGCGACGACATGATACTTCCAATCGAAACTCTGGCGTTCGCGGCCACAAACCTGCGCCAAAAACGCGACGATTCCATTAACCCCAGTATCCGCAATAACGGGTAAATGTGCCAGCCTTTGCACGCCCGTTCGGCGCTGCGGGAGGCTGGCTGTGGCTTTTATGCCGCAAAATTTGCGGCTTCTGGTTGATTTATGGGCATGGATTGGCTGCCGTCAGGCAAGGGCCATGCCCGCGCCGCGCCGCTGCCGCAAAGATGGGTCGCCGGTTCATGCGCGGGTCATCGGGCGCTTGCCAGAATCGGGTAAGTGCGGCTGGCTGGCCACAGCGTTTTCAGGCCCAAACCGGCGCCGGTTTGTGTCAAGAAAGCGCACCAGCCAAGCGACCGCACCCGTTCCGGAGTTCCCCATGCTGTCGGTCTATGCCCCCTTCGAAACCAGCCTGAAGAAGCTCCCGGAGACAGCCACGGCCGCATTGCCGGACAATGTGGTCTGGATCGACCTGGTCAATCCGACGGCCGAGGAGGACCGCGCGGTGGAGCGGCTGGCCGGTATCGCGGTGCCGACCCGGGAAGACATGCAGGAAATCGAGATATCCAGCCGGCTCTATATCGAGAACGGCGCCCGCTACATGACCGCGACGCTGATGTGCCAGTCGGACACCGATATGCCGCGGATCACGCCCGTCACCTTCATCCTGGCCGGTCACCGGCTGGTGACCGTGCGGTACGACATGCCGAAGCCGTTCGCCCTGGTCGAGCACAAGCTGGCCCGGTCATGCCTGCCCGGGATCTCGGGCGAAATGGTGCTGATGGAATTGCTCGACGCGGTGATCGATCGCTGTGCCGACATTCTGGAGCGTGCCGGCGCCGATGTCGATCAGGTCTCCCACGACATCTTCGAGCCCGAAAGCGAACGCCATGGCCAGGCCAAGCGCTATTCGCAGATCCTGATTGCGATCGGGCGCAAGGGCGACCTGGTCTCCAAGGTTCGTGAAAGCCTGGTTTCGATCGGCCGCGTCGTCACCTTCCTGTCGGCGGTCGTCGAGGGCATCAAATGGTCCAAGGACATGCGCGAGCAACTCAAGACCATGCAACGCGACGTTTCCTCGCTGACCGACCACGCCTCATATCTCTCCAGCAAGATCACGTTTACGCTCGACGCCATGCTGGGCGTCGTCAATCTCGAGCAGAACAACATCATCAAGCTGTTCTCGGTGATGGCGGTCGTGCTGATGCCGCCGACCCTGATCGCCTCTATCTACGGCATGAATTTCCGCGCGATGCCGGAGCTCGAATGGCCGCATGGTTACCCGATGGCGTTGTTGATGATGCTCATGGCAGCCGTGCTGCCGTACTTTTTCTTCAGATGGAAAAAGTGGTTGTAAACCAGTCCATCCCTGCGTGCGATGCGCGCCTCACCACCGCTAAAATTTGAGCGGTGCGCTGAACGAATGATCGAAGCTTGTCTGCGATAAGGTGTTCTCAGGCCGCGAGGACACCATGGTTGAGAAACACATAACGTCACGCAACGTCATCGATTTTGCGCGCTATCAGCAAAGCCGCGTCGATGGCAAGGTGCAGGCGTTCTCGGTGCGGCTTTGCCGGCACTGCGGTGCGGCGCTGGCGGACGGCGAGAACGAGGACGAGTGCTCGAGCGCGTTCAATGTCGCAGCGATTGCGCCGCGCGCGGCGCAGCTCAAATTTTACGCGGAGTAGGACGTGTCATTCCGGGGCGCGCAAAGCGCGAACTACGGGGCGCCCCTTGCGTCCCTGAGAATCTCGAGATTCCGGGTCCACGCGAAGACGCGTGTCCCGGAATGACGATCAAAACGACTAAACGTGCTGCCCGCCATTGATGTGGATCTCGGCGCCGTTCACGTACGAACTGGTTTCCGTGCACAGCACGTAGATGATCTTCGCGACTTCGTCGGGTGTGCCGAGCCGGTGCATCGGGATCTGCTGGTCGACGATCTTCTCGGTGCCCGGCGACAGGATCGAGGTGTCGATTTCGCCCGGCGCGATCGCGTTGACGCGGACGCCGACGCGGCCGAAGTCGGAAGCCATCTCGCGCGTCAGCGCGGCGAGCGCTGCCTTCGACGTCGCGTAGGCGGCGCCCGCGAACGGATGCACGCGCGAGCCGGCGATCGAGGTGACGTTCACCACCGCGCCCTTGGCGTGCTTCAACTCCTCGATCAGCCCGCGCGCGATCATGATCGGCGCGAAGAAGTTGACGTGGAAGACGTGGGTCCACGTGTCGATATCGGTATCCATGGTGCCGAGCCGGCTGCCGCCAGAACCCTTCGGCGAGATCGCGGCGTTGTTGACCAGTGCGTGCAATTCGTCGTTCTCCAGCCGCCGGCGGATCTCGGAGATCGCGCGCGAAGTGTCGTCGGGGTTGCCGAGATCGACCTCGATGTGGTCCTCCGGTCCCGCGCCCCACGGGCAGACTTCCGGGAAGGCGTGCCGCGAGCAGGTGATGACCCGCCAGCCGGCAGAGGAGAAGCGGATCGCAGTGGCGTGGCCGATCCCGCGGCTGGCGCCGGTCAGAAGCAGCGTGCGCCGCGGCGCATTGGATGAAGGGGGCATGCAGGTCTTTCGGTTTTCGTCATGGCGGGGCTATTTTACACGAAGACGCGCTTCGCGCTTTGGCCCGACCGTGACGATCAATCAGGGATAGAGTCTAACCTTCGACCACGCATCGCCAGGCGCGTCACGGCGGAATTCGATGCGGTCGTGCAGGCGGAACGGGCGGTCGTGCCAGAATTCGAAACGCTGGGGGTGAATGCGCCAGCCGCTCCAGCCCTGCGGGCGGGGTACGTCGCCGATCATGTGCCTGGCGGCCACCACCGCGATCGCCTGCTCGAAGGCAAAGCGGCTCTCCAGCGGCTGCGACTGCTTGCTGGCCCAGGCGCCGATCTGCGCCTGCTTCGGGCGTGTGGCGAAATAGGCGTCGGCTTCCTCTTCCGTCACCGGCGTCACCTGGCCACGGATGCGAACCTGGCGGCGCAGCGATTTCCAGTGGAAAAGTAAAGCCGCCTTGGGATTTGCGGCGAGTTCGCGGCCCTTCTGGCTGGCGATGTGGCTGTAGAAAACGAATCCCTCCGCGTCGTAGCCTTTCATCAGCACCATCCGGACATCAGGCAGCCCATCAGAATCGACGGTCGCCAGCGCCATCGCGTTGGGGTCGTTCGGTTCGGACTTCACGGCCTCGGCGAACCACTCGCCGAACAGCGCAAACGGTTCCTCAGCCGCGGTAAAATCACCCGATGTTAACGGTGTCGGGTGTTTGATGGAGGTCGTGTCCGTCATGGCAGGAGTCCCAGTTGCGTCCGTTCGCGTCCCAGAGCGCGTTGCAGCCCCGATACGGGCTTGCCCTATATAGGGCATGGGGACGCGTTGGCCTATCGGCGATCGGCCCGACAGCCGTGGCCATGACATTGATTCTAATCAGCCTCGGCTCGGGCGGCTGCAGCCTGTCCCGCCTGGATGCCGCCTTTGCCAAAATGGACGGCGGCGACCGAACGGGTTCTCTGGGCAAGCAGGCCGCCAGCGCGCCGGCTCCGACCGAGAGCGACCTCGTCTTTGCCCGCACCGCCGCCTCCGATGTGCTGACCAAGGGCGGCAAGGACACCAGCCAGCCGTGGGAAAACCCGGAAACAGGGGCGAGGGGTTCGGTGACGCCGCTGTCCCAGGCCTATTCCGGGGATGATGGCCGTACCTGCCGGGATTTCCTCGCAAGCTATGTCAATGGCCGCTCGGAAAGCTGGCTGCAGGGCGCCGCGTGCAAGGCCGGCCATGGTCGCTGGGAGATCCATACGTTAAAGCCGTGGACCAAGAGCTGAGCACTGCAAACTTGGCCCCAGGCCCGTTGCATAAATGCAACTGGCTTCCCAGATAAAGCCAAAGTGGGCGATTTGCTCTAAGTTGAAAAAATCCGAATTCTCGTGAAGGAGACCCGACGTATGCGCGACCCCTATGAGGTCTTGGGGGTGCCTCGGGGCGCCAGCGCTGCGGCGATCAAGAGTGCCTACCGCAAGCTCGCCAAGAAGCATCACCCTGACAGCAACAAGAACGATCCGAAGGCCGCGGAGCGTTTCTCCGAAATCAATTCCGCCAACGAGATCATCGGCGACGAGGACAAGCGCAAGCAGTTCGATCGCGGCGAGATCGACGCCGAGGGCAAGCCGCGGTTTCAGGGCTTTCCCGGCGGCGACCCGCGTGGCGGTCGGTCGGGAGGGCCGGGCGGCGGGTTCGAGTCCTACACCTTCCGCACCGGTGGCGGCGGAGCCGGAGGTCCCGGCGGCGGTGGCGCGGGCTTCGAGGAGATCCTCAACAGCATGTTCGGCGGCGCCCGCGGCGGACGTCCGGGTGGTCAGAGCAGAACCTTTGATTTCGAAACCGGCGGTATCGGCCTCGATCTCGATCTGAATGTCGCCATGACGGTGTCGCTGGAAGAGTCGGTCAAGGGCGGAGAGAAGCGCGTTCGTTTGCCGACCGGCAAGGAACTTAACGTCAAGATTCCGGCCGGGGTCACCGCCGGTCAGCAGATCCGGCTCAAGGGCCAGGGCGAGACGGCGCCAGGGCACCCGCCCGGTGACCTCCTGATCACGGTCAGCATCGCGCCGCATCCGCTGTTCAAGGTCGACGGCAGCGATCTGCGCATCGATCTGCCAATCACGCTCTATGAGGCGGTGCTGGGCGGCAAGGTGCGGGTGCCGACACTCGGCAGCGCGGTGGAGCTGTCGATCCCGAAGAACACCTCGAGCGGCCGCACCTTCCGTCTCAAGGGCAAGGGGCTGCCGAAGGCGGGCGGGACCGGGGACCAGTTCGTCACCACCCGCATTATTCTGCCCGACGGGAACGATGCCGAGCTTGAGGCATTGATGGAAAAGTGGCGCGACGGCCACCGTTACAATCCGCGCAGCGATTTCGGCTGACCAGGCCGT
The DNA here is from genome assembly GCA_023387735.1 of Pseudomonadota bacterium. Classification (GTDB taxonomy): domain Bacteria; phylum Pseudomonadota; class Alphaproteobacteria; order Rhizobiales; family Xanthobacteraceae; genus Bradyrhizobium. Next base: position 52,018 of record JAEWHP010000032.1, on the reverse strand, counting down.
GATTCGCGGCGCGAAACCGGCTGTCGAACAGTACCGTATCTGTGAGTAGCTTTTTTCCGATGACGCGGCTTATTCCATGAAAACACAACGTTTTCTGGAAAAAGGGGCGGCCTCGAAAGGGGGACCAGCGCGGTACCAAACCCCGATCGAGGCCGCTTGCGCCGATCGGCGGATCGAACGCTACTCATTTTCTCGTGAATACCCGGTGCTTTAATGAGACGCGCTTGTGTTTTGATTCCAGATTTTCGGTGTCGGAATTGGGACAAGCGCTCTGACGTTGTCTAACCGCCGGTTTTCTCCATCTGATCGTAGACCGCCTGCGCGATCTGCGTCAGCCGCCCGCGATCGGCGCTGCTGGACACCACCGCATAGGCGACGCCGTCATCGGCCCAGAACAGCGAACTCTCCTTGCCTTGCGCCGCGAATCGCATCTGGGTCGCCTTGGCGTCCGATTTCACCGTGTAGATGGTGAAGCGCTCGCCCGAGGCGCCTTCGTACATCATGAATGACGCAGGCCCACCCAAACCTGGCAACAGCCGGCCGCCGACGAGCTTCAGGCCAGCGCCCGTCAGTTCGGGCGCCCTGACCAGCCAGCCGCAGCGCTTGGTCAGCCACTGCTGCAGATGGGCGCGTTCGCTCCCGGGCACCTCGACGGGATGGCGGACTTCGACCACATAGAGCCGGTGCGCTTCAAGCGCATTGACCGTAAAGCCCTGTAACGCGGAGGGGGCCGCCAACGCGCCGCGCGCCAGCCAGCCGACGCCGCCACCGACCGCGAACGCCGCCAGCGTTGCCGCGACCGCCCCATACACCCATCGGCGCGGCTGCCGCACCAGCCGCTCGATCTCGAGTCGCCTGGGCACCGCCTCGTCGACAATAGAGCCGTACCTCGCGTGCAGCGCTTCCGCCATCGTCCGCCACGACTGCACCCGCGCCGCATCGTCGGGATGCGTCGCGAGCCACGCCTCGACATCGCCGCGGCGTTCCGCCGGCAACTCGTTGTCGACGTAAGCATGCAGCTCGTCTTCGGTGACGGGAATGTTGGGGTCGGTCATCTCTGTGGTCTCTGTCTCTTTCTGATCTCGTGTCTATTCTCTAATCTGCCTGTTCATCACGCTTCCATCACTTCACCCGCCGCAGCGCGGCGCGTTCGCCCTCCAGCGAAGCCTTGACATGCGCGCGGGCGCGGGCAAGCCGGGACATTACGGTGCCGATCGGCACGCCCTGGATGTCTGCCACCTCGCGGTAGCTCAGTCCCTCGAGCATCACGAGCAGCAGCACCGAGCGCTGTTCTTCCACCAGCGTCGAAAGCGCGCGGGCAATGTCGCGGCCCTCCGCTTCGGTGCCGCTGGCATCCGGGTTGTTGTCCAGCAGCGGCATGAATTGCGGCCGCCGCGCCAGCGATCGCCGCCGGTTCTTGTTCAGGTTGGTCAGGATCGTATAGAGCCAGCTCCTGACATCGCCGCCGAGAAACAGCTTCTCCGAACGCAACGCGCGCACCAGCGTGTCCTGTACCAGATCGTCGGCGATGTCGGCGTCGCGCGCGAGTGCGCGCGCGTAGCGACGGAGCGCCGGAATCATGGCTTCGACACTTTGGCGAAACGCGGTCATTGACGCCTGTTACAAGGGTTGTCCGGCGCGAACGCCTTACCCAACATAACACCCAATCGAGGCGTCTATTCCGGTCATTGAGCCGCAGGTCAAGCAGCGTTAATCCAAAGTCGAATTTGGGCTCGACCCCGCCGGAGTGCTGATGTACCTCCAAACGGAGGCGCGATTGGAAAGCAAGGGACATCGCTCGCCATCTCGCTGAGCAGGGAATAGCCGCAGGTCCGATGTCCGCGCCCGTGATCTATTACATTCGCCATGGCGAGACGTCGTGGAATGCAGAAGGCAGGCTGCAGGGCACGCGGGACATTCCGCTCAATGACCTCGGCCGCCAGCAGGCGGCTCATGCCGGCAATGTCCTTGCTGACCTGCTTGCGCGCGACGGCCGCGACATGTCCTCGCTGCCGTTCGTCGCGAGCCCGCTCGGCCGCGCGCGCATGACGATGGAATTGGTGCGCGGCGCCCTGAAGCTCGCACCGGGCGAATATGCGCTCGACGATCGGCTCCGCGAGATCGGCTACGGCGTTTGGGAAGGCTCGACGCTGGCCGAGATGCAGGCGGCCGATCCGGTGCTTTACGCCAGGCGCCTGACGGCAAAGTGGACGATGGCGCCAAAGGGCGGCGAGACCTACGAGGACGTGCAGCACCGGATGCGCGACTGGTACGATTCCGTGACCGGCGATACCGTCGCCGTAGCCCACGGTGGCACAGCGCGGGCGCTGATGGTGGCGCTCGGCATCGAGACACCGGCCAGCGCCGCCGACCTCCTGATCGAGCAGGGCGCAGTCTACGTGTTCCGCGACGGGGCCTTGCGGAAATATAGTTAAGGGCGGGGCTTCGTAGCGCCGTCATTCCGGGGCGCCCAAAGGGCGAACCCGGAATCTCGAGATTCCGGGTTCGATGCTTCGCATCGCCCCGTAATGACGTCTTGTCGGTTTGACCGCCGTTGCCCCGCGCGTTACGACAAGTTAGCACCGACTAGCGAGCCAGCGCAGACCCCATGTCCTTCAACACCTTCGGCCACATGTTCCGGGTCACGACCTTCGGCGAAAGCCACGGGGTTGCGATCGGCTGTGTGGTCGATGGCTGTCCGCCGCTGATCCCGCTGACCAATGAAGACATCCAGCAGGATCTGGATCGCCGCCGTCCCGGGCAGTCGCGCTTCACCACCCAGCGCCAGGAGCCGGACACCGTAAAGATCCTGTCCGGCGTCATGGCGCATCCCGAGACCGGCGTGCAGGTGACCACGGGCACGCCGATTGCGCTTTTGATCGAAAACACCGACCAGCGCTCCAAGGACTATTCCGAGATCAAGGACAAGTTTCGCCCGGGGCATGCCGACTTCACCTATGAGGCCAAATACGGCCTGCGCGACTATCGCGGCGGCGGACGGTCTTCGGCGCGGGAGACAGCCACGCGCGTCGCGGCCGGTGCGATCGCGCGCAAGATCCTGCCCGACGTAAAAGTCCGCGGTGCGCTGGTGCAGATGGGGCCGCACAAGATCGATCGCGCCAAGTGGGACTGGGACGAGATCGCGCGCAATCCGTTTTTCTGCCCCGACAAGGACAAGGCCGCGTTCTTCGAGCAATATCTCGACGGCATCCGCAAGAGCGGCTCCTCGATCGGCGCCGTGATTGAAGTCGTTGCCGAAGGCGTGCCGCCCGGTCTCGGTGCGCCGATCTACGCCAAGCTCGACGGCGAACTGGCGGCCGCGATGATGAGCATCAACGCGGTGAAGGGCGTCGAGATCGGCGCGGGCTTTGGCGCCGCCGAATTGTCCGGCGAGGAAAACGCCGACGAGATGCGCACCGGCAACAACGGCACGCGGTTTCTGTCGAACAACGCCGGCGGCGTGCTCGGCGGCATTTCCACCGGCCAGCCGGTAGTGGTGCGCTTTGCCGTGAAGCCGACCTCGTCGATCCTTTCGCCGCGCAAGACGGTCGATCGCGCCGGCGCCGAAACCGACATCATGACCAAGGGCCGCCACGACCCCTGCGTCGGCATCCGCGCGGTGCCGGTGGGCGAGGCCATGATGGCCTGTGTGCTGGCCGATCATCTCCTGCGCCACCGCGGCCAGGTCGGCGGCTAGGGGCCTCGCTTACTGCATCATCGCAGCTGCGATCTTTTCCGCCGACATCAAGGTCGGGAAATTGGTGTTGGCGCACGGCACCACCGGGAAGATCGAGGCGTCGACCACGCGCAGACCCTGCACGCCCTTGACGCGGCCTTGTGTGTCGACCACCGCCATCGGATCGTCTGCCCGGCCCATCCGGCACGAGCAGGAGGCATGCCACACGCCGATCGCCGCCTTGCGCACGAAGGCCTCGAGCGCTTCGTCGTCGGTCATGACCTGCTCGAAGGTAAAGCCTTCGACGACGAAATTGTCGATCATGTAGTGGCGCAACGCCGCCGGGCCGTCCATCAGCGTGGCGGCGATTTTCGTGAGGATCTTGTTCTTGGTGTTGACCACGCCGATCTTGCGCACGCGGTCGGAATAGGCCGCCGGGAACGGCTTGTCGGTCACCGCCTTGAGCGGCGCGCTCATCTGCAAGCCCGCCATCTTGCGAAAGCCGCTCATCAGCCGGTCGAGATCGCGCTTGTCCGACAGCAGGTTGAACTCGACGATCGGCTCTTCCCGCGGGTCGCGCGACGCGAGCTTGACCTGGCCGGTCTCCGAATAGGTCTTGTTGACGAAGGTGAGCAGCGAGCCGATCTGCTCGCCGACCGCATGCCAGGCTGATTTGGTGATGACGACGACGAACATGTCGCCGGCGGGGATGCCCGGAAGCCCCGAGGAGTAGCGCAGCCCCATCTGCATGTGGCGTCGGGTGTGCCCGTTCATGCGCGCGCCGCGACGGACAAACGAGGACAGCGAGATCGAGGGATGGTCCATCAGGCGCTGGCCGACGCCGGCAAGGCCTTGCAGCACCGGGATGCCCATGTCGCGGAGATGGCCGACCGGGCCAATGCCCGCGCGCAGCAGATGCGCCGGCGAATGGATCGCGCCGCAGGAGAGGATGATCTCCTTGCCACGAAATTCCTGCTCGCGGCCATTGACCAGCGCCTTGACGCCGACACACTGCGTGCCTTCGAACAGCAGCTCCTTCACCTGCGTCATGGTCGAAATGGTCAGGTTGGAGCGCTGACGGGTGTTGCGATCGAGATAGCCCATGGCGGCGGAGACGCGCTGTTCGTCCTGATTGGAATGCGTCACCGGGAAGTAGCCGTCGACGAACTCGCCGTTCTGGTCGGGCAGGAACTTGAAGCCGGCCTGCTTGCAGGCTTCCGCCATCGCCTGCGAATGCTTGGTCCAGTGCGCCTGCGGAATGCGGCGGACGGGGATGCGGCCGTCCTTGCCGTGGTACGGGCCGTCGAAATCGAGGTCGTGCTCGACCTTCTTGAAGTAGGGCAGCACGTCGTCCCAGCTCCAGCCGGTGGCGCCGCGCGCTTCCCACTCGTTGTAATCCGTCGGCGCGCCGCGATTGGCCATCTGGCCGTTGATCGAGGACCCGCCGCCCAGCACGCGCGCCTGCTCGTATTTCCGCAAGGGAGGCCTGGCCTCGTCGGGATTGTTGTGGCTGACGACCTGGGTCGTGACTTTCAGTTCGGTCCAGTGGAAGCGCGGATCGAAATACGCCGTTCCCGGATAGCTGTCGCGAATCTCTGCTGGTTCATTGCCGGGCGGCGTGTCCTGGCCCGCTTCGCAGAGCAGGACCTTGTTGGCGCTCTTCGCGGACAGCCTGTGGGCCATGACCGAGCCTGCCGATCCGCCGCCGACGATGATGTAGTCGTACACTTGGTGCTTCCCCCTGTTTTTGTGTCGCGAAACTAGCGCAGCTCCGACGCCGGGTCACGGCGGCTCCCGGCATACCGCAACTGCTTCCACGGGCTTGACAGAACGCTGCGAGCCTTGACGTTTCGCCGACTTGAACGGCAAATACCGGCGCCATGGATGCATCGAAACTGCGCGAGCTGACCGACTGGCTGATCGACGGCGGGCGATCCGCGACCAGCCCAAGCCGGTTCATGGCGGAAACCTGCGACCGGATGGTCGCAGCCGGCCTGCCGCTCTGGCGTGTCGGCGTCTTCGTCCGCACGTTGCATCCCGATATTTACGGGCGCAATTTCATCTGGAAGCCGGGCTCCGAGGTCGAGATCGGGACGGTCGACTTCAACATCCTGGAGTCGCCGGATTTTCACACCAGCCCGCTGATCATCGTGTTTCAGCAGGGGCAGGAGGTCCGTGCGCGCACCGATGATCCCGCGAGCCAGCGCTTTCCGATCATTGATGAGCTGCGCGCCGAAGGCGTGACGGATTACCTGGCGCTGCCGCTGCCCTTCATCGGCGGCACGGTGAATGCGTCGAGCTGGACCACGAAACAGCCGGGCGGCTTCACGGATGAACAATTGGCGGCGCTGCGCAGCCTGGTGAAGCCGCTGGCGCGGGTGGTCGAGATCATCACGCTGGCGCGCACCGCTGCGAGCCTGCTCGACACCTATGTTGGCAACCGCGCCGGCGAACGCATCCTCGGCGGGCAGATCCGGCGCGGTCATACCGAGACCATGAACGCCGCGATCTGGCTGTCCGACCTGCGCGGCTTCACCTCGCTGTCAGACCGCGTACCGGCGGAGACCGTGGTCGACGTCCTCAACCAGTATTTCGACTGCCAGGTCACCGCGATCCGGAAGCACGGCGGCGAGGTACTCAAATACATGGGCGACGGCCTGCTCGCGGTTTTCCCGATCGACGAGTATGTCGGCGACGAGCAGCAGGTCTGCGCGCGCGTGCTCGAAGCCGCTCACGAGTCCCGCGCCAGCGTCGCAGACCTGCAATATCCGATCGGCGGCGCCGTCGAACGGTTTCGCTTCGGCGTCGCGCTGCACGTCGGGCGAATTCTCTACGGTAATATCGGCGGCGGCAACCGGCTCGACTTCACCTGTATTGGCCCCGCGGTGAATCTGGCGGCCCGGCTGGAAAAGATCGCCAGCCAGACCAAACGCACGATCGTCGCTTCGGAAGGGTTCGCCGGCATCTGCCGGGGCGGCTGGAGCGACCTCGGCGAGTTTCCGGTCGCAGGTTTTTCGAAAGCTGCGCGCGTCTACGGGCTGGCCGACGAAACGCAGGCGGGATCGTAGCCCGGATGGAGCGCAGCGCAATCCGGGGACGCCTCTCGCCGCGGCGCGAATCCCGGATTGCACTTTGCTTCATCCGGGCTACAAGAAATTCTTGGTAAACTTTCGAATGGTCCGTTATCGGCGCAATTTCGTCCCAGGTGGGACTTTTTTCTTCACGGTCACGCTGCATGACCGACGGTCGTCCGCGCTGATCGACCACATCGCGCTACTGCGCACGGCATTCCGGAAGACGCAGAACGAACGGCCGTTTGTTACCGATGCCATCGTCATCCTCCCGGACCACCTGCATGCGATCCTGACATTGCCTCCCGGCGATTCGGACTTTTCCGACAGGTGGCGACGGATCAAAGGTAGCTTCACGCGAAGCGTCGTAGCTACGGGCGCTCTGATTTCGCACGACCGACGCGGCGAATACTCCCTTTGGCAAAAGCGCTTTTGGGAGCACACCATCCGTGATGAACGGGATTTCGAGCGCTGCGCCGACTATGTGCATTACAATCCGGTCAAGCACCAGTTGGCAACATCGCCGTCCGATTGGGGGTATTCGTCGTTGCACCGCTATGTCCGGGCGGGCATTCTGCCTCCGGATTGGGGCGGTGACGGGCGCGCCGATACAGCCAATTTTGGTGAGCGGCAAGACTGACCCGGATTGCGCTGCGCTCCATCCGGGCTACGGGAGATTCATTCCTCTGGCTCTGTGGTGAACAGCAGCGGATAGCCCTTGGCGCGGCCGGCGTCGGTGGCGCGGGTGGCCTTGGTCTCGGCAACGTCTTTGGTGAACACGGCGACCACGCAGACGCCGCGGCGGTGTGCCGTGATCATGACCTTGTGGGCCTGGTCCTCGGTCATGCGGAATTCCGCCTTCAGCACGGTGACGACGAATTCGCGCGGCGTGAAGTCATCATTGACGAGGATGACCTTGTGCAGGCGTGGCCGTTCGGTCTTCGTCTTGACCCCGGTCTTTGGCTTGGCGACGGTATCGATCATTCCGGTGCGCGGTCCTGACACGAACAATTGCCGATGGGTGGCGCCGCGATCACTCGGACGCGACTACTTGGCGCGGCAGTCCGCCAACCGTTGCGTCATGGTCTGATCGCCGCGGCTGACGGCCGTCTCGATCAGTTTACAGGCTCCGGGCCGGTCCTGAAACTGGGCGTTTGCCGACAGTTTAAGCTCGACCAGTGCTTTCATCGCGCCGGGTTCGTCCAGTTCCGCGGCCTGCACGGCGTCATACAGCACGCGCTTGGGGTAGCTGACCCGCGCTTCCGGATTTTCGGCCAGCAGCCGCAACACCTGCAGGCGGGCGTCGAAATCATAGGCGCTGCTGATGTCGATCAGGCGCACCGCCTCCTGGACGTCGCGGGGCACCCACTTGCCTTCGAGCGCGAGCCGTCCCAGCATGCCCTTGGCCATCCAGCTATCGGATGCGCCCTTCAACAACGACACCGCGCGCTTGGGGTCGGCCGGGCCACCTTCGCCTGATATCAGCATTTCTGCCAATGGTACGATGGCGCCGCCGGGATCGGGGCGGCGGGCTTCCTCGAGCAGCGTGCGGGCGCGCACCGGATCTTCCTTGCGGACGGCGATCGCCAGTTCGCGACGTGCGCCGAACACTTCGGCCTTTGACATGCCCTCGAGGATCTCGAGGCCGCGGGCGCGCTCGTCCGGTTTGTTCGATGCCGCCAACAGCCGCCCCAGCGTCACCAGCAGGCCTGCCTTGCTGGCGTCCCTTGCAGGGTTGGCAACGGCACGCTCCGCCCAGTATCGCGCGGCGACGGGATCGCGCTTGACGATGTCGCCGTCCTCGAGCCGGCGCACCAGTGTCTGCATCGCGAAGGGATGCCCGAGTTCGGCGGCCGTGCGCAGCGCTTCAGCGGCCTCGGTGCGGGTGACCAGCGGCACCTTGTCGAGGTCGCCGCGATCCCAGGACTTGTGATGCTCGTAGAGCTGGTAATGGGCCTCGGCATTGCCCTGCGTTGCAGCGTCGCGCAGCATGGCGACCGCCTCGTCCTTGCGGGCATAGGGCAGGTTGCGCGCCACCGCGACCTTCAGCTCGGTGTTTGCAGGATCGGCGTCGAATGCCTTGCGGCAGCTTGCGGCGCGCAAGTCCCAGCGGCGGCGCAGTGCTTCTTCACCGATATATTGCTTGGGATCTTCAAACAGCTTCTGGCAGAGTTCGGCGGCGTTCTCCGCCGTCAACGCTGGTTCCGGCTCCATCGGTTTGGGCTCGGCAGCGACTGACCACGTCGACGATAGCGACAGCACCGCCACGGCAAGCGCAGCACACAGGCCGGCAACGGCAACGATCGCGCGCAGCCTGGGCGAGAGGCGATCGTTTGCAGGAATTTTCGGGGGCGTAACCATGACGGTGCCAGATGCGGCCTGTGGCCAGCCGTGCTCGTCTGTCGCCGCGGCCAGCGGATTCGTTCAAATCGGAAGCGGATGGCTTGTTTCGCGGGCAACTCGCGCGCCGGAACTGCCGGACAAGCGGGCACGTCACGGCCGACTGTTGTTCATGTGCAGCACTAACCCGAATGTGAAGAGCAAGCGATTTCAGCGCTTTGCGCGACGCAATTTGCGTGTCACCATATCTTCATTCGACGGGAGGGCCGCAATGCGCTGGTATGTCTCGATCGGGGCTGTGCTGATAGCGGGCGTGCTCGCTGGTGGCGACGTCGCCAGTATTGCGGCGCCCGCCCAGAACCAGCTGAGTGCTCAGCAGGGCCGGCAACTCGCCGGTAAGGAACCCGATCCGACCGTCGATGTCGAACTCGTTCTCGCCGTCGACGTCTCCTACTCGATGGACATGGACGAACTGGCGCTGCAGCGCGAAGGCTACGCGCAGGCCATCGTCTCCAAGGAATTCCTGCAGGCGCTGAAGAACGGCCCGAACGGCAGGATCCTGGTCACCTATTTTGAGTGGGCGGCCTCCACCGACCAGAAAATCATCATTCCATGGCGGCTGATCGACGGCCCCGAAACGGCCGACGCCGTCGCCCACGAAATCGTCAAGACTCCAGTCCGCCGGGCGTCGCGCACCTCGATCTCGGGCGCGATCAATTTCTCCCTGCAGTTGTTCGACGAGAGCCCGCAGCGCGGCATCCGCCGCGTCATCGATATTTCCGGCGATGGTCCGAATAACAACGGCCCGCCTGTCGTCCTTACCCGCGATGCCGCGCTGGAGAAGGGCATCATCATCAACGGCCTGCCCATCATGGTGAAGGAGCCGTCCTATTCCACGATGGACATCGACAATCTCGATCTCTACTACGAAGACTGCGTCATCGGCGGTCCCGGCGCCTTCGTGGTGACGATCAAGGAGCGCGACAAGTTCAAGGAAGCGATCCGCACCAAGCTCGTGCTCGAAGTCGCGGGCCGCACGCCGGAGCGCCCGGTCGTGCCGGCCGCCAGCCGCCAGCCGCGTGTCAACTGCATGGTCGGCGAGAAGATCTGGCAGGATCGCTGGGGGCGGTAAGTTTTTCGAGGCCGCGCAGGCTGTGTAGGGTGGGCAAAGCGAAGCGTGCCCACCTTTCTAGCTCCGGTGCCCGCGATGGTGGGCACGCTTACGCTTTGCCCACCCTACGAATTCTTCCTTATCTCCCGAACCTTGCCACCAACTCCACATGCGGCGTGTGGCGGAACTGATCGACCGGCGTGACACCCTCGATCCTGTAACCGCCGTCGATCAGGATTTTGGCGTCGCGTGCGAAGGTGGTGACGTTGCAGGACACCGCGACCACCACCGGAACCTTGCTCGCCGCGAGCTGCGTCGCTTGCGCCTGCGCGCCCTGGCGCGGCGGGTCGAAGACGACGGCATCATAGTCGCGCAACTCCTGCGGCATCAGCGGGCGGCGGAACAGGTCGCGTGCCTCGGCCTTGACCGGCTTGAGGCCCGAGGTCGACGTCGCGGCCTTCTGCAACGCTGCGACCGCACCGGCATCGCTGTCGAAGGCGGCAACCCGCGACTTCGCCGCAAGCCGCAAAGCGAACGGCCCGACGCCGCAGAACAGATCGGCGATGTACTTGCTGCGCCTGCAATGCTCCGAAACCAGCGCGGCCAGTTGCTCTTCGCCTTCCACCGTTGCCTGCAGGAACGATCCGGGCGGTAGCGTGACCTGCGCCGTGCCCATCGCAACGACTGGCGGCTTTCGCATCAGCACAAGTTCGCCGTGGCGCGTCAGCCGCGCCAGCCGGTGCTGCTCGGCGATCCGCGACAACTTCGTGATCATGGCCGTCGACAACGGACCGGAGCCGCGCACGTCGACATCGAGCCCGCTGTCGGTCGCGGTGACCTGGATGTCGAGCGGCTTTCCCATCGCGATCAGTGGCTCTGCAATGGCCCAGGCCGCCTCGATGGCGCTGTCCAGATGCGGATCAAGTATCGGACAGCGGTCGATCGGCACGATGTCGTGCGAATTGGCCGCGGCAAAGCCGACCTTGAGGACCTCATGCGTTCCCATCCGCGCGTGCAGGGTGAGGCGGCGGCGGCCAAGGCCATGGGCATCGATCAGCGGTGCGACCTCGCAGTCGATCCCGGCCTGCGCCAGCGTCGTGACCACGAGTTCGCGCTTCCAGGCGCGATAGGCATCGAGGTCCCACTGCTGGATCGCGCAGCCGCCGCAAATGCCGAAATGCGGGCAGAACGGCGCGATCCTCTCCGGGCTTGCGGTCTCGACCTTGAGCAGCCGGCGGCGGTCGGGATGATGTCCCGGAACCGGCGCGACCTCGACGGTATCGCCGCCGATCGTATAGGGCACGTAGATCCTGGCCCCGCCCGCCAGAGCGACGCCGTCGCCGTGATGGCCGACGTGATCGATGACGAGCCGCTCGGTGTCAGCCACGGCGGGCGCCCATGAAGAACTCGATATTGCCGTCGCCGCCGGTGATCGACGACGGAAACACCTCGATGCCGGTGCAGCCGAGCGAGGCGGCGAACGCGGAGATGTCGTCGCAGATATCCTGATGCACCATCGCGTTGCGGATGATGCCGTGCTTGGAATGCTTTCGCTCCGCCTCGAACTGCGGCTTGATCAGCGCGAGCAGGTGCATGGGCGCAGCGGCCAGCGACAGCGCCACCGGCAGCACCGCCTTCAGTGAAATGAAGCTGACGTCGATCACGACGACATCGGGCCGGGCGGGCAGGCGCTTGCCCTCGAACTTGCGTATATCGGTCGCTTCCATCGACACGATCCTGGGATGGCCGTGCAGCGAGGGATGCAACTGGCCGTGTCCGACATCGATCGCGAAGACGAGGCTGGCGCCGTTGGCCAGCAGCACCTCGGTGAAGCCGCCGGTGGATGCGCCGACATCGAGGCAGACATGGCCTTCGATATCGATCGGATATTGCTCCAGCGCGCCCGAAAGCTTGACGCCGCCGCGCGAGACCCAGGGGTGTGCCGGCTCGGCGGACAATTCCGCATCGGCGGGAATGGCTTCAGACGCCTTCATGACCTGCTTCCCGGCAGCCATCACGCCGCCGGCCTCGATTGCGGCGCGGGCGCGGGCGCGGCTTTCGAACAGGCCGCGCTCGACCAGCAGCACGTCCGCGCGCTTGCGGGGAGAGGGTTTGCTTTCGCTCTTGTCAGCCAATGTCAGCTCGATTTGCTGTCAGCTCGAAATGTCGCGGCGCGCTCCGCTGCCAGCGCGACGCAGGCCTCGAACGAGGCGAGATCGTGCCAGATGTCCGCAGGCCGCTGCCGTGGCGTCACCAGCCTAGCACCGTGCAGATCGAGCGTGTGGATCATCATGAGGTTGTCGGGCAGGCCGAAATCTTCCACCGTCAGTCCATCGCCGTCGATCAGATGGCCGGCTTCCGCCTTCGTGATTGCATGAGATCGTGCGACCCGGTCGGCATAGATGGCGGGATCGTTGCTGTAGGCGAAACAGAGTTTTCCGCGACCGGCCATGTAGCCGAGTTCGTAGACGGTGCCGGCGTCGGCGCTGGGGCCGCGAAACGGCGTAAGGTTGGCGATGATCGCGTCGGCCGCATCCATCATCGCCTCGTTGCCCTTGAAGATCGCCAGCGATGCATCAGGGTCGGCGAGGTCGACCGCGTTGTCGAGTGGATAGAGCCCGGTCATGCCATGGCGGGCGCAGATCGCGGCCTTGCGGCGCCCGATCTCGATGGCGTCCGGCAGGAACACGTCGGGACCTGCCAGATAGATCTTCATGGGATTACCTGCGCAAGAGCCGAGCCTTCGGTGCTGACCGGGTCAGGACCGAAGGCGCTGTGTCTCAGGCGAGCTTGACCGATTCGGTCTTGTAGTCCTTGCCGAGTGCATCGAACACCTTGGCGACGATGCCCTTGGCGTCGAGGCCGGCGCGGGCGTACATCGCGTTCGGCGAATCGTGGTCGAGGAACTCGTCGGGCAGGATCATCGCGCGCATGCGCAGTCCGCCGTCGAGCATGCCGTGGTCGGACAGCGTCTGCATCACGTGCGAGCCGAAGCCGCCGATCGAGCCTTCCTCGATGGTGAGCAGCACCTCGTGGTCGCGCGCCAGCTTCAGCAGCAGATCGACGTCGAGCGGCTTCATGAAGCGGGCATCCGCAATCGTGGTGGAGAGTCCATGGGCAGCCAGTTCGTCCGCGGCCTTCTCGCACTCGGCCAGCCGCGTGCCGAAGGAGAACAGGGCGACCTTGTTGCCCTGGCGGATGACGCGGCCCTTGCCGATCCCGAGCGGGATGCCGACCTCGGGCATTTCGACGCCGCGGCCTTCGCCGCGCGGATAGCGCACCGCGCTCGGGCGGTCGTTGATGGCGACCTGCGTCGCGACCATGTGTACCAGTTCGGCTTCGTCGGACGCCGCCATGATCACGAAGTTCGGCAGGCAGCCGAGATAGGCATTGTCGAACGAACCTGCATGGGTGGCGCCGTCGGCGCCGACCAGGCCGGCGCGGTCGATGGCAAAACGTACCGGCAGGCTCTGGATCGCCACGTCATGGACGACCTGGTCGTAGCCGCGCTGCAGGAAGGTCGAGTAGATCGCGCAGAACGGCTTGTAGCCTTCGGTGGCAAGACCTGCGGCGAAGGTGACCGCATGCTGCTCGGCGATGCCGACGTCGAAGGTGCGTTTCGGGAACGCCTTGTTGAAGATGTCGACGCCGGTGCCGGACGGCATCGCCGCGGTGATGGCGACGATCTTGTCGTCCTTCTCGGCTTCCTTGACCAGGCTCTGGCCGAACACGTTCTGGTAGGCCGGGGCATTCGGCTTGGCTTTCGCCTGCGCGCCGGTGGCGACGTCGAACTTGACCACGGCGTGGTACTTGTCGGCGGAGGCTTCCGCCGGACCGTAGCCCTTGCCCTTCTGCGTCACGACGTGGACCAGGATCGGGCCGGTTTCCATATCGCGGACGTTCTTCAGGACCGGCAGCAGATGGTCGAGGTTGTGGCCATCGATCGGGCCGACATAATAGAAGCCGAGTTCCTCGAACAGCGTGCCGCCGTCCATCATGAAGCCGCGGGAATATTCCTCGACGCGGTTGGCGCGGTTGGCCAGTACCTTCGGCAGATGCTTGTTGATCTGCTTGGCGGCATCGCGGAGCGTGCGGTAGGTTTTGCCGGAGTAGAGCCGCGACAGATACGCCGACATCGCGCCGACGGGCGGGGCGATCGACATGTCGTTGTCGTTGAGGATGACGATCAGGCGCGAGTTCATCGCCCCGGCATTGTTCATCGCCTCATAGGCCATGCCGGCGGACATCGAGCCGTCGCCGATCACGGCGATGATGTTGTTCTTGCCGCCCGAGAGGTCGCGGGCGACCGCCATGCCGAGGCCGGCCGAAATCGAGGTCGAGGAGTGCGCGGCACCGAACGGGTCGTAATCGCTCTCGCTGCGCTTGGTGAAGCCGGAGAGGCCGCCGCCGGTGCGCAACGTGCGGATACGGTCGCGGCGTCCGGTCAGGATCTTGTGCGGGTAGGCCTGATGGCCGACGTCCCAGATCAGACGGTCGCGCGGCGTGTCGAAGATGTAGTGGATCGCGGTGGTGAGTTCGACCACACCGAGGCCGGCGCCGAAATGGCCGCCGGTCACCGATACGGCGTCGATGGTTTCCTGACGAAGCTCGTCTGCGACCTGCCGCACCTGCTCGATCTTGAGCTTGCGAAGATCGTCGGGCGTACGAATAGTATCGAGAAGCGGCGTTTTGCTAAATGTGGTCACAGCGATATTCCAATTTTGCATGTCGGGGCGAATAACCCGACGCGAGATGGGGTACGCGTTAACCGCGCGGTGAAAATCCAGATGCCGGGTGCCACCTCGGCGGGCCGGTATCTGATTTGAAGCCTAGATGCACTCCGGACAGAACCAAGTGATATGCATCACGTTGGTCGCTTCTAACCCTTCCCGGTCGTTTTCCTTAGCTATTTGAAGTGCTTGCTGCCGTCGAATAGCGCGGCAGGTGCGCTCCTCAGCCCTTAGAACCGTTAAGCTTTACACCAAAGCGACCGCCAAAGCCAACCCGGCGCATGGGTGGGGTTCCGGGCCTGATCGACGGAATATCGCGATTCTTAACCGCCCCGACGGGCGGAAAGTTCCATTATTTTGGCGCCCGCCTTGTCCCTGACCTCGTTTCTGGCAGTTTCGATCTGTTTCCAGGCCATTTCGCGGGCGGCCTGGTCACCGGTCGCGATCGCCAGCGCAGCATCCGGCGCAGCCATGCGTTCGCTGAGCGGGACTGGCCCGCAAACGATCATGAAAAAGTCGTAGGCATCGGGCCGTTCGTTGGCCATGACGAACTGGAAATGGACACGGAAAAACTGCCAGCGAAACTTCTTATAGTCCTCTGGCCGGATGATGTCGCGAAAGCGGACCGCGACGATCCTGGGATTGCGCCTGGCGGCGCCGACGTCGATGCCGTGGCTTGCGATCGGATCGAACTGGTAGAAGTTCATCACGTCCTTGCGCGCCTGGCAGTCGATCCAGTCGATCGACGGTTCGACCGCCAGCATCCGCAGATGCTCGCGGAATGGCGCTGACACCGCGTGGTAACCGACGATCGGGAAATTTCCGCCCAGCGTCAGCAGCACGATCCGCGGGCCATGACGGCCCAGCGTAGGGTCGAGCTTCAACGCACGCGCCAGCATTTCCGTGCTCAGGAACGATCCGCTGCTATGGCCGACGATGATGACTTCGTCGGCGTCGGTGGTGCGCACGACGTTGATGAGGTGCTGTGCAAAGCGATCGATGCGCTGGTCCCACTCCGGGCGCTCGCGGTGCGAGAACTCCCAGGTCCAGATCGTGTCGCTCAGCAGGTACAGTACGTAGGTGCTGTTCTCGGTGTATTTCAGCATCGCCCCAAGCAAGGCAACGAAAATCGCTAATGCCGCCGCAATGCTGAACAGCTCGGGAATTCCAAGGGTGTTCAGGCCCTTCTCGAAGACAAAGGCGATGCCCGCAGCGCACGCGGCCTGCAGCAGCAGGAGCAGATGGGGGTAGGTGATGAAGGTCGCGAACCGCCAGTTCGCCTTGCCGAACCGTCCGATTGTGCCTGACAAGACGAGGCGCCAGTAGATCCAGACCGAATGACAGACCGTACGCCAGATCGGAGACGCCAGGTCCTGCTGGATGAAATCCTCGAAGCGGAGGAAATCGTAGGTCGTGTGCGTCTGCCAGTCGTCCGCCTTGGTATCGATGCTCCAGGAGGCGATCTCGTCGTCGGATGCGACCTTGGGCCGGCTGATGGTCGCCGCGACCTGGTAAAGCCGGCTGAACTTCCGTAGCTCGGTCCGGAACATGCGGTAGTATTGCGCCAGCCCGCGCGGATCGTATCCCTGGATATAGATAACATGGCGGTGCTGAACGCGCACAAATGGTCCCCGAGTTGCGCGGGACTATATCAGGCCGGGCAGGGCGCGAAGAACTAATTCACCCCGGCACTTTGTCCCATCGATGGCGCCGCGCATGAAATTCGCCTGATATTTCCTGCCGATGCGCCCAAAGCCCGACGACCGGGCGGACGTCCGGGGCGGTCACTGAACGTCGAGCGGCGCACTCCCGGTGACCTGGCCGGCCGCATCCGTCGTGATCTTGTCGACCCGCGCTTCGGCCTGCCGCAGCAGTTCCTCGCAGCGGCGCTTGAGGGCCTCGCCGCGCTCGTAGATCGCGACCGATTCCTCCAGCGGCACCTTGCCGTCTTCGAGCCGCTTCACAATCGACTCCAGTTCCTCAATCGCACGTTCGAAAGTGAGCTTCTTGACGTCGGCTTGTGTGTTTTCGGCCATATTTCGTTCCCGGATGCGCCCAGGCTGCGGGCGCAGAATCAAGCTTATATAGCGTTTTCAGGCGAAGCGGGCACCGGCTCGCGTAAAGAAAACGTGTGAAAACAAGGGGCTAAAGGATCGGAATTTCAGGCGTCCATCAGCGCGGTGACGTGCGCGGCGACCGACTCCTTGAGCCCCTGCAGGTCGTAGCCGCCCTCCAGCACCGAGACAACCCGGCCGCCGGCGCTGCTGTCGGCCACCTCCATCAATTTGCGGGTGACCCAGCCGAAATCCTCCGCCTTCACGTTGAGCGAGGCCAGCGGATCGCGATAATGCGCGTCGAAGCCGGCCGAGATCAGGATCAGCTCCGGGCTGAATTTCTGCAGTTGCGGCAGGATCAGGTTTTCGAAGGCAGCGCGGAATTTGGCGCTGCCGTCTTCCGAGGCCAGCGGCGCGTTGACGATGGTGTCGTGCTCGCCGCGCTCGCCGCTGGCGCCGGTGCCGGGAAACAGCGGCATCTGGTGCGTCGAGGCGTACATCACGGTCGGATCGGACCAGAAGATGTCCTGCGTGCCGTTGCCGTGATGGACGTCGAAATCGACGATCGCCGCGCGGCCGATGCCGTATTTGCGCTGGGCGTGGCGTGCCGCAATCGCGACGTTGTCGAAGAAGCAGAAGCCCATCGGCTTCGAGACCTCGGCATGATGGCCGGGCGGGCGCACCGCGACGAACGCATTGCGATGGTTTCCCGCCATCACGGCGTCGGTTGCGGCCACCGCGCCGCCGACGCCGCGCATCACGGCCTCCCAGGTGCCCGGCGACATCGAGGTGTCGCCGTCGATATAGATCATGCCGCTGGTCGGGGCGATGTGCCGCAGTTCGCCGATGTAGTGCTCGCCATGGCAGAGCGCGACGGAATCCAGGTTGCCTTCCGGGGCTTCGCCGCGCGTGAGCGGCTTGAAGCGGTCTTCCGCCAGCACCTCGGCCACCGCGCGCAGCCGGTCAGGGCGTTCCGGATGTCCCGGAGGCGTCAGGTGGTCGAGACATGCGGTATGGGTCAGCAGGAGTGTCATGCAAAATCCTGGCGTTGGAAAACGCGCTGGCGAAGGGGCTAATCTAGGCCCTCGATGGCGGCTCGGAAAGGGCCGCCGCGGCCAAGGCTCGGATTAAGGCCCGGTTGGCTCAATTTATCCTGCTGATGCGGTCCGCCGCGGTCGGGCCGACCGGGCTGTTCGCGCCGAAATAGGCATTCAGCGCGTCGATGTCGTAGATGCCGGTCAGCGGCGCGGTTCCTTCTGTGAGAACGGTGAAGCCGTCGCCGCCGACCGACAGGAAGTTATTGACGGTGACGCGATAGCTCGCGGCGGGATCGATCGTCTGGCCATTCAACATCATTCGTTCTGCGATGACGCGCTCGCCGTCCGGCTTCGTGCCGTCCCAGGCATAGGAAAACCCATTCGAGACCTGCAGGATCCGCGGCCGCTTCGGATCACGCCATTGCTGTTCCAGCATGTCCTTGATCTGCTTTCCGGTCAGCGTCATCGTCACGAGCTGGTTGCGAAATGGCTGGCTGGCAAACAGGTCGGCGTAGGTCACCGCGCCGTTCTCCTTTCGCGCAATGTCGGTGCGGATGCCGCCGGGATTGGTGAAGGCGATGTCGGCGCCGCCTTTCGAAGTTTCGCGCGTTGCCACGAGTTGCGCGTCCGCGATGATGTTACCGAGCGGGCTCTCGCCGGCCTGGTTGGGCACGCGCGACAGCGTCTCCGTCACCGAGCCCGCCGGACGGTTGGCGATGGGTGCGGCGAGCCTGTCGTAGGCTTCGATCAGCGCAGTCTGCTCGGCGTCCTTGGCGAGCGTCGCCGTGTGCACGATGGTGTTGTCGGCCCTGGCGCTGATGATGTCGCGCGTGGTGGGATCGAGCTTGAGATCGATTGCGGTGACGAGCGTGCCGTATTTGTCGGCGGAGGTGACGAGCCGCTTGTCGATCTCGCAGACATAGGCGCGGTGGGTGTGGCCGGTGACCACGACGTCGACCGCCTTGTCGAACTTCCTGACGATGTCGACGATCGGTCCGGAAATTTCAGGGCACTCATTGTAGTCGCCGGTCGGCAAGCCCCCCTCGTGGATCAGCACGACGATGGCCTCGACGCCGCGCGCCTTCAGTTCGGGGATCAGCGCGTTCACGGTCTCCGCCTCGTCGCGGAATTCGAGATCGGCGACGCCGACCGGCGAGACCAGGCCCGGCGTGCCCTTCAGCGTCAGGCCGATGAAGGCCACGGGAATGCCGTCGAATTCCCTGATCTCGTAGGCGGGAAGCAGGGGCTTGCCGGTGCGCTTCTCGATCGTGCTGGCGGCGAGGTAGCGAAACTTGGCGCCGGTGAACGGATGCGGGCCGCGGCATTTTTCGACCGGGTGACAGCCGCCATTCTGCATCCGCAGCAATTCGTCCTTGCCCTCGTCGAACTCGTGGTTGCCGACGGCAGCCACCGCCAGCCCCATCATCGACAGCGCTTCGATGGTCGGTTCGTCGTGGAACATCGCCGACAGAAACGGGCTCGCGCCGATCAGGTCGCGGGCCGCGACGAAGATCGTGTTGCGGTGGCCGTCGCGGAGCCGGCTGACCAGCGTTGCCATGTGTTCGGCGCCACCGGCGGGGACGGTGATCTTCTTCGTCTTGTCCTCGGGGTCGTTAATGACGATCCCGCCTGAGAAGGGGCGGAGGTAGCCGTGAAAATCGTTGATCGCGAGAATGCGCAGATCCACCGGCGAGGTTTGGGCCAGCGATGATGTGGCGAGTGCCGTCAGGGTCGCCAGCGCAAGGATAGATCGAAACAGCAGTTTCATGGCATTGATATTTCCGCGTATTTCCGCGTCATTGCAAGTGCAGCGAAGCAATCCATCTTCTGATGCGGCGCGATGGATTGCTTCGCTGCGCTCGCAATGACGGTGGCGGGAGTGGGGCTAGCCCCTCTTGCGCGCAAAGAATGCCTTGAACGCGGCGACCGCTTCCCCGGAGCGCATCCGTTCGCCGAACAGATGGCTCTCCTGGTCGATCCGGCGCGTCATGTCCTCCGGCGGTAGCTTCAGGAGTTTGCGCGAGATCGCGACCGCCTCGGCCGGAAGCGCGCAGATCTCGCGCGCCACCTTGCGCGCTTCGGCCTCGGTGTGGCCCGGCGCCACCACCACGTTGACGAAGCCGGCGGTGTGCGCATCGTCGGCCGAGAAGGTGCGGCCCATCACCAGCATGGAGAAGGCGCGCTGATGGCCCATGGTGCGCGGCACCAGCAGGCTCGAGGCGCCTTCCGGCACCAGCCCGAGATGGATGAAGGGCGTCGAGAAGGTCGCGGTCTTGCTGGCGAGCACGTAGTCGCAATGGAACAGCATGGTGGTACCGATGCCGATCGCGACGCCGTCGACGGCGGCGATGATCGGCTTCACGTTGTGGGCCAGCGAGTAGAGGAATTTAACGGCGTTGGAGGCGCGGGGCGCATCTGGTTTCGACGTGCCGTCTTTCAGGAAATCCTCGAGGTCGTTGCCGGCGGTGAACACGCCGGAGCCGCCGGTGATGATGATGCAGCGGATCGCAGGATTGTTCTGCGCCGTGTCGATGGCGTCGCTCATCGCGCGGTACATGTCCTGCGTGATCGCGTTCTTTTTCTCCGGCCGCCGCAGCGTGATCACGCGCGTGGCATCTTCGTCCGACACAATCAGGTGCCCGGTCATGATCTTGCCCCCGAACAGGCGGCATTGGTGCCGCTGGCCAACCATCGGGCCATATCCTACATGATCCGGCAAACGCCCCAAACATCCCGGCGGATTTTCCCACGGATGTGATGACGAGGTTAATGCAATGCAACTCGGCGGAATTCATCACCTGACCGCAATTTCCGCAAAACCGCGGGAAAACCTGGCCTTTTACACCGGCCTGCTCGGCATGCGGCTGGTCAAGAAGACGGTCAACCAGGATGACGTCTCGGCCTACCACCTGTTCTATGCCGACGGCAAAGCCAACCCCGGCACCGATCTCACCTTCTTCGATTTTCCGGCGCCGTCCGAGCAACGCGGAACCAACTCGATTTCGCGAACCGGCCTGCGCGTCGCGGGCGAGGCCAGCCTCGGATACTGGCGGGATCGCCTCAAGAAGTCCGGCGGCGTCACCGGCGAAGTCGTCGAGGTCGATGGCCGGCTGACGCTGCCGTTCGAGGACGGGGAAGGCCAGCGGCTGGTGTTGGTCGATGACGGCGGCACCGGCGAGGCCTCGCCATGGGAGCGCAGTCCGGTACCGGCGGAGCACCAGATCCGCGGCCTCGGTCCGATCGTGCTGACGGTGCGGGAACTGTCGCGGACGGCGTTCGTGCTGACCGAGGTCATGAACATGCGCCGCGTGCGCGCCTACGCCGCGCACGGCGCGGAGATCCATGTGTTCGCGATGGGCGAGGCAAGGGGACAGGGCGGTCCCGCCGCCGAGCTGCATGTGCTCGAAGACAGGAGCGCGCCCCTCGCGCGGCAGGGCGCCGGCGGCGTGCATCATGTCGCGTTCCGTACGCCCGACGAGACGCAGTATCACGCCTGGACGCAGCGGCTGAACGAATTGCACGTGCCCAACAGCGGCGAGGTCGACCGCTTCTATTTCCGCAGTCTCTATTTCCGCGAACCCAACGGCATCCTGTTCGAGATCGCCACCGACGGCCCGGGCTTTGCGACCGACGA
The DNA here is from genome assembly GCA_023387735.1 of Pseudomonadota bacterium. Lineage (GTDB taxonomy): Bacteria > Pseudomonadota > Alphaproteobacteria > Rhizobiales > Xanthobacteraceae > Bradyrhizobium. The sequence goes on along the minus strand of JAEWHP010000032.1, from coordinate 30,365 downwards.
GCCGATGGAAACGCTCGGCGAAAAACTCGCGCTGCCGCCGTTCCTCGAACCGCAACGCGCCGCGATCGAAGCGGGGCTCAAGCCGATCTCATAGGTGCCGCCTGCTTCATCGTCAGCCGCCGATGCGACGTCGGCGAATCCGGCTCCGGAAGTCCCATTTCGCGCCACGCCGGCATCACCCGCGCCTCGAGCAATTCGAGATAGGCCGGCGTTTGCGAATAGAAGCGGGGTTCGATGACTTCGCCGCGATAGACGTCATCGAATTGGGCCCTGGCGCGCTTTGCATTGGCGTGGTCGCCCACATTAACGTAAGCGACGGCAGCAAACGCCAGGTTGGCCCAGTGCCGCGGATTGATCGCGATCGACCGCTCCAGCCAAAGTATGGCGTCGTGATACTGTCCCATCAGGGAGTAGTTGAGCCCGAGCATCAGGCACCACACCCATCGCATGCGATCCTTTGGCGATTGTGCCAGCGCCCGCTGCAGCGGCTCTATTCCCAATTCCGGGCGACCGCTGGCGAACTGCAGATGTCCGTTCCAGGCGATGGCCTCGACCAGGTTGGGATCGAGTTCCAGCGCGATCTGGTTTTCGGCCAAGGCCGCTTCGATGCGGCACTGCATCTGGCGCAGCCGCGACATCACGAAGCGGGCATAGGCGTTGTGGCGGTCCAGCGGCATCGCCTTCGCCATCAGCCGGTCGGCTTCGTCGATGAGTTGTGCATTGGCGTCGCTGGGCCAGCCAAACACCTGCTCGACCATGGTGACGGCGCGGCCCACCAGCGCCGCCTGTTCGTTGGGGTTGATCGAAAGCGCTTTCTCGAACATGGTCCGGACGTGCTGCAGCGCTTCGAGCGTGTTGGCGCGGTAGTAGGCGGCGCGGGCCTGCATCACGAGGTCGGTTGCATCAGGGCTTTCGGAGTTCTCGGAATGCCTGGCCTCGGCCTCGATGAGTTGCAGGTTCAGCGCGATGGCAAGACGGTTGACCACTTCGCGCCGGATGTTGCGCACCGCGGCCTTGTCGACCTCCATCGTATCGGCCCACAACACCGTTCCGGACAGCGCGTCCCAAAGCTGGGCTGTGGTATCGATGCCCTGATCGAAACGCTCGACGCTTCCCCTGAGCACATAGCGCACGCCGAGTTCGACGCCCAGCGCGCGGATGTCGACTTCCTTGCCCTTGTACCTGATCGCGGTATCGCGGCCGATCACGTAGCTGCCCTTGATTTTGGATAGCTGCGCCGTCACCTCGTCGGTGATGCCGTCGGAAAAATATTCCTGCGCCGGGTCGCCGCTGACGTTCGTGAACGGCAGCACCACGATCGAGAGCCGCGCCGGTTTGGCCAGCGGCATGTTGAGGGCGGGCGAGGGCGCCGTCGCGTCGGGTCGCCACGCCCAGGTTCTGATCGGACGCGCGATATTCTTCAGTTTCTGTTCGCCCATGTCCGTGAAGCCGGGATCGTCGCGGATCTGCTCGCGCACCATCGCTGAGACGCAGATGCCGTCGATAGGGGCCAGCGCTTCGAGCCGGGCGGCAATGTTGACGCCGTCGCCGGCGATGTCGTCGCCGTCGACGATGATATCGCCGACGTTGATCCCGATCCTGAACCGGATTCGGTCGGAGGCGGCCTGTCCCTGTTCGAGCTCCATGACTGTCCGCTGGATATCGAGACCGCATTGCACGGCGGCGATCGCGCTGCCGAACTCGGCCAGGAATCCGTCGCCCGTGGCGCGAATGACCCTGCCGCCGTATTCTTCCACCTTGACGAAATTCACTTCCTCGCGCAGTCGGCGCAATCGCGAAAATGTCAGCGATTCATTGCGCTCCATCAGGCGGCTGAAGCCCGCGACGTCGGCGAACATAATCGCAGCGAGCCTGCGAACGGTCGGCGAATTCTGGCAATTCTGCGTCAAGCGAAATGTCCCGATAACACGTGTGATCCCGTCACATTGCCGGGCCTGCGCTAAAGAGATGTCAGCACTGCATCGCGGGGATGTGATTCAGGTAACGGATGGTGGATGCCCAACTTGGTTTGTCCACGGGCGCGGCAATAGGTTCAATGATGAGCAATGCGGAATTGCTCATTTGCCATGAATTCGGGCAAACGCGCGGAAAATCTGAGTAAGTCGGGCGCCAGAGCGCGGCGTCTGGCAGGATGGATAGAGCGCAGCGAAACCCATCATCTCTCCGCGCAAAGGATTGATGGGTTTCGCTGCGCTCTGCCCATCCTACAAGGCTGTGCTTGCTGAGAGCCGCTCAGCTCACACGTCGTTCTTCGGAATGTACTTTCCAAGCACGCACTTGTAGCGCTGCAATTTCCACTCGTGATACGGGCCCTTGGCGAGCCAGTCGGCAATGCCGATTTGCGCGTTCACGGCACATGCACTGAATGTGATCCCGGATTGATCGCTGGTCGTGACGACTTTCTCCATGCAGAGCTGGCTGTTGCAGAGAACGGCGATGAGAGTAACGAGCATGATGACCTTCGTTGATGATGAATTTTCTGCTCATTGCGATGCAGGGTTCATGCCAACGTTGGCCGGTGCTGCATTTCCGCAGGCGGTTCGTGGAAGAAGCCCGTAAAAATACGTCCCTGCCGCAGCGAGAATGCGAAGTCACATCTCTTGCAGGATGGTAGAGCGAAGCGAAATCCATCATCCAGCGACCGGTAGCGATATTGATGGGTTTCGCTTCCGCTCTGCCCATCCTGCGGGACAATAGAGGGCAGCCTTGGACGATTCGCAAAAGCGTAGAATTACGGGCTGCGATGGCCGCTTCGTCAGTGGCTGGCGCGGCTTTCGATCTCGCCGCGCTCGATCGTCAGCGTCACGTCGGCGAACGTCTCGAGCAGTTTCGGATTCGATTCCGTGATCAGCAGCGTGATGTCCTTGTCCTGCGAACGCAGTCGCCGCAGCGCTTCGGCATAGCGTTGCGCCAGCACCGGCGCGAGGCCCTGGAATGGCTCGTCGAGAATCAGCAGGCGCGTGCCCAGCATCAGCGCGCGGCCGAGCGCCACCATCTTGCCCTGTCCGCCGGACACCGATCCCGCCGGACGCTTGGCAAGCTCCTTCAACTCCGGCAACACCGAGTAGGCGCGATCCAGCCTGCGCTTCGACTCGTCTGCGCTCAGTTTGGCGACGCGGCCGGGGAGGAGGATGTTCTCCTCGACGGTGAACGCAGAGAACAGCCGGCGGTCTTCCGGCGCATAGCCGAGCCCGAGCGAGGGCCGGCGGTGCGGCGGGATCGGCCCGAGGTCTTCGCCGCCGAGCCGCACGGTGCCGTTGGCTTCCGTAAAGCCCATGATGGTGCGCACCGTCGTGGTCTTGCCGGCGCCGTTACGCCCGATCAGCGCGGCGCTCGCGCCGGGCTGCAGCGCGAAGCTGACATTGCGCAGCACCGGTGCGCCGGCGATCGCGACGTTGATGTTCTCGAAACTCAGCATCGGCGTCATATTCCGATCACCTGCTCTCGCACCTTCGGATCGGCGAGCACCTCCGCGGGCGTGCCGACCTTCTGGATCTTGCCCATGTTCCACACCGCGACGCGGTTGGCGTAACGCTCCACCATGTCCATGTCGTGCTCGACGAACACCGAGGTCACCTTTTCCTTGGCAAGCGCGGTGGTGAGGATGTCCATGATGCCGAGTTTTTCGGCCGAGGCGACGCCGGAGGTCGGCTCGTCCATCAGCAGCAGCTTTGGCTTCAAGGCCAGGGCGAGGGCGATGTCCACCAGCTTGCGCTGGCCTTCGGGCAGTTCGCGGGCCTTGCGCTCCGCGTAGGATTTGACGCCGACGAGATCGAGCAGGCGCTCCATCTCGGGGGCTTCCGGCAGGCTCGACAGCGCCTTGAACCCGGACGGGCGTCCCTTCAGCGAAGCTGCCGCGATCAGCATGTTCTCCATCACGGTCTGATCGAGGAACAGTTGCGGGATCTGGAAGGCGCGGGCGATGCCGAGCTTGGTGATGGTGCGCGGCAGGTGCGCGGTGATGTCGTGGCCGAGGAAGCTCACGGTCCCGGCCTGCGGCCTGAGATAGCCGGTCGAGATGTTGAGGAACGTGGTCTTGCCGGCGCCGTTCGGTCCGATGATGGCGAGGTTCTCGCCTTCATAGACGTCGAGGTCGATGCCGTCGGCCGCGATCACACCGCCGAAGCGGATCTTGATGTCCTTGGCGGAGAGCAGGACGTTGGCCATCAGTGACCTCCCTGCTTGTGCTGGGCGCCGCGCTGGCGGAGGCCGATCAGGCCGTTCGGCGCGTAGAGGATGATGACGATCAGCACGACGCCCAGGATGAGCTGCCAGGAGTCCGCCAGATGGGCAGCCGCGTAGAAGCGGACGGTCTCGAACATGGCGGCGCCGGCAAACGCACCGAAGGCATGGGCGCCGCCGCCGAGGATCGCGATGAACACGAACTCGCCCGACTTGGTCCAGAAGCCGAATTCGGGGGTGGCGATCTGCTGGATGATGGCGACCAGCGCGCCACCGACGCCGCCGAGGAACGCCGAGATCACGTAGCCCACCAGCAGCACATGGCGGGCCGACGTTCCCAGATATTCAAGCCGCGTCTCGTTCGACTTGATGGCCCGCAACATGTGTCCGAGCGGGCTTTCGAGATAGCGCTGCACGCCGAAGAAGGCTGCGATCGCGACCGCCAGGGCCACATACAGAATGACGTACTGGAACGTCTCCGGGTCGAAGGAAAATCCCAGCAGACCGGGACGCGCCACACGGATGCCGTCGGCGCCGTTGGTGTAGTGGAACATCTTTTCCAGCAGCGACCACAGCACCATCGAGAAGGCGAGGTTGAGCATGCCGAAGAAGATTTCGCGATAGCGGACCACGAACATGCCGACGACAAGACCTATGATGGTGGAGGCGATGCCGCCGAGTACGATGTAGAGCAGGATGTCGCCGCTGCCGACATACTTGCCCCAGAACGCCGCGCTGTAGGCGCCGGTCGCGAAGAACATCGCATGCCCGAACGACACCTGTCCCGCCTGCAGCAGCAGCACGATTCCGAGCACGACGACGCCCTTGGCGAGGATCAGCGCGAACAGCGTCGCCCAGCTCGCCACGAACAGCGGCGCCAGCGCGGCAACGATAAAGAAGACGACGGCGACCGCCGTGATGGGCTTGAAGCGGCCGTTCATCAGATCTTCCTCACCTGCACCGCCCCGAACAGGCCGAACGGCCGCACCAGCAGCACCAGCACCATCAGCAAATACGGCACCAGCACCTCGAACTCTGGCTGGATGTAGATGATGAACGCGCGCGTCAGGCCGATCATCAGCGCGGTCAGCGCGGTGCCTTCGATCTGCCCGAGGCCGGCGGTGGCGGCGACCGCAAAGGAGAGCACGATCATGTCCGCGCCCATCCCGGGCACCAGCGACGTGGTCGGCGACGCGAGTGCGCCGCCGAGCGCTGCAAAGCTCGCGCCGATCACGAACGTGACGAAATAGACTTTCTTGGCGTCGATGCCGATGGCGGTAGAGGCCTCTCGGTCTTCGGTGACCGCCAGGATCACCGCGCCCGCCAGCGTGCGGCGCAGAAAGTAGCGCAGGCCGAGCAGCGTCAGCACTGCCACCAGCGGCAGCAGGATGACCTGGTAGGACGTATAGTTCACGCCGAACACATTGATATTGGGCAAGAGCTTCAGCGGCTCGGCGGCGAAGATCGGCTGCACGCCCCAGACCAGGCGCTGCAGATTGTCCATGATCATGAAGGCCGCGAACGTGATCAGCAACTGCAGCACGTCGTCCCGTCCGTAGAGCGGCCGCAGCAGAAAGCGCTCGATGAAGCCGCCGCAGATCACGCCGATGGCGATCGAAGCCGCGATCAGCGCGGGGTAGGTGAGCCACGGCGAAATGGGCGCGACCGCGAGGCTGAAGGTCGCGGCCAGATAGGCGCCGAAAGCATAGAGCGAGCCGTGCGCCACGTTCACCACGCGCAGCACGCCGAAGATCAGGCTGAGCCCGACGGAGACCAGGAACACCAGCGCGGCGTAGCTGATCCCGTCGAGAATGGCCAGGATGGCAAGAGTGGAGTTCATCGGAAGCCTTGGAGGCGGGACCGTCCTCCGGGGGCGAGAGGCCCGGAGGACGGCGATCGCGGTTACTGCTTGAAGGTCGGCACGTCCATCTTGACGAATTCAGGCTTGAGCGTCTTCAGCCATTCGACCGAACGCACGCCTGCCGGATTGGTGATCACCTTCGGATCGAAGATCATCATGTTGTCGAGCAGCTTGAAGTCGTAGCCGGGGACCGTCTTGGTGACGCCGACGAGCTGGGCTTCGAGGCCCTGGTTGTCTTCCGGCCGCAGCGTGACGGGCCGGCCGAAGCCGGTCGCGAACTCGATGCCGGCGGTGGCATCGACCACTTGCTCGCGGGTCGGCCAGTTGCCGCCGTTGGCCTTGATCGCCTTGTCGTAGGCGGTCTGCAACGCGGTGAAGGCCTGCGCCATGTGATAGACCGGATAGATCGGCCAGGCGCCGGTCTTGGCCTTGAATGCCTCGTTGAAGGCCTTGAAGGCGGCATCGCCCTTCTTCTCGGGATGCAGGAACCAGTGGTCGCCGCGGGCGCCGACGATCAGGCCTTCCGGCAGATCCTTGCCGAGCCGCTGGATCGAAGATTCGCCGATCGCCAGGATGAACGTCGACTGCTGCAGCAGGCCGCGCTGCCCGGCCTGGCGCACCAGCGTGTCGAGGTCGCCACCCCAGGAGGTGGTCAGGACCACGTCGGGCCGCAGCGCCAGCAGGCGGGAGACCTCGGTCGAGTAGTCGGGCGAACCGAATTTCGGGAACAGCTCGGCCACCACCTGCACGTCGGGCTTCATCGCCTTCAGCGCGGTGGAGAAGATTTCCCAGCTCTCACGGCCCCATGCATAATCCTGGTTGACCACCGCGATCGTCTTGAAGTTGGGCTTGGTCTTGAGCAGGTAGAGCAGCACGGCCAGCATCTCGGGGGTGCCGTTGGCCTGGGTGCGGAAATTATAGCGATACTTCTTGGTCTCGAGGATCGAGGCGGCGCCGCAATCCCACATGAAGTTCATGACCTTGAGATCTTCGGCGACCGGCACGAGCTGATTGCAGCTTCCGGATGAAATCGAGGCGAACGTCGCGTCTACCTTGTCGTCCTGCACCATGCGGCGATAGTTCGAGACCAGTGCCTCGCCGCCGGCGCCTTCGTCGACGAACGACAGTTTGACGGGCACGCCGCCGATGCCGCCCTTCTTGTTGAGGTCCTCCGCGATCATTTCGGCCGCGGCCTTGGCCGGCACGCCGAACACGGATGCCGGACCGGACAGGAACGTCGTGATGCCGACCTTGATTTCCGCAGGCTTGCCCTGCGCCAGGGCAGACCCGGCAAACAGTACCGTTGCAGCGGTGGCCGCAAACGCCGTCTTCAAGAACTTCATGAAAATCCTCCCTTAGATTTGTCGACTTTTATTAGGCCTGTCGGCCATCTTCTTGTTCTTGCCACGCGCCGCGACACTACCGGATTATCTCCGGCATTGCATAGCCTCGCCGGAGAGTGCCGATGGCGCGCCAAAACATGGCTCCGCCCCAGTGAGCATCACCGGTGCGGCAGCGCAAGTGGGTTGTACGACCCGGGGCGTCGTGCGCGGCTAGGCCGCAGGGATCACATGGAGTGTCGCGGGGAATGAGTCGGTCCGCGATCAGAAATGCGTTTGGTCAGGGATTTCGTGATCATGTCGTCAAGGGGCGCGTGGACGCCCGTTCCGTGGGAAGGATGCTCGCAATGATCGCGGTGCCAAGCCGGCTCGTGACCGTGAAGTGCTCTCCGGCATCGATGTGGATGGCATGGCCGATCGTCAAGCCGCAGGCGTTACCGTTGATGACCATCTCGCAGGAACTTGTGGCCGCATAGATAATTTGAACGCCGGCCGGGCACGACTTCGAAGCGCCGCCCGTCAGGCAAGCGAGGTCGATCGATACGCGCGAGCGGTCACCGATCAGGTTGACGACTTCGACCCGACCGGCTTCAAGTCGGCTGACTATCGGGGTTTCTCCGGCAAACCGCACCGGCCTGAACGGCCGTCGGACGTCGATTTCTCCGGCAGGAGTCTCGAGCACGAGCCCGAGGCCGGAAACCAGCACCTGCTGCCGATCAAAGCCGCTCAGGTCGGAGAATGGACCCGGTGCAGCGATCGCGGTGCGGCCAAATCGCCAGACCATGCCCTCCCAGCTGCCCGGAGGAAATCCAGGGAGCAGGGACTCGGCAATGTCGATGGTGACCCCGCCGCCGTTCTTCCAGGGCGTATGCCGGTAGGCGGCGGGATCAATGGTCGCGAGCCGAATTCCGCTGGCGGAGGGTGTGGGGCTCATTGTCCCATCTTGAGGCCGAGAGATTGGCCGATGGTCGCATTCCAGTTGGTGACGCAATCGGCGCCGCAGCGTTGTGCGAAGCCGGGCATGATCGCCTTGACCAGCGCATCCTTGCGAAGGGTCTCGTCCGCCGGCGTCACGGCGACCAGTTTCATGGAAGCGGGTTGACCTTCCTTGCAGGCGGCGCTGCCGGTGTTGCAGTCGATGCCGGTCTGGGTTTCGGTCTTGGCCTGTTCGAATATCGAGTCTTCGAGCTTTCTGACATGGGCTTCGAGGAAGGCCTGCACCTTCGGGTCCAGTGTTTTCCACCATGCAAGGTTGGCAAGGTGGGCGGCGACGCCGAAGTTGATCGGCATCGGCGAGATGAATTTTGCCGATTCGTGCCATTTCGAACGATAGCCGGACAGCGCTCCGGTGATGGCGCAATCGATGACGCCACTCGCGAGCGCCGGTTGCACCTCCGCGAAGGCGATGGTGATCGGTGAGCCGCCGATGTGCGAGACGAATGTCTGCTGCGAGGCGCCGGACGCGCGGACCTTGCGCCCTTTCAGGTCCGCGATGTTGGTGAAGGCATCGCGGCAATAGATCACCTGGGCCTGATAGGTGCCAAAGCCAAGCAGCTTGATGCCGTGCTTTTCCTCCAGGAATTTCGCATAGCTCGGACGCAGGACGTTCACGGCCTTCTGCAACTCCTCCACCGAACCGACCAGGCCAACCAGATCGGCAGCTTCATTCATCGGCACTTCGCCGGAATTGTAGTTCAGCACGGTGGTCGCGAACTGCAACGTACCGGACGAGACCAGCCTGAAGATTTCGGGCCCCTTCAGTCCGAGTTCGGTGAAGGATTTCAGCTGTACCTTGATTGCGCCGGCCGATTCCTTCGGAACTGTCTCGTTCCAGAACGGTACTTCGCGGTTGAGATACATCGACAGATTGCCGATGCTGCCCACCACGTTGAACGAGGTTGCCGGCAATCCCTGCGTTTGGGCCGCTGCGGGCAACGTTGCGAGGCCAAGGACAGCCACTACGGCAGCTGCGGAAATAGCGGTTCGCATCGACATCATCAGGTCTCCTTAAGGGCTGGGCCGGCCATGCGGCCGGCGCTATTTCTTCGGTTGCAATACGCTCGGTAGCCAGAGGGCGATATCGGGAATGACGATCAGAATGCCGATCATGATGATCATGGCGCCGACAAATGGAAGGGCACCGACGCACAGGTCCGAGAACGGGCCGTTTCTTCGAACGGACTGGACCACATAGAGGTTCAGACCGACCGGGGGCGTAATGAGCGCCGCCTCCATCAGGATCACAAAGATGATGCCCCACCAGACCGGACTGTAACCCATTGCCGTGATGACGGGCACGACCACCGGCGTGGTCGCGATCATCATCGACAGCGTCTCCATGAAGCAGCCGAGGATCAGATAGAACACGATGATCGCCAGCAACATCGCCAAAGGTGGCAGGCCAAGCGAGAGAACTGAATCGGTGACGGCCTTTACCAGGCCGATCGAGACCATCACGAAGTTCAGGAAAAAGGCGGCGATGATGATCAGCATGATCATGCAGGTGGTTCGCACGGTCCCTTCGAAAGCGCGCAGCAGCACGGGCAGGGTCAGCTGTCCATTGGCAGCCACGAGCGCCAGCGTCGCCATCAATCCGAGAGCCGCGGCCTCGGTCGGCGTGGCAATGCCGACGTAGATGGATCCGACGACCGTGAGGAAAAGGCCGAGCGGCGGTACAAGATGCTTCAGCCCCGCCATCCGTTGCGGCCACAATCCGGCGGTGTCGACCGCGGGGCCCGCCAGCTTCGGCCGCCAGATCGCTACAGCGAACACGATTAGCGAGAACAGCCCGGCCAGCATGAAGCCCGGAATGAACCCCGCGGCGTAAAGCTGGGCGACCGAGGTATCGGTCAACACCGCATAGATGATCATGTTGATGGACGGCGGGATCAGGATTCCGAGCGTGCCGCCTGCGGCGATCGAACCCAGGAACAGTGGGCGATTGTAGCCGCCCTTGTCCATGTTGGGGATCGCGACCGTGCCGATCGTCGCGGCGGTCGCCACCGACGAACCCGAGGTGGCGGCGAAGATGGCGCTGGCGGCAATGTTGGTGTGGATCAGGCGTCCTGGGATTCGCGCGAACCATGGGGCGAGGGCGCCGAACAGGCGCTCGCTCATGCCGGAGCGGTGCATGAGTTCGCCCATCATGATGAACATTGGCGCGGCAATCAGAATGAAGTCGTTGGAAGAATTCCAGGCCAGTTCACCGAGCGCGCCGGTCAATGGGAAGAACGCGTATTTCTGCGAGAGGATATAGCCCATTATTCCCAGCGCCGCCGCCACCGGCAGGCTTAGCGCCATCAGGCCGATCAACAGGCTGAATGCGGTGCCGATCATGGCCGCGACACGTCGGGCTTCGGCTCGGCTTCAGCCAGATCGATGCCGGCCTGCTGAAGTTCTTCGCTCACGCGCAGGCTGCCGATCAGTTTGTCAAAGCCGCGCTGGTCGCCTGCCAGCAGTCGCAGGATCGATTGCAGCGGAAGCAGCACGGCCATGAATGCGAACCAGAGCAGGCCGATCCACCAAACGCCTTGCGGCAGCACCATCGGCGTCTGCATGACCGAGGTCGATCGCGCACTCATGGTCCAGGATTGCGCCAGGGTTTTCCAGGTAAACCAGACCAGCGCCACGGCGACGACGGCGAGGGCAACGGCGGCAAGCAAATCGCAGGCGGCGCGGAGCCGGTAGGGAAAGGCATCGAGCAGGATGTCGACCCGGATATTGGACTTCGAGGTGACAGTGAAGGCGAGGCCGAGCCCAATGCAGGCTGCCAGCATGTAGCCCGAAATTTCGAAGCTTTCGATCATGCCGCGCCTGAATACGAAGCGCGTGATGACGTCGACTGAAATCAGTGCGCCGCAGCCAAACAGGATACAGGCACCGGCGAGCCAGGCGAGAATCCTTGAGATACGCTGGGGCCAGGGTTCGCCGGACAGTATCGGTTCGGGGTTGTTCATCGATTATCTTCTACCGCACATCGTCACGCCGTCCGCCAGCCGCTTGCCTGCCATCGATACTCGTCGACAGTCGGCCGTAAACGGTAGGGTTTCCATGGGCGGCCGTCAAACCAGATCCGTTGCGGCCTTTGGGGACCGCGTCCCGTTGTCGCTGCTCAAGGGACGATCGAACGGCAACTGCCCTCTGTTTGGACAGGAAGAGATTTCATTGAGCAATCGATCGGCTGAGGCGTCGTGGATATCCCGCAGCGCGGGGGATGACCGTCACGCGTGGGACGACATGATGACCGTTACGCCGGCCAAACTATGTCTGTAGCCCTACCTTCGAAGGTCGCTGAACGCCTCATCGAGCCGATCGAGCGCCTGCTCGAGGATCGGCCTCGGCGTGGCAAAATTGAAGCGCAGCCAGGTTTCGCCGCCGGGGCCGAATTGCTCGCCGGGGCTGGCGAAAATGCGCGCGCGCTCCTTCACCCTTGCGGCGACGTCCGCGGCCGGCAATCCGGTGCCGGAGAAGTCGACCCACGCCAGATAGGTGGCATCGAGCCGCATCGAGCGCGCCCCGGGGGCGGCGCGTTCGATCCGGCTGTCGAGCATGTCGCGGCTGCCGGCGAGATAGGGCAGCAGGGCGTCGAGCCAGCTTTCGCCGGTTCGCCACGCCGCTTCAGTCGCGATCATGCCGAAGGCGTTGTAGGAGGCGAGCCCGCTCGCCGCGATCCGGGCGTCGAGCTTCGCTTTCAACAACGGGTTCGACGTGAAGCACGCGCCGTAATGGGCGCCGGCGAGATTGAAGGTTTTGGTCGCGGCAACGCAGGTGATCAGCCGGTCCGCGATTTCGGGCGCGGCGGTGATCGTCGGCGTATGCTTCACACCACCCAGCAGCAGGTCGCAGTGGATTTCGTCGGATACCAGAATCAAATTGCGTTCGGCGCAGAAGTTGGCGAGCGCGCGGATTTCCTCGACCGACCACACCGTGCCGCCCGGATTATGCGGGCTGCAGAAAAACACGATCCTGGTGCGCGGCGTGAGTTTCGCGGCGAGCGCATCGAGGTCCATCGCGTAGCGGCCCTGACGCAGCGTCAGTTGCGCATCGAGGATGCGCCGCTCATTGGCGAGAATGATCTTTCGGAACGCATGATAGGCCGGCGGAAAGACCACGACCTCGTCGCCGGGATCGGTGACGGCCTGCAGGATGAGGCCCAATCCAGAGACGACGCCGGGCGTAGGACTCACCCAGGCCGGGTCGATCGAGAGATTGTGCCGGCGCGCCATCCATTCGGTAAGCGCGATCGCCCAGCTGCCGGTGTCGGCGTAGTAGCCATGAACGGCGCGGTTCACGACTTCGGTCAGCGCTGCGGTCACGCCCGGAGGCGCCGCGAAATCCATGTCGGCGACCCACATCGGGATCCCGTCGGCTGCGGTAATCCCTGAGAGCTTGGCCATCATGTCCCACTTCGACGCGTGCGTGCCGCGGCGGTCTATTACGCGATCGAAATCAAACATCGGGACGGTGGCTCCTGCGCTGTTGCGCTTTCAATTCAAAAACCTGTTCGCGGAAAGCGCAACCGCCGTTTTAGCCGAGCAGCACCGCGTCCGCGCCGTTCACGGCGTCGGCGCTGTCAGTCACCGTCTTCTCCAGCGAGGCGGCCTGCACGGTGATGTTCTCCGCGAAGAACCGGGCCACCGTGACGTAACGCTGCGGATCGCCGCCGGCATCGCCATTGCCCTTGGCGGCGAGCGCTTCGCCGGCCAGCATGCAGCCGCCGAGCGTCGAGCCGAACAGGCGCAGATAGGGCGTGGCTCCCGCAAGCGCGTCGTTCGGCGCGGATGTCACGCGCTCCAGCAGCCACTTGCTGGCACGTTCGAGCGAGCCGAGCGCGTCGCGCAGTTTTGCACCCGTGGTGCCGAACGCAGGATCGTTCGAGGCCTCGACCTGCTTGACGATGCCGTTCAACTCGTCGAGCAGGGCCCAGACCGACGCGCCGCCGTTCGCCGCGAGCTTGCGCGTCACGAGGTCGATCGACTGGATGCCGTTGGTGCCCTCGTAGATCGACGTGATGCGCGCGTCGCGATAGTGCTGCGCCGCGCCGGTCTCCTCGATAAAGCCCATGCCGCCGTGGACCTGCACGCCGAGATACGTCACCTCGTTGCCGATGTCGGTGGAGAACGCCTTTGCGATCGGCGTCAGCAGCGCGCCGCGCGCGGCGGCATCGGCGCGGACCTTGGCGTCCGTGGCGCGCACGGACACATCGAGCGCGACCGCCGTCGCATAGCAGATCGAGCGCGCCGCAGCCGTCATGCTGCGCATCTGCAGCAGCATGCGCTTGACGTCGGGATGCACGATGATGGTGTCCATCCCGTCGCCCTTTTTGCCGACGGCGCGGCCTTGGCGGCGTTCCTGCGCGAAGGCGACGGCCTGCTGATAGGCGCGGTCGGCGATGCCGACGCCTTCAAGGCCGACGGCGAGGCGGGCCTGGTTCATCATCGTGAACATGCAGAGCATGCCGCGATTTTCCTCGCCGATCAGGTAACCGATGGCGCCGCCCTTGTCGCCCATGGTCATGGTGCAGGTCGGGGAGGCGTGCATGCCGAGCTTGTGCTCGACGCCGCTCGGATAGATGTCGTTGCGTGCGCCGAGCGAGCCGTCGGCATTGACCAGGAATTTCGGAATCAGGAACAGCGAAATCCCCTTGGTGCCGGCGGGCGCATCGGGCAGGCGCGCCAGCACGAAATGCACGATGTTATCGGTCATGTCGTGGTCGCCATAGGTGATGAAGATCTTGGTGCCCTTGATGCGGTAGCTGCCGTCGGCGGCACGCTCGGCGCGGGTGCGCAGGGCGCCGACGTCGGAGCCCGCCTGCGGCTCGGTGAGCTGCATGGTGCCGGTCCATTCGCCCGACACCAGCTTCTCCAGGTAAATCTTCTTCAATTCGTCGCTGCCATGGGCATCGAGCGCCTCGATCGCCGACAGCGTCAGCAGCGGGCAGAGGCCGAACGCGATATTGGACGCGCTCCAGATTTCGGTGCAGGCGGCATTGATGGCGAGCGGCAGACCCTGGCCGCCGAACGCCTCCGGTCCCGACACCGCATTCCACCCCGCCGCCGTCCAGCGCTGATAGGCGTCCGGCCATCCCGGCGCGGTGGTCACCTTATTGTCTTCGAGCTTGATGCCGTGTTCGTCGCCGACGCGATTGAGTGGCGCGAGTACGTCGCCAGCGAATTTTCCGGCTTCCTCCAGCACGGCGGCAGTGATGTCGGCGTCGAAATCGCCGTATTGGCCGGCTTTCACGGCGGCCTGAAGGCCCGCGCCGTGGTTGAGCGCGAGCAGGATGTCAGAGATCGGCGCGCGATAGGTCATGACGGAATCTCGCCTTTTCGGAAATTGACGGTTGCCGTCTTCCCACGAAACCGGGGGCGTCTCAACTCTCCCATGGAGGGGGATCGGACCGCCCCAGGGGTCGAAAACGGCCCCGGAGGCATAAGGAGGAAACCGCCTATATAGAGAGTAGTGCAACCGGGCCTGATTTTGGGCTGAATTGGCCGGTCCAGCCTGTTGAAATGACGCAACTCCCTCTATAGACCGGGCGTTGCCGGAGGCGGTCGGGTCGATTGATCGTTACCCGCGTTCCGGCCTGTTGGGGCGTAGCCAAGCGGTAAGGCAGCGGATTTTGATTCCGCCATTCGGAGGTTCGATCCCTCCCGCCCCAGCCAGAATTTTATTTTGGAATCAATGCCTTCTTGAAAGTTCGCCATTTTCATTCTGAATGACGTCACTAGCCTCATTCTGAATCGATGTTGCTGTTTGGTTCGCTACCCGATGTGCGTGGCGCTTACGAGTTGCTGCAAGGATCCGGGGTTCAGTTTTCTTTGCATAGCCCGCGTAGCTCTGTTTGGTTTTGTGCGCCGACAGTGCCCGACCCTGTCCGTCAGTAAGTTCGGCTTCTTCCAATTCGGTCATTCCTCCGTGACGGCATGCGTCCAAGGTGAAATAGCTGGGCAGGCCGATCTCCTTGCGCATTCGCTGAACTACTTTTTGCATCCCAGAGAATGAATACGGTTTGTATTTCCCGTCTTCCAGCTTGCGTAAGATCATGGGGCTGCCGCCTCGGCCGAGGTGCGAGATGATTTTCTCTGCTTCCTCGTAAAAGCGGATCACTGAACCATCCCCTAGAATGTCTTCCAGTGGATGATCGATGTTGACGCCGGTCTTGTGATGTTCGATCCGGATCGTTGGTTTCGGTCCAGTCCGGTAACCAGACCATTTTATATGACCTGCGATCACATTTTCGGGTCTTTGTAGCCACTCGAAACAGATTACCGCAGCGGCTGCGCATTCAGGTTCACCACGATCAATGCAGCCATAGGCAAATTCGTAGACCTGCTGTCGTGTGACCGCTGGCTTGACTTGCTTTACGCGAGTTTTCAAAGTCACGCCGAGCCATGGATTGGGTACGGCTATATCGAACTCATTTGGGTAAAGTCGATGAACGACACGCCATGCTTTCCTGCAGAGAGTGACGACCTTCTCGGCAGTTCGAAGGCGCGGACCCTTGGGACCATTTATCAAATGGTCATAGAGTTTATCTGCGCCCCTTGGAGTGATTGCTTTAATGGGACGGTCACCGACCCGATCACCAACTTTGGTAATGATTTTCGCCATTTC
The DNA here is from genome assembly GCA_023387735.1 of Pseudomonadota bacterium. GTDB lineage: Bacteria > Pseudomonadota > Alphaproteobacteria > Rhizobiales > Xanthobacteraceae > Bradyrhizobium. The sequence continues at coordinate 14,345 of JAEWHP010000032.1, read as the reverse complement.
TTGCATTGCCCATTCGTAATCTCTTCGGGAACGGGGGGCGACCTTCTCGGTGAATGCCTTTGTCCGTTTGTACTCCCGAAATAACCAATCCACCGAACCAACCTTCGGCGACAGGGGCACAGCTACTGTCATTCCCCTACGGGACTGGTCCCATTCGTCAAACAGCCCGTTGAGAGCCGATGCGCGTCGGCATGCGATGCTGAAGTCTGTCCCTAGCGGCTCGTTGGGAACTGGACACTGCAGTCTTCGATAGGTTGTGGGGACGTTGTAGTAGTACCCGATCTGCCCCGAGGCCAATTTCTTTCGGATGACATGCCGTGGTAATCGCAGCATCACAAATCCTCTGCGATGTCGCGCACCGAATTCCGCTCCAGAGGCAGAATTGCCGAATCGAGATCGTCCCTTAGCCAAAGTAAGCGCCGCCCTTCTTTCACGCGGGGTGGTGGATATTCGCCGGATTTAACGCGCTTAAGGAATGCTTCTACAGTGGTCTCTCCACAGTACCCCGCAGCTAGGTCTGCCGCCATCCGGCGCGGCCAAGCACCATGCGGTATTCGTGCGGGTCGGCGGAATGGTCGAATGGGCCGGTATGTTGGGACCGCGAGGGCTGCTCCAGCCGGTGGCTGAAAATCTTGATCGCTTTTTTCTTCATCCGCTGCGGTGGGCTTTTTGGGCCTCAGCAGCCCCTCGTGGTGGGGGCGGAGATGCTGGCGGACGCAGTCATACTAAGCAGGCACCTGTGCAGTCCCGGGAATATAGGCCTGCTTTAGAACAGCTTCAAGAATCGACCAATCGGACGCGCTTGCAGCACCTGCCCTCGGGGTCGGGTGAACCGCAAGGATGAACTTAAGGCATTGATAGAACATGCGAATCACCATTGAACGACCGGGCCGCAAACACCATCTACACTGACATCCAGCACCCGTTGCTGACGGCAGCGACCCGGACGATTCGGGCCGATTGACCAGCCATGCCTTCATTGAGGAGCTTTTTCTTGAGGTTCGTTCACCTGCGATATCTGCAGAATGCGCGGTCCCGTGGGGCGCGATGGGCGGCAAATTCATGTCGTGCACCCGTATGACGGATTCCCCATTCGATATCTTCTCTGGTCTTCCCGATGCCGGGTTGTCACCCCAAGCGAAGACCCGCCTGCGGGAGATCACGAAGGCGCATCGTCAGCATCCCAAAAATCGGTCGGCCTTGATTGCGCTGATCACCGCCAACGCTCACGATCCTGCGCGCGGCATTTATATGGCGCTCTCCGACCACCCGAAGATTCTAAACTACTTCCCCGACAACTTCGCCGAAATTCCGGACAGAATTTGCCCATCAGAGGGTTCGAAGTTCACCCACTTCCTGAATCCTCTGATGCTGCCTACGGGTGGTATTCGGCCTGCGCTCCGAGCCACCAACGCCGGTTTCTTGATCGTCACGCATGAGTTCGATGGGGAGTCAGCCGAGGGGTTTGAGGAGACACTGAACTGGTCGCGAGATGGCGGTCCATTCGAGGCCCTTCATCGCGAACTGTGCCGTTACAAGGACTATCGCGGCTATAGCATCGTATTTACCGGGCGGCGCTCTCTCCACTTGCACTTCCTCTTCGACACCAAACACCTCGTCGAAGCGCCTTATCAAGACTCATACGCAGACAGAATGCAGCGCCACAATGCCCATGCCTCCATTATGAGCAAGGCGTATTTGGTGTATTGGGATTTCATAGACGATCTCATTCAGCAGATCCTCGCACCGTCACATCGCTCCGATGAGCAGTTGCGCAAGTATTCCCAGTGGAGGCGGACACCGGTTGGTCTGCGCAAGTTGGAAAAACCATCCCCGATTATGGGATGGGCAGCCGGTACGGACGTTCCCCAGATCGTGATACAGGAGAAAATCCTCACGCGGGCTGCACCCAACAGTACCGAATGGATCGTTGATGAGCACTTGTCACCAACATCTCCGCTGCCGTCCAAATCCAGCGACCACGCACGAAAAATTGGGGCGATTCATCGCGACGATATGGTCACTGAAGGCGGTAAGTTGTGTGAGGATTTCTGGGGAGTCGAGTATCCAAAGCTGCATTCCATCGAACAGTCGAATGGTGGGTGGAAACTCCGTTTTTTGAATCATGATCAGGATGCAAAGCCGGGGACATACGTTGGTGGCAATTTCAAAAAGTTGGCTCTGGTTGGCAGTAATGTTCCCGGAGGAGACTTCTTCCTGCCTGATGGTATGACAGCGAATGAGTTCGGGGACTATCTCGCGATATTGTGCGGTCACGCGCCGGTGTCGAAGGTGGATGATCCAGCCCTTCCAGCCGTTGGCTCAGCGGTACAAGAAGCAAGCACTGCCATCCCACCCAATCTAAGGCTGATAGAGAGGCTCAGGATTCACTCCGCACAATACAAGGGGATACCCTTCATTAGGCGGCATGCGATGAGAATCGAACGTGACTGGGCGCTGCCGATGAGAGGGCTACCGCAGTCTACCGTCCTGCCAGAGTACAGGGCGAAACTGCACGACGCATTCCGGCAATGCGACAATTGTCTTTTTCCATCCGACAGCGATTGGATCATCATGTCTACCGAGGGCATCGGCAAGACAACGACCTTGATGTCCATTTTGGCCAGAAGGGCTTTTTGTCTCACGATGGAGGACCGTGCGATACGTTTCAGTGTGTTCGCATGCCGAAGTCTCGATCAAGCCAAGGCCAAAGCACAAGAATGCGCCGAGAAGACCGGCATGAAGACGGTTGTCATACAGTCCTTATGGACGCACTACCGGGAGGAGTGTGACGCCGAGGGGGTCATAGCAATTCGCAGGCATGAATTCACGGATCGATCCACCATTGGCATCCTAAGAGAAATCAAGGAGCTTCAGCCCAAGGTATACGACCGGCTTGAACATATCCGTAAGTCACTCTGGTCTAATGGTGTGGTCTTCGACTCAATGGAGACAATGATTTTCACCACCCATGCGACCGCCTTCACATGGCATCACAGCCAGATTACGCGCATTTGGCATCATCCGAGGTTCCGGCCACTTGAGGACCAGAATGAGCAAGAACTCCGGGAGGAATTCGTGTTCGCCAACGTGGTGGTCGATGAATTCGAACTCGATGATATCGTCAGTGTTCTGAGTGAACCTGTCTATCAGTACATCAGCGATGAGCAACAGAACATCGACTGGAGGCATTCATCGACGAAAAAACAGTATGATTCATATTTGAAAGCCGTCAGGAGTAGCGTTTTCGACCCTGACCTTTCTTTCGAATCGTATGATGAACTGATGCGCATTGATCTCGATGGCTTGGTGAAGCGGGCCGTTGATTTTGATTTCATGCCATTCGGTCATGACAACAAGGTGGATGCTGATGGTGGCAAGAAGGGGATATATCGAGATACGAATGGTTCCGTGTATCACCTCGGACCAAAGGCGTGGCTGAGAGATTCGGATAGTAGGTGGACCTTCCTGACGACCGAACCGCTGGTAACTTCGGTGCTGGAGCGCGTCTACAAGAAGGTGCGTAAGACCGCCTTGGTTATTCGGCTGGACGATATGCCAGATATTTATCCGCTGAAGGTTGCGGTCTTTATCGATCCCAGAGCAGGTGCAGACCGTGCCGATGGGCGACCCAAGATATCGGCGCTGGCCCACGAAATCCTCGATGCCAATGATAAGGCGGTTGTTGTGGCTGATGGCGCTAGAAAATGTCCGCGCACCATGTCATTCCAAAAGATGAAGGGGCGGAACGACCTCACCACCAATGATGTTTTCATCATCCTGACCAGTCTGGCACCGGCAGTATATGCCAAGCTGAATGTCATCGCGCAGTGGCTGGATTTGCCAACCATAATCGACCAGCATTATCAGGGATTGATTGATCAAGCTGCGGGCCGAAACACAGGTTTCCGCCAGCAGCCCAACACTAAGACGGTGGTGGTGTGTTCAGACCGGCTGTGGAAACAGGTGGTCTCTAAGCTTCATCAAAACCATCCTCGGATTCTGTTGTATCGAAGGGGCATCAAGCCTTGGTGATTCCGGCGTACTAGGGTGGGATTGCGACCGGACTCAGTAAAACTCCCAACCCATACGCCGACGTTACTTGGTCAGTTTCAACTGTACCCCCCCAACGAAGACCATTCGCTAATAGTAATCTATTAGGGACCACCCTTCCCGGGGGGGACACAGGGGCGGTCACACCTTGGTACGCCGATGAATCGAAGCAAACACCAGCAATCCGAGGGCAGACATGGTCGTTCACCAACAGTCGGCCCACTCAGTTACGGCATACAAAAATCTAAATAGATCGGAGGTGAAACAGTTCACCCGAAACAGGAGGAAATGGATGTTCTATAATTTGATTCCGGACAACGACATCACCAAAGAACGGCTGACCGAGGGAGGGATGGCTCAGTACGACGTGATCGTTAACACCACCCCGCAGGGGGCCGCAATCACCTGCGACGACAGTAAGATGCTAGTCCGATTCGATGGCTCCGGTAACGTCGAAAAGTTGATACCGCTCGATAACGGTCACGGGATTAGCCGGATTTTGCTTGCGCTTGGTCGAGAGTTCGATGCGACCTTCGATGTTGGCTTCGAAGATGCGTACTACGTACTCAACGGGGACGCCGTATGAGATACAATTCTGTAATAACGTTCCGAGCCGATGAGGGACTGGCACGAAGGATAGACAGATTTCTCGGTGTCAAATACAGGACTAGAACAGGCTTCATCAGGACCGCAGTGGAAGAAATGTTGGCTCGGGAGGAGAGGGGCAGGCCAGTGATTCCAACAATCGAGTTCTATTGAAGTGCCGATGTTTCGTCGCCCGGTTCACTGCCGTAGAGCAAGCGCAACGTTGCACCGTATCGAACGCTATGTTCACCAACCAATGCCATGGCATCCACCTTGGCACCATGATCGCTGTAGGTCCCGATGAAGCCGATTTGCTGAACACGTTGTTCCATCGGTCGTGTCGTCGGGGTGTGCTCTTGGCTTGTAATTTTGCCCTGCCAGTTTCTATCGGAAGTGCACTCGTATGAGCCCGTATAGTAGACAAACGAATCCCCGCCGAAAATTTTGCCGTCCCGAAATATGAGCACTCCACGGACTTCGTCAGCCGCGCCATCACGGGCCTGCGCGTTGAGCGAATAGAGACCGTTTCGGATCATTGGGGCTTGGTTGGCTTGGGATGAGGGAACGGCAATACGTTTGGTGTGAATCCGACGACGCCATCAGGCGCAATGCCTAACCCTTTCTGAGCGATCACGATGACGCCGCGCAACACCAGTTCGCGATGCCGGTCAGTTTTCAACTTCGTCGCGGTTCCCGTCAGAAGTAGCTCGATGTTCTTCAGTGCATCTGCTGGGGTCATGAGCTTACCCTTTCCGCGCCTTAATCTCATGGAAGATTAACCGGGACAAGGAACTGCGGCAACCGCTCGCGCCGGTGACGTTCGTCTCAATGCGGATAAACTCGACGCTCGCGAAGTTCCGGGAACATCGGCGATGCATAAGGCGTTTCCATCTCATGAAGATTCGAACCCACTCGGAGAGCCACCTCGTTGAACTTGACGATGGATCGCGTTGGCAAATCTTTCCCGGCGATCTTGACGTGACGCTCGGGTGGTTGCCTGACACGGACCTAATCGTAACCCGCATCGAGGGTGACCTATGCTCTCATGCACTCGTTTGCGTGGCGGACCGCAGCCGGGTTCGTGTTTTGCCAGTTGGACAACCGTGGCCCGCAGGCGAGCTGAAGGACGTTTTGAAGGACAGCTAGTGCAAGAAAAAAGCCGCCCTTGGGCGGCTTATCCAAGTGAATCGTCCGGGGCAATCAGGGCGATTTAGGCAATTCACGCGCCGCGTCCTTCACATCCCCGACTGCGTTGTGCGCGCTGCCTTTGGCCTTGTCGATCTTGCCTTCGGCTTCCATTTCCTTGTCCCCGGTCATCTTGCCAGCGCCTTCCTTGATCGTACCCTTTGCCTTTTCAGCAAATCCTTTAACGTGCTCGCGGTCCATTGCGATCTCCATAGGTTGGGGGACCCGGGAGAAACGGCCTGTGGAGAGGCTCGTTCCGAACACAAACATTAAATCGGTTACGGAGGTACAATGCTGAATGTGTTCGAAACGATACCTTGGAGGGTTCCCGCGCGGCGCTGAAGTTCGCCTTCACGCTCCCCACATCGTAGCGACCAGTCAGTTGACCTAGTTTCACGGACAGTGACTACATGGCTTATTTGTGCTATTCTGCCTTATGGACATCGATCAGCGAAATCGCCTTAGAGCCGAAGCCGGATTGTCCCTGCTGAATGTTCAAGCAGAAGGACGGCGGATCTTAGCGGCTACGGAACAGGCCGAATTCGAGGCGGAATGGCAGCGACGCAGGTCGGAATTCGCCGACCAGTGGGTGTCGAATACCGGTGATGGTTGGCTGACCCAGATGGCCCGATGGGCTCGCGCCCGACAACAAGTCAAACGAGAAATGAAAACCGTCCCGCGCGAGGGGCAATGAGTCTTCTCGATACACTGCTTGATTCACGCGGCTACAAATTGGTCGAAGTGCTCGGCAGGAATTCGGGAGGCGGACCTACCTTCACGACGAAGGTGCCACTCGCGATTTCATAGTGGCTCTTGCCAACGACCTGCGGCCTCATGGGTGGGTTACCCGCCCGGAAGTTCTGCGGGCATTTCGTCACACGACTAGCGGGGAGATGATAGAGATTGAGCCCGGTGGGGCCGATACGAGTGGCCATTTCCTACATCAACTGAAGACGACGACAGAATAGACCACAACCAGAGGAGTCCCGCATATTGATAGAGAACGTATCGATACAGTTTCTTGATTCTGGTAATTGGGTTTCGGTGTCATTCGTTGCGAACGATCCCCAAAGAGTCAACTTCGAACTGGCCGCTGTGAAGCGTCGGTATCCGGACCGACGTGTCCGCGCAGTTACACAGGATGGCCGCCTGATTGATACCCTCTGACGATCCGGCATCTCATAACGCCAGTGACAGGCGCATTATTATCCTTCGGGCACGCCAGCTATCCGCAGCCCCTCATTTGTCCGCTCACGCCCCGCCAGAAAAGCAGGATGGTTGCAAGAAGCACTTTCGCGATATCGCCTGATTGTGAACCCCGGATGTAGCTGAAGCCCCGCTCGAACCGCCACGCGCGCTTCGGCCATGTCACCGAGGTGGGCCAATGCTGCGGCGAGATAAAAATGCGCTAAAGGATAATTTCGATTGACCTCAATGGAGCGTCGCAACCATGCCACCGCGTCCGCATCTGCACCTACCCACAGTTTCGAGATGCCCGCAAAGCAAATCCATGCGTAGGCGTCGGTATCGCGGGGAGAGACGCGGAGCGCTTCGCGGATATGGACCTCCGTTTCTGCGCCTCGTCCGATGAAATACTTGCCCAAGCCGATGATTGCGTGTGCCACGGCATGATTTCGATCAAGCGCAACGGCCCGCTCGCATTCAGCAATGCCTAGCTCTACGCGATCAGAAAAGACGTACGCACCCCCTAAAGCACCGTGAGCCCTAGCATGGTTCGGTGCAAGCGATAGCGCCTTGGTTGCGGCGGTCTCCGCTGCCTCCATGAGCACGGCCCTATCACCTGAGAAAGAGTTGACGGCACATTGCCGGTCAGCGATTGAGCTACCCACCAACGCTTCGACACAGCAGGGATCAACCAAAATGGCGCGCGCAAAGAGATTGCGAGCTTGCGCATTGTGTTCCGGGTTGATCCCCTTGTTCAAGAAAGCCCACCCCTGAAAATACAAATCCATGGCATCAGGATGGGCGGAACCCACTGCGCGCCGCGCTTCGGCAGCAATGAGTTCAGCCTGAAGAGTATTAGCAAGCAGCGAGACGATTTCGTCTTGCATCTCAAACAAGTCGGCAATGGGCCTTGCAAATCTGTCAGCCCAGATGTGGCTTCCGTTTTCGGCGTCGATGAGTTGAACATTTAGCCTGATGCGGCTGCCGCCACGCTGCACCGAACCTTCCAACACATATCGGACGTTCAACTCACGCCCAACCTGCCGTATGTCCGGTGATTTTCCCTTGTATGAGAATGCGGTGTTGCGAGCTATCACGAATGCTCCGCTGATGCGCGACAAGTCCGTGGTGAGGCTCTCCGTCACACCATCTACAAAATAGTCCTGTTCAGGATCACCGCCTATGTTCATGAAGGGTAGCACCACGATGGACAAACGTGGCGCTGCAGCCAACCTTTGAACTGCGCTTCCGCGCGAAGCCCCCGGATCAAGTCCATTCCTACTGACGGCATAAGCCCGTATCGGACGGAGTATGTTCTTGAGGGTTTGCTCACCGAGGTCCGAGAAATCGACCGGAATTCTCCCGCGCACTTGTTCGTACGCGGATGACGAAATGCAGATACCACCCGCTTCAGCTATCCCCTCAAGCCTTGCGGCAACATTCACGCCGTCACCAAAGATGTCGTCCTCATCTATGATGATATCTCCAACATTGATGCCAACGCGGAAAACAACATGGGGCTCGGAACCTGCACTGTTCCGCTCCGCCATCTTTTCTTGAATCAGTATGGCGCAGGTCACGGCATCGACGGCGCTGGCGAATTCGACCAACATGCCGTCGCCAGTCGTCTTGACGATGCGCCCCTTATGAGCTGCAATTGCCGGATCAACGACCTCGCGGCGGTGAGCCTTCAATGCGGTAAGTGTGCCGACTTCGTCAGCGCCCATAAGGCGGCTGTACCCGGCGACATCCGCCGCCAGCACAGCCGCTAGTCGCCGCTCGACTCGGGTGCCACTCAACTGAAAGCCCCAAAAAAACGAAAGTCTCGCCTCCGATCATAAAACCACACGGAAGTGGTTACCCGCTAGGGCTGAGGTAACCCGTGCCCGGGTCATTTTCGACCGCTTCAGCCATGGTCGTCGGCTCGTTGATGTCCGCTTTGTCCCGCAAGCGCCCACGCGTCGTGAGGGGTGGGTGCTGCGATGACGTGTCCTTGTGGCTGTAAAACGTCTCGTTTGAGATTTGGGCCGAAGTTTCGAGATTCTGACCTGAAATCGGTCGAGAGCAGGGCCAAAACCGCCACTTATGCTGATAGCGATGGAAAGGATGAGGATGGAGGCCGATGAGTCGAATCTTCCCTTTTTCGCTCAATAAGCCAAGCGTCGGGCAGCGCCGACGAGAGCCGAGCAAGCAATCCCTTGTCGGCACCCCAGATAACCACGCAGGAAGGGAACGGCGCAGAATGGTCCCCCTTACCGAATTTAAGCCGCCCTCGAAGCATGAAAATGTCGGTCTTATCGGCGACATAGCGATGCCAATAACTGGCGCTCGTACGCGCCGGGATCAGGGCCACCACAACGCATCCGCGACGCCCCTCATCAGAGCACTTCCGAATCCAGTTGCCGATGCCTTTCCCGTAAGGCGGGTTTACAAACACCTTCTGCCGTCGTCCCCACCGAACTGATAGCCCGTCATCAGCTTCGGTCAGCAGTATCTTAGCTTTTATGCGGGCGCGTCGCCGGTTGTTGGTGGTGGCGGCGCAAGGGTCTAGGTCGAAGCCACCCACGGCCTCTGAAAGGGCTCTGGCCAGCCATACGGGCGTCTCCCAGAGGTTATTTCCCGTACTTGTCCCCGCGTGGGTCAGGAACGGGCGGGGGTCCTCAGGCCGGGCCAGATAGAGAGCCGCGCCGACCGCCCCGGCATAGGCTGCCAACGTGTCAACATGGCCGCCACCAGCCTCGATGACCGCCAGCGTGTTTCTGCTGGCACCAAGCGCTTTCGCCAGCTTCCGGCGACTGATTTTCCGGCGCTTGCGAGCATGAACCAGTGCGGGGCCGATAGGCCCGGCCACCAATTGTCGCCCTCGCAATTCGAGCCCCAAGGTGTCGAGAATCGCGTTTAGGGAAGAAACCCGCCCCCGGTCGCGTTCCACCGCGTAAACCGCAGATGTCCCAATTCCTGCTTGCTTCGCCAGTTCTGCTTGAGTGAGTCGAGCAGCCTTCCGGGCATCACGAAAAAGACGGCCCAATCCGCCTCGATTTTCCAATTCCAGCCCCCGCCGAATCATCGAACGGCTCAACTATAATGAAGAAGCGGCTTGTGGTATTTTCTAACGTCCACCTGCACCGAGGGTCTTCATTTCTTCGTTGTATAGCCGAACAAGTCATCCTGTCGCTGTTCGTCTAGGCGAAGGATGCCAAGCAGTTGCCATGTTTGGGGCCGCTTAGCCATGTTGCCGAGCGCAAATGCCATGCCCTTCGCGGGATATTCCTCGTTGAATGTCTTCGCCATGCGCCGAAGTGTTTCTGCTTCATCGTAAAGCTTACGCCAGCGATAGAACATGGCGTGAGTTTCCCAGTCACCATTCTCGTACTTGTGTGCTCCGTTCTCGTCATCGAACTGGAACTTGAATTCATAGGGCGATGGTTCGAGTTCGGCGAGTTCCTTGTCAAAAAACGAGTTCTGCTTCGCAGCGGCCTTGTAAGCTTCGCGCTCGCTCGCGATCTCGCTAGCCGACTTCTTCTTTGCGATGAACCTGACGTTACGGGGGCGGATCAGTGTAAGGGACAGGCCCTTGCTCATCGCCTCTTCCGCCGAGCCGGTGATTAGCGGACTTAGCAGGCGGCTTCGCTCGGGCGTCGGGAGAGAGCGTCCTACCGTGATGCTGTCCTCATAGACGTGGCAGCTTTCGGTTCGCTTGTCGCGAGTGGGTAGTCGGTAGCTGAAGTCCAGCCAGTCCCACCGGCTGAAGCTATTGGCCTGAAGGAGCCTGAAGCGGACTGGGAAAAGCCGCTTCCACTCGCCACTGGCCGTCACCCCGGCACAGCAGACGGTTTCTCCGTAGCTTTTACTGGGCTGCGGCAGAGCCTTGACCAGCACGACTACGCGGGACTTTTGCAGCATGGCGGACATAACGACCGGGTTCATCACCAAAGAGATGGAACGTGCTGATATCCTTGGGTAGCTGAGATGCAACTATGAGTCGATGGCATTCAACCGGCTCGCGTTCAAAGCACATCAAGCAGGCTGCGTTGGTACGCGCAAGCGCCGCCAGTTCTTTGAGAGCCTGCTGGGGTTCTGCCTGAGACAAGTGCTTGTGATAAATCTTCCTGAAATCATCGTAGCGCCCAGCACGAGCCGCTTCCCGGCCAATCTTCGGGTCGCCCAGTGCACCGAGATGCACGTATCGCATCCCTTCCTGCTCGATACGTTCCCGCAGCCGGTTCTTCGAGAAACCCTTTTTGCGGGACAACGGGAGTGCTCTCACATCGGCCAACAGGCTCACATCAACGGCCTTTAGCGTCGCAATGAACCTGTCGATGTCGGTGCCTTCATATCCAATCGTGTAGACTGTCGTCATAGCCGAATCACCCCTCGCGCGATGCTGCCTTGCGCCTGTTAAGAGCGGGTTACAAGTCAGGACCGGTCGCTTGGTGGTTACCGGGACCTGCTGCATCTTGAATGGTGCCGGGCGGCAACGCCCGGCGCTACTCTGGGGGATTAAGCAGTGAGGCTACTAAAGTCGATAGGCTGGGCGATTCTCTTTGTGGTCATGGGTTTGATTGGAACGCTGGCAATTTTAGCCGGAGCCACCTTCCTCATCGCCACCCAACGTCCGATCTCCTTACCCCCCGGTGTCTTCGTATACACCGATGCATGGGATCGGGGATACGTTTACGCCAGTGGTACTTTGACGATGGAAAACTCCCGTCAGGCATTTCCGATTCAAACATCCAAGATCAAGTGCGTGCGAGAGGAAAAGTCATGCACGAATGCTCAGGCGGAAATTGCCTTCGGCAAAATGTTGCACCTCGAGACCTACAACTACGATATCACGAAATGGGACAACACGACGATTCTGTTCCGCACTGATAATGAATGCGTAGAGTACATTTACACGATTGATCGCTCTAATAAGCGTCTCGTTGGTACGCGCACCAAGAAAGCAAGTATCGGCAGCGACTGCACGATGGTTGAAGATAGGCCGCTTCGCCTCAGTCTCGTTGATGGATTCGGCGTCTGGAGCAATCTCAATGAAGAAGTCGAAGCGAAGTATCATCCATTCATGTGGATGGCAGTTGGTGTATGGTGGCTCGTGCTGGGCCTCATGATGTTCTGGCGGCGTCGCACCGTTCGAGGTCATGAGTACAAGGCAGTATAATGCTACTCATTAGTAGCTCGTTCGCGCCAAGGTGATTTTGTCAAACCCTGTCAGGGGAGCGGAATGCGACTAGCAATGGCCTTTGCGATATGCGTCGGTTTCATTGGGGCTGGAAACGCTGCCCCGGTGACATTGTTGTGCACCGGCAGTCTAACTGCCGATGGCAAACAAATTCCAATCAATGGCGAGACAGCAATCTTCGACCTAGAAAAGCGAACCTTCAAACCTCCAATCTACTCAGAGTTTCCTTTGACTCATGTTGGCGAGAACGAACTGAAGTTTGGAAGCGAATTGCCAACTGTCTCGACGTGGGGAAGTCTCGACAGGGTATCTGGCAGTTTGGCTATGAATGTCATGAGGCCAAACGACCGCAAGGCTATGAGTGCGGGAGGAACAATCAAGTTTCTGGCGTGGATGACTGGGAAGTGTGCTCCAGCACAGCGGTTGTTCTAGTCACCGTTCAGAGGGTGCCGCCAACGTTCCTGAGCGGCACGACGCTCGAAGCGTGTCAAAACTCAACGATTAACGATCAGATCCCACAACCAGCACGATCAATGACTTGCGTGTGTCATAAGTCCGTGTCATAATAGGGAATGAAAATTGGATATGCGAGGGTCAGTACCACCGGCCAATCCCCTGACGGTCAGGTCGAGCAGCTTAAGGCAGCAGGATGCGACCGAGTGCTTCAGGAGACTGCCAGCGGCGCGAAGACAGACCGGCCCGTGCTGGCCAAGATAGTCGCCTCCCTGAAGCCGGGAGACGTTCTGGTGGTCACACGGCTGGATAGGCTGGCAAGGTCTACAATCGACCTTCTGACGCTTCTAAAGGCCGTAGGGGACCGTCAGGCATCATTCCAATCTCTCGGGGAGCAATGGGCCGACACCACGACCGCTGCTGGTCGGCTGATGCTGACAATCCTCGGCGGGCTTGCCGAATTTGAACGGGAGCTAATCAAGGCCCGGACAGCCGAGGGCAGGGCGCGGGCCAAGGGCCGTGGTGTCCGCATGGGCCGCAAGCACAAACTGACGCCCCATCAGCAGGAAGAGGTCAGGAAGCGCAAGGCTGAGGGACAGTCGGTGCGGGAATTGGGGCGGTCCTATAATGTCTCGCCGAACACGATCAGTCGGGTCAAGTAGGCGCTCCGCTCCTCACGCATTTACTCCTTAAGCACCACAAAATTTGGAGTGCGTTGTTGAAGGCCAGCATAAGCCTGAAAAGGAAGGCGGCGGTTTCCCGGACGACGCGGCTTACGGAACCGTGGCTGCCCTCGCTTAGCGCCCTGAAGCTCCGACGAAAACGAATGCTGCGCCGACCGCTTCATTTGGGGGCGGGGCGATGTCGAGCATCTCAGACCGTAGTCTCGGAACGTCCGAACATCCTCCCGGTATAATTCGACAGAAGTTTCTGAAAACGCACTCTCCTTGCTTGGTTAGGCAGTAAAATTGCAACGTAGTCCGAGGACGTCTTTGCATCGGCTCGAAAGATACAACACGTGTAGGCAGCGACGTCGTTGTTCGGGACCCGGCCGGCGGAGTTCATAGCCGCCCAAATTTTGATCACCACGCCGCTGATTCTCTCCAACCGCTCTCGCTTCGCACGAGCAGGCCTTGAATAGGACGCTACAGCCCGTCGTCAGGACAGCATGAGATTGTAAACATGACGGTATCTTTTGCATCATGAAAACATAGGCTTAGCGGTCTATCTCACATTTTGGTGACGTGGTAATTTTGCAACAAGCGCTTACAAAACAAGCCGCAAGGCGTCGGATTGGGCTGTCTTCTGTTGCCTGTTAGGAACCGATCGTTTCTTATTGTGGTGCGACGGAGGGGGGCATCCCGAGGTCGTCCCGTTTTAGGTGGTTCGCTTAAGTCCCTCGCGTTCATGCGGGAGTGTCCGAAGGCGCGAAGCGACTGAGCGGGTTTCAGGGGATTAAGGGAACCAACCTTAGGGTGTCGCACACCCGGCGGATCCGGAACCTTCCCTACAGAGCAACTTGGAGGTTACAAATGAAGATGGTTAAGAGCCTTATCCTCGGCTCGGCGGCGGGTTTGGTCGCCATGAGCGGAGCTCAGGCAGCCGATCTTCCCGTCAAGGCCAAAGCGGTCGAGTACGTGAGGATCTGCTCCCTGTATGGTGCTGGTTTCTTCTATATCCCCGGCACCGACACCTGCATCAA